>CAZWNW010000003.1:0-1837 GCA_964636255.1 uncultured Bacteriovoracaceae bacterium | reverse complement strand
GAGTCAGAAGAAGCGCTCGAGAGCCTCCTTGTGGAAGGGGCTCTCGGCGGCAAAATTACGGGGGCGGGGAGAGGTGGCTATGTTTTCGGTCTCTTTCCCGATCACAGAGTCCCTAAGAAAATTCGTCCAACTGATATTATCGTACGTTGCTCTTAATCGTTGTTCGGCGGCGCTTGAACTTAACTTCTTGTTGCTTGTTCAATATTGCGGGGTCAGCAGCGAATCTTCGCTCCGTTGCTACAAATGTACCCAGATTTCTCTGTGTATTTACTGTAGTCCCAGCAACCTGCGCCGGCTTTTCAACAGCTTTGATTCCTACAGCTTTCAGAGCTGAAACAGCATCTACCAAACCCGATGATCGAGCCTTGCCAACAAGTTGTGGCAACTTTCGCGTTGAATTTTCGATGTGTTCCTTTAATTTTGAAAAACTCAGCTTGGGATTCACAGCCAGCAACATTGCTGCGATACCAGAGACGAAGGCCGTGGCCTGGGAAGTTCCTGACATATATCCATAACCACCACCAGGAACTGTCGATAGGATCGAAGCTCCAGGTGCCACTACGTGAACCTTAGCGCGACCCCAATTCGAGAAACTGGGAATTTGGCCCGATTGATTGATCGCAGCAACCGAAAGAATATTGTCCAACGGATAGGCTGCTGGAAAATAAAGCTTTTCATCGGCGTTGCTTCGCTCATTGCCTGCAGCGGCGATCACTAGCACGCCCTTTTTTGCAGCATCTTCAAGAGCCTTGAACTCTGGTTGCGAGAACTGTGCTCCGCCACCTGAGTAATTGATGATTTGAGCCCCGTTCTGGACCGCATATTCAATGGCAAGAATCGTATTTCGAAGATTTTCCGAGCCACTCGCTTTTTCGTTGTAGTAACGAAGCGACATGATCCGGGCTCCTGGGCAAATACCCAGATAGGAATCTTTTGATGCGCCTTTCGCGGCCGCAATTCCTGCAACATGGGTTCCGTGGCCGTGCGTATCAATGATGCGTCCACTCTTCGTAACAAAATCCCAACCATGAACATCGTCAACGTAGCCGTTGCCATCTTCATCAACGCCGGGCTTTCCTTTAACTTCTTTCTCATTAATCCACAGCGAATTTTTCAAATCGGGATGTGAAGAATCCACTCCCGTATCAATCACAGCAATTGTGACCTTTGAAGTTTCGCAAATATTTCCAACAAGCGACTGCGCCTTCGAAGCTTCAACTCCAAACTGAGAAGCATAACCCCAAGACACATTTGTTTGAGCCTCGACACGAATCATAGGGAGCATCGCAGCCAAAACCGCCCAAGTCACCGAGCCTTTAATGATCAACTCTTTCTTCTTCAACAACATCGCAACATCACCTTTCTCACCTGAAACCAACCTGAATTGAAGCTAAGGATGCGAGGATCGTGCCAAAAAACCAAAAAGAGCAGAACCGACACAAGTGCCTGAAGTTTTTGACTTATTTTTTTGTCTCATGGGGCTTATTTTCCCATTGTTAGGGTTTCGTGAAGACGAGAACAATTCCCGCCTTCAAAGTGTCTAAAGTTTATACACTCTTGCCATCTCAGCCCAAGGCTTTTAGTTAGTCTGCATGATCCCATCTCTTCTAAAGAACGGGCTGTTTTACGTAGCTCTTGTTTCCATAATGGCTCCACTTAGTGCTCCCTATGCTGAAGAAAAGACAGGTCCCGACGCAGAGACTCCAGATAGTCATATATCCGCTCCCCTAAAGATTTTTGATTTATCCATCAGGAAAAATCCCGACCGCGTACGAAATTTTTTCATTTCTCCGCTGGCCTCCTTTTTTCTTCCCGGCTTTGATCAGTGGGCTGAACG
>CAZWNW010000002.1:54368-440452 GCA_964636255.1 uncultured Bacteriovoracaceae bacterium | reverse complement strand
AAAAAGAGCGAAAGGCTGCTCCAACGGCAATCATGGGTGATGCCACCCAACGAATTCCGGCATCAGCTTCCCACTCGGAAGCGGAAGACAAATCAAAATCTTCAAGCCGCGCTCGAATGTATCGACCACCCAAACCCAGAGACCAACCGTCTGCGATATTTCCCATCAAGGCAAATCCCGCCTGCTCATCGGTCCGCGCATAAGAACCCAAGACGCCACCCGTGTCTGGAGCTGTGAGCTTTCGACGCAAGTAATAAGCCCCGCCACCGATGGGGCCGGATTTCGTATCAACAATCGAAGCAGATAACATGTCGCCCATTCCGCCGTAGATCGCGTTGATGGCATAAGCTTCTTCTGCCGTAGCAGAAGCCGGATTCACGAAGAGGCTATCGTGGCTGAGTCCAGAGGCTACGCTGGATGCACCCCGCGCAGCCGCGACCGGCCCCAGTAAAGATGCAGGGTCCGCAACGATCACGTTTTGCGCGTTGCTTTCGGAGCAAAGCAATGAAGCCATCACAAAAATTACTAAATTGCCCAATTGAATAGATTGATTTCTAAACTCTTGTTTTTTCATAATCACCCTTATACGGAGAATATTGCCCCGACTTGTCTAAACTCTAGACACCTTAACACAATATTAAACAATGAATCGAGCCCGCATTGAAGAGAACGCCTAAGTTAAGGACTGTATATTCAGACTCTTAGGCTCCTAAATCCAAGATTCCAAAGCTGGCACTGTGTTTGCAACTAGAGAAGCAAAGATGGTTATTTTTTGTTCAACAGAGGGGGAATTTATGAAGGGTTTTAAAGCACTGCTATTAGCGACGATAATCTTGGGTGTGTCGACACAGACCGCTCACGGTGGATCGGGCTTTAGCGTAGGGTTGAATCTTAGCTATAATAAGGGTTATCCGATGGGAGCTTTCCCTATCGGTTACGGAGCCGGCGCAGCGAGTATGGGCGCACTCTATAACTGCTTCAGCAGTCCACAAATGATGAGCGCCGCAAATGCGGGCCTCTATAATCAAGGTGCTTTTGGACCCGGATTTGGTCCGGGCATGGGTCCGGGTTTTGGTCCTGGCATGGGTCCGGGCTTCGGCCCTGGCCAAGGTTTTATGCAACCTCCGATGATGCCGCCACTTCCCGCACTTCCGCCTCCGGTGGCTTATCAGCCAACTCCGATTGCACAACCGATGCCCATGCCGGTTCCTGGCATTGGACAGGGTTATTGCGGTGGCGTGTGCATGCCACCTCCTTGTATGTCCGCTGGATGTATGGGAATGGGTCGCGGAATAGCTAGCGGCGGCATGGGATACCAAGGCGACGGCATCTACTTCGGCGCTCATGGTCAAGTGATCATTGATGACCGCGGTGTGATGGAATGGGAAAAGAACGACATCGCTGGCATTGTTGGCGCTACAGGTGGAACCTTGATGGGACTCAGCTCAAACGTCGTTCCCTTCGCTCCTTACCGACATGCTCCTAGTCCAATTCCGACTTGGTACCAACAAGGTCCGCGCATGTACGAACTTCAAGAGCGTCCCGCGGCGCACTAAGTCCGCACTTAAGTTGATAGCTTCGGTTTAGTCTTCTAAAAGACTATTTCGATGGCTTCACGAAACGTAACAAAGGTCGTGATTCCGGTTGCAGGACTGGGATCACGATTTCTTCCTGCTACGAAGGCTCTGCCAAAAGAGCTTCTCCCTATTGTCGACAAACCCATCATTCACCACATCGTAAAAGAAGCCGTCAGCGCCGGAATCGAAACGGTCGTATTCATCACATCACGCCCTAAGATATCCATCGAAGACTATTTTGATCCCGCCGATTTGACGGCTTTGAAGCTTGAGCAAGTTCATAAAGAAGGCCTGATCGAAGAAACCCTGGCACTCTCGCGAAAAATCGACATTGTCAGCGTTCGCCAATATCACCCCCGCGGTTTAGGGCATGCTGTTTTGCAGGCGGCACCCGTCGTTTCGGGCCAGAATTTTGCCGTCGTTTTGGGTGACGATATTGTTCGTGTGCCGGCGGGAGAGCCTTCGGCCATTCAACAATGTTTGGCTAGCTTTCGCGAACAGTCGGAAGGCTCCGTAGTGGGGGTCCTACAAGTTCCAAAGGAACAGACAGATCTCTATGGAATCGCTGCATTCAAAGGCGATGCCCCAAAAGTTGGCGCAAGGTCGGCAGAGATTTCTGCCTTTGTTGAAAAACCCGATCCCTCCGTGGCTCCCTCCAATTGGGCGCTTCCTGGGCGATACATTTTCGAATCGGGAATCATTGAAGCACTACGACAAACGCCCCCGGGCACCGGTGGAGAAATTCAATTAACGGATGGAATGCAGCGCTTGCTTGAAGACAACCCATTTTATGGTCTGGCCATCCAAGGTGAACGCTTCGATACCGGAAGTAAGCTTGGCTATTTGATGGCCAACATCGCCTATGCGCTGGATGATGATCAATATCGGGAGGATCTACGTGCTTACCTTAAAACACTTTTGGCTACTTAGTTTCCTATTCTCACTATCTTCAGAGGCATTGGCCTTCACGGCTCCTCCCGGAAAACTGGCTCGTTTTCAATCTGCTCGTCTTTCTCGCGAACGGCCCTTTCGATCGGAAGGCACAATTAAAATTGCTGCTCAGAACCTGAACTACAATTTGCGCTGGGCCTCCCCCGGTAATTACGATCTCAGCGTCGCTGGAATTCCCGCCACTTTTTATAGCAATGCGGGAGTTTCATCTTCGGAGTGGACTGTGAGCCGAAGGGCGGGTCGTTGCACAATAAAAACTCAAAGCCAGTTACTCAATTGCGGAGGCCCGGGAGTTTGGGGCATTCTCGAACTTGGAGGCCGCCCCGAACAAAGTGCTGAGACCCTTTTGCAGCTTGGCCTACTTAACAAAGCAGCGTTTGCGGAGATTGAAGTCGATTCAAAAAATATTGATTCAGTGAAAGCCGCACCGAACTCTCAGATTGTCCTGGGAAAAAACCACGGGATGCCGGTCGCCTATATCGAACTTCGAGGTGAAAATGTATCGCAGGATTCCGAAGGACGTCTTTTTCCCTCGATACGCTACGATCAAACATTTCTGGCGCCCCGACTCCTTCGCCTGAAAAGTAGCGACCATCTTTTCAATATCGAGGCGCACGGAGATCTGGATATTGAACGCGGCCGCCCTCGCCATTCTTTTATTCTGGCGGAAAAGTTAGTCGTTACAAACCAAAAGGGACAAGAAGTCATCATCACCCGAAAGGGTCCTGTGACGATTCCCTCGACAGACAAATCACTGAACTTGCCATTGGAGAAGACTCCCTATGAAGTCAGCATTCTGCTCGATTCATTAAATTTCGACGGGCAATATCTTCTAGACGCCCTTCTCCAAACTCACTGATCATGGCTGGGCGCCTTTTCGAAATCGCTGTTCCTGCGCCCATTCATCCTGCTTCAAAACTCTTCAGCTACAAGGTACCGGCGGATCTGGATTGCAGCATTGGATCTTGGGTCGAGGTTCCTTTTGGCAAACGGAAGGTGATCGGACTCGTCATGGGCGAGATCTCCATGGATAATTCTGAAACTCCGCCGGAAAAACTGAAATCAATTGTTCGCAATCTGCTGCCCGATCTTTGCATGGACCCATCTCGCATGGATCTCATCAGGTGGATGTCCCGGCACTATCATTATCCCATTGGAATGGTGGCGGAAAATTTTCTTCCAACGCCCGTTCGAAAAGCCTCCGAAAAGATATTGAAGAAAAGCCTGAGTGGAATTTTGTTGCCGGAAGATAGCCCCCCACGGCCTTCTCCCCACCAACTCACAGCAGAACAAGCGGCCGCCCTTGAACGCATCGAGAGCAATCCAAAAAAAACGCACTTGCTTTGGGGTGTAACGGGCTCGGGGAAAACCGAGATATATTTACAGGCAATCGAGAGAATCATTCTCAGCGGAAAATCCGCCCTGGTCTTGGTTCCAGAAATTTCCCTCACACCCCAATTGATGAGTCGATTCGATGAACGATTCCCAGGCCAGGTAGCCGCTTATCACAGCGCCCTGAAACCTACCGAACAGCGCAAGGCCTGGATTGAATGCATTACGGGATCAAAGCGCATACTCGTGGGTGCACGCTCATCTGTGTTTTTAGCTCTTCCAAATTTAGGAATTATCATCATGGACGAAGAGCATGATTCTTCTTTCAAGCAAGAGGAGTCATTGCGCTATCACACGCGTGAAGTTGCCCAAAACCTTGCAACTTCTCTAGGGATCCCGCTTGTGCTTGGTTCCGCGACTCCCAGCGCCGAAAGTCTAGCGCTTCTTCAAGATGAACGCGCCATTTTATCCCTTCTAAACAAAAGGGCGGCCGCAGACGCGGAACATTCCGAAGTCAGCATCATCGACCTTCGAAAGTCGTTAGGTGAAGAGAACAAAGATCCCGCTCCGCGTCCCGAACAAAGTTTTATGGCGCCCGAGGCTTCCGGAGATTTCTTCCTCTCACAACCCTTACGGCAGGCTCTTGATGAAGTTTTAGCGCGGAAAGAACAAGCAATTTTATTTTTGAATCGAAGAGGTTTTGGCAGCCAGCTCCTCTGCGTCGATTGCGGGCACACTTTTGACTGCCCGAATTGCGCCGTAAAGATCACGCCACATCGGCACAAACTACTTTGCCACTACTGCGGTTTTGAAATCCCGGTTCCGAAAATTTGCCCTTCGTGCATGACTCCCGATCGCCTGAAGGAAGTGGGCATTGGAACCGAAAAAATTGAAGAGGCTTTATCCGTGCATCATCCCAAGGCTCGTGTTCTGCGTTTGGATCGAGACACTGTCGCAAACCTCGAAGATTTGAAACTTCGATTACAGAGCTTTCGCGACGGGGAAGGCGACATTCTGCTGGGGACACAGATGGTTTCCAAAGGCCTCGATTTTCCGCGGGTAACTTTGGTCGGCGTTGTACTCGCTGACTTGGGACTTTCCATTCCGGACTTTCGCGCCGATGAAAGAGCGCTGCAATTGATGTTACAGGTTGCTGGACGATCGGGCCGAGCATCGCTAAAGGGGAAAACGCTCATTCAAACCTTTCAACCCGAACACGCAATTTTTCATGCACTGCGGGCGCCGGATCCGATGACTATATATCGGGAATTCATGGCGACCGAACTAGAGAAACGGGATCTGTTGCAGTATCCCCCCTTCGGTCGCATCTGCTGCTTACACTTTGATTCCAGCGATGAGTCTTCGGGCCACCGCGCCGCCGAGCAGGTGGCGGCGGCATTGAGAAAAAACCCAAATTCTGAAGTTCAAGTATTGGGCCCCATCGCAAGCCCGCTCTTTAAACTCCGCAATCGATTCCGCTATCAAATCATGCTCAAAAGTAGAAACGAAAAACACCTCGATATATTATTGGATTGGATTAATTCTCGTTGGCACGAAAAAAAACTAGAAGCACAAATGCGTACACGCATGGTGATCGACGTGAATCCCGGAAGCATGCTCTAGTTTACTTTGAAGCTGCGTAGACCAAACCCGCCGCACCCAACACTCCAGCGTCTCCGCCAAGTTCTGAGGGGAGAATTTCCAATCCGCGTCTAGAACTTTCGAAACATCTTCCAACGATGGCCTCTGAAACCCAGTCACAGAGCGGCCCGCCGCCGCTTGTGAACAAACCACCAGCCAGCACAATCAACTCTGGTTCAAAAATATTAACTAGACTCGCCAGCCCAATGGAAAGTTCTGTTGAAATTTTTCTCAAAAATTCAACGGCGAAGGGATTTCCGTCTGCAACCGCCGCCAAGAGCTGCGGGTTCGTCCACGGCCGACCGCTTTCTTCCCGGGCGCGTCGCTCGATCGCACTTGCCGACACATATTGCTCGAGACAACCCCGGTTTCCACAGAGGCATTGTCGTCCTTCGGGAAAAAGTGTCATGTGACCGATTTCACCGGCTCCGTCGGATTTTCCATAAAGCATGCGTCCGTCGACAAAAACTCCGCCACCGATGCCCGTTCCAAAAGTTAGCAAAAGCACATTTTTCTTTTCGCGCGCATGCCCAAAGAAGAATTCTCCATAAGCTGCGCATTTTGCGTCGTGCTCTAAAATTACATTTAGACCCGTGATCTCTTGAACCCGTTGACCCAAAGGAAAGGAATCAAAACCCGGCAGGTTGGGCGTCTGAAAGATCATTTTGTTTTTTCGTGAAAGTGGACCCGGAGATCCGATACCCACACCCAGCAAATTTTGAACCGGCTCACCTAAGAGCGAAATCAAACCACCCATCATTTGAGCTGTGGCCTCAGGTCCCTCGACAACCGGCGTTTTTCCACGCTCGATTTTCAAAACCTTACCCTCGGGGCTCACCAAGGCAGCACGCAGATTTGTTCCGCCAAGATCAATGCCGATCGCGAGTTTCTTCATAGACGTTTTTATAGCTCATTTCAGACCGGTTAAAAGTCCCTCTTCCGTATTTTCCCCTGGGCTTAACCGAATCTTAACCGGAGTTAATGGGCCTGCTCAGTTAAACTATCATTAGACGAAATCTATGGTTTTTATTCGCCTATTTCTTTTCCTCTCATCCCTAAGCCTACCGTTCATCAGTCATGCCCAGAATTTCACAGATACCACTGACGGCAGCACAGAGGAGTCCGACGGCGGCTTTACTAAAGAAGAATTCGAGAAGATGAAAAATTCTCCGGATCCGGGAGTTCGAGAGCTCTACGAAAAACTGGTGCGTGGGCGATTGTCTTCCTCGAAATCCGACTCAAGCAGATTTTCTGGTCATCTTGAATTCCACGACGATGATCTTGATGGTGTCTCCGATCACGGCAACTCAGCTAACACTGCCGAAGGCGGCGTAGAGGAAGCTTTACTGGGTAAGCGTGGCTTGGCCGACGATGAAAAGCGCTCAGAGGCTCTGCGAAAGGCTCGCATTAGTTCCGGCGCTTGTATCAAAAATATTACGCGCGGTGGGGTCCCTCAACCGTGTGGAAATTTGAGTGGCGCGATGCTCGACGTTGGGGGGGCGCACGCTGGCGCTGGAGATGATGAAGAGCACCGTGTTTATGATGCCAATCCTCAGGTTAAAAAGGCTATGGAAAAGGCCGGTGAAACATACTTCGAACAGTTCAAGGCGGACATCCTAAAAGGTAAGAACGGCTCTGATGACATTTATGCAAACGATGCGATTCGCTCGGAGGCCGCTTGGCTCTATCAACAATGGCAGCACAAAATGGACACTTCATGGAAAACTTTACGAGCAGCGCGTCTGGTGGGATATCGAACGGATAAACCCGAAGATGGAGACTACGCAGCAGCCCAGGATTTCATGCGTCGAATCGCGGGAGTGATTGCGCGCAAAGGGAGCAATCGCGAAATTGCGTCGCAAATTGCACTCCAGGATCAGGTAATGGGTCAGGAATTTTGTTTTGAGAGAGCCGCGAATTGGCGGCCAAAACCGACTACTCCTCCTGCTGGTTTCACATGCCAACATCCGACAGCTCTGCGTAGCCTGATGAAGAAACCCTTTACGCCACCGGCCGAGGGCGTCTTGGCGCCAACGAACCCTTCAGAACTCTACCAGCTAGCCGTTCAAATCGCCGATCGAGAAGCACGCGGATCTCGAACGCTGCAAGAAAAAATCTCAAAGATCGAGCGCTGCATGTCGTCCGATGTCTGGTGCACGACTCGCGACGGTTATGTTGATGGCAGCAATCGGCTGGGGGCATTTGAGCCCGTTAAAGGCGATCCCGGCGGGGTTTTTTGGGACACACGTGAACCTTTATATATGAAAATGGCCTTGGCTTCGCGCATGCCGCTTTCGCGACAACGCGCCTTTGTCGAAGATCTGGATTTTAGTGCTCGAATGGCTGGAGGAAAAACAAATCCTATTTATAAAGAATGGGACACCTACATGAAACGCATCGAGGCTCAGGTAGAGGAAATGCGAGAATTCGGCCGTAGCAATCGACTGGCCCTCGAAAAGGCTGGCCGAAAAGGGAGCACTCTGATCGAGGACACTTTCGATCCCAAAACAAAAACCGTCCTGCAGATGTTTGGTAGAAATGCCGTCAATGATTCATGGTCACTTCCGGGCTCAGACACGTTGAAGTCACCTACGCCGGCTTCCACCGGGGGAAATCCCCCGAATTTCAAAAATCCAATTGATCGACGTTAGGCCTTAATCTGACGAACGCTCCAGGGATTGATATTTGAAATAGAAGGCTGCAAACACCGCGGCCAAAATATTCGGCGTCCAGGCCGCTAGTAGAGGCGGAAACCTTCCGTATTGACCCAGATTCAGCGAAAAGTGGAAAAAGACCCAGTAGCTAAAGCAAACGGCGCCCACAAAGAGAACATCACCAGCAGTGCCTTTCGCGCGGTGAAATCGCGTGACGCGCGGAAAGGCGAGCAAAATAAAAATAAAGGCAACAGCCAGAAAACTCATTCGAGAGTGATAGAGCGTTTCCCACTGCATCGTCGGCACGCCCAATTGTTTGGAGCGATCGATCAAGCTCTCCAGCTCCTCTTGCCCCATGATGTCGACCTTGAAATCGAAAACTTGCAAATCCTGGGGAGCATCGATCAAACGACTTTCGCGCCTCGCAAAGGGCTTTGAAATGGGGTGAAGGAGCTTCTTATCAACCAAACGCACCTGGCCATTTTGCAGGATCCATCGATCCTCCTCCCAAGTCGCCTTGGGCGCCTCTACGATTTGGGCCACATGAAAATCTGAATCAAAGGTGAAGATGCTGACATCAAAAATTTCCTTCGCCTTGGGATCCAGGAATCCGACGTTGTAGAGAATCTCCTGATTGCGAAACCAGATTTTAGATTGGCGGATGCGTGCTGTGCGGGCCTGACGTCCCTTGATCTGTACGTCCCACTTTTCATAGTACTTTTTCATTCCCAGGGGCGCCCATTGATCCGTTACGAAATAGTGTGCGACCGCACCCAAGAGAGTTGCGAGAAGTAGTGGCTTCAAAAGTGAAAGATTTTTTACACCCATGGCTTTGGCGGCCACCAATTCATGGGATCGATTCATGCTGGCTAAAACGGTTAAAACTGAAAACAGTGCTGCTACCGGAAACATGAGTTCCAAATTTTTTGGAATTTTGTAAAGATAAAGCGTCGCAACGACCTCGAAATCTTCTTTTAGGTTAACGGCCCCGCTCATGGTCTCGAAAAGATAAAGGAGCAGGCCCAAGAAGCCCCAAATTGGAAAGAGCGCCAGAAGATGTTCTTTCAAAACGTAGCGGCCTAGAATTCCCATCTTCTCCTCAGCAACCGATAAATCCGAAAGAGCCTTGCGGATTTAGGGCTGCGGTTCTAATCTACCCGATTGTGGCAGTGAGCTTCTACTATGAGCAGTGATAAATCTTCGACGCTCACAGATTCGCGTCTGAAATCTGAAGGAATCGCAATTTTTTGGATGCTCCTTTTGATCCTTTTTGTGCGTTCGATCATTACGCAACCTTTCCGCATTCCGAGCGGAAGCATGATTCCGACACTGTTGATTGGGGATCAACTATTTGTGGTCCAAAGTTCCTATGACATGGGAGTTCACGTCCCCCTGGTAGAGATCGACAGAAAAATAATTCCTATTTCAGATCCAAAACGGGGCGACGTTGTCGTCTTTAGAAACCAACACCGTCAAAATGATCTCGACACCTATTACATCAAGCGGCTGATCGGGCTTCCCGCAGATAAAATTAAAATTAGTCGTGGGCGCCTTGAAATCAACGGAGAAGCCGTTCCGCAAACTCCAATTGACGACATGAACTTCGTCGCGGAGATGGCGCCAGATTTTCAACCAGAACCCAATATTTATCGCCTTTTTCGAGAACGGCTACCGGGCATGGATCATGATTTTTGGGTTCAGCGCCGAAAACTTCAGATGGAAGCCCACCAGGACTCAATCAAGTCCTACGAGGCCATGACCGGAACTTCTTGCATCGAGGTCGCCCACTACACCCGGGGTGAATATGTGGATCGCCTCAACA
Source organism: uncultured Bacteriovoracaceae bacterium (assembly GCA_964636255.1). Taxonomy (GTDB): domain Bacteria; phylum Bdellovibrionota; class UBA2428; order UBA2428; family UBA2428; genus CAXNGS01. The sequence goes on along the minus strand of CAZWNW010000002.1, from coordinate 430,475 downwards.
CCTTGGTCAACGAAATCTGCCTCTTCGAAGTGCCGGAAAATCACTACTTTTTTATGGGTGACAATCGGGATGATTCCTTTGATGGCCGCGCCTGGGGATTCGTACCCCGAGAAGCCCTGATCGGGCGAGCGGCCTTTATATGGCTACCGCGCACCGAAGAACCGCTCCTGGGCTTCAAGGAACTCTTCAACTACCGCAGATTCGGATTGAGAGTTCTTTAGGCTTTATGATTTACTGCCTTTGTGCCGAAGCCCATGAAAATTATAACTTATCCGGACCCGAGACTGCGTCTTAAGTCCGCACGAGTTGAAACTTTTGACCAGGAATTAGGCGATCTTGTAGCCGACATGGGCGAGACGATGTACCAAGCTAGTGGCATTGGCCTTGCCGCCATCCAAGTCGCAATTCCAAAGCGCATTTTGGTCATCGACATTAATGGCATGGATGATGACGAAGAGTTTATTGAAGGCGACGAGGAAAGTGAACGTCGCCTTGCCACCAAACGCAAAGAGAAAAAACTTGAGGTTTTTATCAATCCTGAAATCCTCAAAGCCTCTGGCGAGATTGAATACGAAGAAGGTTGCCTATCGGTTCCAGGCGTCTACGCTAAAGTGGGTCGCAAAGAAAGTCTCAAGCTTCGCTACCAAAATCTCGCAGGTGAAACCATCGAGGAAGAAAGCCACGGATTCCGAAGCATCGTCTTGCAACACGAAATGGACCATTTGGATGGCATCGTATTTCCGGATCGTCTGAGCCCCATGACCCGCATGATGGTCCTGCAGAAATACAACAAATTACAGAAAACACCGGTTTCCGAGGAAAGCTAAATTTGTTGAAGACTCTTTTTTTTGGAACACCTGACTTTTCTCTATCGAGCCTTCGTGCGCTTAAGGAAAACTCCGATCTCATGGGTGTAGTCACCCAGCCAGATCGCCCCCGGGGCCGCGGTCATCAGTTAAGCCCGTGTCCTGTTAAAGAACAGGCTCTCGAGTGGGCTCTGCCTGTATTTTCACCTCTCTCTTTAAAGAAAGAGAGTCCAGAGCGTGAAGAACTTCTGCGCTTTATCTCTGAAAAAAAGCCCGACCTTCTTCTTGTCACTGCCTATGGCCTACTTTTCCCAGAAAACTTTTTAAATATATCTAGTTTAGGGGCGTTCAACGTTCACGCCAGCCTGCTTCCCCGCTGGCGTGGTGCCGCACCCATTCAGCGCGCTATCGAAGCCGGAGACGAAGAAACGGGAATTTCCCTGCAGAAAATGGTCATGGCATTGGATGCCGGTGATGTTTATTTGGAAGAAAGAATTCCCATTTTACCAGACGACAATGCGCCCCTTCTCTTTGAAAAACTTTCGGCCCTGTCATTTGAAGTCGTTTCCCGCTTTTTAAAGGCCGGCGGTCCTTCGGCCCTTCGACCTCGCCCACAAGACGAGAGCGCCGTAACGATCGCCGCGAAAATTACCAAGGAAGAGGCGCGGTGGAATCCGAATTGGACTCCGCTGGAAGTTGAAAGACGCGCCCACGCTTTTGCTGCATGGCCCAAAGTCAGCGCTGCCTTGGAAAGTGTGGGCGAAATAAAAATATTGTCCGCAAAGGCTATAGAGGGAGCAGAGAGGGGCGTAGCTGGTGATATTTATTGCAAAGATCGCAAGGCAATTCTCCTCACAAGTCAGCCTTCGCGAGGTGTGGAGCTTCTGAGGATTCAACTGGCCGGAAAGTCCCCCATGAAGGCCTTCGACTATTTTCAAAATCTGAAGACTCGGGCTAAGCTCCGGGCACTATGAAGATTTTTCCTTCACTCCTCTCCTGTGATTTTTCAAATATCGCCGAAGAATTGAAAAAAATTGAGAGCGCCGGGGCAGATGCTCTCCATCTGGATGTAATGGATGGACATTTTGTGCCCAATTTGACCTTTGGCCCTCCGGTGATTCAGAAAATCAAAAGTGCGACAAAGCTTCCTCTCGATTGCCATCTTATGGTCGAAAATCCCGATCAATATGTCGCAGAGCTTGCGTCCATCGGAGTCGATCGCATCACCATCCATGCCGAAGCCTGCACGCATCTTCAACGAAGCCTGGCGAATATCCGCTCTCTAGGAATCAAAGCCGGCGTATCGATAAACCCTGCGACCCCCTTCGAGGGACTGGAGTGGGTATTGGATCAGCTCGATATGATTCTCTCCATGACTGTGAATCCCGGATTCGGTGGTCAAAAACTGATCCCCGCAGCACTTGAAAAGACTGAACGACTCGTCAAATGGCTCGACGCGAAAAAAGTCCGCGATAAAATTCTGGTCCAGATCGATGGGGGGGTGACAAAGAGCACTGCACCTCTGGCCAAAAAGGCCGGAGTCGATATCTTGGTCGCCGGTACGGCAATTTTTGGTGCGACGGACTACAAGCAAGCAATTCTGGAGCTCCGCGGACTATGAGCGAAATCTATGTTGATGGTGAAAATCTCGATCCCTTAGTTTTGTGGGATTATGTTCTTCATCACGCAGGAGCAAAGAATCTTCCCAAAATTCGCCTCTCGCCGAGTTCGCATGCGCGAATTCGAGCATCGGAAGAATTTGTTTCCAAGATTGTTCGCACGGGCGAAGCTGTTTACGGCGTCAATACGGGCTTTGGAAAATTCGCCGAAGTTGTCATTCCGCCTGAAAAGCTTGAGGAACTCCAAATCAACTTTGTGCGTTCGCACTCTTGTGGTGTCGGTGAAGTTCTCAGTCGTGAAATTGTCCTGGCGATGTGGATCATTCGTCTGAACGTTTTGGCTCGCGGAAATAGTGGCGTTCGCATGGAAACAATTTCGCACATTGTTGACGCGCTGAATCGTGGCTTTTTAGCCGATGTTCCAAGCCGCGGCAGTGTAGGGGCATCGGGCGATTTGGCGCCCTCGGCACACGCCAGCCTGGCACTTCTTGGCGAGGGACAAGCGACATTTCCGATCGACGGAGAAATTGTTTCCGCTACGGCCAAAGAGGGGCTTTTAGCCTTGGGTCTTCAAAAAATTAAGCTGGGGCCCAAGGAAGCCTTGGCTTTAGTGAATGGCACGCAGTTGACCGCAGCACTTGCGATTCAGGCGGTCAGCGAAGGAAAAAATCTTGTGCGAAACGCCAATCTTTCCCTCGCACTTTCCGTTGAAGGGCTCCAAGCTTCGCATCGCTTTTTTGACGATCGCATTCTTAAGGCTCGCACACACCTGGGAGCCATCCACTGCGGCAACGAAATCCGCGAATGGCTATCTGGCGACAGTGAAATTCGCGATGCACATATTAGTTGTGGCCAGGTTCAGGATCCCTATTCCCTGCGCTGTGCACCGCAGGTTCACGGCGCCGTTTGGGATGATCTCGAAAAGTCCGCAGAAATTTTACGCCGTGAAATCAACTCCTCGACCGACAACCCTCTTCTTTTTCCCGAGGATGATACCAGTCTGAGCGGTGGAAATTTTCATGCAATTTATGCCGCCCGCGTATCCGACCAAATAGCATCAGCGCTAACCACATTGGCCTCGATCGCTGAACGCAGAACCGCCTTGGCCATGAGCAAAGAAAGCAACAAGCTTTATCCATTTCTTATCAAAGACGGCGGATTCAATTCAGGTTTTATGATGGCCCATGTGACTTCGGCCGCCTTGGTGAGTGAATGCAAATCGCTTTCTTTTCCCGCCAGCGTTGATTCGATTCCCACAAGCGACGATCGCGAAGATCACGTGTCGATGGGGCCCATTGCAGGATTCAAAGCGGTGCAAATCGCAGACAAGGTCGCTTATGTTTTGGGAATTGAAATGATGGCCGGAGCACAAGCAATCGACTTTCTTCGCCCCAAAAAGAGCAGCAAAAAAATTGATTGGGTTCACGCCCGATTTCGAACAGAGGTTTCCTTTCTCGAGCGAGACCGAAATCTCTCGATCGACATTGAAAAAGCTCACCGCATGGTCAAAGGAGGCGCACTTTTATGAGCGCACGATCCATTCGAGCCCCTCGCGGCACTCAATTGAATTGTAAGAGCTGGGTAACTGAAGCTGCTTTTAGGATGATCCAAAACAACCTTGACCCCGAGGTCGCAGAGAATCCCGACGAGCTCGTGGTCTATGGCGGAATTGGCAAGGCTGCCCGAAATTGGCCGGCCTTTGATGCGATTCTTGCCGCACTCAAAGAATTGGAAGACGACGAGACCTTACTGATTCAAAGTGGAAAACCAGTTGGCATTTTGCCCTCGCACAAAGACGCCCCAAGGGTGCTGCTTGCAAATTCGAATCTCGTTCCCAAATGGGCCACTTGGGAACATTTTCATGAACTCGATAAAAAAGGTTTAATGATGTACGGTCAAATGACCGCGGGATCTTGGATCTACATTGGGACCCAAGGGATTCTCCAAGGAACCTACGAAACCTTTGCTGCCTGTGGAAGAAAACATTTCCCGCAAACTAAAGAAAAACTTCCTCTACAGGGGCGCTCGGTCGTTACAGCTGGCCTTGGGGGGATGGGCGGGGCTCAGCCTCTGGCCGCGAAATTGGCTGGGGCGACGGCACTCTGCGTCGAAGTCGACGGAGCCAAAATTGATCGGCGCATCGAGGAAAAATATCTGGATTGCCGAGCCAAAGACTTTAGCGATGCGATCAGAATTCTCGACACGAATACTCGATCGGGCACTCCTCTCTCGATCGGTCTTGAGATGAACATCGTCGATTTCCTTTCGGAATTGGCGAAAATCGAATTTTTGCCCGACGTCATGACCGATCAAACCAGCGCACACGACCCCAGAAACGGCTACATTCCCGACGGACTGTCCTTGCAGGATGCCTTAAAGCTTCGAAAGGAAAATCCGGAAAAACTTTCCGCACTCGCGATCGCCTCCATGGCGCGGCACATGAATCATTTGCTGGCCTTCAAGGATCGGGGATCCATTGTTTTTGATTACGGAAACAATCTGCGCGCATTTGCCGTTCAGGGCGGCTGCAGTCGCGCATTCGATGTAAAGGGTTTTGTTCCCGAATACATTCGTCCGATGTTCTGCGAAGGAAGCGGCCCCTTTCGCTGGGTCGCCCTGAGCGGAAACCCCGAAGACATTGGCGTGACGGATCGCGCTTTGCTTGAGCTATTTCCGAAAAATGAAACTCTCAATAACTGGCTCAAGGTTGGTGCGCCCCAAGTCCGATTTCAAGGCTTACCTTCACGCATTTGCTGGCTTCGTCACGGAGAGCGTGAAAAGGCCGGTCTTCTTTTTAATCAACTCGTTCGCGATGGAAAAGTTTCGGCTCCTCTGGTGATCGGTCGCGATCATCTCGATTGTGGAAGTGTGGCTTCACCCAATCGTGAAACCGAGGCGATGCTTGATGGGAGCGACGCGGTATCTGATTGGGCATTCCTGAATGCTATGATCAATGCCGTCAATGGTGCTTCCTGGGTCTCCTTTCATCATGGGGGAGGCGTCGGCATGGGATACTCGCAACACGCGGGAATGGTCATCGTCGCAGACGGCAGTGCAGACGCGGATCGACGTTTGAAACGAGTTCTCAACTCCGACCCCGCCATGGGAATTTTGCGACATGCGGATGCAGGTTACCAAAGCGCCAAAGCCTCGGCCGAAAGTAATCGGATCAAGATTCCGATGCTAGGCAAATAAATTTATGCGGATTCAAAACTTAAAGGGAATCTTTAGTGGAGAATCATTTATAAAAAGTGAGGGGCGCCGCCCGTCACTTGAAAGCTCGGATTTTATCCCGGGGCCCGTTGATATCTCAATTGATGAAAGCGGAAGAATCCGCGCCATCGGAAAAAATCTGCCCGAAGAAAAAGAAGAGTTTAACGGTAGCGGGCTATTTGCAACACCTAGCTTTGTTGATTCACACACACACAGCCTTTTCAGTGGCGAAAGAAGTTTCGAGTTTTTTATGCGCTGGGGCGGTCAAAGCTATCAATCCATAAGCGCAGCGGGTGGGGGCATCCGCCGCACGATGGATACGATGGAGAATGCGGATGACTCTCAGCTTCTGGGTGAATTGCTCGATCGTCTACAGCTTGCTGTCCGCTCGGGCATCACTCACATCGAAGTCAAGAGTGGTTACGCCAGCAGTCCTTCAGGTGAACTTCGATTGCTCCGACTCTTAAAAAGAGCACGAAGTTCCCAGCTTCCAATAGAACTTTTTAGCACCTTCTTAGGACTTCATGCCTTGCCCGCCGGTCAAACTGAGCGTGAATTCGTTGATCGTATGATCTCGATCCTTCCCCTAATAAAGAACGAAAATTTAGCAAATTTTATCGATGCCTTTCCGGAGAAAGGCTTTTTTTCCCTCGAGGAATCTCGCCGCTTTGTGGAAGCCGGCCAACACCATGGTTTGATTCCAAAAATACACGCGGACGAACTGAGTCCACTAGGCTCCGCAGAGACTTTTGCTCGCATGGGAGCACTATCTGTTGATCATTTGCAGAAAGTCTCTGCAACTGCCCTCCAAGAACTCGCCCAACTTCCAACGGTGGCTACCTTGCTACCAGCAACATCTTTTTTTCTTGGCCTCGAGTATGCGCCTGCCAGAAAAATTTTGGATGCAGGAGCTCGTGTGGCGCTAGCCACGGACTTTAATCCGGGCACCGCTCCGGATGCCAGTCCCCAGTTCACCATGCGATTGGCGGCCGCCCAGCTGGGGATGAAGCCCCTAGAAATTTTTTGTGCTTTTACCTACTGCGCCGCTGCAGCGCTAGGACTAGAAAAGAGCTTAGGCTCCCTAGTTCCCGGATATTCGGCGTCCTTATGTCTTTGGCAAACTGCGGGTAAAGATCCTCTTGAGGAAATCATTGTGGACGGAAGCAAACCCGAATCTGTTTTTCTTAGTGGACGTCGAGTTTACTAAGACTCTCGGCTAAATGCTTTTCGCTGAGCAGGCCTGTGTGGCTCCACAAAATACTTCCATCTTTTGAGAGCAGAATATTTAGTGGCAATGCCGAGACCGAGAAGGCTTCGGTTAAGGATGCTTCGGAATCAAAAATTGTTTCTATTTCCAGCAAATTTTCGGCACGCCAATGATCGACTGCTTTTTTTCGGTCTAAAAATGATCCCGCGTCCAAGTTCACAAAGAGCAGGTTGGTTTTCTGTGGAATTGCTGATTCCAAAATCAAAGGAATTTCCTTAAGGCAAGGTTCACACCATGTCGCCCAGAAGGACAAAAAAGTAGCTCTTTCCGGAACGAGAAGAAAATTTCTAAATGGCTTTTTTTCTCCCGCCTCTCCCTCAACAGTTAGCTCGTTCACAACTACTTGCTCCGCCACAACAATTTTCGAAGATTCGCGATAGGCCGCGAAGTAACGGCTGATAAAAACTCCCATTACCAACAACAAGGAAGCGCAGGCAAAGAGGCCCCAACGAATGGTTTTGTTCACAATGAAATAGAATCTACTAAGGAGCGCACAAATTTGCGACTTTTATGCGCTGCTATACTGAGCGCACGTTTGTGGAATTTTCACTTAAATCGAGAGTTGGACTTCAGGAAGCTCCGGCGATAGCGCCAGCGGTTTTTCCTTTAGGAGATTCAGCACCTCATGCTCCAGTAAAATTCGCTGAGAAAAATGTTTTTCCACACGTTTCCACTCAGTATCGGCAAAACCCGCTAGACCAATGATATGAGCCGGCTTTTCTTCATTCAGAATTTGTACATCCAGTTTTTCAAGCATCGGGTTCACTAGGATCAAGAGGGGTGGGGCATTCCTACTTTTTAGCTTCAGATGGTATGAGGTTGGCTGTCGAAGACCCCACGCTTCAAAAAGATCCGACACGAGCCCCTTGATGCCCAAATGTCGCTCCCTAGCCGCAGGGTAAAAAAGAATCGACCCGCCTTCGACTGATATTTCTCGGAAACCTTCGACCACATTAAACTTGTGCAAACCGAAGCCGGCGCGCTGAAAGTTTTCGATTTCCGTTCGAACACAAAATATCGGACACTCGCGGCTCTCGACCCAAAGATGGGCTGCAGTCACTTTCTTTGCGGGGATTTGGCGAGGAAAGATCAGATAATCAACATAAGGCAGATCGCGTCGGTGTATATAACGTGGTTCGATCGCAATGCGGCCAAGATTGCCAAATTTAAAAATCAGGCTGTCATGAAGTGATTTATCGGGGTTTTTTGTGTCGTCGGCTAATTCGGGCATAAAAAGCGGTGTAAACTTTATTGTATGAGCGGTTTTCTAGGGGGCCAAGTCAAAAGCTTGAAGGGCCGACATGACTCAGGCGGTCAGCACTCAAAATGGCACTCGAAGTCCTTGAAAGGACAGGCGATTTTGGAATACGCGCTGCTCCTGGCATTTGTCGTTTTAATTTTTGCATGGGCCTTCGGCATGGTCCGTCGAAGCCTTTTCAACGTTTGGATATGCGAAATCTATCCTCGAGTGGCCAGTTTGAATGGCTGTCCGGCCAATGACACTGGTCCCTGCTGGGAAAGCATAGTTGCTTCGGGCGGCATCGCCTTCGAACAGTGCAGTAAATAATAAATTAAATTAGTTTAATAGATTTTTCTGGCAAATTTGCATTAGATGCTCAAGGCGGTCGATTTCTTTTAGAAATTCTAGATTTAGTGTATTTGTTTTTTCATCACCTATGAAAATTCAAAATCAATTCATTCTACTAGTTTCGCTTCTAAGTAACTCATCCCGGGCTCGCGACTGTGAGCTCCCGCTTCACATTTTAAACCCCGGAGAAGAACGCTTTGTCTTAGGGGTCATGACCCGAGATGCCCTAGGCATCACCCCTTACTTCGGCAGCCATATTTCCGTAGTCAAACAACTTCCGAGATCTCCTCTTTTGTGGGCGGGTGAACTGCATTTACAAAGAGAAAATGATGCGACTGAAATTGTGCAGGCCAATGAGACTAGTGGCTACGCCCATACGAATAAACTTTCCTCGGACGCTAAGGCTCTCATTGCAAATCCCCATATTCCGCTATCAAAAGACGCTAAACTTTATCGATTCGATGAAAATCGTCATTTATTACCGATGCCGGAACGAGGTGGCGGCAGTGAAAATCTGCGCCACGACCTCAATCAAAAACTAACTTTGATTCTTAATATTCCCCAGATCTTCGCATCGGACTACGCACCAGGCTCCCTGATTCAGGCCCCACTTCGAGACACTGTATTTGCGGACACTCCAATAGACGCTTTCGGATTTGAGCTGGTCCGCCAGATTCTTCCGAATTTTTATGATGATCGAGCCAATAACGGACTTCGTATCCCAACTGAGCTTCCAAATTTAGAAAGATCACTAGAGACGCTTAATACCATGGAGGATTTTCTCGCGGGGCGCCAATCACTTTACTATATGGATTTTCAGAATCTCCTCGCTGACCTAGAAAAGATCGTCGAACTACTCACATCCCGCCCAGATCAAGTCACAGTCTTAATCACACCTCGGTCTCAGTAATAGAAATTTTTGATGCGTTTTCTCCAGAGTCCCAAGGCCTGGCTTCTCGATTTCGGTGAACTCTCTGAGCGAAAAGTACTTTCTGTTTTGTTTAATTTTTCAACCTCTTTCAACCCAGAGATCAGTCCACTCCCTAGTGCTGCCGCGTATGCAGCGCCTCGAACAGTAGTTTCACGATCATGCGGTCGAAGAACCTCAATGCCTAAGAGATCGGCTTGATACTGCATCATCAGATTGTTTGCCGCGGCTCCACCGTCAACGTGAATGGATTTAAGAGGTGTTGCCAAATCCTTTTTTAGCGCATCGCTCACGTCAGCAATGCTTAAGGCAATGCCCTCAAGGGAAGCGCGCGCGATGTGGGCGCGGCTGGATTTTCTCGTTAGACCGCCGATCACTGCGCGCGCTTCGGCCTTCCAATAAGGCGAGCCTAAACCCGTAAGCGCCGGGATTACAAAAACTCCGTCGGAAGAGGGGACACTGCGGGCAAGCGCCTCGATCTCGCCACTGGATTCAATCATTTTCAGTTGGTCCCGAAGCCACTGAACAAAAGCTCCCGCAACAAAAACAGATCCCTCCAAAGCATAAAAAGTTTTTCCGCCCAGTCCCCAAGCAATCGTCGACAGAGCATTTCGACTGCGCCGGATTTTTTCTCCGGTGTTGAAAACTAAAAATGAGCCAGTTCCATAAGTGATTTTTGCCTGGCCAGCGCGAACGCAGCCTTGCCCCAACAATGCAGCCTGTTGATCACCCAAGACTCCCCGAATAGGAATCCCATCGGGCAAAAAGCCTAAGGCGTTTGTCAGTCCAAAGTCTCCATCGGAGGACAAAACCTTCGGCAGCATTTCAGCCGGCGCCTTCAGTAGACGTAGTGCCTTTGGATTCCACGAACGCTTTTTTAGATCATAAAGCAGCGTGCGCGATGCATTCGTCACATCGGTCGCATGTGTACGCCCACCAGTCAGTCGCCAAATCAAAAACGTATCAATAGTGCCAAATGCCACTTCGCCTTTCTGCGCACGCGAATAAATTGATTTATCATTCTCCATCAACCAGCGAATTTTTGTTCCAGAAAAATAGGGATCCAAAACAAGCCCCGCCGCATGCGCAACCGCACGCGCCTCTTTCGAACGGCGCAATTTCTGGCAGAGCTCAGAACTGCGGCGACACTGCCATACAATGGCATTTCCTATTGCATTGCCCGTCGAGCGATCCCAAATTCCAAAGGTCTCGCGCTGATTCGTGATGCCAATCGCTTTAATCTGTTGTGGAGAGAAATCCGGGTCCTTTTTTCTCATCTCCAATATTGCGCCTTGTATCGATTTTTTGACCGAATCCCAGATTTCCTCGAGATTGTGCTCGACCCAATCCGCCTTGGGAAAATGCTGCGGAAATTCATGTTGCATTGAAGCAAGAGGGTCAAATTTTTCGTCATAAATCACGGCCCTTGAGGATGTTGTTCCCTGATCAATGGCTAGGATATAAGAAGTCATAAGGCGAAATATAGACGATGCTTTCTTGGTTCGACAATTTCATAGGCAATTTACCCGATCGAAAGCTTTTAACTGATCTTGCACGGGGTCGCCTGCGCCGCGAGGACATTGCCTTTCGCCTGCTTCCCAACTTCACGCTTGAAATCATCCGCCGCTATCTCCGAGTTCAGGCGATGGGTTTCGAGAACATTCCAAAAGAAGGGCCTGCAATTGTTATCGCCAACCACTCGGGATACGCAGGCTTTGACGCGATCATGCTGGCCAACGAGATTCAGCGTGCCACGGGTCGCAAGGCTCGCATGGTGGCCCACAAGCTGTGGTTTTTGGGTGAGCCGGTTAAAGTCATCTCTGAAAAAATGGGTCTCATCGAGGCCGATCTTAATTCTGCTCTTGATGTCCTTCGAAAGGGCGAGCTGATTATTCTTTTCCCGGAAGGGGAGGCGGGGAATTTTAAACCTTCATCGCGCCGCTATCGCTTGCAGGAATTTAAACGCGGTTTCGTTCGCCTCTCGATGATCACAAACGCACCCATCATTCCGGCCGCAGTTATTGGCGCCGAAGAAACTCACATCAATATTTCTCAAATTCGTTTTACGAAATATCTGATTGGAACTGTGATTCCGTTGCCCCTGAATGTCATTCCTTTGCCAGTGCAATGGAAGATTCAATTTTTCCCCAGCGTCGGACTCAACGCCCGGCCGAGCGACGCACTAAATCGTGAGAAAGTTTATAGTGAAACCCGGCGACTCCGCCATCACCTACAAAAGCAAATCATTAAGGAACTTAGAAAACGGGGAGCCGGATTCAGCACGCCGGAAACTTTCGACGAAGGCGACGTTCCTTAGGACGACAAATTAAAATCCGAGATCTTCCGAAGTCTCTTCATTTAGACTCTCGTTCCGCGCCCGACTCTTCGTTTTTAAAAAACTTCCTCGCGCTTCCAAGGCCGCCTGAGCCTCACTCAAATTTGCGATGGGAACAATCTGAATGCCGCGAACCTCTTTGGCTTCTTGCGCATTCCACCTCGGGATGACAGCGGTTTTCACGCCCACAGTTTTTGCTTCCTTCAAACGCGCCGTGATCGCTGGGACTGAACGAATTTCCCCGCCCAGCCCGACTTCGCCGACGAATAAAATGTCCGGGGGTAGGGCCTCACGGCGAGCTGCCGACAAAAGCGAGAAGATCAGAGCCAAATCAGACGCAGGCTCATCAATGCGTGCACCGTTGGCTACTTTGCAATAAACATCATGCTCCGCAAAACTCACGCCTAATGCACGTTCAATTACGGCCAAAAGCACCGCGACACGATTGCCATCAATTCCCTGGACGGTTCGCCGAGGATAACCCTGATAACATCGCTGAGTAAGTGATTGCACTTCAGTCAGAAAGGAACGCGAGCCTTCAAGATGCGCGACAATGGCAGATCCGGGTGAATCCTTCGCCCGCTCCATCAGAAAACGTTCCGAAGGGTTTTCAATTTGCCTGAGGCCCGTACTCAGCATCTCCATCACGGCGAGTTCATTCGTAGCCCCGAAGCGATTCTTCTGCCCCCGTAACAGTCGATAAGCCCCCGCACTGGAACTCTCGAAATAAAAAACTCCATCCACCATGTGTTCCAAAAGACGCGGTCCCGCAACCGTGCCTTCTTTAGTCACGTGGCCAATCAGCAAAACAACCGCATCGGAAGATTTAGCAAATTCCAACAACCGATGCGTAACTTCGCGAACTTGGGAAACTGTTCCCGCGGCACTTTCCAAATTCTCGCTTGCTAATGTTTGAACAGAATCCGCGACAATAAAAGTCGGCCGTAAGGTCTCGAGCTGCAACAAAACTTCATCGAGCGAAGAGGTTGCGAGAAATTTGAGTCCATCGCTTTCCTTCAGTCCCAGTCGTTTCGCGCGACTGGCGACTTGGTAGGCAGACTCTTCCCCGCTGACATAAAGACAATCAATGCCGCCTCCGGCGACTGTCGCTAAAACTTGAAGCAACAAGGTTGATTTACCGATTCCAGGCTCGCCACCGAAAAGTAAAATTGAGCCCTTTAGAAAGCCGCCGCCCAGAACACGATCTACCTCAGAAAATCCGGAAGAAAGTCTTGGTGCATCCAGATGACCACCCTTGTTGAGAGCATGATGCAAAACTTCAGGGGCATTCGTGGCTCCAGGTCCCGTGATCCTCGCAGATTTTGATCCGCTACCCGATTTTTTTGATTCGCGCCGTTCGATCCCCTCAACAAGGGAATTCCATTCACTGCATTCGGGACATTTTCCCTGCCACCTAGGTGTTTTAGCTCCGCAACTCTGACAGATATAAACCGTTGATGTTTTAGCCATTCGCCCTCCGCGTATGGTGAAACCCTGCAGGCTTCATGCCAGAAATTATGAAACTATTTAATCGTGCTCGAGCGCTAACTATGAGGAAGCGCCTTGACGGGCCATCGCCCGCTGAAGCTTCAATTCGTATTTACGGAAATTGACATCATCTATTCCGCCTTCTTCCAAAATCTTCCGCGCCTTCACAGCCGCTTCCGCTGCACGCTTGGCATCAATTTCTTCTGAAAGTTCTGCAACATCGGCAAGTACTGTGATTTCCTCGTTCTTGATCTGAATGAAGCCCCAAGTAACAACGGCGTCTTGATAATTTTCTCCGCCCGCAATTTTCCACTTCAGGATTCCCGTACTGAGCTCACTCAAAAAATCTGCGTGCCCTGGCAAGATATCGAGTGTTCCCGCCGTTCCCGGAGCATAAAGCTCGGTAATTTCACGCTGCCCTACCAAAATGCGATAGGGCGTCTGAAGAGTAAATTTCATTAGAGAGACTTCGCTTTCTCGATGGCCTCTTCGATTGTTCCAACCATGTAAAAGGCCTGCTCGGGAAGAGCATCATGTTTTCCGTCCAAAATTTCTCTGAATCCTTTAACGGTATCTTCGATAAGAACATATTTTCCAGGCATACCGGTAAATTGTTCCGCGACGAAGAAAGGCTGCGAGAGGTATTTTTGAACTTTTCGCGCACGAGTCACAGTCAACTTGTCGTCTTCAGAAAGTTCATCCATACCCAAGATCGCGATGATGTCCTGGAGTTCTTTATAACGTTGAAGCAATTTTTGAACATCGCGAGCAACGCGATAGTGTTCAGCACCGACAACATCCGGAGTCAGCAAGCGCGAAGTCGAGGCCAAAGGATCCACCGCAGGGTAGATTCCCATTTCCGCAATCGGACGACTCAAATTGGTAGTCGCATCCAAGTGGTTGAAGGTCGTGGCCGGAGCAGGATCCGTATAATCGTCGGCAGGAACGTAAACGGCCTGTACCGAAGTAATCGAACCTTTTTTCGTTGAAGTAATGCGCTCTTGCATCACGCCCATCTCGGTTCCTAGGGTCGGCTGATAACCTACCGCAGAAGGAATACGACCCAAGAGTGCGGACACTTCAGATCCTGCTTGAGTGAAACGGAAAATATTGTCGACGAAAAAGAGTACGTCTTGATTTTCTTCGTCACGGAAATATTCTGCGATCGAAAGACCCGTCAAGGCAACGCGTGCACGAGCGCCAGGAGGCTCGTTCATCTGTCCGAAGACAAGAGCAGTTTTTGCGATAACTCCCGACTCCTTCATTTCAAGCCACAAGTCGTTACCTTCGCGCGTACGCTCGCCGACACCTGCGAATACGGAATATCCACCGTGCTCGGTCGCGATGTTACGAATCAATTCTTGAATCAAAACTGTTTTACCAACACCCGCGCCACCGAAGAGACCAATTTTTCCGCCCTTCATATAAGGGGCAAGAAGGTCAACGACCTTGATCCCAGTCCAGAGAGGCTCGATGCTTGTCGATTGGTCTTTAAAATCCGGAGCCGCGCGGTGAATGGCGTATGTCTTTTTTGCGTTCAGAGGTCCCTGCGCGTCTACGGGTTCTCCCGTAACGTTCACAATGCGCCCCAAAACTTCTGGTCCAACAGGAGCCTGAATTGGATTTCCCGTATTTTTCACTTCCTGACCGCGGAGAAGTCCGTCGGTAGAATCCATCGAAATACAGCGAACAACGTTTTCACCCAAGTGCTGAGCCACTTCCAAAACAAGGTTATCTTCGCGATCGTCGATTGCCTTGTTCGTTAGTCTCAACGCTGTGTAAATCGGAGGCAGTTCCGCGTTTGGGAACTGAACGTCAACAACGGGTCCAAGGACCTGTGATACTTTTCCATGATTTGTCGTATTTGCGGTCGCCATTTAGTTTCTCTCCTTTAGATCGAAAAAACTTTCCAAATTTACTTCAGCGCCTCTGCGCCACCGATAATTTCCATTAGTTCTGTTGTAATTGCCGCCTGCCGCACGCGATTGGCCTGCAGTGTAAGCCTTTGAATCATGTCTCCAGCGTTTCGGCTGGCATTGTCCATCGAGGTCATTCGCGAACCAAATTCCGAGGCCAGCGATTCAGCAAGCAAACTATAATTTAGGATGCGCACCTGTTCGGGCAGGATACTCTGCAAGATCCGAAGTTTTGTGCCATCCACATAAGCGGGACTAGTGGCAGCGTCCGCCTTTGCTTCCTCTGTGATCTGCGGTTGACCTTCAAGAAACGAAAGGTCCGGTACAATCGGCAAAATTCGCTTGGCGCTCGCTTTTTGAGAAATTGCCGAACGAAACTCCGTATAACAAATCTCTACCGCGTCCAGCTCAGCACTCATGAAGCGTGTTACCAAATCTTCGGAAAGTTTTTGAGCACTCTTCAAATCAAATCGCCCGCTCCAGAATTCTTCGACGGTCTTAACTTCGATTTTCCGACGCGCAAAAAATTCTTTCGCCTTGCGACCGACACAAATTGTTTCAACATCGAATGTTTCCAAAAGTTCTGTGCGTTTTAAGAACGCTAGTTTTAAAACGTTCGTATTGTAGGCTCCGCACAGCCCGCGATCAGAGGCCACCACGATCAAAGCAAGTTTTGGTTTTTCTCCGACGGCCGCGTCGGTTGCGCGCACGTTTCGATAGAAGGGGTGCAGATTTTTCATCTGCTCTTCGACCGTTCCCGCCGCTGGACTTAGTTTAACCAAATCTTGAAGCAGACCATCACTCATTTCGGAGAGCTTTTGCGAATAACTACGAGCTCCGGCAATTGCCATTTGCGCCCGTCGCAACTTGCTCGCCGCCACCATTTTCATGGCTTTGGTGATCTGCTGCGTATTCTTAACGCTGGCGATCCTTCGGCGAATATCTTTTAAAACAGCCACTCTCTATATCCTCTTTTCAGTTAGGCTTTAACCGTTGCTGCAAATTGGGCACCGTATTCTTTCAGTGCTTGTGAGAGTTTTGCTTTCTGCTCGGATTCCAGTTTCTGTGTCTCTTTGATTCCACGAATAAGATCAGGATAACGAGCCTCGATAAAGGCAAGAAGCCCCTCTTCGTAGCGACCCACTTCAGGAACCGGGACTTTATCCAAAAAGCCTTGGGTTACGGCGTAAATCGAGATGACCTGTCTTTCGACATCCATCGGCTGATACTGCCCTTGCTTCAAAAGTTCTTGAAGGCGTTGACCACGATTCAATTGACGTTGAGTGACTGGATCAAGATCGGAGCCGAAGGCCGCAAAAGCCGCAAGTGAACGAAACTGCGCAAGTTCCAATCGCAGCGGGCCCGCCACACCTTTCATTGCTTTGATCTGAGCTGCGCCACCGACGCGCGATACGGAAAGTCCCGCGTTCACCGCAGGGCGAATTCCCGCATAAAATAGATCGCTCTCTAGGAAAATCTGTCCGTCCGTGATCGAGATCACGTTGGTTGGGATATAGGCAGAAACGTCACCGGCCTGTGTTTCAATGATGGGAAGTGCGGTCAAAGATCCGCCGCCTTCTTCTTTGCTCAACTTCGCGGCGCGCTCCAAAAGACGCGAGTGAATATAGAATACGTCTCCGGGATAAGCTTCGCGACCCGGAGGGCGACGAAGTAGCAGGGATAGCTGGCGATACGCTTGGGCCTGTTTTGTTAAATCGTCATAGACGATCAGTGCGTGTTTTCCGTTGTCACGGAACCATTCCGCAATGGCACAGCCGGTATAGGGAGAAATGAATTGCAGAGGAGCAGATTCCGAAGCACCTGCCATGACGACAGTTGTGTAATCCATCGCGCCGGCGGCCTTCAACTTCTCGACGACCAGAGCAACTGTGGATTGCTTTTGTCCGGTAGCGACATAGACGCAATACACGCCTTTGCCCTTTTGGTTAATAATTGTGTCGATGGCCACCGCGGTTTTACCCGTTTGACGGTCGCCGATGATCAATTCGCGCTGTCCGCGTCCGATTGGAATTAGGGCATCGATGATTTTCAGCCCTGTTTGAAGAGGCTCATGAACGGGCTGACGTTTGACGATACCGGGAGCTTTGGTTTCAACGACACGATTTTCTTTCGAATTGATCGGGCCTTTTCCATCGACAGGCATCCCGATCGCATTCACAACACGACCACAAAGAGCTTCTCCAACGGGGACCTGAAGAATTTTTCCCGTGCGTTTTACCGTGTCGCCTTCTTTAATTTGAGCATCCGAGCCGAAGATCGCACAACCGACGTTGTCTTCTTCAAGGTTCAGCGCCAATCCGTAAATACCGCCGGGAAACTCCAACATTTCACCCGCCATACATTTTTCCAAACCGTGAATACGCGCCACACCATCACCGACAGCAAGCACTGTTCCGGTTTCGCTGACTTCCACACGAGTTTCAAAGTCGCTGATTCTTTTCTTAATGAGTGCACTGATTTCTTCCGTTCGCAATTGTTGCATGAGCCTCAACTCCTCTTTCGAGATCTCTCTTTTTCCTAAGCCTCTGGCATTGCCTTAGCGCTTAGGGAAGTTTCGTTTAATTGTTTTTTCATTACTTCAAGCGAGTTCGTCAGACTCATATCAAATGAGCGACCCGCGACATTAACCTTTATGCCCGCCAAAAGGTCTGGCGTTAGCTTCACTTCCATTTTCAATTTCCGACCGGTAACCGCTTCCAAAATAGAAGTGAGTTTACGGACTTGTTCCGTGCTGAGATTAAAGGCGGCCTCAACAACAGCGTCGTCCTCTTTGGTCGCGCGCGACGCCAAGACCTTCAGCTCCACCAACAACTCACGAATCAATAAGAGTCGCCCCGATTCCAAAAAGTAATAGAGAAATTTACGAAGCTGTTCCTCGGCACCGATGATGCCACAGAGATCTTTCAATACCGAAAGTCGATCCTCATTAGTAAACGCTGGGCTTTTGAAAAGAGTTTGAAGATCTTTTGCATCAAAAATTAGCCGCGAAAGAATTTCCAACTTTCCGATGCTGGTCTTTAGAGTCTCTGCATCCGACTGAAGAACTTCAAATAGAGCCTTTGCGTATCGCCTTGCTACGATCGATGCATTCGCCGCCATTCTTAATTGCCTCCTCGGAGCTGGGTCGCAAAATTTTCTACCAACGCTTCGTGCATGCGCTCGCGCTGAGCCGGATCACGCGCTAATTGTTCGCGAACCTGGCGAAGAGCTTCCTCGATCAAACGATCCCTTAAAGAGTCCATCGCCTCGATGGATTCCTGCTCGGCGGCTTGTCGCGCATCCACCATAATTTGCTTCGCATTTTTTTCTGCATCGGATGTGAGTTTTTGTGAAAGGCCAAGAGCCTCGCGACGAACATCTTCGAGCATTTTTTTCTTAAGGCCCTCAAAATCAGCAATTTGTTTTTGAGATTCGGCAATACGTCTTTGCAGTTCCTCCAGCTCTCGCTTGGAATTGATTAATCTTTCCTTGATGGCCACGGATCGATTAGCGAAAAAACCGCTGATCCCTTTTCGGCCAAAGACATAAATAATGCCCGATATGACGATCAAATTGAAAAATACAAAGAGTTCCTGAAGTCCCGGTCCTTGCGCGACTTCGTGTCCACCTACGGCCATATTACGCTTCCCTCTGGGCACGTGTGCTTGTGCTTTTCATCGTTTTTGTGGCGGTCAACTGTTGCACAATCAAGCGCGCCATTTCCGCCGCCTGATCTTTGATCTTCACCAACTCGGCCTGCAATACTTTAGTCACGTTGGCACGAGCCTTTTCGATATCACGCTGGGCCTCTTCTCGTGCGGACTTAATAATGTCGTTTTGTTTAGCGATGGCTTCTGCACGTATTGTCGAGAAAACCTGAGAAACTTCTGAGTTTGCGGAACGAAGTCTTTGATCAAGATCACTTTGGATCTCGGCGAAGTTTTTTCGGTCAATCTCAATTTGGTTTTCACGACCCGCTGTGCGCTCATCGCGTTCAACCAAATTATCGGCCAATGTTTTAAGTCCAGAAAATCGGGCAATTAGAAAGCCGCCGAGAAAAATTCCCATCATGATAAAGAGGGTGTGATCGACGCCAAGTCCCGTTAACAACGATAAAACGAAATCCATGGTGGCCAATAATCAACACGTTCGTCCCCCTCTGGTCAATGGGCGACTGTCTCGATTTCTTTGGAAAAAAGACCCTGTTAACGAGTCAAATCTGCTGGGCTAATCGTGGAATCCTGAGCCAACATTTGGGTGTTCGCCTCAAAAGCTGCACCATTTTCAATCATCAAGCCGCCGGGCGGGCATTTGACCAAACCTCTCACGGTTCCGCTGGCCTGGACCTCAACCCGGCTTAAGGCCCGAATTTCGCCCTCGACCACACCGGCGATAACAACGGTGTCTGCGTCAATTTGAGCATTCACGCGGGCCTCGGGTCCAATGATGAGCATGTCTCGGGTAAAAATATCCCCGTGAAAATTACCGTCGATCCGGACCACACCTTCGAAAATCAGCCGACCCGTAAAAGTCGTGCCACTTCCTAAGAGCGCCGTGACTTCACTTCCGTGGGGAACCCGTGGATCTCTCATTTCGCTACCGATTTTAACAAATGAAGCAGTCGATTCATAGAATCGGTACCGGAGTAATACAGCTCGATCATTCCGCGGCTCTCATTGCCCTTCACTGTAACCTTGGTTCCAAAAATTTGGCGCAGGTCTTCCTCGACGCGAAGAATTTCAGGAGCCTTTTTTGGACCCTCGTCTTCAATGGTCGTTGGCAGTGGGGGAAGGCTCTGGATGGGCGGGGTCGGAAGGGGCAAAGGATTCGTTTTCAGTTTAATTGTCTGCTCAAGCTGACGAACAGAAAGCGCTTCTTCAATTGTCTGCATGGCCAGGGCTTCGATTTCACTTCCCGAAGATAGGGCCAAAAGTGCTCGCGCATGTCCCTCGGAAAGTTTTTTTCCGATTACAAGTTCCTGAACCGTTGGTGGTAATTTTAATAGGCGAAGGGTATTGGCAATCGCCACTCGAGAAACTCCCAATTTTTTGGAAAGTTGATCCTGAGTCATGGTCGCGCCAGCCAAAAGTCTTTGATAGGCCAGAGCCAATTCAATCGGGTTCAGCTCTTCACGCTGAATATTTTCAACAAGACTGGCGAGATCATTCTCCAATCGATTGTGCTTTTCATCACGGAGAAAGACCGGAATCTCTTTTAATCCAGCTAGTTGAGAAGCACGCCAGCGACGTTCGCCGGCTATGATTTGATATTTATCAGGGCCTACTTTTTTAACAACGATGGGCTGAACCAATCCTTGTTCCGCAATGCTATCTGCCAATTCCTTCAGACGAACCTCGTCGAAATGTTTTCGGGGCTGATCTGGATTTGGGGAAATTTTAGCCAATTCAAGAATCTGACCCAATCCCGAAACCGTTGGGGCGGGGACTACTGCAGCTGCCTCAGGTGCCGGCACCTGTTGGTCAACATCTTGAAAAAGGGCCGAAAGGCCGCGGCCCAAGGCACGTCGAGGTTGCTGATTTTTATTTGGATCAATACCTGTGCTCATAGATTAGCCTCCTTGGCCTCCGGAGATTGGCGATCCCCGAGGGAAGGGTCTTCAACAGGCGTAACACTCCCGCGAACAATGCTGTCGACGGGGTCGGGGGGGACAAATTCCGCCCCTTTTTTCACAAAGGTTTCGCCGCCCGCTCTAGCGAGTAATTCATCTGCAACTTCCTGATAACTTCGCGAGCCCAAACAAAGAGGATCATAAATCACGCCCGGCGTTCCGTGCGAAGTACTCTCGGCCAAGCGAACACGCCTCGGGATAACCGTTTGAAAGAGTCGATCCTTAGCAAATTGCTTTAACTCACTATAGACCTGTTTAGACAGGTTGGAGCGTGAGTCATACATAGTAACCAGAATACCCTCTTCTGCTAAACTTGGATTAAAGACCTTTTTGACCAATTCGACTGTTCTGAGAATGTTAGTCAGCCCCTGCATGGCAAAGAATTCACTTTGAAGAGGAATGAGATAATTGGTACTAGCGCAGAGAGCATTCAAAGTCAGAAGACCGAGTGATGGCGGACAGTCAACGAGCACATAATCAAACTCAAGGACTTCCTGGCTAAGACTTTCTCTCAATCGATATTCACGACGCTGCACGTCAACAAGTTCAACTTCTGCGCCTGCCAAGTTGGAGTTCGAGGGCACAACCCAAAGATTGGGGACGCTGGTTTGAAGTGCGCAATCAATCAGACGCTTCTCGCCAACGAGAGCTAAATAGACATTGTTTTCAACGGTATCAGCCGGATCGATGTTTGTTCCAGAACTCAGATTCCCCTGTGGGTCTAGATCGACCAATAGTACCTTTTTACCCTTAGTAGCTAATGCTGCCCCAATATTGATAACAGTGGTGGTTTTTCCCACTCCACCTTTTTGATTCACAATGGAAATGATCTTTGTATTGCCCACGGTCCCTCCGTAATCCAAGTTTAGATTCTTTCTAACATAGTTTTATTTTCTGGGGAGAGGCGGAAAGAAAAAACTTCTTTTTCTTTTAGCTCACTGAGTGAAAGACTCTCTTTTAAACTCAAGTCCCCCGAAAAAGCGCGCGCAACTACGATCCAGTCCTTAGCCCCAAAGAACTTCTCTAATGTTTCACGTGAAACAAGCTGGATAGGCATGGACAATATGAGCACTCTATTCAAAATATCCGACTCCTCTTTGGCCAAAAGGGTCTTCACATGAATAATGAAGGATGATTTCTTGGGATCCGGCTCGACGAAGGCAACTTGTTCTAAAGCCCCAGAGAAGAGGCCCGCAAAACCCTGAATGCCGGAACCGGCACCCACGTCCAGAACTCGGCGGTAGCGCTCGCCCTTTGGTAGGGACTTAAAAGAAGTAGCGGATTCACTGTAGAGGCGGTCGAGGTCTTTGCTTCCGACCAGCCGATGAATCTTATTCCATTTGCGGAGCTCCTGCAGATAGGGCTCGCGAAACTTAGAGAGCATCATCTTGTTTCACGTGAAACAGTTTCCGCCCGAGATCCATATCTTCGAGCGATGGCTAAAACAGCTGCGGGGGTCACCCCACTAATCAGCGAGAGATCAAAGACCGAGGAAGGTCGCGCACCAGCCACCTTCTCGCGAATCTCAGAGGAAAGCTCAGGAACCTCTGCCAAATCTCCCAGCTCCCGGAGGGACCACTGACGAATGCGCCTCAACTCCTCAAGCTCACGCTCTTGCCGCGATAAATAGCCCTCATACTTTGCCTCGACTTCAATACGTTCGAAAACCTCGGAGTCCAAAACACTCGTGCTGTCAGAGTCCAATATCTCATCTCTCAGGAGCGACTCCCACGATACCTCAGGCCTACGCAGATACTCCCATAACCCAATCACTCGGTCGGCACTCAGACGATGTCTCTTTGAACGCAATAGTTCCCGCCCGCGGGCTAGGGCATCAAGACGCGCTTCATAGCTCATCCGCTGCTCGTCGCTAAGAAGCCCATTCTCCAGAGCAAAGTCATAGAGTCTCTCTGGGGCATTGTCCTCCCGAAGCAAGAGTCGATACTCAGAACGCGAAGTAAACATACGATAGGGTTCTCGAGTGCCTACTCGAGTTAAATCATCAATCAGGGTCTCCATATAGGAGCGGGAACGATCGGGTCGAGTAGGGGACTCACCACTCAAGTAACGCGCCGCGCCTATGCCTGCCCAAAGCCCCTGAGCTGCCGCCTCTTCATAACCTGAGGTGCGATTCACCTGCCCTGCAAAAAAGAGCCCCTTCATAGCTTTCGACATTAGCGAAGAATCCAATTCAGTCGGATCCAGTGCATCGTATTCCACGGCATAACCCGGTCGAAGCAATTCAACATTTTCTAGGCCGCGAATGGTTCTTAGAAATTCCAGCTGAACATCGGCCGGAAGACTGGTGCTCATTCCATTCGGATAAATGGAATCTGTAGAGAGCCCTTCGGGCTCCAAAAAAATTTGATGGCGAAGCTTATCCGGGAATCTTCGAACTTTATCTTCTACACTTGGGCAGTAGCGGGGACCCACGCCTTCAATATCACCGGAAAATAAAGGCGAGCGATGAAATGCCGAGCGAATCACATCATGAGTTCGCTCATTCGTATGTGTGATGTAACAAGCAAGTTGGGGTAGGCGCCGGGAAGTTTTTCTCCAGGAAAATCGACGAAGTTCTGGATCACCCCACTGAGTTTCCAGTCCTGAAAAATCAATGGAGCCCGCCCGCAGGCGCGCCGGAGTTCCTGTCTTCAATCGATAAACAGAATGTCCAAGACTGGCGATGGAATCAGAAAGCGTGTTCGATGAAAAATCTCCGATGCGTCCACCCGAGCGACGGTCGTCACCACAAAACATAATGCCCTTCATGAATGTGCCAGCAGTAACAATCACGACTCGCGCTCGAAGTTCAGAAGCGTCCGCCAAGCGAACACCTTCAAGTTCGCCTGAAGGGGATATCATCAATCCCCCGGCCTCAGCGGCCACAACTCTTAGATTTGGCAAGCGTGCGAAATGATCCGATAATGTTCGCGCATAGAGATCCTTGTCACATTGAACTCGGGTCGAGCGAACCGCCGGACCCTTGTTCATATTTAAGCGCCGACCTTGAATGGAATTCTCGTCGGCCGCCCATCCCATCACACCGCCACAGGCATCGATTTCAAAAACCAGATGTCCCTTGGCCACCCCGCCAATTGCGGGATTGCAGGACATCGCCCCAATTTTTTTTGCGTCGAAGGTGATCAATGCGGTTTTTAATCCGCGAGCCAAAAGGGCTCGCGTCGCCTCGATCCCAGCATGGCCGCCGCCGATAACTATGGCCTCAAACATCGGCCCCAGTCTTACACATTTTGAAACTCTGAGTCATTATGGAAGAGAGCCCTACTTCCCAAGGCAGAACTGGCTGAAGATTTCACCTATGTACTCGTCTGAGAGCCCTTCGCCCCGAGCTCCCCGAAGGGACTCCTCGGCCCGGCGCAGATGGTCGCCCGCAAGTTCCAGTGGCCGAGATCCTAAAACTGAAGCTTCCGCTAGGGCCAGCTCTTGTTCAGCAGATCTTAGAAAACGGGCCTGTCGATCGGAAATGAAGTCCTCGGTATCCCGTCCATCGACTTGAAGGGACTGACGAAGTGATTTTAGATTCTCCATCAACCACATATATATAGAGGGCCCATCGCGTCGAAAATCAAAGGCGCCCGGAGGGGCCGTTTGCGGACTGAGGTCTAAAAATGAAAGTATCTCGATAGCTGGAAGCTCCCCAAGGCGCGGATCCATATCAATGGCTGCCTCGTTCGCCCGGCGAACCTTTATCAGAGCATGCGCCGAAGCGGCCCACTCCAATCCCTTCTCGATTCCAAGTCTCTCCACTGTGGACTCCGCATCACTTCGAATGCCGGCCGTATCCAAAAAGCGAAACGAAAAGCCGCCACTTTGCCGAATCTTCAGATCCAAAACGTCACGAGTAGTTCCGGCCTCGCTGCTAACAAGTGCGCGATCAGCACCTGCCAAAATATTAAGCAAAGTACTTTTTCCAACATTGGGCGCGCCAACGATCGCCACACGAAATTCGCCCGAAGTCCGTGCGAAATTCTTGTGCGAAGACAGTAGTCGCTCCAAAATCAACCGGGCCTTTTTTATTTGTACGGCGGCCGACTGCAAATCCTCTTCCTGTTCAGAAACTGCTTCAGCAAAATCTATGGCGGCTTCTACCCGGCCTCGGGCGCTAGCGATGGATTTCAGCGATTGATCGAGTTCCTGATTCAAGGCCTGCTGATTGTCCTTTGATATACCCAAAAGTCGGGACGCAACTTCGGATTGAAGTCCCTCGACACTAAAAGCGCGCTGCAGTGCTTCCGCCTCCGAGAGTGTCATTCTTTCGTTCATCACTGCTCGGAAGGAAAATTCTCCCGGAAGGGCCGGAGCAAATTCTAAACTTTCTAAGATTTCTGAGATTCGGTCGACATTCGATTCCACTCCGTGAATCTGAAGCTCGACCACATCTTCGCCACTAAAGGATCTGGGTCCTTTGAAATAAAGAACCAGTGCTCGATCTATAACTTTTTTAGTCTGCGGATCTCGAAGCTCCTGGTAACGAAAGGTACCGCTTTCCGGAAAATCTCCCAGCAGAACTTGAAGCCTTTCTAAATTTGTTCCGGAAACTCTAAGGATAACAACCGGACCGCCTAGGGCGCTCGCCGGGGCAAAGATATTCTGCCCCAGGCGACGAAAATACTTAAGGCTATCTACGGCCACAAATGAATCTTATTTACTTCTTTTCCCCATCAGAACGAAAACCGTAACGGGGTTCCTCGTTGGGGCCTAAACGATTGCCAATGTTATCGTCCACTTCATTCTCGACATGCTCACGCACGGCGACGTTTCCATTGGGCTCTTCTTTGAAATTCATAAACGTATCTTCAAAATCTCGCCCACCGTTTCCACGATTGGGCCCACGGTTACCATTTCCACCATCACGACGCGGACGACGATCTCCAGTTCCGCCGCCGGGTCCGGAGCCCGGCCCTCGACCACGACCACGTCCACCCTGGAAATTTCCTCGACCACGACCGGGGCCACCGCGGCGATTGCCACCGCCATCACTCTGCGCCGGTGAGTCTTTCAAACGCAAACGAATGCGCTTGAAATAACCACTACCGATACTCTCAGAAACAACTTCACCAGTTTCCGCTAAAAAAGTATGAATGACTTTACGATCCGCAGGCCCCAAGGCGCTGATGTAGATCGGGCGACCCGCATCGATTACGCGCTGACGTTTTTCGCCCGCCATCTTTCGGATATCATCCACTTTACGCTGACGAAAATCGCCACATTCAAAATAAATGCGGCCTGCGCGGAACTCGCCTTCTTCCAATGGCGCATCATCTGCTTTTGCCTCGGGAAGTTCTCCATTCAAAGCCTGAACACGACGGGCATAGCGCATCGACAAATGGGCCAATGCTTCCAGCATTTCACAGGTTTCACCAAGGAAACTCTCGAGATCTTCACCATCGATGTCATAGCGGATTCCCTCGGGAGTTTCTTGCCGCGTAAACCGAATGTCGTAATCCATTTGCCGTACGATTTCGCTAAGGAATTCATCCAGAGTTCCGGGAATATTTTCAAGCCCGGCAGCCCCTTCTTTGTTATTCAATCCGAGAAAATTAAGTGCAGATTTCATTAGACCCATAGTCATCAAGCTCCTTCTTGAACCATTTCAAGTTTCTTTGAACTTCGTCGGATCAGAATTTGCTGCAAAATTCCAACGAGGTTACTAACAAAAAGATAGAGGGTTAGACCTGCCGGCCAACTGGCCGAAAGGTAACCAAAAAATATGTTCATACCAATGAACATCCATTTCATATCAGGCATTCCAGGCTGCGGACTCATGCTCTGAGGATTAAGCTGCATGTAAGCCAAAAGACTCGCGGTCCATAATGCTGGGAATACGTAATAAGGATCCTTGGCCGAAAGATTCGTGATCCACCCAAAAAACGGTGCTCCGTAAAGATCAATCGAATGATTAAGTGCTCCGTAAAGCCCGATGAAAATCGGAATCTGCAAGAGAATCGGCAGACATCCGCCTAGTGGATTCACTTTATTCTTTCGATAAAGCTGCATCAGCTCGACATTCATTTGTTGAGCGCTCTTGGCATCTTTTCCATATTTTTCACGAAGACGGGTCACTTCGGGCTGCAAATTTTTCATCGCCAAACTGGACATGTAGGCTTTGCGGTTCAGCGGCCAGAAAAGCGCTCGCACAATTACGGTCAGCGCAATGATCGACCATCCATAATTTCCAAAGAATTGGTTTAGAGCATGCAAGGCCCAAAGCATGAGACGGGCAATGGAGGCAAAAAATCCCAGGTCAACGGACTCCACCAGAGCTGGAGAAATAGTTTCCAACACGCGCGGATCTCGCGTTCCAAAATACAGAGAATATTCATAGGAAAATCCCTCTGTAAGTTTTTCAGGATTAATGGGATAGCTCACTCCAAAAACGCTGATGCTTTCTGGATTGCTAGTATCAGCATCATTTTTCTGTTCTGTATAGACGGCAGGATTGTAACGACCCTTCGGAATATAAATTGTAGAAAAGTATCGATCACCCCAGGCAAGCCAATCCAATTTTCCAACTGATCGGCTGGCTTTGAATAAATCACCGCCGCGGATATTCTCTTTACTTTCATTGGCCCGATAGCTCAGGAAATTTTGATCCTGCATATCCGAACTCTCAAGATCTCCTTCGAATCGCAAATAAACTTCTCCAGGCTCGTTCTCGTAACCTTTGAAATTCATAGTCGCATGTAAGAGACTTCGATGTTCGGCGTCGCTTCGATAACTTAATTCACAACTAGCGTTCCCAACTACTGCGGCAAATCGTGGGCTCGCTCCCGCTTCCATTAAACGCAAACTCTGCAAACATTTATTCACCCGCGCGTTGTTGGAATGAATGGTGAGTCCTTTAGTAAGAATCACTTTTGGTATGTTCGATCCTGAAGCATTTGCTGGGGAAAAGTCTTCTAAAGTTGCAGATTTCAGCGCTCCATTTGATAGAACTTGGACGCTTCTTTTTGCACCCAACGACATGGTCGCTGCTGTCTCGGGCAGGGGTGTGTTGATGACTACGTCAGCGACTTCTGGTGCAGCTTGCGGCACTTGGTCTGCTGTCCCCGTTGCTGACTTTAGGCTCTCCGACGCCTTGGGGGCATTTTTCTCTGCCAGCCTTTGGGCTTCCAATTGAATCTCTTGAGCTCTACGTTGTTGAGGTCCCAATACCAAATATTGATAGAGGATAACAAAGGCGAGAATGACGGACGCAAGACCCCAATTTCTTTTCATCAATTTTTACTCCGAGAAACTTCGTAGACAGAAACCCAAGGGTTGCAGCTCACAATCCTTTTAATAATTAAGGGAAGAGATCTCAGAAAACCTACTTCCTTGATCTGACGTTCGGCATAACAGGAGCAAGTCTCTTCAAAACGACAACCGTTGGCGGCGCCACTAATAATAAAGAGCACAGGAGAAACAATGCCGCGGTAAAAAAGAAAAAATCCTCGAATCAACGCAAACTTGAAAAAGCTGAGCGTAAAAGATCTTTCCAATCGGACGCGTCCCGATCCAGATGGAATCGGCGACTCAAAACTAACCATACACCTTCCTTAACGTCGAAGTGCCCAGGCCACTCTTCCCGAATAATTTCCCGCAGAACTCTTCGAAAGCGGTTTCTTTGAACCGCATTTCCGCAGGTGGCCGGTACCGAAAGAATCGTCTTCCGAAATAATGAGGCTGTGCTTCGACTTTTTCTAGGGTCTCTTAAAAGCACCTTTGTGACTTTCAAGGGACCTTGGTAAATCGACCGACCGATCGGTTCAAACCAAGTTACTTTTGGCTTTGTCTTTACGGCGGTCATGCGTTCCTTAATCAGAACTGAGCGGCGATTTCCGCGAGTGTACCCACTCGCCGGTCAGTAAATTCAGCTCGCGCGCTTGGTTTTTCCAGCAACCGAAACCGTAAGTTTCTTGCGGCCCTTGCGTCGTCGCGCGCTGAGGACTTTTCGTCCGCCAGCAGTAGCCATGCGCGCGAGGAAACCATGGACCCGGGTGCGCTTTCGGCGACTGGGTTGGTATGTTCTTTTCATAGTGCGCGTTTTATCTCACAATCTACCGCAACTAATCAAGGTCTTCTTTCAGCTTGGACGCGACATTCGTTAATTTGGCCCGCACAGAATTTTTCGCTTTTTACAGGTTGAATGGACTGATGGAAGCCTCTAAAGAATCCTAATTCCGTTAGTCCTGGGTGTTGGGAAAGAA
Source organism: uncultured Bacteriovoracaceae bacterium (assembly GCA_964636255.1). Lineage (GTDB taxonomy): Bacteria > Bdellovibrionota > UBA2428 > UBA2428 > UBA2428 > CAXNGS01. The sequence continues at coordinate 401,476 of CAZWNW010000002.1, read as the reverse complement.
TGAATATATTGAGTGGTGACAGAGAAGTTCGGGACCTACAACAAGCCATGGAGGCGCCTGCCAAAAATGATGTGCGCACCATGTTTGGAGAGGTCCTTACGCAGAAATATTCCTTTGAAACGTTCGTCGTAGGAAAGAGCAATCAGTTTGCCCATGCCTCCGCAATGGCCGTAGCAACCAAACCGGGGGTCTACAACCCGCTCTTTATATCGGGGCGCACGGGTCTCGGGAAAACCCACCTTTTAAAGGCCATTGGTTATCGGATCGCGAGCAATAACCCGAATATTCGGATTTGCTATTGCTCCACTCAAAGATTCATCGAAGAGGTGATTCAGTCGATTCGTCATGATACCCGGCACCAACTTCACGAACTTTATAAGACCAACTGCGATGTTCTATTAATCGATGATATTCAATTCCTTTCTCGAGCCAGTTCCACACAGGACGAGTTTTTTCATATTTTCAATAGTTTATATGATGCCACGAAGCAGATCGTAATCGCCTCAGACCGTAGTCCCAAAGAAATCAGCGATGTTCATGATCGCATTATTTCGCGTTTCGAATGGGGAATGGTATCGGATATCGAGCCCCCGGAAATTGAAACCCGGGTAGCAATTCTAAAAGCTCGAGCAGACAATGAAAAAATACTCCTCTCTGATGAAGCGGCCTATCTCATCGCGAATTACGTGAAATCAAATGTGCGCGAACTAGAGGGTTCGCTCATAAAAATTGCTGCTCATGCCGCAATGTATGGACAAGACATCAGCACCGAGCTCGTGCGGAGAGTCTTGAAAGGCTATATTGCCGAGAAACAGCGCATAGTCTCCATCGAGGAAATCATCAGTGCCGTGTCGAGTTTCTATAGTTTGAAAAGCTCGGAAATTCGGGGTCCTTCACGCAAAGGCCCAGTTGCCAGGGCGCGTCAAATCGTGATGTATCTAGGCCGTGAAATTGCTAATCTCAGTGCCAGTGCTGTTGGACAGGAGCTCGGCAATCGACATCACACGACGGTATTGCATGGCCATGAATTTATTAGTCAATCTATTCAAAGTGACCCAGCTCTAAAGACTCAAATTAAGCAACTAGAGGATCAGCTGCAGTCCAAAGATACTTTCTAAGAGTAAACACATGAAGAAAAACTTTAAGGTCTCGGCCATAACTACCCCCCGGGAGGGGCTATTGCCGTTTTATCCCCAGCAGATTAATGAAAAACCTGTGGATAAGTACATGACGAACCTGTGGATAAGTCATGAAGAAAACATGAAATACCCGGAACCCAATACAATTCACGGTGGCCGTCCACAATTCTGTCCACAGGTGTTTTCAATTAATTTCAACAACTTAAGTGCTACTTTTCACGGTATTCATCGATACAATAATAATAAACAACAACTTATTAATATTTATTATAGATAATTGGGATGAAGAGAAGGTCCTCACGAGGCTTTTGAGAGGAAGATGAACAAATGGAATTCAAAGTTCAAAAAAAGGACATATTAAAGGGCCTGGAAAGAACTCTCACCGTCGTTGAAAGACGAAACACCATGCCTTCCTTGAATCACACTCTTATGGAAGTGAAGGACAACTTTGTTCAAGTCTCTGCAACAGATCTTGAAATCTTTGTGAGTTCCTCGATTCCTTGCCAAACACTGGAGACAGGAAGAATTGCCATTCCAGCAAAATCAGTTTTTGAAATCGTGAAAGAATGCCAAGCCGATTCAGATCTTATTCATTTCAAAGAGACAGAAGGAAACCGCATCGAAATTCGAGCAGGGAAAAGTTTGTTCAAGATTTTAGGTCTTTCTTCTGATTCATTTCCGCACTTCAAAACTTCGCCCAAAGGCCAACTCACCACGGCACGCTTAAATTGTTCATCCTTTTTGAAACTTCTTCAGAAAACAGAACACGCAATTTGTCATGAAGAAATTCGTTATTTCCTCACGGGTGTTTACCTGGAAACTGTGGATGCAAAAGACGGCGCCGTTGTGCGCGCCGTGTCAACCGATGGTCATCGTTTAGCTCTCCAAGATGTTCAACAAGCAGAAGTGGGCGCTCTCACATTGAAAAAAGGTTTAATCATTCCTCGAAAGGGAGCCGCAGAACTGCGCAAACTTTTGGAATCTACAAGTGAAGAAAGTTTTGAATTCATCTGCGATGACAATCTCATCAAGGTCAATGTAGCCGATCATAATCTTTGGATACGCCCAATCGACGGAGAATTCCCTGATTACAAGCGTGTGATCCCGCAGAATCTTCCTGCCGCTCTGAATGTTGAAAAACGTGATTTGACGGCCAGCCTGCGTCGTATGTCACTTCTGGTATCGGATCGTTCTAAAGTCGTTTCTTTTGATTTCAAAAAGGACCGAATCGTTTTTTCAACAATCAATCCGGACATCGGTGAAGGTACGGACGAAGTTCCCGTGAAGTATATCGGTGAGGAATTCAAAACAGGCTTTAATGTTCGTTTTTTCACAGAAGCTTTGGCTAATCTTGATGGCGAGGACGTGAAGATCCAAGTCGGAGAGAAGCTGATGCCGGCGCTTTTGTCTTCCGACACGAACCCCGGATACCAAATTGTCATCATGCCCATGCGCATTTAAGAGCTTTGGAATAAGCCATGTTGTTGCGTTCGGTTCGGATTCAGAATTTCCGTAACCTTCAGAACGTCACAATTGACCTCAGTGAGGGTCACGCGGCTTTTGTGGGTCCCAATGGGGCTGGAAAAACAAACCTCATTGAGGCCGTTTATTTCGCTCTGAAGGGCCGTCCCTTTCGTTCTTTCGTTCAACGCACTGATCTATTTTCTAACGATCTCCAAAAAACTCTTATTTCTGCTCCTCTTCAAGTCGATGTGTTTTTGCAGCAAGAGGGCGCTCGAAACAGTGAAGTGCTCGTCAGCGGGAACGCGGAAACGAAACGCTTTCAAATCAAAATCAATGATAAAAAAGTTCCTGTCGGCCAACTGATCTCTCGCTTTCCTGTTGTAGCTTTTTCACCACAAGATCACGAACTCGTTCGTGGCGGGCCGGAAGGACGTCGTGATTTTTTGGATCAAGTTTTTGCGGACATTTGTCCTGGTTATTTCGAGATGCTCGAAAAATTCAACCGCTCACTGAAACAACGCAACACTCTTTTGAGAGCGATCCGTGACGAACGCGCCACTATTTCCGAACTCCAAAGTTGGAACGATGTTTTTATCGAGGCAGCAATTGATTTGCAGAGTCTTCGACGAGAAGCGTGGCCCGAATTTTTTGATAATTTCATACAGCTCCGTGACTCGATGGAACTGAGCTTTGGTTCCGATTTAAATTTGAATTGGTTAACACACACTCAGTCCAAAGATTCGTTGCAAAAACTATTAAAAGAAGATCAAGCCAAAGATTTATCCACTGGTTGGACACACAAAGGGCCGCACCGTGATGATCTAGAAATTCTTCTATCCGAGCAGAAGGTCAAGGGCATGGCTTCGCAAGGACAAGGTCGACTGATCGGACTTTTATTACGATGGACTCATGCACGATGGATCCAGAAACTGCGCCAAGAAAAAGCGCTTTTTTTGTTGGACGATTTCTCAAGCGAGTTGGACGCGCATCATCGCGATCAATTGATCCAAAATCTTTTAGAGAACTCTCATCAACTTCTTTGGACCAGCACCGAGCTTATTGAAAGTTCTTTGCAGGAAATTTGGGGTAAATCTCTTAAAATTTTGACTGTTTCTGATGGCAAAATCACAGCCGAAAAAGAGCTCAAATGCCTCCTCCAACGGGATGAAAGCCGGCAGCCAAACTTGGCCCACTAACTTATTGATATTATTGTTTCTTTTCTTGGGTAAAATGACGCTTTTTTTTGCGGTTTTTTCAATGAATTGCATGGTTTATCCCCATTAAAACTGTTAGGAATAAGACCTTCTAAAAAGGAACACAATGTCAGAGAACCCTGTCAAAGATACACAAGAGTCTGGTGATGATTACGGTGCTTCTAAAATCAAGGTCCTCGAGGGTCTGGATGCGGTTCGAAAAAGACCCGGCATGTACATCGGTGATACGGCCACACGCGGTCTGCATCACTTGGTGTCAGAAGTCGTCGACAACTCGGTCGACGAAGCTCTAGCAGGTTTCTGCAAAAACATTAGCGTCACAATTCACATCGACAACTCAGTAACCGTTGAAGACGACGGACGAGGTATCCCGGTTGACATCCATGAAGAGGAAGGTGTTTCAGCCGCTGAAGTCGTGTTGACGAAACTGCATGCCGGCGGAAAATTCGAAGGAGCGGCCTATAAAGTTTCTGGCGGCCTTCACGGGGTCGGAGTGAGTTGTGTGAACGCTCTCTCGGAATGGCTTCGCGTGCGTATCAAACGTAGCGGCAAATTGCATGAAATCACATTTGCTCGCGGCGTAACGACCAAGTCACTTGAGATTATCGGGGATACTCCGGGTCGCGGAACGATTGTTTCTTTCAAACCGGACCCCGGTATCTTTGAAACAACGGAATATAGTTTCGAGACACTATCCAAGCGCCTGCGTGAATTAGCTTTTTTGAATAAAGAGCTTCGGATCAAAATCACAGATGAACGCGATCAAAAAGAACAGGAATTTTACTATCCCGATGGGATCAGTAGTTTTGTCGCTTATTTGAATTCTAGTCGCGAAAAAGTGCACAAAGACGTCGTCTATTATCGCACTGAAAAAAACGGCACTGATGTCGAAGTCGCGATGCAGTGGAACGACGGATACAAAGAAAATATTTTTTCCTTTGCAAATAACATCAACACCCACGAGGGCGGAACGCATCTTCAAGGCTTCAAGGCCTCGCTCACAAGGATGATCAATAAGTTCGCCCAACACTACAATTTAGCCAAAGATCTTAAAGATCCCATCGAAGGGGAAGATTGCCGCGAAGGGCTTTCATGCGTAATTTCCGTAAAAGTTCGTGAACCCCAGTTCGAGGGCCAAACAAAAACGAAACTCGGAAATTCCGAAGTTAAAGGCATCGTCGAAACCGTTACAACGGAAAATCTGACTCAGTTTTTTGAAAAAAATCCCAACGAAGCCAAACGCATTATTGCCAAGGCAATGGAGGGAACCCGTGCGCGCCTTGCCGCAAAGCGTGCGCGTGAACTAACTCGCCGAAAGAGCGCGATGGATTTTTCTGGCTTGCCGGGAAAAATGGCTGACTGCCAAGAGAAAGATCCGTCGAAATCAGAGCTTTTCATCGTGGAAGGAGATTCCGCGGGTGGCTCAGCCAAACAGGGTCGCGACCGGGCAACCCAGGCCATTTTGCCTTTGCGTGGAAAAATCTTGAACGTTGAAAAAGCACGCGTCGATAAGATGCTACAACATGAAGAAATTCGCTGCTTGATCACGGCGATTGGAACGGGCTTGGAACACGGTGATTCTGAATTCAATATGGAAAAGCTCCGCTACCATAAGATCGTCATCATGACCGATGCTGATGTGGATGGTGCGCATATTCGTACGCTCTTACTCACATTTTTCTATCGAAAAATGCCGTCGTTGATTGATCGTGGACATTTATTCATTGCTCAGCCACCGCTTTACAAAATCCGTAAAGGCAAAACCGATATGTATGTGAAGGACGAAAAAGCCCTTCAAGGAATTTTGCTAGAGGAAGTTCTAGAAAAAGGTGTTTTGGTCGATGGACGTGGAAATCATTTATCTACGACTGATACAAAACGAATCCTTCTCCAGATGCAAAGATTCAACAAAGTCTTTGAAGCACTGGCGCGCAAAGGTGATCCCCGCGTTTATTTGGAATTGGTCTTGGGCGGACATTGCAATCCGGAACATCTGAAAAGTGAAGAGAGCCTGAAAATGCTGGGCTCAGTGGTTAAGAAAAATTTCATGGAGCAATACTCAAATGGTTCTGCACAATTGGATGTTCAAATTGTTGCAGATGCGGAGCACAGTGGAAAATTCAAAGCGACTTTTCTTACAAGTCGTGGCGGCGCCCGCTTTTCTACAGAATTTTCAATGGATTTCTTGGATAAACCGGACACGATTGAAGCCCTTAAATTAGCAACCTTTGTGTCCGAGCTTTCAGGGCGGCCTTTCAAACTTGAGGTGGGTGACGAGCACAAACTCTTTTATTCAACCACCGAGCTTGTAGATTATGTTTTGGAACAAGGTCAGCAAGGCCTCAGTATCCAACGTTATAAGGGTTTGGGAGAAATGAACCCCGAACAGCTGTGGGAAACCACGATGGATCACACGAAAAGAACACTCTTACAGGTCACCATTGAAGATGGCGCAAAGGCCGACGAGATATTCTCGATTCTCATGGGTGATTCCGTAGAACCTCGCAGAGAATTCATTGAAAAGAATGCTCTGCGTGTTCGTAACCTGGATGTTTAAGCAGGAATAAAGAATGAGCGAAGAAGTCGAAAAACCCAAGTACCCAACCATCAACATCGAAGAAGAAATGCAGGGAGCTTACCTGGAATATTCGATGTCCGTTATTGCGGGCCGCGCTCTGCCGGATGTCCGTGACGGTTTAAAACCTGTGCATCGCCGCATTCTCTATGCGATGCATAACCTGGGAAATACTTTTGAAAAGAAGCACTTGAAATCGGCTCGTATCGTCGGTGACGTCATCGGTAAATATCACCCACACGGAGATACTGCGGTTTATCACGCGATGGTTCGTATGGCGCAGGAATTTTCCATGCGCTACATGCTGGTCGATGGCCAAGGAAATTTCGGTAGTGTGGACGGAGATAGTCCCGCAGCTATGCGCTACACAGAATCGCGCATGTCCAAACTCGGCGGGCAAATGCTTGCCGACATCGAGAAAGAAACCGTTGATTTTGGACCCAACTACGACGGCTCGATGTCCGAGCCGAAAGTTATGCCTACGCAATTTCCTAATCTCATCGTTAACGGATCCGGCGGGATTGCTGTGGGTATGTCGACCAATATTCCCCCGCACAATCTGACGGAAGTTTTAAAAGGCACGATCGCATTGATTGATAATCCTGCCATCACAGTAGATCAGTTAATGGAATTTATTCCGGGGCCGGATCTTCCTACCCGCGGCATCATCACGAATCTTTCCGGCATTCGTCGGGCTTACCATTCCGGCCGAGGCTCATTCACGATTAAAGGCCGTGCGGAAATCGAAGCTACCGGCAAAGATCGCGAATGCATTGTAGTTACGGAGTTGCCATTTCAGGTCAACAAAGCCGATTGGATTCAAAACATCGCTCGATACGTGCGTGACAAGGAAATCGAAGGCATCACGGATATTCGCGACGAATCCGATCGCAAGGGAATTCGTGTGGTGATCGACATCCGCAAGGGGGAGCAAGCCAACGTTATTTTAAATACGCTTTATGCGAAGACCCAACTTCAAACTTCGTTTGGAATCATCACTCTTGCGATCGACAACGGAAGACCACGACTTTTTTCGCTTAAAGATATGATTCAAGCTTTTGTTGATCACCGACGTGATGTGGTCACAAAGCGCTGTGTTTTTGAACTCGCAAAAGCAGAAGCAAAAGAACATATTTTAGAAGGCTTAAGAATTGCCCTCCAAAACATCGATGCCGTTGTTGAAATTATTAAAAAGGCGCCAGGCACCGTTGAGGCCAAATTAGGTTTGATGGAAAGTTTCGGACTTTCCGAGAAACAAGCTCATGCGATTCTTGAAATGCGATTGTCGCGACTTACAGCTCTTGAGACGCAAAAGCTTTTGGCCGAATTGGCAGAACTGAAACTCGAGATCGCTAAACTAAAGTTGATTTTGAGCACCGATGAAGAACTCTACAAAGTCATCAAGGCCGAATTGAATCTTATACTGGAAAAATTCGGCGATGAAAGACGATCAGAACTTTCGGGCGCCGAAGACAAAGATTTCGCAATCGAAGATTTCATTCAGCCCGATGATGTTGTGGTCACGGTTTCCGCGCAGGGTTACGCAAAACGTACCTCGGCCGCAGAATATCGTGCCCAAGGTCGGGGTGGAAAGGGCGTTCGTGGCGCCGGCATGGCATCTGACGAAGATTACATCTCGCAGATATTTGTAGCTAACACGCATTGGCATCTTCTGTGTTTCACGAATCTTGGGAAACTACATTGGCTGAAGGTCTATCAAATTCCCGAGATGGCGAGGACCGCGCGGGGTCGGCCCCTTCAGCAAATGATCCAACTTGAGAATGGCGAAAAAGTTCTCTCGATTCTACCTGTGAAGGAATTCAGTGAAGATCGATTTGTTGTGATGTGCACCAAGGCCGGAGTCATTAAAAAGACCAGCCTGATGAATTTCTCGAACATTCGCAGCAACGGCATCATTGCGATGAGTTTTGATGACGGCGATGAATTGATGAAGGTAGCGCTGAGCTCCGGAAAAGATCACATCTTTATGGCTACTAAATTAGGCCAGAGTATACGTTTTTCTGAAGAGGACGTACGTGCCATGGGCCGAACGGCACGCGGAGTGCGCGGCATCAATGTTGATTCCAACGACGCCGTGGTCGGGATGGATATATTGCCGGCAAACGACGAAGAAACCAAAGGAATCACAATTCTCAGCGTTTCCACAAAGGGCTATGGGAAGAGAACCCCGGTCGAAGAGTACCGAGCACAAGGTCGTGGTGGATCTGGAATTATCAACCTGAAAACAACTGATAAAATCGGGGAACTGATTGGGGTGAAAGTCGTTCAGAATGTTGATGACGTTATTGTCGTCACCAGTGGCGGACAGCTTATTCGAACACCCATTTCAGACATTTCCGTAATGGGCCGCAATACTCAGGGCGTTCGCGTCATTCGACTGGATGAAAGCGAAGTCGTCAAAGGCATTGCGACCGTCAACGAATCCGAGATGAACGGTGGGCAAGGCGAGACAGTTCATTAAGATCGCCTTGGGCGGTCTATTTATCGTCGCGTGTGCTTTCGATGTGAACGAATCACATTGGAAACTTGCGAGTAATTTCGTGAAACAAGGTCAGTACTTGCGCGCGATTGAGGAATACACCCGCATTGTGAACTTCGAACAACGAGGCCCACTCGGGGTGCGAGCACAGGAAGAGATTGCCCGCATTTACGATGCTCACCTAAAGGATTATCCGCGAGCCATTCGCGCCTATCGAGATGTTTACCAGCGTACCGATGATGCTGAAGTAAAGATGCGGGCCCGATGGGAAATTGCAAAAATCTATGGCGATCGCATGGGCAATTTTGGCGCAGCCGCCGAAGAGTACGGGGTTTTGTACAGGGAGAATCTTTCCAACCCAAAAGATGGGCCTGAAATTCTCCTAGGCTGGGCGCGGGCATTAATGGATTCCGGGCAGTTTACGGATGCAGCGGAGCGCTTTCGTGAATTTCGAGACAATTATCCAGGTAGTGCTAGCGGACCGCGAGCTTTTCTTGAGGAATCCCAAGCTTATCTCAATGCTGAAAAATTCAATGAAGCGATCACGAATTTTCAAGAAGCGATCAAACAGTTTTCGGGCCGGAAGGGGTATGAAGCCTTAGTGGCCGAAGCCTACTATGGACTTGGAATGGCGTTTGAAAGCAAAGACGAATTAGCTACAGCGTTGGAGGCCTATAAAGCAGGCCTGTCGACCTATCCCAATCCCCGAGTGATTGAATTAAAAATTGATCGTTTGGAAAAACGAAAACGAGAAAGAAGGCTTTGATGACTTCGCGTAGTTACGAAAATTCAAAACTTTTGCATGATCGGGCGAGCAAGGTTCTTGTCGGAGGCGTGAACTCTCCGGTGCGCAGTTTTAAACGCGTGGGACGTCATCCGATTCTGGCGCGCGAGGGAAAAGGCGCAAAAATCATCGATGTCGATGGCAATGTTTATTTGGATTTTGTCATGTCCTATGGCCCCCACCTTTTTGGACATGGACGAATGGAGATCATCAAAGCAGCTCGGGAGGCGATGGAAAAGTCTCCTTGTTTGGGGATGACTCACGAGAATGAAATTCTTTGGGCCGAAAAGCTTTTGGAACGAATTCCAACAGCAGAGAAAGTACGGGCGGTCAGCAGTGGAACAGAAGCCTGCACAACCGCGATTCGACTAGCTCGTGGCTACACTAAACGCTCAGTTGTTGTGAAATTTTCTGGAAATTATCATGGCCACGTCGACTCGCTTTTGATGTCTGCAGGAAGTGGCGTAGCCACTATCTCCCATCCAGAATCAGCTGTTCCGGAATGTGCGGGAATTCCAGAGGGACTCTCGCGTTATTCCAAAGTTCTCTCTTACAATGACGTAGAGAGCGTTAAGACTCTCTTTAGTGAAATGGGCGATCAGATCGCCGCAGTAATTTTAGAACCGGTCGTGGGCAACATGGGTGTGATCCCTCCGACCATTGATTTTCTTAGAACCTTGCGTGCGGAGACCGAAAAGGCGGGAGCATTGCTGATTTTTGATGAAGTGATGACCGGATTGCGTGTGCATCGCCTGTCAGCGCAAGGTCTTTATAACATTCGGCCGGATTTGAGCTGTTTTGGAAAAGTAGTTGGCGGAGGTTTTCCTCTTGCCGCAATTGCGGGCCCAGCAAAAATCATGGACACCTTGGCACCCTTGGGTCCAGTTTATCAGGCCGGAACTCTGAGTGGAAATCCCGTGGGAATTGCTGCGGGACTTGCGATGATGAAGCTGATTGATGAAATCAAACCTTACGAAAAATTAGAGCAAATGTCGGCTCAAATGGAATCAGTTCTTTTGGACTGCGCCAAATCCAAGGGACTTCCGATGACAGTGAATCGGGTGGGCTCGATGCTGAGCCCCTTCTTTCAAGAGCGGAAGGTGACAAATGCTCAGGATGCCGAAGCGTCAAATGCGGAAATCTTTAATCGATTTTTTTGGGCGGCTCTTGAGGAGGGGTGGATGCTGGCCCCGTCGCCCTATGAAGCGTGGTTTTTGAGCTTTGCTCATGACGAAGTTTCCGAAAACCGTTTCGCGGAATCCGCGCAGCGAATCTTTGCAAAGATCTAAAGGCTGTCGTCGGAATTGAAAAAAGTCACTGGACCGCGGCTTTAAGCCCATCTAGGAAGAATTTTTAGAATGATTCTTTCCCTAATCCTAGGAATCGTGACCGGGCTTATTTGTGTTGGAGGCATCTTTTGGAGCCTCAAACTCTTCTACAAAGTCGCACTCGACGAAAACATGCCGCCACGCGTTAAAAGAGGCATTCTTATCCGAGGTTTGTTGATCTTCGTGGGCCAGTTTGTGGTGGCCGGACTCGTCGCATTCACCGTCGAAGAAGTGCAGAACAAGCCTCTGCCCTTCATTTTGGGCCTTTTTTCTATGAATCTAGGGCTTCCGTTTCTACTTAGGAAAGAAGGGGACGATTCTTCGTCCGGTCCAAGCGTCTAAGCCTCTCCTCAGGGAAAAAAATCCAAAAATAGGAGATTTCCTCGTGGAAAACTCCTAGGTCCAACGCTATAGATCAGAGGACTTCAAATTATGGCAGCCGGATTTAAGTGGTGGAATTACCTACAAAGCGACTTCATGAATCACAACACGCATGTCGTGGCGGCCGTCGCGTCTGTTGGACTGATTGTGGGAGCTACAGCAGTTTATCGCGCAAGTGTGCCAACAAAAGCTTTAGCGAGCGCGCCGGACGAAGCATTTGTTCCGCCCGCTAAATTTGGAATTCGAAATATATTCGAGGTGCTTGGCGAGTTCGTGCAGAACAATGCCAATGAGATTATTGGCAAACATTCAAAAGCATATTTGCCGCTACTCATGTGGATCTTCTTTTATGTTCTGACTTGTAACCTGTTGGGAACGGTTCCCGGCATGGCTTCGGCAACGGATAACATCAACACCACATTTTCGATCGGCTTGATCGTGTTTCTTTATTACAACGCACTTGGCTTTGCGAATAACGGTTTTCACTACTTGGAGCAGTTCACCGGACACGTGAAAGGTTTGATTCTCCTTTTTCTGGGCCCGATCCTCTTTGTGATTGAAACAATTTCCCACCTAATTCGACCTCTGACTTTAGGAATTCGTTTGCGCACGAACATTTATGCGGATCACGAGATTTTTCATGTGATTTCAGGATTGGTTCAGTCACTCATAGTACCTCTCCAAGAAAAACTGGGTGCGGTCGGCGCAGCCCTAGGTTATCTCTTCGCGACACTGGCTCCTGTGCCAATTATGATCTTGGGACTTTTGGTTGCTGTGATTCAGGCGACCGTGTTCACTTTGCTAACAATGATCTACATCGGGGTCGCCACGGCTCATGAAGAACATTAAGTAAGGACATTGAAAAGTCTGAAGGGTAAAAACGTTTTAAGAAAAAAACGGAGGAAAATGAAAAATGAAAAAAATTAATCTTGCACTCGTCGCTACTGCACTTGTCCCAGCACTCTCCTACGCACAGGAGACTCCGGCAGCTACCAATTCATCTGTTGGAATGATTGCTCTAGCCGCAGGTCTTTGTATGGGTTCGGCAGCTAGTCTGATCGGTCTCGGCCAAAGCCGTGCCGCCGCAGCTGCTTTGGAAGGTATTGCGCGTAACCCCGGTTCCGCAAACAAGGTCTTCGTACCCCTTCTCTTGAGCTTGGCGTTGATGGAAGCCTTGGCACTTTTTGCTTTCTTGGCTGCTGGCAACATTCTGAAACTTAACGGCTGATCTTTCAGTCGCTTTTATCAGAGTTCAAAGTTTTTAAATGATCGGCCGCAATCCCTGTTTCGGGATTGCGGCTTCGTTATTTCCAGCGACGGCTTGCGAAATATTTCTTTACGAATTGTCCGGTGGGCGTCGTTGAAAATTTTGTAGCAAAATCTTCGGGACTGCCTTCGCCCACTATTTCGCCACCCTTCACTCCAGCCGCCGGGCCCAATTCAATAATCCAATCAGCGGCACAAATCACATCCAGATTATGTTCGATGACTACAATCGAATTTCCTGAATCGGCTAGACGCTGAAGAATATCTAAAAGCCGACGAATGTCTTCAAAATGAAGTCCTGTTGTCGGTTCATCTAAAAAATACAGCGTCTTTCCGGTGCTACGTTTTGAAAGCTCTTTGGAAAGTTTTACTCGTTGAGCCTCGCCGCCACTTAGGGTTGTGGCCGACTGGCCAAGCCGAATGTAACCCAGGCCCACATCAAGCAATGTTTTTAGTTTCGGCTCAATGGCCGGCTGATTCAGAAAATGTGCGTGAGCTTCTTCAATGGACATCTCTAAAACTTCAGCGATACTTTTGCCTTTGAATCGAACCTCAAGAACCTCGCGGCGATAACGCTGCCCATTGCAGACTTCACAGGGAACGAAAACATCCGGTAAAAAGTGCATTTCAATTTTTTTCCGACCGGCTCCCTCGCAACCGTCGCAGCGACCGCCTTTGACGTTGAAGGAAAAAGTTCCGGGCCCGTAGCCGCGCAGTTGAGCCTCTGGGCTTTGAGCATACACGGCGCGGATCAATGAAAAAATTCCCGTGTAGGTCGCGGGATTAGATCGCGGGGTACGACCGATAGCTTTCTGATCGATCGTGACGACCTTATCGAGCAATTCATCGCCACTGATTTTTCCAAAGGGTAGCGGCTCCTTGCGGCTACGGTAAAACCTGCGATTGAGTTCCGTCAGGAGCGTGTGGTGAATGAGACTTGATTTTCCGGATCCGCTCACACCCGTGAAGACTACAAAATTTTGTAGCGGAAGGCTGAGATTTACTTCTTTGAGATTGTGGCCCAAACATTTGGTGAGCGTTAGAACTTTGCCTTTGTTTCCGCGACGGGCACGTTGTTCGCTAACAATCAAATCGCCACGAAGGAACTGGGCTGTCTTACACTGCGAGGATTTCAGAAATTCTTTAGGCGTGGCCTGTTCGATGATCGTTCCGCCATGAACGCCGGCGCCCGGGCCAATTTCAATGATTTCATCGGCGGCCAAAATTGTTTCTTCGTCGTGCTCGACGACGATAACGGAGTTTCCAAGATCTCGGAGCTTTTCCAACGAGGTCAGTAGCTTTGCGTGGTCGAGTGGGTGAAGTCCGATGCTGGGTTCATCAAGCACATAGAGCACGCCGCTCAGCTGAATGCCGAGCTGGGTGGCGAGGCGAATGCGCTGTGCTTCGCCACCGCTCAAAGTGCGCGTGCTGCGTCCCAAGCTTAAATAGGGAAGGCCAACGTCAATCAAGAACTGAAGGCGAGAAATGATTTCAACACCAAGTCGTTTGGCTACGAGATTACGCTGCATGCTGGGCGAAGTGCTAAAGAAACTCAGCAAATCCTCGGCCGAGAGCGCAGAAAGTTCTGCGATGGATTTGCCATCATAAAATACCGAAAGCGCGTCGCTGTTGAGTCGTTGGCCTTTGCAGGTCGGGCAAACTTTGAAGTACTCCTCGTCGTCACCTTCATCATCTTCTTCTGAGCCGGACCGAGCCGATCCTCTCAAATTCTTTTTTTCCTCTTCGATAGCCCCCAAGCCGCGGCAATCTTTGCACATTCCGTAGGGCGAATTAAAAGAGAAAAGGCGAGGCTCCAGATCAGGGAAACTTTTTCCCGTCGATGGAATGGCGATCTTCTTTCCAAAGACGACGCTTTCCCCGCTATCTTTCCCAATAATTCGGAGGTGGCCCTGGGATACTTTGTCACAAATGCGGAGTGCTTCAAGAATGCGTTGTTTTGCGTCACTTCGATCTGGGACAATCGAATCAATCAAAATATCGATGTCGTGATGCTGGTGACGATTGAGAAGAATGGGATCATGGAGATCCCGCAGCTGCCCGTCGATGAGAACTTTCGAATAACCTAAACGTCGCCACTGATCCATTTCGCGCAAGTACTCGCCCTTTTTACCGCGAACAACGGATGCAAAAAGTTGAAGCTTTGATTCCGATTTGAACTCTAGGACACGGCGAACAATTTCTTCGTCGTCCAGGGCCTCTAGAGTTTCGCCAGTTTCCGGATCGAGAATTTTACCTGTGCGTGCGTAAAGAAGACGAAGAAAATCATAGATCGATGTGACGGTACCCACTGTTGATCTCGGGTGGGAGGAGACCGTCTTTTGATCAATTGAAATCGATGGAGAAAGACCATCGATATAGTCCACATCTGGTTTGCTCAGTTGCTCCATGAACTGCCGCGCATAGGCGCTGAGACTTTCGATGTAACGCCGTTGGCCCTCTGCAAATATCGTATCGAATGCCAGAGAGGACTTGCCGCTACCTGAAGGGCCCGTGATGACCACAAACTTCTGCGAAGGAATGTCGAGCGAGACGTTCTTTAGATTGTGCTCTCGAGCACCTCGAACGACAATGGGATCAATCATAAGGGCGGAATCTCAATTGAGGCATCGATGTCCTTGAGGATCAGGGCAAATTCTTCAGAAACGGCTTGAAGCGAGGGTAAATTCTCGGCTTCAAAGCGCATCACCAAAACCGGCTGCGTATTCGAGGCGCGCAGCAGTCCCCAGCCTTTAGGAAAGCTGATGCGGGCTCCGTCAATATCAAGAACCTGATTGCCGAATTTTTCACGGGATCGTCGGACGAACTCTTTCACCAAAGTGAATTTTTTCGAATCCGGATAATCAATGCGAAGTTCTGGAGTGTTTACCGCAGGAGGCAAGCTCGCCAAAAACTCATCCAAGCTCTCATCACGTTGGCTGAGCCCCTCTAGGAGGCGCGCTCCTGCGTAGAGCGCATCATCAAAACCAAAGTATCGATCAGCAAAAAACATATGTCCCGACATTTCGCCGGCAAGTGCGGCCTTTGTCTCTTTCAATTTTGCTTTGATCAAGCTGTGGCCAGTTTTCCAGATGATAGGTTTTGCGCCCCATTTGGCTAGGGTGTCGTAAAGGACCTTTGAACTTTTCACTTCTGAAATGATTGTCGCACCCGGAGTGTTTTTAAGAATATCGCGCGAGAAATAGAGAACGAGTTGGTCACCATAGACGATTTGTCCGGTAGAAGTGACCGCCCCGATGCGATCACCATCGCCATCAAAACCAATGCCCAAATCTGCGCCCGTGCTTCGCACCTTGTCTTGAAGGTAAACCAAATTCTTCGGAACGGTGGGATCGGGATGGTGGTTGGGAAAGCTGCCATCAAATTCACAAAAAAGTGGAATCACTTCAAAGCCAAGGGCTTTATAAGTGGCTACTGCAAGCGGGCCCGCCGCACCATTTCCGGCGTCTACTACGACTTTAAGTTTCTTTTCTGGCCGAATGTTCTCTTTCAGAAAACGGACATATTCTTCTTCTCGATTCACGCGCTCGACGGCCAACGTCTTCGCGGACTCGAATTCCTTAAGATCGAAATTGGCCAAAAGCGGTTGAACTTCTCTTGCGATTTCCTGAATATCTTCCCCAAAGAGAGTGTTCCCACCAATAACCATTTTAAAACCGTTGTACTCCGGAGGATTGTGGGATCCTGTGATCATGACACCCGACTGGGTCGGGAAATTTGGCTGTTCAACTTTTGCAGCAAAATAAAGAAGTGGAGTTGGTCCAGGATTCAATCGCCGTACTTGTAGGCCTTCGAATCGAAAGGCCGCCGACAGAGTCGCCGCCAAGCGGTCCGATGAGATGCGAACATCCTCTCCCACAAAGATATTTCGGTCGCCCGCCTTCAATGCACGCCGCGCGAGGATGCGCCCAAGAGAAAAGACAATCGGATCAATCAGGTCACGATCCGCGACGCCTCGAATATCATACTCACGGAAAATGCTCATATTTTGTTCACTCGAATATTCATGTTCTCTTTTTTCTTTTCGAGCCAGTTTCTGAATCGTCGTTGAAAATCTACGGATTGAGCCTCGGAACTGAGTTGGGCCCGGAGTGATTCGAATTCTTCGTCAGAGCCGCGACGCTTTCCGCCGACTAAAACAAGGGCATTCCTGCCCTGTACATCGAAACTGTCCTTGAGAAGAGAAGGGACTGCGGCACTTTTCGCTTGATCCGAGATTTCTTTTTTCAAACTGTCTCCGGAAGTCCAGCCGAGGCCGACAAAGTCGGGGTGCTGCCGAATTTCCTCAATCGAGGTTTTACCACTCGCGTAGGATGCGCTTAGTTCCGCGGCTGCCTTTTTCCCTAGAAAAACCAAGCCAATATCATATTCAGTTTTTGCTCTAGTTTCGTAGAGGGCGCGGATTTCCTGCTCCGTGATACCGCCACTGCGGCGAAGTTCGCGCTCGAAAACATTTTTCTTTAAAAGTTGAAGATAAATATTGGATCGATAGTCCGCGAAGGGAATTTTTTCGCGATCCAGTTGTCGCTTGAGTTGATCGATGGACATTTTGTTTTGGCGCGCAATCGATTGAATTTGATTGGTGACTTCTAGATCAGAGACCTCCACCCCTAAATCGCGCGCACTTTCTTCGATAATTTTGTCTTCAATGAGATGGTTCATGATGCCATCGAAATTAATGCGGCTGTCTTCAACACCCATAATGGACGACAGAAGCGGGGTTTTTTTGAAGAGCTTTAATCGTTCATCAACTTCCGATTGAAGTATCGGAGATTGTCCGACGACGGCAACGACTCGGTCGAGCGTCTTTTCAGTGGCGGAAAGGGCTGTTTGAAATGGAGCAATCAACAGGGCAATCAGTGGAAAGAATTGAATCTTTTTCATTGTCGGCTAGGCTAGGGCCGCTCTTATGAATAGGCAAGCGCTTTGGAGGCCAAAAGGGGGGGGCTTTGTCTGAGTGCCGAGTAGGGGCTCCCCTGAAGGGGGCCCTATTTTAACAGATCGTCGTTTACGAGAACTTTGTTCTTTTTCTGGAGCGAGGCGAAATATTCCGAGTATTTCTCCTGCCCCTTATTTTCGCGAATCGCGCGAACAATAAAGTCTTTATAAACCGAATCAATCTGTGAATAAGGCTTGCGGCCCGTTAGCTTAATGATGTGGAAACCATAGGGGGTTTCTACAGGCGCGCTGATGTCGTTAAGATTCTTAAGGGCGTTTGCCGCTTCGTAGTACTCTGGCAGAACCTTGTGGCGGCCTGCCCAGTCAACATCGCCGCCGGTTTTGCGCGAAGGGCCTTCCGAATATTCCCGAGCGAGCGCTTCGAATTTTTTAGGCTCAGCAGTGACCTGTTTATAAAGATCATCAGCTCGTTTTTTTAAATCTGCGCGCTCGGCTTCGGTCATCCCCGGTTTAGAGAGTAAAACAATGTGACTGGTTCGAATTAAGGGGTTGGCGCTGTAGTAATCGCGAACTTCGGATTCTGGAACTTGCACCTTGTCGATCAAGGGTTGAATGAAGCGGCGGACATAGGATTGATAGAGCAAGACATCAAACTGATCGCGAAGCGCGTCCTCTCGATGAATGTTCAGGCGTCGAGCGTCCTGAATGGCAAGTTCAAAATAGATGATGTTTTTCAGCACATCTTGTTTCGTCGGTGCCTTGCCCGGCACAAGTTTTGAATTCTGATCGTAGCGTTTATTGAATTCGTCCACCGTGATCGACTTTTCATTGATCTTGGCGAGAATTTTTCCGCCTGTTTGAGCTAAGGCTGAAAAAGTCATGAACGCTAGAATCGAAAAAAGACTGTTACGAATAAACATCATCATGGGTCTCCTAAAACTAAAGGATAACTGCATGTTAAGACAAAGGCTAGGTCCTCTCCGTATTTCCGAAAGAAGGTGTCGATAAACTGTCGCTGCACTCAGTGGGATGCTTTTGTTTCGACCCAATTTTCAAGGATAGCGAGGGCGCCCTCAACGCGACGCAGTACGTCGGTCTGTGTTTGGTTTTCGCCAAGGACAGGGTTCTTGATCAGAAGCCGACCTTCGGGATTAATTTGAAAATGCGAGGGATAATTCGTAACGGCACTGACCAGTTTGGTCGAAGAAATGGGCGTAGTGCTGTCAAAAGCCAATGAAACGCCCACACGCCCAGCCGTTGCCGAACGGATCTTAAGACGACGCAGCTGACATTTTATCCGCATCAACACGCCGAGCGAATCTACACTGGGACCTGGACTGCCGAATCGATCGTTCATTTCGTCTAGGATGGCATCTACTTCGGCTTCACTGAGAGCAGAGGAGAGTTTCCTGTAGAAGCTCAAGCGAATATTGCTTTCTGGGATGTAAGAGGGCGGGATTGTGGTGTCGATCGGTAGTTGGATTTCAGGTTCAAAGGAGGCTTCGAAATGCTCCCCGCGAAGTTCGGCGACACATTCCTGCAGCAGTTCAAGATAGGTGTCTAAACCAATTGCGGCGATGTGGCCGCTTTGATCGCGGCCCAAAAGGTCGCCCGTCCCACGGATCTCGAGATCATGACTGGCGATATGAAAGCCGGATCCCAGTTCTTGATAGGCTTCCAAGACTTCGAGACGCTTTTCCGCATCGCGGGTAATTTCGCTATGTTCTGGCAAAAGGAAATAGGCAAAAGCCCTCACGTTGGAGCGCCCCACGCGGCCGCGGATTTGATAAAGTTGTGACAATCCGAAATGATCGGCGCGATCGACAATCAGCGTATTGGCATTGGGAATATCCAAGCCAGATTCAATGATGGAAGTCGCAATCAAAACCTGGATCTTGCCTTCGTAAAATCGAATCATCCGCTCTTCCAGTTGAGTCTCATCCATTTGACCGTGCACAAAATCAGCAGAAATTTTTGGACATGCGCGGAGAATCTCCTCGTATTCACGTTGAATGGATTGAACGCGGTTGTGCACGTAAAAGACCTGTCCGCCACGAGCCACTTCTTCTTCGATCGCCTGCTGAATCACCGCCATCGATTTTTTCACAATGTGAGTCTTCACACTCAAGCGGTCCTGCGGAGGCGTCGTAATAATGGAAAGATCTTTGATTCCGGCAATCGCCATATTAAGAGTTCGAGGAATTGGGGTCGCTGTAAGCGTTAATACGTGCACGTTGTGTTTGAGTTGCTTCAATCGCTCTTTATGTGTCACACCAAATTTTTGCTCTTCGTCGACCACAAGGAGGCCGAGATTTTTATGGGAGAAATCCTTGCTCAATAGGCGGTGAGTTCCAATGAGAACATCGATTTTTCCCTCAGAAAAACTCTTCAAAGATTCTTGTGTTTCTTTTTTCGCTTTCAGTCGGCTGATTCCCTCGACCCGAATGCCAAAGGGTGCAAGTCGTCGTCGAAAATTCCCCTCATGCTGTGTCGCTAGCAATGTTGTGGGGGCCAACACCGCTACCTGAAAGCCACATGAGGCCACGGCGTGTGCAGCGCGCAGTGCGACCTCTGTTTTCCCGTAGCCGACATCACCACATACCAGACGATCCATGGGTTTTTGATTTTTTAAATCAGCAAGCGTTGCTTCAATAGCCGTCTGTTGGTCTCGTGTTTCCTCAAAGGGGAAGCTTGCGGCGAAGGCCTCGATTTTTTCGGGAAGGAGTTGCAGCTCGGGTCCTTTTGCAAGATCACGCAGAGAGTATAGATGGAGGAGATCGCCCGCAATGGATTGTAGTTCTTTCTTTGTTTTCTGCTTCTTTTGTTCCCAAGAAGCGCCGCCCAACTTGTCCAGGGGAATGGCGGAATTTTCGCCACTGAATTTACTGATCTGAGAGATCTTGTTGACCGGAACAAAGAGCTTGGCTCCGTCGCGGTATTCCAATTCAAGGAGCTCGGCAGGAATTCCAGAAAACGTCATCATCTTGAGTCCGTGATAACGACCCACGCCATGTTGGGAATGCACAACAATATTGCCTGGTTCGAGGTCTGCAAATCCTAATTCAGGCAGATGGCTTTTCGATTTGATGTAGCGGGAATTGTCTCGCTTGCGTTTGCTTCCGAAGATCTGGTGTTCGGGGATCAAACAGATCTTGCGGCTCTGGTCGATGAAGCCATTTTCTATGCTTCCCACTCCCAGATAAATTCCGGGAGCCGTCAACGCGCGCCAATCCAATTCGGGGACAACAACGGCATGGACACTGTGAGCCTCCAGAAGAAAGCGCACGCGATCAAGCTGGGTGGAGGAGGAGCCGACTATAAAAACTCGAAATTCTTCGCGGCCCAAGGTGAGCAAAAAATCTCTCAAGGGTGACAGGAGATCGTCTGATGCGTGATTTCGAAGGTCCGAAAGTCGCCTTTCCAAATCAACAATTCCGGCATAGCGAGCAAGCTCGGCTTCCACAGAGTCTTGAACGAAAGAGGCGGTGCTCCCCCTGACTGAGAATAATAGAGAGGCGCTATGGGTCGCATTTTCAACGAGCGATTGAAGGGGTCCGACCGAATTTAAAAACTTTTCTGCTGCTGGGACCCAGTGATGATTTTCATCAGCATTTTTTAAATCTTTCGAAAATTCAGAATGGAAACGACTGACGTAACTGACGATACTCGAGGGATCAATAACAGCGTCAACTGTTGAAAGAAGACGGCCGGGGTCTTCGCTTCCTTCTCCTAAGAATTCAGCAGCCCAATAATCAATCGTCGGAAAAAGATGTCCGTTCCGAAGGCGATCAATAAGAAATTCTCGATCCTCTCCGGGCAAGGAAGATTGGTAAATTTCTTCCTTAATCTTGGTGAGACGCTCTGGCTTTGCGCGAGTTGCGTCTAAAAGAAAATCTCGGACGGGGTGAATCTCCTGCTCGGTGATTTCAGAAATCATCCGCTGTGAATCGGGATGAAAGAGCCGCATCGACGAAACAACGTCGTCAAAAAGTTCCAAACGCAAGGGAAGCTCCGAGCCCAGCGGAAAGACGTCTACAATCGAGCCGCGCGCCGCAAATTGTCCTTCTTGCTCTACCAGTTCTGTTGGAAGGTAACCGATGCTCGACAGGCGATCGACGAGAGAGGCGCGAGTTATCTCGATGCCAAGTGAAAGGCTCAGCGTATGTTCAGCATAAAAATCTGCACGCGGGAATCTCTGAATCAACCCTTCTACGGGAATGAGATAATAAGAGAGCGCCTCGAATCCTGTTGCCATGCGGGCCAAGAAAAGATTGCGCTGATTTCGACTCCAGGCAGAGGGGCCGCGATGTTTGAGAAGATTCGTTTCCAGCGGAGCCAATATATAAATTTTTGAAGCGTCGGAAAAAACCGACAGTTCCTCGCTAAGACTTTGAGCGTCCTCAAGGCTTGGTAAAAGTAGAACGCGCCGGTCTCGTCCCTCAAATCGCTTGGCGATCTCCCAGGCCAGTGCACTGCTATTGGGAAAGGAGTGGACGAGTTTCCTTGAATGCACAAGCTATTCCCACTCAAGGCCTTGAGGTCGATTCAGAAGGTCTTCGTAAGAAGCGCGAACATTTTTTCCTTCATGCAAAACGGCATAGACTTCGTCGCAAATTGGAAGATTGAGATTTAGGCGTTTAGAGAGCTCGAATAGAGATTTCGAAGAAGCCACACCCTCGATTGTTGAGGCAATTTCCTTTTGGGCCGCCCCCAGGCTCAAGCCGCGGCCCAGGAGATTTCCGAAGCGAAAATTTCGTGAAAGAAGACTGCTACAGGTCAACAGCAAATCTCCCAAACAGGAAAGACCCAAAAACGTTTGGGGTTTTGCGCCCAGTTTTTCGCCAAGCTTCGCAATTTCAATCAAGCCCCGATTCATCAGCGCAGCGCGAGTGTTTTGACCGAGGCCAAGTCCGTCGGCGATTCCCAAGGCAATGGCGACCACATTTTTCGAGGCGCCCCCAATCTGGCATCCAATTGGGTCCGGGCTTGTATAAAGCCGAAAAATTTTCGAGCCGATTAAGTCCTGGACCTGAAGTAGGGCCGCGGGATTTCGGCCCGCAAGTGAAACGCTGGTTGGAATATCTTCCAAGAGCTCTTTGGCAAAGCTGGGTCCGGAAAGGGTCTGAAACGAAGTTTTTTCAAATTCGGGGCCCAAGACTTCACGGACAATTTCACTGTGGAGAGCCAGACTGCCGGTCTCGATTCCTTTGGAAGTGTCGACCAGTATCGATTCGCTTTCATTGGTTAACGGTTTGATATCATAAAGAAAAGTCCGAAAAGAGGCGCTGGGGCAGGCATAGACCCAGAATCTTGAACGAGTGGCGGCCTCTGAAAATATTTCTAGTGCATGAACCTTGGGATCAAGAATGTGCGGCCCGGTGTAACGGGAGTTTTTTCGCGTCGCATTAATCTCCTGCACGACCTCCGGATTCCGAGCCCATAAAAAACTTCGAAGGCCATTTTTGGCGAATGTTTGAGCCAGGGCAGTGCCGAAGGCGCCGGCACCGAAGATGGAAATCGATTCAGACATAGGGGTTCGCGGCAATCAGCATTCCTGAAAAGCGAGTAGGTGTCCATGAATTCAAAGCTTTTTCTTCGGGGCGACGGTTGTTTGTCACTAAAGCTATGATAGAAAACGACTGATGCTCGATGAGTTCGGTAATGCCCTGTCATTTCTTGTGCTTGCAGCGATGCTTCCCCCCGCAATTCTCTTCGTGGGACGCTTTTTTCGACCCCACTACCCCCATGCGGGAAAGCTCACAACCTACGAGTGTGGCGAACTGCCCAAGGGTTCTGCTTATGTCATGTTTAACAACAGATTTTATTTGGTTGCGATTGTCTTCCTGGTCTTCGACGTTGAAGTAGCGTTGATGTTTCCAGTGCTTTTGTGGTTCCGTGATTCTATTCAAGCCGGACTCTCCACACAGGTGCTTTTGTTGTCTCTTTCTTTTCTCGGCGTTCTCTTTGCCGGCCTAATTTACGAGTGGAAAACGGGGGACATCGACTGGGTGCGCGATGCTCAGGATCGGCGTGAGTCCCTGAAAGAGGCGGAGAAAAGCCTATGAGTCTGGCGGAAGCCTTACAAAATATCATTGCCTCTCTAACCGGATGGCAAAGCCCGTTCTTTCTGGTCTCGATTGCTTCGGCGGCCATCGTCATCTTGCTCTTTGCGATGCCTGTTAGTGGTTTGGCTACTTATCTAGAAAGAAAAATCTCGGCTGACTTTCATGAGCGCATAGGCCCCAACCGGGTGGGACCTTTTGGACTTCTTCAGCTCTTGGTTGATGGCATTAAAATGTTTCTCAAAGAGGACACAATCTCTCGAAATGCCGACCGCACTATTTATAATTTGGCGCCCTCACTCGTTACGCTCGGATCTCTGGGTGCTTTTGCGGTTATCCCTTTTTCGGCCTACATCATTGGCGCCGATTTAAACATTGGTGTTTTTTATGCGATGGCCCTCGGTTCAGTGGTGAGCTTGGGCGTGCTTTTGGGCGCTTGGTCCTCGGATAACAAGTGGTCACTTTTGGGTGGAATGCGCGGAGCTGCGCAAATTGTTTCCTATGAAATTCCTCTGGGTCTAGCTGTTTTGAGTGTCGTGACTGTTTGCGGAACCATGAGCATGCACGAAATGGTTTCTCTCCAAGCTTGGCCAACGCCCGGCGGCCGCGGGCACTTTTGGAATGTTTTCCACAACCCCTTTTTGGCAGTTAATTTTATCATCTACTTCATCGCTGCACTGGCCGAGTGCAACCGAACACCTTTTGACTTGCCAGAGGCGGAGTCGGAACTGGTTTCGGGATTCAATACTGAATTTAGCGGAATGCGTTTCGGGCTTTATGCCTTGGCAGAATTCGCCGACGTAATCCTCTTTGCTTGTATTTCGACCACAATTTTTCTGGGCGGATGGCAATTGCCTTTTGTCGATCTTTCGCTTCTTAACTTTGGACTTTCCATTGCGGGTGCAAGTTTAAACCCAATTCTTCAGAGCATCCTGATGATCACAGTTTTTATGGCCAAGGCCTCGGTCATCGTTTTTGTTGTTATGTGGCTACGGTGGACTTTGCCCCGTTTACGCGTCGATCAACTTATGAACATGTGTTGGAAATATTTGATTCCTATTTCTTTCATATGCTTGATTGGCGCTGCTCTCTGGGTCTGGTTTTTTGAAGCCATCGTCGGCTGGCCGAGCTCCAGCCTCTTGCATCTGATTGGAAGAATGATCGGAGTCTATAGCTGATGTCTGTGCTTGATATTTTTGTCATTGCGATGTTTTTGCTGGGAATAGGCGGCGCATTTTTCACTGCCTTTCATCCCAATATCCTTTATGCTTCGATCAGTTTGATTGGAACGCTGGGGGCGGTTGCGGGACTCTACGGTGCGCTGGGGGCCGACTTCTTGGCCGGCGCACAGCTGATAATTTACGTTGGCGGAATTCTGATCGTTATTCTTTTTGCGGTGATGATGTCGGAGAACATCTATAAAAAACGATTCGCCGGCGAAATTCGCAAATATTTTTTTCCAGCGATTGTCTCTCTAGCGCTGCTTTTTTCTCTTTTCCAACTTCTCTTCAAGGCAGACTGGGGCGAAGTGCGGGCCCTGGCTGATAACCCAGAGGGTGTGACTCTTCAATTGGGGCAGGCATTAGTCATGCCCTATGCGATTGTTTTTCAGTATGTGGCCATTGTTCTTCTCTTTGGTCTAATCGGTGCGGTCGTGATCGCCCGTCCGCAAATTCGAAAGAAGGGCAATTAAATGGCTCTTGTTCAGTGTTTACTTGCGCCGAGTGATTGTCTTGGTGGAATCTCCGGGAATCTATTGGCCTACCTAAGTTTTTCAGCCATTCTTTTTGTTTTTGGTTTGATCGCGGCACTCAGCCGCCGAAGTGCGATCGGTATCTTCATGGGAGTTGAGCTGATTCTCAATGCTGCTGCGATTAATTTCGTGGCATTCCAAGTTCTGAAAAAGGGGGCAATGGGAACTTCGAATTGGCTCCATGGCCACCTCTTCTCGCTTTTTATCATTATTATTGCGGCTATTGAGGCCGCGGTAGCGTTGGCAATTGTTTTGCGAGTCTTCGGGACTAAAGGAACGATCGATGCCGACAGAATTGCGGATTTGAAGGGATAAAGAATGGAAGTGCCCAATTTGATTTGGATGGCGGTTTGGATCGTATTACTTCCGCTCCTCTCCTATTTTATTTTGTGTGCTGCTGGAAATCGACTACCTCGCCAAGGGGATTGGCTTTCCACTGGTGCGATATTCGGCTCCTTTCTTTTGGCCTGCGGTATCTTCGCAGAGATCACGACGATGTCCGAGCCCTTGGTTCAGTATTCGTGGACTTGGCTCGATCTATCTTCTGCAACCCGAGATTGGAAACTCCAGGTCGGCATTCGCCTTGATAATATTTCCGCGATCATGCTCTTGATGGTCACTCTTTGTGCCACGCTCATCCATCTTTTTTCGACCGGCTATATGCGAGACCACCACGGAAAACCCGAAGATGGTTATCGCTACACTTCGTTTTTCTCTTATCTTTCGCTCTTTACGGCGTCGATGTTGGGCCTGGTTGTTTCCGACAACCTTTTCACCCTCTTTGTCTTTTGGGAATTGATGGGCCTTTGCTCCTATCTTTTGATCGGCTTTTATCGTCACAAACCATCAGCTGCGAATGCTTCACTAAAAGCATTCATGACCACCCGGGTGGGCGATACAGGGATGTTCCTGGGCATGATGGCGCTCTTCGGAATCCTGGGATCCTTTCGTTTTGAAGACATCTATCAAGCCTTGAATGCGGGCACCTTGGATGCCGAAGTTTTCGGTATGTCGGCGGCATTTTTTATCGGTCTTATGATTTTCATCGGAACGGTCGGGAAATCCGCGCAATTCCCACTGCAGGTTTGGCTGCCGGATGCGATGGAGGGCCCGACGCCCGTATCGGCATTGATTCATGCTGCGACCATGGTCTCGGCCGGAATTTATCTAATCATTCGCGTTTTCCCGGTGCTGGAATATGGCCAGGTCTTAGGGATCGTGGCCTATGTCGGTGCCTTCACGGCCTTTTTTGCGGCCGTTCTCGCGCTGAAGCAAAACGACATCAAAAAAGTTTTGGCCTATTCAACCCTTTCGCAGCTGGGATTTATGGTTCTTGCGATTGGAGTAGGCGCGCACACTCCGGCCTTTTTCCATTTGATCACGCACGCGGTGTTTAAGGCCTGTCTTTTCATGGCTTCCGGCGCAGTGATCTATGCCATGCACCACGAACAAGACATGCGCAACATGGGTGGCTTGAAAAAGAAATTACCCATCACACATGCGGCCATGTTGGTGACAACACTTGCGATCGCTGGAGTGCCCTTCTTCAGCGGCTTTGCCTCAAAGGACATGATCTTAGGAAGCGTCTTGGCCTATGGTTTTTACGCTCACCAAGAGCACATGATTTTGCCGATATTGGCATTTGCTGCCGCCGGTTTGACGGCTTTCTATATGTTCCGACTGATTTTCATGACCTTTTACGGCGAGCCCCACGACCACCATCATTACGATGAGGCCCACGAGGTTTCCTGGAACATGTGGTTGCCACTTGTGGTTCTGGCGTTTTTCTCCCTTTGTGTTTGGTATACGGGATCGCTCACCGGATTTGGTTTCGACAAAATTTTTGGTTCGGCCAATGATTGGTTTGTGCGCATGAGCCAGCCTCCCGCGCTTCACTATCGGCAAGTTGAAATGGCCGATACTCTTCGGCAAATGGAAGAACACACTCATCACGCGCACACTCCGGCCATGATCCTTTCTCTGATCATTGCGGGAACGGGAATTTTGTTGGCCTATTTAACTTTCAAAACAAAAATTATCTCAAAGGATCGATTGGCGGGGCTGTGGCCGAATTTCGTGCACAAACTCGTCGACAACCTTTATTATTTCGATGCTTTTTACATCAAGGTTTTGATCAAAAAAGCCTTTCTACCCTTTGCCAAGCTATGCGCTTATGTGGACGATAAATTTGATCGTATTGCCGTGGATGGCTGGCGCGACGTTACCATGGTGACAAAATCGGCCGCCGGGGATCTGATTGATAATGAGATCATTGACGGTGTTTTGGTGGATGGAATTGCGGGTCAGGGGCCTGCGGTTTTGGGTTCCAGTGTTCGGGCTCTTCAAAATGGAAGAGTTCAGCGTTACTTGATATTTGCGGTCACTGCGCTGATGGTGATCTTCGCACTAAAAGGGGTCTTGTAAAATTATGCAGAATATTTTGACTCTCATGACATTCATTCCGCTTCTCGGTGTATTGGCCATCCAATTTGTGCCGAAGGGCAAAGACAACATGGTCAAGTGGATGGCGGTGGCTTTCACGGCGATTCCGTTATTGTTGAGCATTCAGCTGATAAATGCTTTTGATTTTGATGGCACGGCAATGCAGTTCGTAGAGAAGGCCTCTTGGATATCGAGCCTTAATGTCGAATACCACATGGGTGTCGATGGTCTGAGTATCTTGATGGTGCTTCTATCCGCGATGCTCAGTTTCCTGGGTGTCTTTGCCAGTTGGAACGTGAAGAAAATGGTGAAGGGCTATTTCACCATGTATTTATTTTTGCATGTGGGAATGATGGGCGTTTTCTGCGCGCTAGATTTTTTCCTCTTTTATGTGTTTTACGAAGTGATGCTGCTTCCCATGTATTTTTTGGTGGGAATTTGGGGAGGAGAGCGGAAAGAATATGCTGCCATCAAGTTCTTCCTTTATACGTTGGCAGGTTCCGTTTTCCTTCTGATCGGTATCATCGGCCTCTATATGTATAGCCGCGGGCCTGACGGTGCCGGGATTCCGACCTTCAACATCTTGCAGTTGGCGACGATGGATTGGTCCCAGTACACCATCAATGTTTTTGGGATGAAGCTTCCCTTCGACACAACCGTTTGGTGGCTGATGTTTGTTGGCTTTGCAGTTAAGGTGCCCATTGTGCCCCTTCACACATGGCTTCCCTGGGCGCACGTTCAGGCGCCCACTGCGGTCTCGGTAATTTTGGCGGGGGTGCTTTTAAAAATTGGTGCCTATGGAATGCTTCGAATGAACTGGACCATTCTTCCTGAAGCGACACAAAAGCTTTCTTTTGTCTTAGTTGTTTTGGGCATCATTAATATTATCTATGGGGCACTGTGTGCGATGGCACAAACGGATTTGAAAAAGCTGGTCGCTTATTCGTCTGTAAGTCACATGGGTTATGTGATTATGGGGATGGGCGCCGCAATCAAGGCGGGTGCGGGACCCTCCGCTCAGGCCGCAATGAATGGCGCTGTTTTACAGATGTTCAATCACGGCCTGTCTTCGGCAATGATGTTTATGCTTGTGGGAGTCCTCTATGATCGACTCCACCATCGTTACATCGTGACTGGGGATGGTCGCCTGGGTTTTGGTGGCGTGGCTCAGAAGGCTCCATGGCTAACGGCCGCGTGGACGGTGGCTATTTTTGCATCGCTTGGTCTTCCCGGGCTGAATGGTTTCGTCTCGGAAGCTTTGGTATTTCTCGGAGTCTTCCCGATCTATAAAACAGCAACTGTGATCGCATCGATTGGAATCGTGTTAACGGGAGCCTACTTGCTGTGGATGGCACAGCGAGTTTTTCTGGGACCCTTCACCACGTTGGAAAAGGATGTGAAGACGGGAAATTTAACTCCCGCCACGGCAATAGCGGAACCAACCGTTCGAGAGTGGATCGTGATCGCGCCCTTGGGTTTCCTCTGTTTAGTCGTCGGCGTTTATCCACAGCCTATTTTGAACTTCATGAAAACGTCGCTCAACCAACTACTCTCGCTCTATAACTGATGGAGATGGATTTAAGATGAGATCACTATTCGCAGTCAGTCCGATCATCCTCCTCAGTCTGGGCAGCATCGCTGTTCTGATCGGCGGACTGTGGATTCGCTCGGCAATTTTCCAAGTGGGACTAGCTCTCTCGACCATTGTTTTCAGTCTGATTCTTCAGCTGCAGTTTTTGGGACAGGACTCGCAAGATCTCTTTTCTGGGATGTTGGCCTTTGATCCCTTCGGAGTTTTCTTTGGCTTCATTATGATGTTGAGCGTTGGCCTGGCCATTGTGTTTAGTGCTCGCAGCAAAGAGATTCTCGCGGGTCGGCGGGCGGAATATTACGCCATACTTTTAGCCCTCACGACCGGACTCATGTTGATGGCCGTTTCGAACCACTTTCTGATGATTTATCTTTCACTAGAAACTGTTTCGATCTTGAGCTACTGCCTGGCGGGATTTCATAGAGAGAAAAAGGAATCCGTAGAGGCATCGTTGAAGTACGTGGTTTATGGGTCTCTGGCTTCGGCCATCATGATCTTTGGTTTTAGTTTGCTCTTCGGAGCGACCGGACAGTTCACAATCACGGGGCTGCGCGAATATTTTGCGATTACGCCCGTGGAAGGTGTTCCAGCTATTTTATGGATATCGGTACTGCTAGTTTTTGCGGGTATTGGTTACAAGGTGTCTGCGGCTCCCATGCACATGTGGACTCCCGATGTCTATGAGGGTGCTCCGACGCCGGTTTCCGCACTGCTATCCGTTGCGCCCAAGGCCGCGGGCATAGCGCTTTTGATTCGCTTTTTTGTGGTGGGCTTCACTTACCCGGTGGAGGGAACTTCCGTGTTGGCGGCCACAAAAGATCCAACTGTCTTGGGTTTTCATTTGGTGGGACCCTTTAACTGGCCTCAATTTTTAATGATCTCTTCTATCTTTACGATGTTCATGGGGAATTTGGCGGCACTGGCCCAGACCTCTGTGAAACGTATTCTTGCCTATTCCAGTATCGCCCATGCGGGATACATGCTGATGGGTCTTACCACGCAGACGACGGCCGGGATTTCCGCGATTCTTTACTATCTGGTGATCTACTACTTCATGAATATGGGCGCCTTCTGGGTGGCCTCTAAAGTTCAAGATACTTTTGGAGATGACCATCTTCGGCAATTTCGTGGACTTGCCAAACGTCGCCCCTTTTGGGCAATTGCGATGGCCATTTTTCTCTTTTCCCTAGTTGGACTGCCTCCATTGGCGGGTTTCATCGGTAAATACTATATCTTCATGGCCGCAATCGCGCGCGAGATGTACGGCTTGGTCATCTTCGCTGCGATCAACTCAGTTATATCTCTTTATTATTACGCAAAAATCGCGAAAGCGATGTTCCTGGAAGAGCCTGAAGTGCCCTTTCCCGAGGGCGAAACTCCCTTTGAATCGGTTTCTTCAATGACCTTCGTGGGCCTCTTGGTAGTTCCTAATATCGTGCTTGGGATTTATTGGGAGCCGCTTTTTGAGATGGTGCAGAGGGCGCTTGAACTTCTGCCTAAAGCTTAGTCAAGGCATCTGAAGCAAGGCATTGTTCTCCTTTTTCGGAGGAAGGCAAAGCAATTGCGGATTGAGGAAATGGGTTCTAGAAAGGCCAAAACATGAGTACCGTGGACCCCTTGGTTATCGTGCTGATCTCGCTAGCTTTTGCCTCATTGGTGGCTGGCGGAGGACTTTTTGTTTCCTTTTTTCTTGGGCCCCGCAAAATGGTGCTTTCCAAGGTGCTTCCCTACGAATGTGGGATGCCTCCAAGTGGCGGTGCTCGAGACCGAGTTTCGGTGAAGTACTATTTGGTGGCGATTCTCTTTTTACTTTTTGATTTGGAAGCAGCATTTTTAATTCCTGTTGCTGTGGTCTGGAAAGATTTAATTGCAGGAGGTCCCGGAATTCTTTTCTTTATGGGCTTCTTTTTCCTCTTTTTTACTTTGGGAATTTGGTACGAGTTGAAGGTGAAGGCTATTGAATGGGAACGTTAGGCGATCATCCAATTGAAAATACGATGAATCCTCCGCAGTGGGCTGTGGATTTGGAGCAGCGATTTGCTGCCGTTGTGATCGGCAAGCGTTGGGCTTCTCCGGATGAGTATGAGGTGATTGTCGAGCCGGGTCCGCATGTTGAAGTGCTTCGTTTTCTACAAACTTATTCCAGTGGCGCATTCGAACATCTCGCAGATCTGACGGCCTATGATGAACTTCCAAAGACTCCGCGTTTTTATGTGGTTTACGAATTGATTTCGATGGGGCTGAAACTAAGAGCCCGTGTGATTGCTCAGTGCAAGGACGATCAGAGTCCAGAGCTGGAAAGCATCGTAGATCTTTGGCCCGGAGCTAATTGGCTGGAGCGTGAAGTCTATGACATGTTCGGAATTCATTTTAAAGGGCACCCCGACTTGCGGCGCATGTTGATGCCACAACATTTTGTTGGTTATCCACTCCGAAAAGATTTCATTGTCGATTACCGCCAGACCTTTCCCGACACCGGCGCTTCGGAAACGGCCTTTGATCCATTTGGTAATACGGTCGTAGCAGCGGAAGAAATGGACTGAGGACGTAGCTGTAATGCCTTATAAATTTTCCCCAAAAACCGAAGAAAAATTTCAGTGGCTACTCACGCGCTATCCTAAGAAAGACGCTGTCTTATTGCCGCTCCTACATCTTGTGCAAGAAGAAGCCGGATACCTTTCAACCGATGCTTTGGACTATGTCGGTAGTCGATTGGATTTGAGCCCGGCACGCATTCGCGAAGTTGCTTCCTTTTACAGCATGTTCAAACTTAGTTCGAAGGGGAAGTATGTTCTGAGCGTGTGTCAGACGCTGAGCTGTTACCTGGCGGGTTCGGAAACTGTGATTAAAAAAATAAAAGATCTCTTGGGGATCAGTGAGGGCGAAACGACTCCGGACGGACTTTTTACCTTGGAGCGGGTTGAGTGCTTGGCATCATGTTCGACTGCGCCCGTTATGCAAGTCAACAATTGGGAGTATCACGAGAATCTGGATTCGGAAAAAGTGAGCAAAGTTCTTGAGGGCTTGAAAACATCGAAATGTGCGTCCGCCTATTATCAAGATCGCATTGATGCAGGAGGCGTCGCGTGACACAAAAAATGACTTCGGCCCATCCCTTGGAAAAGCGTGTGGTCTTGGCGGGTTTTGAAGTCCCGAATTCGTGGACGCTACCCATTTTTGAAAAAGAACTTGGCGGATATCAGGCGGCACGAAAAGCCCTGAAGATGGAATCTGATGCGATCACTGCCTTGGTGAAAGAGTCGGGACTTCGCGGTCTCGGGGGTGCTGGTTTTCCCACGGGAATGAAGTGGAGCTTTATTCCGAAAAATGCAACGAAACCAGTTTACCTCGTTGTGAACGCAGACGAAGGTGAGCCCGGAACATTCAAGGATCGACAAATCATGGAACATCTTCCTCATCGTTTGATCGAGGGAATGATTTGTGCGGCTGCGGCGATTCGCGCAAAAACTGCATATATTTATATACGAGGCGAGCTTCGATTAGCGCGCGAGCGTCTAGAGGCTGCCGTCGAAGAGGCCTATGAGGCCGGCTATCTTGGGAAAAATATTTTTAACAGTGGGCGCGATTTGGACATCACCGTTCATCCTGGAGCCGGTGCCTATATTTGCGGCGAAGAAACAGGCTTGATTGAATCTCTCGAGGGTGATCGTGGTCAGCCACGATTGAAGCCGCCATTTCCCGCCGTGAGTGGAGTCTTCGGCGGACCCACGATCGTAAACAACGTGGAAACGCTATCGCAGGTTCCGGGAATTCTTCTGAACGGTGCCGAATGGTTTATGAAACTTGGCGGCGGAACCGCCCGTAGCGCCGGCACCCATGTTGCTAGCGTTTCCGGCGATGTGCAGCGGCCGGGCTTTTATGAAATTCCTGTGGGAATGAAGCTCTCGACCCTTCTTAATGAAATTTGTGGCGGTCCTCTTCCGGGTCGGAAATTCAAAGCTTGTTACCCCGGCGGCTCCTCTTCACCGATTTTGCGTTCTGATGAGTTTGATGTGGCCTTGGACTTCGACGCTTTGGCTGCAGCGGGAAGCATGATGGGCTCGGGAGCCGTGATTGTTTTGGATGATCGCCGCTCTATCCCAGATATGGCGATGCGAACCGCGAAATTTTATGCACATGAATCTTGTGGCCAATGTGTTCCCTGTCGAGAAGGGACCCGTTGGTTGGCCGCAGTGTTGAAGCGTCTATGTAAGGGCGAGGGATCCACCGGAGACATCGAAAAGTTGTTGGATGCTTGTGGCAACATGCAAGGCCGTACCATTTGTGTTTTGGCTGATGCTTGCGCAATGCCTGTAGAGTCAATGCTGAAAAAATTCCGATCGGAGTTCGAGGCAATTGCAAAGACCGATGGCGAAGTGGAAGTTACTCTTCCACAGGTTTCGGGACAGGTTGCAGGACTTTTAGATAAGATTCGCGCTCGCCAGCAGGAGCGTAATCAGTGACCTTCTTGAACGTTGTGCTTTTGTTTCTTTTCGGCGGCGTAATCTTGGGTCTATGTACTCTGCCTGCCGGATTAGGAATCGCTGGACTCCATTTTTTCGAGGGCGCTTCTCCAGCATGGAGTTTTGGATTGCTCTTGGGCTTTGCGGTCGTTTTGCTGACGCTTGTTCCCGCTATGGTGACCGTCGAAAGGCGAGGTTCGGCATGGCTTCAGCGTCGTGTGGGTCCTGACCGTGTGGGACCACTGGGTCTTTTGCAGCCCATCGCCGATGCGGTGAAGCTGGTTTTTAAAGAAGCCAATCTTCCGATCAAAGCGCACAAGGTGCTTTTCATTTTGGCTCCGGCATTGGCAGTCATTCCCCCCATCGTTGCAGCCATGGCGATTCCTCTGGGGGGGAGTCTTCATTGGAAAGGCGCAGAATACTCGGCGCAAATTTTGGATATTGAAGTTAGCCTTCTGTTTATTTTAGCGATCTCGAGCCTTCACGTTTATTCGGTGCTGGCGGCTGGGTGGAGCTCGAACAATAAGTTTTCCTTGATGGGCGCTTTGCGCTCAAGCTCACAGATGATCAGTTATGAAATTGCTATTGGAGTTGTGATTGCTTCGATGATTTTTACTTATGGCACATTGGATCTTCGCGAAATCGTGAAGCTGCAGGAGGCGGGCTCTAGTTATCCCGCTTGGGGATTTGCTTTGCAGCCGGTGGCTTTTATCATTCTCTGGGTTTCGGCTTTCGCAGAAACAAATCGGCTGCCTTTTGATTTGCCAGAGGGTGAGAGTGAATTGGTCGCGGGCTATCACACCGAATATTCGGGACTCACCTTTGGACTCTTTATGATGGGTGAATACGTGGCGATGTTAGTTTCATCAGCTTTCATGGCGACTATTTTTCTTGGGGGCTACAATGTGCCCTTTATTTCCGAAGAATCATTGAGAGTCTTTTTCCTCACTCAAGGCTTCAATCTCGATATTTCCTCGATTCTTACGCTCTTCTGCCAGATTGTTTCTCTGATGGTGAAAATACTTTTCTTTATGTGGGTTTTTGTTTGGGTGCGTTGGACCCTCCCACGATTTCGTTATGACCAATTGATGGATTTGGGGTGGAAAACTTTGTTGCCCCTGGGTGTTCTTAACGTCGTCGTAACAATGCTCGTTACGTACTATTTGTCGCAGTAGGAGCCGAGATGGGAATGGAGACTTTACAGTGGGTGCTTGCGGGACTCACAATTTTTGCAGGGGCCGGGGTGGTCTTGGGTAAAAATCCAGTGATCTGCGCACTCTCGCTGATGGTGACGATGTTTCTCACGGGCTTACTTTATTTCTCGCAGGGAGCGTATTTCCCCGGCGTCGTTCAGATCTTGGTCTACGCGGGCGCAATCTCTGTGCTCTTCATTTTTATTGTAATGCTTTTGGATCTAAAGCCGACGCGAGTCATTTTGCCGGGAAGAAGTTTTATCATTGGTCTGGCACTTTTAGCGGCCGGAGTTTTTGGTCTCTCACTCTTTATGCTCCTTGCCCCCACATTGAAGGGCAACAGTTTGATGAACGAGTTTCTCTCGGTCGAGGGCGAACAATCCGTCATGACGGCCAAGAGTATCTCCATGAATCTCCTGACAAGATATATGCTTCCTTTTCAAGCAACCGCACTCTTGATTCTTGCTGCTTTGATGGGGGCTATTGTTGTGGGCCGCGCGGGACAGAAAAAGGAGCAGCCCTAAATGGAAACGCAGGTTTTTTTAATTACCGGCTGCGCTCTCTTTGTCTTGGGCGTTATAGGTTTTCTGGCCCGGCGAAGCGCCATCATTGCGCTGATGTCATTGGAACTGATGCTCAATGGAACGAATCTTTGTTTGATCTCCTTTTCTCGTTTTCATGGAAACCCAGATGGCGGAAGTCTCTTCTTGTTAATTGTCTTGGTGGCGGCTGCCGAAGCTGCAATTGCACTCTCAATTTTGGTATCACTCTTTCGAAGCTCCAAGTCGGTGGATTTGGATGATTTCCGGATGTTGAAAGGATAACGATCAAATGGAAAGCGCTGCTTTTGAGACGACTACGCTGCTCCGATGGATCGTGCTGCTGCCACTCTTCGGCGCAATTTTGAACGGTTGGATACTGAGAACTCGCAACAACTCTGTTGCGGGGGCTTTGGCTGTATTGGCTTCCTTGTCTGCCTTTGTTCTGAGTTGCGTAGCAATTTCCCGTTATGGTTTTTCTTTCGAAGGCGATCGACTTGTTTACGATACCTGGTTCATTTGGTTTGAGACCGGAAAAATTCGTGTTCCCTTTTGGTTTGAATATACGCCGGTCACCGGGATTATGCTTTTGGTCGTTACGGGAATTGGCAGCTTGATTCATGTGTATTCGCTCTCCTATATGTCCCATGAAGAGCGGGCCTATCGCTTTTTCAGTTATCTCAATCTCTTCCTGGTTGCGATGTTGACGCTTGTCTTGGGTTCCAACCTTGTAACGGTTTTCCTTGGTTGGGAAGGGGTGGGGCTTTGCTCCTATCTTTTGATCGGCTACTGGTACAAGAAGGACGAAAACGCAGCGGCCGGAATGAAGGCTTTCATTACAAACCGTGTGGGTGATCTGGGGTTTTTGATCGCGATATTTCTTTTCATCGCATATGCGGGGACCCTACAGATCCAAGACCTAAACCGATTTAATGCTTCGCTCTTTGAGGGCTTGCCTATGTGGGTTCTGCCCACGGCACTTCTCTGTTTGTTTTGGGCATCCACGGGAAAGAGTGCGCAATTTCCGCTTTATGTCTGGCTTCCAGATGCCATGGCGGGTCCAACTCCAGTTTCGGCACTGATTCACGCAGCGACGATGGTGACTTCGGGTATTTTCGTGACCGTTCGTTTGTGGCCACTTTTTGCGACATCCCCGGATGTTTTAAATATCATTTTTTGGGTGGGCATCCTAACGGCATGGCTTGCGGCGCTGATCGCCCTGACACAAAACGATATAAAGAAAGTCTTGGCCTACTCAACAGTTTCGCAACTCGGATTTATGTTTGTCGCGCTAGGCGCGGGTGCTCCGGCTGCCGCTTTTTTTCACGTCCTCACGCATGCTTTTTTCAAAGCGCTTCTTTTCCTGGGTGCCGGTTCCGTGATTCACGGAATGCACGAGGTGCAGGATATGCGCGAGATGGGTGGCCTCAGAAAAAAAATGCCACACACTCATTGGACATTTGCGGTCGGTACGGCCGCAATCATAGGATTTCCGCTAACAGCGGGCTTCTTTTCCAAGGACCTAATTCTTTTTCACGTCCTTGGACGCGGCGTTCTTCCCTATGTGCTGATGCTTTCAGCGGCACTTCTGACCGCGTTCTATATGTTGCGGGCCTACACGATGACCTTCTGGGGCAAGCCTCGAACGAAACACGCCGAGCATGCTCATGAGAGTGCGCCTTTGATGCTTGTTCCTCTTGGAATACTCGCTGTCGGTTCGGCGTTAGTGGGTTGGATTCAAACGCCGCATTTTCTAGGGCACATTACTTTTCTTCAGCGTGCGATTGAAACTTCTTGGGGCGGCACACGGGCTTCCTTTGCGTTTCCAGAGCCACACATGGCGATTTGGGCGGAAGTCTTGCTGGTACTCTTTGTCGTCGGAGTGATTTTAGGCGTGGCCTACTTCGCCTACAAATCTTATCTTGCTTATAGCTCAAGCGGGTTTTCTGCGCCCATTGAGCGAGCTATTGGAAATAGTCAGTCGCGACCCTTGATCGAGATTTCACAGAAGAAATTTCTTGTCGACGAAGTCTATGTTTCGATTTTTGTCCGTCCGCTATCTTGGGCCGCGAAATGGCTTTCACGAGTGATCGATCAACTAGGTATTAATGGCGCACTTCACACGTTGCGCGATAGCATGAGCTTGTCATCAGGAATTTTGTCCTGGGCCCATACGGGTAATGTGCAGACTTACGCTTGGTATTTGGCGGCGGGGGCAGGACTCTTGCTTCTTCTTGCGAGGTGGGTGCTGGTATGACCGCTCTTTATTTTTTACTTTGGCCATTTGTTTCGACGCTTCTTCTCACGGCTTTTCTGAAAAGTCCAAAAGTGGGACAGTGGTTAAATCTTATATTCAACTTTGTATGGGCTGGAATTGTCGCAAAACTTTGGATGGAATTTTTGGCGCAACCAGAAGATTCGGTTTTCCCAATTTGGTTCTCATGGGATTGGGCACCGTTTCTAGGAAGTCGTTTCAGTCTGGCAGTCGACGGCCTTTCTCTGCCGCTGATGGCATTGAATGTTTTTCTTTCTCTGGCGCTGGCATTCTATTCCTTGGGGCATAAGAAGTTCGGTTCCGGATATTTGGCCCTTTTCTCGCTATTGAACGGAGCCAGTGTCGGTTCGCTATTGGCTGCAGATGCCATTGTTTTTTATCTCTTTTGGGAATTGATGTTGATCCCGATGTATTTCTTGATCGGACGCTGGGGATCCAAGAATCGGACTTACGCTGCACTCAAATTTTTTGCTTTCACAATGGGCGGCTCGCTCCTGATGCTTGCAGCAATTGTTTATTTGGGCACAATGACTTCGAGTTTCGCTTGGCACGATATGCGCCAAATCGTCTGGCCCTTTCATGGTTGGTTTTCACCGCAAGGGCTTCTATTCCTGGGCTTTCTAGTTGCCTTTGCCGTGAAGATTCCTATTTGGCCACTGCACACATGGTTGCCGGATGCGCACACTGAGGCGCCGACCGGTGGCTCAGTGATTTTGGCCGGGGTCTTATTGAAATTAGGAGTCTATGGAATTGCGCGCTGGTGCTTTGGGCTTTTTCCACAGGCAAGTGTTGCGATTGCTCCACTCATGATGATCCTAGCAGTTCTGGGAATTGTGCTTGGAAGCTTAGCAGCTTGGGCTCAGTCCGATATTAAGCGGACAATTGCTTATTCATCAGTCGCGCATTTGGGATTCATGGTTTTGGGCCTTTTCTCCCTTCAAGAAGAAGCTGTTCAAGGCGCCCTATTTCAAAATTTGGCCCATGGACTGAGCACAGGGGCCTTGTTCTTAATTTTCGGCATCATTTATGATCGAACGCATTCCCGAGAGTTGAAGGACTATGGTGGACTGGCTTCCCGCAATGGAGTTTTGGCAACGTGTTTCTTAATTTCTGCGATGGCAAGTATCGGGCTTCCAGGTTTACCGGGTTTCGTGGGTGAATTTCTAATTTTGGCGGGCTCCTTTATATCGGCACCAATCTTTTCATTGATTGCCCTGTCGGGCGTGCTCCTGGGCGCGATTTACATGTTAGCAGCCATGAAAAAAATTCTCTTTGGGCCCGTTAGTCCCCTGATCGAGGATCACAAAATTACCTTAGGATGGAATGAGTGGTGTGCGGTGATCCCGATGATCGCACTGATGATTCTTCTAGGTTTGTTGCCACAAAGACTGCTCATGGTGAGCGAGAGTTCAGTGGCCAATATTTTTTCGATATTTCGGTAGATAGGACAGGAGCAAGTTGCTGATGGAAGAAAGTGTATTCAATCTCAGTTCCGAGGCAATTCAGGCACTGACTCCACTTTTTTTATTGAGTGCCGCCTTGGTCGTGGCGGTCTTGATGGCCGGATACCGCGCTAATGGAAATTTGCTGCGTTTTTTCGGCGCGGCCAGTTTTGCCGTATTTGCCATCTTGAATGCGCGACTGCTTCTTTATCCGGACCAATTAATTATGGGGACTGCTCTTACTGTAGGGCTACTGCTTAAGGCAGGAGCTGTTGTTGTCGGTACCTTGGCTGCGTTGGCCTGCGTGTCCGTCACCGAAGACGAGCACCCTGAATGGTTGGCGCTTTTGATGGTCGCAGTTATTGGTCTGACTTTAGTGATGGGAGCTCGCGACTGGGTTTCCTTCTTTGTATACTTAGAGACTTTTGCTTTGCCATCCTATGTACTGGCCAGCTTGCGCTTACGAAAGGACGCAGGATTTGAATCCGGATTGAAGTACCTAATGATGGGCGCTTTCTCTTCCGCGCTTTTTCTACTGGGGATTACCTTTCTGTACGGATTTTCGGGGAGCTTCGCCTATTTGTCTCTCCTGGAATCTCTACGAAATATTGATAGCCCGTCTGCGGGAGCACTGGTTTACGGTGGATTTGCGCTGGTTGTTGCAAGTTTAGGATTCAAATTAGCGTTGGCGCCCTTTCATATGTGGGCGCCGGACGTATACCAATCGGCCCCGGCACCCCTTGCGGGCTTTTTGTCGACGGCGGTAAAGTTCGCAGTTTTTGTCGCCGCCTTTGCAGCTTTTTCCCAAAGTGGTCTCTTTCAAATTCCCTTTTTCTTGACGGCACTGGGACTGCTTGGGGTCATCAGCATTTTAGTAGGAAATCTCATGGCACTTCGGCAGAAAAATTTACGGCGAATGGCTGCCTACGCCTCTGTTGCGAGTGCAGGTTATGCTGCTTTGGCCTTTGCGGCCGGACCTGTAGCATTGAGTTCCGTGCTGATTTACTTGGCAATCTACGGCGCGAATGTGATGGCGCTCTTTGCGTTTTTGGATTGGGCGGCCCGCTCTGCGGGATTTCAGAGTAGCTCACAGATCGATATTTCAGTTTTAAAAAGGGCACTGGTCGGTCGGCCACTTCTACTGATTTTGTTTGGCTGTGTTTTGTTCTCCTTGGTGGGCCTGCCGCCGCTACCAGGATTTCTTGGAAAATTTTTAATTCTTCGTGATTTGCTCCGCGGCGGACTCTACGTCGAAAGTGGCGCACTTCTTTTGGGTTCGTTGATGGCTCTTGCTTACTATTTGCGAATTTTTGTGCCGATCGCCTTTGATACAGCTGAAACGGAGCTCGAGAAGAAGGACGCGGCTCTGAGGGTCCCATTCTCCTTGTCCTTGGGTGTATATGTTTCGGTTTTCGTTTTACTTTTGAGCTATTGGGGCTTCGTTGAATATTTCTACTTTGCCGGGGATACTTCCGTTTTCTTACGATAAACTCTCTTATGGGGGGGCATTATGAGCGACGACGGCGGCGATCCGCAGTACCGCTACCGACCAGAAAAGACGACCGTGTCAGACAGACGTCTTTCAGTTCGCATGCCCTCTGGAAAAGTTTACGGCCCTTATAAGCGAAGCGAAGTTCTGAGCTTTATTCAATCCAAACGACTTCGGGGCGAAGAAGAGATTTTGTTCGAGGGCCAGAGTATCTGGCAGCCCATTGGTTCGGACCCCGAGTTTTTCGACGCACTACACGCGATATTGAGTGGACGTAAATTGGCCCGCTCAAAAAATGATGGCGAAGTGGCCGAAAAAAGTCGTCCAGGTACAGCGGTTGTTCATCATTCCGACGAAGAGGGTTTAGCAGCGCATACGGATTTCTCGCCGTCAGAAACTGAAGTTGTTGGCAGTCAAACAGAGGTGACAAAAACCGTAGATGAGCAGGGAACGGATAGCGGTGTGACCAAAAATACCGAGATCGAAAAAATTGATCCGCGCAATCCGTGGACCCCTAAGCATGCAGTTCGCCCCGTTCCAGGAACTCTCCCTTCGCCCTCGGAATCTTTGCCGCGGACAAAAAAATTGATAAGGAAGAAATCAAATCCAGCACTCTGGGTTTCATTGGTCGCTGCGCTCACTTTGACCCTTGTATATTTTTCAGATGAAAAGAAATCCCTGAAAGGATCAGGTTCGACGGGGCCTTCGTTGCGGTATTTCCGGATTCTGGATGATTCGATATCCACATGGAAATCTCGCCAAATTCCTCCGATGCCAATGGAGCTGAGGGAAGCAAGTGGGCCCATCATGGCAGGGGGCAACGCGCTCAGCTGGATACAATCCCTTCAGCGCGCTTTGGACCCATCGGAAAATGGCGAAAAACGAGGAACAAAATCCTTTTGGTTGCAGTTGGCTTGGGATTTGGCCGGCTTGGGATCGGTTCTTCAAGTTAAGGACATTAAATCAGGCGAAGAATATTTGAAGCAGTCCAATCGGATCCTCGCCGACTTGGAGGCGAAGGCAAAACTCAGTGCTGAAGAGAAAGAACTTTTCAAAGCCTTTGAGAAATTTCGCGAGGGCGCTCTAGACGAAGCGCTGAGAGTTGCAGAACCTTTGCAAATAGACGCCGCCCGGTGGATCTTTGAACAAGCAAGCTGGGTGCAACATTGGCAATCCGCCCAGAAGAGTAAGTATTTTGGTACGGTAAATACCTTTTCCGAATTGCCCTTGGATCGCGAGAGTCGTGTGCGGCGCGCCTACGCACTTCGAGACCAATCCATTGGTCAGGCTATGGAACTTCTGGCGGAAGACAATCCATTCTCGGAAACACTATGGTTTACCTCTGCGCAACTTTTGTGGAAAAATCAGAAAGAAGCCGGCGTGGGTGCAGCAAGCCAGACCTTCGTCGCAGGTCTTCAAGTGCTTTCGCTTTATCCGGCAATCGTTCAAGTTAATTTTTGGTCCGAGTATGTGAAGTTTCTGGAGTCTTATAGTCAAAAACGTACATTGGATAGTGCGCGAACGAATATCGCAATTCTTGCCAACGGAGATTTGAATGCAAAAGTGAATCGTCTGCGATGGTGGGATCTGGGATCCGAGGGAATTGATCCGGCAGCTTTCTCGGGCACCATAGTCGAGCGCTCTAAGCAGGCCGATCTTGGGCCGAGAGATTTAGCCGCGCTTAAGGTTTTTGGGCGAGTTTTAGCAGATGGAAATAAACTTTTAGCAATTGTGGTTACGGATCTTCTTTTTCGTCGACGCTTTGACGAAGCCGAAGCGGTCGTTGATCAAATGTTATTGCGTAATGCTACGGATGCAGCCGCACTAGGCGCCTTGGTTTGGTTGCGAGCAGAACAGTATCGCTTTGGTGAAGCGCTGGAGCTTTTAGAGAAGCTGCAGAAAATCTCTCCGACAGAGGCGGCAAAAAACCGTATTGCACTTTTCGTGATTGCCCGCGAAGATTCCGCCGCGGACACATTGATTGATGAAGTGCTCGCCGCCCGACCACAGGAATCTTGGGCCCAGTATTGGCGGGCAAAGTTGAAAGAGAGCAAAGGCGAACCAAGAGCTTGTATGGTGGCTGCAAATCTGGCTCGGCTGCAGGACGGCGGCGCATTGGGCCGAGCGGCCGAAGTACTTTACTATCGCTGTCAAATCACAGGTCGAATTCAACTTTCATCATTGGCGAAGGAGTTGGAGTCGATACTTCAACGGCGCTCTACAGATCATCGCTTCAAAGTTCTCTACGCGGATACTTTGGTCGCAACGGATTTGGAATCGCAGGCCATTCGCTTTCTAGAGGATACGGTTTCGCAATCAGGTGCGCACCCCGAAGTTTTGTTGGCGATGGGGCGGGCCATAGAGAAATCGGGCGAATTTGATCGCGCACGAAAAGCCTATGAATTGATCGCCTATCGTCGCTCGAACGACAACCGTGGTTTGGTGGAAATTGCTCGACTTTTAGAGGCTGCGGGAAAGCAGTTGGAAGCGGCGCGCACCTACCAAGCAGCGGCGGCTGTCGACCGACAGAGTCCCGGAATTTTTCTAAAAGCAGCGCGGGCCTTTGATAAGGCGGGAAAGCCCAAAGATGCCGCCCGAATGTATGCGCAGGAAATCGAGATGCGACCTTCGGTATTGTCGGCTTTCGTCGAGGCCTCTACCTTTTTACTCAAAAATAATGCGCCTCAGGAAGTTCCAGAACTCTATCGAAAGTTCAAGGGAGGCGGCTTTGAACAAGATCCACGGGCACTTTTGCGCTTGGCTCAGGCCTATTTTGCGATGGGTGAATTCGAAAATGCCCGCATCCAGGCCTCGCATGCCTTGGCAAATGATCCGAAGAATGCAGAAATTTATTTGATCCTAGCCCAATCCCTTGAGAAGCTAGGCGAATACCCAACGGCTCGCTCGTACTACCTGCGTTACCTAGCCTTGAATCCCGGCGCCAACGATGCCGGAAGGATTCAAAGCAAGATTTCGCAGCCCCCCTTCAGTACGGATTAAGTGCCCGAAGGAAGAGAAAAGGACAGAAGACTCATGCTCGATTGGAGAAGAATAGTTAAAAACCGCGATGAATTTCGGACCGCTCTGTTGAATCGGGGTGTTCAAGAATCCGAGGCTCTTCGCGTATTGACCGAAATCGAAGCCGTCGCAGGCGAGCGTTCGCGCATTTTGCAAAAGGTTGATGAGCTGAAAGCCCATCGAAATAAAGTCAGCGAAAGCGTTGGCGAGCTGATGAAGCATGGGCGCAAAGAAGAAGCCCAAGTTGCTATT
Source organism: uncultured Bacteriovoracaceae bacterium (assembly GCA_964636255.1). Lineage (GTDB taxonomy): Bacteria > Bdellovibrionota > UBA2428 > UBA2428 > UBA2428 > CAXNGS01. Next base: position 357,389 of record CAZWNW010000002.1, on the reverse strand, counting down.
GAATCGGGGAAAAAAACAGGCGCTGAAATCGAGATCATCGAGGCCGAGGCGCGCACAGTCGAAACTCGCTTTTCAAGTATCCTAGATGTGATCGCAAACATTCCACACGCTTCAGTTGTTGTTGGCCGTAGCGAGCGCGACAACAAAGAGATTCGTCGATGGGGCGAGGCCAGAAAATTTGGTTTCAAAGCACTCTCGCACGATGAGCTGGGGGAAATGTCGGGGCTACTGGATTTTTCACGGGGTGCAAAAACAAGCGGTGCCCGCTTCACTTTTCTGCGCGGAGGATTAGCGCGATTGGAATTGGCACTTGTGAATTTCATGATGGATCAACACTTAAAGAATGGCTACGAAGCCATTTTGCCGCCATATATCGTTGATGAAAAAACGATGTATGGAATCGGTCAGTTGCCAAAATTCAAAGAAGATCTTTTTAAAATCGAAGGACAAAATCGCTACTTGATTCCCACCGCAGAAGTACCCGTTACGAGTTTTTTTGCTGATGAAATTTTGGATGAGGCGGATTTGCCGAGAAAATTTGTTTCCTTTTCCCCCTGTTTTCGAAGCGAGGCCGGTTCTTATGGCAAGGACACCAAGGGCCTGATTCGCCAACATCAATTCCACAAAGTTGAAATGGTTAAATTTGCTCACCCCGAGCGCAGTCTCGAGGAATTAGAGTTGATGGTGAAGGATGCCGAGGGGATTTTAGAAAAACTCGAGATTCCTTATCGAACGATCATGCTTTGTACGGGTGACATGGGATTCAATGCTCAAAAAACTTATGATATCGAAGTTTGGCTTCCCGGATCAGTTTTCGGTGATTCCAATGAACGCGGTTATTTTCGCGAGATTTCGTCTTGTTCTGATTGCGGCGATTTCCAGGCGCGTCGCTCTTCCATCCGTTTTCGCCCAAAAGGGCAAAAGGGCGCACAGCTCCTGCACACCCTAAATGGCTCCGGTTTAGCAGTTGGTCGTACACTGATCGCCGTGATGGAAAACTATCAGCAGGCCGATGGCACGATCGAAGTTCCCAAGGTTTTGCGCCCCTATCTCGGGGGCTTAGAGCGCATCGGGGCTTAGCTTGGGACGACTATTTGAATGAAAGCAAAAACTTCACCTGAGCGTGATTGGACCCCTTATATGGAGCGGGCGCTGGAATTGGCGCGGGAAGCACAGGCAAAGGGTGATATTCCAGTGGGCGCAGTTGTTGTGGATAGCTTCGGTAAAATTATTGGTGAAGGGCACAACGAGCGCGAGCTTAAACAAGATCCCTCGGCCCATGCCGAAGTGTTGGCGATTCAGGCGGCCTCCCGAAAAAAAGGCCAGTGGCGACTTATGGGTTCGACCCTAGTGGTGACTTTGGAGCCTTGTGTGATGTGCGCAGGGGCGCTCTCGCTCTCACGACTGGATCGGGTGGTTTTTGGGGCCTTTGACCCACGGGCAGGCGCGATGGGCTCTCTTTATGCCATTCACGAGGATCAGCGCCTTAATCACAGGATCGATTTAGTCTCGGGCTTCATGGAAGAGCCCTGCCGCGAGCTTCTGGTCTCCTTTTTCCGCTCAAAACGCGAAAAAAAGGACTGAGTTCCAACGATTTCAGGTTGATAAGCCACTAGCAATTTGTCTACATTCACTCCGGTCACGCACAAGCACCCATAGCTCAATTGGATAGAGCGTCGGTCTACGAAGCCGAAGGTTGTTGGTTCGATCCCAGCTGGGTGCGCCACGTTACAGTGGTATTCCAAATAACAACGCATGCTTTTGGCTTTCTCGGCGCATCAATGTCGTACTCCCTCAGTTACATAGGATCGACCTATGCGCCTTCGGTCCGTGCGCCATTGCCGCGCCGATAAAACCAAAATCCTGCTCAAGCGTGCGCGACCTGCTTGGGTCTCCACCGCTATACGGGCAATGGCGAGCCACTGGAGTGGGGGTTTGCCGCATTCAATTTTGAAAAGATTTAGAGATTTCGAGAAGTGATCAGACTTGGCCCGCTAATTGCTCTGGCCGGCTGATGGAATTTGCTTTTGAAGGAATGGAAGTTTATTGGCGGGCTTTGAAATGGGTGGAGCAGGTGGACGGTTTATTAAATACTTATCCTGCGACTATTGGCGGAAATCTGGGGGAGGAGCTTTTGCGGAGAAGCCTTGTTGTGCCGTTGGCGATCGCCGAGGCCAATGGGCCGCAGGATGCTCGAACGGATTTTTTTTGGATTGCGCGGAAATCGGCATTGGACTGCCTTCCTCTGATCGAGATTCTTAGAGGGAGAAAAATCTTAAGTGATGCAGAAGCGGTGATCTGTCGGAGTCAAATCATCCTGATTGTTGAAGTACTAAGCAGATTCCTAAAAAAGTAGAGAGGGCAGCACTTAATTGCCAGAGGACTCGTCAAAAGCTTTCTTAAAAACTACGATTCTTTTCATGAATGATCTGACTTGGAAAGATTTTGAGCGGGTGGAGCTTCGGGTGGGGACAATCACACGGGTTGAGGATTTTCCCGAGGCGCGCCGGCCGGCTTTTAAATTGTGGGTGGATTTGGGCGAGCTGGGAATTCGTAAATCGAGTGCGCAAATTACAAAACTTTATAAACCCTCCGAGCTGGTGGGGCGGCAGGTGCTTTGTGTCTGTAATTTTCCACCGAAACAAATTGGACCCTTAGTTTCCGAGATTTTAGTGACAGGCTTTTTGCTTCCCGATGATGGCGGTGTGGTACTTCTATCCCCCGATCGTCCTGTTCCAAATGGGACGCGACTCTCTTGAGTCTTCAGGCTAAGGACTAGGCGTGACAAAAAACCAGTCGGATCGCAGTTTTGGCGCATTGGTCGCGGCCCGAGCGGTCATCACTTTGGGTTTGCAGGGTCAGGCTGTTGCGGTTGCTTGGTATATTTATGAGCTAACAAAAGACGCTCTTTACCTGGGACTGATTGGCCTTTGCGAATTTATTCCGGCGCTAATTTTGGCGACTTGGGCCGGAACGATCGTTGATCGAAAGGCTAGGCACTTGCTTTATCGCAACGCGATCGCCGTCTCGGCGCTTGTGCCTTTGGGTTTGCTTTTAGTTGCTAGCGGTGAAAGTTCTGGCGCTCTTTCAAAATCTTCGACCATCGCTTTTGTGCTTGGCTTGATGGGGCTGTCTGGGCTGGCGCGTGCCTTTTTATCTCCAGCCGGAGTGGCCCTGACGGGTGAATTGGTTCCGCGCTCGCGCATGGTAAAAGCGAGTGCTTGGATCACTAGTGCGTGGCAAATGGCGATTGTAGTCGGGCCTGCGCTTGGTGGATTTGCTTATTCCCTTGGGGGAGCCGTCTCTGCATTTTCCATCAGTATTTTTTTCCACATCATTTCTCTGATGCTTGCGATGGGGATTCGGTCGACGCTTCCTGCACAGGCGGCGGGCTTTCAGCCGGAGCCCTTTTTCGAGGGGACACGTCGCGCCTGGAGATTCCTTCGGGGCGATCCACGGCTATTTGGAGCTGTTTTGCTGGATATGTTGGCGGTGCTTTTTGGGGGTGCGGTGGCACTCCTGCCGATTTTCGCGGAACGTCTGGGGGTCGGATCAACGGGCTTGGGATTTTTGCGTGCAGCTCCAGCAATGGGATCAATGCTCATGGCGCTCGTGGTGCTTCGACGCCCGCCAGCTAAAAACACGGGAGCTTGGCTCATGACTTGTGTAGCCGGATTCGGAGTCAGCACATTGATCTTTGCATTCTCCAATCATTTCATTTTGTCCTTCATTGCGCTTTTTATGACGGGGCTTTTTGATTCTGTTTCTGTGATCATCCGTGGCACATTGCTGCAGTTGCTAACGCCGGATTCCATTAAAGGACGCGTTTCAGCATTGAACAGCATCTTTATTAATTCCTCTAATGAGCTGGGGGCATTCGAGTCCGGTATTACCGCTAAACTTTTCGGCGCCGTTTATGCCGCCGCATTAGGTGGAGCGCTGACCCTCCTGGTTGTTTTAGTTTTTTGCGTGAAATTCCCAGAGCTGCGTCGAGCTTCACTGAAAGATATTGAGTCAAACTAAGCGGTTCAAATGAAGAACCTCGCGCTAGATGGGTGTCTAGCGCGAGGTCTTGAGCTGTGAAGCATTGCGAGAGCTAATCAAAAACTAGGGAGCTTTCGGTTGAGGAGTCGAGGTTTCTCCCGCTGACGGAGTCCGCACAGTGTTTGAAAAATTTTGAGGATTCGAAATGAGATGGCTTAGCATATAGGTGCGGACGGCCTGATCATAGGCCTCGCCCAATAGTGCTAGGTCCTTTCCCATCGACGCATCTGCAAGTCCAGCGATTGCCTCATCGCGCTTCTGTGTGGCTTCCAAACATGCCTCTATATTTTTGCTACTTGCCTGAATTCCAATCAGTTTATCTTGGTACTGTTGGTGCGACTGAATGACGCTTTTTTGTGACGTCATTTGGGTCTGCGTATCGCTCAGGCGAGATTTCGCTTCGTCCAACTGCTGCTCTAGTTGAGTTATTGACTTCTCGATGGCTGCTGTTTCCTGACCTTTTCCTGCGCGTTTAAGGGAGGTCAAAATACTTCGGCTACTTTGAAGCTCTTCTTGAAAGCGTGCAATGTCGGCCCGTAAAAACTCCTCACCTCTTACGCTGGGTTCTGCAAGTTGAGCATAGTTTCGAACCGTTTCTTCGTTTTCGTTCATGAGCGAAAATACTCGCGAAGTTAGGTCTTTGCGCGATTTTTCCAGCGCTTCGCGATTAGCCGATGCTGCAACCAGTGCGTTTAGATCCTTTAAGACCAAGACGCGATCCTCCTCGCGTATGGCGGCCGGACCTTTGGTCGAGCGAGCGGCTTCGACTTTAGCTTTGACCTCTTGCGGAATCGCTTCAGTTGCTATCGCAGAAAAGAAAAAACTATTCCGTTGGAGAATGGGTTCGGGAGCTGAAGAGGCTTCCGCAATCATTTTCCGTGAGCTTTCGTTTTGCGCCCATGCGGGGTTGCCGAATTTGGCAGGATCTTTCAATATTTCCGCGCGAAGCTTATTGAGCGATTCGACCGTCTCGGGACCTGCCTGAGTTCGAAGTTGGCGTACGCGTTCGGCGTAGGTATTCAAATCCTGACGTGTATCAGGCGTTGGCCCCATTTTGACGTCTATGGGACTGGCCTTTGTCCAGCTTCCATCAGTTCGCTCTTCAACCTGCACACGAAATTCTTCGACCTTTTTCTCGGTCGCCTGAGCGACGTTTTTTGCTGCTGCAGACACTTCTTGGGCGCCAGACTTTAGATCTTTTGCCAATTCGCTTTGCTGAGCATTGGTCGCGCCATCTTTCGCTGGAGCGGCCTGTTGATTCTTGGTCGCGTTATTTTGTGTGGGAGCTGCTTGTTGATTATTTGTCGCGCTGTCTTGAGCCGCAGCTTGTTGATTTTTCGCAGTGCTATCTGGGGATGATGCACTTTGTTGCGCGTTCGTGGCTTTAGTTGCCTTTTGGCTTTCGGCGGAAGTTTGTGTTTGAGTGGTCGGAGTGGCTTTCTTTTTGCTTGAAGTTTCTTTGCCACAACCTGCAACTACGGCAAGAGCCAATAGCGCAGAGAGGCTGGGGCCCACCTTAGTCCACGTTCTGTTTTTGTTGATCATATTCATGTTCGGATTCTCCTCTGGTTAATGATTCTTTGAATTGAAGTTTTTGTTACCACATGACAGCAAAGCCCAGGCCCAATGTTGCTGCACCGTCAACAGTCAGAGCTGTGCCGCGCGGGGTTTGAACAACGTCGGCGGTCGAATAGACAACACGTAAATCCGCGGTCAGAACTCCGGAGCGGCCGACCAGGCGCTTGTATCCCACTCGGGGAGCAAAAGCGAAGCCGCCCGAACCATCTCCTGCGCTTTGGTAGGCAAGTCCCAATCCTAGCCCCATGAAAATGAAATCTTGATTTGAAGTCGGATAATGGAAACTGGGTTCTACCAGTAGCATGAGAACGTGATTTCCATCGCCATCAGCTTTCACGTAGGTCCAGTTGAGAGAAGTTGAGGCCTCCCAATTGTCCATGAAGAAATATCCCAGAGACGGAGCAAATCCAAACTCGGTTAATCCGCGTGCTCGGGTGAAGCTGGCTGATCCGCCTAGTTCAAGCACTCCGGCGCGCGCGTAGCCGATGTCATTTCCGGCGCCAGCCTGCGAAACGATTCCGCTTTCGGGAACGTCAAGAGTGGGAGCGGTGGGTACGGGATCGCGGCGATTCTGAGCATTTGCAGGAGAGGTCATTGTGATTACTAAGAGCAGGAAAAATAATTTAAACAGTGAATTCATTAAAGCACCTCCTTGGTGACTGAATGGTTTGTGCAAAGTCGGTATAAAAATTCCTCTTTTGGTTTTTCTACTTTTTTGGATTTAACAACGGCTTCTCAGCTACTCCAAATGAAATGCGAGACAGAATTGCCCTTGAACTAAGTGCAGTAACTAAATTTATTTATATAAAAAACTTAGCAGAGCACATTGTAGTAATTTTTTCGCAAAAATGGAGTTGAGGCCAAATATCTTGGTGCCTAACGTTAATAGTGCCGCGTGGAGACTCCGAATGATGGGGCTCAGGGCATATATCAATATTTGGAGAGGATTAATTCTTATGAGAAAAAGCTCGAACAAAAATTCATCAAAAGGAAGCCGCGGAAAAAATAAAAGCCGAAAAAACTCTTCGTCTAGAGCTAAATCGGCCAAGAAAAAAGTTGAAGCAAAATCAATGCAAGAAAAAGGTGCAAGTCGGTCTATGTCCGGGGTCCGCGCGGGACGTCAGGACCAACCGACAATGGGGCGCGCTTCCGAATCTGAGGCGCGCAATCAAAGCGGAGATCTTGATGAACACAGTCGCGATGAGTTGATAGAAATGGCACGAGACTTGGATGTAAAGAATCGCAGCCGCATGAAAAAATCCGATCTCATGCGCGCGATTCGTCAAGGCAGGTGAATTTGCCGAACGCAGTTTCTAAGAGAAGCAACTGGCCTTAGCCGGCCAGTTGCAATTCTTTTCCGAAAGTTTTCAGCCAGTCGATATAGGTCGTCAATGCAGATCCGCGCAGCTCCTCAAAGCGAACGCACTTGATCGGAGCCTCGGGCCCCCTACTTGCAACGGTTTGAAGCGAAGCCACAATTCCATGCGAGGCTGCTGCACTCGACAACACAGCTTTACAACTAGGCAGAAAGAGATCAGAGGGAACGGTGGCGACGAATCCCATCCCTCCCATAGAAAGTGTTGATGTCTTCGTGCGAAAACAACGGCCCTTTGAAAGCAGAGTGACGTTTAAAGTTCCTTCGATGCGCGGGAATTTTCTTTCGACCGGGTAAATGGGGCCAGTGCCAAGAATTTTTCTCGGATCGAGTGGGGGTGGAGTTTTCAGAGTGGGTAGCGGAAAGTTTCCAAGACTCATCAGAGCTTCGGAGCCTCGGCGCCAGTCCTTCCAGAAGGGACACCAAACTAAAGAATTATTTTGGGTCAGGGAATCGAGTTTGAGAAGATACTCTCGAATTTCACTGGTGCTTAGAGGGCCAAGTTGTTCTTGCGTCTGGGAATTGTAGACATGCCACTCCTGGCATTGTTCGAGAGCTGAGTGACTCATTACGACGTACTCCTCAATAAACGTTCAACCACTCGCTCACATACTACGGGTCCATTTAGATGTAACACACTGCGCCAAGGTTTAGTGTTAATTCTTGATGAAGAAGCTGCTTGCAGCCTAATTCATTGAAATAGATGAACTGCAAAGCAGGCCAGGTCCTCTCCACCATCCTTTTAGTTTTCTGGCTGCAGAACTGCCAGAGCCACTCGACACGCCCTGATCCGGCCGACGAGCGTGAGCAGGAAGCTCTGACAAAGTTCTATGGTCGTCTAAATGTGGGGAGTAAAAGACAGGAGATCGAGGATTGGCTTGGTGGACGCATGCTTTCCTGTGAAGGCAATGCGCCCGGACCTCAGCGTTGCATAACGAAATTCCGTGTCAAAGCAGGAGAAGATTTGGGCGCCGCTCAGCTCGGGATCAGCATTCAGAATGCAACCGTTCGGGATGACGTGAAGTCAGTGGTATTAGATTTTAGAAATCAAAAACTCTTGCGGTGGGAGCTTCGTCACGAAAGTGAAAGACGTTAATTGGGGAGTGGACTCCCTGTTCATTCCGGAGATTCGCTGGCGGTGCCACGAAATCCAAAGCGTGAGTTCGTAGCGGGAATTATATACAAATCAATGCGACGATTCTTTGCGCGGCCTTCGGGGGTTGCGTTGTCGGCGATGGGTTGAAATTCCGCAGCGCCCATAGCGGTGAGTTTTGCAGGGTCGAAATAATGTCCGTCGACGAAGTAGCGCACAACTTTCGAGGCGCGTGTCGAGCTGAGCTCCCAGTTCGTTTCATGGGCATAAGATTCAGACGGAAGATCATCGGTGTGAGCTTCGATCATGATCCAGGCGTCAGATTTTTTCAAAACCGAAGCAATTCGATTTAAAAGAGGCTCGGCCTCAGGGCGAATCAGTGTCGAACCTGGAGCAAAGAGAGCTTGGGCCGTGATCGCAAACTGAATGCGATCGGGGAAAACTTTGAAATCGAATATCTCTGATTTAAAGGGGATCATTCCGCTTTCGATCTGTTGAGCAAGCAAATGAAGGCGTGTGAGTCCTCCAGATTTTGAACTTTGAACGACGCCACCCTTTTGGGAGGCATTGATGTTCTGATTTCCTTGGGTGCTTTGCATGATGCCCGTATTGATTTGCATCGCACCAGAGAGAAAGGAAATGGGATCATTAAAGTACTTTTGAATACCTTCTTTTTGTTCCTGGCTCATGCCCACAATCCACATCACTAGAAAGAAGGCCATCATTGCTGTAACGAAGTCGGCGTAGGCAACTTTCCAAGCTCCGCCATGATGGCCGTGGCCACCTTTCTTGATCTTCTTGATAATGATCGGGGCCTGTTCTTCAGCCATTTATTATTCCTTAAGCAGCTTTCGCGGCGCCGCCAGCAGCAGCATTTTTCAAGATTTCTTCGAGTTCCTTGAAGGTCGGACGCTCTGAAGGTGAAATCGCTCGACGAGCAAATTCAATAGATACTTGGGGTGGTAGACCTCGGCAGTTGGCAAGAATTCCAGCCTTCAAAAGGTTGAAAAGAACGCCTTCTGCAGCAAAGTGATATTCCAAACGTTTCGCGATGGGTCCCACAATTCCGTAGCCGACGAAGATACCCAGAAATGTACCGACCAGAGCGGCCGCAACTTTCGCGCCCACCACTTCCGGTCCGGCAGCAATACTACCCATGGTGATGATAACCCCGAGTACGGCGGCAACGATCCCGATAGCAGGAAAGGCGTCCGCAGAGTTTTGAATTTGCGAAGGAATAAAATGTTCTTCTTGGTGCATGACTTCCATATCCAGCACTAGAAGGTCGTCCATGTCATAGGGCGAGGGACCGCCAGAAATAAATGTGCGCATTGAATCGGAGATGAATTCAACTGCATGATGATTGTGGAGTACGCCGGGATATTTTTGAAAAATTGCCGAATTCTCGGGCTCTTCAATGTGACCTTCGATGGCTTGAACGCCGTCTTTCTTTTGGGCTTGAAAAAGTTCATAGAGAAGCTGCAAGGCTTCCATAAATTCTTTTTTGCCCGGATCTTTGATGAAAAGCGCTTTCACTCCGTAGGTGAAGATTGCTTTCAAATATTTCGTTGGCGTGGCGATGATGATTGCAGCAAGTGCTGCGCCGATGATGACGACGTATTCACCAGGATGTAAGAAGACGCCAAAGAAACCGAAGTCCCAATTGGCGGCCATCATGAATCCACCGAACACACACGCAAAGAGTATGATTAGACCTACAAATCCCATGATCTTCTTATCGGAGAGGCAGGGAGCCGACTTTAGCTGGTGATTTTAGCTAGATTTGGCTTTGGACGCCGCTCGTATGTCGAATAATGATGCGGCTCTGGCACTCGACGACCGAAGCGTGAAATCTCTTCGAATTTCAACAGTTTAAGATCAGGGAAGTGGATGTCGCCGGGGTAGGGGTGCTCAATCCAAGTAATATAGAGGCGATCGAGGAGCGGGAGAGATTCGCTAAAAATCTGTCCCCCCCCGATGACAAAGATCTCTGCCACTTGAGCTTTTTTTGCCTCCACAATTGCAGCTTCCAACGAAGAGACCCCGATAGCGGGTGCCAATACTGCTGTTGGGTTTCGACTTATGACGATGTTTTTACGGCCGGGAAGAGGGCGTTTGAGCGAATCAAAAGTTTTCCGACCCATAATGATCGGGGCACCCATGGTGCATTCTTTAAAATATTGAAGATCCTTTGGAAGGCGCCAGGGTAGTGCGTTGTTTTGCCCAATAACCCCGCTTCGAGTCATGGCAACGATGGCGGAAAGCAAAGGCTGGGCGGATGACAAACCCGCCTCCTAAATCGCGACCGGGGCGCGTATTCCCGGGTGGGGATCGTAGCCGACCAAACTAAAGTCTTCGTATTTAAAGTCAGCCAGATCTTTGACCGACGCATTGAGAAGCATCTTCGGTAGCGGTCTTAGTTCGCGGGACAGTTGCAGGCGAACTTGTTCCATATGATTCATATAAAGATGCGCGTCGCCCAGAGTGTGAACAAACTCTCCCGGAGCTAGGCCGGTAACTTGGGCAATCATCAAAGTGAGCAGCGCGTAGCTTGCGATGTTGAAGGGAACGCCCAGAAAAACATCCGCGCTCCGTTGATAGAGCTGACAGGAAAGAGATCCATTTGCCACGTAAAATTGGAAAAAAGCGTGACAGGGAGGGAGGGCCATTTTTTCGATTTCACCGACGTTCCACGCACTGACAATCATGCGGCGTGAATCGGGATTCTCTTTAATTTGTTGAACAACTTTCGCGATCTGGTCATGAGTTTGACCATCGGCACCGGTCCACGATCGCCACTGTTTCCCATAAACCGGGCCTAATTCTCCGTTTTCATCGGCCCACTCGTCCCAGATGGAAACACCATTTTCCTTTAAATAGGCAATGTTTGTTTCGCCTTTCAAAAACCACAGCAGTTCGTGAATGATCGATTTCAAGTGAACTTTTTTCGTCGTCAGAAGAGGAAAACTTTCGCGGAGATCAAAACGCATCTGATGACCGAAGACACTCAGCGTCCCGGTTCCTGTGCGATCAGATTTTTCGGCGCCATCAATCAGGATTCTTTGGAGAAGATCGTGGTAATTCTTCATGAGCTATAGGCTACGGGTAGACTCAGTTTTTCTCAATAAATTCTTGGTGGAGGGCTTGTAAGAGGGCGTCAAGTCCTGGACTTTCCACGACAACGGATTCTATGAGGAAATCCGAGCGATGTTCGGAGATTCGCCGCACGCCATGTTGTTCAAAAAGAGAGTCTATTCTTGCAAGCACCTCGTCGGCGGAATCAAGGCCTGAGCCGATCAATGAAAGGCGGGAGGCAAGAATTTTTGCTGCCTCGGCGGCTTTTAACAATTCTTTTGATAAACGTTCTTTCCATCGAGTCCACTGTGAAGCACTCAGCAGGATCTCAGTGCGATCCCCGCTGCTTTTTCTGTCGAGATAATCGCTGCGAAAAGATGCCCTGTCTGCGCTGAGAGTTTCTGAATTCAATTTCAACAAGATAAGAGAATCTTGTCGGGTGATTTGAACGATTTTTGGGCCTTCGATTGCGGTTTCCGTATTTTCCACGATGGTGCTTCCTCCGTTTTCTGGATTGAAGGTTGAAAGTACGCGGATGCGTGTCTTGTGGCGAAAGGCGATTTCGAGACAGCGAGAATGGAGAACGCGTGCGCCGCGCGCGGCGGATAAATAAGCCTCTCGCAGGCCTAGTTTTTCCTGGCGATGGGCGCCGGGAATTTTTCGAGGATCCGCGGAATAAAAACCATCAACATCGGTGTAGATGTCCACTTGGTCGGCATCGAGCGCCACACCCAGGGCAACGGCACTGGTGTCGCTTCCGCCGCGCCCCAAGGTTGTGACTTCTTTTTCCCGGCTCACGCCCTGAAAGCCCGCGACGATGACAATTTTTTTCGACGCTAATGCCTCGCGAATTCTTTGCGGGCGAATTTCCAAAATGCGGGCCTCGCCATGTTCGGAACTTGTGATGATCCCGCTTTGGGAACCTGTAAATGAAATCGAGGGCAGGTCCAAATCTTCGAGCGCCATAGAAAGTAATGCCATGCTAATTCGTTCGCCTGTCGTTAGGAGCATATCGATTTCGCGGCGATAGCGAGAGGATTGTGGTGAAACTTCGCTGGCAAGTTTCAAAAGTTGATCCGTACTTTTTCCCATCGCGCTGACAACGACGACCAGATTCGGAATTTCGCTGCGCTGTTTTTTAATGATCAAGGCGACTTTTTTTATGAGCTCGGGCGTTGCGACACTGCTGCCGCCGAACTTCATGATGCGAACTGGAGGAATTGAGGCGGCGCCCACCCTCAGGAATAAAGCAAATGAGGTCGACGCTTAGCAAGCCATTCTTTTTCGTCCCGCAAGAGCGCCTTTTCTAGGTCGCCGGGACGAGCGGCGGGATCATCGACCCAGTTTCGCGCGAAGGGCGTTCCATTTAACAAATCAATGGGTAGCCGCTCTGTTTCATATTCGTAGGGAGGTTTTCTCCATAAATCAAAATCCGGATGAAGCTCACGGAAACACTTAAATAGAAGGAGCATCAAGCGGTAGGGCTTGAAGTCTTTGTGGCGATAGAAAATCGGGTCGACGTGAATTTGCACACCCGAACAAAGCTCACCCTTATATTTATGAAAAGTGGGCTCGAAAAAACAAGGGCGAAGGCGACAACCTTTGAGCCACTGGGGCGCGCGTTTTTCCATTAAAGTGATAAGCGCCTCGCTCTGCATTTTTGGCGCACCGAAAATTTGTAGCGGGCGAGTTGTGCCACGACCTTCGGAAAGCATTGTCCCCTCCAGGAGAACCGTGCCGGGATAACATCGGGCTGTGTCGAGTGTTGGAACGTTGGGGCTGGGGTTTATCCAGGCGAGTTTTTTCAATGGCCAGCCAAAATCGGGAGAAGCGTTCGGCGAATAATTTTTCATAGGAATCACGCGGAGCTCGACCTTCAGTTTAAATTCCGCGCAAAGCCAGAGGGCAAGTTCACCCATCGTCAAACCATGTCGCATTGGAAGAGTCGATGCGCCCACAAAACTTTCGAAGGCGTTTAAATCGCAAGCAAATCCCTCGACAGGTCGACCGATAGGATTGGGGCGATCCAGAACCCAAACTTCTTTTTTATGTTTTGCTGCCGCCTCTAACATGTAGCGAAGCGTGGTGAGGTAAGTGTAAATCCGACAGCCTACGTCTTGCAGATCAATAAGGACGGTATCGAAATTCTGCATCATGGAATCTGTTGGCCGCCGACTTGTGGAATAGAGGCTGTAGACCGGGATTCCAAGTTCCGGGTCTCGGTAGTCATCGCTTTCGATCATGTTGTCTTGTTTGTCGCCCAACATGCCGTGCTGTGGCCCAAAGGCGCAGGTGAAGTTTAGGCCAGAAATTTTTTGAAGGGCTCGAAGGCTATGAAGTAGATCACGGTTCAACGACGCCGGATGTCCCAGCAGTGCGAGGCGCTTTTTTTTGAGTCGAGACGTCAATTTTTTGTCAGCCAATAGGCGTTCAAGACCAAGACTTGTCATCATTTATAAGGATAGGGGCTCGCTGGGGGCAGCGCCAGGTCCGGGGATCCAATATCATTTGGCAGCCAGCCAGTTTCTGGCCCGCTGCGTTTAGAGATTATTTGTCATTCATTGTGGCCGGGCCCTGAGGCGCCGAAACTATAGGTAGGGAGAAGTGTAGGCTAATGCGCGAGTTCAATTGTCTAGCGAAAGGAAGCTTCTGGGTCTTTGCGGCCCTGTCGTTTGTTTCCTGCAGCTCGACTCCCTCCGATGATTTGTCGATGGACGTAGAATCTTCGGACTTGCAGGCCTACACAGACGAGGGACCCGTATTAACTAACGAAGAGATTGTCCTCTCCAGTGAGTCTGTAAAAAAGAGCAGGGTTTTGGGCGATGGAGTAGAGATCGCAAGTTACAAAGGTGCCCGCCTTCCAAAGATCGAGCCGAAACCATTCCGACATGGCAATGACATCATCAACGCCTATTACTTTGTTCGGGGCGGCGAGAGCTGGGAATCTCTTTCTAAACTAATATATGGTCGAGATGATCGGGGGCAGATACTGGCCAGCTGGAATCGTGACATTGCTTTGGCTCCAGGTTCGGTAGTCTATTATAGATCGCCCTTTCGATATCTGGACGAAGAGAAGATGCAGCATTTTGCCGCAGACTTTCAAATTCCACTTCAACGTCATACAGTTCAGTCCGGAGACTGGCTTTCAAAGATTGCCGGCGAGCGATATGGCCATGTCGAAAGCTGGGTTGAAATCGCCATCATCAATCGCGATTTGGTGCCGAATCCTGATCGCATCGAGATTGGGCAAGAACTTCAAGTAATGCCCCGCGAGTTAAACACTCAAGCGATACTTCAAGCATTCCTTGATAAGGCTCGAGAGGCCACTCAAAATGCTCAGATTGCAGGAACTGTTCAAACTCCGCCCTCAGAACCCTTTGCAGATGGCGGAGAGGATCTTAATACCCAAGTTGATCAGCAGGCAGTGGATAATTTGGCCATACAGGCCTCCGTTGAGAATCTCACCATGCCCAATTCTTTATTCCCATCCTGGTTGAAACTGAGTACTTCGACGCTTTCCGAGATCATACTGGCACTGATTGCAATGGTCTTATTGGTTGCGGGCTATTTCTTTGTGCGAGCGCGTCGAAAGAATAGGCTGACCGAGCGGGAAATTACGGTCAATATGGACATTCTGGAGATGGGTGATTCTCCGGCCACTCCGACCACTAGATCCCAGCATCCCATGAACTAATTAAATTTATCAAAATATTCACAAACTCGTCAGGCTTATCAGAATGAATCCAATGCCCAGCTTCGCCAACCTCATGAATTTCAGTCGCCAGTGGTCTGCGGGCCAGCATCTCCTGAAGCCTTTCCTTGGTCAAAAAATCAGACCTTTCACCGCGAATAATGGCTACCCGTTTTTGAATTTTTTCCCAGGCCGCCCACTGCGGATTTTCAAAGGCATCTTGCAAAACATTCCTGAGCCCGGCGAGATCAAAGCGCCATCCGAATTCGTTTGGATCGGAGGGGTTTTGGCGAATATTGGATAAGAGAAAGGCGCCGATTTTTCCAGGGAACTGAGAGGAAAAATATGAGTTCGCTTCGGCTCGCGAATGGAATTTTCGCGGCGTGTTGTTGAGTATTCCCATCAAAAATTCAAAGTTCTTTCGATCAACCTGTGGAGAGGAATCTTCGACGATCAGTCCGTGAAGGGCCTCTGGATAAAGCTCGCTCAGGCGAAGTAGCGGTCGCAAACCAAAGGAATGTCCCACCGCTAAAAAGGGTTGCAGGGACTCTGTCTGAAGACGGAGATCTTCAGTCATCAGATTGAGGCTCAGAACTTCATAGGAACCTAGCGGGCTCTGACGTCGTCCCCCGTGGCCCAGAAGGTCAATCGGATGAAACGCCCACTGCTCCTTTAAGGGGGACTTTCGAAGAGCTGTTAGAACCGGGCCCCAATTCAGTGCGCTACCCATAAAGCCGTGAACGAAGACCACGTTTTTTGTAGCCATTGTTTCAGAGTTGAGCTCCTAAGAGCTCGATGCTTGCTAGTTTGATGACGTCCGCCAGATCTGCCGGCAGTTTTGGTGAGAGATCCAGTTTGATAAAGCCGTCAGAAAATCCCAAGTCCTTTGCCGCAGTAAAATTTCTGGAACGAAATTCCCGGAAGACCGACTCCCAGGCAATGTGAAGAGCGACATCAGCGTTCGCATTACCTGCGGGCTCGGATTTACGTGCTGAAAACTGCACCCGGAGACTACCCTTCGGTAATTTTTCTACCGACTTTTTTTTAAGAGCGGCCGCACTGAAACTGCAGCCTTGATGGGTGGCACCAGCTCCTTTGCAAATTTTATCCAAAAGTATCAAAAGCGGAGCTTCTTTAAGAGAGGCTAAAGCCCAATCGGCAGGGGGCGACGTGCCGGACTGGCCCGACGAGAGGAAAATGCGTGGGCCATTTGCATCCGAGCGCGGAAGTTTAAGGGCTGCTATTTTGGGCAAGAGATCCCGGGACGGCCCTACCAAAATGAAATCATAAGGACGGCTATTCCAATCCCTAAGGCGATTTTCAAGATTTGGAAGTCCAGCTTCAGAATAGACCTCCACGCGCGCGCCAAAGCCTTCTTCAAAATCCGTTGCAGAAGGCGGAGCCCAGGGAAGTGCGAGATCCTTCGAGGAAGAATCCCAGGCCACATAAACCTGGGGCAATCGATCTGCCCCCGGTGGTGGAGTGCGCGATGTATTCGCAGCAGGATTTTGTCCCGAGCAGGCAATAATCAGAATCGAGCTAAAAAGCCCAAGATTGCGGCTTCGAAAAATTACAGAAGGCGACATTCACCCATTAGAATCGCGCTTTCTCTGCTTGGCAAGCAGGATGGCTCAGTCGATTTTCCATTCAAGGCGTGTCTCAATTCCCGTCACGCCCAGGGGCCATGTGTAGCTGTGTCCGCCCAAATCCAAAATATCGCCCGAATCATGGCTTACAACAATTGTAGGTCGCTGATGCAAGCTCAACTCCTCCTTGAGCCAACTTCGGAAGTCCTGTCGATTGACAGGATCCAGCGCGGAAAAGGGCTCATCAAGTAAAAAATATTCAGGCTCCGAAAGTAGTGCCCGGCAAAAAGCAATGCGCTGAGATTCACCCCCACTTAGACTTTGAACATCTTGAAGAGCAAGATGATCCAGGCGCGCACGCTTTAGAATCTCGCGAGCCTTTTGTTGCCTTAGGTCTACACTCCATTCCGGGTGGCGAATGCGAAGCGGAAAAAGGAGATTCTCAAGAACGTTCATGCCCGGAAAGAGCTGCTGTGACTGGAAAAGAAATCCGGTGCGGCGTAACTCGGGGCTGCTTTCGACTAAACTACGTCCATTTAAATAGCATTCTCCCCCAACAAGAGGGTGAAATCCGGCAATCGCACGTAAAAAAGTGCTTTTTCCAATTCCCGATTCGCCAAGAAGGCAAAAGATGCGATTTGCGGGGACTTGGCCGTTCACCACTACGGGTCCACGATTTTCCACTAAAAAACGAAAGTCTTTAAACTCCAACATGTCGTTTAACCTTTGAATTCGTAGTCTGCAGGAAGAGGCCGAGCAAGAGGGAAGCCCAGACCACTAAAAGAAAGATGCGTGGCCCGCCGAATTGATACTGAGCCGCGCGTTCCTGAGCCCAAACAGCAAGTGTTTTCCAGTCTTGGAGAAAGAGGGCCGGAAAAAGTAAATCCCCCATAGCGAATAGATAAAAAAGAAAGAGACACTTGATCAAGAGGCCCCGATGGCTTCGCCAGCGGAGCCAAAGAATGCGTTGGCGTTTGCTTGCACCAAGGCTAGCAGCCGATTCCAAAACGTAACGAGGACTCTGTTCGGCACGCAAGCTGATCCACAAATCAAAGAGCGGCCATTGGCTTAGCGCAGTCAGGAGCGCCGTGAGGAAAATCCGAAATGGCAGTGGCCATTGCCATGCATAAATCGCAAAATTTTGGGACCAAACTATGGCAATTACGGCGGGGGAAAAGCTAAGCGCAAGAAAAAGTATTGAATGAAGCCGGGCTCCAGCCGTGACGCTGAGAAAAAGCAAAAAAAATCCCATTCCCGCAACTAGCAGTCCCAATAAGAGAGAGCGAAATAAAAATGGCGCCGCATCCTGAATCAAGGCGATGGGGTTCTCCGAGCTGAGTTGCCACAAAAGAGTGGCTGCCAAGTAGAAAAGAATCAACAAGGCCATCAGTGGAAAAATCATCGTGGGGCAAAGCTTCCGAAAAATATTGTCTGCACTTGAGGGCATGAGGGCGCCAATTGAATCACTTTCAGTTGATAAAGTGGCTTCGCGAATCTTTAGATGGCGTTTGAATGCCCAAATGAAACAAAGGTTTACGCAGAGCTGGACAGGTAAAAGCACCAAGAGGCGAGTGGGATCATAAAGGCTAAAGAGATGATAAAAGGAAAGCACTTCGGGTGTTGCCGCGCCCGGACCTCCTCCCAAAATTAAGACAGTACCGAAAGAATAAAGCGCCCAAAGAAAAATTGCGGAAAACCAAAACTTAATCTCAGGCAGCAGTGCGGGAATTTGTAGCTTAAAGAAAATTTCTGTTGGGCGGGCTCCCAGAGCACGGGCGCTTTCGATAAGTCGGGTGCCTTCGCCTCTGCGCCAGGCACAAAGTTTTTCATAAAAAATACTGAGAAGTAAAAGCAAATTCCAAAAAACATGGGCAAAGACAACGGGAAGCATTCCCTGTTGCGCCCAGCCAGGAAGATCGCTGGGAAGAATCGACAAAATCGCCAAGGCCAGCGCGCTGGAAGGAAGAGAGAAAACCAAATAACCGCAGGCACGAAGTGTTTGGAGTAGGCGAGGGTGCATCGCTTGACTTCGAAAAGCCAGGTAGCTGGCGCCCAGAATCGCTAAGGTCAAAGACAGCGTTGCCGACAAAAACGCCTGCAAAAATCCCCAACCGTAACTCTGGAGAATAAGACGCCAGAAGGTCGGGGATAGCGAGCCCTGATTGCCGCCTTCCGCGAAGGTCATCATTAAAAGTGCTGCTAAGGCAGGAATCGCAAAAAACAAAACGAAGACGAAGAGGGCAATCGCCGTCGAGATTTGAAGTCCCTCGTTCTTTAAACTAGAGTTATTTATAGGCTCCATCCATCGATCCAGCCCCCGAAGACTTCGACAGAAGGCAGGCCGCTTTCAGTCGTTTTCGGAAAGGTCTCAGCCTGAAAACAGGGAATGATCGGAGTCGCGGGGTCTCCTGGAAGCAGCCAGTTTTTCTTCATCACCTCGGTTTGAAAATCGCCATCCTTCATTGATCTCAACACCGCGCGGGCCAAATCTTCTCGTTCCATGCTCTGCGAACGATCAATCAAGGCCGCCCATTCTTGGTATTCGGGGTAAGCCTCTTTCAGTGGAAGAATGCCCACGGCGGGGCTCGCATTTTCACAGAGATGGTAGGAGTAGCTGGTCGCGAAGGTCCAAATGCCTTGTGCTGAACTTGAGAGAAAAAACTCATAGCTCGCACTCCATTTAGGGAAAACGCGTTTCGTGAAGGCTTTGATCTCAGCCAAAGTCAAAAGCTTCTGGCCCAAAGTAAAGCTGAGTAAAGTCTGGCCCAGGGACGAAAAGCGCGGGTCTTGAATAATGATGCCTTTGGGGAATTTCTTCGGAATATCCTTCCAGCTCAGAGGCGAAGAAATCTTCTTTAATTCGCTCGATTTCAAAAGAAATACCAGCGGACTGCGGCCCACGAGAAGTGGATTTTCTCTGATGATTTTTGCTTCTTCTGCCCACTTTTTCTGCAGAGAATCCAGGCCGAAGACGATATCGGGAAGTGGAATGTTATGCTCACGTCGATAACGAAGCTCTTCATAAAGGCTTCGATTGGGGTGGGGGTGACTAAGGCGACAAGTTCCCCCCGAGCAGATCCCTTTTTCTTTTCCAAGCAACCACTCGCCCAGTGATCCGGAGCCAGAGAAAGATGAGTAGCTTAGGATTTCGATCGTCTCTGTATTCTTTGGTGCCTTCTTGGAGGAGGCAAAACTCAGACTTGCTAGGAAAAATCCAATGAAGAAGAAACTTCGACTAAATTTTTTCATGATGAGGCTCTTTTTGCGGCAGCGATCGTCGCTTAAAAATGAAAACGATCAGAAGACCAAGTCCGGTCACCAGGGCCCCTGAAACAATGTATCCTTTGTATTGGCCTAGGGAGGCTTCGATCTGACCAAAATCGTTGGCGAAACGACGGTAGCCCCAATGACCGATCCAAACAAAAACCGGCGCGCTGATAATGGCCGCCAGCGCGTCCGTTAGGAGAAATGAAAAATATCGAAATCCAAGCGCTCCAGACGTGAAATAGATGGGCGCCCGAAGTCCAGGCATAAATCGTGCGGCAAAAAGTAGAGGAGTTCCCCATCGAGCTAAATAAGTACTGGCGCGGTCAACTGCCGCCTGCCCAATAAAGCGACTTCCAAACCGAGTTTTCAAAAGGCGAAAGCCGATTTTCGATCCAAGAAAAAAAATGACGGAATCCCCGAGTAGAATCCCGAGATACATCAATCCGGCGACCGCATAAATGGGAATTCCTTCACGTGCAGAAAGAAATCCGGCCGCAATTAAAATGACATCTTCAGGAATCGGAAGGCCGAGTCCACAGAGTAGCAGCACAAGAAAAGGACCCAGAAGCGCCATGCCTGTCGAGGCGCCGAGAGCTTGAACGAGATTTTGCAGCACAGGGCTGCTTTAAACACATGTTTCCCGCTTTCTCAGCAGTGAATTTCCCACACGCAGAAGACGCATCATAAAATAAATTAGGCTTAAAAGGATCAATGAGTTCCCGCTCAACGGGCCCTCCGGGGGTCCTCCGCCGATAGTTCCAATTTGAGCGCAGCCTGCGATACGAGCACGATTTCCCGAGTCATCGTCTTTTGCTGCTCTTACGGGGTTCGCGGGGACACTGGGCTGTCGTGAACCACCAGCAGTTTCCTGGGCAACGGTGTAGGCCGATTGCGGATTCAGAAAACCGCCCGACTTCAACATTTCAAAAAGTTCGGGTCTTGTGTCGCTCGTAGAAATCAAAATGTCTTTGACCTCGTGAGCCTTGAGCGAAGGATTGAGAGCGCGCATCACTGCCGCGACACCGCTGACCACAGGCGCGGCCATGGAAGTTCCCTGCTTCCGAAGATAGGGTGAGTACTCGAAATTGCTGTTTCCATTGGCTCCCAGAAGACCAATCGACATCCCTGAAATTTCCAAATCGCCGGGAGCGGCGACATCCACAGAGCTGCGACCAAAATTCGAGAAGAAACTGAGAAAGTATCCTTGAAAAGTTTGTGCTTGAGAATAAGTCGCCGTAACCGAGGCGACACTGACGAGATTCGGAAGATTAAATGAGGATGGAAAGAAGGGCGTCTCGTCGTTGTTTGTTGTTTCGTTTCCGGCAGCCGCTACCAGTAAAATATCTTTTCGATAGAGCTCCAGAAAACTCTCGTAGAGTGCCTGGGAAAAGGCACCGGGACCGGAATTGCCCCAACTTAGATTGAGAACTTTAGCTCCGCGGGCCACGGCATAGTCGATCGCCACTAATGCGGAGGTTGTTGTTCCGTAGTAGCCGTCGCCCATAAAATTAACAGGAAGAATTTTTACAGACCCACCCATGGACGCCGCATCAATAGAAAGCTTGGCAAGACTGGCGACGTGTGTGCCATGGTCCGCACCATAAGAGTCGACGCGTCCGTTTTTTGCTAGAACATCGGCGCCGTAAATGTCGTCTACGAAACCGTTTCCGTCATCGTCTTCTCCTGCGCGGCCATTGGCTTCGCGAGAGTTGACGAGAAGTGAATTTGCAAAAAATTCGTGACGATACTGGAGTCCCGAATCAACGATGCCCAGAATGGTTGATTCTGAGGTTTCGATATTGGAATTTATGTTGAATTCATCTTCGAAAAAATCATTCACCCAGTAATCATGAGTAGGATCATTCTGGGCAAAACCTGAGGATGCGGGATACCATTTCTTGTCCTCTTCGACGAAATGAAGATCGGGATCGGACTTGAGTTCAGTTTCATGGCTCAGGCTTTGAGACTGAACTAAAAGGAGTCCGCTTTGCTTCAGGCGACGAAATTTTCGCCCCGATTTTTTAAGTTTTTGATGCAGCGGAGAATGGTCGGGTGCATGCGCCTTAAATATCAAGATTTTTTGGCGCGGGCTTTCCTGGCCCTGCGCAAGGCCTTGAAAGGTAAAGGAAAGCACAGCCGTTCCACAGCTCAATAAAAAACGATTCATAGTGATCCTCAGCTCAACTAAGACACGGCTCGAAGACTTCGCGGTTAGTCCATTGACTCAGGTGATGAATTTTATTGAGACAATGCCTATGTCCGACGTCAAAAGACCAGGCTCGCCAGCGGCCTCGCACATGCTTTGGTTTTTTATCCTTCCCATCATGGCCTTGATTGGTTTTGCCACGTGGAAATTATCGACGGCTCTGTTGAATCCGGAAGAACTTAGCTTAACGCGACGATTAGAAAAGCTCGAGAACGCGGTAAATTCCGGAGAACGCTGGAAGGAAGCCTATGGTGTTTCCGAAAATATTCATCGGCTGAAATCCCGCGGTCAGTGGGATGAGCTGAGTGTTGATGAAAAGCGTGCAGTTTTGGAATCGCTTGGAAGAGTCTTAGAGCAGAACGAAGCCGACGCGCGCGTCAGTCGTTACCTTCTTGTGACTCTCGGACAAATGGGTGAATCAGGCGCCTTGCCTTTGTTTGAGAAATTTTTTAGCGCCAAGGATCCGGAACTTCGTTTCTTTTCCGTTTGGGGTTTCTCGCAAACAGTTTTGGCAACCGGTGCATGGGAAGAAATTTCACTGGAGACGCGGAAAATTTTTATTGAATTTCTGGAATCAGAAGATGCGGAACTTCAAAAAATTCTTACGGCCTTTTTGTCCCAGGGAAACTTAGCCGACAAACAGCTCTCGGAGTCGTTGAAAAAACTTCTGACGGACGAAGTTAGAGAGGTTCGTTGGAACGCAGCCGTGTCGTTGTTGCCAAAGGGTTTCACGGAGGCCGAAGGGGTTCTGTCTGAGATGCTGAGCCTTGAGGGACTTCGGGGCGCCGACTTTAGAAGCTTCCAGGATATGAAACAGGCTCTTTTGGCCGCAAGAGTCGCCATCGAGAAATCGGGGAACGAGCGGCTGGCGCTCGAGGCCCGAAAATTTTCAAAGGAATTAAAGGGCGATAGCCCGGAAAGTCGGGCCATTCGCGAGGCCTTAGAGGGGCTTTAGAGCTCCAAGATGTCGAAGTTTTTGACTTAAACTGGCCTAATCTGTCCCGGCATGTAGGAAGCTTTAAGTAGAATTCGTGATTTCCATACCTTATAGATGGTCCAAACTTTGCATATGCCCTAGGGGCCGAGGACCGTTTAATGTATTGGAAAACGCTAAAGATAATCGCATTTATTTTTTGTATCGGAAGCACGATTTCAGCCGTCTCAGTCGAAGTGGATCGCGATCTAGTGTCAGAGGCCGCGGAAATTCCCGAAGTGGAAGCCACAAGTGCTTGGCTTGATCTTGTCGTAAAAGCAATTCAGGGGCGTCCATCCTTTCGAGTGAAACTACAATTTGATTCCGAGAATAAAAATTTGGGCGCACTCAGCAGTGGCGCTGCCAACATTCTCATTCCATTTCAAAAAGAAGTTGAGATTCCTTTTGATAAAGAAAAGCCTGAACAGGGTCGACTTCTCTTTTCCACAAAGGGCTTAGTTCTAAAAGGTCGCCTGGATCTCACAGAGGCCGGCGCCTTCTCGGGAAAGTTTCATTTTGAATCCAAAGGGCAAGCCGTCCCTATGGAAGCCTCCATTCGCTACATGGGAATTCCGGAAAACCAATTCCGATTCTATTCGATCAACCTGGACGGCAGTGGCGCGGGTCCTCAGTCATCGAAAGTAATTTTGTCCGGTGACTGTGTGCTTCAGCAGCTTGTGTTGGATGTTTTGAATGTCCCCGGAGAATATTCGGAAGTCTGGACTGATACGGAATGCAACTATGAATACAGTTACGATCGTGAGAGCAAAAAGCTTAAGTATAAATTCAATTACGATTCGCTAAAGGAATCGGCTCCGGTGGTGAGTCCTCGGGGATAGTCTATGAATCGTCTGCTGACACTACTTCTATTTGTTGCACTTCCAAGTCTGGCAGAGCCAGGCTCTTGGCAGCCGATCAAAAAAAATCAGGGGAACCCGCTGCATTTTGCGTTTCGAAAGCTTCTTGATTTTGATCGTATCGCAGAGAAAGATTTGCGCTTTGATCCCTTGGAGTGCCGTGTTCTGGAAGTCGTTAAAGGTAAATGGGCTACCGTTTTCCAATCAAAGCGCTTAAATAATTGTTTGTTCGAAACTCTGCGAAAAGGGCTCAACAACGGAAGCTATCGTGGCATCGTGCAGGCAAAGATTCGTTTGGCAGGAGCCGATCCCGATGATGATTTGCGCGTTGCCACTTTTCGCTGGCGCCCGACACAGGTGGGAAGCCCGGACAAAGGACGTCTTGAAAAAATCTATGATGCGATGCCGATCGTGGCCGCGGTAAATTCAGTGGCCTATTTAAAGCGCCTTTTCAGCGCCTATCTGTCGAACGATCTCATTGTTGACTTTGATCGCCCCATCAAGCTCAAGGATTTTCAAATGACTACTTGGGTAGAGAATTTGATTGTTGGAAACGCAGAGGACTACGGATTGAGCCGTTTAGAAATTCACACGGCTCAAATGGAAGTAAGTGAAGATAACCCTCACCGCATGTGGGCCCTCATCTTGGGTTACGATGAGAAACGTAAGCAAATCTTTGCTTTGGATTTGAAACTTAGCTGGGGCATATTTAACCGAAAAAAATACGAGCTAGATATCTCTTCGGTCCACAAACGCATAGAAGCTTCCGAGCTCTGAAGTATTGAGTCGCACTTCCTAAACTTTTAAGTTTTCCGCAACCATTTCCGCCACGTCGCGGACTTTGACTTCATCTTGCTTGTTATGAGTTTTCAATCCGTCTTCGATCATCACTTGGCAGAACGGACAGCCCGCTGCGATCGTTGTGGGCTTCTGCTCCAAGGCTTCTGCTACGCGTTCAACGTTGATGCGTTTTCCGATCGTTTCTTCCATCCACATGCGAGCTCCGCCGGCGCCACAGCAAAAGCCTTTGCTTCGATTTCGCGGCATCTCGATGGGTTCATTTCCCGATATCGCTTTAAGGGCTTGGCGCGGTTCTTCGTAGATGTCGTTGTAGCGGCCCAAATAACAAGAATCGTGGAAAACGATTCTCTCATTGTGCGCGCCTTTTTCAACGCTAACGCGGCCCGATTTTACTAGCTCGTTGATGAAGTCTGTGTGATGCAGCACTTTGTCGGCGATGTAGCCATAGGCCGGATAATCATTTTTGAAAGTGTTGAAACAGTGAGGGCAGGTCGTGAGAATTTTCTTCACGGAGTAGCGCTTCATGACTTCGATGTTGGCATCAATCATGGTTTTTGCCAGATATTCATTTCCCGCGCGTCGCGCGGTTTCACCGTTGCAAAGCTCTTCCTTGCCAAGAATTGCGAAATCGATTTTTGCGGCCTGAAGAATTTTCACTAGGGCAGTTGAAATGCGTTTGTTGCGATCATTAAAGCTACCGGCGCAGCCCACATAAAATAAATATTCCGCATCAGGCTTGTCCGCGAGGCGCGGGACACTAAGTTCTTGTGCCCAAGCGTCGCGGCTATCGGCCGGCATTCCCCAGGGATTGCTCTGCGTTTCCCAGTTTTTCATCGAGTTTTGTAGTTCCGCAGGCATTTTGCCTTCCATCAAAACAAGATGGCGGCGCATGTCGATAATCTTGTCGACGTGTTCAATCATCACGGGACACTGTTCGACACAAGCACGACAAGTCGTGCAGGCCCAAATCGTATCTTCTGAAAGGCCAGTTTCTTCCGAGATCATGGGCTTTGAAGGCTCAAGTGCTGCGGCCGGATCTTTTGCGCGCGCCGCCAGAAGTTCATCGCCGACATCCAGCAAGTGAACTTTCATATCTTGAATGAGCTTCATCGGTTTCAAGGGTTTGTCGGTTGTGGCCGTAGGACAGTAAACATTGCAGCGGCCACAGGCTGTGCAGGTATAGGTGTCCAAAATATCTTTCCACGAAAAGTCAGTGATTTTTCCAACGCCGAAACTGGTTGCGTTGGCGTCCTCGAAATTAATGGTGGAGAGTGCGCCTTTAGGTTCTAGTCTCGCTAAAAAGATGTTGGGGGCTGTTGTAAAGACGTGGAGATGTTTCGAGTGGGGAATGTAAATCAAAAATCCAGCGACCGTCGCTACATGAAATCCCCAGGATACCCAGGCGATTTTCATGGCCAGATCAACATCCATTCCGGTCGGAAATAAAGTTTGCGCGATCCAGCTAGAGACCGGACGCCATTCAGGAAAGGCGTGATGAGTGTCCCCGGCGAGCACGAAAAAAACAAACGCCGAAAGTCCCGCCAACATGTGTCCACCCGTGAAGAGCAAAACGATGAGCCCATCACGTTGATGTTTGGGGTCCTTGGAAAGCCGTTTCGGATGGGAGACAAGTCGGCGGTAGAGAAAGTAGGCAACCGTCGCCAAAACAATGATGTGAAAAATGTCTTGGAGCCAAATCACCGGACCATAGAGCGGCCCTAAGAGAAACTCGAAGGTGAATCCATGAAGGAAACCTTCGATCACGTGCTCCGAACTGCCAAGTGTGACGATGATGAAGCCGAAAAAGATGAGTGCATGTGCAAGTCCCGGCCAAAAATCTTTGAACATCTTTTTCTGTCCGAAGAAAATCGACATGATCAGTCCCCAGCGCTCGGCCATCGAACCACCTAGCGGCTCGGGCTTCGCTAAACGCGCTAGGCGAAAAAGCCGGGAAAAGGATTTGGAAGCGAGTGCCACAGATCCTATGACGACGATGGCGGTAAAGAAAAATCTCAGGTCCAGGGCCGGAGTGATTTCCAAGATGCTGTCTCCTCTTTTTGTTGCTAAGGAAAGGTTACCATGGCTCTTCTGGGATTTGAATTGTTGCTGAGACTCTTCCTGGGGTCCTTTCTTTGCCTCTTTTTCGTCTCACGGCAGGAAACTTCTGAAAAATTCATCCGGATCGCCTTTCGAATCGGGACAGGAATTGTTCTTTCGGCAGCATTATTGTTGTTGGCTTCGGATTCCCCAAGTGCACTTGGACAGATGCTGATGCTCTTCTTGTCTTGGCTGGGGCTTTTCTTTTACACCTACCTAATACGTGGACCGTGGCGCCTTTTGTCCTTCCTGCTGTTGATGGGCTCTATTGGCTATTTTTCTTCTGGCGTGGGTATACTGGGTGCTGTGGGCTTCGCGGCCAGCCTGCTCTTTTTGGGGTCAGTCTACATGGGACAATTCTTGGGCCACTGGTTTTTGAATGTTCCAGGAATGAATATCCGTGAACTGCGTCGCATCGTCAAAATCTTGATCTATGGACTGGGACTTCTGACCTTGGTGAATTTATGCTCGCTGGGATTCTATCGCATACTTTCCGAGAGCACTTTCGATTCCCAGCTACTTTACGGCATGCGCGCGATGTGGGGTTTACTGCCCCTTTATGTGCTGACCTACATGATCTACCGGACGACCCAAATGCGCTCGACACAATCCACAACAGGAATTTATTACGCGGCCTGCATCATGGCATTGGTGGGTGAGGCGATCGCGATTTATTTGAAACAAACTCTGGGCTGGATTGTTTAGTGGTGCGGGGACCATTCAGGAATCATTCGCCGAAAAGATCATGAAGCGCTGGGCTCTTGATGAGGGTTTGATAGCGTCGACGGGCGTAGTCTGGCATTGAATCATCACCGGAAAGATTGCGGAAAAAACGCCGAAGTTCTTCGGTGCTGAAAATTCGCGGAGACTTTTCTTTCAACATAGGTGATCTGGTCATATGACAGTGAATGCATTTTTCGGGATTGGGTCCCTCCACAGCGGGGCTCTTTCCATTTGAAGGAAAATCTACAAAATAGAAATCGTAGCTTTTGCCATCAGAGTTTCGCAGCATAATATCCAGCGAGCTATTCACTTCACCCGGTTCTTGAAATGAACCGCTGATGCCGCCGTTAAAAGATAGGATCAGGTTTTCGTCTTCGGAATAAAGGAGAAGTCGGGGAAGCCCTTCTTCAGAGGGCTGATGTCGGGTTGAGCGACGGAGAGCGCGAATTTTTTTGATCTCTCGGAGTGGAAATAGGGGGCTCTCTAAAAAATCCTCCAAGCTAAAAAGCTCCTCTCTTTCCAGGGCTAACGACCAAATTTCAGATGGCTTCTGGAAAATCGAGTCTCCGCTGGCAACGGCTGAGCCGGAGCCTAAAATAGCGCCTGCAAAGAGAAATAACGTAGAAAGAGAAAATGTAAAATTCCCCAAAGTGATCATCTATTTAGGCAATATTATGCGACGTGTCAAACTGTGTCTCGTCAGCAATTTGTGAGGCTTCCGCATAGTTATTTGGGGGAAAGTGTCTTTGAATATAGGGAGATATGCAAACGGTGGTGAAGGAAGCGCCTTGTCGGGTGGATCTAGCGGGCGGAACCGTGGATTTGTGGCCGTTCTATCTTTATTTCGGAGAGCTTCAATTGCTACATATGGCTTTGCAGTTGAAGGCGCGAGCTACCGTTAGCATCGATGAATCCACGACTTTTTCGCTTCGAATTGAAAGCAAAGATTACGAGCAAGTAATTTCATTTTCCAGTCTGGAAGAATTGAAATTATCTTTAAAAAAAGACACCAAAAAAAATCCACTTCGCTGGCTTTGTCGGGTCGCGGAATTTTTTATTTCCCGAGCACCGAATAAACAGGCGTCATTTAATCTTCTAACCTCTAGCGAGGTTCCTCCTGGCTCGGGTCTTGGGGGTTCTTCCACGCTGGGTGTTGCGATGGGACAAGCCTTTGCAGAGCTCTTTGATGATCCGCTGGCAAAGGATGCTTGGAAAATGCAGCAGACCATCCGCGATCTTGAGGCGGCGGAAATCGAACATCCCGCAGGTGACCAAGATTATGTTCCCGCACTCTTTGGCGGCCTCCTTGTTTTCAATCTCTCTGCGGGAAATCGAAGTATTGAAACTTTGGCGCCGGAAACGGCCCGACTTTTTTCGTCGCGGGCGGCGCTTATTTATACGGGAAAGCCACATCACTCTGGACTCAACAATTGGCAAATTTTTCGGGCTTTTCACGAAGGAAAAAAAGACGTGCGGAAAGCTCTCGAAAAAATTCATCAAATATCCCACCAGATGTGCCAAGCCTTTCGAGAGGGAAATTTGGACTCCTTCCCTCGGCTTTTGAACGCGGAGTGGAAAGAGAGGCAAAAGTTGGGGCGGGCAGTGAACGCACCCGTTTTAGAGCGAGCCTGGTTGCTCGCCAAAAAGAGCGGCGCCGTGGCTCGGAAGGCGTGTGGTGCCGGAGGCGGGGGCTCTTTGCTAGTTTTTTTTAAGGATCAAGAGAAGCGCGATGCCTTCTTGAAAGCCGAGAGAATTCCTGCTTGGAAGGTTTACCCTGTGGAAGCAGGAACTAAAGGAGTCTTGGGTTGAAACTGAAGAAGTTGCAAAAAGTAGATCCTCAGCAGGCGATCACGGAAATTCATAAGGGTGCCAATGCAGAGTCCCAGTGGGTTTTTGATTGTGATGGAACGCTGGTAGAGGGCGATGTCGGCACTGTAGCGGCTTGGACCATTCTAAAGGCCGGGCTCGCAAATGCCGAGCGGACACCGAGCTGTTGGAAACCTGAGATCATTGCGTCATTGGACTTTCATGGTTTTGAGAATCTGCGCTACAAATTGGCCGACGAAGTAGGTTTTCAACAAGTTTTCGATTGGGAGACTCTGGTGTTAACCGGACTTCCGAAAGACATGGCGGAAGATTATGTTTTGCGCGGACTGGAAGACGCATTTCAAAAGTCTTTTTTAAAAGAAATTCATCCCATGGCAGATCTTGCGCGTGACTACCATCACAACGCGCACATCGTTAGCGGTTCACCAAAGGTGAGTGTCTCGCAAATGGGCCATCGTCTGGGAATCGACGAGGCGCGCGTGATCGCGACCGAGTTGGAAGATGTTGATGGCATTCTTACGCCGAATTTAAAACCCCCCGGAATTATTTGGGCAGAGTTCAAAGCCATGCTTTTAAAAAAGCGTGGAATTGTTCCTTACTTCGTTGGCGGCGACAGTACGGGCGATTGGGATATGATGATGCTGTCAACGCACTATGTTTGGTCCGTGATCTGGCTTGGAAGGCCTTATATTGGAACAACTTTAGACCAGGCAATTGCCGAGCGCTTCGAGGTGGAAATGCCCAAAGAGGTGGGTCTTTACGCTTTTCAGTCGGATAAACAGAAGTGGTTTTTAGACCTGAGGCAGTTCTAGGCTTGCTAAAGCAAAAAGAATGCATCCGGGTGGCTTTGTCTGGTCTAGATAAAGCTGGAACTTGGGAGGCTTTGGTGTGGGATACAATCCTTGGATTTCGACTGTTTCAAAAGGAGCTTCTCAGTAATCGTAACCACAATCGCCGCTGCCAGGCGCATGGATGACCTCTAGAAGTGTCTGATTTTCATAGTTGAACTTCATAATCACGTTGTTATTATTAAAATTCACTCGATACACACTCCCCGGAAGTTTCTCTGACTCCCGAGCAGGATGCCAAGAGGCAGTTCCGTGAAATAGGCCACAAAGATCATCCAAACGATTCGGTTTTAGTTTTTTAAACATTCCGTTTCCGCAATCATGTTCAATCTTGATACCTTTAACGGGAAAGTATTTGCTAGGGAGTCCAGCAATCTGATCACGACAAAGAGCATCCATAAATTCTTTGATACGTTTCTCACGAATCTTTGAATCGTCCTGGAGTTTATCGGCCGCAACTGACTGAATCCCAATGAAACAAAAAAGCAGTTGCCAGATATAAATATTTCTAAGCACAAGAAAAGGTCCCATTTCAAACTGCCAAACTCAAGTCCCTAGATTTCAGCCTGGGCGACGTTTCGAATACTTAGCGGATTCCGTGCGAAGCTGAAGGGATGTCGAAATCCTGATTCGTTGTTCATTAATTCCGGCCTAAAACGGGTAACGTTTGGTTCGTGAAATAGGGTTAAATTTTCGCAATACCCCTATTAGTCATTAACCGGATTAATTCCTGGGTCCCTGAAAGGTACTGGTGCGCTCGAATTGAGCCATAATGTTTTGTTTTTATGACCCACCACTGAAGAGCATCAGAATAGTGAAATGAAACTACATCCGACCACGGTATCGAACGGGACTTTCTCCATGGTGAAGAGGTTACAATCATCCCTGGATATACTTTTATCTGCACACGAAAAAACTCTAGGTGGAGAAAAAAGTTTAATATATAAATTATTGAAATCCCCATAAAATTATTTAGTCGGTGCTCAGGCTTTGCCATAATAACCATTAAAAAAAGAAATAGGCCGCCAATGATCCACATGGCCCACACAAATCCTTTTGCGAATTTTCCATACTCAAAAATTTGAGCACCATCTTCGACGCGTGCTTTTTCGCTAGATGCAGACTTTGTTAAAAGTCCGGTAAGAAGTGGCACCAGAACAATAATAATTATATAGGAGATAATTGAAGAGTTCATTCCAATACAGTATCTCCCATGCCGGCAACTTTGAGAATTGTCGGTATGGAATTTTAACCAATGAAAAGAACACCAACCGCGCATCGATAAGTTTCAGCGTTTATGATTGAGCCGCGAGTGCTGATTGTATTTTTGCAATTGTAGAGAACTTAGGATCTGTTTTGCCTTGCGGTCACTGCCGCAGCGGAGGAGCGTTGCGATATTTTTTTCCGATGTTTTGCTTAACGGCGGCATCTCTGTGCCATTCCCAAGCCGCCTTTTCCTGGCGCGCCAAAGGTGTTGTGAAACATGAAAAGCGTGAATTGTGATAGTTAAGTTGTTGAAAATCCGTAAAACCGAGTGATGGATTAAATCAGATCACATTGTTTAGGCGACTTTTCATTCCCTGGGCCGTGCGATTCAGATAATCATAGAAAATGCTTCGCGGTGTCGGAAAGCTCCTTCCAATTTTGTTTATAGGATTGGCAGTGCGACCTGCGCTTTCGGTGTCCCAAAACCTCCATCCATTAACGCGTAGTTGCCGTTTTGCCTCCTTCCGTCCCTTGGTCCGAGCTTTCGACTTTGTGGTTCAGCCGCCGCTAGCGGTGAATCTGCTGGATACTGACGGGGATAAATCCGAATTGCCGCTGGTGAAATTTTCAGTGAACGGTAGCGCGGTTATGGGTTTTATTGATCGCGACTGTTTGGGGGCGCCGCGACCGGGGCTTTCAGCGAATATCAATGCACTATTTTTGCCACAGATTTCGCCTTCACTGTTTTCGGTACTGGCAAGTCCTGCTCAATTGGAAATGCTTGGCGTGGGTTCTTTGCGTCTCGGTGCTGGGGCGTTGAATGAGATTCGACAGCTCACTTTGTCTTCATCAGTTCTTCGGTGGGACGCGGAAGCATTGCGCGAAATTTCCCAATTGTTGGATTCGAAGCTTCGTCGTCGATCGCTGGAATCCTTTTTGCAGACATCGCAGGTCGATTTGGGTGATTGGATAAGGCTCGGCATGCTGTCCGCAAGTGAGGGCGAAAAAATACGAGAACTTTCTCGAGAGGCACTTTTTCTTTCTTTTCTAGAATTCAAAAAGAAAGATTCTCGCTGCGCGCTGATTCGTAATGCTACGCGCTTATTGTTCTTAACGGGGGCAGTGCCTACGACCTCCGATGAGATTTTGGCCTACTATGCGATTGTTTACGGCACGCACGCTTTGACGAAGAGCGAAGAAGTCAGTTGCGGCGATGAATTTCGTGAAGCAAGAACCTTGTTGATCATGCCGCAGTTTCCGCAGCCACGAAGTCCCTACTTGGAGGATCAAACGTGGAAACAGGCATGGGGCGTCCCAACCGACGAAGACATCAAGCGAGCCTTCGGTACTAAGCGGGTGCGCGTAATCAGAGACGATGGGGATCTTTATTCTGAAAAGCGTGTCGTCGCAGACATTGGAGTTTTTGGACGGCTCGAGGAATATACCGTTCGAAAGAATGCACAAGCGGAATATCGCTGGCTCCAAAAGCCTAAAAGTAAAGAAGCGGCGAAGTCTACTGAAGAACTCCGGCGAAGGCTCCGTTAACTGCAAATCGGAAGAAAATCACCCAGGAGTAGTAAGTACGGACACAGTTCAGTAAATAAGTATTATGAACGACGCACAAAGGGCGGCACTTTTAGTGGCCTGGATTCAATCCCTTGTGGCTACCTTTGGCAGTCTTTTTTTTAGCGAGGTGATGAAGTATCCACCTTGTGTTCTTTGTTGGTACCAGCGAATTGCTATGTTTCCTTTGGCACTTCTCTTGGGCTTCTTTTGGTATCATCGCGAGGCGCGGACGCTTCTTTATGCGCTGCCATTTGCGGGCGTGGGTCTATTGATTTCGGTTTATCACAATTTGCTCTACTACCACCTCATCCCAGACAGCATCACCCCTTGCACGCAGGGAATTTCCTGCACAAGTCGTCAGGTCGAATGGTTTGGTTTCATCACGATTCCCCTATTGGCAATGAGCGCTTTTACTCTCATTTGCCTCGCGCTACTGCGCATTTACGTGGCGCGATCAAAAAATCAAAAGAATGAGGAGCGTTTATGAAAAAGGATTTAAAGGTCATTTTGGGAATACTGGCTTTAGTTGTCGCAGTATTTGCGATTGCCTACGGAGTTTATCGAAAGGCTGAAACAGATCGTGAAGATGCCGCGCCCCGAGCCTCTCGTGACTTGTTGATCCGAGACGATGCATGGTCGCTAGGGCCCTCTATGGCTCGGGTGACGATTGTTGAATTTTTAGATCCCGAATGCGAATCTTGTGCAGCTTTTCATCCAACAGTAAAAAAAGTTCTTGCTGATTATGGCCAGGCGGTGCGTTTGGTTGTTCGCTACATGCCCTTTCATGGCAATTCGGTGATGGCGGCCGCAGCCTTGGAGGCCGCGGGCCTGCAGGGAAAATATTGGGAAGCCATGGACTTACTTTTTGCACGCCAGGCAGAGTGGGGATCGCACCATGATCCTCGTCCTGATCTGATCCCGGTGATACTTGCAGAGCTGAACCTCGATATGAATCGTTTTGAAGAGGACCTCCAATCAGAAGTATTCAAAGCACGTATCGAGAAAGATCGGGAAGATGGGATGAAGCTTGGAGTACGCGCCACCCCGACCTTCTTTGTTAATGGAAAAATTTTGCAGAGCCTTGGCCAAGGAGCTTTGGCTCTGGCAATTGAAGAAGCTTTGGCTGCTCGATAGACCGAACATTCGCCGCCGGGTCTTCTGATCGGCGAGCTTCTTAGGTGTATGCGTGACTCTCTTCGCCGGACATCGAATCGCTTCCGAAACGTTTTACGATTTTATTGTAAAGACCTAAGACTAATAAGGTGGGCGCCCATTGTCCGACAAATTGAGCATCGCCTTCACGGCCTGTAAACTTCAGCGCGGCGGCACCGACGATCGCAGCCCCGGCGGCCCACAAGAAAACGTCCGACGGAATACGGGAAGTTTGATGCTCAATCGATTTAGCTAGATTTCCTTCACGATGCTGCCCATTCTGCTTTTGCATTTTACGAGACTGAGAGGTGCTACTCATGCCTTCGCTTCCATAGGAAGAGGAAGATTTACCATAAGCACCGGTGGTGGATGAGGGGTCACTTCCATAGGCGCCGGCGCCCAGGTTGCTGCTCGAAGGCGAGCTGCGACTTTCGGAAGAATAGCCGCCGCTTGAGCCAGCATCAGAGGAATAGTCTTCAGTTTTTGAGAGCGCGTCCGGAGTGCCGCTGGCGCTGCTACTGGATGAAATAGTACTCTTGTTTTTGTTTTGTTGACCGCTTTGTTGTGTCGCCATTTGAGGAGTCCTCCTGTTTGATTGTTTTAGGCTTATAGCGTGACTGTGTAACTAATCTTCCCAGACCATTGCAGTGGATCAGTTTTGCGGCAAGAGCTAATTAAATAAATTATGTTTTAAGGACAGTTCGGGACTGGGCGCAATTGTCAACT
This sequence comes from uncultured Bacteriovoracaceae bacterium, assembly GCA_964636255.1. Classification (GTDB taxonomy): domain Bacteria; phylum Bdellovibrionota; class UBA2428; order UBA2428; family UBA2428; genus CAXNGS01. The sequence continues at coordinate 322,698 of CAZWNW010000002.1, read as the reverse complement.
TTAGACAAAGCTTAGGGATCCGGCGTAGAAACATTCAGAAGAAAGCTTGGATAGGCGCCTTGCTTCTCAAAATAGTCGAACATGTAATTCCAGTCTTTTTTCTCGTAGAGATGCTCGACGTGAGCCTGCAACTGTGCGGTTTCTATGTTTCGCAAGGCCTCAGTCCACGAAGGAGCTTTCGCGGGAACTTGCAAAAGCAGATTGAGCGTAGCCTCAAGAGTGGCCGGGGCTAAATGAAAGAGGCTCACAAGGCCGTAGGTCATCAGGTGTAGGCCATGGGGGTTGAGTGATTTGTAGAGCTGTTGGTAGTGGTCGTACGAAGAGCAGGAATCGATAAAGGCGATTTGCGTCTTGGAAAATGGAAGTCGTAGATCATTGAGTTCAGCGGCACCCAATGTCGAAAGCAGATTTCGAAGATTGAGAGCTTGACCGTCACCTGAATGACCGCCGAAATAAATGAAGTCTCCGTTCTCCCAAGCTTCTTTCCAAAATGAAGGGAAGCTTCGATTCGCACCTTCATTGCGCGTGTCGAAAAGACCGGAACGTACCACGATGGTTTTTCGGCCGACCCGTTTTATGAAAGTGGAAAAATAGCGTCTCTGAACATCGCTTCTTAAGCTGACCGGACTGAGCAATTTTAAATTATCGAAGTCGACCCCAAGTCGATCGCGTAGATCCGGCAATCCTTCAATCTTTTCAAAGGCAAATCGTTCAAGAAGGAGATTTTCAAGTGCCTGATAGCTTTTCCATCCAGCATCGCGGCGGATCCGCCCCGGAGCTGTGCCGTGACTTGGGACCTCGTCATAACCATTGGCGAAATAAAAAATACTTAGATTGCCATTGCCGTTGTCGGAATGGATCTCTCGCAGAGGAACACGTTCAGAAGCTATGGCATCAAAGGAGAAGGGAAGTGCTTCCTTTCGCTTCACTTCAAAGGTGGCCATCTCAGCAATGGGCTCGCGTGCCAATTCGGGGCAGCGATAGGGATTGTAAAAATAGGAGAAATCGCTCGGCGAGGAATAGTAAGAGTCCGTGCATTTTTGCCATTTCTTAGACCGGTAGGTTTTATGTTCTTGGTCAGCATAAATTGCTGGAAGGTCCAATAAAAGGGGGAGGGGAACGCGCGCTGATTGATACTGGCCGGTCCATCCTTCGAGTACGCGATTTAGCACAAGCATTTGTCCTGAAGCCTTGTATTGAATCCAAACATAGGGATCGGCCTCTACACGATAGCTTCGGTGGCTGAGAATTTTGACTTTTTTCGTGCCCGCAAAACCTTCGACAAGTTCCCGACGATATCCAGCGGCCTCTGCATACTCTGCAGTGTGAAAGAGCCCGAATAAATGAGCCGCGTGATCTTCCGCAAGCGAAAGCGTTAGTCGACCATCCAGGCGACTATCTGCCGGTTGCAGGCTTCGAAAGCGAGCCTCAAAGGTGTAGTCGACCTCTTCGCCAGAATGAGAATAAGTTGCCGCAAGGAGAAGCGGAGCCGCGAGGACAAAGAGAAAGCTGCTCAATATTCTAAATAAAAGACATTTCCCCACGGTGCCGCGAGATTAGGCAAGGCCCGCGACTCAGGTCAAAGCTAAGAAACTGAATTCTTCTTAACTGGATCCTAAGATTCGGCTGTTTATTCCAGCAGAAATACTCGCGCTGTTGTGAAATAAATCATCAAGCCGACGATATCCACGAGTGTGGTGAGAGCTGGGGCCGCAATCACGGCGGGATCCAGCTTTAATCGCGAGGCTAAAAGCGGCAAACATGCGCCTATTAAGGTCGCCACTATCACTTGAATCGCCAGGGCGCCCGATACAACATAGGCAATTTTCCAAAGGTCTTGCCCGCCCAAGATTTCTCCGGCTCCGGTCTGAGAGAGAAAGAAAACTTTAAGAAAAGCCAGCGAGGAGAGCACGAGTGCCAGCATCAAGGCGACTTTGAATTCCTTGAAGACAACACGCAGGGTATCACTCACAGTGATTTGTTGAAGAGCAAGAGATCGAATGATCACGGCAGCGGCTTGGCTCCCGGTATTCCCGCCGGTGTCTGCCATCATCGGCATGTAGAGAGCCAGAATGATAAATTTTTCGAGCATGTATTCTTGGCTATGAAGAATCACGCCGGAAATTAGTCCAAGTGCAGCCAGTCCAACCACCCAGGCGCTACGTCTCTTGAAATGGGAAAGAGATGAGGTCTCCAAATAGGGGTGCGGTCCACTTGTTCCTGTGATCGCCATCAATCGTTCCACGTCTTCGGTGTGTTCTTCCTGAATAATGTCGATGACGTCGTCGGCAGTGATGATGCCGACGAGGCGTTCGTGAGCGTCTACGACAGGAATCGCAATCAAGTCATACTTGGCAAGCCGCTGCGCCGCCTCTTCTTGGTGCTCGTCAGCGCGCACGCGAATTACTTCGGTGGTCATGATGTCGGTGAGTGTCTGATTGGGCGTCGAAAGAATGAGATCTGTTAAAGACACGGCGCCTAAGAGTCGGCGATTTTGATCCAAGACGTAGGAAGCGTAAATGGTTTCTTTGCTCGAAGCTTCGCGACGTAAATAGTTGATGGCTTGCTCGGCCGTCAGGTTCAAGGGAAGAGCAACATATTCCGAAGTCATCACGGCGCCGGCAGTTCCTTCCTCGTGGGAAGCAAGGCGGAGAATGTCTTCGCGTTCGCTGCGGGCAAGCAGGCGGAAAATTTTCACCTGTCGTTCGTCAGGAAGATTCTGGAAAAAATCCACCCGTTCATCGTTCGACATGTTGGTGACAAGTTGAGCTAGTTGATGGTCTTCCAGTACCAATGCAATGGAGAGTTGTAGTTCGCCGCTAAAATGGCCGAAAATTTCAGCGGAATTTTCTTTGGATAATGCGATGAGGACTTCGCCAATTTTTTCTGCTGAGTACTTTTTTAGCAAGTCCGCGGAGGAGGCCGGGTGCAGTTCCTGACACTGCTCGAGCAGCTTGTTCGAGTCGAATTCCTCTTGCAGGGATTCCATGTCTTCCGGAGTGTCGCCTGAGCTCATAAAATCCCCCTATATTTGGCGTGCCCTGCGGATCAAGGCTAAGTCCGGGGCTAGTCTATTTTCCGGACTGCTTCAAATAATCGTTGATGACTTTACGAAGGACGATTGGCGAGGTCCCGCCCTCAAGAATTTTTCCGTTTACGTAGATGCTCGGAGTGCCTTGAAGTCCCGCCGCCTTGCCCTCAAGGGTCTGACGTCTGAGTTCCTCGCGTGTATCGGGGGCTTGCATGCAATTTCGAAGATCGCCAGGCGAAATGCCATGCTCTTCCGCGGAGTTTTCAAGAAATCCAAGACTAAGGCTTTTGTAGTTTTGGAAAACTTTTTTCTTAAACTTGAAAAAATCCTCAGCTCCCTTGATTTTATGGACGCAAATTCCCGCCAAGGCGGCGTCGCAGGCCTGTAGATGGATATTGCCTTCTACGGCTTCGTTGCAACTGCGGTCTAAAGGAAAGTTTTTGAAGGTGAAAGATACTCGTGGCGAAAAAGACTCAATGACTGCAGGCACGACTTCGTCCGCCATGGCACATGCGGGGCATTGAAAGTCAGCGAACTCGACGACCTGCACCGGGGCATCCAGACTGCCTAGTGTCGCAGAACCTTCCAGGCGAAAACGGAATTTTTGAGAATTTTGATGTTTATAAAGATAGTGCCCGATCAACTGTGCGTCGACACCTTGGCTTGCGACGCTTTTGAAAATCCAGGGAAGGGGAAAATGAAGAGCGGCCGAAACCGCAATCAGGATCAGCGCAGTTTTTGGTACAGCATTGACCGCCGGAAATTTGCTGTCCGCGGGGGTTCTTCGAAGCATCAGGAAAGCGAGCACCAGGAGCGTCAGATTCAAAACGTATCCCGCCAAACACATTAAACAGAGGGATTTGATTTTAAAGAGACTCACCATCGCTAAGTAGAAGGTGGGAACAAGTCCGATCAGCGCAATCCAAAAAAGAATTCGGGCCTGAGCGCGCGCTCGCGAGGGCGAGCTTTCCGAATAAAGCGCCCAGGCGACGAAAAAGCCTAAACAATAAAAGCTCAGCCCAAGGGCCGAGGTGGGATAGCCAAAAAGAAAGGCGCTTTCAGGCGCCATTGCGACCAAGTCGCAATTGACCGAATCCGAGATATTACAGAAGGATTTTCCTACGTTGGTGCCGTAAAGCAGGTTTTGGCGATGCCACAGAGTGTAGAGGGAATTAATCCAACCCAAAGTGCTCACTGCGAAAAAGGCTTTAAGAAGGCCACGGATGTTGATCGTCATTTGTGCGGGCATAGGCATCGTTTTAGTCGAAAAACGGCCGTCTGAAAAATGGCCCCGCGAAGTCTTGGGATTCGCCGCTCCAATCGGTAGAATGAGGTCACATGGATATGAGAGAACGCCTTGCTGCACTTCAAAAGCCAAAATCCATTTGGGTATTTCATGGAGGAATCTCCACCGAGAGAGAGGTGAGCCTTCGCACAGGTCTAGGGATCGCAGACGCCCTTAAATCTCGCGGCTATGCCGTAGAGTTGTTCGATGTAAGGCCCGAGACCCTGGATGCCCTGCCTTGGGAGCGCAAAGCCGAGATCGTCTTTTTGGGGCTGCATGGCACTTGGGCTGAAGATGGCGTCATTCAGGGCTATTTGGAATCACGAGGTGTAAAATACACAGGCAGCGACGTTCTTTCCTCGGCACTTTGTTTCCACAAAGGTTTCACAAAAAACATTCTGCGGGCCTACGGATTGCCGACGCCCCATTCTTTTGAAATCTGCGGAGTTATGGACTTTGAAAAATTGCGCAAAGACCAAAAGTGGACGGATAAAAATTTTAATCAAAAGTGGTTTATAAAACCTGCTCGTGAGGGGTCTACGGTGGGCATCGAACGTTTTGATCCGAGTCAGGCTGGATCCCCTGAAAAGCATTTCATGGAAAAGATGGCGCTGGCCCTCAGCTACGATCAGGATTTGGTGATTGAAGAGTGGATCGAAGGTCCGGAATTGACGGTGCCTGTGCTTGCGGGACAGGCGCTGGAGGTCGTTGAAATACGACCTAAGAGCCAATTCTACGATTATTCCAGCAAATACACCGCAGGACTGACGGAATACATATGTCCCGCCGCCGTTGATGCAAAAATAACAGCGGAATCTAAAGCCATGGCGGAGCGAGCCTTTTTAATTTTGAAATGTGCTGATTACGCTCGCCTGGATATCATGCTGGGGGCGCGCGGTCCTTTGATACTAGAAATGAACACTCTTCCGGGAATGACGGAGACTTCCCTGGTCCCGAAATCTGCGAGAGCCAGTGGATTGAGTTATGAAGATTTCTGCGAATTTGTACTTTGCCATTCCTACACTCGACAAATGAAAAAGGTGAAACGCTGAATGAAGCTTTCGCGAAGTTTTTCAGTCTTTTTGATTTTTCTCTGTGCGGGTGGATTATTCATTCACTCCCGTATCAAAAGTGGTGCGATCCGCTTTCACCTCGAAGACCTGAGAGTTGTGAGTGAAAGTGCGGATGTGGAAAGTCGCGTTCGCAGTCAAATGAAGGCTTACCTTGGGGAAAGCCTTTTTTCATTGCGCCTGTCGGAGATCCGAAAAAAACTTTTGGCGATACCAAGAATTGAGTCGCTGGAAATCCATCGCCGATGGCCGGATACGCTGATCGTGGAAATCGTAGAAAGAGATGCGGTGGCTCTCGCCTTCAGAGGCGAAGAGTTAAGCCTTTTGGATCGTGAAGGGAATTGGATTGAGGGCTTGCGGGTGCCGCGAGGACTTCCTTTGATTGTGGGAACCAAATTTGATTCGGCCCCGATGAAAGAAATCTGTGCATGGTTGTATGCAATTCAAGGCGCGGCGGACCCTGACCTTTTGTCCTACAATAAAATAGATGAAGTTTATTGGACCAAGGAGGCCGGCCTTAGGGTCCGCAGTGCATCTTTGGGGCTGACGGTCTTTTTGGGTTACACGGATTTCCCGGCGCGTTGGGAGCTGGCACAACGCGCTTACTTTTTCTCCTACCAGCGCGGAAAGTTAGCGCGAAAAATCGATGCTGATAATTTAAGACGCGTGATTTTGTCGGCTGATGAGACCGCCAAAATTCCGACGCTTCCCGTAAGCACACTTTTTTGACACCTAAATTTAGCCCGTTTATGGGCTGTGCTTCCCCAAGTCCTTGGTTATACTGATAAATGCGGCGTCCAAAAGGCATCGCATCAAGGGGAGGCATCATGAGAGAAGACGACTTTGTCGTTGGCCTGGATCTCGGAACGACAAAAATTTGCGCCGTAGTCGGGCAGCTCGTGCCCCAAAGCACGGCCCAGACTGCTGGTAAACCAAAAGGGTCGGATGAAGTCTTCAAAGTCTTGGCGGTCGGCCGTGCATCAAGCACTGGAATTAAAAAAGGCGTCGTCGTCAATATTGAAGAAACCGTCGAAGGAATCCGCAAGGCCGTAAAAGAAGCCGAGTTAATGGCGGGTGTCGCGATTCGACGCGCTACTGTTGGCGTAGGCGGTGCACATATTAAAGGACAAAACTCCACTGGAGTTGTTGGAATTAAGGGTCGCGAAGTGGAGCAAGGAGACATCGGCCGCGTAATTGATGCTGCCCGAGCAGTCGCGATTCCGCCCGATCGAAGTCCGCTACATGTGTTGCCCCAAGAATACAAAGTTGATGATCAGGACGGAATCCGCGATCCACTGGGCATGATGGGCACTCGTCTCGAGTCACGGGTCCATATCGTCACGGCGGCCTTGTCGGCAACACAAAACATCGTGCGGTGTTGTGAAAAAACGGGGCTCCATGTCGACGAACTAGTTCTTCAACCTCTGGCTTCAGCGAGGGCCATTTTATCAAAAGATGAAATGGAGCTCGGTGTTGCTTTGGTAGATATCGGCGGTGGTACCACGGACATTGCTATTTTCCACAATGGAAGCATCGTGCATACCGCGGTACTTCCGGTCGGTGGCGCGCATATCACTCAAGACTTAGCTATCGGATTAAGGACGCCTCAAAACGAAGCAGAGCGGATCAAGATTGCTCAAGGTTGTGCCCTGAAGCAGATGATTTCATCGCACGAAACAATTGAAGTTCCCAGTGTGGGTGGCCGTCCCGCGCGCATTGTAGATCGCAAACTTTTAGGTGAAATCATCGAGCCGCGATTAGAGGAAATACTTCAACTTGTGAATCGAGAAATTATCGCCAGCGGCTGCTCCGATATTCTGGGTGGTGGCGTGGTTCTTACTGGTGGCACGACTCTTCTAAACGGAATCGTGGAGCTTGGTGAATTTGTATTTGATTTGCCTGTGAAGCGCGCGGCGCCTGAGCGGGTTTTGGGATTCTCGGACATGGTTTCCGATCCCTCGTATTCAACCGGAGTGGGTCTTGCTTATTGGGGACTGGAAATTCGTCAGCCTCATCAGAAGAAAAATCCGCTTCGATCGGCCGGGCTGGGTCGTGTCACGGATTCCGTGCGCACTTGGTTCTCGGAAATGTTTTAAATTTTAGAAAGCGTTCAATAACTGGGAGGAATAAGAATGACTTTTGAACCAATCATCGAAGAAAACACTGCAAATGAAGAGGCTCAGCAGGAGGCCAAGGCGCCTGTTGAAGTTCATGCACAGGCAGAGGCTCCTGAGGCTTCTGAACCAGCAGCTTTGGTAGAGGAGCCAGTACTCGGCGCTCGCATTAAAGTTGTCGGCGTTGGCGGCGGGGGCTGCAATGCTTTGAACGCGATGGTGCGTGCTGGCTTGAGCGGCGTGGAATTTATCGCTGCCAATACAGATCGTCAGGCGCTGTCTAAAAGCTTGGCTACTAAGAAAATTCAGTTGGGTGCGATGCTCACAAAGGGCTTGGGCGCTGGAGCCAACCCCAATGTTGGCAAGAATTCTGCTGAAGAAAGCCGTGATGAAATCGTGAAAGCATTGGAAGGTGCGGACATGGTTTTTGTGACGGCGGGTATGGGAGGTGGCACAGGAACTGGTGCTGCTCCTGTCATTGCGGAAATCGCTCGAGAAATGGGTGCGCTAACCGTGGCTGTTGTCACCAAACCCTTTCTATTTGAAGCGCCCAAGCGTTCGCGACAGGCCGAAGGCGGAATCAATGCCTTGGGAGACAGTGTTGATACCTTGATTCAGATTCCGAATCAGAGGCTTTTGAACATCGTCGATAAAAGAACAACTGTTTTAGAAGCCTTTGCTCGTGCTGATGAAGTTCTGCTGAATGCCGTTCAATCGATTTCGGACCTGATCAACATCTCTGGCCATATCAACCTAGATTTCGCCGATGTTCGCACGGTGATGACTTCAAAAGGTTTGGCGCTCATGGGAACTGGAATCGCTGTTGGCGATGATCGTGCGATTCAGGCTGCTCATCTGGCCATCTCGAGCCCACTCTTGGAAGACATCTCGATTCGCGGTGCCACTGGAATCATCATCAACATTACGGGACCCGAGGGTCTAACGCTTCATGAAATTCACGAAGCGGTTTCTTTGGTCACTGAGGAAGCCGATCCGGATGCGGAAGTGATTTTCGGTTCCGTGATCAATGTCGAGGGTGATGACCGCGTGAAGGTGACGGTGATTGCGACGGGCTTTCCCACAGAAAAACGCGAAGTACGCGGACTTTTTGCTGCTCCCCGAGGTTATCAAGCACCTAAATCGAGCATAGTCAGTGAACTTAAGGGGCAGCCACAAGCAGCTCCGGCACCCTCGCAATCGGCTACATTAGAGCGACAGGTTCAAGTCGAGGTGGAAGCACCGCGCGCGCCGGTTTCTGTAGAAAATACTTGGGCGGCTGCACAAAAGGACTCTGTGTCCGTCCGCGTTGAAGAGCCGGTCGTCGAAGAAGTCGAAGTTGAAGAAGCGAAACCTGCTGCGGCGGCAGCCCCGGCTGAATCGCAAAGTGAGGGTGAGCAACTGAGCTTAAGTCTATTACAGGCTAAGAAAATTGCTCAGGAACTTGGCTTGCGGCCCACCACTTCGGATGATCTTGATATCCCCGCCTTCTTGCGAAAAGGGAGTGCCGATAACCCAAATCGTTAAACTTGACGGATTAGTCATTGAAAAAAGGCCACGGACCGCACGGTCTGTGGCCTTTTTTATTGATTCGTCCCTTGGGCTGGGCCATGAAAAGAGGGCATGGTTTTCAAGAGGCAATCCAACCCCGAAGCTAATCTTACTGAATCCGCCGATTTCGAGGCGATGTTGAATGCCTCATTCGAGAAGACAGATCGAAAGCTCAGTGTTGGCGACAAATTGCGCGCCGAAGTGCTAGCCGCTGGAAAAGAACAAATCATTGTTTCAACGGGAACTCGTTTCGATGGTTTTGTTTCGTGCACGGACTTCGGTCCCGACTTTGATCCAACGACAGTAAAGGCCGGCGATTTTTTGGAACTTTTTGTGAGTCACATCAAAGGATCAGAAATCCTATTGTCGCCCAATCCTACGGCGCGCAATCTAGCGGATACAATTCAAGAAGCCTTCGAAAAGGGCTTTGTTGTTTCGGGGAAAGTTCAGGCCGCCAACAAAGGTGGATTTGAAGTTCGACTTCTGGGGAAATCGGCATTTTGTCCGATGAGCCAAATGGATTTACGTCGCATTGATCGACCCGAAGATTATGTGGGCCAAACTTTTGATTTTATGGTTCACCAAATTAGCGAAGGCGGTCGAAACGTTGTGGTCAGCCGCCGGAAACTTCTGGAAGAGGGCCAGGGGCGAAGTTTGGCTACTTTCAAAGAGCAATCAAAAGTGGGCGATAGCGTGGTGGGCCGAGTGACGCGATTGGCGGACTTCGGTGCATTTATTGAAATAGCTCCAGGAATCGAGGCACTGGCTCACGTTTCTGAGTTGAGTTGGGCGCGTGTAAAAAATCCAGCCGATTTTTTGAAGGTCGGGGACTCGGTCTCGGCAAAAATTTTAAGAATCGATGAAGACGATAAAAGATTGAAAATCTCAGTGAGCCTTAAGGATTCTGCATTGGATCCCTGGCAGAACCTAGCTGAAACACTTCGAGTCGGAAGTGTCATTGAGGGACGTGTCACTCGTTGTATGCCATTTGGAGCATTCGTTGAAATCACCTCTGGAGTCGAGGGACTGATCCCCTTGGCGGAAATGAGTTCCGTGAAACGTGTTGCTCGTGCCGACGAATGTGTGCGTGAAAACGAGTCCGTTAAAGTATTGGTCAAAGACATTAATTTGTCAGCAAAGCGAATTACGCTTTCACTCAAAGATGCGGCGTCTGAAGTCGCAAATCTTTCAGAGGCGCAGGATTATCGTGACTACGTTGATGGCCAAGCTGGGGGATCACGCGGCAATTCTATGAGTGATTTGGGTTCGAAGCTCCAAGCCGCCCTGGAAAAGAAAAAATAGAAGTTCTTAGACGCCGGAGACTGGCCCGCCGCGGGATTGTTTAAAGTTTACTGCCTCAAAATTTGCGAAAGTCTCATGGGATTCTTGCAATGAATCGAGCGAAGCAAATTCTGCTACCTCGGCAAGGGACCCCCAAAGTTCCTGAATTTTCACACTTTTGTTGGCAGCCTGAATAGAATCGCGGGATTTCCACTCGAAAATCTCCAAAATACCGCCGCTTTTGGCTTTCATATAAATGGGAGCTCGATGGGTGACGAGATCCTCGGATTCCAAGGCCGGAAAGTGCTGGCTCAAAATTTCCAGGAGGCGGTTATCTTGGTCTTTTTTGGGTTGATAAAGCACGATTACAAAATAGCCCACAAAATTGACCTAATTTATTAGTCCGCCGGTCGCAATAAATCTGACAGTGAAGTTTTTGTAAAGTTCGCTCAGTTTCAATTGGGGACCTGCAAGACAAATTTTTTTTGTTTATTTTAATACCGCGGTCACAGTCTTGGCATTATTATTTAATTATGAGTGAAGAGCCTTCCTCGAATCAAGAGCGTCGTCGTTTCCCGCGATACACTATTTCGAATTCTTCCGAGGTCACTGTGATTGTCTATCGGGATGGCTTGAGTGCGCGATTGGTGGATCTCAGTCTGGGAGGCTGCAAAATCAAGAGTTCCGTACCGAGCCAGGCCTTGTCTCCCGGAGAAAAATTAAAAACCAAGTTTCAATGGACCGATCACCAAGGGGATTTTTTTGAATCTCAAGGCGTTGAGGGAAGGGTAGCGCACATCACTCCGGCTGGGAATAATCCCGACAGTGACGTTTATTTTGGATTGGAATTCAGTGAAAAAGGACGATCTGAATTATCGCCACTTATCGAGCTATTGAAATGGCGGAGCAAAGATCATTAATGGTTCTTGAGCCTAGGCTGCTCGCAGTAGGCCCCGATTATCGAGCGACAGAGCATCGCGAAAAATCGGATTGAGTTTGGCCGAAATGTGGCAAAACTCCCGGATCTCTTTTACTGAAGCCGCCGCCTCTATTTCGCTAAAATTCCGACCTGAATGAAAGGCCGCGTTTCGAAGCTTTTGCATTTTGCAAAGTTTCTGCGCAAGATCGGCATAGGGTAGTTGTCCATTTTTGTCTTGGAGTAGACAAAAAACGACTCCCGCGTCGACTAAGTTTGGGGAAAAGCGTTCGGGATCACCAGTGTTTTCAAGAAACCTAAGGGTGGCGATCAGCTGGCCTCGGCTTAATACACCATTAAGTGAACGAAGAATTTTCTCCATAGCGTCGGGTTTCGCCAATAGCTCTTCGCAATATGCCATCAGACCCGCCCAATCGGGAAGTACGATGTCTTTCCAATAGAGGGCGATTGCGGAATCCATCGCCATGAATCCATTGATGCAAGTTTTTCTGAGATAGAAAAGTTTTTCACCTGTGGATTCGGCTTTGTGGCCGTGATCCAAATCTTCCATAAAGTCTCGATAGAAAAGTTGGGCACTTGTCAGTAGAGGCGACATAGTCATTGCTCCCCGCGAATCCAGGCCTTATCTCTGAAGGCCTTCAAAAAATCGCAAAACTCTTCGCGAAATTCTCGGTTATATAGAAGTACCAGACTCCATTCGCGAAGCTCTGCATCGGTGAGACCCGAGGTCATCCATCGATACAAAAAACCATCCAATTTTTGATCACGAAAATCAATTTCAAGTTCCCTCACGATGACGATCTCCTTCTGATGTCAAATCCAGAAGGAATTCCTTGGCGTCCGCGATCTTTTTCTCAACTTCAGCCTCGCCGAGCGACAATAGCCAGGAAATCTCATGATTGAGAAGTCCTTCTAAGTGCAGCTCATAGGGCAGGCGGCTGGAGAGAGGAAGTTTTTGAGTGAAATGAGAAAATGCATCAAGCACTTCACGGCTTAAAACATCTCCAAGCTCACTCAGACGGTTCGGATTCATTGCTCCACCTGCGACAAATTTTTGCTGTCGGTGCCCCGGTGATTTTTGTAATACCGGACGTTCGGATGCAAAGCGCAAATATTCGCGGGCAAGCAAGAATCTTAGAGGCCAAGTCCCCGAAAATTCCTTGATAGCAACTCTCCAGTCCTCCCACCTTCGAGCGCTATTCATCCATACAAGAAACGCATGTGACAGGTGTCGGATTTCCTCCGCATTCGCCTGTAGGCCCCACCGATGTTGGCTGCTAAACTCTAAGCTGGAAATCACATCAGAAAGAGGACCTTCAAAAAGTGAAAGTGCGAAATCAGGATCCCACTGACGAGTTTCCAGCCGCTCGAGAGCGTCAGCTAAGTCTCTACCAAGACCTTCTGACCACGGAGCGGGGGATTTCGACCCTTTCACGTTTTGTCCCATGTTTTTCTTATCGGCGCGCCGCGTCAATTCTTAAGTCTGTGATAATTATAGTCATAAATTCAATAGCTTACGCGCAGGACGCTAAGCTCGAGCGGATGTCCTCGATCGAGCGCCTAACCGGACCGGTTGGCGCAAAACCCGAGGCTCTATCGATTTCCAGTACAAGTAAGATGGGTGGAGGCTGCGGGGGACGAGCCACCGTGGATTTGGTTCTTAGCTTTCACGAAGAGCCAAAAAATTGGATCGCACTCGAGAAGCATTCTTCAGGACCGTGCGAGGTAAGTGCAAGTCCCAAGAGCGACGGGCGTTGGGAATTCCGGCTGCATTATCTTAATGCCGACGGGAAAAAGACGCTTCGAACTTATGCCTATCAAACATCAAGGAATTACATTGTTGATCATTGGCTGGAAAAAAGCGGAACGAAGTTAGGCGGCAAGAAATCAAAGATTGCGAAATCTGAACGCATCGTTGTCAAAGGTGTCCCGGAAACCCAACAGCTTGAAACAGGCTTCATCGATGAAAACTCCTGGGAAGCCATTTTAGGGTCGGCGGGAACTGCCTTCTCTTTTGATTCGCCGGAACTCGATCGATTTCGATTGGGCAGAAATGAAATTAATTTTGGCATTCCCGCGATCGAGATCGAAAAGCGAGAGCTGAGAGTTCCGCTTGTTCCATTGCCGATGTTGGATGACGGCCCTCAGTTTAGACAGAAAAAAATTACGCCCATCACCTACTTCAAAGAAGATCTCCGACGCCCAGGGCTGAGCGAGCGCGCAGTTGAAGGCGCGGTGCTTTCTCTTAATCTTGTGAAATCGCATTTCGAAAAGAAGGAGTGGCTTAAAGCGCAACAAACACTTCAAGTTTTCGAAAAAAGCGAATTCGTTAGCGCGGCACCACTAGATCGACCGGAATGGTGGGCAATCAAGGGACTTATTTATTTAGAGTTGGGAAATCAGGAAAAAAATGCAGATTTTCTTCTCTATGGAATGAGTGTTTGGCGTGAAGGCTTACGGACAACTGCCGGAAAGGGTGGACTTGCTCGTGACTATATCGATTTTATGGCACTGGAAACAAGTCGCCTGCTTTATGAGGCGAAACAATATTATGGTTTGGCTGCATTTGCGGTATGGACCCAGCGCTATCGATGGAAGTCGGAAACGGAAGAACGTATGGCGTTTCTTCTGGCGGAAGCCCACTATCAGTTGGCTCTCTATGATGAAGCGCGCAGATTGTTTACGGAATTCTTAGACACGCGAAAAAGTCTTCCCTTAAGCGCAGCGGATGACCGCCGCTTGATCCCGATCGCGGCCTTTCGGCTAGGCGACTGCGATTTAAGAATGGGTAACTACAACGAGGCCATCTCCACATACACGCGTTCCTTGGGGAGTGTTCCAAGTCTAGAGCGTGTGAGCTTCGAACAGAGTTGGTATCCCGGAGAGGTCATTCACTACCCTGCCGTGTTTCTCCATCGGGCAGAAGCCTCTATTCGCATCGGAGCGGAACGAAATGCACTGAAAGATCTCCGAGCTTTTGTTAATTTTGGCGGCGCGCATCCAGATCTAGGCTTGGTCTTGTTTAGGACCGGAGAAATTCTGGACATGATGCAACCAGGTTCCGAAAAAGCCTTGGTGGCATGGCGCGAATGTCAGTTCCGCGTAGGAGATTCGCTGGGCGGTCGACTCTGTCAGGCGCGATCAAAAGTTTCCGAACTAGATCCAAAGAACCGTCCACAATGGTCGCGTCTTGTCGGTGCAGTCGAGGATGCGAAGCCCCGTGAAAATGATCCCGAGTTTCGCGGTAACTGGAAAAACAATCTTCTGATTTATTTGGAAATTCTGCTGGCAAACAGATTTATTGAATTGAACGAACCCTTTCAGGCTCTGGAAAGACTGAACATGGTTCGAAATCTTGAGGCCTCCCCTTTTATGATGACCTGGTTTCGTGAGTACACAATCACAGCGCTCAGTGGTCTGATGAAGCATCGCAGACTTGAAGGACGACCAAAAGACGTCGCGGTACTTTACGATCAAAACAAGAACCGACTTTTGATGAAGCAAAATCGTCACGAGATTCTTTGGCAATTGGCGAATGCTTTTAGTCAGCTCCAGTTGTGGGGAGAAGCTTGGAGATCGCTTAAAACGGCAGAAGAATTGAAGGCGCGTTTGGGAAGAAAGAATCTACGCCCTTTTGAGGACCTTGATGCCACCTGGTTTATTCGTTTTGTCGAAGTGGGTGCTGAACTTTTGAATCGAAAGGAAATCGCGGCGGCGGAGGTTTTGCCCTATTTAAAAAAATTGCCGAAAGATGATCCCAAGGCATTGCGGGCCGCGATTCGATTTCACAATGTAAGCGCGGCTTCCGCTGAAGAGCTGAGTGCTCTGGAAAGGCTTCAAAACTTGGAGCCCGTAACTTGGGAAGAGTTTGGGCGCTATCTTCAGCTACTTGAGGCTCGCGGAAAAAAACGTGAATACGTTGGCGCTCTAGAAAAGCGACTAGGGCTTTGGCTCAGTGATGTGGGGGCCGATCGCGCCCTGCCGCCGCCGCCGGAGCTTTTCTTGCGACTCTTTGAAGCCCGTAGAGATTCCGACCGTCAACGCGCCTTTGTGCCTCTGGAATACCTGCTAAATTTGAAACCCGCGGACCGTGGTCGTAGTTTGCCGACCGAAATGATTGTTTATAGAAAGGCCGAGACGCTACTAAAGTGGGGAAAAGAGTCTGAGGCACAGTCGGTCTTTCGCGAGGTGCTGACCATCGCGCCGGACTCTTTGTGGGCTCAAAAGGCCAGTGCTGAATTAAAGAGCCTAGAAATTCAAAAGCAAAAAAACGCTGACCGCTAAATCTTCGCCTTAGCCGCCATCGCTTTCAATAAAGTGGGATGATCCCATATGCTCAGCAACGCTACGGGCATGACCCAAGAAAAATAACCTACATCCATGCTGAGTAAAATTCCCAGGTGCATCAGTAGAGCGGCCGGGATCCATATGTTGCGGAAGTTTTTGCTGATAAAAACTGCCGGCGCAGAGAGCTCGAGAAGCAAAACGGAATAATTCAAAATGACCAACAGAAATGACGGAAGCGTGAGAAGAAATTTGTTGAAGGGATTGTCTAGGCCCAATCCCGGCCACTCAAGAAGTGATTTCAGGGCCTGACCCTCCAGCCAGGCGGAGTCGGGAGCTTTCTTCACTCCGGCGAGAAAATAATAGATGAGTAAAAATAAGGCCCACGATTGTCCCATGCGGCGATCCGCTGCGCCTTTTCCGTGCAAGCAGAGAATGAGAAGCATGAGTTGAGCGATCTGGTGGGGCTCGTGGACAATGCTGGGATTGGCGTTCAGGAAAGAGGCATGAAGGATAAAAAGAGCGATTCGTTCCCAGGTTTTCGTTTGATTGGTGATGAGAAGACGAAGTGAGAAGAATAGTAAGAGGGTCAGAAGGCTAAAAGGCAGTAGATATGAATTCGAAATGAGAAGAATGCTTAGGCGGTACGTCTCTAGAAAGTTTCGATCGACATAGCCATTTGCTCCCCACAGATGCAATGCCTCCGACAAGAATGACAAGTGATAAATCAAGAGATAGGACGCAGTTCCCCAGCGCAAAATTCTAAGGTGAGAGTTCTCGAAGTCTGGGAATTTCAAGTTTCGCCCTCTTCATCGCAGGGATAAATTCGATTAAGTCCGATGCTTGGATCGTTTTGGTGAAGGGGGCGGGCGATCAATTCAAAAGCAGTTGTTTTGGGAAATCTTCGCGTCATTGTGCGACAGAAAGCACGCTTGTATAGCTCGTACGATGATCTTGAGTGGAAGAATTCCAGCATTAAGAGCAGGGGCAGTTTCTCTTTGTGAAGGTCTAATCCCCGAAGATCGAGGCTGATCGCTTCGGACTGATCACTTTGCAATAGTGCAAGTTTTAAATCTCTTAGATAGACAGCTTCATCACTGGAAGAAGACAGAAGCGACATGTCGACCGTTACCGGCGTCATGGAAATATCCAGCCCAAGAACAGCAAGTCCAGTCCACAGACGGTCAAGCCAGGGATGGTCGAGATTTGCTGTTGCAACAACGAAGAGAAAGACCGCCAAAAGAAATGCGCGCTTCAATTGCAGGAGCATAGACTTCTCTTTAGACTGGAATTCATGAGTGCTTTCCCACGGCGCTGGATTCTAGGTTCTCCTCTAAAAGACATTTCGCTCTTTTACCTTTGTGGGCTTTTTATTTTTTTTGCATCGGGGATCTTGGCGGCCAGTCCGCTGTTGACTGCGTTTACCTTCGTCATTGCCGGATTCATTATTGATTCCGGTCATGGCTATTTAACTTTTTGGCGGCTGCGGTGGAGGGATCGATCCAGCAGAATAAAAGGATTGGTTGCGTTTTTAGCCATATTTCTGATTTGTTTTGCTTGGCTCTCAAGTCCCTTAAAGGGCTTCTTTAGCATGGTTCTTTATTTCACCATTTTTCATCACGTCAGGCAATTTCATGGAATGACTCGATGGTACGAAAAACTAAACGGTCGTTTCCGAAGTGCCTCCAGTTTTTTTGTTTTGAGTCTTTCACTTTTGCCGATAGTCGCTTTCCATTTTCGAGGCACTCCCATCTCTTTGTTTGGGGTTGATGAGTTTTTCATTATTCAAAATCCAAGTCTCTTCGCAATGACATCCCTGTTGTGGATCAGCATTATGTTGTTTTGGATTATTCAGGAGTTCAAAATTTATCGGTGTGAACGCGCTGTAGAGTGGAATCGTGTTTCATCCATTCTTTTCCCAGCTCTAATCACCGCAGTTTGCGGTTTCTGGGGAAGAGATATTTTTCAGGTAATTTTTCCACTGCTTGTGGTCCATGGTTTGACCTATCTTTCGGTCATCGCATATTCGATCCCGATAGAATCCAGAACGTGGAGCCCTCGAAAGGCATGGGGCCTGGCGGTTTTATTCCTGCTAGCGTTGGGCCTTTGGGAAGCGAGCCTCAGCGAATTAATCGAGACCAATAATTATCTGCAACTGCCTGCAGCAGATTGGACCACGCGACTGCTAATCGCAGCAGTCATCGCACCCGCACTGTGGCACTATGTTCTCGATGGCTTCCTCTGGAAATCAAGCGATCCCTACACCCGCCGTATTTATGCGAGCTGATCGAGCTTGCCGCTGGGATGGAAGAAGAAAAGGCAGGGTGCGTTCACACTTGTTCGAAAATTATATCTCTTGATCACAATACTGGAAGGCTAATCAGGGACTCTTGGCGAAAGCCTCACCCCGGCGGCGGAAGATTAATTCCTTTCTTCAAAGAACATTGCCCGCCTTGGGGCAGTGATCAAGAGATATAATTTTCGAACAAGTGTGAAAGAACTCTGGATTCCTATTCCTCCAAAATGGATATCTCGACGCCTTTAGGAAGCCTTTGCATAAAAGTAGCCTTGCTGGACACTGCCCCAAGGCGTGCAATCCTTTTTGTAGAAAAGCAAAGAGTCTGCGCCGCCGGGGTGAGGCATCTTGATGTTGATGAAGAGCAACCCTGTATTGTGTCCAGTGAGGCTACTTTTACGCAAAGGCTTCCCCCAGGCTCGCGACTTCCATTCCGGAGTGCATCGTAATTATCCCATGCGCCAAAAAATCGCGGGCCGCCATTTTACGGGCGGCGACAGTGCTTTGACCAAAATGTCCTAAGCCACTGTATCTGCGATGAGTGATGCCTTTTGTCTGACGAAATTCTGTTGATTCTCTATGGCACGAATCCTGCTTCATGTTCCATAGGGGGGGCATGTGTCGAATATTCGATGCTGAAAAAATGGCATGATTGATTCAACAACGAAGCTACTAGAGCGCGTGCTTGACCTAAGGATGGATGCTCATCAGGTTCATACGACCAATATCGCCAATGCCAATGTGCCGGGTTACAAGTCGAAGAGTGTAGACTTTGATCAGGCGGTTTCCGAGGCTCTTAGGCAGTCAGAGGGTCGCCCCACCCAAAAGCAATTCGAAGAACGGCTGGCCGAGGCCGTCAATTATATCAAGGCCGACATCTACCAAGATCCGCTGGCGCCCATGAACGGAAATGGCAATACGGTCAACATGGAACGCGAACAAACCAATCTGGCAAAAAATACCCTGGCCTATGAAGGGGCTATCAATCTCATCAACAAGCGTCTTGCGATGCAAAAGTATGTCTTTACCGACGGGGGAGGAAGGTAAACCATGGACGTTTTTAAAACGATGGATGTCGTAGGCTCCGCACTGAGTGCAGAACGTGCGCGACTGAATGCGATCGCTAGTAACGTCGCTAATGCGAATACCGTGCGTGGACCTGATGGTGGCCCCTATAAGCGTCAAGATGTGATTCTCGAATCTGTTCCACAGGAGCAAGAGTTCGGGGAAATATTGGATCAGAAGGCCGTAAATATTCAGGAAGTTCGAGTTGCTGGCACTGTGGAAGACGAGAGTGGTGGACGACCCGTTTATGATCCGGATCATCCGGAAGCGAATGCCGAGGGTTACGTTCACTATCCTAACGTCAATCCTGTGACAGAAATGGCGAACATGATTTCGGCGGATCGGGCCTTCCAAACAAACGTCAACGTATTTCAAACGACCAAGCAGATGGCCTTAAAGGCCCTTGAGATTGGGCGGTAATTTAAATGTCTGAAATTTTCATGAAACAAGGCGGGATCAATTCGCTCACATCGATGACGCAAGAGCGTCTGATGGAGAAGTCATCGGCCGCGCGGAGCGAAAAGTCTGCTTCGGGGGCAAAGTCCTTTTCGGAGACTCTTGTTTCAATGCTGGAAGACGTCAATGAAATGCAAAAAGATGCAGATAGCGCCACTCAGGATTTTGCCAAAGGAAAAGGCAGTCTGCATGGCGTGATGATTGCCGTGGAGAAAGCGGACATTTCATTAAGAGCTCTTAACTCAGTTCGTGGAAAGCTTATCGAAGCTTACCAAGAAGTCATGCGTATGCCGGTGTAGGGGTGAGATAAAATGTGGCAGTCGATTCTGAAAGCGCTCAGTGAATTTAGTGAACAGTGGGGAAAGTTCACGGTCGGAAAAAAAATAGCCGTCGCGACGATAGGTTCGGTCATCATTGCTTGCTTCCTGGCCCTTGGTGTTTGGGTGGGCGAGCGTTCCTATGCACCTCTCTACACAGACCTTCAACCCGATCAGTCCATTAATCTTGTAAAAATTCTTCAGCAAGAAAACATTCCCTATAACGTGAGCGAAAATGGAAGCACGATTTCCATTCCGCCGGAGTTGGTTCAGCAAACGCTCATGAAACTTGCCGTAAAGGGAATGCCGGCGGGACATAAGCCAGGATTAGAAATCTTCGATAAGGAAAGTTTTGGAACCTCAAGCTACGTTCAACGCATCAACTATATCCGCGCGCTTCAGGGCGAATTAACGCGAACCATTGCCACGATCAAAAGTATCAAGCGTAGCAATGTCCACATATCCATGCCGCCTAAAAGTTCCTATTTCGAAAAGACCGAGGATCCTAAGGCCAGTGTTGTTGTGGACCTTCACATGGGTCGGGAGCTTACAAAAGTTGAAATCAAGGGAATCCAAAACCTGGTGGCATCTAGTGTTGACGCTCTACGCCCCGAGCGCGTAACGGTCGTCGATAGTTCGGGCCGTGCGTTGTCTAAAACAGAAGATCCGCTCTCAGCGCTTTCCGCCACTATGGCCGAGAGACAACAGCAAATTGAAACCGAATTGGGTAGCAAAATTGAGGACATTGTTGGTCGGATCGTTGGACGCGGGATGGTTGTGGCTCGCGTTTCCGCAGAGCTGGATTTTGATCCTCTTCAAGAAGAAGAGAAAATCGTAGATCCCGAGAACGTGGCTTTGCGATCTCAAGATAAGGCCGAAGACAATCTTGAAGCAAGTCGTCCCACCGCAGCTGGTGTTGCAGGAGCCGAAGGCGCTCTGCCGGGTCCCGCAAGTGCAGCTCCGGAAGCACGACAAAATTTAGCGAAAAGTCGGGACAATTCACAATACGAAGTTTCAACCAAATTACGCAGAAAAGAAAAAGCTCTAGGAGCCATCAAGCGCCTCACGGTCGCAGTTTTGGTCAACAACAAAGAGGCAGTGGATGCGGAAGGCAAGAGCGAACAGATTCCCGTAACTAAAGAGCAGAAAGATGTCATCGAGAAACTTGTTAGAAGTTCGATCGGATTTGTTGAGGGTCGCGACACAATAACAGTTGAATCCTCAGATTTCGCTAAAGAAGATCTAGAGCGCCATGATGAAATCGTTGCCAAACAACAACAACGCCATCTCTTTTTCAGTCTCCTGCGCTATGGCACTGTAGGACTATTTATTCTCTTCTTCTTCTCTTTCGTAGTTCGACCGTTCATTCGCTGGCTAACAGGAATCTCCACTTCCAAGGTGGAAACTGTACTTCCCAAAACTGTGGAAGAGCTGGAGCAAATGCAAGTTGCTGAAACCAACGCATTGCCTGGACTGGCAAGCCTGCCTGTTCTTGAGGAAACCGTAGATCTAGAGAAAGCAGAGGGCGAACTCTTGAAGCAAAAAGTCGTCGCTTTGATTGAGATGGCGCCCGGCAAGGCCGCGCAGGTCATCACGGACTGGATTGCTGCTAGCGATGCGGCGCAAACTGGACCGAAGAAGGGGAGAAGTGCCTAATGGCTAAAAAAGCATCCGATAATCGTGGTGTAGCCGAGGAGGGAAGTCGCCTAACGCTGACGAAGATGACCGGCGTTCAAAAGGCCGCGATTCTTTTGAACTCGATCGGCGAGGAAGCTTCTTCCCACATTCTCAAAAATCTCCGTGACAATGATATCCGGCGGATCATCGGTGCCATGGCGAAAATGAAGAAGGCGCCGGTTCCGATTATCAAAGGAGTGCTTCAAGAGTATTACCGAATTCTTTCCGAGGAAAGCGAAGTTATCTTCGAAAGCGATTCAGCAAAAGACAAGTTTATGAAGTCGCTCGGCGAGGATCGAGCTCGCGTCATCTTTGGAGCGACGACCAGTGCGGGTCAGCAAAAATCTCTGGATGCATTGGAATTGGTCGATACGCGCACCTTGGCAAACTATTTGATGAACGAACATCCGCAGACCATTGCGCTTATTATGGCGCATTTACCCGTCGAAAAGAAAACGGACGTCATTCGTCGTCTGCCTGAACAGGTTCAAGGCGAGGTGGTTCTTAGAATGGCAAACCTTGATTACATCAGTCCTGAATTGATCGAGCAGGTCAACGATGTTCTGAAAACTGGTCTTGCGACTATGGGAACTATGGAAATGACCCAATTGGGTGGCGTCGAGCCCGTGGCGGAGATGTTCAACTTGATGGACAAAAACTCCGAGCAATCCATCATGTCGCGTGTGGAAGAAAAAGATCCACTCTTGGCCGAAGAAATTCGCAAGTTGATGTTCGTCTTCGAGGATTTGATCAAGGTCGACGACAAAGGCATGGGACTTATTCTTAAAGAGGTTAATAACGATACATTGCTCAAAGCGCTTAAGAGTTCCCCGGACCAAATCCGCGAAAAGATTTTCCGCAACATGTCGAAACGTGCAGCAGATCTTGTTCGCGCAGATCTCGAGACACTCGGGCCCGTTCGTGTATCAGACGTGGAAACCGCCCAGCAACAAATGGTTTCGATTGCACGTCGCCTAGAAGAAGAAGGCAAGCTCTTCATCGATCGTGGCGGCGGAGGAGATGGTTTTGTCTAATTCATCGGATTCGCCTTCAAAGGGCGGCCAGCTTATACCCAGTGGTGCTGCAATTGAAAAGTTTTCAATGCGGGAGCTTCGGGCCGAGGCCTTGCCAAGTTATCGCCAAATTCGATCGACTTTTGAAAGAGAAAATTTGCGCGCTGGGGACCAGCGTTTCATTCTCTCCCAGCATATTCAGAACCAGCTGTCGGTAGAGGAAGAAGAAGAGCGTCGTTTTCGCCAGCGGGTCGCCGAAGAAGTCGCGCGTCTAAAAGAAGATACAGAAAAAGCCGCACATGAAAAAGGTCATAGCGAAGGATACTCATCGGGAAAAAGTGAGGCTTACGCAGAAGAGAAAGCCCGCATTGCCACGCTATTGGAAGGTTTGGCCGGGGCGGCCCAGGCACTTTCAAGTGCGAAAGAGCAACTTTCAGATCAGTATGAGCGGTCCGTGATCGACCTGGCATATCGAATGGCCAGCGTGATCGTAGATCATGAAGTTCAAGAGCGTCCCACGCAGATCGCGGACACAATCAAAGCAGTTCTGGATCGCATTTCTCGCGAGGACGATGTGCGCGTTCGACTTCCAAGTCGGGAATTCGGGGCGATCAAAGAAATCGAAAAGGAGCTCGAGGGCATTGCTCGCAGCGGACGAATGCATTTTGAAATGGACGCAACTCTAGAGAACGGAGACTGCGTCGTAGAAAGTATCAGTGGAGAGATCGCTTCGCGTATTGATGAGAAATTCGATCGACTGCGGGAAGAGTTAAATCGCATTTATCCTGATGCTATTAAAAAACAAAAAGTAAGCGGGGGCTGACTCTGTGGATGAAGCGACGCCTAAATTTGAAAACGGATTTCAGTTTAGCTTCGATCGCCGTCTGCGCGGCATTGCCTACATGAATCTTTTCAAAGAGTCAGGTCGTGTTTCCAAGGTTTTGGGCCCGATCGTCGAGGGAACTCTTCCGGGGGCAATGGTCGGCGGTATCTGCCGAGTACTGCAAAGAAATCTCCCGGAAATCGAAGCAGAAATTGTCGGTTTTCGCGGGCGAACTGCGCTTTTGATGCCACTTAAGGATCCACAAGGTATAGCCATGGGTGCGCGGATAGAACAAATCGAAAGCGTCGCAAGTGTGCGTGTGGGCGACTGGATGATCGGAAAACTCATCGATGGGTATGGTCGCCCCATCGGAAACTTATCGGAAGAAAGCGATGGCGGAACTGAAGTACCAGAAGCCTCTGAAATCAGACCCATTAGGTCTAACGCCCTCGATCCTTTGCATCGTGCCTCAATTGTTAAGCGGATGGAAACAGGCGTGCGCGCCATTGATGCCACCGTCCCGGTCGGGAAAGGCCAGCGACTTGCAATCATGGCAGCATCAGGAGTTGGTAAATCGGTTTTGATGGGCATGATCGCGCGAAAATCGCGCGCAGATGTAAACGTCATTTGTCTTGTCGGTGAACGGGGCCGGGAAGTAACTGAATTTTTGGAAAGAGACCTGGGAGAAGAGGGTCTGAAACGATCCGTAGTCATTGCGATCACCAGTGATGAAGCTCCGGTTCTGAAGGTTCGCGGAGCTTATCTGGCCACGACAATCGCGGAATACTTTCGAGATAAGGGTCTCGACTGTCTTCTGATGATGGATTCTGTAACGCGATTTGCAATGGCACTACGAGAAATTGGTCTAGCGGCTGGCGAGCCGCCTACTTCTAAGGGCTACACTCCTAGCGTCTTTTCTCAGTTGCCCAAGCTATTAGAGCGCGCGGGATCAAAACGCGGAAGTGGTTCGATCACCGGACTTTATACAGTTCTTGTCGAGGGGAATGACTTCGACGACCCCATCGCCGATTCTGTTCGCTCGATTGTTGATGGACACATCGTTCTTTCGCGCAGTTTGGCGCACAAAAATCACTACCCCGCCATAGATGTGCTGGAGAGCGTATCACGTCTCACGCATGCGGTTTCCGAAGTGCAAGACACGAAGCTCAACAACGAGATCCGCGAGATTCTTGCGACTTATAGAGAGGCAGAAGACCTGATCAACATCGGTGGTTATCGAAAAGGTAACAACGCTAAATGGGATAGAGCCATCGAGGTCTATCCGAAAATCATCGAATTTTTGAAGCAAGGAAACCACGAAGAATCGACAACTGAAGAAAATCGACACCAACTGGAAAACATTTTTAGAACTTAGTGTGAGGGGGATTGATGCCGCGATTTAAATTTCGACTTGAATCCCTAAAGAAATTCCGCGATCGCCGTTTGTTGGTTGCCAAAAAAGATTTGCTTGAAGTCGAGTCGCGACGACAGGATTTGCTGGCCGAAATCGAGCGAGTGTCAGAAGAGCGTCGCAGTGTTTTGGGTTGGAACAACGGCGTGAATTTCGGAGAGGCGCTCTACTTGGGGGGCCTTCCATCAGCGCAAGGTCAAAAAATTTCTGAAATACGATCTCGAATCCAAAAAATTGATGAAGAGATCGAACGCCACCGTTCCTGGGTAGCACATCTGTCAAAAGAATTGCGCGCTGTGGAACGTCTCGAGGAAAAAAAGCGACAGATCTTTGATGAAAACACAAAGCGTCTTGAGCGACGTTTTCAAGACGGCTGGGTTGTTGAAAGATGGACTCTTGCGCGGGATCCTGAAGTAGACGAGGGGAGCGACGAGCTATGAGACATTTCTGGAGTTACTTTGTCTTCGGCGCGGGCTTATTGCTCATCATATCGATGATTCGAAAGCCGATCGCGGTCGCCGAGGGAGATCCTCGACTGAAGACCGTTCAAGACCCCCAGATGACTTTAATGAAAAAAGATGCGCCCGGAGCAAGCGAGGTTGATGCCGGTTTGAAACGTCGAGAGACAGAGCTGAAGCAACGTGAAGAGGAGTTAGCCGCCTGGGAACTCCGTCTGGGCACGGAAGAATCTAGATTGAAACTCCAACTTGAAGAGCTGCGTTCTCTTCAGGATAGACATCAGGCGATGATCGAAGCTGATAAGAGGCGTCGAGAGCGGATCACGGCTGAACTAATTAAAACTTACGAGACAATGAGTCCGAAAAAAGCGGCTCAGGTATTCACGATGATGGACCAGGAATTGGCAGCGGACTTTTTGATGGCGATGAAGCCGAAAAAGGTTGCCGCAATTTTGGACGTCATGGACACGGACAAGGCAGCGGAATTGTCTTCTAAAATTGCAGGACGGCGCAAGCCGGCATCTTCTGCAAATGTAGGAAGCCAGGCTCAGGGAAGGTAGAGCCCTCGAATGACGAGTTTGAAAGAAAGGAGGAAAAAAATATGAATATGATGATGTTAAATTTAATGAGTCTTGGAGCGCCGACATTGGCCGCAGATATGACTGCGATTAACGCAGCTTCTGAAATGGACTCCATGTTGGATGGAAATTCACAGTTTGTGAATCTACTCGATCTAGCAGGAGACCTAGAGGTCGGAGACTTCCAATCACAAGATGCATCGTTGTTCTTGGATAAAGCTTTAGCTTCCGTAGAAGAACACGACATGAGTGGTCTGAGGTCGCAGAAACTATTGGCGCTACAGAATCTGCGGATGGATTTGCCCGAGGGAGAAGTGCTCGAAGCTGAACTGCCGGTGGAAGATCTTTTCACCTCGCCAGCACAGCCTGAAAACTTAATGAATCAGGCAAGTCTTGGAGGACTGCAGGTCCCGAAGCCGACCCCTCAATTTCCACAGCAAACAATTGTTGGACAGCGTCCCGCGGTGGCGGTCGCTGAGACAGCTTTGCTGGATGATTGGAAATTGGATCGGATCGCGCTATCGACTGCAGCACCGCGAAGAACTGTGGACGGCGCTCCAACTTTAGAGGCTGTTTCTCGCTGGAGCTCGGCCATCGCTTCAGGCGATTTGAAGTCGGTGTCGATCGAAGCGAAAGAAAAGCCGCTCTTGCCTCGCGCCGAAGTCAACCCCTTTGAGATCTCGGACGAGCCTTCAGTTGTAGAATCGGGCGTTCCGCGAAACTTTGAAAGAGATCCGAAGTCGATTCTTGCTCCGGAGCTTGCTCGAGCAGAAAAAGCGCAGCCGGCAGAAATGCCAACGGACATCAGAACTCTTTCAACTAAGGGTTTACCGAAGTCCAATCCGGAGAAGCATGCAGGATCAGAAATGCTGCCGCAACCGCAAAAAGTGCCGAGCCGAGAGGGCTTTCAGCCTGCTGTATTCTCGCGGGCGGAGGCGACTGAGTCTGTGGCCCCGGTGCAGAAGAACGCAGCTTTTGTATCTCCGCGCCAAGAAGCCTTGGACTCGAGACCAAAAAGTGTACGGGATTTTTTCTTAGATTCGGACACGGCAATGGCTGCGGGAAGCAAGTCCGCTCCACAAATGATGGAAGCGCCGGCTCTTAGGAACGTTGAAGCGTTAGGTGAGCCGATGGACAAGCGTATTTCCCATCAGGCCGTGGATCACGTTGCGGAAAAAATCGACGCGCTCAAGGCACAAGGTGGCGGAGTAGTTAAAGTTCACTTGGATCCCAAGGATTTGGGCGGCCTTTCGCTGCGCGTTTCGATGCGTTCCGGAGTCGCAAAAGTTGAAATTGTCGCAGAGAAATCTGAGACAGCACAGCTTTTGAAAAATAGCGGATCAGAGCTCGTCTCCCGACTGGAAAATTCAGGCATGCAAACGCAGCTGAGTATCGAACACGGACGGACGGGATCACTGCAAGGAAACGCCGGACTTTCAAAAACTTTGGCTATGACTAGCGCCGATTTAGTGGGCTTAGAGCCAAAGGCACCTGTTGAAAATGTGAAAACAGAAGCAACGCGTCCGCTTTCAAGTTTAAGTTCAAGCTCTGGAGATATGGGAGGTCGAAGTCGCGGTGACAGCGGTTTCGCCCGTGATCAGCGTCGGGAGTTCGCACGCGAGCAGTGGAGCTTCAGCCGCCAAGAATCAGCGTAATTAAAGAAAAATTGCAGGGTACGCCTTGATGCCGGCCCCTGACTAACTGGAGGAGATTTCATGGAGATCGGAAAAGCAGCCCCGCCCGCGGCGCCGGTGAAAACAGAGTGGGCGGCACGTCCCTCGGCACCTCGACCGAAGACGGAGCCTGAAATCCAAAAGGGAATTGGGCAAGAGCTCAATGACATGGCGGGTGTTCAGACGAAACCCAATCTTTTCCAAGAGAACAAAAAACTCGATAAAGAAGCGTTTCTGCGCATGTTTTTGGAGCAGATCAAGTTTCAGGATCCGACAAAGCCGGTCGACAATGAAAAGGTCGCCCAGCAAATGGCAATGTTCTCGCAGTTAGAGCAGGCCATGCTTACAAACCAAAATCTGGAACGCATGATATCTGGCCAAAATAACTCGCATCTGATGGCGCTGAATTTAATGGGCAAGGAAATCTCTGTGGATCGCATGACGATTCAACACGAGAAGAACCAACAAAGCGTTGTTAACTTCAAGTTGCCTGAAGAAGCACAGCAAGTTCGTGTGAAAATTTTAACCGCCGAAGGTGATGAAATTGAAACCATCAAACTCGGCGCCCGCCCTGAGGGTGAAGTTCAGGCTCGATGGAATGGAGTGACTGAAGATGGTCGTCCACATGAGTCGGGTCGCTACTTCTATGCGATCGAGGCCACAGATCTTAAGGGTCAAGCGCTAACGGTCGATTCCAAGCTCACTGGCAAGGTGACGGGGATCAGTTCGGGTGACGGAAAAACCTTCGTCCATGTAGGAGATCAAAAAATTGATCTTATGGAAGTTGGAATCGTCAAGGAACCCGCCGTGGAGGCGCCTAAACCTGCGATTGCAGGCGCGGTCGACAAAAACTCGGCTGGCACGAAAAGTGAAACGAAGTCAGGAGACAAGACTTCGGTGTCAAAAGAAGCAGCTGCGGCTTTGGCTCCAGAAGTGGCAATCTCGGATGCGGTGGCACGTGCGATGCGGGGTGAAAAATCACCCATGGATGATCGGGATGAGATCTTGAATCCAATCATGCCAATCTTTACGAGGTAGGAGGAAAGTGAAAGGACCGTTGAGAGATGGAAGGAATTAAGGGCGCGGGAAGCGCGGCAGAGTTTCTGATCGATCGCTTAGGATCGAAGGACGCTCTTAAGCCGGAAAAGAATGGAGCGTCGCCGATACGAGGCGATGGGGCCAGACCCTTTTCCGAGGTGCTGCAGGACCGCCTAGGTAACGAGATTCCAAAAGTTGGGGAGCTGAAGTTTTCAGCCCACGCGCAGGCACGCATGCAGAGCCGGGGAATCGAACTCAGTCCTGATCAGCTAGTGAAATTGAACGAAGCTGTTGGGCGGGCTCGTGATAAGGGCTCGAAAGAAAGTCTCATTCTCACCGAAAGCGCAGCTTTTGTTGTGAGTGTGAAAAACGACACGGTGATCACGGCGGTGGATCGCGCTTCATTGAAGGAGCAGGTCTTCACCAACATCGATAGCACAGTGTTGTTGTAAAAAGTAACGTTGGAGAGTCTAATAGGCTGGCCGCTGGTTTGATAAATCAGCGAAGTCTACTGAAGCAGATTGATTGACGCTTTAGTACGAGAACTCTCCATAAATATTAACCGTTTTCTAAGGAGGGTTCGCATGAGTATTCTTGCAAGTCTAAACACCGGAGTTTCGGGTATACAAGCCAATGGTACCGCAATGGGCATCATCGGTGACAATATCGCCAACTCCGCAACGACAGGTTTTAAAGCAAGCCGAGGTGAGTTCCAGGACGTTGTCGCTTCAAGTTTGAAAGGCATTTTGGGTGGTAACCAAATCGGCCGCGGAACACGTCTTGCGGGTGTTACATCAATTTTCTCTCAAGGTAATCTGGGGGCGACATCACGTGACAGTGATATGGCCGTTCGTGGCGATGGTTTTTTCGTTCTGAAAAATCGGGATACCAACGCGCTAAACTTTACCCGGGATGGAAGTCTACGATTCGATGACAAGGGACGTTTGACTTCTTCGGATGGTCACATGATTCAAGGTTACAAAATCGATTTTGATTCTGGAAAGCCTGGAGGGGAGTTGACGGACATTGTTTTTAGTTCCAACACCATTCCAGCCAAAGGTACCGAGCAGCTGAGGATCAATTCCAACTTGGACTCTCGGACTTCGATCAATAAGCTGCCCTTTAACATTGAAAAAGCCGACTCAGAGGCAGACATGACTACAGTGGTGCGTATTTATGACACCACGGGGACCGCACAAAGTGTGAACATGCATTTTTACAAGACAAGTGACACAACGTGGGATTGGTATGCAACAGCCGACGGCGCGGTCTTGCAAGGTGGAGTCGAAGGTAAAAACCAGCAGATTGCGGCAGGTAAATTGGTGTTTTCCAATGACGGCAAGCTCCAGAGAGATGAACTAACTTCGTCGAACATCAGCTTTCGCGGAGGTCAGCCCAATCAAAAGGTCGACTTCTATTTCGGGGATGCGATTGAAACCCGCAAGGGAACGGGATCAGAGGGTGCCACTCACTACGGTTCACCCAGCCAGGTTTTCAAGCAAGTTCAAGACGGATATGCAGGTGGCACACTTAGCAACTTCTCGGTAGATGAGTCAGGGACGATCTCGGGTACCTACACCAACGGTATCACGCGCCCCTTGGCAAAAATCGCTCTAGGCAGATTTGAAAACAACGAAGGACTTTTCAAAATGGGTCAAAACCGATTCGCAGAAGCCGTGCTCTCTGGTGCGCCACTGATCGGATATGCCAACGAAGGTGGACGCGGCGCAATTTTGACGAAGACCTTGGAAAATTCCAACGTCGACATTGCTTCTGAATTCGTGGACATGATCAAGACTCAGAGAAATTTCCAGGCTAACGCCAAGACCGTAACGACAAGCGATGAACTTCTCCAAGAAGTCATCAACTTGAAACGTTAATTTAGTAGTAGCTAGCGAATAGAGGCACTTCAGTCCTGAGGGGATTGGAGTGCCTTTTCTTTCACCTTTAAATTCTAGGGCCTATTTTAAAACTCCAGGGCACCCTGCGTGTTTTTGAGCGTCAAAAGGCTCTCGTCTTTTGGCCGCGCAAAATGGCGCCCGTCAAAAAAACACTGCCTGTTTATTGGCGCGTGCCAAATTTCCCAGCAAGTAATTTCCCTCTCAAAGTCCTAACATAGAAAAAGACGTCAAAAGCCCCTTGGTACGGCTTTTGCTGCAAGTGATCTGAGGGAAGGAGTATCTATGGCTGAAGATGACAATGCCGGCGGTGGCGAAACCGAGGCACGGGCCGATGATGCTGTAAAACGAGTCGACAATGATTCTGATGGTGTAGCGAAGGTTCAATCGACTTTAAAAATTGTTTACATCCTGTTGGGGGTGAATATTCTTGCGCTGGCGGGGATCGGAGCATTTGTTTTCACAAAGCTCACGAAGAGTCAGGCTCAGGTAACTGTAGGTGATGTGCATGATGGCGAAGGAGCTCAGGTCGCGCCCGTGGACGGTGCGTCGGCTGATGGACGTGCGCCTGCCGGTTTGGCGCCCGCTACTTTTCTGAAAGAAAGCTTCACGGTTAACTTGGCAGATCCGGGGCGAAATCACTTTGCCAAAGTCGACGTCGATATCGAAATTACCGACGATTTTGTGAAAGAAGAAGTTACTCGATTGATTCCGAAGATCCGAGACTTCATCGTTATCGTCCTTTCCAGTAAGACCTATGATCAGATCAATACAGTTGATGGAAAGGATTTCTTGCGCGAAGAAATCCGAAACAAAATTAATGGCTACCTTTCACGCGGACAAATTAAAAACGTTTATTTTAGTCAGTTCATTATTCAATAGGGAAAACAGAGGGGACGAAGGCCGATGAGTCAGGTTTTATCGCAGAAGGAAGTAGATGCGCTTCTGAACGCGGTCGTGGGCGGCGACGTTCCTACCGAAACGAAGGCCGGCGGCAACACCGACGATTCGATTGTTACCTATGACCTAACCTCACAAGATAAGATTATCCGGGGTCGCATGCCGACTCTCGATATTGTTTATGAACGATTCATTCGTGCGTTTCGCATGAATTTAACTGCGCAGTTGCGAAAATTGGCGACTCTCAGCATCGCGGCGACCGACACAATGAAGTTCGGCGAGTTCATCAACACACTTCCGTTGCCAAGTTGCATGAGTGTTGTTCGCTTTGAATCTTTGCGTGGTTCAGGCATTGTCGTCTTGGAGTCCAAGCTCGCCTATGCCTTGATTGAAAGTTTTCTGGGTGGCACTGATCGGCCTTATTCCAAGATCGAAGGAAAAGATTTCACACAGATTGAACTGAGCATCATTCGGAGAGTAATTCTAGCGGCGCTGGATGACCTCGAAAAGGCTTGGTCGCCCGTAACTCCTATGAAGATTGGTTTTGTGCGGACGGAAACCAATCCGCAATTCGTCGGAATTGTGCCGCCATCTGACATTATCATCGCGACCACATTCAGCGTTGAATTAGAAAACGCTTCAGGTGCCCTCACGATCGTTATGCCTTTCGCGACGCTTGAGCCCATTCGGCAAAAACTTATCAGTGGTTTTCAACAGGAAGTTGTTGAGTCAGACGACTACTGGGTCAACATGATGGTTCGTCATCTCGAGGAAACAGAATTGAATATATCTGTCGAGCTGGGTCGAACGACCCTGTCGATGCGCCAAATACTAGATTTGAAAATTGGGGATGTGATTCCCCTCCAAACGGACGCCTCGGCAGAGATTGCTGTTGGCGTCGAAAGCGTTACGCGATTTCGCGGTCTCTTCGGCGCAAGCCGAGGCAGTCAAGCGGTTCAAGTAACGGAGATTGTGGAAAATCCAAACAAAGAATTCTTGAAAAAGCGTTCCGACGAGGATCGACAGCAGCCTGAAATTGTCGACGAGCTGGGCTAGAGCATCAAGGGGGATGG
Source organism: uncultured Bacteriovoracaceae bacterium (assembly GCA_964636255.1). GTDB lineage: Bacteria > Bdellovibrionota > UBA2428 > UBA2428 > UBA2428 > CAXNGS01. Next base: position 290,472 of record CAZWNW010000002.1, on the reverse strand, counting down.
AAAATGAGTGATGAAGCATTAGATGAAGGCTTAGATGGCGAAGAACAAGCGGTCGATGCAGGGCCGGCGATAGACGAAAAAATTAAGAAACTAGATCTTATTCTCGATATCCCCCTACGGGTCAGTGTTGAGTTGGGAAGAACAAAGATGCTCGTGAATGACTTGCTCCAACTGGGCCAAGGATCTGTCATCGAGTTGAATAAATTAGCGGGTGAACCACTTGAGGTGCTTGTAAACGAGAAACTAGTGGCCCGCGGAGAAGTGGTTGTTGTTAACGAGAAATTCGGCATTCGTTTGACAGACATTATTTCGCCCATCGAGCGCATCGAAAAGTTAGGGTGAGCAGATGAATGCTTCGCTAATTGAGATGGGTCTTAAGATGAGCCTAGCTCTCGGGGCCGTGTTACTGGTCTTTGGCGCAGCCATTATGATTGCCCGCAAAGTTTCGACGATGGGGCATGGAAAGAAGAGCCGAAACGGACTCCGGCGCGCTCAAATTGATATTCTCGGGCAGCGCGCCCTGGCTCCCGGAAAGCAGCTTCTGGTGATCTCAGTCGACGGGCGTCGCTACCTCTTGGCATCAACGCAGCAGCAAATCTCAAAGATCGCTGAACTTGAAGAAGAGGGAGCTGAGATCGAAGTTGACGAAGAGGCCGTGGATTTTGGAAATTCACTTCGAGATTCTGAGAATCGCGAAAGTCAAATTGGTGAAGATATCAAAAGCCGACTGGGAGAAATTACCCGAGTATGAATTTCCGCGACTTCGTAATTTATTTAGCGTGTCTTTGGGCCGTTTTTGCTTTGTCAGCTGCGGCTCAGGCCCAGGTGTCGATTCCCACCGTACAATTTGGAATTTCGGGCGCTAAATCACCGAGCGAGGTGGTTAACACCTTGCAGGTTCTTTTTTTGCTGACAGTTTTGACTCTAGCTCCCGCGATACTCATAATGATGACTTCGTTCACGCGGATCATCGTGATTCTTTCTTTCCTACGAAACGCCTTGGGCACTAATCAAATGCCCCCCAACCAACTTCTGGTAGGCTTGGCGCTCTTTTTAACATTTGTCATTATGGGTCCGACCTTCAAAGAGGTGAACGATACCGCTCTTCAGCCTTTTTTAAAGGGAGAAATCACACAAGAGGTCGGACTTGCAAAGGCTAAGGCTCCACTTCAGGCCTTTATGTTGCGGCAAACCCGCCCCAAAGATATCGAGCTCTTTCAGCAAATGACCGGGGCACAAAGCACTTCGAACATTGAAGAGGTTCCATTCATGACCTTGGTGCCGGCGTTCATGATCTCTGAATTAAAAACGGCTTTTCAAATGGGATTTATCATTTACTTACCGTTTCTCGTTTTGGACATGATCGTGGCATCTGTGTTGATGGCTATGGGCATGATGATGTTGCCACCCGTGCTGATCTCGCTTCCCTTCAAGCTCATGCTCTTTGTGCTTGTGGATGGCTGGCAGCTCATGGTGGGTTCGATCGTAAAAAGTTTCGGTTAAGTTCGAAAACAAAACCCTTGGGGAGGGGTCATTATGGATGAAGGATGGGTAATGGATCTTGCGCGGCACGCGCTCCAGACGACCATGCTTGTGGGCGGTCCACTGTTAATAGTTGCACTCTTAGTCGGTCTATTGGTTTCGATCTTTCAAGCGCTCACACAAATAAACGAAGCGACCTTGACCTTCATTCCGAAAATTCTCGCCATCGGCGGCGCGCTACTGATTATGGGGCCATGGATGTTGCGGATTCTCGCAACCTTTACGACACAAGTTTACGAAAATTTAAATCTACACGTGAGGTAAGCGAATGGATATTGCGGCACTTTTTGAGCCGATCATCAAAACCTTGATGGTCCTGTGCCGCGTGGGGGCCTTCTGGGCCTTTTTCCCTTTTGTCCTACAGCTGAACGTTCCAGGAACAGTTCGAGTTTCTTCTGCTCTCGCACTGAGTTTGGCACTTCTGCCCGTGGTTGGTCCCTATCTGCCAGTTTGGAAAATTGATGCACCTCCTATGATAGCGGAGCTCCTGGGTTTCGCCGTTAAAGAGATTTTCGTCGGAGTTTTTTTGGCCTTGGTGGCTAAGTGGTTTTTTTCGGCGATCACCGGGGCTGCGCAATGGGCCGGAACCCAGATGGGTTTTTCTGCAGGAAGTATTGTGAATCCTGATTTCGAAGATGTTGACACTTCATGGGCGCAGTTTCATGGCTGGCTGGGCCTCATGATTTATTTTGCTCTCGGCGGTCACTATGTCACCTTAAGCGCCCTTATCGATAGTTATCGTTTCGATCTTTCCAACTTGGTTGATCGCATCACCACTGGAACTGCGGCATTTGAGTTCTGGTCGGAGGTTGGTCAGGGTTTTTTCCTCTGGATGTTAAAACTCTCAGGGCCCTTGGTCGTTGTGACTCTCGTTCTTCAGGCGGCGATGGGCGTACTTTCGAAATTTGTACCGCAAATCAACATTTGGACCGTGAGCATCCCCGTTACTCTCGGAGTTGGCGTTTTGGTCTTCATGCTCATCGCTCCCAATTATCCAGAAGTCATTGGTGGGCTTATGGAAGAGGCCCGTCGATCGCAAATGATACTTCTTCACTTCATGGGGACGCGTTGAGGTGATGAATGGCTGATGAAGCGGGATTAGAAGATAGGACGGAAGAGGCCTCGCAAAAACGCCGTGATGATTGGCGCAATGAGGGCCGTGTTGCTCAAAGCCGTGAATTGGTTTCCGCCCTGGTTCTTTTTTCTGTTACTGGAACGCTCTACTATTCCTCGAACTGGTTTTTCACAGGCGTTGCATCTTTCTTCCAGGGCTCCTGGGGAGAGCTCTCGCGTCTGGCCCGCGGCGACTGGAGCATTCAGACCATTTCCAGTATTTCCCACTACGTGTTGCGAAATTTCGCAATTGCCATTTTCCCCATCGCTGTTGCGGGGGCTCTGACCGCGATTTTGGGTTCGATAGTTCAATTTGGTTTTGTTTGGACGACAAAACCCCTGACTCCAAATCTGGAAAAACTCAATCCTATTGCCGGCATTACACGCATCATGTCGATGGACGGGATCTTTGAATTTGGAAAATCCACCATAAAGTTTTCTATCGTTGCGGCAATTCTTTACAGTTTTATGGGTGTCTGGATTGCGAAAGCGGGATCTCTTTGGGGTGTTGAAGCGGCGGCACAAGTCCGAGTTCTCTTCGAAGAACTTCTTCAAGTTCTTTTTGTCGTAGCGGGCTCTATGTTTCTTATTTCACTTGCGGATTTCGGCTATCAGAAATTTCGCTACGAACAAAAAATTAAAATGACCAAGCAAGAAGTTCGTGAAGAACGAAAGCAGTTGGAAGGTAATCCCCAGATCAAGGGGCGCATCCGGGCCTTGCAACGAAAAATCGCCTCCCAAAAGATGTTAGAGGCCGTTAAAAAAGCGGACGTCGTCGTGACGAACCCGACGCACTTTGCTGTCGCGCTTGTTTATGATCGTGAATCAATGTTCGCTCCCAAGGTCGTTGCCAAGGGCGTTGATTTCATGGCTCAAAAAATTAAGCAAGTTGCTCGCGAGAATGGCGTGCCGTGTGTTGAAAATGTGCCCCTGGCCCGTGCGCTCTACAAAGCATTAAAAATTGGGCAGTTCATTTCGCGTGATCTCTACAACGCGGTCGCGGAAGTCCTTGCTTACGTCTATCGATTGAAAGGTAAATTGTCATGAAACGTAATCCATTTCTCGAGCGCATGAATATTATGTTCCGCAATACGGAAGCCGCAACTGGCTTAGGAATCATTGCGCTAATGCTTCTCATCGTGGTGCCTCTTTCTGCATTCGCACTGGATCTATTGCTCGTGCTTTCGCTAGCGATCTCTCTCGGAATTCTTCTCTTGGCGGTCTATACAGAAAAAGCCTTAGATTTTTCTTCCTTCCCCAGCGTTTTGTTAATTGTGACCTTTTTCCGGCTTGCGCTGAACGTGGCCTCGACGCGTCTAATATTGTCGGATGGCCACACGGGGACTGAAGCAGCGGGAAAACTCATTCATTCCTTTGGTACCTTTATCGTCGGCGGTAACTACGTCGTCGGACTCATTGTTTTCATAATTTTGGTCATCATCAACTTTGTGGTGATCACAAAAGGTTCCGGTCGCGTCAGTGAAGTCGCTGCTCGTTTCACTTTGGATGCATTGCCTGGAAAACAAATGTCGATCGATGCTGATTTGAATGCCGGCATTATCAACGAAAGCGAGGCACAGCGGCGCCGAAAAGAAATCGAATCCGAAGCTGACTTCTACGGGGCCATGGATGGTGCGTCGAAATTTGTTCGCGGTGACGCCATCGCGGGAATTTTGGTCACACTCGTGAACATCGTCGGTGGCCTTATTATCGGAGTCGCCCAGAAAGGCCTAGATGTTGCGACGGCAGCTTCCAACTATACCTTGCTCACGGTGGGTGATGGTTTGGTTGCACAGGTTCCAGCACTGGTGGTTTCCACGGCAGCAGGTCTTGTTGTGACTCGGGCTTCTTCGACAGGGAAAAGCTTGGGCCGTGAACTGACTTCGCAATTTTTTCTCAACGAGCGCATTCTCTATATTTTGTCTGGATCACTATTTGGCCTGGGCTTGATGCTTCGAGACGCTTTTTTACCGTTCTTTATTCTTTCCGTTTTTTCGGCGGCCGGCGGTTACTTAATCAAATCACTGCGCGACTACCGTTCACAAGAGGCAGTTCGTAAGGCTTCGGCGCAAGCTCTTGATACTCACGACAAAGAAGTCGAAGCCGGCCAACCCATGGACATGCTGCAACTTGAGGTGGGTTACGGGCTAATTTCTATCGTTGAGGGAAATGGGAAGGGTGACTTACTAGAGCGCATTCAGGCGATTCGAAAGCAGTTCGCACAAGATTTAGGGGTCGTCGTGCCCACAATCTCTATTCGCGACAATCTCCAGCTCAAACCTGGCGAATATGTTTTCCTGTTAAAGGGCGCGGCCATCGCCCGCGGCGATCTGATGTTGGATCACTATCTTGCAATGGATCCAGGCGGCGTGACCGAGGCGGTCGACGGAATTCCAACCAAAGAGCCCGTTTTTGAGCTTGATGCATTGTGGATTCATGAGAACACGCGTGAACTCGCGCAACTAGCAGGTTACACAGTGGTGGATCTGGCGACCGTAATCGCGACACATATCACAGAAAAAATCAGAGAATTCGCACATGAGATGCTCGGGCGCCAGGAAGTTCAATCTCTCTTGGAACAGGTGCAGAAATCACATCCTAAAGTTGTGGACGAGGTGATTCCGAAAGAAATTTCCTTGGGAATTTTGGTGCGCGTGCTTCAGAATCTCCTGAAGGAAAACGTGCCGATCCGAGATTTGGTGACGATACTTGAGGCTGTCGCCGATTCTTGTCCGATCAGCAAAGATCCTGATCAATTAACTGAAGCTTCGCGAGTTGCTTTGGCCCGGACAATCACGCGGCGATTGTTGGATGAGGGCAATGAACTTCCGCTGATCACCTTTTCGCGGGAGCTTGAAGAGGCGCTGATCGCGGCCGTTCAGCCAACAGAAAGAAATGGCGGTACCCAATTCTTTGTCGATCCTTCGCTCGTCAGAAAAATGGTTCCCGCAGCAAATCGCGTAGTTGAAAAACTGACGGAAGGCGGCATCTCTCCGATATTGCTCGTAACTCCGATGATTCGCATGCACGTCAAGAGAATGTTGGACCGTTTTTTGCCTAACATAACTGTATTGTCCCATAACGAGCTTCAGAGCCATTTGAAAGTTCGGAGCGTCGGGACAATTGACGTTGAGATGGGGAAGTGAGGATAGATGGAAGTCAAAAAGTTTGAGGCTCCCACGCTGGCGGAGGCTCTGCAGGTGGTCAAGCGAGAGCTTGGACCCGAGGCCATCATCCTTTCTACAAAAAATATTCGCTCAGGGTGGGGATTGATGAACAAAGCTTCTGTTGAAGTCACCGCAGCGGTTCATCCCGAAGCCTTAGAGCGCAAGCGCGTCGCCGAGGACAGCATGACTCATGAGCAAAAGGAGAGCGTCATCCGGGGATCCGCAAGTCGTGCAGCGCAGGCCTACGATGTATTCTCTGGTAACCGCATCAAGCGCCAAATCGCGCGAGTTCAAGAGTTGGGGGTGAAACCCAGCGCACCTGCTCCTCAGATTTCTCCTGCTGCAACCGTGCAGGCTGCAATGGCGCGATTGATGACTAAAGCCAATACGCAGTCGGCGGCGCACTCGACTACGACGGCTATCACGCAACGTCGCTACGCTGACATCGAAGACGACGAAGCACCCGCTGAACAAATGACTTCTTATTCGCGTGATCGCATGGAATTTTCCACCCGCTCCGAGGCGCGCGCCGCAGCTCCGACCACAAAGGCAATGCCCACGGGCGATGTTTTTCCGAAACTGATCGCGGAACTCATTGAACAGGGTGTTGAGCAAGAAATCGTGAAGGGTCTGGCCGATGAGCTGAAAATGGTGATGATCAGAGAACACATTACGCGTGAAGATTTACTGCGTCTGCAATTGGGACGCATATTGATGTCGCGCATTCGCGTCGGAAAACCTTTGTCGGAAAGATTGCGTCGTCCCAACACACCACGAGTCATCACCTTTGTGGGACCGACCGGAGTAGGAAAAACCACAACGATCGCGAAGATCGCCGCAGAGTTGGTGATCAATCAAAAACGTCCGGTGACGCTGGCGACTACGGACACTTATAAAATCGCAGCGGTCGAACAACTTCAGACCTACGCGAACATTCTCCGTATCCCGTTGGAAGTTTGCCCCAACGCAGAAGCCTTCGCCTCACTGGGCACAAATCTCGGGCCGGACGATGTGATTTTGGTTGATACTGCGGGCTACGGTCCTCGTGATAATGAAAAACTCCACGAGCTGCGATCTACCTTGAACGGTGTGCGCACGGAAATCCATCTTTGTTTGGCCGCCACAACGCGCGACCAGGATTTGGTGGGTCAGCTGAAGCGCTTTGGTCTTTTTTCTCCGGATTATATTGTGCTGACAAAATTGGATGAGACAGGAATTTTCGGGAGCATTTTGAATGTTGCGGCACGCACATCGATTCCGCTTTCGTATTTCACAATGGGACAACGGGTACCTGAGGACATGGAATCGGCAAGCAAGGAACGGGTCGCAGACTTGATTTTGCATTTTGCTGGAGGGGAGAGAGAGTGGACCAAGCAGATCGGCTAAGAGCTATTGCATCCGTGGATGGATCACAACACGAGCCACGGATCATCAGCATCACAAGTGGTAAGGGTGGGGTTGGAAAAACAAATATAGCCGCAAATTTGGCGTGTCTCTTTTCAAGGCGTGGACTTCGCGTTTTGCTCATTGATGCGGACCTGGGACTGGCAAATGCCAATCTCATACTGGGATGTCGAGTTAACAAAACGATCGATGACGTGCTTTTTAGCAATGCGTCTTTTCAGGACGTCTTTGTACGTTCGAATTATGGCTTTGATTTACTTCCCAGTAGTTCCGGAATGCGGCGTATTTTGGAATTAGATAATTTCGCTCAGCGAACCATGATGGATCGCCTCTTCGAGACAATGGGCCAATACGACATCGTGCTTTACGATACGGCTCCCGGAATTGGTAACCATGTTCTTAACTTCAACGCATCGGCCCACGATATTGTTGTCATCGCGCACCCCGAGCCAACGGCGCTCGCCGATGCTTATGCGTTGATCAAGGTCATGGCCACGGAGCGAAAGGAAAAACGTTTCAAATTTCTTATCAACCGTGCACAGGCTCAGTCCGAGGGTCTAAGCGCCTTTGCGCGGCTTACAGACGTTTCAAATGAGTTTTTGAATATCTCCATCGATTACTTGGGATCGCTTCCAGAGGACCCCAGTGTTTTAGCAGCAGTACGCAGTCAAAAGCCTGTCAGTCTGTCTGCGCCCCGCGCCGTCTTTTCTATGGCGCTCGAGCGGGTGGCAGACAAACTCTTGGCTTGTTCCGTGGATATTTTGAGTAAAAATAAAGTCGTGAACCGCACGGCGGTCAGGGGAGTGGGGCATGAGTTCAGAGGCGCTCATCAGGAAATATAAGGCGAATCAGAAAAAGATTACGAATGCCCAAAAGAAGAAGATCATCCAGGAGTATGCAACCCTGGTGAAATTCATTGCGCAGAAAATCGCTGTTCGCTTGCCAGCGAACATCGAACTCGACGATTTGTTGAGCGCGGGTGTGATCGGTCTTATGGATGCGATCGATAAATACGATCCCGCGCGCGATAACAAGTTCAAAACCTACGCAGAATTTCGTATTCGCGGGGCCATACTGGACGAGTTGCGTGCACAGGATTGGATCCCGCGTTCGATGCGGGAAAAGGCCAAAGGCATCGAGCGAGCTTTTCAAAGTCTAGAGCAAAAACTAGGTCGCCAGGCTTCCGAAAAAGAAGTGGCGATGGAATTGGGGATGGGTCTTGAAGATTTTCAGGAAGCCCTACACCAGTGTAAGTCTGTTGCTCTTCTTTCTCTGGATGAAGTCGGAGCATTCTCCAACGGCGACCGTAAAAGTCTTTTGGGGCTTCTGGAGGCCGGGAAAGACACGAACCCGCTGGTTCAAATCGCAGGTTCAGAGCTGCGCGATCAGCTGGCCACGGCGATCCAGGAGCTTCCAGAAAAACAGCGGATGGTGCTGTCGCTTTACTACTACGAAGATCTCAACCTAAAAGAAATTGGCGAGATCTTAGAAGTAACGGAAAGCCGCGTATCACAATTGCACACTCAAGCCGTATTGCGGCTTCGCTCGAAATTGAAAGAACATCTCTATTCCGACGAAGAGACTTGATCAGAGAAGCTGTACATCTTGAGGGTCTAGGCGGTGAGCGTGGCGGGAGTCTGTTCCTGGCCAGCAAAGACGACTTCTTTTTAAATCGCTCCTCTTATCACGGAGATATGCCAGGACGAACATCTGCTTCGCTTAAGATGTTCTAGCTGTCACCTTTGCGTCCCACTTTCTTTCCTAGGTCGTCATTCGGAGAGTGGGATTAATTTAAGACTTTTCTGCGTTTGACTCAGGCTGTAGGCTTTGGCGCATGCATTGGAATGGGCGGATTTGGCTCTTCGTGGGAGCTATCTTAGGTTTGAGCGTTTTCCCAGTTCATGCGGCGGAAACCTCGATCGATCTGTGTCCCCACATCGTAATTCGGGCGCCGGACAAAATCAGTTTCACTGATCCTGAGCGGCGCCTAGTTTGCGGGGATCCCAAACTCAAACCTTATGAAAAAGTTCCGCTTTATCAGGCCGAGTATCATTTAAGGATTTTTCTTCAAGGCCGTGGTTACCATGCTCCCGTGATGCAAAAAAAGAGCAAACGACTGGAGGTTTTTGCAGGGACTCAGAGCCAAATCTCAAGGATCGTTCTCGAGCCTGAGGCAGAAAATCTTCAGCAGGCATTGCAGAAATCTTTTATCGAGCGGGTCCAAAATCCCGAAACTTTGGACCAAATTGGCGGCGACGTCATCCAAAACTACCGCGAACGAGGCTATCCGTGCGCTCAGGTTCAAATGACGGCCAACGTTGCGGATGGAAGTGTTCACGTTTTGGTCGATCCCAAATCGCGTGAGCGATTCGGAAAAGTTCGTCGCGATGAAGTCCGGGGTCTGGAGAGAGCTGCTTTCGAACGCTTTTATCCCTTTGATGCAAACGACTGGTTTGATGAAAGAGATTTGAATTTATCCGTAAAACGTATTCGGCGTTCACGCATCGTGCAGAGCTCTTACTTCGAAGACGATTGCGAAGCTGCTGAATTTTTTATTCGACAGAAATTTATGGTGGGCCCCCCCCGCAGCCTTCGCTTTGGCTTAGGCATATCGACGGAGTCCGGTCCGCTGGGCCGGCTTCGATGGGTGAATCATAGATTCGGAAAAATGGCTTCTCTTCTTGAGGCCAGCGTCTCGCTGACTCTTCGAAAACAAAATCTTATTCTCACGTCGGATCATTTCTACTGGCCTGAAAGGCCTAGGCTCTCGATTTTTTCCCAGCTTGAACTTGGCCACGAATCCGAGGGTAAGTACAAGGAGTACCGAGCCCATATCGCTAGCAAAGTGCAAAGAAGTTTTGATTATAACAGACATCGACTTTTGCTAAGCGCAGGCCCGGCCTATTCACTGATCAGCCATCGGATAGATGATGATGAGCAGTTCATTAAAACTCGAGCCGGATCCTTGGAGGCTTCGGCCGACTTTATGAGCCATATCTACGAACACTTCGACTATCATCCTGATGAAGGCCGTCATTTTCAGTTAGGACTCGAATTTTGGAATCCGATTTTGATCTCACCTTACACTCTCCTCAAGGTCGACATTAACCATCGTGAAGTGCGCCCCGTTGCTTATTGTGGCCGTGGTAAATGCATTGTGGGATTTCGCACCCATCTTGGAACGACCTTCTTAGAAAATGGTGTAAGTCTGGCCGAGTTGCCGCGTTCACTGAAATTTTTTGGGGGCGGAATTGATGAATTGCGTGGTTATGCACCATGGGATGTTCCAGAAAACCATGGCATGGGTGCACTGGCCCGAGCTCTTTTCGGAGTAGAATTTCGGCGCACGAAATTGTTTGTACCCAGCTTAGAATCACTTTGTTTTCTGGACTTCGGAGTCTTTGGTTCAGGCTTCCATCGGCTCGAATCGCCAGTTTATGCCTCAAGCGGTCTGGGGCTCCGGTGGCTGTCACCGGTGGGACTGCTGCAAGGTTATGCAGCCTGGTCCTTCAAGAATAACTCAATAAAAGATGGTTCGCCTTATTTTTATGCGGGCTTGGGAGGTGAATTCTGATGAAGAAGCTTAGTACTTTTCTTAGATATTTTTTTCTCACGTTGGGTGTAGCTTTTTCAGTTTTGATTCTCTTGGTTGCAATTATTTTGATGATGCCGGAGAAGATTTTTTCTCCTGAACGCGTCGGCAAATTTTTCACGGATCAAGAGGGTGCGGAGCTTAGTTGGAAATCGGCACGATGGACTTTTCCCTGGCGGGGAGGAGCTTCGCGGGGTTTTCGGGGTCGAATAGAGGATCTTTGTTTCTCCGGAAAAAATTCCTCGGTAAAATATTCCACCTGTATTGAAGTGGCAGAATGGGATTTAAACTTTTCACTCAGCGGAGCTGGAATTAAAATCAATCAGCCGAAACCCGTTCTTGTGCGGAGCTCGGAGCTTCGACTGGAAATTTTCAAGACTGCGGATGAATCTCTGCAAAAAGAAGATTCGGCTCCCTTTGATTTGGAATCGCAATTGCAAAAGTTCTTCAGGATTCCACTTCCAGACCTAGATTTGCAGATTCATTCACTGCGCGTAATGAACGGGCCGACGGGGGATCTTGATATGAAGCTCCAGGCCACCGTGAGCGACGGAAGCCTTGATCTTCGATTGACGCCCAGGAAAAAAATTGCCTCGATGAGTTTTCCTCCTCTTCGTCTTCTGGTGAACGATGCGAAAGCGCGTCTTGAGTTTTTAAGACAACCGAAAATTACCCTGGGCGGAAAGTCAGTGCGTATCAGAGACTTCACCTTTTTCGTGAACCTATCCGAGAAAAATCTCGAGGCCCGATTGGACGCGCGGGCTGAAGGTATGCGCCTTCGCGCCGTCTCACAGTTAACTCGTCCGCTGGTGTGGTCGAACGGGCTCCTGGGATTTAAGGAAGATTTATTAAATCACTCGCGAATTGATCTAGACATTCCAGGCGGACCGCAAGCTCTTCAACATTATTTTCCAAAGCCCTTCACGGAACTTCCCGCGCCTCTCAATACATTGCGCGGACGCGTGCGCCTATTTGTTTGGGGAGAGAGTCAGCTCAGCGGTGAATTGCGAGATCCCCAACTGCGCTCTCGTCTAGAAATTGATCTGAAGGGACCGCAGCAAGAAGTGGTCTTGTTGGCTGAGGCCACAGCCCACATGGATCTGGAAAAATTTCGCCCACGCTCGGTGCGGGCGTCAATTGATTTTAAAAAGATGCGCTTGGTCTTACCGCGCTTTGATTATCGGGAACGTCCCCCGCGCTTGACCTCGGATCCTCGTTTTGTAAAGGATGATCAAGCACTTGAAATTCAGCAGGAAGCCATAGCCGATGCTGTGCCCTGGACTCTTCATTTGGGTGCATCCAACCCAGATTCATTGACTTTCGTTTCCAATCTCGTTGATCAACCCCTTAGGTGGAACGCGGATTTGCTTATCAAAGATGGGGGAGTTCAAGAGGGGCAAGTAAACCTGCTTCCTATGCGTATATTGCTATTGCGGAGGCCTATTTCAGTAGAGCAATTAGAAGTCGAGTGGCCGGAAGATTCTGTAGCACGCCTTCGTGCACAGTTCGAATTCAAGCTACCGGAACACCGTATTCGTATGAAAGTCGAAGGTTTGCTGCGCGAACCCCAATACGTTTTTGAAAGTACGCCGCCGCTGTCACAAGAGGACATCATGGCCGTACTTTTATTCGGCAGGCCCCTAGAAGAATTGGACCCGGATTCCCACGATTCCCTGGCCCAGTCGCGACAGATTATTTCACGAGGACTTTTTTCAATCGGCAGCCTATATATTTTCAGTGGAACCCCCATCCAGTCAGTGGGTTATGATCCGCAGAGCCAAATGCTCTCTGCGCGTGTGCGTGTTTCGGGGCGCGATTCGCTGCGCATCAAGGCGGGCGAATCAGGGGTGGGCAGTCTGGCTTTGCGGCGTTCGTTAGGAAGCGGTTGGTATATTGATACCTCTGTGCAGCAGACGGCAAACGATGAATCTTTGAAGGATTTTGGGCTTCTACTTGAGCGGGTAATTGCCTATTGAACTACTTTGACTCTCCAGGACTCGCGGTCTAACAATTGAGGACGTGAAACACCCAATCGTTTTAGGACTCCAATACGGTGACGAAGGCAAAGGCAAAATCACGGATTACCTGGCACGCCAGGCGCAGCATGTGATTCGATTTAACGGGGGCTCGAATGCGGGTCACACCCTGTGGCTGAATGGAAAAAAATTGGTCACACATTCTGTCCCTTCGGGAATTCTGTATTCTCACGTGAAAAATTTTATCGGCTCAGGTTGCGTCATTGATCCGCAAAGTCTGGAGCGTGAATTGAATGAAATTGCGTCTTCTGGATCTAGGCTTGGTAGTGATCGTTTGAAGATTGATTACCGTGCCCACATCACTTTGCCGATTCATTTGGCTCTCGATGGAGGCCGTGAAAGTGTTGGTGTTCAAACAATCGGAACAACTCGTAAAGGAATCGGTCCCACGTACACAACAAAAATGGATCGCTGCGGGATTCGCGTCGAAGACTTATTCAAAGATGATTTAGTTAAACGTATCCAGTACCTTTGCAACACTTACAACCATTTGTTGGAAGCCGCCGAATTGCCCCCCAGCAGCCTTGAGGAAAATTTGGAACGTGCGCAGATGGCCGGAGAATTGCTACGCTCCTATGTCAGCTACGAGCCCGTTCCATTTTATGATTTGGCGCGAAGTGAAAAATGTGTGCTTGAAGGGGCCCAGGGTGTGCTTCTGGATCTTGATCATGGTTCTTATCCCTATGTCACATCCTCCAATACGCTAGCGTCCCATGCGGCTGTTGGCACGCCCTTTCCGATGTCACGACTTGGGGCCGTTGTTGGCGTGGGCAAGTTCTATCAAACACGCGTCGGCTCCGGGCCTTTTCCAACGGAATTGACCGACGAAAATGGCGAGCGGATCCGCGTAAACGGCGGCGAATTTGGCGCAACAACTGGACGGCCTCGTCGTGTGGGTTGGTTGAATCTCGATGAACTGCGATTAGCGGTGCGTCTGAGTGACTGCACACACATCGTTTTGACTAAAGCAGATGTGCTTTGTGGTGAGAGCGAAATTAAAGTTCTTGCCGATGGAAAACTAAAAACCTTCAAGGGCTGGAACACAATTTTCACTTCCTCTCAGAAAGACACGCTCGTTCCGGAAATCAGTGAATATTTAAAATTCATTGAGACTTTTGTTGGCGCTCCTGTGGCCGCAGTCGGCACCGGTGCAGATCGTAACGAGCTCTTTTGGCCCAAGGGTCAGATCGACTTTTGGAGCCTCTGATAAATGTTCCTCAAGGATCTCTCTGACTTTAGCCTACAGGGACTAAGAGTCTTTTCTTATGTCGCCTCGATGGGATCCGTTGCCGAGGCCGCAGAAGCGTTAAGCCTGTCTCAACCTGCAGTATCGTTGCAGATTTCAAATCTCGAAAAGCAGGTCAGTTTTCCGCTCTTCGAGCGCAGTGGACGCCGGAATGTGCTTACAGCCCGCGGTCAGGATTTTTATCAGAAAATTTTGCCAGTACTCGAGATGCTTGAGCAAATCATTCTGGATTCAAGAGAGGCCGACAGCGGTACCCGCCCCAAGCTCTTTGTTGGTTCCGTGGAAGGTATCGGGGAATATTGGCTACTGAAACGCTTCAGCAAATTTTCGGACCTCCACGAGGGCGTGCGTCTTTATTTGGAAGTGGCCGATAATGACTTGCTTCAACAGCGACTGGTGACGGGCCGAGAAGTTTTGGTCATCACTCCAAAAAAAATTGAAGACGCCGGGATTATCTCACAACCCTTGATGAATGAAGTTCTCTTACCGGTTGCCCGCGCAGATCGTATGGATGAGCTCACTAAACAATTAGAAGAGCGGGGCGAACGTTATTGGGAAAAGATTTCTTGGATTGGCTATGGCGATACGATTCAAACGGAACGCTGGGCAACGCGTTGGCTCGAGAATGTTGGGACTGTCGTTGATCGCCGTTTCAAATACCGTCACACAGCTAATTCCTATGCAGTTATTAAGACGCTTCTGCTTGATGGGCTGGGTGTTTGTGTCATGCCCAAGCATGTTGTCGAACAGGAAGTTAATCAAGGCACCTTGAAGTGCTTGGAGTCCAAGAAGTATCCCGGCCTGACGAACCTGATGTACATTGCATGGCGTACGAACTCTTTGACTCGAATTCATGAAACCTTCAAAGATTGGATCGTTGATCAGGCGCGCGCTGAGACCCTCTAGAACTTGCGCTCCATTGGCACTTCGATAAGTAGAAGTTCGGAATCGCTTTTAGCTTCGAAGTTAAGCGTCTCTGTTTCGCTCAGGCCCAAAGCATCGCGCTTGCCTAAATTGGTGTCGCCGACCCTGACTTCCCCGTCAACGCAGATGCAATAAATGCCGTTTCCTGGGGACTTTAGTTCATAGTCTAGCTTTGACTGGGCCTTAATTTTGGCACGGCTGAAAAATGCATTTTGATGAATTCCCAGCGAGCCTTCCCTGCGATCGGGGGAAACTAAGATCTGAAAGCGTCCATCACGGTCTGCGGGATCAAAGGCAATTTGCTCGTAACTGGGAGCTATTCCTCGCTCCTTTGGGTAGACCCAAATTTGAAATAGTATGGCCGGCTCTGTTTCCGAAGCATTGTGTTCAGAGTGGGCGATGCCCGTTCCCGCCGACATGCGTTGAACTTCTTCGGCCCGAATAATGTATTCGTTCCCAATCGAATCTTGATGCTTCAAGGCGCCACTCAGCATGATGGTTACAATTTCCATGTTTTCGTGGGGATGGGTGCCAAATCCTGTGCCACCCGCAATCCAATCATCATTCACGACACGCAATGCCCCGAAATGCATTTTCTTTGGATCGTGATAATCCGCAAAGCTAAATGAGCGCGCACTCTTTAACCAACCGTGATCTTGAAATCCCCGCTCGCTGGCAGGATGAAAAACGCTTTTCATAAACTCACCATTCCTTGAAAAAAGTCTAAAACTTCATGCGCATTCGGTAGTCGGCCACTTCGGCCAAAATGTCTTCCTCATTCAGAGTTTTCAACTCATAATCATCCATCAGTAGATTACCATCACACATGACGGATGAAACTTCCGATCCCTGCAAAGAATAGATCAAGCTTGTAATTTCATGAATCGGTTGCAATTGGGGATACTGGAGGTCAATAGCAATCAAATCAGCGGCTTTTCCTCTTTCCAGACTACCAAATTTTGAATCTCCCTGAAGTGCGCGGGCCCCATTGATGGTCGCAAGTTGCAACATCTGCCAGGCGGAAATGGCTGCATTGTTTTTGTGCGAAAG
This sequence comes from uncultured Bacteriovoracaceae bacterium, assembly GCA_964636255.1. Taxonomy (GTDB): domain Bacteria; phylum Bdellovibrionota; class UBA2428; order UBA2428; family UBA2428; genus CAXNGS01. Next base: position 274,398 of record CAZWNW010000002.1, on the reverse strand, counting down.
TTTCTGTAATTTTGCCCCTGAATCCATCTCCCGCAGCATGTTGAGGTCGTTATTGGAAGCGGAGCCATCCGTACCAAGGGCGACATTGATGCCCAGATTCAGCATTTCAGAAACGCGCGTGGCGCCCGATCCTAGTTTCATATTGCTGTCCGGATTATAAACAACCGAAGTTTTAGTCTTTGCCAAAATCTTCATATCTGCGTCCGTCAAGTGAACGCCATGAGCAAAGAGCGTGGGAACGTCCAGCAGATCAAGGTCGTAAATACGTTGAGTGGGAGTTTTCGAAAATCTCGTGGCGGAATCTTTCATTTCCCAATCCGTCTCGGAAACGTGAATCGAGACCAGAAGTTTGTGATCGCGCGCAAACTTAAAGGCGCTCTTTAGAGTCGCGTCGGAACATGTATAAGGCGCATGCGGTCCAACCATTGCGTGAATGCGACGATGGTTTCCGTAATCTTCCATGATCTTCTTTAAGATGCGCTCTTCAGCGCCATCTTTTTTAGGATTATCCGCGACGGGGAAATCAATGAAGGTTTCACCAAGGTAGGCGCGCACCCCGGCTTTGTCGCAAACTTCGGCAACATCCCACATGTAGTAGTACATGTCGCAGTAAGTGGTCGTTCCCGAACGAATCGCCTCGGCCAGCGCCAGCCGTGTTCCTAGACGAACAAATTCTGGACTGACGAGCCGGCTTTCTGCCGGAAAAATATGTTTTTCGAGCCAGTCTTTCAGGGGTTCATCATCGGCCATGCCGCGAAGGAGGGCCATTGAAAGATGGGTGTGAGCATTCACCAGTCCAGGGATCACCCAGTGTTCCTCGCCCTTAACCCAATGACGAACGCTGTGCTTTTGGGCATCAAATTCGCCGATGTATTCGATCGTGTGGCCATTCACTCCGATGAAGACATTTTCTTCCACACGAGGACGCTTCGGATCCATGGTGCTGAGATAGCGGCAATTCATTCCATAGCTAAATTCAATCACGGCCCAATTTTAGCAGCATTTTATTGAAGGCGCACTGGACGGGTATTTCGACGGTAGACTGGTCCAGGATGGATGCTATTTTTTCAAATGCGGCAACTTTCGAATTCTACTAATTTTCATTGGACTGTTAGGTATGTCGGTCACGGACTCACATTGGGTTTCGAATTGGTAGTAGGATATATCGTCAAAGGCCAATGTCATAGTGGCCCCCATGGAAGAGGCTTCAATTGTCACTAGAGTGGGTTCAATAACTCGCTGCAGATTAAGTTCCTTGCCCAGCAGATCTGGGTTGTAAGGTCCTTGTCGTTTGTAATATTTTGAAAGCAAGTTTTGCCCTTTATCAGGCGCGTCGTTTTTCAGCGCGGCAAGATAGCGTTCCACAACTTGGTGCGAAGCGTGTCCCAATCTTTCTTGCTCCGCCTGTATCTCCACATCCCTAAGAACCTGTCGAAGCAGGTAATCGGATGATTCGTTGATGACGCGTTTAAGCGTAGGCAATCCCTTTCCACGATGAAGCGCAAGCACATTTGCAGTGGTCAGGGCGACTACAATGTCTGGGTCGCTCAACATTTTTTCGAGGACAGGAAAGTCTGAATCGTTGACCGCTTTCCGGAGAGCCGCGATCGTGCGACGGCCCATTCCCCGTCCGTGCATTCTCCCTACGTTGGCGTTGACTATTGACTTAAGTACTTCATAACGATCTTGCGCCCACGCCGGCAAAGTTGCGAAAATTAGTAATCCGAATAGTCCGAGGGTTCGCAGCATGTGGACTTTTCGGATTTTAGGGCCAGGAGCTTAAAATTGTGTGCTTCTAGGTCAACGCCCGGCGTCGGGTTCGTTCGCGCGTGCAAAATTCAGCTATCGAGCGCAGCAAAATCAAATAATAGCGAGAGAAGTTTTGGGGCTACCTTGCGGGCCTCTTCTTCGACTTCTTCGTGGGACAAGGCATTGGCTGATACCAATCCGCAACCCATATTGGAAATCAGGGAAAATCCTGCGATGCGAGCGTTCAAGTATCGCAAGGCAATGCACTCCCATACGGTCGACATCCCAACGGAACCCAAGCCCCATTGGTGAAAGAGTCGAACTTCTGCTGGAGTTTCAAAGGCTGGGCCATTGACGCCCAAATAAATGCCTTCATGAACTTTGAACTCAGTCGCCAAAGTCTTTTTCAGCTGATCCGTAAATTCCTGATTGTAACTCTCCGACATGTCGACAAAACGCGGGCCTAAGTTTTTACCACTTCGCGGATCGATGGGATTCACTCCGGTCAGAGGCGACTGGCCAGTTAGATTTACCTGGTCCCGAATCATCATCAACGATCCCGGCAAAAAGTTCGGGTTCAGTGATCCAGCGGCATTGTTTAAAATAAAATTTCTACAGCCGCTTAGATATGACTGCACCAGCGGCTGTACAACATCCTGCGCTTTGTGTCCTTCGTAACCATGGAGACGACCTACTTGGAATACTAGACTTTTCCCCGCCGGATTTTTGTAATAACGAAATCGGCCACGATGGCCCGGTGCAGAGGCGGGAACAAGTCCCGGAACATCTGTAAAAAGAATTTCTTTTTGAAATTCAAAGCCAGCGGGAATTTGTGCCAGAGTTTCAAAGACCGGCGCAAGCCCGGAACCCAAGACTACATGCAGATCGGGTGGACTGATGGCGGAATCTTTCAAAATTTTCGCCAGCGAAAAACTTGATTCAAAAATCATGGACGAATCCTTTCCAGGGTGAGGGGCTCGGCAGGCGAGACCTTTTCATCGGTGATGCTAAATGCCGCGAGAATCTCTTCTTTTAGGTCTTTTTCGACATCATTGCGTGCAAAAATCTTTACAAGGGGCTGACCCTTTTCAAGGCGATCGCCCACACTCACTTGAATCTCAAAACCTGTAGCCGGATCCACGGCGTCTTCGGCCTTTTGTCGTCCAACTTTTAGGTGAATGCCAGCGCGACCAAAATTCAGAGAGTCGATCGAAGCGAGATAGCCTGCGCGTGGAGCTAACAAAACAGCCGACGGCGAGATGCGCGGAAGCTGCTCGCGCCAATTGTCTTCGGCGCCTTGAAATTGCAGAAGTTCTTCGAACTTTTTCAAGGCGCGGCCGTTCCGTAAATTCTCGAAACATTCCTCTAAGGCCTGCGCAAAATTACTGCGGCTGCCGGCCAAAACCGCCATTTCTGCACTCAGCTCACAACAAAGACGTTCGAGGGGTGTCGCAATCGCTCTCAATTCTTTTGATGGATAGTCCTGGGCCAATATCCACCAACACTCCTCGACCTCGAGCGCGTTCCCGATTCGCGGTCCCAGAGGTTCATCCATGCGCGTGATGCAGGCCAAGGCTTTCATTCCGGCGCCTTTTGATGTGCGCACCAATGATTCGGCTAGTCCGCGGGCGTCTTTCACGCTTTTCATAAAAGCACCACGTCCGCATTTTACGTCGTAGACGATCGACTCTACGCCTGCTGCCCATTTCTTCGACACGATCGAAGCCGTAATGAGTGGAATGCTTTCGATGGTGCTGGTGACATCCCTGAGAGCATAGAGTTTGCGGTCGGCCGGACACAGGCTGGGAGATTGGGCCATCATGATCGTGCCCACCTCGCAGAGTCCCTGAATCAAGCGGGGCTTGTCGAGATACATCGAAAATCCTGGGATCGACTCAAGCTTATCAACGGTGCCACCTGTGTGACCAAGTCCTCGACCACTCATCATCGGCACCTTCAGATCCAGAAGGGCAGCTAGAGGAGCCAGCACAAGGGAAACTTTGTCGCCGACGCCGCCTGTTGAATGTTTATCAGCAAAAAAGGCGTTCTTAAACTCTGGGCTCAAGCCTCGCCACTCCAGACTTTCTCCGGAGTTTTTCATTAAACGAGTTAGATTTACTGTTTCTTCTACGGTCATGCCTTGTAAAAATGTAGCCATCAACCAGGCGCTTGTTTGGTAGTCCGGAATCTCGCCGCGACTGAAGCCTTCGACCATAAATGCCAACTCTTCGGCGTCGAGCGCTTTCCCGTCTCGTTTTTTTCGAAGAATGTCCGTAGCAATTTTCATAAATGATTCAGAGATGCCCAAATAGAGGGAGCTATCTCGAGTCCTTTGATTGCTGAGACTTCGCGCGACAATCCTATGGATTCCATCACCAGTCGCGCGATCGTATGAAATCCGGGAAGCTGCCCCAGGTTTCCCGCCGACTTCAACTGCGAATTCTTCGACCACAATAGAAGCGGAACATTCTCTCGGGTGTGATCTGTCCCATGATGAGTGGGATCATTCCCATGGTCGGCACTTAAGATTATCAAATCACTTTCCAAAGCGGCATTTTCAATCTGAGGCAGGAAACGGTCCAGATCCATCAAGGCTTCGGCATAACCCTTCGGGTTTCGTCGATGGCCCCAGAGCATGTCGAAGTCAATGTAATTGCAGAAGATGAGACCTGACTCATCTCGGGTTTTCTCCATCATCTTCAAGGTGGCGGCCATGCTGGTTTCATTGCGGCCGGTGTGATCGGAATAAGTCAGCGAACGGTGGGCGAATATATCGTCAATTTTTCCGATTCCCGCAGTGAACTTTCCGTTCTTGACCAAGACGTCTAGGAGATTCGGCTGCGGCGGAGGGGTGCTGTAGTCTTTGCGATTTTCCGTGCGCTTAAATTCCGCAGGATTTTTTCCTACAAAGGGCCGTGCGATCACGCGGCCAAGACCTAGCTGATCGGCATACTTTCGAGCCGAAGCCGAAATTTTCAGCAGCCTCTGGAGTCCGAAGGTTTCCTCCGATGCAGCAATCTGCCAAACACTGTCGGCCGAGGTATAGACGATGGGCTTTCCACTTTGTAGGTGCTCTTCACCATATTTAGATAGAACTTCCGTGCCCGAGGATGCTTGATTGCAAAGCCATCCCGGCAATTCATTTTCGTGCGCCCAGGCCGATAGAATCTCTTCCGAAAATCCCTGAGGGTAAACGGGAAATTCCACATCCAGAACATTGCCAGCAATTTCCCAGTGACCTGTGGTGGTGTCTTTGCCCGGAGAGAGTTCCTCTAAAATGGCGCGGCCGCGTGCCTCGGGACACGGCCTCTCTCCTGATATCTGAGGGATCGAAGCAATGTCCGCTAATCCCCAGCGTGCGAGATTAGGAAGTTTGAATGCCAAACTATTTTTCTGACACCACTGAGCAATGTTACCCAAAGTATCGCTTCCTTGATCATTGAAACGGCCAGCGTCCTTGGCCTCGCCACAACCAACGGAATCGGCAATGACAAGTACGCAGCGTTTGATTGAAGTCATTTCTTTAACTCCGCCAGGATTTTTACAGACGAAGAGCTGCCAACGCGGGTCGCGCCTGCGGCTACCATGGCTCGAAATGTTTCGACGTCACGAATTCCGCCACTGGCTTTGATCCCCATGGATTCGCCCACAACGCTCTTGATGATTTGAATATCTTCAACGCTTGCGCCGCGCGCACCAAAGCCCGTTGAGGTTTTTACAAAAGCAGCACCTGCCTGCAAGCAAGCCTTTGAAGCGAGCGCAATTTCATCCTCGGTCAAAAAAGAAGTCTCCAGGATGACCTTTAGCGGGACTGATTTTGTGGCTTTCAGGACCGCCTGGATGTCTTTTTCGACCGCGACCCAGTCACCGTCCTTTGCCGCAGAGAGATTGATCACCATGTCGATTTCCCGCGCACCAAGTGTGATGGCTTCTTGGGCCTCAAAAGCCTTGCTGGTCGAAGTCATTGCACCCAAGGGGAAGCCCACGACTGTGATGGGCAAAGTCTCCGAGCCATTGAGTAGCTCCGAAACCAGTGGGATCCAGCTTGGATTCACGCAAACGGCCATAAATCGATGCTGCCTGGCCTCTTCGCAGACTTTTCTGATTTCCACCTCGCGTGCGTCAGGGCGCAAAAGCGTGTGGTCGAAAAGTCGTTCAGGGTGAGGAATTTGCATTCGCGCATCAAAATATGGCGCGGGCTTCAAAGCAAGAAAAACTACTGCTAAATTAGAGCGTAGATGTCGAACCCACAGCCCCCCCGTGCCCTCAAATCAATATTGTTTGGCCTTTGCCTTTCGGGGACGCTGCTGCTTCCTTTGGGGGCCAAAGCACAGCAGGCGGGAACAACTCAGTTGAACCCGGCGATCGAGCCGCGGAACGCGGTTACCGTGATTTTGATGTCGGGTTTGGTAGGCGGAGTCTTGGGACTCTCCACGCTTTCATTTTATTCCCGACCCCAGGATAATATTCGAAACATCACCATTGGTGCAGGCGTGGGGATGATTGCTTCGGCGATTTTCATGACCTACACAGTTTCCCAGACCGCCGTTCCTCAGAAAACAGCGCAGTTCCAGTGGGCTCCCACCGCAGGGCCGTCCGAGTGGGGCCTAGCGGCCCAACTTCACTTTTAATCGGCCCGAATCTTTTGGCTTCAAAGCTCCCGCGTATTCAGTAGCTCTGCCTCAAATTTACGAGCCACTTTTGAAAAGGAACGATCGAAAAATTCACAACTGGCACTTTGCGGCTCCATAATGAAGGGACCTTGGGGAAGATTTACTTTCACCATGACATGTCCACCAATGCGTTTAGGACGAAGGCCCTGGTTAATTTCGTAGGCTACGCCCGTGATGGTCTCCGCCTGAAGACCCAGCGATTTCATCAAATCTACGGCCATGGCCGAAAACTCACGACAAACACCTTTTTCCCGGCCGATGCCTTCGCGCCAATGGGTGGGAAGATTGCGATCATCATATTCCATGATTTTTGAGCTGATGCAGGTCGCTAGACAAGCCTTTTGGCAGGGCTCGAGTTGATCCTTTTTCGCCCGAATTCCCGCATACTTTTTCAACGTGCGGTAATTCAATTCACTATTGTAACGCTTCCAGTACGGAGCATTTTCCGGATCTACAGCCACACGGGCCATAGAAATTCCTCGCGCCACGACGCCAACCGCGCCATACATCGCAGTGTAACTGCTGTCGTAAAATGCCTCATAGGCTTGGCTGGAAATATCCAGCGGATTGCCGTCTTTCGTGTGAACGCAAGCAGCATTTTTTTGCGACCTCAAAATACAAGATTTCACCGCATCACGATAACGGCTGTCCCAATCGTCTGCTGCGTGCGCCGCAGTCGATGTTATGAATGTTCCGGCCAGCGCCCCAACAAAGGCAAGCCGCTTCCAAGGCAATAAAAAACCATGGGACATGAATTCCCCCTCTCAGCGGAATTTCCTCTCTCACAGGAAATTCCTACTTCTCTCTCTTAGAGTTGGGATTCGTCGATGCGTGCGAGTGGGTCAAATTAACGGAACTTAAATTAAGCTTTATTAGGGCGTGGTCCGGCTTTCAGATGTCTGAACTTCAAAAAAATTAGGAATTTAAACTTGAAGCGCTGCGGCGGGACTCGTCGTGAGAATCTCTACGCGATCGTCAAAGACAGCGATTGTGTGTTCGAACTGAGCGGAAAGCTTTCCGTCACTTGTTTTTACGGTCCAATCATCATCCATCAAAAGTATTTCACGACTGCCTTGGTTCACCATCGGTTCAATCGTAAAGACCATGCCATTTTTTATTTGCGGGCCCGTTCCCTTTTTTCCAACGTGAACAACATGCGGATCTTCATGAAATTTTCGGCCGATGCCATGTCCGCAATATTCGCGAACGACAGAATAACCCTTTGCTTCAACAAAGCTTTGTATGGCTTCGCCGATGTCTCCAAAATTTCCGCCCGGCCGAACAGCTTGGATCCCTCGCATCAAGGCTTCCTCCACACACTGCACTAAATCGCGAGCGGCTCTTGATGTTTTTCCAACCAAAAAGGTTTTTGATGTATCGCCGTGAAATCCGTTTAGATAAGTGCTGACGTCGACATTAACTATATCGCCATCGCGTAGTTGGTAGTCGTCCGGGATTCCATGACAAACTACGTTGTTTACCGAGGTGCATATGCTTTTTGGGTAGCCATTGTAGCCCAATGGGCTGGGCGTAGCCCCATGTTCAACGATGTATGCGTGACAGAGCTGGTCCAGCTCCAAGGTTCGAACTCCGGGAATGACTTTCGGTGCAATATAGTCCAACAAGCTTGCGGCCAGCTGACAGCTTTTTCGGATCTGGGCGATTTCGTCAGGCGTTTTAATGACTATCATAAAAAGCTTCTAAATATTCCCTGCTTATAAGTCTTCTCGCATCATTTCGTCCAATCCTTCATCGCGTGATCCAGGGTCTTCCGCGGAATTTCCGATGAAGTTTGGATTTCCGGTGATGACTTGAGTGCGGATTCGTTTGTCCAGAGAGCTGACGTCCGAGTTGGGGCTGTTGACCGCTGTAGTGTTCTCCGGAGCGCTTTGCCCTGGGGCATTGCCGTCGATAAAAAATTCTTGCAGGGTTTTTTCGGTCCGAGAGGTTGGTAGATCACCGGTGCGGGCATCTACGGTCACGCGAATGACCTTCTTGGGTACAGTAAAATCAGGAACTTCCTTGCCTTCGGGCTTGGGGCTTGCGGTCTGCATGTATTCCAACCAGATCGGCGCTGCGGCAATTCCGCCTGTTTCATTGCGACCGATCGGTCGATCTTCATCAAAGCCGATCCACACTCCCGTAATGACGTCGGTGGTGTAGCCGATAAACCAGGCATCTTTGAAATCATTGGTGGTTCCCGTCTTTCCCGCTATAGGTCGGCCCAGGGATTGCACACTGCTTCCTGTTCCAAAATCCACAACGGATTTCAAAAGGCTGGTAACGATATAGGAAACTTCGGGGCTTAGTACCTGGTTGGGATCGTTTGCAGTGTCTTCCACGGCCACTTCATTTGTGGCGGGTGCCTTGTTTTCGGTAATTTCTGGCGCTTCGGCGTCCATTTTCTCAATCAAACCGACGGCTGCTATGTCTTCGAAAATAACTTCACCGGAGCGGTCTTTGACTTGAGCTAAAAAGAAGGGGCGGGATTTTTTTCCATGATTTGCAAACGGAATCCAGGCTGTGACCATTTCATTCAAACCAACCGCAGAGCTTCCCAGGGCCAAGGATAGATCGGGCGCCAGGGTCGACGTGATTCCCATTCGTTTAGCAAAATCGATAACCGTGTTAATTTTCAAATGTTGAGCGAGTTTGATGGTCGGAATGTTTCTTGAGTAGGCAAAAGCATTCCGCAAGGTCGTGTCGCCGTAAAATTTGTCGGTGTAATTTCCCGGTTTCCAGGATTTCTCCAATCCTTCCTTTTCTCCTGCATCGGTATAGACAATAGGAGAATCAACAATGATCGTGGACGGTGTCAGTCCGGCCTCAATTGCGGCAGCATAGACAAAGGCCTTGAAGGTCGATCCAGGTTGTCGATAGGCTTGAACAGCGCGATTGAAGTGCGATTTAGTCACTTCAAAATCATAGCCACCCACGACGGCTTCGAGACTTCCATTGGCCACGTCGTAGGAAACAAGGGCACCTTGGACTAGGGGGTTTTGTTCAAGAATGAATTCTAGGTTTTCCTCCTCGGGACTCTGCAGTTGAACGGTAAGTACATCCCCAATTCTTTGTTCAAGATAGGGATTTCGAATGACTCGTTCCGAGTAAATTTCTTCGGGATTGGATCGGGTAGCCCAAGCATAGTTTTCCGGTGTGATGCGCCCTTTGCGGTTTCCCACCTGAACCAGGAGGGATTTCTCCTTCACATTTTTTCCGATGACAACCGCCTCATAGTTGCGGGCAGCTTTGAGAGGTGTTGCTTCGGTTTCCGTAATGGGATCTTTCAGTTCGCTTTCGTCCGGGAGTAGTAAACGAAAATTATAAAAATCTTGGGTGAGTTGGCGGTGTTGTGCTTTCAGAAATTCATCGATTTCATTTTGATTGGCTAGTTTCTTTTGAGGACGGCGTAAGCCCATGCGTTTGTCGATAGCTCGGAGTCCCGCATCAACAGCTTTCTGAGCAGCGATCTGATTCTTCAGACTCACGGTTGTGTAGACTGAAAGCCCACCTTCGTAAAGTTTCTCTTCACCAAAGCGTTCGAGGAGCTCACGGCGAATGTGTTCGGCCAAATAGTGGACATTGGTTGTCATTCCTTCGGGGGTAATCACAACCTTCAACGGCTGGCGCGATGCCTCGTCAAACTCTTCCTGGCTGATACGTTCAGTGGCCAGTAGACGTCCCAAGACGTAGCGTTGTCGCTGTTTTGCGGCGCTGGGGTTATTGGCCGGGTTGTCTCTCGACGGTGCGCGCGGAAGTCCCGCAAGCATTGCTGCCTCGGCGATGCTTAGTTCTGCGGAAGATTTTCCGAAATAAATACGACTCGCTGCTTCGATTCCGTGGGCACCATTACCGAGAAATATTTGGTTTAAATAGAGGCTAATGATTTGTTCTTTTGAAAGCGCTTTTTCAATTCGGAAGGCCAGCAGAACTTCTTTGATTTTTCGGTCCATCGTCTTTTCCGACGAGAGCAAGAAATACTTTGCGACCTGTTGGGTGATTGTAGAGCCACCTTGAACGGTCGCGCCTGCGCGAAAGTTTTTCCAGGCCGCGCGCAAGATTGTAAGAGGATTGATCCCGCGGTGATGGAAAAATTCTGAATCTTCAGCGGCCAAAAAGGCATCGACGACAGTTTTAGGGATTTCTTGAGCCGGAAGAAACTTGCGTCGCTCGCGGGCAAATTCCGCGATGATTTCGCCTTCTCGAGAGTAGATTGTTGTGACTAATTTCGGATTGTAGTCGACCAACTTTTCAAGTGTCGGAAGATTCTTTGAGTAATAGCCAATCACGAACAGTCCGGCCATCAAACCCGAGAGAAAGAGGATCGTTAAGCCTAATATTAAATTCTTCGCCCATTTCATCGCTTTTCAATCATAGAGCTCGTGGCGACGTAAGAAAAGAACGAAAGGGAATTGAGGAGAATCCCGAGCTTCAGGTCTTTGGCGCCCTGAGCGTCAATTTAGTGACCAGAATTTCGATAGCCGTTCCAGAGACGAATCCGAAGCAGAGACCGAAGAAAACGCCGGCGATGACGTCACTGGGATAATGTTCGCCCAAGTAAATTCGTGAAAAGGCGACAAGGCCAACAAGGCCCAATCCCGGCAACCAAAAAGACGAAGGATTCTTCAATGACTTTCTGCTGAGCACAAAACAAAGGGCCAGCGCGGCAGCAGCATTGAAGGCATGATTGGAGGGAAAGGAGAGACGTAGGGAAAGATCCATTGGATCCACGAAAGGCTTGAGGCGGCCAAATATCTTTTTAAGGGCGCTAGAGAGTAAATCGGAGATGCCAATGGCAAGAGCGGCGCCAAGCAGAGTCCATCGCGCTTCTACTAGACTAGAAATTCGTAGTGCGCGTTGGCTAGCCAGACGCCAGCAAAAGACTATGCCGATCAATAGTAGGGCGATTCCTATGGGTCCATTAGTCAATTTGCTTAGCAGTGCATGTGTCGGTGAGTCTTTTGCTCCCAAGCTGATTGCCGCGAATATCTTTGAGTCAAAATTTTGAACTATCAGCGGAAAACTCTCGCAAAGACTTTTTTCGATACAGTGATGAAGAGGCTGAGCGTTGAGCGTCACGCCCACTTTATAGATCTCATCTTCTTAACGGTCTACCGTTGCTTGCGCCACAGAGCGGGCAGTTCTACCATTGAGTTAATGGCAGAAACTTCTTTGCGCGTTGCAGTTGTTCAAATGCTTTCCGGTGATGATGCGTGGGCGAACCTCTTGGTGATTGATAGCTTTGTGAAAGAGGCCACAGAGGCAGGAGTTCAGGCGATTTTTTTTCCCGAAAACGTGCTCTATCGCGGGCCGTGGTCTGGTGCGCGCAGTGCTTTTCTATCCACCAACTTTTCTGATCCGCTCTCCGAGGCCATCATAGAGATTTCTCGTGGATGGGAGATGGATGTTTACTTGGGTGCAGTATTGGAGGCCACACATTCAAAAATGGAGCGGCCCTATAACTCCACTCTGCGCTTGGGCTTTGGGCGCAATGATTTCGTCTATCGGAAAATACACCTCTTCGATTATGAGGGCGCTGAAGGGCGTTACAATGAATCCGAGCGGGTGAGCGCAGGCGAAGAAATCACCTGTTCTCATAGTGGTCCTGCCGTCATCGGCCATTCCATTTGTTTTGATTTACGCTTTCCAGAACTTTATCGACGGCTGGTTTTTAAGGGCGACGCGAATACTTTGTTAGTTCCGGCAGCCTTCACATCCGAAACAGGTCGCGTGCATTGGCACACGATGTTGAAATCGCGGGCCATCGAAAATCTTTCGTTTGTACTGGCCCCGGCTCAGTGGGGAGTTCATCTGGATAGCTCGGGTTCTAAACGAGCTTGTTTTGGTCATTCGATGATCATCTCTCCGTGGGGCGAAATTTTGTGCGAAGCGGATTCGCGTGGAGATGCCCTATTGATTGCGGATTTGGATTATTCGATGCTGGAAAATATGAGAAGATGCTTACCCAGCTTGAAAGCAGCCCGCCTTTTCTGAGGAAATTGGAGATCAATAACGCCCCGCATCCAAGGTTTTCAACTTTTTCAACTTTCTAAGTACTTTAAATCAGGAAAAAACCTGTCAGAATCAAAGGTATGACCAAGTCGGATCTAGTGAATGCCGTTACAGAAAAGAGCAATCTAACAAAGAAAAAAGTCGAAGCCGTGGTGAACTGCATCTTCGACACGATGTTTGAGGCGCTTGTGAATGGTGATCGCATCGAAATTCGTGGTTTTGGTAGTTGGTATGTGAAGCACTATAAGTCCTATACCGGCCGTAATCCCAAGACAGGCTCAGCCGTCGATGTTCCTGAAAAGAAATTACCATTTTTTAAGGTCGGCAAAGAGTTGAAGAAAAAGGTCGACGGCAGCCGCAGTCCTATCAAGGATTGATCGGCAGCAAATTCAAAAACCACAGGGGCATGAATTGGTGCCCCGATTCTCCAAAGTTCGGCTTTTCTAAAAACTGTGCCAAACGCAGAGTTGAACCTTCGCGCGGAATTTGTTGAAGGCGAGACCAATCAGCGATTCCGGGATCTTCAGGATCTTCTAGAATCGAAAGCACAATTCCTTGGGTTTCGCCGTCGACTTTCGCACAGGCCCAGGCCTCTTCTCCGCCGCCAGCGCTAACGGCTTCAGAGGCAGCTTGGACGGCGCCGTTCTTTTTCAAAAGATAAAGCCGAATCCAGGTCGGCATCGACCAGTAAATGGAGTGAGCTCCGCTGAAATAACAAAGTGAAAAAAGTCTGGGACTCGGAAGTAGCCGATCAGTTACACGTTTCAAAGCGCGGTAGTGGGCCACTTTCAATTCGCATGAACCCTGATCAAAGGAAGGAAAGGGCAAAGTGGCATCATTGTTACCGTGAACGGCCAGGAGGGCTTCTTGAAAACTGGTATTCGCAGACTGGCTCAGCTTTTGGACCAAAGAAGGTGTTAGCGGGCTCAACACAAGGTTAACGCCTCTAAATTTGGATTGTTTAAATTCTTGAAGTGAAAGAATCATCTCTGCAGCCTTTGAAGGCGCTCTGTTGATTTTTGATAATACTCAGTCGCCTTTAAGTCGCGGACGTTGGTCAGCAATTCAACTGTTTTCGTAAGGTTATCGGCCGCCGCTTTTAAATCTCCGACCGATTCCGCGATGAGAGCTTCCTGATAAAGACGTCGCGCTTCTACAATGATTCGGTCATAAAGTCGGAGCCGTTGGGTTTTTGCTTCATCGAAGTGAGGCTCTTTCAGCAAAATTGCGTCGTAGATTTCCCGGGCTTGAACATATTGCCGGTTTTGAAGAAATTGGCTCGCGTCCGCCAACTGTGTTTGATACTCGCTCTTCAGTTGTTCGGTTGCTGAATCATAGTTGGAATTGATTTGATCACTCAGAGCCTGAAGTTCCGAGACCAGTTCTCGAGAATATGCGGCGGGACTGCGATTTGCGCGCTGCTCCTGCATCTTCGCATAAACTTTGTCTCCAAGATCGATCAGTAGCGGAATCGAGCGGGAAAACTCGCCTGCACGTTGGTAGTCGGTGGCCTGCCGGAACTGGGCGGTCAGAGCCGCCAGATAATCAAAATGCTTTTGACGTTCCGGATCTTCACCTTCACTGGGAGCAATATCCTCATTGGTGCCACCATCATAGCGTGCAGAAGCTTTTTGTGATTCGGCGGCTTGTAGAAGGTCGAGTGCCTCTAGATTTGTGGGGTCCAGATTGATCGCCTTTGTCGCGTAATCCTTTGCAGTAGCCCAATCTTCTTGATTAACCGCTGTTCGCGCTTTCTCTAATAGGCCCGCTAGTTGGGCGCTCGTCTCTTGTGGATCCATCGACGGAAGTTCCAATTGGCCCATGGCGCTTTGGGCCTCCAAGAGATAGTCCTTAGTTTTTTTGAATCGTTCGATTTTCCCTAAAATTTCAGAGGCACTTCGCAGAGCGCGATCCCAGGCCTCTTCACGAATCGCTCGCTCGGTTTCCACGTAGAGATTCTCGATGCTTTCCCGGTCACTTCGTGGCAGGCCGTAAAATTTAGGATCGATTGTCGGGTCCTGGTTGGCAATCCCGTCGTTTGCTGCGTTATTCGGAGGGTTTTCCGGCGACGGCGGAGCGGGAGGTGTGGGTTTCGGATTTTCAATTTGAGGTTTCGGAGGTGTATAGACGATCGCGTCTTCAGTTTCGCCGCCTTCAAGGCTTAGAAAGACGATGCCGAAAATTACGACTGCTACGGCCCCCAGCGCCAGGGCACGCGTTCGGGGCGGAAGTGCTTTGAGTTTGGCTACTAAGGATGAATCGTCAGAATCTTCTTCGGCGCTCGCTAGATCATCAATGTCTCCGCTAGACTCCACGGAATTCATGTTGGGGAGATCCGCTTTGTCGATTTTCTTGTTTTCGACTCTTCCGCCGAGATTCAGTCCAGATATTGCGGGAAGCGGAACATGAGGTTGAGTTTCTTGCTTGGAAATCTGCGAGGAAGCGTCACCTAAGAAATTTAAAGCGGAAGCATTCACTACGCTTTGGCGTGAATCCAAAAGATCTGCGCTGTTCATATGGGCGAGAGCCTCGTCCACCAAAAGAAATTGAAGTTCTACTTTGCCAACTAGAATTGTATCAAAGGGACTCAGCGGAGAATCGGTTACGGTGACACCGTTGATTTTCACTCCCCGCGCGGATCCTAGATCTTGAACGCGGTATTTATCTTGGATCTTGACGATTTTAAAATGCTGACGGGAAACGCTGGGATGATTGATAACGATTGTGGCTCTCTTGGAACGTCCGATGACCCACGAGCTTCCTGACTCAAGACGGATTTCTCGGCCGACTTCCTCGCCTTTGGCGACTTTCAGTCGTGGCCGGGGAGAGGATCCTGAGACGCGTGTTTCAATTTTGGAGGGGACCGTTCCGTTGGCAATTGAGAAGCCGCGCCCTTCATTGAGCGCGAATCCAGCGGGTGCGGCGGGCGGCGAAGATGGTGGGGAATAAGACAATTCCTCAGAACTACGTTCCTCACTATCGGCTCCCAGTTGAGTATTTTTTTCTTGATCGAATTCACCTTCGGCAGATGCCATTTCGGAATTGGGCGAGATCGGAAAATCTTGGTCTACCCGCGAATGATTTGCTGTGATTGCACCCATTTTCGGAGCGGAATCAGAATTCGTTGCTTCGTTAACTCCGGAAAGGCTGGTCGATTCAGCGAGCTCGGGATTTGTCTTTGGTCGTTGATCTGCAATTGATGGATTGACGGCTAGGCTGAAATCATCTGATTCGATTGAATTCTTGGATCCCGATTTTGAGGACAAAAAGTTAAAGGACTCTTTGCCTGACTTGAGTGCCAAAACAAAAGGTCCAAAATGAATTTCATCTCCGACATGAAGCTCGGCATATTCTGTTTGTTGCCCATTCTTCTCTAGATATCCCGTAGTCGACAGATTCTCGACGTAGATCGCACCATAGCGAAAAACGACGGCAAGATGCTGTCGGGACAAAGCGCGATCATCCAAGACCAGGTCGCAAGTTTTATCACGGCCAATGACAACCCGTTCTTTGTTGAGAGGTAATTCGTGTTCTTCGTCGCCCTTGCGGACAACCAAAATGCGTTGGCTCATTTCAACACGTCCTCCTCTCCTAATAATTTGCGACAGAGTTGGATCATTTCCACAGCCAAGGCGCAGGATTCCTTCCGCCGTGTTTTGCTACAAGGAACATTCAAAAGAACTTCCTCCTGCGCGGGACGACGATCAGAATCTTTTGCATTCAGCTCTGATGAAACCCGTTGCCAGTAGCCCGGAATTTGTTCGGAAAGGATACTGAGAACTTGGTTGAACTCCGAGCGGGCACGTGAATATTGCAGTACGGAGTAACTGCGTTGGCCGCTTTTCATCAGGAGATCAATTTGATTGTCGAGGCGTTTCTCCGCAAACTGCAAGTACTCGGTAGCTTCTGCATGTGAGGGATTGGCAACAAGCGCCTGTTTTAAAACGACGATTGCGCGTGAATAATTGCCATCGTAATAATCTCGCATCGCTTGACGGAAGCGACTTTCTGCCTCAACTTCGGTGGGGGTCTTGGGCGAATATTTATGTTTTGCGTAAGAATCAGAATTTAGCGCTTTGGTGATTTCATCTTTGCTGAGCGGATTCTCGTCGACATTTGAAGCTGGCCCGCGGGCTGTTTCTTCGTCTGGCATCAGAAAAATTCCAAGCACCAGAATTGCCAGAGCCACTCCGATCATGAGAGGCCGTTTCGACCCGTTAGCCGGCCGCTTTACTTTCGAGGCGGCTGAGCTGGATTCAAAATTCTTTTCTTCGAACTGCGCTTGTGGCGGAACGATCTTGGCTTTAATTTCTACTTTAGGGGCGGGCTGCTCGGTGTCCCCGACTTCCAGTTCAATGCCACCCAATTCGATAACATCACCGACACTCAAAGATGTCGCGACTGCAATTTTTTTGCTGTTAATTCGAACGCCGTTTTGAGATCCTGCGTCTTCGATAATCAATTGATTGTTTTGGGCGTAGAGAGTTGCATGATGCCGAGAGATGCTTTGGAAGGATAAATTAATTTCTGCCTCGGAACTTCTTCCGATCCGCATCAGCTCGCGTTTGATATCAAAAACTTTCCCACTGTTTCTCTCCTTCAAGTAGATCACACATCACCTCCGACGGGATCTACGTTGACAAGGAAAGCGCCATTACCAAAGACAAGAGAAAGCATTTGCTGCCTTCCCCCGATGTCAATTGTGCGAGCAATATTGCGCCAAGGATTCGACAATGACTCTTGAGCCAGATCGCGAATGATTGCTTCAAATGTTACGTCTCGGCTGGCCTGTGAAATTTCCATGCCGACTGCGACATTTTCCTGAATATTCAGAAGCTGGGCCATGCGAGGATTCCAGGCCAAAATGGTGAGTCGTCCGTCCAATGCGGCGGCTGCACCTCCGGTATTGTTCACGGATGAAATGGCCCAGTCGTTTCCGTTTTGATTGTAATCAAAATCGCGCGATGAATTTCCGGCCGAGGATGCTTTGGACAGCGCAAAGCCAATCTCTTGGACTAAATTTTCTGCGCCTGCCGAACGCACCGGAAGGGCGATGGAATTGTCTCCACCTTTCAATGCTCGCTGAATTCCTTCGGCCGAGCGTTGAAGCGTGCCTTCTGTCCAGCGGTATATCAGCGCAAAAAGTAGCCAGCCAAAGCTCAGAGATAAAAGAATTGAATTGAGCATCTGATCCAAGACGCTGGCAAAACCAAATTGACTTTGAAGATAGTTGAATCGCACAAATGCTGAGGCGACCGCTTTGTTTCCCTCGGGAGTGCCGACAATGATTGGTACAACTACAAACGCTGTATTGGAATTTTCATCGATCCCAACAAACTCAGTGTCCTTCGAAACGGCGATGGCAGCCGCGGGGCTGTCGGAGGGCAGTGATTGGCCTAACTTTTCTGAGGGCGCAAGGACCTGGCCGTTCACGCGATCCAAGATAAGAGATTCGACAATTCCAGGAGTCTGACCGCGGCGGCCGTCAAGCTGAACAACCAGATTGCTGTAACGCTGCTCGATAATGGAATCCAAGTTTATGCGCGCCAATTGTCGCGCATAAAGTTTTGCAACTTCAATTGATTGATCTTGTATGCGGAAGTTAGCCCGATCTCTGAAGGGTTGGATGGATAAAATCGAAACAGCCACCGACCATATAAGAATCGATCCGAATATTAAAAAGACAATATTTGTGTTTTTGGCCAAGCGATCTGCGATCGGAAAAATATTTCTCTCAAGCCACTGATATGCGGCATTTCCTTTTTCTGTCTCCGGAGTGCTCAAGCTTCCCGTCGCAGAAGGAAAGCGACCCAGAGAAGTGAGCCCTGCTGGCTCTTGAAATGAATTTGATGGGAAGGGACCAGAATACAAACGAGTTTGGCTTGGGGGAGCACTTGCCATGACCAACTGAGGCGCCTGTTTTCTGAGCTGCAAGACAAACTGATGAATGCTGATCGTGTCGCCGGGTTTCAGAACATGTTTTTTTATCAACAGACCATTAACGTAAGTGCCGTTGGCAGAACCTAGATCTTCGATCTCGACACGCAATCCGGAAAGTGGCGTCAGCGAGCAGTGTTGTTTGGAAACTCCGGCCGAGGCAAGTTTGATGTTACAATCGCTGGCACGGCCAAGAGTGAAGCTTTGTCCCAATGCAAGATTGAAGACACTGCCTTCGAAGGCCGGCCCTTTGACAACGACAAGCTCTAACATGGCAGGAACTCCAATCGTTGTCCCTTTTCAAGCCCCAAACGGCTTGCAGTGTTTTCGGCAAGTTCTAAAACCTTAGTCGCACGAAAGTGAATCCAGGAAATTCTCCAGGGCCGCAGTGATTCAATGGCCACGATGACGTTGTTGTGATCAAGAAAAAGCGCGTCGATCGGAAATCGCATAAAGAACATGTGGACCTGTCGACACGATTCGATCAAAAGTCCATCCGACTCTTCAAGATGATCGCGACCTAAAAGTCCCTGCATGCGATCTTTCATCGCAGTTGCCTGTCCGCAGCGCAGGCCGAGATCGCGTTTCTCTTCGGCGGTCTGTAGGTAAACTTGCAAGCGCTTCATTGTGGGCCGCCTCCCACCAAAAATTGCAAAACGAAGGGGCCAAGAATTACTAAGCCCACCGCCGGTAAAATCAGCAGCACGAGCGGAATCAAAATTTTCTGACTGGCCTGAGCGCCCATTTTTTCAGCTTTGTTCAAACGCTCGACACGCATCGTGTCCGACTGCGCACGTAAAACTGTGCCGATGCTCGCGCCCATTTGACTAGATGAAATCAAAACCGCCACGAAGCTTGATATCTCCGGCATGTCGATACGATCGGCCATCGCCCGTAGTGCCTGCGCGCGAGTTTTTCCCAGTTGAGTGTCCTTGAGGAGCGTCGAAAGTTCTTCGATCAAGGGACTGGGGGGTGCGCGTTCCACGACTTTTCCAATTGCTCCCATAAAATCAAGACCGGCTTCCAGGCTCAGCGTTAGTAGGTCGACCACATAGGGCATCGACAAACGGATTTCGAGTTGGCGAGCATTTCGTCGCCCGCTGAGATCCAGGTTCGGGTAATAAAAAGCAAAAGCGCCGAGACCAAAAATCCAAAAAGGCGAAAGTCCTTCGCCTTGGAAAAGTTGCAAGAGAAAAACTAAAAGGGTCATGACAATTGCAAACCAGAATTTCGCTGCGACAAAATGTTCCGGCTCGATGCGTTTCCCAAGGCCGGCGGAAACGATTTGAATTTTCCATTTCTCGAGATCTTCGGCTTTCCAAAATCCCGCAGCCATATCCAGAAAAGCATTGCGAAGCAGCGGTCTTAAAAGGCGAATGTAAAAGGGATCGTCGTTTGTTTCTTCGGCATTCCAATCAATGCGCAGTCGGTTTTCGACAGCAGAAGATTCTGCCGCTTGTTGTGCGGTGAAGAGGAGATAAAAAACAGCTGCTCCGGCGAGCAGTGCACCCAATATTCCTAACAAAAAACTATGCCCCTCCTAACGTTTCTTATCGGCCACTTAGAGCCGCAGCTTTAAGCTTCAGCAAAAGACAGCAAGGAGCGTTAAGCCCCTGTTATTATTATGGCCGTAGCAGAGGGGCTCTAGGGTTAAGTCTTGATGAAGATTAGTGTCGAAAAGGCAATAGAAGTTGGGTGGGTGAAATTGCGCATGAGAGCGAGGGCGCGATGGGCATGGTTACGGGCCGACCAATCTTTGATCAGTCAGCCCGTCCGAAAATGCGTGCGTCTTAGAGGGTCGGCGCAATCGGCGTTGTGTAGTCCGCAAAATCCGTGTCGCCGCTAATGCTTTGGACCAGATCGTTCGCGGTGGCAGCGCCGCCCGCGTTATGATCGGGATCTGGAGTCAGATCCATCGTGCCGCCACCCTTGTTACAGGCCACGGTTGGCCAATAGCGGATTTTACGTTTCGAGGTGTTCTCCTCGAAAATTCCGTTGGTGGAGTTTTGCGTGAAACACTGTTTTTGAGCCCAGTTTGCCGTGCTCGACATGGAGTGATCATTGCCGACGCCCGCCCAATTGCAGATGAATCCATCAATTTCGTTCGTATTACTCGAGAGCGTGTTCGAAAAGGCATCGCCATAGCCGAAATATCCGCAGCCTTCCAGCGCGCTCGATCCGGCCTGGGTGAAGACGTTAAAAACGCGCGTTTTGTCGTCGCCCGATCCCGCCTGCCACGCATAGGAGACCGCGGCAACGCCCGTCGATACGTTCGCATTGATCAGCGCGTGGTTCATGTTGCCATGAAAGCTTCCTCCCATATTCATCAAGCCGTCCGCCGTGAATATCGTAGAATCAGCAGTTGCGGTGTTCCAGCTGCCCGCCGAAAGGCGCGCTTTCACATCATTCGAGTTTTTGTTGTAGACCACAGAAAACGCATCCTTGTTGGTGGTGTTGAATGATCCATAGATCACACCGCTGTAGTCACTTTCCTCGTCCCCGGGCGTATGTTTTATAGTAAATGAAAACTCTTTAACGCCATCAGTCGTGCCCGCAAAGTTGTATTCATAAACTCCGCCAGAGCTTTTCCTAACAGTCGCCGTTGTGACGGTGGGCGTGCCCGAGGGTGCGGTAATTTTTCCATCCATCGATTCAGTGAAATCGACCGTATCACCCGTGGACGGTAAATCCGTTCCTTCTTCGCTCAACACACAAACTGCGCTGGCTTGCATCAAAAGAGATGCATCGACGTAGGCCGATGCAGATTTCATAAGCATGTTCAGTTGGGCCGCAGCACAAGCCGTACCATCCGCTTCGGCCGCATCCCAAATTCCTAAGTCGCCGCCAGGAAGCGTGTCATCCCCATCCGTGTCATTGGCGTCATTCGGGCCGTTAGCATCGGTCGTGTCACCGTCAGCAGTGCAACCGCCGCCCGTGCAATCGGCGTGATCGGCATAAACTACGCTCGGTCCATAACAAGTCGCGCGTTGGCCAAGGTTTCCGAGGTTCGGAAGAACGATGATGCAGCTGTCTTTTTCTCCGCTGGCGATGGCAGTCAGCAATTCAGCTTTCGTTGCAATGTCCGCATCACTTTCCACTTCAGTACCCAAAGGAGCAGCCTTGTGAAGGTTCAAGCTGCCGGTGCTGCCGGCCGTGGGAGATGAGATGGCAAAACTTGTGGCGAAAGTATCCAGCCAATCGCTGGCCCCGCCACTCGAGTCTGAACCACAGGCGTAGAGAATAGCCATTGATCCTAGGCTAATGCTCAGCCCAAGCGGGTGTCTGGTGAATTTCGAAATTTTTTTCATCTAATATGTTGCCTCCCTGATGAATACTGAGGATTCAGAATAAGGGGCTCTCCTTGTGCTTGCGCTACGAAAGGCGTCAATTTTTTGAAGGCCCAGTTGAAGCGCATGAAGTCTTGGTTAAGTGCGTCGAGTTTTTGACGAAAGTGCCGATCTAAAGAGGCAATGTTTCGTGCGGCGTGGATTCAGATTGCTCTTTTTGTGGCCTTGATTTGGGGCGCGTGGGCGTTGATCGATCAGCCTGCCATTTTTACCACCCGCCGTCCCAGTAGCCTCAGTGCTGCATTTGAAGATCCCCGGAATTTGATGCGCGCCTGCCACGAGCGGGCCCGCGAACTTTATCCCACGCTGGTGCAGAATATAAAAGTCCGCACTGATGGCGCCTTTGAAGATCACCAATCTTTCTTTCGCCCCTATCGGGTCATTTTTGATGACGAGCGCGGTGAGTGGTTACTGCAGCAATCTGTAAAAGACCCTGACATCGGTGACCTCTGGAAAACACTTGCACGTTTTTGGGATGTCGACGGAGATCATTATCCAGATGAAGCGCTGTTATTGATCGATTCTGTGCGCGGGCGCGAGTGGACCCGGCGCATCGATTCTCTGGAGTGGTCCTTTTTTGCTTCTCTAAAAAATGAGGGAAACAAATTGGCATGGCTTGCGCGCCTGAACTCGAAAGATTGGAGCCCCAGCGGTGATTGTTACGCGTGGGCGAATCCGGTCACTGTTTTGGTCGATTGGGCAATGATGAATTATCGTTGGACGCCCTCACTGGCGCTTTAGGACTAGTGCCTCGTCTCGCAGCCCCTGCAGTCCTGTGTTAGAAATAGCCCAAAGGAATTTCTATTATGGAACTCAGCTATCAATGTGGATTCCGAAATTATTTTGAAAGCGAAGCGCTTCCGAATGCGCTGCCGACCGACCAAAATTCTCCGCAGCGCGTGCTTAATGGACTTTATGCCGAGCAAATTTCTGGCTCCGCATTCACTGCACCGCGCGCCGAGAATTTTAAAACATGGGTCTATCGAATTCGCCCTTCTGTTCAGCACGGGAAGTTCAAGCGCTCTGATTACTGGGGCCAGAATTGGGAAAGTACTTTTTCTCCCGAACGTTTGGACCCCAACCAATACCGTTGGGATACGGGTTCCAAACTATCTCTGGATAATGATTTTCTTTCAGGCGTGCGTACCTTGGCCGGCGCCGGATCTCCCCTCGAACAAAAAGGAGCATCTCTCGGTTGGTTCGGAATGAAAAAGCCGATGGAAAATACTGCCTTTTATAGCGCGGATGGCGATCTTATTTTGCTTCCGCAATCAGGCCGTATTTTGGTCCGCACCGAATTAGGTGATCTGATCGCAGAGCCCGGCGAAATACTTTGTGTGCCGCGCGGTCTTCGAATGCAGGTTAACCCGCTGGATGGCGGCGCCTTTGGCTACTACTGCGAAAATTTTGGGAGTCCCTTTCGACTGCCAGAACTGGGTCCGATCGGGGCCAATGGGCTGGCTAACCCTCGCCACTTTCTAAGTCCTCTTGCTCGCTTTGATCAGGGCGACGAAAAGACGAAGATCGTCGCAAAAATAGGCGGCCGCTTTTTCGAATCGGAAATGCTCGGTAGCCCCTTTGATGTTGTCGCATGGGGGGGTAACTATGTGCCCTTTAAATATGATCTTCGCCTCTTCAACACGATCAACACCGTTAGTTTTGATCACCCGGACCCTTCCATTTTTACGGTCTTAACTTCTCCGTCTGAAATTCCGGGAGTGGCGAATATGGATTTCGTTATTTTCCCACCGCGATGGATGGTGGCTCAAAATACTTTCCGTCCCCCGTATTTTCATCGCAACGTGATGAGTGAATTTATGGGACTCATTCATGGAGTTTATGATGCGAAGAGCGACGGATTCAATCCAGGCGGGGCAAGTCTTCATAATGCCATGTCAGGTCACGGTCCCGATGCGGCAACTTTCGAAGCCGCCAGCCGGGCAGAGCTGAAGCCTGAGTACCTGGATAAAACGCTCGCCTTCATGTTCGAAAGTCGGTATCCCTGGATCCCAACTCAATGGGCCATGGAAGCGTCAAAGCTTCTGCAAAAAGATTATCCCAACTGTTGGGGAGCAATTAAGCCGGCCAAAATCTAATGAATCAGTCGGACAGAATGAGAAGTTATTGGGCTGAAGCGAAAAAAATTCTTAAGTCAGATCTTCCATTCCTTTTTCTCGCGGTAGTTCTGGTCGACAATTTACTGCTCTTTTCATTTCGTGCCTTTTTGCCCGGTTACTGGCCTTATTCCAACCTCACGTTTGATATCGGATCACTGATTCTCGCATCAGCGCTTTTCGCCTTGGCCAAAAAACGCAGAATTTTTCTGCTGCTGTGGACGATACTTTTGGCCACCCTATTGATCGTAAATAGTAAAAAGTATCTGCTGTTGGATTCTCCCCTTTATTTTAGCGACTACCTATTGGTGACCGACATCGGAGATGTTGTCGAAAGTTGGGAGGCCGGCCTTCTTTACCTGCTAATTTTCATCTGCCTAGGACTTTTCGCTTTTAATTTTAAGCTCAGGCATTCGCGTCTTGTATTTTTAACTTTCCCCTCATTGTTGCTCTTGACCTTGCAATTCAATCCTCAGACTTTTATTGCCTATTCCAAACCCTTGGGACTGCCGGACTGGTATCCATCGCCTGATTATCGAAAACGAGGTCCTGTCTTGTTTCCACTACATCAGTGGGCCTTGCTTAAAGTTAAAACATTTAGGCCTCCAAGCCACGAGGAAGTCGAAAGTGCATTGTCCAAATTGGAGTCTGCCACCCGGCCCCAGACTTCAAAATCCAGTACTCCTGGAAACCTTTACATCATATTGGTCGAGTCCTGGTTTGATATCAGCAAATTAAGTTCTTTGAAGTTGAGCCAGGATCCGCTTGCCGCGCTTCGGCCTTGGCTAAATGCCAGCCAAGATGCGCGGGCCTACGTGCATACCTTCGGCGGCGGAACTGCGAATTCGGAGTTTGAGCTTCTTTGTGGGCTGCCGGTCTTTAGCTCCGGAATTCTTTTCATGGAAGAATTCAATACAACACTACCTTGTCTTCCTCGGCTTTTGCGAAGTGCTGGATGGGAAGTTTTTTCTTATCATGCCAATTCAAAAAGATTTTTTCGCCGGAGCATCAGTTATCCGAAGCTTGGAATCGATATTGCAAATTATCACGACAAAGAATCTTATGATCTTCGCACGACCTACAAATCTGTCTTTATCCCTGACGAAGATTTTTATAAGCAAAGCGCCGACTTGATCGCAAAGAATAATAAAAGGTCTCAGGCCCCGAAACTTCACTATTTACTGACTTCTTCGCTTCATGCTCCTTTTTACCTAGATCCCGAGCGATATCCGCAGAAGATAAAAATTTTGGAAGGCACGGCAACTGCGCAGCTTGAGCGTTACGTGAATTCTCTGGCCTACACTTCAGACGCCTTGGCCGCATTTGTTCAATCGCTGCGCGCACGCGAGCCCGCGGCTAGCATAGTAGTAGTCGGAGACCATTTGCCGGGAATTTCGCGAGTCGCAAAAATAGTGGAGGCCTCTGATGTTTGGGAGAGTCGGGCCATGCCACTTCTCTTTTTTCCACCACACGCAATGAACCCAAAATCCGCTTTACGCATCCCGCTTTTTCAGCTCCCCCATTTGTTAGTGGAAAGTTTCGGATATTCCCTGCCACACAGTTTGCGCGATCTTCGTTGGTTCTCGTCGCGAGCCGGACTTTTTTCACTCGACGCACAAAGTTTCTGCCGAAGCCACTCGGGAGCACAGTCCACGCCACAGTGCCACAAGGCGCAGGCCGAACATGCCGCGCTCGGGACCCTTTCGGACGACTTGCTTTTCGGCGATCAAAACCTGTGCAAAATTCGCGAATGTCCCAATTGAAATTTTTCCACCGTTTAGGCAGAGCGGAAGTGATTTGATTCTTTTCTCACGAGCATTGACAAGAACTACTGAAAATGATACACCGCGTCATGATTCGCGTCTGGATCCTCTTCTTTGCTTTACAGCTAATTATCCCCCTATCGGCCCGGTCTTCGTGTGAAGGAGCCTTCTACCGGCTTTCCAGCGCTGAGTTTCAGGGTCAAGCCTTCCCCCATCTTCTGCACTCGAGCTTGCCGGTCGGGCGTGAGGTGGCACTCTTTCCTGCAGGCAGCCATCAGGCTGTCTTGCAACTGGAAGAAGAGCTTCGCCAACAGGGGGTCGCAGCGATTGTTCTTCGCAGCCCCACGCCCGAGGATCTCCAGGCGCTGACCGAGGGCCGCGGATACTTTCATGGGCCCAACTGGACGAGCTGGCATCGGCCCACACCCTCTCTGGCCGAACTAGAGGGCGCTGTTGAATCAGAAGAGATTGATTCCGACTATCGGCGCAAGTTGAAAAAAAGCGCGGATTTTGTGACCACGGTTGAGGAACTCACCCCCCAGAACTACGCCGAATTTTTTGAGCTCTATGAGAAGACGACGATCGAACGAAACAATGGAACGCGAACGATCCAAGCCAATCACTTAGAGGCCGACGGCGCGACCAAGGGTCTCTTCGACAACTGGCGCTTGGTCCGCGTTCGAGATCCGCAGTCATCCCAGCGTTTGGTCGGGGGCCTGCTCATCGAGATTTTCCCGAACTTGATTGTCGATGGCCGCAAAGGAGTCGCGAAAATCAAAACTGCAGCCTATTTGCGTGGAGTGCCCAACGCTCGCGGTGAAGATTACGGCCGCCTCCAGCTTTCGCATCGGGCTCAGCACGAATACAAAATCTTCGCGGCTCAGCAGGGTTTGCAAACGCTGAGCTATGGGTCCGATCCCAACTTTTACGGTTCAGGAGCCGGAGCAAACACCGGATTGCCCGGCTATAAATTTGTCAGCGGTTTTACGCCCACTCTCGCCACGATTTATCCAGGAGAAGTCGGAAAAGCTTTCGGAACAGATCGCGTGATCAAGGTGCTGCGCCCCGAAGTTTTTTCGGATCCTACAGCTGGCCCCCAGTTCTTCTTCTTCAAATTCGCCGCCGATGGCAGTCTTCGTCCGCACTTTCAGGGCGACTTTTCCGATCACCCACTGCAGAAGTTAAAACTTTAGCAGCCCCGTCGATCGTTGATTGCGAGCACTTTCCGTCCGGGACAATTGGGGACGCAATGTGAGCGTCCAGCTTCCATTTGTAATCGCACTGCGGCAGTAGAGTCCGAGGATCTACTCTCTGCGAATAAAGCAGATGGATAAAATATCAAAGCTGAAAGGCAGAAATTAAATTTTCTCCCATGCGCGGAAGAAAAACGACGCCACTTACGGGATCGTAACCTAAATCGGCGGCGCCCTTAAATCCGGACAAAAGAAGGGTGGCTCGCCCTTCGCTATTAACGCGATAAACTTTCCCGCCTGTCCAATCTGAAATCAGAAAATCGCCGCCGTTCATGCGCTCGATTCCATCCAAATTTCCGAGTGGCTTGCTAAGCGGGAGAATTTTTTTCGTTTTCAAATCAAGCGCTAGCAGGCGCCCCGGTGTCTTGGTCGACCAGTCGTCTGCCGCCAAACCCCAAGCCGCAATATAAAGAGTGCTTCCTTCGAAAAGAAGTCCGTTTGGACTTTCAAGTTCCGGGCTTTTGAGAAAAATCTTCGGCGCGGATTTCTGATCCCACTCATAAATCGCCGAGCCTAAGGTGTCAGAGACGTAGACAGTTCCACTGGTGGATACCACAACGTCATTCAAAAGACGTGCTCCTTTAAAGGCAACTCGTTTTATGATTTTTCCACTGGAGATACGAATGACAACAAGTTCATCGATGTCTGCGACAAAAAGCAGATCTCCCGCTGAGCGCAGACCTTTGGGTGAATTCAATCCGCTGATCCAATTGGCATCGATCATTTTTCCACTGGGAGAGACTTTTTGAACGCTGCCTTTTTTGTCTTTCGTGATCGGGTCGCCATCAACATTCGAAACAAATAGATTCTTGCTGATGGGATCAAGATAGACGCTTTCCGGCTGGGCGCAGGAATCACAGAGTGTCCAGAGTTCGGGAGCCTTTTGCGTTGATGCGCATCCCAGAAAAATGGCGGAAAAAAATAGTAGGCCTACTAAATGAAATTTATTTCGATTGTTCATTGTGATTTATGCCTCCCAAGCTTGAATAGAATCTGCCCTTGAGAAAAACACAGAGCCCAGAAAAGTTAAAGGGCCCTCTCCGTTTTGGAGGGGCCCTTTCGATTACCCTGGCAGGCGAACTTTGAGGGGGGGGAGGGGAGGGTCTTAGCCACGCCTGCCAAAGCGTTTCTTTAACGTCTTTATTTTTAGCAGGATTCCTGAAACGGCGAGAAATTTTCAGCGAAGAGAGCGATCTTTCGCATATTCAGTGCCAATGTGGTTCCCGGCCTCGTTGCGCCCATTGTCGTCCAAACCCTTCGTCCATTGTCAGGAGCAGTGGATTCTAAGGAGCAATTCGGCTAGCTCCTTCTTTCATGGTGAGCGTGACATCGGTTCAGGACGAAATCCTGGCAAGCCTAAATCCTCAGCAAAAACAGGCCGTTGAGTGGGCCAAGGGTCCATTGCTGGTTCTGGCTGGTGCGGGTTCTGGGAAGACGCGGATCCTGACTTTTCGTATTGCACGTCTGATTTGGGAAGGCATGGCGCTGCCGGCCGAGATTTTAGCGGTCACTTTTACCAACAAGGCTGCCCGTGAAATGCGGCATCGTGTCGAAAAATTACTTCAAGATACCGGTGTTCCAACTCAGGATCTCTGGATCACGACTTTTCATAGTTCCGGTGCACGCATTCTTCGCCAGTTTGGTGAACGTCTGGGGCTCGATCCTGGCTTCACAATTTTTGATGACGGAGATTCCCAGGCACTTATCAAATCAGCGATGGAAGAGCTGGGCATCAGCGAGAAAACGCTGAATCCGAAATCGGTTCACTTTCAGATTCAGCAATTAAAAAACGATGGCGTAGATCCTGCGCAGTTCAAGGCGGGAAGTGATTACTCGCTAAAACGCATCGAGCCCATCGTGCACCTTTATGAAAAACGACTTCGCGAACATAACGCCATTGATTTTGGTGATCTTCTTTTAAAAACCTATTTCCTCTTCCGCGATAACCCCGACATCCTAGAGAATTTTCAAGAGCAGTATCGATTTCTTTTGGTCGATGAGTATCAGGACACAAACCGTGTGCAATATCTGCTGTTGAACCTATTGGCGGCTAAATATCGGAACATCTGCGTCGTGGGAGATGAAGATCAAAGCATTTACAAATGGCGAGGGGCGGACATTCGAAACATCTTGGATTTTGAAAAAGATTATCCCGAAGCCCGAGTCGTAAAGCTCGAAGAGAATTACCGATCATCGGGTCACATCATTCGAGCCGCATCTAGGGTTATTTCCTATAACACCCAACGCAAAGAAAAGAATCTCTTTACCCAAAACCAAGATGGCGAGGCCGTTCAAGTTCATCATCTGGAAAGTGATTTTGAAGAAGCACGTTGGGTGGTGCGAAGGATCTCGAGTCTCTTGAACGAAGAGGGGCGGAGTCCGGAAGAGGTCGCCATATTTTACCGCACCCACGCGCAATCGCGACTTTTGGAAGACATGCTCAGGTCCGAGCGACTTTCCTATCGGATTTATGGTGGCCTGAAGTTCTACGAGCGTGCTGAAATCAAAGATGCGATTTGTTATTTGCGGCTCTTGGCAAATCCACAGGATGATTTGTCGATTCAAAGAATCATCAACGTTCCGGCCCGTGGCATCGGAAAAACTTCCGTCGAACAGTTGCGCGAAGTGGCTCGCTCTAAAGGCATTCCGATGCTCGAAGCACTGCGGGACATTGTGGACGCACGGATCGAGGTCGCGCCCGCTCTTCGAAAAAAACTCGTGGCCTTTTACGCGCTGGTCGAACGGCTTCGGGCTAAAGTGAACGAGTTTGAATTGCGGGATTTCTATTCGTGGATGTTGGAAGAAACCGGCTATTTGAAGGTACTGGAAGATGACAACTCCATCGAATCCCAGGCCCGACTTGAAAACTTAAAAGAATTGGCATCGGCCATTGGCGACTATGAGACGCGGGTCGAGACACCGACACTTCAAGGATTTTTAGAGGAGATTTCTCTCTACACCGACATGGACCGCGCCGATGAGAGTCAGGCGGCCGTAACCCTTATGACCGTTCACTCGGCCAAGGGTCTCGAGTATCCCGTTGTCTTTTTGGTGGGACTTGAGGAAGAACTTTTCCCCAGTCTTCGAGGTGGTTCCTTGGAGGGCCTTGATGACGAAGAAGTCGAGGAGGAGAGGCGCCTTTGTTACGTTGGAATGACGCGTGCCGAGGAACAACTTTTTCTGACGCGCGCCCATTTTCGACGTGTATTCGGTCTGAAAAAAGTGCGCATGGCTTCACGCTTTTTGAATGAACTCCCGGCGGATGAAATCCAAGTCACCGACCACGCTCCGAAAACCATCACCAGCAGCTGGGCCTACCAGGGCCAAGAGGCCAAAATTCGGGAGCGAGACGGTTTTGATCAGGGTTGGGCGAAATCAGACGGTTTTGATGAATATTTCGATGCGGGCTCCTCGATGGCCGCCTCTCCGGCCGCGCTTCAGGGGGCCGCAGATGGATTCGAGATCGGTGTGCGGGTCCGTCACCCGGACTATGGCGATGGAGTGGTCGTCAGACGTGAGGGAAACAAGGATCAGTTGAAGCTCTCGGTTCAGTTTCAGGCGACGGGCACCAAGAAATTCTTGGCTAAATATGCCCCACTCGAAAGACTCTGAGCCCAATTCCATTGATCAATTTAAGCAGCCGACCTAAAGTCCCATCGGATGTCTGCAATGAATCCCGAGATCGTGAAAAAGATTGCCCGCCTTGCGGGACTTCGGCTGAACGAGTCGGAATTGGCGACCGCTCAAATTGATTTTGAGAAATTATTGGAGCATTTTTCGAGTTTAAATGAAATTGATTTATCGAATACTGAACCGCTTTATCACTTGGTCAACGAAAACCACTTCCGAAACGACGGAAACGAGCCCGAGACCATCCCCAGAAAAGCGCTCCTCGGCAATGCCCCCGATCACGATGAAAGCCACTTCCGACTCGGCCGCATCCTTGGAGGCGCCGAATAGGGTGGAAGATTTCTCCGCTCTTCGCGAAGCCCTGCGCTCTGGTCGACTCAGCTCCGAAGAACTTTGCCGCAGAAGTCTGGCGCGTGCGCGCGCCTCTCAAAATAACTATGGGGCATTCTTAAGTTTCCGCGATGAAGACGCACTTGCGGAGGCCCGAAGGGCCGACGCACGCTTGAAAGCCGGTGAGAACTTGCCTCTTCTGGGTTTGCCGATCGTCGTCAAAGACAACATCCTAGTCGCGGGGAGCCCCGCGACGGCGGCATCGAAGATTCTTGCGAAGTATCACGCGCCCTTCACGGCGACGGCCGTGAAAAAACTTCAAGATGCGGGTGCAGTTGTGATTGCGAAATCCAACATGGATGAATTTGGAATGGGTTCGTCGAACGAGAACTCGGCTTTTTCCCCTGTTCGAAACCCTTGGGATCCCGAGCGTGTGCCGGGTGGCTCATCTGGAGGTTCGGCTGCGGCTGTAGCTTTGGGTGTGTCGCCTCTTGCACTTGGTTCAGATACCGGAGGGTCAGTTCGTCAGCCAGCGGCTTTTTGCGGCAACGTGGGCCTTCGTCCCACTTACGGGCGCATCAGTCGTTGGGGGCTGATCGCCTTTGCAAGTTCCCTTGATCAGATTGGCCCGATCGGAAGCTGTGCGCGCGCAGTTGCCGCCGCGCTGGATGTGATGGCCGGATTCGATCCACGCGAAGCAACTTCCAGCGAGCAACCTTACGAGGAGATTTTTCCAAAGCTAGAGGCGATGATTGGAACTACGCTCCAGGGTCTTCGGATTGGTGTGCCGCGCGATCAGCTAAGCGCCGGACTAGAAGATTCTGTTCGCCAAGAATTTGAAGAGGCACTTAACGCCTATCGAGAGCTGGGCGCTGAAATTGTGAACATTACCTTGCCACATGCGCAATATTCCCTGGCGACCTATTATCTGATCGCCTCTAGCGAAGCCTCAAGCAATTTGTCTCGTTATTCGGGAATTCTTCAAGGAGAGAGGGACGATGATCTTGGACGCGAATATGCGTTGGAAGATTTGGTGACCCGCAGTCGCTCAAAAAATTTCGGGCCCGAGGTGAAGCGACGAATTTTGCTTGGAACCTTTGCGCTCTCGAGTGGTTACTACGATGCCTATTATCGAAAAGCCGCTCAGGTGCGCCGCCGAATATTCGAAGATTACCAAGCCGCTTTTACAAAGTGTGATCTCATCTTGACGCCTACATCGCCAACGACCGCCTTCCGTGTGAATGAAAAAACCGGCGATCCGCTGAAGATGTATTTGTCTGATGTCTTCACCTTGCCCTCGGCTCTTGCAGGACTTCCGTCTGTTTCTTATCCGATCGCCTTAAGTGCGGAGGGCCTTCCGATCGGTGCACAGGCGGTGGCGCCCCAGTGGAAAGAGAGCGAACTCTTATCATTTGTTCGGCAGAACGAGCTTCACCGTCCTGGGAAGTCCCTGCTTTCGCCGCGAAGAATTCTTGATGGAAAAGCAGGGCTTCTGTCATGAGTCTATATGAAGCCGTGATTGGTCTCGAAGTTCATGCGCAACTTCTTTCCAAACTCAAAGTTTTTTCGGGGGCTCCGGTCGCGCGTTCTTCGGATGCAAACTTGGATGTGGATGCGATCGCAGCGGGAATGCCGGGATCGCTGCCACTGATCAATCGCCGGGTCGTAGAACTTGCCATGCGCGCAGGCCTTGCCTGTCATTGTCAGATTCGCATGAAGAGCCAATTTTCTCGCAAAAATTATTTCTATCCCGATCTTCCTAAGGGTTATCAGATTTCCCAATACGACGAACCGATTTGCTCGGGTGGTTTTGTTGAATTTCGCACGCCGAACGGCAGCTTTCGCCGCATTGGACTCGAGCGCATTCATATCGAAGAAGATGCCGGAAAATCGTTTCACATGGGGACATCGACCCTGGTTGATCTTAACCGTGCCGGAGTGGGACTTGTTGAAATTGTTTCCAAACCCGAAATGCGTACACCCCAAGAGGCCAGTGCTTATCTGCGCAGCCTCCATGCACTTTTGGTGCATGCGGGCGTGAGTGATGGAAATCTTGAGGCCGGTAACTTTCGTTGTGATGTGAATATCAGCGTGCGCCGTGTGGGTGAGGAAAAATTCGGGACTCGCGTTGAAATCAAAAATCTAAACTCCTTTCGTTTCGTAGAAAAAGCCATCGATTTTGAAATAGCCCGCCAGGTGAGTCTCGTTAGTAGCGATGGAAAAGTGGTTCAAGAAACCCGGGGCTGGGATGCGGCAGCTGGAAAAACATTTTCACAGCGCTTGAAAGAAGAGGCGGAAGATTATCGTTACTTCCCCGATCCTGATCTTCCGCCGCTTCAGATCAGCCGCGAATGGCTCGATGCGGTCCAAGCATCAATGCCGGAGCTTCCCGATCAGATTCGAAAACGCTTTTGTGACGAATGGGGACTTAACCCAGAAGAAGCGGAAACTTTCATTCAGGATACCGAAGCTTGCGCTTATTTTCAGAATGTCGTGAATCTCGGAGCGCCCGCGCGGGCAGCTGCTTCCTGGGTTTTGACTGAATTGGGAGGCACTCTTTCGCACCACGGACTGAGCTATGCCAATCAAAAAATGTCCCCGCAGTCCTTGGTCGATCTCATTAAGCTTGTTGATCAAGGAACGTTGTCGGTCCGGATGGCCAAAGACATTTTTCCGAATCTGGTTCTCGAGGGTCGCGATCCCAATGACCTTGTAAACGAGCAAGGGCTCCGACAAATTGACGATATAGTTCTCATCGAGGAAAAGATCACAGCAGTTTTGGCAGCCAATGAAACGCAGGTGGCTGAATATCGAGGCGGTAAAGAAAAACTCTACGGTTATTTCGTGGGCCAAGTCATGAAAGCGACCGAGGGGAAGGCTTCGCCAGAGCTTTTGAATAAAATTCTCCAAGAAAAATTAAAAGGAAGTTCTTCTTGATGCACATTATTTTTTTGCTTTTGACTTTGACCGGACTCGTAGCTGAGGCTCGTATCTATAACTACCAAGACATCCCCGTCGGCGAGCGGAGTTTTGGCATGGGCCAAACCTCGATGGCCCTTGCGGGTGATGTGGGCAATGCCTACTTTAATCCGGCAGTCTTGAGTTGGTCGAAGGGTTCGCAAATGGCCGCCTCGGTTTCGGCCTACGAGCGCATTGATTCTCGCACAGGAAAATTTGTCAGTGTCTTTGAATCAGCTTTGGACAATGTCAAACGTGGGGGTTTCGAGAGTGTTCCGTCCATGATCGGGGGGCATCTTCAAAAGGGAAATCTCACTTGGGGTGGCGCCGTTTTTGTCCCCACCTCTTTTTCGACGGCGGGAACGAAAGACGAAGAAGATCGTTTTTTCTCTTACGAAGGCGTCACGCAAGACGTTTGGATGAATATTTTTGGGACGTGGAAAAAAAGCGAAAATCATCGTTTTGGAATCTCACTCTTTTACGTTTCGAAAGAACTCCGCGAGAAATTCGTAACTTCAGAGGGAATCGGCACCGAAATGGAGATTCGCTTCGAAGAGCGCTTTTGGGCCGTCAATGGAGCCTCCCTCATGGTGGGCGGGGTGCATATCCTCAGTGATGCGTGGACTCTGGGCTGGAGCTTTCGACCTCCGGTATGGAAATGGGGCGGAGATGGACAAATCAGTTTGATTGATACGGCGTCGGATGCCCGTTCGGACGATAGCTTTGAAATCCGATTATTTCCTCTCCCGATGCGGCTTTCTGCCGGGGCGGCCTACACGGTGTCAGAAGATCTAATTTGGGCTTTCGATCTTCACTTTTATCCCGGATACAGCGGCAATCTAAGTTCTGATAAACAAGACGAATTTGCTGTGCGGGCGCAATCGATTGTCAATTTTGGCGTTGGCTTTGAATACTTTCTAACGAAAGGGCTGGGTTTTCGAATGGGATTCAACAGCAATCTTTCCGCGGCGCGCCGCGTGCCGGACGGAATGAGTGCCGCCGTTGATAAGATTCATATGGGTACGGGCTCGCTGGCACTTGTCATGCGAACGGAAAATGGAAATTTGAGCATTGGAGGCTGGGCGTCCGGCGGGCAGGGATATTCGAAAAACTTTGAACCTGATAATCTCAAGACGGTTCCGCGCAGTCTCTACATGTATGGTGCAGTGATTGCGTCGACTTATAAGTTTTAATGACAAAAAGGATGAGTGAATGGCTGAATTGAAAGACTTTGCCCAGAAGATCGAGAAGAAGTGGCAGGATCGCTGGGAGCGAGACGCTTGCTTTCGTGCGGCTAATCCGGGTGAACCGGGATCGGAACTTCCTAAATTTTACTGCCTCGACATGTTTCCCTATCCGTCGGGACAGGGTCTCCACGTGGGTCACCCGCTCGGTTATCTCGCGACAGATATACTTTGCCGCTTCAAGCGCATGCAGGGATTCAATGTTTTGCACCCAATGGGCTGGGATGCCTTTGGTCTTCCGGCGGAACAGTATGCAATTCAAACCGGCATTCACCCGGAAATTACGACGGCTAAAAATATTGAAACCTATAAGAGGCAGCTGCGCATGTTGGGCTTGGGCTATGACTGGAGCCGCGAAGTTTCTACGGCAGACCCGCGCTATTACAAGTGGACTCAATGGATCTTTAAAAAGCTCTATGAAAAAGGACTCGCTTACGAGGACGAAGTTGCGGTCAATTGGTGCCCCGCTTTGGGCACAGTGCTTGCTAATGACGAAATCATCGACGGAAAGTCAGAGCGTGGCGGCCATCCGGTTGAACGCCGCCCCATGCGGCAGTGGATGTTGCGCATTACCGCTTATGCAGAAAGACTTTTAAATGATCTGGATTTAGTTGACTATCCAGAATCCACGAAAGACCACCAACGCAACTGGATCGGCCGATCAGAAGGAGCTGAAATTCGTTTTCCGCTTTCAGAGTCCAGTGCCGATGTGCTTGAAGTTTTCACAACTCGCCCAGACACTTTGATGGGTGTGACCTTTATGGTTTTGGCTCCTGAACATCCTCTTGTGGAAAAACTTTTGAGTTCCTCGCAAAGAGACGTGGTGAAGGCTTATCAGTTAGAGGCCGCACGAAAATCTGATTTGCAGCGTGGCGAGCTCGACAAAGAAAAAACAGGGGTTTCAACCGGAGGCTTCGTTTTACATCCGATCACCAAGGAAAAAATTCCGGTTTGGGTCGCGGACTATGTGCTGATGAATTACGGAACCGGTGCCATCATGGCGGTCCCAGCCCATGACGAGCGCGATCAGGCCTTCGCGGAAAAGTTTGGCATCGCCATAAAGCAAGTTATTTCCGAAGATGGTCGGATGATGCAATCTGATCAAGAAGGGCTGAAACTCGAAGGCCGCCCAGCAAAAGAGGGCGCTCGCTTGATCGTTGAATTCCTTCAATCCAAGGGCCTCGGTGAAAGTAAAATCACCTATCGTTTGCGTGACTGGATCTTCTCGCGCCAACGTTACTGGGGAGAACCCATTCCGGTTTTGCATAAAAAAAATGGCAAAGGCACTCAGCTCATCGAGGACAAGGATCTTCCGCTGACACTTCCCAAAGTGGAGCGCTACGAACCTTCGGGAACCGGCGAATCGCCGCTTGTGACGGTGCGTGATTGGATCGAAATCCAAGATCCAGTAACGGGCGAGGCTTGGTTACGCGAATCCAATACGATGCCGGGATCTGCGGGTTCGAGCTGGTATTTCCTCCGCTACATGGACGCACAGAACGATCAAGAGGCCTGGTCGACGGAGGCCGAAAAATATTGGCAACAGGTGGACCTCTATTTGGGCGGAGCGGAACACGCTGTGGGGCACCTTCTCTATTCACGTTTTTGGCACAAGGTCTTTTTTGACCTGGGCCTAGTTTCCAATCCCGAACCCTACAAACGTCTGGTGCACCAAGGGTATATCTTGGGCGAAAATCACGAGAAGATGAGCAAGTCACGGGGTAACGTCATCAATCCCGATGATGTTGTGTCTCGTTATGGTGCAGACACCTTCCGCGTTTATGAAATGTTTATGGGCCCCATTGAAAAGGCCAAGCCTTGGTCAACCGGTGGAATCGAGGGAGTCTACCGATTTTTGTCGAAGTTTTATCGTGCGGCAATCGATGAATCGGGAGCATTAAAAACAACTTTTTCTGCGGAGCCTGAAGCAAAGTGGCCCAAAGATTTTCGCCACCTCTACCATAAAACAATCAAACAGGTCGCCGGCGATATCGAGAGTCTCAGCTTTAATACCGCAATTTCCGCGATGATGATTCTACTCAATGATGCTCTTCAGAAATTCGCGGACGGGGCCCTACCGCGTGAATTCATCAAAAGCTTCACGCTTTTATTGGCTCCCTTTGCTCCGCACATGTCGGAAGAAATTTGGGAGCTCTTGGGGAATAAGAATTCCATTACGAAAGAAAAATGGCCCACCTTCGATCCTGCGCTCTGTATTGCTGACGTGCAGACTCTGGGAATTCAGGTCAATGGCAAGCTTAGAGATAGCATTGAGGTTCCGCTGACAATCACCGAGGAAGAAATTCGCACGCTGGTTCTCTCGCGCGAAGCGGTTCAGAAGTGGATGGAATCCAAACCCCTGAAAAAATTTGTTTATGTCAAAGGAAGGATTGTCAGTGTGGTTGTATGACAATTTTTAAACGCATCATCGACAAAGAAATTCCCGCCCGCATCATCTTTGAAGACGAACACTGTTTAGCCTTTCATGACGTGTCGCCCCAGGCGCCGGTTCACGTGCTTTTGATTCCTAAAAAAGAGATTCCCTCCTTGGCCGAGCTCAGCACGGAAGACGCCCAGCTTCTAGGGCATCTGATGGCACTCGTCCCCAAGTTGGCCGCGGATCTGGGAATATTGGAAAATGGCTTTCGTTTGGTGGCCAACACGCGGCGTGATGGGGGACAAACTGTTGACCATCTGCATTTTCACATTCTCGGTGGACGCCCGCTAAAATGGCCTCCTGGTTGAATTAGAAATCGGAAAGCATAGGTAGATCAAAATGAAAAAATTTCTTCTCGGAATCACGGCACTCTTCGGATTGGTCTTTGCTCTTCTATTGATACTTCCCCAGGTTTACTCCATCGATCATTTGCGCCCGAAAATGGTGGAAGAAATCAACAAGCAAGTGTCGGGCACGGTCTCGATTGATCGTCTCGATTTTCGTCTCTTTCCATCACTACGTTTTCGGATCGAGGGCATCAAAGCTTCGCAGCCTGGCTATAAGCCCGAGACATGGCTTGAGCTTTCCAGCGTAAATATCGATGTAGCGCTTTGGTCATTGCTCACCAAACCCAAGGCCGATCTTGTCGTTTTGGGTCCTAAGTTTCATCTGCAAAAAGGACCCGATGGAAAATTTAATTTCGAAGAATTCCTTGCGAAGACTTCGACAAAGGGATCAGTTCCTCCCACTTCGAAATCTGAAAGCAGCGAAGAGACAAAGGCGCCACCGGCGGATTTGAAAGCTGTTCTTGATCAACTTCCTGGCTGGATCAAAGGCATCATCTATGCGGCTCGATTTTCTGCCGTGGTCGAGGACGGTGCTTTGAATCTGCAGGATTCAAGTCTTTTAAAGAAGGGTGACAAGATCGCACTCTCAGACCTTAGCTTTCGCCTGAAAAATATCGGCCTCGATACGCCGATGGAGCTCGACTCTTCAATTGGATTTGATGTGGCTCATAGTGGAGTCCTTCTTAAGGGACCCTTCACCGGACGCGGCAGCCTCCAGGTCGTGCCTGTGGACCGTGGTTTAAAATTAAAAATCGATTTAGATGAGAGCTTCGATAAAACGGATTTGCGATTTAGCGATCTCTTTAGAAAATCAGCGGGTCGCGCCCTGGGCGCTCGTTTTGCAGGAGAGATCACAACGCAAGATGGAGCTTTGAATGTCAATCTTCCAGATCTTGAACTGCGACTCGACAAGACGCGTTTGGGCGGCAGCTTGAGTCTCAAAAACTTTTCGGCAGAGTCGATGGGTGATTTGGACCTCAAGCTTGCCGCTAAAGATGTCGACCTTGCGGGATTCGGCGTCTTGGTGCCGATGGTCAATGATTACAGTTTAGAGGGAAAAACAGATCTTAGTGTTTCAGCGCTAGGTTCCCCGGTCGATCCTGCGCTCTTGATCGTGGTCGAACTTCGTGGCATCGGTGGAGCCACGCCAGAATTAAAGCGGCCGCTAAAGGATTTGAACGGACGTATTCGCATTTCCGGAAGTCCTAAAAACCCCACGGTCGTTGTTGGGCCGTTATCGATGGGTTTGGGTGTCTCGGATCTCGCCGTTCAGATGTCGGCCAAGGGTCTTCAGCCGACATTAGTTGATCTTAATTTGGACTCTAAACTTTTGAACGCAGATGAGTTGCTTGGGCTAGAGGCCTTGAGGCTTGATGCGCCGGCCAAAAGTGCTGACGGCAAAAAAGCTGATGCGCCACCCGTGGCGTCTGGGAAAAGTGGAAAGGCCGCTCCCTTGGATGCGAGCCTCAGTGCTTTGGCGCCAACAATCAATGAGACGCTCGCCAATCCCGCTCTCGATCTTGCACAATTAAACTTTAAGGGGAAAATCGGGTCTCTTGTTGCGCTAGGCGCAGACTATCGCGATATCCAAACCAGCATTAATTATAAGAATCGTCTTTTCACTATGGAGCGATCTCAAATCAAAGCCTATGGCGGAAAACTCCAGGCCTATTTACAGCTAGGTCTTAAGCCGCAGAACTTCACCTACAAATTCGATTCAGGTTTGGAGGGGGTCGACTTTGAAGAGCTTTTGGCAACCCATATGCCGACATTCAAGGAGGTCCTTACGGGAAAAATGACTGGAAGCATGGCGATCTCGGGGCAGGGACTTGAAAAAGCCGCGCTCGAAAAAAATCTGCGTGGTTCAATCAATGGCCGCATTCTCTCGGGGACTTTTGATTTGCCGATGCTGACGATTGTGGAAACGATAGCGGAATCGATGCCGAAGATTTCTAAGATGGCAACTTCGGCCGGCGTGGATATCAAAAAGCAAGTTGGCTCCTCGCGCGCCAAAGGTGCTTTCAAAACAATGGACTTGGACGCGAAGATTGTGGGCCGTGAGCTTCAACTGGATCGCCTAGAGATTGAATACGATCCGGAATACGCGGGCGGACAACTGCTCTTTAAAGCCAAAGGAAAAATCACCTTCGATCAAAAGCTAGCATTGGTGGGGACGCTCTTCGCTGATCCCAAGCTATTGAAGGTTCAAGAAGCAAAAAGTCTTAAAGGAAAAAGTGGATTGGCCGAAGTCCCATTGAAAATCGGAGGCACGATCGAGGATCCCAAACCCGATTACGCTCATACACTGGAATTTGTCGCTAAACGTGTCTTAAAAGATAAAGCCGTAGGTGCCGCAACAAAAGAAATTGAAAAGATCGCCGGCAAAGAAGCCGCCGAAGCGGTTAGTCAGGTTCTCAAAGATCCCAAGAAAGTATTAAATAAAAAGACGCAAAATGAAGCTAAGAAAAAGCTAAAGAAGCTTTTTAAATGATCTGAATGCCTGTGATCGCCTCCAGAGTCTTTTATTTTGTTCGTCACGGTAGAACCGAAGCAAATGCTCAGGGTCTAATGTGCGGCGGCGAATGGGATATCGATCTCAATGAGGAGGGCACGATCCAGGCAAGAGCCGCGTCTGACTTGATCTCCAGTCTGGAGCCCAGGATAAATGGAATTTTTTGTAGTCCGATGCGACGGGCTCGGCAGACGTCGGAACTGATCAATGCTCAAACAAAACTAACAGTCGAAATCATAGAAGACCTTCGTGAGTGGCGCGTGGGCGAATGGGAATCTAAACCTTGGGGTGAAGTGCCGAATCCCTTTAATACAACCGAGGACCCTCCAGGTGGTGAACGAAGACTTGATTTTGAAAGTCGAATTGAACGGGCAGTTGCAGGAGTGCTGAATAATTTTCCGGGCATTCCTTTGTTCGTTTCACATGGAGCAGCTGCTCACGCACTGTTCACGGTGCTTGGGGCAGACAAACTGCAAATTGAAAATTGCGTTATTTATCGAGTTGAACCAAATGGGTTGAGATGGATCGTGAGCAAGGCGACTTGAATTTTTTGATTCGACGTCCAGACCAGGGCTTTTGAATTCGAGTCCACTTCCGACGTTGGAACTAGCTCAAGCCGTCATTGCCAATACTCGCTAAAGATGAGAAGCACTTTCTAAAGGAATTTTTTATGAACTCTCATGGCTATTATCGTTTTCCAGCTATACGCGACGGGATTGTGGTTTTTACCAGCGAAGATGATTTGTGGACTGTGTCATTGGCTAACAGCACGGCTCGTCGCTTAACTTCCGGTCTGGGATTAGCCAGCCGACCCGCCATTTCTCCCGATGGCAAATGGATCGCCTTCAGCGGTGGAGACGAAGGGCCCATGGAGGTCTATCTGATGCCCAGCGTGGGAGGTCGATCCAGACGCTTGAGTTTCACTGGTTCTGACTGCCGTGTTG
Organism: uncultured Bacteriovoracaceae bacterium; assembly: GCA_964636255.1. Taxonomy (GTDB): domain Bacteria; phylum Bdellovibrionota; class UBA2428; order UBA2428; family UBA2428; genus CAXNGS01. Next base: position 233,148 of record CAZWNW010000002.1, on the reverse strand, counting down.
TTGGCTGGACTCATGACAGTAAGATACTTTTCTCCAGTAACTTTGCTCAGTTCGAACGCTCGATGACCCATCTCTACACGATATCAATAGATGGTGGACTTCCAGAGCAAGTCCCCGTGGGGCCGGCGGTTCGAATCTCATATGGTCCTGCTGGCTCGAGAGTGATCGGCCGCAAAGCACAAAAGGAACCTTCGATTTGGAAGCGCTACCGAGGAGGCACTGCAGGAGATATCTGGATTGACGAAAAAGGAACAGGCAATTTTCGCAAACTCATACAGCTTGCCGGTAATCTCGCGTATCCGATGTGGATCGGAAGTCGTGTGTTTTTTCTCTCGGATCACGAAGGCGTGGGAAATATTTATTCTTGTCTTCCTGGTGGGGATGATTTGAAACGCCATACCCATCACGAAGACTTTTATGTGAGGCAGCCTTCCACCGATGGACAACAGATCATTTACAATTGCGGAGCCGATCTCTATGTACTTGATCTATCAACGGGCAGATCACAAAAAGTTGTGATCGAATATTTCAGTCCGCGCACTCAAACTCAGCGAAAATTTATCTGTGCGCCAGATTATTTAGAAGACTATGCCCCACACCCTGAAGGTCATCTCCTGGCGATCACCAGCCGGGGCAAAGCCTTTACTTTCGGTAATTGGGAAGGACCCGTTCATCAGGTAGGTGAGGGAGACGGAGTTCGCTACCGACTTCTGCGCTGGCTTCCCGATGGAAAAAGGCTTGTTGGCATCAGCGACTTTGGCGGCGAAGAGAGAATTGAAATCTTCACTGCAGGTGCACTCGGAGCTTCGGAAGCCCTCGACGGGATCGAGATCGGAAATGTTACGGACCTTATGGTTTCTCCGGTTTCAGACGAAATTCTCTTAACGAATCATCGTAGCGAATTAATCTTTGTCGATCTCAAGACAAAAAAAAGTAGGCTCATCGATAAAAGTCATTTTGGAGTGATTGGCGGTTTTGATTGGTCTCCAGATGGGGCATGGCTCGCCTATGGGTTGCGTGTGACTTCGCAGACATCGATCCTAAAGCTCCACGAGCTTGCCACCAATATCACAACTCCCATTACGAAACCTGTGTTGAGTGACGGGTTCCCGGCCTTTGACCCAGAGGGGAAATATTTATATTTCCTCTCTCATCGCTTTCTTGATCCAGTTTACGACAACATTCATTTTGAGTTGGGCTTTCCGAAAACAATGCGTCCGTGCTTGATCACTTTACAAGAATCGACGCCGTCTCCATTTATGCCTGTGCCCAAACCTCTTGAGGAAAAGGCTGAGCCGATCGCCTCAACTACCGAGAAATCAAAAGAGGGCGATGGCGACAAAAAAGAGATGCCTCCAAAAATTATTGTCGATTTCGAAGGAATAGAAGAACGAGTGGAGGCTTTTCCTCTTCCCGATGGCATTTACCATCAAATAGAGGCCATCAAAGGAAAGGTTCTGTTTTCGTCATCGCCTGTGCAAGGAAGTTTGGCCACCAATTGGTTTAAAAACGAGCCCGCGGCCAAAGCCACTATCGAAATCTTTGATTTCTCCACACAGAAGGCGGAAGTCTTCACGGATGGAGTTACTAATTTCAAGATCGCGGCCGATCGCAAAACAGTGGTTCTTCGATCCGGAAATAAATTGCGCGTCGTGAAGGCCGGAGAGAAGCTTGATGAATCCCAAGCAAAAGAAGCACCTAGCCGTAAGAGTGGATGGATTGATTTAGCGCGGGTGAAAGTCTCCATCTTGCCTCTTCTTGAGTGGCGGCAAATGTATCGTGAAGCGTGGAGACTTCAGCGCGATCATTTTTGGACAGAGGACATGTCTAAGATCGACTGGAATGGAGTTTACAAAACTTACTTACCTCTCTTGGACCGCGCGAGCACGCGCGCCGAATACGCGGATATTGTCTGGGAGATGCAAGGTGAACTTGGAACTTCGCACGCCTATGAATTTGGCGGCGATTACCGGCCTGGACCTCGCTATGAAATGGGTTATTTGGGGGCCGACATCGTTTTTGACGCAGAGATTGGAAAATATCGAATCCAACATATTGTTCAAGGCGATAGCTGGGACGCTGAAAAGTGCTCGCCCCTTGCTCGATCTTCGTTAAAAATCCAAGAAGGTGACACACTTCTGGGCATTGGAAACAGAGCACTGAGTCCAGAACTAAGTCCGCAAATGATGTTGGTGCACCAAGCTGGCGCTGAAGTCGCCATCACTGTAGGAGACGCGGAGGGTAAAAATCCCCGAAATTTAAGTGTGCGGACTTTGCGAAACGAGGAGCCTCTGCGCTACCGCGAGTGGGTCGAAAAAAATCGGTCGTATGTACATAGTCGTACGAAAGGTAAAGTGGGTTACGTTCACGTGCCTGATATGGGACCGCGGGGTTTTTCGGAGTTTCATCGTTATTATTTAGCTGAATGTAACCGTGAAGGACTTGTGGTCGATGTGCGCTTCAATGGCGGTGGGCATGTTTCAGCTTTATTGCTGGAGAAACTTGCGCGAAAGCGGATCGGTTACATGCAATCGCGTTGGTTCGGGACCGAGCCCTTTCCAGGCGACTCAGTCGGCGGTCCACTTGTGGCCCTTACCAACGAATATGCGGGTTCTGACGGTGACATTTTTTCTCATAGCTTCAAGCTCATGAAGCTCGGTCCCTTGATTGGAACAAGAACCTGGGGAGGCGTGATCGGTATATGGCCTCGACGCTTCTTCGTTGATGGAAGCCTTACGACTCAGCCCGAATTCTCCTTTTGGTTTAAGGACGTGGGTTGGGCCGTTGAAAACTACGGCACCGAGCCCGATATCGAGGTCGACATTCGACCGCAGGATTATCTTGCAAAACGTGATCCCCAGCTAGATCGAGGCATTGAAGAAATACTAATGCTCATTGAGCGTGATCCACCACTGCGTGCAGACTTGGATCGACGGCCAGACCTCCGGCCACCGAAGCTTCCAAAGCATGAACTTTGATTTCTGACGGAATCTGAAGCGGGCAGGGCGACCAAGTTTATTCCCGCAATTCGTATTTTTCAGCCAGGATTTCTTTATCGGTTTCCGAGAACATGGGCTTGTTGCGAAATTCCGTCGCACTGATCGACGGTTGCATGATCGAATCTGAGTCTGTTGTGTGGCAGCGGCCCAATGAGTGACCAAATTCATGGACGGCGAAAGCTTTGGTTTGCAGTGATCCGGAAGACGTAACGCCTTGGCTGTTCGAAGTAACTGCTAGCAATCCGTGCTCTTGCATTTCGTGGGGGTCCATGTGGTTACGCATCATGGAGGTTCTGCGGAAGAGGTTTTTCAGTTGTGCAGGAAAAACTTCCAGACGAGCCAAAAGTTGCGTCGCAGTTGATTTCTCTGAGGAGGGAACACGTGCAACAAAGCTGCTCTCTAAAAAGAAGATGTCGGTTTCGATGATTTCGCTCGAAGTATAGAGATTGTTGGTTACGGCCAAAGCGCCGGGATTGCTCTTGTAAAAGAGCCAGTCTTCGGAAGAAAGTAAATAAATGCCGTTGATGCCGTCGCCGCTGACCTGATTTGTGGATCCGCTTTGCTCAGGGGCAAACTTCGACGAAAACACGATGCGTGTTTTCTCAAGAGTTGTGTTGTATTCGCGGGCCGCAGCTTTTACCGAAGTCTGCAGTGATTCAGGAATGTCTTCGGCGAATCGAAACTGAAGAGAAGTCCCGTCGGGCCAGTGATAGCTTTGGCCTTCCTTGGCGCTGGCGTAGCCATTTTCCGTGCAACTAACTTTGAAGCGTAGCCCGCAAGATGCCAGAGAGCTCGAGAGGATTATTAGAATAAGACCTGAGCTAAGTCCGCCGCGCTTCATAGGATCTTAATAAGCAGACTTTGGGCCAGATTATTTCCCCGTAAATAACTGATATTTATAATCTTCACATAGGGAGCTTTGGATATTGCGACAATCTGCGCTTCCATACTGTCTAAAGTTTGGACATTTTGCTGACTATAATCCCGACAGGCTGTGCATCGTAGATAGCTGAAATCATTAATCTTAATTCGCCTTACATGGTGCGTTAGGAGTCGACCCCCGGAGCGAGATTTTGTTAAGAGATTATCTAGGCGGCAAAGCATTATGAGAGAGAAAAAATACTTCATGAAAGTGATAGTCCTGGCAGTCCTGGCCACAGCCTGTGGCCCAAAAACCATTACGAAGGTCGAAGTTATTCGTGAAAAGGAACTAGAGATTCTTGAAGTTCCCGCAAATAATTGGGGCGTCAATTACCGCTTTTTCAATCGCACCGAAATGAATGATGAAATCGGACAATACGGCGATGCCGTTGTTCATATTTTAGATTCCGCTGATCAAGCGTCAGGATCTGGCTTTTTCATCAGCGAAGATGGAATCATGGTCACAGCTGCTCATGTGATTCCTCGTGCTCGCTGCTGGGAAGATTCTTGCCGCGGAATCATCGCCGTTCGAGATAGCCGCGTGGGCGGCGCAAATGAGGTCTTTACGAAAATCGAACCAATTCTGATCGACGAAACTGCGGACGTCGGCATTTATCGATTGGGCCATGCATCGGGCCAAGCTGTAAAAGGACTGCCCAATTTAAAAATCTCGATGGAAAAATTGGCCTATGGAAAAACCCACTGGCTGATCGGACACCCAAAGGGCGGATCGTTGAAATTTTCGGAATACAAGCCCGAAGTCGCTGGTGGATTTAAAGTCCGCGGTGGCGGGGCCATGATCTTCGGAAATAGCGGCGGCCCCATCATTGATCCCGACACGGGCGAAGTAGTGGGCATCGCTCATGCTATCGAGCAAAAGATTTCCACCATTCGGACAGACGGAAATTTTCGCTCTTATGCCTACATGATCACCTCGGCGTATTTACCAATCGCCATTGCATTTTTGCTTGGCGATCTGGACAAGTGTGGAGTCTTGCCGGCCGATCGAAAGTTGGGAATCAGCGACGGAATTTTAGCCATCGAAAAATGTGGAAAGAAGCCCGGGTCTCGTTCTCTCACGCTCTCGCTTGCGTCACTTTTGCCCCGCGAAAAAAGCCAAAAACGACTTTTTAAAAATCTTCACGAGAGCACTGAGTTTAAACTTCATTATTCTTGGGAGCGGACTCCACAAAAATATTGGGATAGCTCTGCACGCCAGGATCCTGCGACCATGTATGGCGTAGTTGATATTTACCGAAGGGCTTCAACATTTCTCGGCTTTTGGCTCCTTCAAAGCCCCTCGTATCTTGAGGTGGAAAATAGCTATGTAGCTCTTCAGTCGAATATTTCTGCTTCGCCCCCCAATTCATTCTTTGGAATGAGTTTCGGACCGCTTTCGGAACTCGGATTTAGCTTTTCGCTGCCGACCGAGCGTGTTGCGCCCAAATTGGATTCCCCCAAGGACTGCGCGGCCAAAATTAAACCCAGCAGTGACCCCCTCTTTCCTCTTCGGGCGCAGCTTCTGAATTGCAAATATCTTCCCGTCGAATTGGCTAAAGATAATCGCGACGAATTCATGACAAGCCTACAGCGATCAGCCTCAGCATCGGACGCTAGCACCTTGCTGGCCCATCTGGGTCTTTTAGAGCTTTACTTGAAAAACGAGGGCGATCCCTTGGGAGACGAGGAGCTGTCGGAAATTTTACAAGCCATCCGCGTTGCTTCTGATCAGGACCGCGATTTGGCGCGCTTTATGGCGCTGGACCAACAGTTTTACCGATTGCAGCACCCCGAAATTTTTGGAAGCCCCGAAGCCGATCGAGATTCCTGGCAAAAATTTTGACAAGCCTTAACCCTTTCTAAATAGAAGCGTGTCTTCTCTCTAGATAGCGGAATTCTGCGGGATTCCCTGGAGAGGACACATGGCTTTTCGCAGTTTATGGTTGGATTCCCTGACTTTGATCGTGGCGCTCGCCCTATGCACCCAAGAGCACACGAGCCTGAGACGTTCGCCTACGTTCCAAGCACCCCAAGGTTCGGAATCCCATCAGTCTGCACCCAAAGCTTTTGGAGAGTCATCTACGGGGGGGGCGTCGATCGAAAAGGGGGGAGCCGACTCGAAACGAGATTCTTCGCATGAAGAATCTTCAGACGGGGAGGAAGAAGGTTTCGATCCTGACGTATTTACGATGCTGGCCGGCGCTTACGGGCGTCAGGCCCTCGAGCCTTTGGGAAATGGCCTAATCATTTCCAGGGAGTCCCGGGTTCTTTTGATGCTCAAGCAGAGGCGTCAAGACGCCGATAAAGGGAGGACGTCATGAACATACTTTTACCAGTCTTAGTTAGGGACCCTCTCGAAATTCTCCGCTACGTAGGCCAACTCGTCCGCCGCCTCTTGCCAAAAAAGAAAAGCTAAAAATCCTCGAGCAAATCAGTAGTGGAACTCACGAGCCTGTGGGAAGCCATTCGTAAAAAAATACCTTCTCTGGACACAATACAGGGAAGCTAATCATTAAATCCATTGATGCCTCACCCTGGCGGCGTAGTCCTTTTGTTTTTCTACATATAACTCTGCACGCCTTGGGGCAGTGTCCAGAGAAGGTATTTTTTTACGAATAGCTTCTCAAAGATAGGGAGATTGCCTTCTGGGAAATGTAAATCCTGAGTTCATTCACAGTAGTTCAAATACATAGTCCTTGATCACTGCCCCAAGGCTATTCCGAGAGTTTTTGTTTTGGGCCCGGAAATGTGATCAAGCCCAGTAAGACAATCATCCAGGCTAGTTGAATCCAGATCATGAAAAGTGGGATTACTGCCAAGGCACCATAGAGCTTTTCCGTTGCAAAAGAATTCCGAGCATAAAGCTGCATCAAATATTTACCGCCCTCATAGAGAGGGGTGACGATAAGTGCAGCGCGGGCTGCATATTTTACGGCGACGCGCTCGCGCGGAATTAAATAATAAATAGCCATGAAACCCAAAAAGTCGATGAGCCAGGGAAGGGGCATTGCGATCCAGGGACCTACCGTTTTTTGTTTCAAAAGGAACTTGAAGATTGAATCACCCTTGAGCCATGTAACGGCGGCCAAGGAAACGGCCAGGAGAGTGGGGATCATCGGCAGTGCCATGGATCGTCGAAGGATCGTGATGCGTGCCCAAAATCCGGTCGATTTTTCTTTCCCGCCGCGCGTTTCCAAAATGAAGTCGAAACAGCGACCGAGAGCAAAAATTAAGTTAAAGCCCGTGTAAATTAAGACGCCAACACCGATCCAGCCCCAGGAATTCGATTGCACGCCCCCAACGAACTTTTCGACCTTTGCGATGAATTCATTGTTTGCGCCGACATTCAATTGTTCAAAAACAAAGGTCTTAAAATGGTCCGCCCATTTGCTGATAAATCCGATACTTTTCAGATACCAAAGACTGAGGCCGATCAGCGGGACAACAGCAAGGATTGTTTGAAAGGCCAGCGCCGACGCCAGCAGCGGCACCTTCCGGGCAGCCTGAAAGCGCCATGGTTCCGAGAGAGGCTTTTTTAAATTAAGGCTTGGCAACGTTGACATAGTCCTTGAGGAACTTCTCAATGACCATCTTTTGCTGTTCGGTGACTTCGATGAACTCAAGCCCCAATCCTTTGGGGTGAGATCCATCGCCTTCACAGACCCAGGCAATGCGGGTTTTTACATCAAAATAGGAATTGCGATCCGAAAGTATGATGCGGATGTGAACCTTTTCATCGATTTTCCCAATATACTCCGTGCATACGAAGAGTCCGCCCAGTGAGATGTTGGCGGTTCTTTCCGCGCGAAAGTAGTTGAGGCCCTGCGTAAACATCTCAACGGCGATGTTTGCCGCATAGCGCGCCTTTTGGCGTTTTTGGATCCCTGCCTGGCTTATATTACTTTTCGATGCACTCATAGGAACGAAACTCCATTTCATCACAAGAAGTCAGGATGCGCCAGCGGGCTTTTCTTGACTCTGCCTCCCCCGTTCGCGGCGCGATGCAGTAAGGCTAGGGTCGGCGATCTGAATGGCGGGGTCAATTTTTTCAGCTGATCGGGAAGGCTTCCCACCCGAACTAGTGAAGGATTAAAAATCCCTCCTGTCTTTGTGTCGACATTTTCAACTCAGGACACTAGCCTTTTTAGTCATCATGGCAGTTCGCACAAAAAAATCACGAAGAAAAACCGCTCGTCGCAAGGCTTCTGCAAAGCGCAAATTCACCAAAGCCCGACAACGTCAGACTGGCTCCAAAGCGCGAAAATACAGTTAATTTCTAAGCCGCGTCGGCAGGGGTTATTTTACGAACCTTGCGCTGATTACTTTTAATGGCTGCAGTGTCCGGCGTTTTCTGCTGGATTTTTTTGTAGTCCACCGGCGTGTAAAAGACTTCTCCGCCAACGTCGGCAAATGCATACCAGACTCCATTTAGGTTCTGATAAAGCACCTTAACTTTGCTAGCTGGGTTTGCGGAATCGGCAACGCTGTTTGTCTTTCTGACTTTTTTCATGTCCCCTCCTTGGAACTCGAAGAATTCTTGTATTGAAATCATCGGAGGAAAGAGCGAGAACCTTAAGTATGATTCCAAATGCCGTAGAAAAACGTGACATCCTTTTTGGTGTCAAAAAAATGTCTAATGCCCAATTGCTGGGAATTGCGCGGGCTTTTGAAACCGAAGCCATGTTGAACGATGCGGCAGAATTCTTTAACCAGGCGCAGGCCAAAGACGAACTGCTGAGGTTGTTGAAGGTTGCGGAAGCCGATGGCGACGTTTTTCTGTGGCTAAAAATCCACCGCTGGATCGGCGAAGCATCGCTAGATAGCGCCAGCCTAGAGCGCTGCACAGAAATCGCAGAAAAGGCCGGCAAAAGTCGTTACGCTCTTTTGGGATATCAGAAGCTGGGAAATGACGAGATGGCCGCGCGTATTCAGGAGAGCCTTAAAGACGACGGAGATTTTCAAGCTATCGCCGAAGCCGAAGTTTTTTTGGCGGAAAATCCCGAGGAAATCCTCGAAATTGACGAGGACGAAGAGTCCTAAGTTCTCTCGAATTTTATCCGGGGCTGCTGCTTTTTGCTTCGAGAATTCGCAAATAGTGATTCCGTATAAATAATTTCACTGATCCGGCATTATTAAGATGCTGCGAAACTCTCTCTTCTCTTGTCTTTTCAGAAATAAACACCAAGCTATAACTATGAATTTCGAACGCTACACTGAAATGTCGCAGCAGGCTTTGGCCGAGGCGCAGAAGCGCGCCGAGCGCAGTAAGAATCCCGTGATCGAACCCGCGCATCTTTTAGAAGTGCTGATCGAAGATGCTGATGGGCCAATCTACCGCGCCATGAAAAAGCTCGAAGCAACGCCCCTGATTCGTGACATTGTGGAAAGTCAGAAGCGAACTTTGCCGATTGTTCAGGGTGGTCGTGCAGGCGTTGGTATATCCAATGACTTCCAAATGGCTCTGCAGTCTTCTGAGGCTTTCGCCAATCAAATGGGCGATCAATTTGTGACCGTCGAACACCTTTTCCTGGGAATCATAGAAAGCGGAGGATCCATCGCCGCACTTTTCCGCCAGAAAAACATTCGCGTCCAAGATTTCATCAAAGAATTTAAATCCATTCGTGGCGGAAATAAGAAAGCCGATTCCGCTGGGGCGGAGCAAGGTTACGGCTCTCTTGAAAAATACTCTAAGGACCTGACGGCTCTTGCCGAGCAGGGAAAATTGGATCCGGTGATTGGGCGAGATGAAGAAATCCGACGCATCATACAAGTGCTTTCTCGTCGTACAAAAAACAATCCTGTTTTAATTGGTGAGCCGGGGGTAGGAAAAACGGCCATAGCCGAAGGACTCGCGCAACGAATTATAAAAGGCGACATCCCCGAATCTTTACGTCGAAAAAAAGTTCTCTCTCTTGATCTGGGGGCCATGGTTGCTGGCGCCAAGTACCGGGGGGAATTCGAAGAACGTCTCAAGAGTTTCTTAAAGGAAGTCCAAGACGCCAGTGGCGAAATCATTGTTTTTATCGATGAGCTTCATACTTTGATCGGAGCAGGAAAGAGCGATGGCGCCATGGACGCGGGGAACCTTTTGAAGCCCGCTCTGGCACGCGGAGAGCTGCGTTGTGTTGGGGCAACTACATTGGATGAATACCGCAAATACATAGAGAAAGATCCGGCTCTCGAGCGTCGATTCCAGCAAGTTTTTGTCGGAGAACCTTCCGTAGAAGACACCATCTCCATTCTTCGCGGGCTAAAGGAAAAATACGAAATTCACCATGGTGTTCGTATCCAAGACGCGGCGATCATTGCGGCGGCTCAGCTTTCGCATCGCTATATTGCCGATCGCTTTTTGCCCGACAAGGCAATCGACTTAATGGACGAAGCTGCTGCTAAACTGCGGATTGAAATCGATTCCATGCCCACAGAAATTGATGAAATGGTACGAGACATCACGCAGCTCGAGGTCGAGCGCGAAGCGCTGAAAAAGGAATCCGATACAGAAAGCCAGCGGCGTCTGAAGGAAATCGAATCAAAGATTCAGGAAATTCGCGAGAGCGTAGAAAAGTTAAAAGCACACTGGCTCCGGGAAAAGGAACAAATTCTTTTGATACGACGCTTGAAGGCGGAATCCGAGCAACTCAATTCCGAATTGGTAATAGCCGAACGGAATTCTGATCTGCAGAAAGCTGCAGAAATTAAGTATGGAAAAATTCCCACCAATCAAAAATCCATCGAGTCTGCGCAAATTGCTTTGCGGGAAATACAAGCTTCAAAACGTATGTTGAAAGAAGAAGTCGAAGGCGAAGACATCGCATCCATCGTCGCCCGTTGGACCGGAATCCCTCTTGAACGGTTGATGAAGGGCGAAAATGAAAAGCTCTTGCATCTTGAAGATCGTTTGCGTGATCGCGTCCGCGGCCAAGACGAAGCCTTAGAATCTCTTGCTGATGCTGTGCGATTGGCTCGTAGTGGATTAAAGGATCCCTCGAAACCGATTGGATCCTTTTTATTCCTAGGGCCGACCGGAGTTGGAAAAACTGAAACTGCTAAAGCCTTGGCCCAATTTCTTTTTGACGACGAACAGAATTTGCTTCGCATGGACATGAGTGAATACATGGAGAAACACTCGGTCTCTCGATTGATCGGCGCGCCTCCGGGATATGTTGGATACGATGAGGGAGGTCAGCTGACCGAAGCCGTGCGGCGACGTCCCTACAGTGTATTGCTCTTAGACGAAATCGAGAAAGCGCATCGTGATGTTTTGAATGTTCTTCTTCAAATCCTGGACGATGGTCGATTAACCGATGGTCAAGGTCGCTCGGTGGATTTTCGCAACGTCGTGATCATCATGACGAGTAATATTGGTTCGCAGATGATTATCGAGAGTCCGAAAAAGACTCGGGATGAATTGCGCACGATGGTTTTTGAGCAATTGCGGGCTCATATGACGCCAGAGTTTTTGAACCGCATCGACGATATTCTTGTCTTCCGATCTCTGGATGAAAAATTGATCCGAGAAATCGTCGAAATTCAGGCGAAGGTGCTCAATAAAGTTTTGGCTGAAAGACGCTTAACTGTAGTCTTGACCGAGAAGGCCAAAGATTATCTCGGCGAGCTTGGTTACGATCCGCTTTTCGGAGCCCGGCCATTGAAGCGAGTTATTTATAAGCAACTTCAGGTACCGCTTTCTAAAAAACTTCTCCTTGGAGAATTCACGGAAGGCGAAGTTATCGAAATCGACTGCGGAAAAACAGCCGATGGTGCCAAATCATTAGTGATGAAAGCTAAGGCGCGTGCCTAGTGGGTGGGCGGGTGCCGGCCTCGGCCCGCGCCCAACGCTCCAGGTAGGGATTCCATATCTCTAATTTCCAGGCATGGAGCTCCATGGGGATGGAGACTTCGCTTGTGCTAGGGCCGTAGAGGGGGTCTCCTACGAGCGGAGCCTTGTGGGCCGCAAAAAAGGCTCGGATCTGGTGGCGAGCTCCTGTGAGAAGCTCGATTTGAAAGATAGAGCCCGTAAACCCAAGATTCTTCCGGGCTAGCTCAAATCTAGGATCCTCAAGCTCCAGTGGACCCTCGATTCTGTGGGCAACCTCTTGCAAGCTGTGGGCTTTTGTCTTTGTTGTGGGACGGCGTTCCAGAAACTGCACCTTTTTCGAAGAACGGTATCGGCTTTGAACAAAGCCTTGGATGAGCTCAGAGCTTGTCCATTGACCTGTGCTGAGCGGGCTTCCAGCCAAATAAAGCTTTTTTATCTGCGCTTTCTCAGAATTCTTCTCTTTAAAGAACGCTTGAAACGTGTTCCAGTAGGCTTCACTTGAAAAGGCTAAGCAGCCGCTCGTTTCGAAATCCAGTCGATGTAGGGGCTTCCAAGGCGCTGATATTGCTTGTTCATCGAAGTGACTGCGGGTCGGCTTGTTCACGATCAGAAGATGTTCGTCCTGATATAAAATCGCAGAATTATTTGGGTACAAGCGGCTTGACACTCCTTCAGGAGCTATTTTAACCGGTTTTAGTAAGAATATTTGGGAAAGGGCCCTAAACCATGGCAGCCAAAGCAAAGAAAAAGACGACCTCAAAGGTAGCGAAGCTGCCCAAAAAAGCTGCGGCCAAAGCGCCTGTGAAGAAAAGCGCTGCCCCCGCTGCGAAGGCTAAGGCCCCAGAGAAAAAAAGTTCCAAAGCTTCCACGTCGAAAGCATCAGCAAAGTCCAGCAAGTCAGTGGCAGCTGCAAATACAAAAAAATCCGCCGCGGCTTCTAAGAAAAATGGAGTTGGTGAAGCATTGAAGCTGGGTGCGGCAGCTGTTGTAGGCGCCGCGGCCGGGGCAGCCGCCGTAAAACTTTCCCGCCGTGCAGCTTATTCTGAAGAAGAAGAACCCAATCGCGATCAATTAGAATTCGCGGACGACGAAGAGAGCGCAGAAACTGAATTGGGTCCCGAAGTTCCCGATACGGACGAAGATGATTTCGATGAAGACAACGAAGGGCTTCCTGGCTGGTGGAAAAATGATCCACGCGGCATCGAGCCCGGCGAAGAAGAAGAAGGCGAAAAGGCCTCTTTTGACGATTCCGACGAGTGGACCGAAGACGATGATTGGAACGACAGCGGCGGTAGCGATGAATCCTGGTAGTTCCGGGATTTTTCATGCGTGACGCATTTGTAAAGTACGACTGGGCTTCCCTGCGATCGGCCGTTCATGGCACCTCCTTTCTTGATGTCCCCAAACTCAATACGCATTCAAGACTGGAGGCGAAACGCTTCCTGCAGGCCTACGGATATGATTTAGATGACTTGGTGGTGCGCGAGGAAATTTGGCGCATTTATTTCGAGGCTCTCTCCTTTCTTCGTGGCGCACTTTTAGATCCGGGTGAATCCATGCCCTCGGAACTCCTGACGCGGGGGCCCCAGAGCGATATTCTGCGACTGATGGTCGAAGCCTCGAAGCCAGAGCCGGACATGCACGGAAAATGGGCCTGTGCCTTGCTTCGTGTGATGCACACGATTTCACATCTCGACAACGACGTTCGGCACGATTTTTTTCAAGCCGCCCGCGAGCAAATTTTCGAACGCTTCGATCGCTGCGTAGGTTGGGAAAGCGGCAAGCCGCGTTGGTTCGGCAGTGGCAGTCGGCGGGTAAAGCTTTTGCGCTATCAGAAAAAGGAACGCAAGGATCGAAACTCTACTTTGGTTAAATTGCTTTCCAAGCCCTCGGCGGCCGTCGAAGCGATCTATGATCGATTGGGATTTCGTTTTGTTACAGAGTCCAAGGTGGACGCGGTGGATTTGGCTCAACTCTTTTTTGAGCTGGGGGTCCTTTGTCCGGCCAATATTTTCCCCAGTCGTTCCGTCAACACGCTTATCAATCTGGAAAGTATGTGGTCCGAGGTCGAGAAATTCAAAATGAACACGCCCGAAGGTGAGCGTTCTCAAACTCAGTTGCGGCATCTTTTGCGCGGCACTCTAGATCAAGCCGAGGTGCCAAGCCGCGGGACAAAAAATCAGTTCAGTTCAAGTTGGTATAAAACGTTACAATTCACTTGCCGACTCTTGATCACCGCCCCCGACCCCACATTCCGATTTTGGAGCGAGATCAAAGACGAGTTGGGCAAGTCCAAGGCGATCAGTAGCAAGCTTCAAAAGATTCCGATCATGATCCGCGAGAAACGAACTTTTTTTTATCCCTTCGAAGTGCAGATCATGGACAAGGACTCCTACGTCGATGCCATTGGTGGACGCAGTCGACACCGTGAGTACAAAGCAAAACAGCGCTTGATGGCGCGGAATCGTGTTCTTCGCGATCTGATCTGATAGACTATTTGTCATGAATCTTGACCGTCGGACACGTTGGATTGCCACGGCCATGAGCCTGGCCATCTTGCTTTCCTTGCCGCTCCCGGATTTTTCAGCCAACCTGGGGCGGATAGTTGCTGTTTTCTTACTTTGGGCTGCGAACCTCTTCTTTGCTTATTGCTGCTTTTTCAAAAGTTCCTGGGTTTTTGCCTCTTGGGTGATCTTTCTGGTGGCTTCGGCCTTCCGCTTTCTCATTATGAAAGACCCGGTGACTCTATTTCTTTTGTTCATTTGGAAAGCATGGCTAAGTGTGCGACAAAAGCGTTTGTCTCGTATGTCGATTCCAAAATCACAGAGCCTTGTTGCTATCTGCCTCTCTTCAATGATCTCTGTCGGAGCGCTAGCCCAAGCCCCCAGCACCCAAGGATATAAAGTCGAAGGCTTTGCCTCTTGTGGGTTGATTGACCAAATTCCTTGGGCTTTTCGTAAAGGCAAACGACAGTCGCGTCTTTTGATTCGAGACAAAATGCGCCTCTCGACTCAGAGTGAATTTGGAATTTGGGAAATACATCAGGTTTTGGATGCCGGGGGCTATGTGGCCTATGTTTTCAAGCGAACGCGCGACGATGGGATCATGGAAGCTTTGGTGACCAAAGAGTCCTACTACAACCGCATTTTGGATAACGGAAAAGAGCGGCGAATTGCGGAAGTTCGAAATCTAAAACCGTTGATTGATCGGCCGGTTCTAAGTTTTTACACGCAAGAGGGCGCGAGTGTTGTTTTCAAACCCAGTCTTGGCGGTCTGGCTCGGCTGCAGATCAACTTTTCAGGTGGAGTTAATCGTATGATTCCGCCTGTGGAACTGATCGGTAGATCCTGTGACCGTCATCATGACAAAGAAGGGCTTGATATTAGTAAACCGAACAGCAATCCTGCCGCTGCCCCGGCCGCGGCTGCGGCCAGCGAAGGCGCCGCAAAATGAAAAAGCCACGAAGAAAATTGGGACCGAACGTGGTCCCTTGTGCTCATTGGCACGGATGCAGCGGATGTCCCTTGATGGAGCATCCTTATAAAGAGCAACTGGAGATCAAGCGCAGCATGATTGCCGCAGCCTACGCCGAAGAAGGTTTCGACGGCACCATGGTGACACGCGTTTTAAAAGCCGTGCGTCCATCGCCGAAAACGTTGGCTTATCGCAATAAAGCGAAATGGATTTTGCAGCGATCGGCCGATGGTACTCTCAAAATGGGAATCTATCGCGCCGGGACCCACGAAGTTGTCGACATCCCGACCTGCTCGGTTCACGCGCCCGAGATCAACGAAATTTCTGCATACATTAAACAGTTGGTTCAAAAGCACGAAGTGCCAGTTTTAAAGTTTGGACAGGTTTTCGAAGGGCAAGCAGTTCTTCGTTATGTGATTGTTCGCTATTCGTTTAGAGAGAAAAAATTACTCTGCGTTTTTGTTAGCGGAACGCAAAACGTTTCGGGTCTTCAGGAATTGGTGACGGATCTTCTGCAAAAATTTCAGTCGCGCCTGTCGACGGTCGTACAAAACATTAACGATGGTGAAGGAAACGTACTGCTGGGTGAAGCCAATCGCTATCATTTCAAAAAATCCGAGTTGACCGAAAGCCTCGGAAGTTTTCGCGTTCCCGTGGGACCGCTGTCTTTTATCCAGGTGAATTCTTCGCAGGCGTCTTATCTCTACAAACGTGTGTCCCAACTTTTGAAAGGCCACCATCGTCAAGGTTTGGATCTTTATTCGGGCGTGGGCTTGATGGCCTTTCATATGGCGAGCAACACGGATCAAATTCTTGCGGTCGAGGAAGTCGGATCAGCAGCACTTGAAGCCATCACGGCGGCCCGCCGTGGAAAGCTCAACAATGTCCTGCAACTTTGTTCGGATGCCGTGGATGGAATCAAAACTTTTCACGAAGAGTTTGGCGTTCCGGATTGGGTAATTCTCAATCCGCCCAGAAAAGGTTGCGATCCGGATGTGCTGCGTTTGCTCTCTGAAAAGGTGCCCGAAAAACTCGTTTATGTTTCTTGCAATCCGCGCACACAGGCGCGGGATCTGGCACTACTGATGCGCTGGCAACCCTCGCTTCGTTTGAAAAGCTTGGAACCCGTCGACATGTTTCCACAAACCCTGCACGTGGAATCGATCGCCTATTTGGAAAACGCGGGTGCTAAAAAAGCTGGGCGTGGTGGTGGTCGCGGACGCAAAGGCTTAAAGACGCTGCATTAGTGCTTGGTCGAATTCTCGGGCTGGGAAAGGCTGGGGAATTTTACTGGGCATGAAATATGACTTCCACATCGCAATACAGCAGTGATCCATTGAATCTCCAGAGGACCTACCGGCGGCGGAAGTGCATTAGTCTTACTTCCGATTCAGCATTGCCCGCCTTGGGCAGCGATGTGGAAGTCATATTTCATGCTCAGCAAAAGACACGCAACTATTCCCATCTTCTGTTCAGATGTTCAGAGCTAGAAACTGTAGCCAATCAGCGCGAGTGTGCCGACTTGGATACCTCCTATCATTGGCCTAGCTGAGACATTTGAGCGGATCATAATTGTTCGATTTTTTTTCTTTTTGCCAGCGTCTTCTGGAAATAGTGCAAAACCTAATGTGTCAGGTTGGGTCCATGGGAAGAACAAGTTGTTATTTCATAAGAATAACGCTGCTCGCGTTGTTTATTGTCTCAAATACAAGCCAGGCAAACGTTCGACGAGCCTTTAGAGATTTTTATGCGATACAGGAAGAGCTAGGCCTCAATGGAGTTCTTAGTAAGGGAGTGCGTGAGGGACGGGTCGCTGGTAGCCCGTATCCTTTCGTTATTGAAGTCGAGATTTCAGCAACTTCGGCTTGCGGCGATCAGTTTCTAGTGAAGACGACCAAAAACGTGACTCGATTCTATCAAATTGGAAAAATCGGGCCCTATATTCAACCGGGCTGCCACGAGATCCTTGAATATTTTGTGGAACTTGGCGACAAAAAGATTCCGATTGGAGAATCAGCCATTCGCAAATGGTTTTTTGCCTCGCCCTCGGCAAGCTTTGAATTGTCCGCTCGGGTCACCCGCCATCTTGGCCAATTTCCTGGAGGATACGGAAACTATTTCACTTACACAAATATTCAGGTCCGAAAGCTCCCTGCACGGTGTGAAAACTCGCTACGCGACTCTCGTTTTTAGAAGACTTCCAGCATCGCGACCCTGCCCATCTACTTCCGATGTTGGAACTAACTGCAATTTTTGAAGGGACGAATGTATGACGAACAGTGTTTTGGTCCGGAGAATGTGGGAGCTCTTTTCGAAACAGAAATGGCAAGAAGCGAAAAATCTCTTTCACTCGCAGTTAGAGGTCTATTGGTCACAAACTAAGGAAAAATTCTTGGGGCCTGATAACTTTATTGGCCAATCCCTAGTCTGTGGAGATGGGCCGGTCCGATAATGCTGGCGGAAACCGCGCACTGAAGATTTTGCTCCAAAATCCCAAATTTTCTCCTGAGTAGTCGAAATTTTTGGCGAGGGTCAAAAACACTTCACTAAATTCGATCGGGAAGCGTTGAGTCATCGACTTTCCTCACGCTAGAATGAGCTTCAGATGGAAAATGTGAAAGCGCTGAAGTTGGAGGCAGAAGGCCTTGGAAAGGTCTACGGAAGTCGTCAGGTTGTTCAGGGTGTGACTCTGAGTGTGCGACCGGGCGAAGTGGTGGGACTTCTTGGTCCGAACGGTGCCGGAAAAACCACGGTCTTTTACATGATTGTCGGCCTAGTTTTTCCCACCCAAGGAAAAATTCGTCTCAATGATCGCGATCTCACTTCGCTCCCGCTTCATGAGAGAGCGCGCTTAGGTATTGCCTATCTTCCTCAAGAAACCAGTCTCTTCAAAAAGCTTTCGGTTTATGACAATGTTGCTATGGCGCTGGAGGCTAGGGGTTATGACGGAGCGCTGTTGGATCGGCGATGTCAGGAACTTTTGGATCGCTTCGGTTTATCGGCCTTGAATCAAAATCCGGCTTCAACGCTTTCCGGTGGCGAGCGGCGGCGCTGCGAAATTGCCCGCTGCTTGGCGATTGAACCACATTTTGTTCTGCTGGATGAACCCTTTGCCGGTGTCGATCCGATTGCGGTCGGAGAAATTCGTCAGTTCATCGGAGATTTAAAGAAAAGCGGCATCGGCGTTTTGATCACGGATCACAACGTGCGCGAGACTTTGAGCAGTTGCGACCGGGGCTACCTGATGCGCGCGGGCGAGGTCTTCTTTTCCGGAAGTCCTGACGAGATTGCCAGTAACGAAGAAGCACGAACGTTTTATTTGGGGAAAGATTTTTCTCTTTCTTAAGGTTGAGGTGACGAAAAAATGGGCTTGAAGCAGCAGATGAAACAGTCGCTGGGGATGACAATGACCCCCCAGCTCCAACAGGCGATCAAGATTCTGCAAATGTCTGTGCTTGAATTACAGAGCGAAGTTACCTCCGCCCTGGTAGATAATCCCACTCTTGAAGAAGACCACGACCGTGGTGAAGCTGAAGACAACAGTGTTTCGAATATGGGCGCAGCCGGCGAAGGCGATGATCGTTCTCAAGACACCACTAGCGCCACTAGCTCGGATAAAATTACGGATGCCAAAGAGGATTTCGACTGGGAGAACTATCTCGAACAATCCAGCGGTAATCGGGAGTATCTGCCGACTACGAAGAACTTCAACCCCGACGACTTGCCGAACTTTGAACAGATCATTTCAAAAGGCACGACTCTCTACGAACATTTGATGTGGCAGCTGCGATTAACGATCGAAGATCCCAAAGATTTCGAAATCGGCGAAAACATCATCGGAAACTTAAACGAAGATGGTTACATGATGGTGTTCAGCGAGGAGATCTCGCAAACTTTGAATGTGCCGATTCCGCAGGTCGAAGCGGTACTAAAGAAAGTGCAAAAGATGGATCCCCCGGGTGTTGCCGCCCGAGATTTAAAAGAGTGCCTTATGATTCAGGCGCGTCACATGGACTACTACGACGATGTGGCCGAATTGATCGAAAATTATCTGCCTGAACTTGAAACCAAAAACTACGAGTCGATCGCAAAGAAAATGGAAATGGCTCTTGAGGATGTGATTGAGCTCTCAAAAATTGTTCACGCTATGGAACCCAAGCCCGGACGCATTTTTACAGTCCAGGAACCTCATTACATTGTCCCCGACATTTACATCGTGAAAAGCAGCGATGGAACGAAATACAATATCGTTTTGAACGAAGAGGGGATTCCTCGTCTCAAAATCTCCCGTATTTATCAGGAACAACTGGCTGCCGGGAACCTGAAGGGCGAGACGAAGTCCTATGTTCGCGAAAAGTTAAAAAACGCAGTTTCCTTGATGCGGAGTATCTACCAGCGGCAGCGCACCATATTTCGAGTCACGGAAGCTATTTTGATCCGCCAAAAGGATTTTTTCGACAAAGGGATGTCCTCCTTGAAGCCCATGGTTTTGAAGGACATTGCCGACGAGCTTAGCCTTCACGAGTCCACCATTTCCCGGGTCACTACCAATAAGTTCGTTCACACCCCCCAGGGCATCTTCGAGTTAAAGTACTTCTTTAACTCCGCAATCGGCAAGACCGACGGCTCCGATGATGTCGCTAGCGAGGTCGTTCGCCAGAAGATCAAAGAGCTTGTTTCAGGCGAAAATCCGAAGAAACCCCTCAGTGATCAGCAGTTGACAAAGTTACTCGAGGAACACAACATCAACATCGCTCGCCGAACGGTGGCGAAGTATCGAGAGGCTCTGGGAATCTTGCCGTCCAGCAAGCGCAAGAAATTCTTCTAAGCAATCGTCTTTCACCGCCCAAGCCCGAGCGTTGAAAGGATTGCCTATGACCACCTCGTCCAAGTTGGAAGTAAAAATGACCTTCAAGGGTCTGGATTCCACAGAAGCTATCAAATCTTACGCGGAAAAGCGCATTTCAAAACTCTCCAAGCATCTTCACAAACTTATTCAATGTGAGTTTGTTTTTGCTGTTGAAAAAACACAGCAAATTTCGCAATTGCACGTACTCTCGGGTGATTTCGAAGCCCGTGCCGAGGCCGAAGCGGAGAGTCTCTATACAGCCATTGATGAAGTGGTTGATAAGATGATTCAACAAACTCGAAAGTATAAAGAAAAAACTACGAATCATTCCGGAGCCGGCCATCACAACGAGGGCGCGGTTCTTGAAAGCGAGGAAGACCAAGACCTTGCTGATCAGGCTGATTAAAAACTTAGTTGGGAGCCCTAATATGAGCGAGAAAAATTTTTTGTTTAGCTCTGAATCTGTAACTGAAGGTCATCCGGACAAAGTTTCGGATCTCATTAGCGATACGGTTCTGGATGCTTTCCTGACCCAGGACCCCGAATCAAAAGTAGCGTGTGAGACTCTGGTGACGACCAACACCGTTATTCTGGCGGGTGAGGTTAATGCGCAGTTGAAGACGCCCATCGACTACGAACGCTTGGTGCGCGGAGCGATTCGCGAAATCGGATACACAAACAATAAAGACGGTTTCGATGATACTTCCGTGAAAATCACAAACCTCATTCATGAACAAAGTCGCGACATCAACGAAGGACTCGTCGTTAGTGGTCAATTAGGTGCAGGCGACCAAGGCATGATGTTCGGCTTCGCCTGTCGCGAAACGGATTCTTTGATGCCGATGCCGATCTGGCTTTCTCATCGAATTTCGGAAGCACTCTCTAAGGCGCGAAAAAGCGGACGGGCTCCTTGGCTGCGTCCCGACGGCAAGGTACAGGTCACCGTGCAGTATCGCGATGCCAAGCCTGTTGCATTACACACGCTCGTACTGTCTACGCAGCACGCTGAAGAAGTTGAACAGAAGACCATTGAATCCTTTGTGCGCGAAGAGCTTTTGCCCAATCTGCTGCCAACCGGACTGCTCTCAACAAAAGAAACTCGTTACTATGTGAACCCATCGGGACGATTCGTCATAGGTGGTCCACACGGTGATTGTGGATTGACGGGACGAAAAATCATCGTCGACACCTATGGGGGTTATGCGCCTCATGGTGGTGGCGCCTTCAGTGGAAAAGACGCATCCAAAGTGGATCGCTCAGCTGCTTATATGGCGCGCTACATTGCAAAAAACGTTGTGGCCGCCGGTCTTGCTGATCGCTTCATGATTCAATTGGCTTATGCGATTGGTCGCCCGGATCCTGTCAGTCTTCACTTTGAAGACTATGGAACTCTAAAAACTTCCGCTGAAAAACTCGATACTGTGATCCGCGAAGTTTTTCGACTGACCCCGGGTGGTATCATCGATAGCCTTCGACTGAAAGAGCCGATTTTTTCTAAGACCACTAACTACGGACATTTTGGACGCGAGGACTGTGGTTTTGCGTGGGAGAAAACAGATAAGGCCGAGCTTTTGAAAAAAAGCATTGGTTAGTTTCTGAACTGAAATCCTGTGCATCGCCTTATTTTGCTTTTTGTTTTTCTCGGCCTTTGGGCTTATCTAGAAAACCGAAAGCTTCGACTTGCGGGATCGGGCGAGAGCCTCTGGTCGCGTTGGATTTTCTTGGAAAAATCGCGTAGTCCCGATCCGCGCTGGCCACCGTTAAATTTCGCAACTTTTTCAGTTCTCTTTTTTGGAGGCTGGGAATTTTCCCTGCGCTGGGCTTTGCTGGGGCAAAATTTTGTAGACCCCTTTTTCGTCGCAGGCCTCAGTTTTTGGACCGCCTTTTTCCTGCTCCGTTTTCGACGCTTTGAAAAGTCCAGCGGATTTACCGCCGGAGAGCGACCGTGGGATGGCCGAAGACTC
Organism: uncultured Bacteriovoracaceae bacterium; assembly: GCA_964636255.1. Classification (GTDB taxonomy): domain Bacteria; phylum Bdellovibrionota; class UBA2428; order UBA2428; family UBA2428; genus CAXNGS01. Next base: position 211,122 of record CAZWNW010000002.1, on the reverse strand, counting down.
TGGACACTAATGGTGGCCGGAAGTCTGCTTTTGATGGGCGCCCACATCACCCTGCTCTTAACGCCATGGATCTGGTGGCGCGCATCCTTTCTGGACGCAAAACCGAGTTGAACGAAGACAAGCAGCGTGCGTTCACAGGGGCTCGAAATTTATCTCCCTTGATCACGTTGGCAGCTTAGCTTTTCATGCACGCCTGAAAGCCTCACCCCGGCGGCGATGAACAATTTTTTTCTTCTATTTGCGTTGCTCGCCTTGGGGCAGTGATCAAGGGAGATAAATTTCGAGCCCCTGTGAATGAACTGAGTCTTGATACTTTTTCAAAATGGAAATCTCGGTGTCCGGAATTCATTGCAAGTAAATGTACTTGCGGGACACTGCCCCAAGGCGGGCAGAGGACTATGTAGAAAAACAGGCAACCTTCGCCGCCGGGTTGAGGTTAGGTTGGGGTTGATGATGAGCCACCCTGCCTTCGTGTCCTGCAAGTACATTTACTTGCAATGAATTCCCCTCAGGCCCCCGAGTTTTCATGTTGATCTCATGGATAGCAACCCGCGCATAAGTATCGAAAATACCTCATCGAACTTGTGGAAGAGGCCAGCTCAGCCTAGGATCCAGAGTTCATGCTCTATTGGTTCCTGGCACAATTTCAATCCCAACTCAGTTTTCTGAACGTATTTCGTTACATCACATTTCGTTCAGGCATGGCCGCGCTCACTGCTTTTTTAGTTGTGATCTTTCTCGGAAAACCCTTCATCGCTTGGGTAAAAAAACGACAGTACGGCCAAGCCGTTCGCGATGATGGGCCGCAAAGTCATTTGAAAAAACAGGGAACGCCTACGATGGGCGGACTTTTAATTGTTCTCGGTCTTTCTGTGGGCACACTGCTATGGGCTGATCTTTCTAATCCGTATATTTGGCTGACCCTAACAATCACTTGGGCCTATGCAGCAATTGGACTTGCGGACGATTGGCAGAAGGTGACCAAGAAAAATTCTAAAGGAATGGCCAGTCGCTGGAAACTCCGCCTCCAAGTCTTCTTTGCGCTCTTTGTTGCGTGGGGAATTTATGCGGTCCAACGGGGGACTCCATTGGACGGTGCTCTCTATTTCCCCTTCTTCAAAAACTTCACGTTGGACCTGGGACCATGGTATGTGGCCTTTGCGGTTTTTGTAATCGTAGGAACATCCAATGCGGTGAATCTCACGGACGGGCTAGACGGGCTTGCGATCGGTCCTTCAATTATCTGCGCAGGAGTCTTTTTTATTCTGACATACTTGGGCGGCAACATCGTCTTTGCAGAATATTTGCAGATTCCCGCCGTCCCCAAATCAGGAGAACTTGGAGTTTTCTGCGCCTCGCTTATTGCCAGCGGAGTCGCCTTTTTATGGTTCAACAGTTATCCGGCGCAGATCTTCATGGGTGATGTCGGCTCTCTTTCTTTGGGCGGTGCCTTGGGCGCATTAGCTGTGGCCTCGAAAAACGAATTCTTGCTTGCGATCATGGGCGGAGTCTTTGTTTTGGAGACACTTTCCGTCATCGCTCAAGTAGTTTCGTTTAAATTGCGCGGTAAGAGAATCTTTAAAATGGCCCCCATACACCATCATTTTGAGCTGCTCGGTTGGCCCGAGCCCAAGGTGATTGTGCGCTTCTGGATAGTCTCATTTATCCTTGGAATTCTAGCACTTAGCACTCTGAAGTTGCGCTAAGTAGGGATTCTGATTATAGCGAAATTCGGTTGGAGGCGAAGAAAGGAACTTAATGGCTGCGACAGCGGGTTTGAAAGAAAAAAAGATAATCATTTTGGGAACTAAGAGCGGAGGTCTTGAACTCGCGAAATTCCTGATCAGAAAAAATGCAAAACTTACGATTGTAGAAACTGGCCAGCAAGAAACAGTGGCTGCAATGTTGGAGGAAAGTCTTCCGGCAGGAAAATATACTCTGTTGATGGGAGCTGATTTGGATCCACGATCTTTGGTGGATGCTGATCGCATTGTTTACACTCCAGGATTTCCTTTGAACTTTCCCGCCCTGGAAGCGGCAAAGATTTCCGGTGTGCAGGTTGAGTCAGAAATTGATTTTGTCTCGACATACTCTCCGGCTCCTTTGGTTGCGATCGTGGGAACAAAAGGAAAGTCTACAACTGCCAATCTGTTGCAAAAAATGTTGATTGCTTCCGGCAAAGATTGTTTTGCCAACATCGATCAACCTTTGGCGGGCATTTTGAATTTGGCGAAGGCACCTGATGTTGCTTTGGCTTCGCTCACTGCGATGGATCTTGAGAATGCGAAGGCACTCATTCCTGATCTAGTTGTAGTGACTAATATCTATGACGATTGCTTGGATCGATATCAAAGTTCCGAAAATTACCAGAATGTGGTGAAGGAAGTTTTCCGCAACGCTAACGAAGAAACTCTGAGCATTCTCAATGCTTCGGACGCGAATCTCTTGAATTGGATGGCGCAGATTCCCGGAAGGAAATTTCTCTTCTCCGCTTCAGTTCCAGAGGGTTTCTCGGGCGCTTGGTCGACCAAATCAGAAATTCACATTCGCTACACCAAAGACGGATCACAAAAAGACTATCAGGCTTCGCTGAAGAACTTCCGCCTTCGCGGTGGTCATAACCGCGAAAATCTGATGGCAGCGGGACTTGCGGCCCTCGCTTTGGGTGCAAGTTTCGAGAATGTTCAGCAGGTGATTGATACAATCACTCCGCTTCCCGGGCGTTTGGAATTTATTCGGCGCTTGAATTCGGTGGTTTTTTACAATGATTCGGCTGCAAACATCCCGGCCTCGATTGGATCTTCGCTGAAAGCTTTTGTGGAGCCGATCATTCTGATCGGTGGAGGAAAAGATAAGAATCTAGATTTCTCTTATTTGGCTCCCCAGATTCGTCAACGGGTGAAGAACATGATCCTGGTCGGTGAGGCTAAGGAAAAGATTAATCGTATGATTGGTGACTTTACGGAAACCTTCCTGGTGGGAACTTTTGAGGAGGCTGTTTTATTGGCCTATCAAAAGTCACGATCCGGTGATGTGATTTTGCTTTCCCCAGGTTGTGACGCAAGTGATATGTTCACTTCGCATCTGGATCGAGGAGAATCCTTCCGCTCGATTATTTCGCAGATTGCCCAGCCGCGTCGATTGAACGTGCTCTAAGACAGGCGCTTTTTTACTTAGTAGCCAGAGCCCTCTATACTTTTAAGGTATGGGGGGCTTTTTTTCGCCATCATTTCTGGCAAGTCTTTGCGATCCTGTGGAGCGGGATCCTCTCGCCTTTGATGAGGCTCGAGGGCTTCTTCAAGGTGCTAAATCAACTTATCCCTTGCTCTCCTCGCGCAGCCCCTGTCTCTTTGCAAAACCCGAGGCGACCCTGGGACACTTTCAGGCGCAGTGGTCATTGCTGCGTGATCGACTTGATAAAGAGATCGACCGCGCAAAAGAGATACTGGATAAAAAACGCCTTTTACCCGAAAGCGCCGCGCGCATTCAAAAGCTTCGAACGGCCCGTATCCAACTTAAAAAAGAATTAGAGCTTATTTTCGCTAGTCTTGTGCCGCATTTGGCGACCGCAAAAGAGACCGCTGCGAAAGCCTCCGGCCATCAAGACGCAATCTTGTCGGGCTTGGGAGTCTCGGTGCCTTTGGCGCAACCTTTGGTGGCCTATCCCCAAAATCTTTTTCGTGATTGGGTTTGGGGCCAGGAGGAAAACTCGGCCTATGTAAATCTTGTCGCTCGAATGATGGATGACCATAGCCCGAAGAAGATTCTGGTACTCGCAGCCGGGGGCGGACGCCTGCCCTACGATCTGCATGAAAAATTTGCTCCGGAATTCACGGTCGCACTGGATAACTCCTACTTTTTCTCGCAATGTTTCGATCGAATTTGTTTTGGATCGGGGCTCGCACTGACAGAATTTCCAGCATCCGCCCTGAACGATGAGTCCCGTTTTCAATCACAAAAAATTCCTAAGTCTTCCCCTCGGCATCCCGGTCTTCATTACGTCTTGGCTGACCTGAATATGCTGCCTTTTAATGCGGGATCATTTGATTTGATCATCACTCCGTGGATTATTGATTTGATTCCGGAGAAATTGCCCATGCTGATCCATAATATTTCGGCACTCCTCGTTCCCGGCGGGCGGTGGATCAATTTTGGATCTTTCATGATCGATGAAAAGGCGGACCTGTGGCATCGATGGTCGCGTGCAGAGGTTTTGGCGCTGATGAAAGAGGGCGGCTTTTCCGATGTTAAGGATGAATCGCCAGAGGTGGATTACTTGAAGTCGCCGCTGAGTGCCTATCATCGTCGCGAGCGGCTTTGGGCTTTTTCGGGGGTTCGTGATGCGACATCTCGGGAGGTGTTTCCGGTAGATCTGCGCCCACAATGGCTGAAGGATTTCGATCTTCCGATTGCCCGAGATTCTGTGGTTGAGGCTACCGAGATTAGTCACCGAGTGCCCTCGCGAGTCTTTCAATTGATCGACGGACAGCGTTCTTTCAATGCGATCGCAAAAGAATTCGCTGCCGAATTTGAAATGACCGAGCAGGAAGCCGCAGGAAGCCTCTACCAATTTCTTCTTCGCTGGGCGGAGCGACGTTAGAATTTATAATTTGCTTGGAGGCCCCAGAAATATCCCGGCCACTTTTTCAGCACGCCGATCTTTTGCACAAAGCTCCAGCGTTCGCTGCGCCAGTGAGCAGAAAAGAGATAAATCGGAAAAAAAGCATTCTTTTTACTGATGGACCAATTCTCCACCTGAGGATCGCGCCACATTCCGTAGCGATACATGATTGGAAAATCGAGTCCGATTCCAAGAGACGGTGCAAAGGTGTAGAGAAAAGTTGGTCCGGTCATCAGGCCAAAAATTTTTACGTTTTTTCCTGAGTAGTTATCAGTTTCCGAAACTCCATCCTTCAGTCCCAACTCTGAGTTTGCGAAAGGGGCGCAGGTATCCCATCCGATTTTAAAGGAGGATTTCTCATAGAGGTAAACTCCGACCCCCGGACAAATACTCATTGCTGTGACCAGAAGTTCCCAGGTGATCGCTCCGCCCGGATCATTCGCGCTGCGTTTTACCTGAATACCTTCCTGCCAAGTCAAAAAGGCCAAGGTGAGATAATATTTTCCCTCTTTGAAGGGCGCGCGAGGATCTGAGAATCTAGCGGCGCGCGTCGGGGCTGATGCTGTCGGTGCGGACGTTGGCGTGGCGACCTTGGCTGGAGTAGCACTCACCACACAGGAAGTGAGAACAGCGTAGAGTTGCTTTCTTTTGTCGCCATCAACATAAAACGCGGTTTTCCCTTCGGCCTTTTCCAGTTCCTTTCCTATGAGAGATCTTTTGGCAAAAGAGGAAAGCCTTCGTTTTGTTGGCACAAAGCGAGCTCGTTTTTTGTTAAACTGAGCCACGGAACAGCGACCGTCTTTAATGCGAATGGGGCCACTTTCATCGGCGTGCGCTTTGATTGTCAGAGCAACAAGAATGACCAGAGCTATTCGTTTAAAAATAAACATGCACCTGCCCCAATAACCTGAGTGAATCAGGAGTCGTTCCATTCTCGACCGCGCCAAATTCTCGGTAACCTTGCAAATCCATGCGAAGCTCCATTCGTTGGAAGGGAGAGTAAACAATGCTGGGACCTGCTTGGAAGCGATTCGTTCGAAGTCCGGTGTCTTTCGAGTTGAGGTGCTCAAAGGTCAACAAATAATGAAGTCCGCGGGCAGCCTTCGTGAAGGCCTGAATCAATGTATAAACTGAAAGATAGGGATCGTTATCAATCACTGCGCTTCTCACAATGCCAACTTCTGTAATCAATCCTGCTCCCCCCTCGTATCCGCTTCGCGAATGAATGGAAAACATGCTGCGTTTACGAAAGGGGCTCTGGCTGTGCAAGACCGAGCCGCCGAGGCGCCATTTTGGTTTGGGCTCAAATTCGTAAAGAATCGAGCCACCCTTTTGTCGAATATCAGAATCGACCGCAAGATTTCCGGCGAAACCATGAACGTAGAGCTCAGACTTTGAGGTCAGGTAGTTCAGCATCAGGCCATGTGTTTGATCGTTTTGGGCAAGACCCGTCGCAGTTCTACTAAAGGCTGTGTGATCTGGAATGCGAGTTCCAAATGCTGTGTCCATGAATCCGCCGTAAATTCCCCACTCTTTTGTGGGACGCCATGCAACATAATGTTCGCGACTGATTAGGCGTTTGCCCGTGGCGTGAGGGGGGATATAGCCAAGGCTTCCCGAAAGGTAGAATTTTTGATTTTTGGAAAGAGCCACCACGTTGAGGTCCGCGCTCATCCAGATGAAGCGATTATTTTTGTCGCCGCCTTGGAGGCCTTCCATAATCCGCAGCATCCGTAGGTCGAATGATGGGCGGATCTGTTCGTGAAGGACTTTTCCACCCCAGAAGCCTGAACTTGCGCCGATCTGCTCGTCAGAGGCGCCAAGATTCCAAAATGGTTTCCCAGAAAATTCTGTTGCCCCCAGAGCGCGCCCATAATCTGTTAGTGGACCGTTTCCGAGCGGATGATAGTGGCAAACCGAGCAAGAGGTGTAACCGTAGGTAACAAAGTGCGGATAAGCTGTAGCCTTCATCGACGTGAAGAGACTCAGCAAAAAGAGAAGTGAATAAAAAAATGGGAGCAGACGCCCTCTCGACCCCGCCTTCATGAGCAACTCCGAAGCTATCAAAGAAATGACACCTGCGCTACGTAAGGTCTAAAAAATCAGCCCCTTTATTGAGATTAATTCTTAACGCAAGTTGTGGACCGCGCTAGAATGTCTATTGTGATTGTCATGGCCAAGAATTTTTTATTGCGCATTCAAGGGCCAATTTTTGCCATCGTGGTATTTGTGCTGGCTGCGGTTTTGCAATCTTGCTTTCTCAACACGACCCACTCGTTTTCCGGTGATAAGCCCTGTGCGAATAGCACTGATGAAGGTTTTTGCAACATGCAACTTGCGCTAAGACCTCACGGGTGTTTCGCCGGCAGCTGCCATTTTTCATGGGGCAATTTCGCTTCCCCGGATGATTATGTCGATGCGGGTCTTCTGGTTCGAGGGGACCCCGACAGCTCCTCAATTTACACTCAATTGTCAGGTGCGGGCGCCGGTGGAACTATGCCGCTTGGAAGTTACGCGGATGTTTCTGGAGAGAGATTGGACGTGATTCGCGATTATATCGAAGGATTGGAATGACTATTGAGATCAGTGCGGAAGCACGGATGCCTACTCGACTTTCATGAAAAAGTTTGCACCCGTTTCTGTGTCGGAATGGGCCTCTGTTCCCCCAAGGCTCAGGGTCAATCCCGATCCTATAATCGTAAAAATCGACGAAGACCCGCTGGGTATTCCAGGGCGGGGATTGAAGAGCCCCCCCAATCCCCCAAGAGTGTGACTTCGACTATCGTCATTGTGAATCACGAAGCTGTCTCCCAGGCTTAGGGTGAAATATGTTTTGTCGCCCGGGACTATTGGAAGAGCATTGGCCGTATAGGTGGCATTGCCCGAGAGTGGCGGAATTCGAATCGAATGTAAATCATCGTCGGCGGGATCTAGATACAAAATCCAGTCCCACAATGTAGCAAACTCTTTATAACTTAGAGTGCCGCCCGGAGGCATATCGCGTCGGCCACTGTTTGTTGGAAAAGTCCCGGTTCCATTCACGCTTGCGTGTCTTCGCAAGGATGTGATGAGCAGTGACGATCCTGGGTCGCCTGCCTTCACCAAAAAATTTCCCCGCCAGGAGCTCAGTTTATAGTAATTGCGCGAGCTCCACTTAGGGCTCGATCCCGACGTACCGTGACAGCTGTGGCAGTGTTGCATGAGGACATTTACCGCTTGGTTCATTCTAAATTGCTGAGCATTAGTTTTTACGCCCAATTGAAAAGTGTACTGGGGTTTTGAATAGTCGATAACAGGACCGCCCCCAGGAGGAGGCGTTTCATCTTCTTCGTCTTCGAAGTCATTGATCTCATCGTTGAGTTTTACGCCCGAGGTAATTTCGCTCTCACAGCCACTGAGTAAAAGAACTAGGATGAGAGTCGAAAATCTAAGTAATACTTCGGTTCCCATCATACGTCCTCTTCTCGCAAACGGCCCTAGGGAGCCGGAGTGATTGTCGCATTAGCCTGAATCGTTGTTCCCGCAGTATCCACAACAGTTGCTCGGAAGGTAACGGGGTCTCGGGAATTTGCAACCCAGCTAAAGGTTGCCTGTTTTCCACTTATACTTACGCCAGAGACAGAAACCGGCGCCTGGTTGATCTCTTGTTTTGTGACCGACACGCTGCCAATATTGACGGCGAAATCCGAAGTAAGAGTAATCGTCATCGTGCGCGAGGCTCCTACCTGTCCTGACCCCGTCATAGCAGCGTTGGTATCAAAGTTAAGCGTTTTCGTACAAGAGTAGGGGTCTCTTGGATCACCATCACCTCGCTGATTTGCCGGGCCATTCCAGGCGGTGACTCTCAAAGTAGTTTGCGCAGAAGTTGAAGGATCCCAGTTGACATCACCCGTTAGCAAGTTGCTAGCGGCGCTGTCCGATGCCGATACAGATCGTAGCGCGGTATTTCCCACTTCAACAAGCAATCTCGTGGTTCCTCCGGTAGCAAAAGAATTTTGTCCATGCGCTGTTATGCCGTAAGTCGTGTTTCCTGTTACCACAAATCCACCGGCCGGTTTTGTAATAGCGATGTCGCAATTGCCGACCGTAGTGAACATGTGGCTCAGAGCAGGACTCAATGTATCCGTGTCTCGTCTGGGGGATGTCGACGGGTTGTCCACCATGTCGTAAGCCCTGGCGATGAAGCGGTAATTTGTATTTGTCAGCGGGAAGCTGGCATTCCGGCTGAAGTTATAGGTTCCAGCAAAACCCCGCATCGCATCGAAATAATGCGCAGATACTTCAGGGTCTTGATCGAGAGTCGCGCTGGTACTTCTACGAGAAGGGAGCACCAGTGTGTTATCGTGTTCAACTGCTGCCTCCGTGTTTTTCCTTCTGAGAACCTCTAAACTGATATGCTTGATGGCAGTCAGGTCATCTACAGCGTCAAAGTTCACATTGAATGTCGTTGCATTGGGATTCGAACTGATTCCCCTAACATCCGTGAGTAAGGGTCCCTGCGTGTCTAACGATTTGTCGATCGCGGGAATGGATTCCATCCACCTGCGAATGCTCTGCAGGAATTTCGGTCCGTTTATGGGGTCGTTGTGGAGTGCGTCCACGTGCGGCTGCATGGGCGCCGGTACCGGGTCGATGCGCGACCAAATTCTATAGAGTGGCGACCCGTAAGGGCCACTACCTGCAAGAATAATATCGTCCGAAGTGTCGGCTGTGCCGCGGTCATCAACGACTCGTGGCCGAACCACGCGTTCGATGGTGTCGCGCACCCTGGCCACTGGATAATCAACGCCCGAATAGCTCGTTCCCGATTCTTTGCTTAAGAAATCGATCGTTTCTTGGCCCTGAAGTTTTCCATAGTCGTTTTTAATAACGAAACGTGTTTGATCCTCAAAATCGTGGTTACTATGACAGTTGATGCACAAGGATCGAAAGAGAGATTTCATATTTTCTTCGTCGCTAGCAGAAAACGTAATATCAGAAACCGTAGGTTCTTCTTCTGTGAACTCAAGTCGCTCGAATGCAAAGGCGATGGTATCAACGCTGGGACCTAAGTGCCGCTGCACGAGCATCGGTTTTAGTGCGACTTTGTCGTGATTAGGGTCGCGTTCGTTAACCGGCTTCGCATTATCTACGGCTTCTGGAATTAGAATGCGGCTTGTGCGAACCCAGTCGGAGTCCTGCGGGTTGAATTGCCCGTTCAGAGTTACACGAACACCAAAGACCGCTACGTTCGCGGGGTGTCCGACAATGCGTGCATTGTCGATTTTGTACCCGGCTTCGTCATAGACATACATATCCAGGCGCAGCTTGACTCCTTGAGAGTTAACTCCCATGCCCTCTGCAGATTTTGCCAGTATTCCACTCAGATCGTACTCAAGAGTTCGAGTACGGCCAATAAGGCGGTGGACGCGGTCTTCAGCTACAGTGGCCAGGGTAGTGCCTTGCAAGTTCGAGGGGACCGCTGACGAAGGGAAAACAACAATCATGTCGATTTTTGGACCATCATCCAGTACGCCGATTTTGAGCACATTGGAGTCGTTAGCGGCGTTTCCGTCGTTGCTATAACGAGCGGTCATTGCCGGGAGTCTGACCCAATGCCACAGATTATCTTGGGAACCAGCAGCGAGTGAAAATTCAGCCCCCGCATTGTCGTTTAATTGAAACTGTAAACGGTTATTGTTGTTGCCGCCGGGTGAGGCCATACGAGCAAAAACTCGATACGCGGCCTCGCTGGCAGTAAATGAAAACTCAAGGTAGTTCGAAAGCCTTCCTACATCGTCAACAGACGTCGTACGACTTTTTTCTGGAACCGCCACGTAGCGTCCTTCAGAAGCGGCGCGGTCTTCTTGAATTTCAAGTCGATTACCTTCGCCATCAATTCCAAGGTTCACCATCTTTCCACTTTCCGCCTCAAAGATGTAAGCACCGGCGGGTAGGTTGGGTTTGCCTCCGGGCATAAAAGGGATCGATTCCGTAACGACTCCCATATTCATCGAATAATTTTTGACATACTCCCGCCACCCATAGATGGCTTGGAGCATTTCGTCAGCACTGCGATCACAATCGCCTTGGTACCAACAATTGTGTTTGTCGTTTTTGAGACGCAAATATAGACGCGAAAGTTCTGGGCGGGCGAAGTTTACTTTGCCCGCATCCAATGCGGCTTCGTGAGCTCTGGCAGGGTTGCTATGAGCAAACATGGGGGAGGTTGTCGCGTGGCACTTCACGCAGGTCTCTTTTTTGACTAGAGGATAGACCGTCTTTTGATATCCCAAAAACGACTGGTCATTGGTGGCTACAATGCTAGCCGAAGTTTGGAATTGAGCTTCACCGCCGCAGCCGGTCAGTAGGACTACGGCCATGATCCCTAGGAATTTACGTACACTCATCTCAACGTCCCCTCTAAGTAAAGCCAATCTAAATTAACGCAATTTAGAGAAGGCCAAGTACTGGCTTAAGTTCGTGCCAAAAGGATTGTCTCCAACAACCGTTTGAAGCATCCCTTCTTTTCCGTAGAGCGACAGGTAGTTCGCTACCACCGCTTTTGATAAATTTTCTACGTTGTTACTGATCAGAGTCGCACCTGCATCGACGGCGGCGTTTGGATTGTACGAACCAATCTGGTGCTTCCTAGCCTTAGCAAAGCCTGCATGACGATAGACGAGCAATATCGCAGAAGATTTAGTTCCGTTGTCACCAACCCATCTAGGTTTCGCGATGTTTGTAATGCCTGTATTCGCAATCGTCACGTTGTCTTGCTGAGACGGATCGCTCGAGAGACCACCGTCAGTAAAGATATAAATCATGAGATCTTTTCCAACTGCGGCAGCTGCGTTGATCAAGGCCCCAACAACGTGGCCCGCTTCTAGGTCTCGGTTGTCGGTTACGTTACGGTCGTTGGCGTGATAATCATAGCCACCGTAGGTGATCGTTCCGGCGCCGGCCATTCCGCCCAACACAAGCTTCGCGATACCAGCGGCCGCGTTCACGCGATCCGTTGCTACTCCTGACCGAGCAATTCCGTTAATCGTAGTGTCTGTTCCTGACAAATCAAATGCTTGTTGGAAAATGGGGTCCGCGGCTGGGTCAATCGCAGCATTATTTCCAAGGTATTTATTTACGGCACCCGAACTCTTCAGATATCCGCAATCGACAAGGGCTTTCACTTGCCCGGGTAGGTCGAGCTGTGAGAAGCGATCTAGTTGATAGCTGCTCATGCGATTCACAGAAGCCAAAACTCTGTTTGCGCGTTCTTTGAGTTTCGCGTCGGAGCTGTTTACGGCAAGCCAGTTTGGCAAAAGGCCCACGTTCACTAAGTTTTGAGCATCAGCCGGAGAGTTCAGAACAACTGGGCGAAATGCTGGATCGATCGACCGCGCTGGCGCAGCCGCCCTTCCGCCTGAGGCTGAGTTTGCAGTTCCTACGAGATTCGTTAATTCACCGCGAACACCCACCGCGAGTTGCGCTCTTGCTATCCAATAAAGTGGGCTATGGGGGTTGGTATTTGTGTCATCGCTTGATCGCGCGCAAAAAATCGAACCATCTACTTTGGCGCGTGCCTCAGGGCTAAGTTCGTTGGCCAAACCGGCAAAAAATGCACTGTCTACGTGGAATTGCAGTCCTCCATCGACAAGAGTCGAAGTCATGCCGGGATTTACCGGAGCACGCGTGCTTCCAATCCCAAGGCTTCCGTATTCTGGTAGAACGTCTTCCTGTCCGCCTTGACCGCCGACCATCACATTCGATCCCGCAAGATTGCCGCCGCCACCCAAATCAACACAGATGAAGGGGACCGGAGCCACGATGGCCTCGTCTCCGCAGGCGCCGTAAGCTACCGAGCTAAGAAGCGACAAAACGCTTGGTGCAAACATTACGTTGGCTGTTGCACCAGCAGTGCGTACGATAAAATCTCTTCGAGTCATCGAAGGGCGGCTACTGTGACAACTGGTGGTTTGGATTTCTGCGGCTTTGTTGTATTTTATCTTGCTCATAATTTTTATCCTTTTGGCTGCGCCTTAGAACATGGTCACGCATGAGCTAGCTAGGAAGGTTGTACATGTGATTTTGAGGTAGTTGCTAGGGTTATTCAAAGAAGTAGTCCCCGACAATTCTCCCACCAGATGATCAAGAAGTCCTTGAACTTCAGAGTGTACCTGTGCTCGATCAGGCTTATTCTTGCAGGCGCCCCAAAAATTATCGTAGAAGCCGTCAACTATTGCAGGTCGTCTGGTGTTGAAGTCCGTCAGATTGGCTGGAAAGTTTCCGCCATCCACAAAGGACAAGGACCCGTTGCTCATACGATTCACATAGAGATTGCAGTAGTCACTCGCCATGCGAACGATGGCACCTTGATGGCTCGAGTTAAATTCGGCCAGCACGTTGCTTGTGGGGAGCTCCATGCGATAGCCGCCACCGTTGTTCCGGTTATAGGAGTCAGCAACTTCCGACACGTTGAGACCGGTCAGTGCTGCCATGGTCTCATTCATTTCATCGAAGGTCCTTATATTGACGTTCGATGGAGGCAATTCGGCTTCCGATTTGGCAGCGTTCGGCTCGACCCACTTTGGAGAACAGGACACTGCAGTAAGCACGATCAACGACGCATGAAAAACATTTTTAAAGTTTTTCATATTTATTTCCTCTCGCTTTCAAGACAGGCGATGGCAGAATCTATGAAGAGCGCCTTACCTTTTTGTCCGTTTTTCTCGAAGTTCTCTGTGATGCGCTTGATGATAAGCTCATCGGCATCGTTCAAGTCGCCCGTTTTGGCGCAAACCTTGCGATAAGCTCTCTGAGCCATACATTTAGAAAACTGCTCGGTTGCCGCGAAGACCTTACCGAGAGTGTGAGGGCCGGCGCCTCTTTCAAGCTCAATAGTTTCCCCTTCAAGATTGTTTCGGAAACCCAAGAATGAGTTCAATCCTTTGGTCCAGCGGTTTTCCCAGCTGTCGTTGACGGTGATGTGCCCTTCGGCATCTGGGGGTATGCTTGACCCGGGATCATTGCCTTCTGGGTCTCTCTTCATTTTAGCAACGACGGAGGGACTTCGGATGAGTGCACCTTCGAAAATATAGTCGCCGTTTTGATCGGTCCCAACTCGAACTCCATTAAAGTCGTAATAAGCAAAAGCGCCCGCCAATGGGTCCATTCCTGCGTGGCAACCGGAACAAGAATTGATAAAAGTTGAACTGTCGCCACCCGCATTTCGCGGTACGTCCCAGCGAATCCGATCCTCATCTTGTGTTGTGTCGTGCATTTGTTCCATGTCGAGACACATGAAATTGACCAGCATAAAGCGGATCACGCGTCGGTTGGTTCCCGCATTGAAAAAGGCTTCACCTGCCGCTCGAGTCGTCATAACGCCCATTGTTTGCAAGTTCCCTTGGGCATCTTCCAGCGCGTCGGTCCGATCAGTTTGTTTGACTCTTTTGAAAAGAGCAGAAGAGCTGAGGTCCACACCTCGTCGGTCGAGGTCTCTATAGTGGTTGTTTGTTGTTCTGCTATAAGCAGCGACGCTCACACCAAGAGCAGAAAGTGCAGCCGTATCGCCCTCATAAAGAATGTCGTCATAAAGAAGTCGTGACATGGGAAGATCATCTCGAATTGCGCCAATCACGGTAGCGCTGAAATCATTCAAGTCCACAGCCGATTGTTGGGTAACGTTGGTCATGGGAGAGGCAAAGCCTTTGACCGTTGATGTCAAAAACGAGCGGTGTTCTGTAGCAAGTTCGCCGATTTCCCACAGTTTATTTGCGGCCGCCAATGCTGAGACAGACTCGAGTTGCGCGCCAACAGGAGGCACGCCTGCAATTTTTTGGTAAAGCCGTATTCCGTCTTCGGTTGAGGCAGCGAACGCGCCCGGCCCCGAGCTTGCCATCAATGAAAGGCCAATAATGAATGAGAATACGGTAAGGTCCTCTGGCCAGCTTCTGGTATTCTGAACGTTTCTCAAAGGAATGCCTCCAAACGAGTACTAATTTTTCCAATCCAGGAACGTACATCCAGCAGCAAGAACCATTTTAGGTAACAGGTCTACAACCCATCCCTGTGTGATTGATCTAAAACTCATTGTAAAGACTGGCGGGTCTCGATCCAAATTAAGTTTAAATATTTGACTTGTTAAGCTTTGATGAAGCCGAGTCGTGATATCTTATTTAACAGAGAGCAGAGAATGACTCGCGAAATCCTCTTTAAAGAATTGCTAAAGATACTGCAGGGACTGCCTATTAATATTGAGGCCGAGGAATCTCAGTTTCGTTTAGTGTTCTTGGATGCCTTCGAATTGCTCTATTGGAAAGAGCACTGTGTGTCCGCGGACCGCATGGAATTCTTGTGGAAAGAATCCGCCCACATTAAAATAGATGGTCGAGATCTCGTGATTTCTGCCGAGCAGTCCTGGAGTGACTTTCAGCAGATCCGCAGCATTTTTAGTCGTTTTCGAGAACTCATTTATGCCGAAAACCTGGTCTCTGAAGATCTCTGGCCTAATGTCGCAAATTTTTTCCCGAAGCCGTTTTCAGAGCAAGATCTTCCCGAATCCCGCAAGCTGCTAGAGCAAATATACAAAAACGGTCTAATGGTGGAAGAAAAGAAAGGTCTGGTTCTGGATCTCGCTTTTTGCCATGGGCCGAAGTTGCTGGGGATCGACTCTGGTAGGCCAGGATGTATCGATGCGGCATCCCAGATTGCATCATTGGCCCTGGGAATGAATCATCCCCTGAGACGATCCATGCTCAGTCGTCCCGAGCTCCAAAATCTCGAACTTCCTCGGGGCGAGTGGGATGCAAAAATCGCCTTTGAGCAGTTTCTTCACTCGCAGTTGCCATTGTCCCACATCCGATTTCTGAATTCGGGCGCAGAAGCGATGGAGTCAGCGGTGTTGAGTTGTCTTGGCGCATTTCCTGATCGTCGTAAGATCTATGTTTTTGAAGGCTCCTTTCACGGGCGCACAATGTTGGCGCTTCACACAACTCATAGTCCGGCAAAGCGAGAGCCCTTCGAGTTTTTCTCTGAAAACATTAAGTTTCATCCTTTTCCCGAGTGCAAAGATCCTTCCTTTGACCCCCCTGATCCAGATCAATGGAAATCTTTATGGTCTGAAGTTAATGAAAGTACTTTCAAAAAACTTCTAGAGGAGATTCCAGATTCTGATTCCCTGCTCAGTGAAGAGATTCGTTCCCTGTCCCTCTTGCGAAAGTCCGTTTCAACAGAAAAACCACTCTGTGTTGTGATCGAGCCTGTCCAATGTGAGGGGGGTGAGCGCTTTGCAACGGGTCGTTTTTTTCGAGCGTTACGATTGTTGACGAGAGCTTTCGACGTCCCTCTGGTATTCGACGAAGTTCAAAGCGGTTTTGGCTTTGGTGCTTCCTTTCTCTTTTTCCAGCGCTTTAAATTAATCGATAAGACGGGCGCCGCAGATCATCCTGATGCGATCTACCTTGCAAAAAAAGCGCAAGTTGGGATTGTGATGTCTCGATATCCCATTCCGGGCGAGGACGAAGCAATGCCCGCATCACTCTATCGAGGCCTACTGCAGGCAGAAGCCGTGATGCTCGCAAGTTCTGAAGAGCTAGAGACGCAGATTCGTGAGATTTTGCTTCATCTTCAAAAAGGTATTGGCGAAGATGTTGTCATCGCGCCTCGAAACATAGGAATCGCTTTTGCCTTTGATCTTCCAGAGGCAAGGTTTTTGAATGAAATGATCAAACGCCGTTTTGAAAATGGGCTTCTCTTTTATCCTGCCGGCGACAGGACTGCCCGATTCCGATTGACCTTGGACGTTCGAAAGGAAGAAATTCTGAAAATCTTCATCGGACTTTTCCAGTGCATTCAGCAGGTTCTGGCGCTGGATGCGCGCGAGCCCAGGATGACTCTTATCGATTGGGCGGAGTCGCTACCCGAAGAGTGGACAACAGATTTGCCTATTTTGGAATCGGGATTTCGTGCGATTTTTCATGGAATTCCGGCGCGAGACTTTGAAGCCATTCGCGCGATGAGTTCTTCGGACTGGGATGAAGCATTTGATTTGCTCCTGCGCTTTATTCCGCAGCTCTTAGCTCGTCCGGCCACCTCACGTTATTCACTGAATTCCCCGCCGCAGTCCGTGGACGAGCTGATCGGGATTTATCAAACGGACGACAGCTTTACGCAGTTGGATTTGCTTTGGACTTGCAGCAGATTTTTTGGATCGGCTCCAAAATTATTAAGTCCCGAGGAGAAAAAGACACGCGTCGATGAGATTCGAAGCTTTCTAGAACTAACAGGAAACAACATCAATTATCTGGATGAATGCCTAATCGATCAAAACTTTGTGACGATCTTTCAAGGTTCCTTTGGTGAAATCCGGGCTTTAAGTGTCACACAATTTACGGATAATTCCATGGATGTTCATCCGCTGATTTTTCGCGTGGAGGAAAATGATCGAGATATCTTGTGGCTCCGGTCGCGCGCCGAAGAAATTATGGAGGCCCGTCGAAGAAACTTAGAGTTTGTTCGACAGAGGGGGGGCGAGGCCTTTGACGGCGAAGATTTTTGCAAATTGCAATTAGGATTTGCTTTTGAAAAATCCCAAAGCTCTCTCATGGTCTCGTCGTCGGCAGCGCCTCCGCACAGAATTCATGATGTGAAACAACCATCATTGCTTAACAAGGTAACTCTTTCAAATTTTGTCACCCGCTCCTATATCTACAACACTCAGATACTGGCGGAGTTCTTGCCTGTGGAGCTTCGGCATCTTTATTTTTCCTCGGGCAGGGCGGAAGCTATCGAAAAGTCGATGCGTCTACTGCGTTATCACCGAAAAGAAGCAAAAATTTTTCTCAGCGTAAAAGGGGATAGATTTGCTTCATCGACGGCCGCTGCTTCGAGTCTGGGTGGCGATTCTCATCGGCGGCCGAGGTATTTTTCCTGGCCGACTCTGGGTAGCCCGGATGACTTGGCAAAACTGTTGTCCTCCAACAATTCAAGTCGCGATTATTTTGGTCTCTATCTTGAACCTCTGCGAAAAGACGGCACCAAGAAAGATCGGGGTATACTGAGGGCCTATCGCGATGTTTGTTCGGAGAATGGGCTGCCCTTGGTTTTTGTGGAAAGCAACTCGTGGGGTTTTCGCTACGATCCCAATAGTTTTCTGGCGGCAACTTCGGAGCTTTGTCCGGACCTTGTGGCCATGTTTTTGGGCGGACAATTGGGCCTAGTGGCCACCAAAAATGACTTCTTTCTAGATAAACCACTCATGATGATTTCTACTTGGGACGGCGATGATTATAGTCTGGCGCGGGTGATTGACCAGATTTTCGAAATTCTAGCCGATCAAGGCCCGAAGGCCGGACTTTCTTAGTCTTCAAACAAATTTTTGTCTCTAGCAGCCTGTGGCCTCGTTTCCCTTCCTGTGGAGCCGGCCTAGAATAGAAATGGAGATGTTCAAAAGGATTCACATCCCGGATTTTTTCTTCTTTTCAATTCTTCTGCTTTTAGCAGCCTTTGGCGCCGTGATGGTCTATTCGGCTTCCAGTGTGATTGCCCTGGATCGATATGGAGATTCTCTTTTTTATTTGAAGCGTCAGCTCACTTTTTTGCTTGGAGGATTTTTTGCTCTTTGGATTCTAGTGGAAACTGATTATCGCCGGTGGATGAGTTGGGGTGCTTGGATTCTGGGGCTTGCGTTCCTTCTGCTTTTGTCACTTTATATTCCCGGAGTTGGTGCACGTGTGGGGGGCGCGCTTCGCTGGATCAGCTTTGGCGGCTTTCGACTTCAACCCGCAGAATTCGCAAAACTTGCCGTCGTAATTTACATGGCATGGGCTCTGGCTCGAAAGGGCGAGAATATCCGTAGTTTTTATTATGGCCTGCTTCCCATGCTCGTGATCTCGGGCTCGCTTTCGTTTCTAATTCTAAAACAACCGGATTTCGGAAACGCAGTTTTACTAATGCTGATTTCTCTGACGATGATTTTTTTGGCCGGAGGGCGCATCGGTTACATGGTGGGGGTGCTAATGGCGGCAGCCCCTGTTGTTGTCGGACTTATGGTAGGAGCCGAGTATCGTAAGCGACGACTATTGGCTTTTTTAAATCCGTGGGATGATCCCCAAAACATCAGCTATCAAATCGTTCAATCCTTCACCGCCTTTTACTCGGGGGGACTCTGGGGACGAGGTTTAGGAAACAGCCAAGAAAAACTGCACTATTTACCCGAAGTTCATACCGATTTTATCGCCGCAGTTGTCGGTGAGGAATTGGGATTTATCGGGATTGCACTACTGATCATTACTTTTTTCACGCTCATCATTCGCGGATTTCAAATTGCACTTCATGCGCGGGACCGACGGGGATATTTGTTGGCGGCCGGTTGTACTTCGTTGATCGGATACCAATTTCTGCTGAATATGGCCGTCGTCATGGGGCTTTTACCCACAAAGGGTTTACCGTTGCCTCTTTTGTCACATGGCGGCTCATCTCTTATAAGCACCTTTATGTGTTGTGGTCTGATTCTCTCGGTCGCGCGTTTTTCCGGAGAAGAGTCCGAAAAGGTCTAGTGATGTCCTCGGAGAAAAAGCGCATACTTTGGATTGTTGCGGCCGGAACGGGCGGGCATATTTTTCCTGGCCTTCGCATCGCGGAAAGTTTGGAAAATTCTGATTCAAATCTGGATTTTTCCTTTTTCGGAAGCGCCCGACGTCTGGAATCAGAAATTATTCCCAAACACGGACGACGGTTGCTTCTCCTTCGAGCCAGTCCATGGAAGGGGAAGGGAATTTTCTATCGCGTCATGGCTTTGTTTGATTTGGCGCTGGGGTTTTTCCAAGCCTTCATGCAAAGTTTTCGTGATCGACCGATCGGACTTTTAAGTGTCGGAGGTTATGTTTCGCTTCCCGTTGCTTTGGCAGTCTTATTGCGAGGAAAAAAGGTATTTCTGATCGAGCCAAATATCCGAGCTGGAATTTCCAATCGTCTGATCTCAAGGTTCGCGACGGTCGCCTACACAACTCCGGGAAGCGATGCCGCTAAAGTATTTTCTTGTCCGGTACTCGACTTCGGAAACCCAGTGCGTGCAAAATTTCAGCGCATTCCGATTAGAGATAAGGTCAGTCGCATCTTGGTCTTAGGAGGTTCTCAGGGAGCTCGATCATTATGCAAAGCCGCAGTTCACTTGGCTGCCTCCAGGAAAATTCCTGATAGTACTGAAATATTCCTGCAAAGCGGGGCGGCAAATTTTGAATATGCACAGGAACTGATGAGCCAGCTAAAGCCCAGCCGCAAAGTCATCATTGAAGCTTTTATTGAACGTATGGAAGAAACCCTGGAAGCCGCCGATTTAGTGATGGCGCGCGCGGGGGCTATGACGGTTTCGGAACTTTCGCTGGCGGCATTGCCGACTGTTTTTGTACCTTTTCCTTTTGCCGCTGATGATCATCAGCGTGTGAACGCCCGTCTATTAGAAGCAGATGGCGCCGCGCTTTTTGTCGACGAGGTCGAGGAAAACTTTCAGGATCGGCTGGAAAATCTAGTCGCAGAACTTTGCGCTGATTTTACAAAAAGGCAGAAGCTGGCGGAAAAACTAAGCAAGTGGGCACGCCCCTCTGCGGCAGAGAAGATCGCAGCCGACATCCTCTCTAAGCTCTAGGCCTTTTCTGGGCCTTCTGCTAGAACTCTAAAATCATGTCTTTATTGCAACGGACCCGAAAAGTATATTTCGTCGGAATTGGCGGAATCGGTATGTCCGGGATTGCTGAAATTTTATTACGTTCGGGCCATCAAGTCATGGGCTCTGATTTGGGCTCGGGCGATGTCGTAGACGGTTTAACTTCTCTAGGGGCCAAAATTCAAAAGGGCCACAGCATTGATTTGATCGGCAAAAATCTTCCCGATGTGGTCGTCTACTCGACAGCGATTCCTCTCGACAATCCGGAACTCGCCTTTGCGCGTGAGCATGAGATCCCGATCGTGCGCCGTGCGGAAATGCTGGGCGAGTTGATGCGACTCCGTCGCGGAATTGCCGTTGCCGGAAGTCACGGAAAAACCACCACAACGGGCATTCTTTCCTTGATCCTGAAAGAAGCAGGATTGGATCCAGCCGTTGTCATCGGTGGACGTTTTGATGCGATAGGTTCCAACGCTGCTTGGGGCAAGGGCCAATGGCTTGTTGCCGAGGCGGATGAAAGCGACGGTTCATTTTTGCGACTGACTCCCGAGATTGCCATCGTCACAAACGTAGATCGCGAACATCTCAATCATTATGGAAGTTTCGATGCCGCAATTGCGGCATTCGAAGAATTTCTGGATCGTTTACCTTTTTATGGTCGTGCGATTCTTTGCTCGGATTCGGCGCCACTTCGAGCAATCGGCAAAAGACTGAATAAACCGCGCTTTTGGTATGGGACAAATAAAGACGATCAGCCGGATTTTTGGGTCGAAATAGAATCCTTGGGCGCGCTTTCGAAATTCTCTCTTCATCGAAAGAAACGAGAGGGAAGCTCCTTCACCTATCAGCGCTTTCTCAGTGCCGAGATCCCCGTTCCGGGAGCACACAATGTTATGAACGCAGCCGCAGCAGCAATTGCCGCGGCAGAATTGGAAATTTCGGCCGCTGTGATTGAGGCCGGACTTCGAGGATTTCGAGGTGTGCGCCGTCGTTTTGAAAATCGCGGTTCATGGCGAGCCCACCCCATCATCGAAGATTACGCTCATCATCCGACGGAGATCTGCGCCACACTTTCGGCCTGCCAGAATGTCTACGACGCAAAACCAGTTGTCATCTTTCAACCCCATCGCTTCTCGCGCACGCGCGATTCGTGGGAAGATTTTTCTGGGGCTTTCAACGGAGCTTCGGCACTGCTCAACTTACCGATCTATGCCGCATCGGAACCCCGCGAACTTTGGGTGGATCGATTTGATGGCGTTAATTTCTCGAAAAACGTTTTAGGAGTTCCTGCCTTTCACTGCGAAGATTTTGAAAAAGTTTTGTCTTGGTTACGGAACGAAGAAGGTAAGTCTTTTGCAAAAGACGCCCCCATTTTAGTTATGGGTGCTGGGGATGTCCCAAAGATTATTTTAAAACTTCTCGAGGAAAAGTAATGGCGCCCGAATTGGTCGAATTATGCTCCCGACTGGGAAATTCGCCGCGCCTAAAGCGGGACGCTAAATTGTCTGGGCTTCTCTATTACCACATCGGTGGACCCTCTGAGCTTCTCCTCAAGAATCCGACGGACACTGAGATCCGGTTGGCCTTAAAATGGGGTCGCGATTTCAAGCAGAGTATTTGGATTCTTGGTGCCGGAACTAATTTATTAGTTGCCGACCGGGGACTTCCCGGACTCTCCTTGTATCTTGGTCCTGACAGTTCTTCTTTGCCCGAAGTCATCTCGGAATCGTCTAGTGATCTTCTGATAAAAGTGCCCGCGCAGTTTCCGAAAGCGGCTTTGCTGCAATGGGCCTTCGAGCGGCGTCTTCGCGGCCTAGAATTTTCCGCAGGCATTCCCGGAACCTTAGGCGGCGCCGTTTTTATGAATGCAGGGACCAAGTGGGGTTCCTACGCAGACTGTATTGAATTCGTTAATCTCTATTCGATTGAACGAGGTGATTTGCGCCGGTCGCGCGATGAAATGGGTTTTCGTTATCGTGGCCATGGTGAAGGATTGCTCGATGGCCAAACGATCGTTCTGTCGGTTGAGATCCGACTCCGGAAAGCAGTTTCAAACGAAGAGATCTGCGCCTCACAAAAGCTTATCGATGAGATCCTATGTTATCGCGGCGAACGACAGCCCCTCGATTATCCCAGCTGTGGAAGCGTATTTAAAAACCCTGAAAATTCCGCTCGGGGAGCTGGTCGCTTGATCGAAGCATCAGGAATCAAGGGGCAAAGGCAGGGCGGAGCCTTTATCTCTGACAAACATGCAAACTTTATTCTGAATTCCGGAAACGCAGCGGCTAGCGATGTCCTAAAACTCATAAAATTCGCCCAAGAAACTGTGAAAAAAGACCATGGGATCTCGCTAGAAACCGAAGTTCTTCGCCTCGGCTTTGAAGGCGAAAACTAGGCCGCTTTCTTTTCTTCACGACAAAGTTCGCGATTGGCTTCAAAGCGCTTCAGCATTTCCGCGAAATCTAAATCGATAAAGACCGGATAATGGTCAGACGGATTTTGGCTGCGTTGGCGAAATGTCTGAGGAAGAGGCAATTCGTTTCCGTGTCGGTCCTGGTAGCGCGGAATCCAGGCAGACATCACAAGATCAGATACTGCACTTGAGGCCAAGATCGCATCCAACTGATTTAAAACCCTTTTGCCATTGAGAGGATGAAAAGTTTGAGTGACGCGCGCGTCTGGCGGCACGCTTTTCTTTGCCAGGTCAAAGGTGTCGCGCATCAGGTCCATAAAAATTTGCGGTTCCCGATCATGGCGAATGTCGCGATTAAAATCTCCTGCCAAGAAGATCGGCAGTTCCTGGCAGTATCGACTGAGGTAAGAGCGAATCTCATTTTTAGCGGCGTTGAATTGTGCTGCGGCCAAGCGCTTGGACTCCGGATCGCGATCTCGATCGCGTTTGGATTTGAAGTGGGTGCCCATCAAAACCATCAACGGAGAATTCCCATTCTCGCTTTCATTTTTGGTGAAAACCTGGACGATGGGAAAATCGCGCGTGAAAAGTTCTTCGCTTTGTCCGCCTTGGGGATCCCGCCATCGGGCACCCATGCCGGAACGGATGACGAAATCGAAGGGGAGATCTTTTTTGATTAGCACGGCAACATGAATGGGATCGCTGCCTTCGATCAAATGAACGTGGTAGCGATTTCCTAAGAGGTCATGATTGGCGCGCTCTAAAAATGCGCGTGATTCCACTTCTTGTAGAAATAGTATGTCGGCGTCCTCTTCGTTGAGGATCCGAAACATTTCTCGGACCTGCTCGATGCTTTTTCCTAATTTGGCGAATGGATTTTTGAAGACACTGTAGATGTTGTAAGTCCCCACCCGCAGTTGAGGAATTTCATTGGGTCGGCGTTCAACAATGGGGCCGGGGGGCGGGAAATGCTCCCGGACCGAGCGCAGTGTAAACTCGCAGTCGTAGTGTCGGCGGGGCTTAAAGTGCGATCTAGCCTGAACCTCAAGGCCGCCGAGAAATAGAACAAACAGCAGAAATTGTTTAAGATAATGCGCACGGCCATAGGCCGGGCCCCAACACCCTCTCATCAAACTCAACCCTCTGACGCCCTGTAGTAGCCGGGGCGCAGCAAAGTCGAAACATAATAGTCTTTTACATTAAATCGATTGAAACTCGCGATGCCCTGAGAAGGCTAAATCCCCGAGGGTTCGCCCACAAAGCTTTGCAAGAGAGCCCAAGTTTCTTGATCGACTCCCTTTAGTTTTCCGACGGCGGATTCGAGGGGAACTGCATGAAGATTGTTTCCACTGAAGGCAGCCATGTGGCCCCACTTTTTCTCACTGACCAAATCGGCGGCAAAGGAACCCAGCCGTGTCCCGATCACGCGATCCCAAGCTGTTGGAGATCCTCCGCGTTGAATGTGTCCTAAGACCGTGACCCGACATTCAATTCCCGTTTCGTCTTCGATCAAATTCGAAAGCGCTTGGCCGATGCCGCCTAATTGCGGGCGACCAAAAGCATCTTTGCGATCTTTTGCGATGTTGAATTCTTTTCCTTGAAAACTAAGTTTAGCGCCTTCTGCGACGACAATGATCGCGTAATTTTTTCCGCGCTGCAGGCGCTTGCGAATGGTTTCGCAGAGGTCTTCCACCTGAGTTTTATATTCGGGCACAATGACAGCATCTGCACCGCCAGCGATGCCTGAATGTGCCGCAATCCAGCCTGCGTGTCGGCCCATCACTTCGACGACCATCACGCGTTTGTGGCTCTCGGCCGTGGTGCGCAAACGGTCAACTGCCTCGGTAGCGATTTCCACTGCGGTGTTAAAACCTACGGTGAAATCCGTTCCACTGATGTCGTTGTCGATTGTTTTTGGAACCCCGACCAATTTCATTCCACGTTGGGAAAGTTTCGATGAAACGGTGAGAGTGCCCTCTCCACCCACCGCAATCAAAGCATCGAGATTTAATGCAGCATAACCATCGAAGGCTTTTTTGATGGTCGTTTCATCTTTCAAGACGTTGGTGCGCGATGTTCTAAGAATCGTGCCGCCAAGATGGATGATGCCACTGACTTCACTGTGTCCTAGTTTTTCGAAGCGTTGTTCCAAGAGGCCTTCCCATCCGTCCAAGAGGCCCAATACTTCATAGCCGTGATAAAGACTTCTTTTCACGACGGCGCGGATCACGGAATTCAGGCCGGGACAGTCGCCCCCACCGGTCAATACAGCTACTCGTAAACTCATGGGGCGCGATCTTAGAGCGGCATCCATGATGCCGCAAGCCCGTGTTTTCACCTCCCGGCTCCCCTGAGCCTTTATTCTGGGCGTCTCTGTCGCTATAAGGAGCAGGAATGAAAGTCGTCATCCAGAGCTTTTCCGAAAACCCGCTTTTACCAAAAAATGAGGTTTTCGAAGTCGAGCTTCACGAGACTCTGGGGTCGGGCAAATCAGGCTGGCGTCGATTGGCTTCAATGAAAAGCGCTAAAGTCGAGCCCGAGGCGATTGAATCACTGCCGATTCTTCACGGCGGATTTGTGGATTCCCATTTGCATCTTTCGTGGATGGGCGAGCATTTGGCTTCCCTACAAGCGCGCGACTATAAAAATGCTGAGGACTTTTTTCTTCAGGCTGAAAAGCGGATAAAAACTAGTCCAGCAGAAGAGATCCACACATTTTTTTCGTGGGACGAGAGTCATTGGAATCTCACAGCCGGCGAAGTTGCTGATCATTCGAAACGCCTTCTACCGTCAGATCGTCGCTGGTTTCTCTTTCGGATTTGTGGGCACAAAGCCCTGCTCTCGCCTGCGGCTTACCGAGAGATTTTTGCATCTGTATCCGAGGTGGCGCAGTGGGTGGATGGTGAAGACGTTTTCAAGGCCTATGCTTGGCTCGAAAAAAGTCGCGCTTGGAAAATTTCCACTTACATTCAGCGCGCCCAAGAGGAGCTTTTGGGTGTTGGCATCAATGCGGTTTCTGATATGGCTCTGGATGCTTCGAAAATCCAAGGACTCCTGAGTCTCGCGAAATCTGGACGCTTGAAGCTGGATGTCGCAGGAGTCTTGCTTGCGGGGGCTGCGCCCGAGATAGAAAGTGCGGGCCCTAAGATTTACCAGGCCAGTGGCGAAAGTGAGTTTTTGGGTCGTGCGCCGGTGGTGACTTGTCGTCATTGGAAAAAATTTTTGGATGGTTCTCTCGGTGCCAGAACGGCCTGGCTTTCGGAGCCCTACGCGGACGATCCAGAAAATTATGGTCGTGACCTCGGTGAAATCCGGGCTCTTATCGGAGAAATCGAAGAAGCTCTGGGGAAGGGCTTCCATCTTTCCTTCCACGCCATCGGAGACGCTGCGATTGATCGCATTTTGGAAATGGAAGAAATGCTCCAAAGTTTGCTGAGCAATCGGCGACGGATGCGGGGAATCGAGGGACTGCCGCCCATCTGGCACCGCATCGAGCATGGACAGATTTTGCGCGACGATCAAATCTCCCGTCTGTCGGAATCCTCGAATTGGCTCTTGTGTGCTCAGCCTTTTCATCGGGAAATGGATGAATCCTTCATTGTTGGGCGTTTGGGTGAAAAGCGTCTTCACAATCAAGCTTATCGATTGCAGTCCTTGCTGACGGCCGGCATCCCAGTCTTGATGGGGTCGGATATGCCGATTGGTTGCCTTGAACCGTTGAAAACGGTGAAGGCCCTTTTGAATCATCCAAATCTCAACGAGCGACCTTCCTGGACCCAGGCCATGTGGTTATTCACACGTGGAAATCGCCATTTTCTTGGCCTTCCCGATCGAGAAGTTCGCACGGGTGGATTGTTTTGGCTGAGTGAAAATCCCTTGGCGTAACGCTGCGTCCCGCCCCCGTTGAGTTTTTGCAGCCAGAGCTTCAAAATGAAGGTTGGGGGATCTCTCTTTGATGTTCATTTTGCGAGTTCTAATTCTTTCGATCGCTGCACTCGGTGCCGGTATCACAAAGGCAGATTCCCTGGCTGCGCGCGATTTTCATCTCGCGGAATCCCTTTTTTCGGAAGGAAAAGAAAGCGAGGCTCTCGTTTCCTTTACGGATTTTCTGCGGCGCCATCCGAATGATTTGCTGGCGGATGATGCACAATTTTTTATCGGTGAAATCTATTTTCGCAAGCGACAATTCTCCGAGGCGCTCAATGAATTTCGCAAAGTCGGAAAATATAAAAAAGGCAATCGTGTTGCGGATGCCCATCTCCGAATGGGCGAGGCGCATCAGCGCACAGGAAATCTTCGAGCCGCACTTGTTGAATTCGAAGCTGTGCGAAGGAGTTTTCCTAAAAGCGAACACCATGACCGAGCCGAGGTTTTTATCGACGGCTTATTGAATCCGGAGAGAAACAAATGATGAAGCTTCGATTTTCCTTCGCAATTTTTCTCCTAATAAATTTTTCAGCAGTGCGTGCAGAGGACGATCCTTTTGCGGAGCTCGATGCTCCCGAGGCGAGCGCCGAAAGTGGCGTAGAAAGTTCAGCGGAAGACGAAAGTTTAAGTGAAATCGATCGGGAAATCGAAGCGCAATTGCGCGAGGCAGAGGCCGAGCAGAAGGCGGCCGAGGCCGCACCCGCTAACCCCACCTTCGAAGAGGAAAATCGGGTAGCCGAAGGCAGCGCCATCGAAGAGAGCGATGCCGAATTGGAAAGTCTTGAATTTGAGAAGGGGTTGGAACTTGAACTCCAGGGCACCCAAGAAGAAGCGTTCAGCTCGGGACTTCTTTCGGATGACATCGATGCTCCGGTGATGAAGCGAACAGAGGAAATGTCCGCGCTGGATGTGCTAGAGGCGCAACTCGACGACAAAGTTATTTTCGGAGCCGATGGTTCTGACCTACAACAGCAACTGCGCGGGATGACGCCTTCGGAAATATTCTCGCGCATCCCACTTCGCTCGCCGATGAGCGATGCAAATTGGCTCAAGTGGGCCGGACCCATGATCGAGAAAAAGTACGTTGTTCGACGCCGCGACAATCTTTGGGTGATTTCTACACGTTTGTTTGGCACGCCTTATTTGTGGCCCAAAATATGGCATTTGAATGCACGAGTTACGAACCCGAACATTATCGAACCCAAAACCGAGCTTTCCTTTAGTCCCGCAAATCCCCACTCAGCTCCGGAGCTTGCTTACACGCCGAACCCTGAAGACCCACTTTCGATGATTTTGCCGTCACTGGGCGAGAAGTCGCGTGCAGCCTCAAGTTTATTAGAAGTCATAGACTCGGATTTGCGTAACGCTCTGAGTGCGAGGGGTCCTGCATTCCGTGATTTTCTGCTCGAGAAGAAGCCAAGGGTTGTCGGCGAAGTTCCTGAACTTGATTTTGAAGGAAAACAATTTTACGGACGGGGCGATTATTTCAAAACCACATTGGCCGACGGCAATTATAATGTCATCGACGTTAAAAGTTTTTCAGAAGATCTCTTGTCAATGTACCGAGTGCGATGGCTTGGACGCATTCGAGTCCGTAGACGATTGGCGGAAGTGATCGATTCCTTCGAAGAGATTCTTCCTGAACACGAAATTGTTCAACGCGAATTCGCTTTCTCTCCGCTAGCGGTTCACGAAGCGGTTTTGGGGCCCATTGTTGCACGACGAACAAAGCTCGTTCCTCTTGCGCGTGAGGCAAATCTGATTGTGGCACCTCACCAGGTTGTGGGGATTCGTTTTCCTTATTCAGATGCGGGTCCGCGCCCCGGAGCCGTATTGACGCTTGATCTAGGTAATCAGCGAAGGGGACAAGCTCTGCTGATTGATCGAGACCAGCGAGCAGGAACTCTTTGGCTTTTATCTGCTGATCGCGAAGTCGTGTTCACCGATAAACTATTGTAGGGCGACGTCTTAGCCTGGCCCGATTCTTGTAGAGGTCGGGCTATGGAAGTATCAAAATTGGATCTCGCCACGCACTTTCCCCATATCCACCAAAGTTTTCAGCAAACGACTCTGTTGCCGAATGAAAAAATTCTTGTCGCAGGCGATCCTGAAATTGAAAACCGAACTAAGGCCTTTCGCGTCGGCGTTGTGGGCACTCGACGCCCCAGTCACTATGGGATTCAATTTGTGGAAGAATTGCTTGAAGCCTGTGCGGCTTATCGCGATTGGATTTGGGTATCGGGCGGCGCTTTGGGCATTGACGGAGAGATGCATCGCGCGGCACTTCAAAGGGGCCTGAAGACTCAGGCATGGTTGGTCGGCCCGATCGAGGATCCAAATCCCCGCAGCCATTTTCAGCTTTTTAGTCAAATGAAGTCTCGGCCGGGCTGCGCCCTTCTGGTCCCAGAAGGGGTCGATCCCCAATCCGGAGCCCGGATTCGTCCCTTTTCATGGCTCGAGAGAAATCGGTGGCTTGCGGCAGACGTGGATGTCTTAGTGGTGGTGGAGGCGCACGAGAAATCAGGCACTTGGAACACGGTGACCTGGGCCCTCGGTTTTTCGAAGGAGGTATATCTCCTACCGGGCTCAATCTTTTCAGAATCTTCACGCGGGACAAATAGAATGATATCAATGGGTTGTGGTCATGTTGTTGAATCCTTAACCCAAGTGACAAAAAGCTTGGTTGTCGCTTTCGAAGAGCGTTCTTATAATTATAGATAGACGGGAGGGTGTGCCCTTAGATGTGGCATGCAAGCTCCGGTCCAGACCAGGATCTGAAAGGAGGGCCTTTAAGCATGAACTCCAGAGTTATTGACGCCGTTGGCCTCATTCACGAATTCGTGGCGGATCATTGGGAGAGTATTGTTGGGCAGGACGAGGTCCACGAAGAACTCTTAAACCAAGGTTTTTCGCAGCAGGAAATTTCGAAAGCTTTTAAATTGATCGAGGATCAAGTCTTTCAGGCCGCTCCTCGCAGTGCCGGACGTGCGGTCGAATCCAATCGCATCATGACAACCCATGAGAATTTGAAGATCTCATCTGGTGCTTTCAGCTT
Source organism: uncultured Bacteriovoracaceae bacterium (assembly GCA_964636255.1). Taxonomy (GTDB): domain Bacteria; phylum Bdellovibrionota; class UBA2428; order UBA2428; family UBA2428; genus CAXNGS01. The sequence goes on along the minus strand of CAZWNW010000002.1, from coordinate 181,466 downwards.
TCTCCTTCGACTCTTAAAACGAGGTGTGATCGATCATATTCTTTTCGAAGATGTGGTAGAGCGCGCTATTCGATCGGCCGATCCGATTGTGGGATTAAGACAAGTGCGCCGTTTGGCCGCTCTGGCACTGTATCGAGTGCTCGAAGCCGATCTGCGCGACCATCTAGCCAGCGGCAGTCAATCCAAGCATTAATGAATTAAATCGAAAAATTGCTATTTCACCGGCTCCCTTGCTCAAGTCCTTTTGTGGCGGCTATTCTTAGGGAATGCGCATCCGAGCTCAAAGCCTAGTCTATTCATTCTGTTTGATCGTATTCACTTTTAGTCCAGCGTTGGTCCGCGCTGAAGGCAACGTAGAGGCAGTTATTGCTCCTCATTATGCGCTTCAATACAAAAGTGAACCCTGGAAAAGTGGGATCAGAAATTCCTTTCGCCTAGATTTTGCCCGCATCTCCAGTGGTGTTTCCTTGAATATGATTATCGGTAGCGGTTTGGGATATACGGATTACGGTGGCCTACTTCGATTTTTTGGGACCCATGGTTTTATGGGTGATCAACTTAGACTTTGGTATGGCGTGGGAATTGGCGCGACCTATACATCCGGTGCCGCGACGTCTGTCTCCGGGCTCAGTTCGAAGTTTTCTTACACCGACGTTATCGTAAATCCTTTTGTTCGCCTCACCTACGATCTCAACGGTTGGGTGGCCCCTTTTGTTGAAGTCTCCTGGGAGCCGGGTGTGGTTTATGTGGGTAAAGAAAATATTCATTACGGTGGAAAAGATCGACCTCTACTCAGGCAAGCAATTTCATTTAGTATGGGCGTCGCCTTTGAAGTCGAACGCTAGTGAAGTTATCTGGGGGGAGGTAAGGGATTTTGCAGAGAAGGCAATCCGTCCCGGCACTGCTGGGTTTAGCGCTCCTTTTTCCACTCAGCTCTCAGGCTCTAAATTCATATATTGGAGTTTTGGGCCCCTCACTGGGTTATTCAATCGACTCGCGTTCCACTCGAGGTGACAGCTACATTCTGGGAAATCGTTTTGAGTCCGTAAATATTGAAAACAACATCTCGCTCGTTCTAAACGGATTTTTGGGTTTCGGATTCAGCATTTCAAACATCACGGATGTGTCTTCAGTGGATGATGCCAGTGCATCCAGTACGGTCTACGCATATTTTGGTGCAATCCTACGATATGAGGATCTCCTGCTTAAGGTCGGCGACTTCGACAACCCGACGGGTCTTTATTGGGGCTTGGGGGCCGGGGCCTATTACGGAATCGCGATGTCTTTTTCCAGCGGTGGAGATGAAATTACGCTATCAACTGATGATCTTTCACAGGCGCGCTCACGATCAATGAATGTAGAGCCGGTCGTAAATTTCTTTATGAAGTTCCTTTTAGATTTTAATGGGAAATTCGGCATGTATCCCTTCTTTGATTACGAGCTGATCCCAATGCGGGTTTATTTCAATGCGGATTACACGGATAAAAAGACAAAGCACCGTTTTTTTGCGGGACTCGGCATCGCCTTCGAAATTTAAGAAGCTTTGGGAGCTTTATCGTATTTGATGACATCTACAGGGCAACCTTCAGCGGCCGCCACGATAGAGCCTGTATTGTCTAGAGGAGCATTCGGGCGCACGATACAAGTGTCCGCCAAGACTTGAAAGACGTCGGGGGCCTCGTTCTCGCAGGCATCGCAGACGATGCAGCCGGGTTCGATCCAAACCTTGCTGACCACGAAATCAAAAACGGCTGGGGCCGAAGATTTTGCCGCCTTCGGACCTGCAGCTTTTTTTTCCGCGGGAGCTTCTTCGACAACATTTTTCCAAGGAAACACGCGCGAAAGCACGCTCCATTTATCGGGCTCGGTTGGCGTAAGCGCTTCGACGCCTTCCTTGTCTGCCTTGAAGACATAACCTTGAAGGGCTTTTGAAAGTTCAGACTTGGAGATTTTGCGTCGGATGGATTGTCCTCCGAGACTCTCCACTTCGATCACAATGGCCGAATTTCGAGCGGCCGTTTCATTTGGAGATTCCGTCAGAAGCTTCAGCTGTTCATTGCTGAGCTTCATGGGCACAAGAAAGGAACGTTTTTTCGCCTGTTTATCTTCGAAGGTAAATGAAAGTGCCATCGATTGACCCGCCCGATAAAGTTCCGTGTATTCCAAACGTACACGTGTGACTTTCAATGGGTGAGTTTCATTGTCCCAGCGAATCAAAAGGCCCAAAGGTGCGCCGTCATGTGCACAACGCACGGGAGCGACCGAAATCTTCCCCGCAATCCAGTTGTAGACGCGAATGCCAATAATGATCGTGAGAGGCAAACCCAAAAGGACAAGCGTCACAAAAAGGGCAATGGGAAACAGAGACATAATGAGCATAGATCTGGAATATCATGAATTATTTTTAAAATCCGCAAATTCTGCCGAGCTTAGGACTTTTTGAGTTTGGGCCGACTTCGAGCGTAGATCTTTTGAAGGTCACTGAGGTCCAAATGAGTGTAATTTTGAGTCGTTTCTAGCCTCTGGTGTCCCAAAAGCTTTTGGATCTGCGCTAAACCGGCCCCGCGTTGCAAAAGGTGGGTGGCGATCGAGTGGCGGAGGCTGTGAGGGTGAATTTTGGCCCCCTCTTCAAGGTTCAGCCCGTTCCATCCTGCCACCCAGCGTCGATGGCTGCGAGAGTTTCGGGCCCGCTTCCAGATCAGGCCATCGTCTTGCGCTCTCGACCCTTTCAAATTCCGAAGGATTTCCCGGGCTCGCTTTGTCATAGGAATCAGGCGGCGGCGGCGGCCTTTTCCAAAAATTTGGAGATTTCCGGATTCGAGGTCGACGGATTTCCATTGAAGTCCGCTCGCTTCACTCAGGCGAAGGCCGCTACCGTAGAGAAGTTCAAAGAGTAGTTCTTCCTCGCGATCTTTTCCCAGACGAAGCTTTTCGGCGAGCTGAATTAGACTTTCTTCATTTTGGGTCCTGGGCATTTTTCGGCCACTTTTTGGACGCTCGACGTAGCGATCCAGCTGCTGACTGATTTGTCCGCTCTCTGCCAACCAACGCAGGAAACTTCGCAGCGCACTGGCGCGTTGAGCTTGCGATTTTGCATCCAAAATCGCGGAAGTGTCGCGCATAAAATCACGAAGAGCCTCCGCCGAAAGTGCCTCGCCGAGATTTCTTTTGGGTACAAGATCTATTTCAGTGCGATTTTCCAGATAGCTCAAAAAAACATGAAGACTTCCAGCATAGGAACGAATCGTTTCCGGTGAACGATGAAGGATTTTTTCGCAGTGAAAAATCCAGTCTCCCAGTATTTCATAGTCTTTCTTTGGGCTGCTTTGTTTTTTGGGGCGAGACGGTGCTAGACTTTTCCCCATGTCTTCTAGTTTACGAGTTTTTAGCTTATTCCCCAAGCGTGCTTCACTCATGCTTTTGGCAGTTCTCAGTCTTTCGGGCCATGCGGCTTCGCTTCCAAGCGGTCTTTCAAAAGACGAAATGAGAGAAGCTCTGAAGACGGTTTCAGTTGGCGCCATTCATCGCGGATGGACCGCACATGGGCAACCTTATGACGGGAAATTGGGCCTGAATCTCGGACTCGAGAGTGCCTTTCTGCCCAGCCGAAAAATCGATCGCCTGGGAGACGGGAATGGAACTTTGCCCGCGATCATACCGGTTCCGCGTTTGTGGTTGGGGTTTCAGTATTCCCCGGATCTCTTTTTCTCGGCGTCCTACGCGCCCGGCCAAGTTTTTGACGGTGTGATGTCGGTTGGAACAGGCGTGCAATGGAATTTTCACCGCGACAGCGCGCGCGAAGTCGCATTGTCATTTGCCTTCAATTATTCCTATGTAAATATTTTCCGGGATATGGGCGGAAACCATATGTCCGTTCTTTTTGGTGCGGCGAAAGATCTCTTGGTCTGGCAGGCTTATTTTTTGGGTGGCATCGCAGTCGCCAATGGCACTGCAGATTCAGACATCCCCGCAAGTGGTGTCAGCCGTGGCCCACACACCGTCATGAGCCCACAGCTATCGGTCGGCGCCCGCATCGATCTTCTAGCAAAGCTCTCTTTCCAGCTTGATGTTTTGGGAACCAAGCCTGCGGTCGCGCTGCTTCTTGAGAAAGATTTTTAGGTCCCCACAACCTCAGCTCGCGGCCGGCATTTTCTCAGTTCCGACGTCGGAAGTGAGTTTTAGACTTCGAATCAATCAAACGTGAATAGCGTGAATTGTGATATCTATCCTATTGAATTTAAATAGCAGCATTGACGGACGCGGAAGGCTTTTGCCTAGGAGCGCATGTTTTCAAACTGCAGCGGTACGTCGATCTTTTCCGCCTTCAAATGCTGAATGCAGTCTTGAAGAGCGTCGATGCTTTTCGAGTTGACGCGCACCGTGTCTCCGGTGATTTGGGCCTGCACCTTCAAGCCGGAATCCTTGATGGATTTGGTGATCTTCTTTGCCACCTCTTTGTCGATCCCTTGAACCAGTTGCAGGACTTGCTTTCGCATCGAACCGGCACTGCCTTCGGGATCTTGGATTTTGATGGCCATCAAATCAATTCCGCGTCGGATCAGCTTTTGTTGAAGGATCGACAATACGGCCTCAAGCTTTGCGTCGGATTCTGCAAATAATGTAAGCGCAGTTTTATCCCACTCGATTTTCGCCTTGCTTCCTTTGAAGTCATAACGACCAATAATCTCTTTTGTGGACTGGTGTACGGCGTTTTCGACTTCTTGGAGGTCGACCTTCGAAACAACATCAAATGATGGCATCGCTCAGTTCTCTGCTTTCTGGCGTGAGTAAAATATTTCGCCGTTTTTATTTTGGACTTCATAAATCCAAGCAACCCCGGTCGCGATTTCTGTTTTCAAAATTTGTTCGGGGCTCATCTTTTCGATTTCCATGACGATCGAGCGCAAGGAATTGCCATGGGCGACCACCAAGACATCGTCACCTTTTATAAGATGCGGAAGAATTTCCTTTCGGAAATAGGGGAGCGTGCGCTCGGCAGTATTCTTCAAGCTCTCACCATCAGGTGGTGGAACATCAAAACTGCGGCGCCAAATGTGAACTTGCTCATCACCGAATTCCGCCGCGGTTTCAGCCTTATTTTTTCCTTGTAGCGCACCGTAATGACGCTCATTAAGTGCCGCATCACGAATGATCGGCAAATTTTTCATATCAAGTTCCTGCAAGACAATGTCCAGCGTCTTCTGGGCACGTTGTAGAACACTGGTATAGGCGATGACGGGGCGCAATTTCTTCTGCAGTAACTCACGTCCAGCATTTCGGGCTTCTTCTTCCCCTTTTGGAGTGAGGGGCACGTCGACCCATCCGGTGAAACGATTTTCCAAATTATATTGTGATTGTCCGTGCCGAAGAAGAATAAGTTTAGCCATCAGGAATTTCCTTTCAGTTTTTGAATCAATGCCGTCGTCGAGTAATTGTCGACCAATTCAATAAAATTCATGCGTCCGCCCCATTTTTTCAATGCGGCAATTTCCGGAATATTTTTATCTTTGTAGTCGGCACCTTTGGTATGAATCTGAGGTTTGATGACTTCAAGCCAGGCGACCGGCGTGTCTTCGTCAAAGACACAGACGCCATCCACGAAACGCAGCGAGGCCAGTAAAAGCGCACGATCCTCTTCCGAATTAACGGGTCGATCCGCACCTTTTAATTTTCTGATCGAGGCATCGCTATTCAGGCCGACTAAAAGCAAATCCCCCTGCGCGCGCGAGGCAATCAAATAACTCAGATGCCCGCGGTGAAGAATGTCGAAGCAACCGTTGGTCGTAACGACGCGACCGCCATGGGCCTTTGTCGTTTCACTTAACTTTGCAGCATCTTCCCAAGTCATGATGGATTTCATTTCGAATAGGTTTAGCAAACCGATGATCAGTCTGCATAGCCTTCTTTTTAGGAGTCTTGAGGTCTAAGTCTGGCACTAGCTAAAGTAGCGGAGTTGATAAATTGCGACGGCAATTGCCGTGGGTACGCGTAAGATTTGAGGGCCCAGAGACATGCGATGCGCTCGCTGTCGTAGAAATGCACGTTCATCTTCGGACCAGCCACCTTCGGGACCAATAAAAAGCCGCAGCTTCTGTCCTGATTTTCTTTTGTAGGGTCGGCCATCGGGATCAATGATTGTGGGCTTCAAGCTGCCTTCTGCGCAGTCTTCGTCAGCAAAAAATAAATCGGTATCGGTATGCATCAAGGCTAGTTTCTCTAAGGATTCCCATTTGTCAGCAACCGTCACGCGATAAACTTGTCGGCACTGGCAACACGCTTCATCGGCAATTTTCTGGGCTCGTTCAAGACTCGATGCTCGGGCCGCCCGTGGATTTTGATTGTGCTGCGAGGCGACCGGAAAAATATTGTTCACGCCAAGCTCAGTCGCTTGCGAAATCGCTTCCCAGAGACTTTCCTTTTTCGGCAACGACAAACAAAGATCAATCAAGGGTTCGGATCTTGCTTTCTTTTTAAAGTCGACGACCGTGAGTCCTTTTGCTTGGGATTCCAAGGTGTGAATCCCGCCATCTCCATCAAGGATATCAATTTTTTCCCCCGCCTGGATGCGCAGAGCGCGCAAATGACCTCGGATTTCCGTCGGCAGTTCGTCATTGGATAACAGCTGTCCGGGGACGAGCTGAATCCCTGGGAGTAAAAGTGCGTGGGCCTGTCCCATCTAAGAATCCTTCAAGTCCAAAGCAGAAAAAACTTTGTGCTTTCCACTTTCCTTGGCCTTCAACAGTGCTCGATCAGCGCGTTCTACGAGTTCAGTGGAGCTAGAGGCGTCGTCGGGATAGGAGGCGACTCCAAAACTCATGCCGACTTTCGCGATCTCATCGACTTTTTGTAGGTGACGTTCGGCAATTTCCAGTGCTTTCGGTCGGCTCACCTCAGGCAAAATAATTGCAAACTCTTCGCCACCGTAGCGTGCGACCGTGTCCGATATGCGTTGACCTTGGACTAAAGCTTCTGCGCAGAGGCGCAAAATTTCATCACCCTTTTGGTGTCCCTCGCGGTCGTTGATTTTTTTAAAATCATCCACGTCGGCCATGATGAGGGACAACGGTCTTCCGTAACGTTTGGCCCGCGAAAATTCCGAATCAAGACGTTCCCAAAAGTACCGATGATTAGCCACTCCCGTAAGCCCATCGGTGAGTGCAAGTTTCCGCAGCTCTTCGTTTTCGCGCTCCAGTTCGCCGATCCGTTGAAAGCGTTCGACAACTTCTTGCAAGTCAGCAGGCTCCCAAGGTTTCGTGAGGATGAAATTCAGTTGAGCCTTGTTGATGGAATCAGGCAGGCTTGCCAGATCGATATATGCCGTCAGCAAAATTCTCTGCGCACGTGGTTGAAGATTGCGGCACTCAAAAAGAAAATCGAGGCCATTCATGTGCGGCATTTTCAAATCACTTAGGATTACGGAATAAGTGGTCGTCGTCAGTGACTGAAGCGCTTCGCGAGGGTCGGTGAAAGTTTCAACGGCCGCGTGGCGGCGCAGATCGCGCGCCAACGATTTTGTGATCTCGACTTCGTCATCCAAGACGAGAATCGGTAGCAAACCCTTGAAGAGCTTTTCACGGTTAGTCATCGCGTTTGGTTGATTTTAGCAAACTTTCCCACGAGCCCGAAGGGTGGGGATGAAAGTCATTTATTGACGGTGATAGGATGGCGATGTTGTCCGGAAACCAGAGGGGAATGTAAGGCAGATCGCGCCCCACAATCTCTTGCACCTTGTTATAAAGTTTTTGGCGCTTTTGGGGGTCGGGTTCTATGGCCCCCCTTTCGACCAATTGATCGACCTCGGAATTTTCGTAGAAAACCCGATTTCTTCCGGGCGGGAACTCTTTTGAATGAAAAATTCTTTGTAAAATGTCGGGATCAATCACGCTGGTCCACCTTAGGGAGTAAATTTCAAAATTGCCTTTGGTGATATCGCCAAAAAATGTGCCAAATTCGTAAGATCGCAATTCGGCGTCAAATCCGGACTCCCGCAACTGTTGGACGATGACCAAGGCATTTCCCACAGCCTCGGCATCTGTCGATGTCTTTAATTCTATCTTTATGCCAAGATTCCCGGAGTTTTGGAGTAGGGTCCGAGCTCGAAGAGGATCGAACTTCAAGGTCTTGACCTCTGGGTTATGAAAGAAATTGCTGGGCGACAATACGGTATGCGCTACAGTCGCCATTCCATAGAGTTTGTGTTCGACGATGCTTTCACGATTGATGGCCTGCATGAGGGCCTGGCGAACGCGGATATCTTGAAATTTTTGGTTCTTTAAATTGATGGCTAGATATTGGAAAGTCGTTCCGGGACTCCTGAATACTTGGAGTCGCTCGGATTTCATTGCTTCTCGTACGCGAAGAGGCGAAAGCGCATTCATCAGAGCATCAATGTCACCAGCCACGATCGAGAGCCAGCGAATGGAGGGGTCCGCAAGTGAGCGCACAATGATGCGTTTATAATAGGGGAGCTTGTCGAGCTTCCCGTCGCTGTGGCGTTTGAAGTTTTTGAATCGCTCAAAGTGGAGATCGCGGTCATCACGTTTTACAAAGCGGTAAGGACCGGAGCCGATCGGTTCAGCCTCCCCCAACTTTTTTGAAATTTCGGCCGGAAGTATTCTCACGGCGACAACATCGGCCATAAGAAACCGAACAAGAGGCGCCTCGAGTTCGATTTCAAAACGAAGAGGCGTGGGGCAGCGAAACTCTTTCACCGTTTGAAAACTAGATTTAATGCGTGAATCCGGCCCCGCGGACTGTCGAAAGCTTTCTAGAACATCCGTACAATCCAAAATTGATCCGTCATGAAAAGTCGCCCCTTCTGGCAAATCAAACCGATAGGTCTTGTAATCGTCGGTGTGAAAGGACTTTGCAAGATCGGTTATGGGAAGCAACTGCTCGTTCGCCCGCAGTAGGGACTGCGCAAAGAGTCCGATCACATGAGCGGAATTTGCGTCGGAAGTCGTACGTAAGTCGAGGTTTCGAACTTCGGATTCGATGCCGATGATAAGCGTGTCACTGGGGATTTTTCCACGACGCGAACATGCAAGGATGAGCAGACTGAAAAAAAGAAAAAGACTTCTCCTTGGCAGCGCTGACATCTTGGTTAAGATAAACACTCGTGACGAAAACTTCCAAGAAGAAAGCTGCAATTCGATGGTCGGCTCTATCGCTCTTGATTGCCACCAATTTTTCGATCTCACATGCATCGGCCGAGTCATTGGACAGCTCTTTGCCGCTTCTCTTTGAAGGTAAAAATATCTCTAAGACACAATTCGGAATTTCAGTCTTTAGTTTAAGTCGTCAAAAGGAAGTTTTCTCCCACAACGAATCGAAGGTATTCTCACCGGCCTCAACAGTGAAAATTCTTACCTCCATGGTCGCACTGCGGCGCTTGGGTTCTGATTTTCGTTTTGTGACTCGTCTGAAAGGCGCAGGTTGGGACGCGCGTGGAGTCTTGAAGGGAAATCTATATCTCATCGGCGGGGGAGATCCATCTCTTGATATTGCCGCGCTCTATCAATTGGCACGCGAGGCGCGGCGCCGTGGACTTCGTAAAATCCATGGAGCCATTGTCACTGATGACTGGCTCTTCGATCAGGAACGTTACGATGCGGCTCGTATCCCCAGCGAATCCGAGAGGCCCTACAACGCGCCCATCGGAGCGCTTAGTTTGAATCAGAATACCTTTTCAGTATTTCTCTATGGCGACGGGCCTAAAAAGAAGCCAAAGCTCGCAGCCGAGCCGGAATCGGATTATCTCAAGTTCAGCAATCAGCTCAGGTCCTCTGGGGGCAAGGAATTGTCTCTATCACTAAAGCGTAAAGAAGTTTCAGCGACATCAGAAACCTTTGTGGTCTCTGGAAAATTAGGAGCTAAACACGAGGGGACTCAACTTCGGGCTAATGTTGTTAATCCCTGGAATTTTGCAGGCGCTGTTTTTCAAAAGGTCTTGAAAGATGTTGGTATCGAGGTGAGCGAGAGAAAGATTTTTCACGAGAAAGCTCCCGATCATCTCCCTGTGATCGCAAGCCACTCTTCTCATGCCTTGAGCGAAGTCTTGTTGGCGATGAATAAGACTTCGAATAATTTTATGGCAGACTCCTTGGTGAAAACCCTGGGAGGCGAAGTATTCGGATATCCGGGGACGGCGGAAAAAGGTTTGCGTGTCATCACAGAAGAGGCCACCCGACTGGGAATCAATAACGCCGGCTTTCGCTTTGTTTCGGGATCAGGTCTGAGTCGTTACAATCGCATGAGCCCACAACATTTCGTGCGACTTTTTCGTTCTGCCTATTCCGACTTTGATCTTTTGCCTGAATGGCTTTCCTCCTTTTCGATCGCGGGAGTCGACGGCACTCTAGAAAGACGAATGCAGGGAAATCCTGCCTTTGGCCGTTTTCGGGCCAAGACTGGAACTATTGATGGCGTCTCGGCGCTTGCTGGACTTGTTCAGACCAAAGCCGGCGAGCTCTTAACTTACGCTGTTTTAATTCAAGGCTCGGCGCGCTCTGGATGGCAAGATGACTTCGCTCGTCTGTTGTCAGAGTATCGCTCGGATACGTCGGAGAAAGTGATATTAACGGAATCTGAAACTGCGAAGCAATGACTAAGTTTTGCGATCAGAACTTTTGGTATATGCTCGTAGCTCAGTGACTGATAAAAACTCGTTTTCTTTTTATTCTCTTGGTGGCTCGGGCGAAGTCGGGATGAATTTGCTGGTCTTCCGTTTTGGGGATCATCTGCTACCAGTGGATGCAGGCATTCTTTTCGCCGACGCCAATAATTTCGGCATTGAATCCGTTCATCCCAATTATGAATTTTTTGGCCGTGATAATTTTCCAAAAAAATGGTTCATCACCCATGGGCATGAGGATCACATAGGTGCTGCGGTCGAAATTTTTTCGGCCGCTAAACGCCTTGGAGTGACTCCGCCTATGATTTATGCGCCATCGCTAGCAATTGGGCTTATAAAATCGAAGGTTCTAGATGATTCGCGGTACGGCTTTGACCGAAAAGAAGCCCTAGGATTTTTAGAGGAGATCGAGACCGGCGAAGAAATCGAAGTTTATCCCGGACTTTTTCTGCGTTTCATTGAAAACCGCCATAGTATTGTTCAAAGTTCTTCGCTCGCTTTTCGTTGGAGACCGGAGAATGGGCCGGAGCTCAAAGTTCTTCACACTTCCGACTTCAAGCTGGACACACATCGATACAAAGACGGCGTGAAGAATCTCGAGATCTTCAATGTTTTTGGGGGCGATGCTCCGGACATTCTTTTCATTGATTCCACTAATGCCGAGCGCGATGGACATACCGTTTCAGAACAGGAGATTATTGAGCCTCTTGAAAATCTGATGCGTAAATGTGCCGGTGGACGCATTTATCTCTCGATGTTTTCATCCAACCTACTGCGCATCGCTCATGCGCTGATGATCGCCCATCGTCTGGGAAGAGTCGCAAGTCTTGCCGGTCGCAGTCTGCAAAACACCTTTTCCATAGCACGAGAATTGAAACTATTTGATCGGTATGCGCCGGACTTTTCTCGGACGGAATTGGTGGAACCCCGTCGCTTGGCACAATTTCCGCCCGAACGACAATTGATCATTTGCAGTGGAAGCCAGGGCGAGGAACGAAGTGTTTTAATGCGCCTCTCCCAAGGCACTCATCCTGATTATCAAATCCAGCCCGGTGATGCCGTGGTTCTTTCCAGCAAAGTCATTCCGGGAAACGAAAAGCAGATTTCGCGCCTGGTGAATGGATTGATGCGCGAGGGGGCACATGTCTACATGGGAGAATACGCCCGAATCCAGGCAGGTGGCCCGATACACGCAAGTGGTCATGCTCGGCGCACGGAACTTGCTGAAGTCTTACGCTTTTTGCGGCCCCGTCATGTGATCCCGGTGCATGGAGAGCTTCGACAATTGATGGGCTGTGCGGAAATCGCTGAAAAAGAGGGTGCGGACTGGGGACTTGGAGCAGATAAAATTTTCACAATTGAGAACGGTCATCGACTTAGTTTCGAGTCCAAAAATAATACGGGAGCGTGGGAGTTTTCCTCTCGCGAGAAAATCGAAGAGATTCCCCGCATACTGCGTTTTGAAAATTTCATCGCGGAAAGTCGTGACCCCTTTCTACGCTCGCGAAAACGTGCAGCACTTGGAGGATCCGTTAGCATTGTCATCAATCGCCAAGGATCAGTTTCGGTCAAATCGGCTGGAGTTATTCCCCTTCGATCCATTGAGCGGCAAGAAGAACTTCATAGCTATTTGGAAGATTGGGCTCATGAACGTTTTCGGGGAAGGCTCGCAAAAGATTGGCCCCGAAATGAGGAAGACAAAGAATCACTGGAAACTGAACTTGGCGATGAACTTGAACGCTATGTCCGAAAACTCTACGGCTCACGACCACTGGCGACCGTACATTTATTTGGATTTCTCTGATGCGGATATTCATACAACGGGTTCGAGGCTCGACTAAGATTCAAAGTGATTTAGGAAACGGCCGGGTCGTGAACAATGGATTCGATGGACCGGGGCTTGTTGTTCTTTTGGGTTGGCTCAAGGGTGATGAGACGCGAAAAGATTTGGACGCTGCGGAAGACTGGCTTTTGGGCCGAGCACTGGGGCTACGGATTTTTCCTGACAATGATAAACGCATGAATTTAAATCTTCCGGATTATTTGGCTGGCACGAAAAGCGAAGGCGGCATTTTATGGGTGCCGCAATTTACGCTGGCGGCAGAATTTGATTCCGGATTTCGGCCCTCTTTCACCAATGCCATGCATCCGGACCAAGCGCACGAACGTTTTTTAAAGTGGATTACAAAATTGCCGGGCGAAAACAGTTTAAAACATATCCACGGCCACTTTGGTGCCGAGATGCAACTCAGTTTCAGTAACTGGGGGCCGGTAAGCCTACTTTTAGAGAGGTAGTGGCTCACTTTTTCGCCCTCGCTTCATCGCGTGCCCTCATTGCATCCCTTAAAAGCATGTTAGAATTGCCGGATGCCGGAAAGCCTACAGATGATTCAGCTAACCATTGCAGAATGGTTGAATGAAATTCAGAGCCCGGAGCTCCGCTACGCTGTACTAATCGTTCTATTATTTGTAGTGCCGCGAATACTTTCCCGTTTTGGTACTCCACTTGCGATTTCAGCTTTTTTTATGGGAGTTTTTTCCAGTGTTTTTCTTCAGCCTCTAAAAGGAGATGTGGTCGTATCCACTTTTGCCTTTTTAGGCATTTCCTCACTCTTTCTTTTTGCTGGACTCGAAGTTGTACCCAGGGAAATTCGACGCAATTCCGGCGTAATCATCCAGCACATCGCTGTGCGACTCGTGACTATGGCGATTCTGGTCGTTGCACTTGTGGGTTGGCTGGATCTTACGACCGTGCAAGCCAGCATCATGTCGCTTGCTCTCCTGACGCCGTCGACCGGCTTCATTATAGATTCCATCGAGTCGAGCAAAATGTCTGATGGCCAAAAGAGCTGGGTAAAAAATATGGCTATCTCGGCCGAGGTCGTGGCGTTATTCTTTCTCGTGCTTTTGTCGCGCGCTCACAGGCCTCTACACATGTTGATCTCAATTGGCGTTATTTTGCTCTTGATCATTGCGTTGCCGAGAGTCTTTCGGATCTTAGTGAAAAGAATGAAGGAAATTGCTCCGGGAACCGAGTTCGGAATGATGATCCTTATGGCTGTTGTGATGGGACTTGTGACCAAAGCGCTCGGTGCCTATTACCTGGTGGGTGCATTCGTTGTCGGAATTGTGGCCGGCCGATTTCGACGCGAGGAACACAATCTTGCCACCGAAGAACATTTGAAAGCGATTCGATTGTTCGCCTCCTTCTTTATGCCTTTCTATTTTTTCAGCGCAGGAATACGTTTTGAAATCGAGTATCTCAATTGGACCGCGCTTAGCATCGCCGGGATTCTCTTGGTGGTGACTCTGCCTGTAAAAATCATTTCCGTCATCGCGCACAGAAATTGGGTCTTGAAAGAGAAGATAAACGAGAGCTTCCCCATCGCGGTTTCTCTGCTCCCCACGCTGATATTTGGACTTGTTTTGGCAGACATACTCTTGCTCGAGTTTAATATTTCCAAAACAACTTATTCCGCCATTATTATTCACACCATGGTTCTGAGTTTAAGTCCCATGATCATTTTTCGCTTTTTCCCCTACAAGGAAATCAAGGAAATCTCCACAATCGATCCAGTTCATTATCGCTATTAAAGGAATCTGTGGAACTGCTTCAGAAATTAAAACCCAATCCGATCGAACCATCGATGACAGTAGTTCGCGCCTTCTTGAAATCCATCAGATACTGAAGTCCTGCGTTGACAAAGAAGGTGCTTCCGATGAGATAGTCAAATTTAACGATCGGAAGTAACGCGAATGCTGAATCACCAGTCGTTGTGGAATCAATTTTTGTACTACCGTTTCTGAAGCCTATTCCAAGTCCCAAATCGATTCGTGCATTGCCCTTTGCGACAGTATAGGTTGGCGCCAGACCAAAATACATCGTCGAAACCCGTATATCTGTTTCACCCACCAGCGTGCTTGCCTGTCCAGTTGCTAGCAGCAAGCCAGTTATTCCAAAATCAGACGACAGTCTAAAACCTAAATCCAGTCCTGTGGAAAAAGTTGAGCCACTTACGCTTCCAGAATCGATTTGGCTGGCTCCGACATACAGGCGAAGAAAAATTTCTTTGGCATCGGCAGCAAAAGTCCCCGACGAGAGGCTGGTTGCAATCGACAAGCTAAGTAGTTGGGTGAGTTTTCGTATGCTGATTTTCATCGTGCTCTGACTTTACATCCTCCATTTGGGTAGGTGAAGTCGTTTGGAAGGTTAAATTCTACTCAACAGGAACGATAGAGTTGCAATTGCCTGGGGCACAGGCCCAGGGGCCCTTGATAACCAGATTGGTTCCCGGCGAGTTGTCGATGTACCAAATTTCATAAGCAGTTTCCCGATCAGGGTAATAGGTCCCGACACACCTATCTTTGAGAAAGCCGCCAATGTTCACGTGAATACTGGTGGGATGCAGATTGATGTGACCAATAGCTTGACTAAAGGCATATCTGCAACTTCCAGATATGCGCGTCGGAGGAAAGGCGGTGTTATTCAATGGCAAGGCGCCGCTGGGTGCATCAGGGCAAAAGGCGCCAGCTGCTCGGGCCGCGGCGGCGCGTAGCGGGGTCGTTGTGTCGTTATTCGTGGCGGCTGTCGTGATACCGTACCATCCTCCGGTCCATTGGATGCCCATTGAACCAAAGCAAGGAGCATAGACACGATATTCTGCATAAAAAGAATCCAAAGCACCTTTCAATTCTGCAAGCTTCGTTTTCGCCTCCACGCGCCGAGAACGCAGCGAATACGCCCGATATTGGGGAATCACGGCTGCAGTTAGAACAGAAATAATTGCTAGCACAATGAAAAGTTCAAAGACTGAGAAAGCTCGTTTGCTCGACATTGACCTTTGATCATTTCACAGAGCAGTTCTGCTAACAAGTTGGCAAGGTCGATAAATGAATCGCCAAGGAACTTCCGCTTGCAGGAAGGAGTGGGGGTCCGTTTCATAGCAGGGATCGGACATAATTCGAGGGCTTATTCCGCGAGATCCGTTTTCAATATTCGGACCAACCCAGTTGCAGCCGAAACAATTTCGAAATTCGAGGACACAAGCACAATCTTGCCACCAAAGAACATTTGAAAGCGATTAATTCCGCCATTATTATTCCCTTCATGGATTCTTAACAATCCACGTCTACCTGGCCGGGTACAATAGAGGGATGGGGCGCCATACTGCGTGGGGGCTTTTTTCACTTGTTTTGACTTCGGGGGCCTTCGCCACCGATCTAGAGGTCGAAGGCATTCAGTTCAAAAATATTCCTGAATGGTTTCAAAAAGAGGCCGTCGAAAAATCCTTAAAGGACCTTCGCCTCCGGAGTGGATGGGTGCCGACCGGAACGGTTGTTCACTTTTACTCGGATTTAGGTTTGTGGAATTTGGAACTACTTAGAGTGGGATTCCAATCGACGCCCACTGCTGCTTTTGCCGACCCGGGGGAGAATGCAGTTCGCATTGGGCCCAGTTTAAAAAGCGAAAATTTTGAACACCTGTTTTTACACGAAGTCTCGCATTTGGTGAGCTGGCAAATTTTCCGGGGTCTTCCGTCCTGGTTAGAGGAAGGTTTCGCCGAATGGCTCGCACGCAGCCCTTACCTTGATTACAGCTGGATCAACCAACAGCTTCTCCGTATTGATCCACGGAACATCGCTAATCCCATGAAGCTTGGTGGGCGCGCAAGTGATGTGCGTTTTCGTTATCAAATTTCCTACGCAAGCGTCATGATGTTAGATAAGCGCTGTCCCGATTTGATCGCAGTTCTAAAGGAAATCAGCCAGGACGAAAAAAACTTCGACAAAATTGTGAAGGACCGCTGTGGGATTCATTTTTTCTTCTCCGATTTTTGGCAGTCGATCAACGATGGCGCCATGGACGGAAACCTTCCGAAGTTCAAAAATTGAAAATAAAAAACCCGCGCTGCCAATCTAGCAGCGCGGGTTTCTTGTTAAAAATTTTGAATATCTTAGAAATTCAAATCGTAGAAACTTGCGATTCCTAGTCCGGCTTCGGCGGGCGTGACATCAAAATCACGAATTCGCTCGCGTAATACGCGCGTCGGATCGTCCGCATATTCCATCAAATAGAGCATTGGTTTCAAATTCGCCTGAAACGTCGGCTCGATAACTGATGGGCTGGGGTAGAAACCGCCGCCAAACATGCTGGATGGACTCAACTCGAAAGTGAAGGCGAAAATGCGATGCTGGCCATAAGCCCAATCGGTTGTGTCGCCACTTGCGATGTAGAGATCAGAGGCCTGTTGCGGAGTGTATTTGTTCCAGGCCGCCATGTCGCGCGCCATCTTTTCGAAGACAGGAAGGTCTTCTTTGAATCCGAGTTTATCGCCAACGGGGTCATAGCTGTGGCCCCAGGGATAAAGCACCAATTCCGAAAAAGTGTGAAAGCTGATCAAGGTTTTCATGCGGGGTTGTGCATCAACAAATAATTTCACAGCCTGAGTTTCAGGCTCTGAAAAGGGATGTGGGCCCATGAAAACATCGGAAGTGGGATTCGTGGATGATCCACCTGTGCCCCACTGATAACCGTAGTTACGGTTAAGGTCGACGCCGAAACTTCCACCTGCGTTACGGCTGCGGTTTTTTCTCCACATGCGTCCGCGCAGTCCATCTTGGTAATCGTGTTTGTGACCGTCGGGGTTAATCAGGGGCGCCACGTAAAATTCGCGCGTTTCCAAAAGGCGCGTGATGTCGGGATTCTTGCCGTAGTTTTCGAGCAAGAATCGAGCAAAGCGCAACGGAATTTCTACTGATAGATGCTCGCGTGCGTGGTGGCAGCCAGTGTAGAAAACAACCGGCAATTGTTTTTCCTGAGCGTCCGCCAAAGTCAGCGCACTAATGCGCATGACGAGAAGGTCACGATTCTCGACGCTTTTTCCAAAACTCGAAAGTGTCGCAAGATTCGGGAAGTTTTTTTCGAGCTCGCCTAATTGACGATAAACATCGTCTGTCGAAATGAAACGGTTCGAAAAGAGATCCATGTCTCCTTGGAGCCATTCCTTGCGGAAGGGATAGCCTTTTGCTTCAAGTTTTGCCGCACGGATCTTATTCAGATCTTCTAGAGTGCCGGGAAAATAGACGGCGTCAGATCGAATCTCATCCAAGGCATAACCCATGTTAGAGATTTTCGTTCTTGTCGCGCGATCTGTGGCGCGAACTTCAATATAGTGAGTTGGTTCAAATAGCTCTTCGAAGCTTTCAAAGTCCCCTTGGCTCAAAGCCGGGGCTGTGACAAGCATCCCGCCCAAAACGGCAAGCTGAAAATTTTTCATTTAGTATCCCTCCCAATCAAGACTGACATGATAGCGGTAAGCGCTTATATTGGCTTCTTGATATGGAAAAAAAAGCCTTACAGCTTTTCGATTTAGACGCAGAGGTCCTAAGAATTTCTGGACCCGATGCGGGAACTTTTCTGCAGGGAATGATCACTGCGGATTTGAAACGTGCATCAAGCCTCCTGCCTGCACAAGGCGCAGGTGGCGGCGCTTTCCTCTTGGACCTGAAGGGGAAAATTGTTGCGCCGAGCAAATATTTTGTATTTGAAAATAACCATTATTTTTTCGTCGTCCCTGCGGGGAGCGCTGATCTCATGATCGAATCGCTTGAGCGACTGCACATTACGGAAGATTTCGAAATCACAAAAATTGCGCGGGACGCCATAAAACTTTATTTAGGCTTTGGTTCGCCGACATGGCCATCTGTTGAAGAAATTCTCGTGCCGAAATCGGTGCCCTCAGCACAGGATGAAATTTACAAGATTTTCCGTCACGACTGGGGACTGGAACTGCCAACACCCGAATGGGGTGACGATGGATGCCTCTTTTTCGTGGAAGATCAAAGCGCCTTTGAATCAAGCCATGAAATCCGCTCCCTGACTCCCGCGCAATTCGAAGAGCAGCGCATACGTTGCGGCATACCTAAGTGGAATCAAGACTTCAACGCAGAGTCTTTGGTATTGGAATTTCCTCACATGCGCGAGATCAGTTTCCACAAGGGTTGTTATCTCGGGCAGGAAGTCGTCGCGCGCGCCTCCTATCGAGGGTCGCTTCCCAAAGCTTTCTTCCGTTTCGAGGCTGCGCCCGACCAAGTCTTGAAACTTGATTTTGTCTACAACACCGATGCGCCCGAGAAAGCCGTCGGAAAACTCACAAGTGTCTCGGGACCCTGGGGCTTAGGTCAGCTGCGCGGCACTGCGCTCAGTTCGGGTGCACTCTTTCAAGTCGCAGATGACGGCAAGAAAATCGAAATTGTGAAAGCTGAGGCGCTCACACGCGTGAGAACATGAACGAAGACGTTCTTGATGATTTTCTCTGGTATCTGCAGGGCGAGCGGCGCTTTGCGAAAAACACAGTCGAGGCCTACCGAGGTGATCTTCTTTTATGGAGAGACTGCGGTTTCGATTTGGCCAAGCTTGATCCTCCAGATCAAGAAAACTACCAAAAAATCATCGAAGCGTTTTCCGATCTTCCCATGGCCAGCAGCACACGCGCGCGGCGCTTGGCGTCTTTTCGCCTCTATCTCCGCTATCGCGCACTGTTGAGTCCGGCGCGGGAGGCCGCATGGCTTCGATTGCTGGCACTCACTCCAAAAATCCGCGAAGAACTGCCATTCCCCAAAGCACTCAGTCTGGGCGAATTGGAAAAATTTCTCGATTTCCCCGTCGAGGGCGAATCGGAAAAACTTCGGAACCGAGCAATTTTTGAAATTCTCTATGCCTCGGGCCTGCGCATTTCCGAGGCTCTGTCTCTTCGATGGGAACAGGTGCGGCGCGAGGACGAACTAATTTTGGTGCATGGAAAGGGCTCCCGCGAACGCTGGGTTCCGACGTCGCCGCGCGCCTTGGATTGGCTCTTTCGTTATCGAAACGAGGCCTGGGAGGCTTGGGCCAGCATCAGCCCAAGAAAGTATCGTGATCACATTTTTCTTTCGCGCCGGGGCGCCCCCTTGAGCCGCATGGGGGCGTGGAAGCTTTTTCATGCCAGGTCCCTGGAGTCCGGCGTTGATGATGTCCATCCACACGTTCTTCGCCACTCCTTTGCGACCCACCTACTTCAGGGGGGCGCTGATGTGCGGGCCGTGCAACTGCTGCTGGGCCATCAAAGCCTTGCAACGACCGAGCGCTACTTGAAAATCAGCGATCAAGAGCTGAAGAAGCTTTTTGCCGAATTTCATCCGCTGAGATAGTCTTCCCACTCACATGTCCAGCCCCAAACTCACAGCGGAAATTCGAGAAGCTTTCCTGAAATACTTTGAAAAAAATGGCCACACGCGCGTGCCCAGTTCCAGCGTCGTGCCTCAAAATGATCCCACCTTGCTTTTTACGAACGCGGGCATGGTCCCCTTCAAGGATTGTTTTCTAGGATCCGACATTCGTCCCTACACCCGCGCCACATCCGTGCAAAAATGCGTGCGGGCCGGCGGCAAACACAACGATCTTGAAAACGTCGGTTTTACCGCGCGTCACCACACATTTTTTGAAATGCTAGGGAACTTCAGTTTTGGCGATTATTTTAAAAAGGACGCGATTCATTTTGCCTGGGAATTCGTGACTAAAACTTTGGGACTTCCGAAAGACCGATTGCGAGTCAGCGTTTTCGAAAAGGACGATGAAGCCGCCGAAATTTGGCACAAACAAGAAGGCCTGCCCCTGGATCGCATTGTGCGTTTTGGAGAAAAGGATAATTTTTGGGCCATGGGCGATACGGGGCCCTGTGGTCCCTGCTCTGAGATTTTTTGGGATCAGGGTCGCGAAGTCGACGGTGATCGTTGGCTGGAATTCTGGAACTGTGTTTTCATGGAATTCGATCGCGACGCCAGCGGAAATTTGAAGAAACTTCCGAAACCCTCGGTCGATACCGGCATGGGACTCGAACGAATGGCCGCCATCATGCAGGGCGCGACGAGTTGATCGCCGACGCTGCGCGCTTGGTGAATAGAAAAGGCCAGACGCTCGATCTTTCGAAAATCGGTGGTACCTGGCAAGACTCAGCGTTGAGGGTCATTGTGGATCACCTTCGGTCCACTAGCTTCTTGATCGCCGACGGCGTTTTGCCGTCGAATGAGGGGCGCGGCTATGTGCTTCGCCGCATTCTTCGTCGTGCGGTCCGCTATGGAAAGCGACTGGGAATCGAAGAGGCTTTTCTTGCGGATCTTTATCCCTCACTCCAGTCATCGATGGGCGCTGTCTACCCTGAACTCAATAATCGAGCTTCGGTCATTAAAGAGATACTGACGCAGGAAGAAACGAAATTTTACGAAACTTTGGATCGTGGTCTTCATCATCTAGAGGACGCCTTCAAAAAATCGAAAGGGAAAAAACTTGATCCCGAAACGGTTTTTCGTCTCTACGACACATATGGATTTCCGCTTGATCTGACTGCACTGATTGCACGCGAACAAAATTTCACGATCGACGAGGCTGCAGTCACGAAATTCATGGAAGAAGCCCAAGAGCGCTCGCGCGCCTCGTGGAAGGGGTCGGGATCAAGTGCCATTTCTGATGAGGTGAAGGAATGGAAGAACAAAAAAATTCTCCCTAAGTGGACCGCTTATGAAAGGTCTGAAGAGAAAAAAGCAAAAATCATTGCGCTGGCTTCGGCCGATACCCGCACCTGGGTGTCCATCGATCCCTGTCCCTTCTATGCCGAAGGCGGCGGACAGGTAGGGGATCGCGGGGTGCTCGTGAAAGGCAGCAAGAAATTCACAGTCCTTGATGTCGTGAAACCCTATGACGGTGGATTCGCACTCTTGGTTGATGGAAAAATTTCAGAGCTTAAAATTGGAGACGAGGTCGACGCGCTCGTGAATGATGATTTGCGCGCGGCTGTGCGCTTGAATCACACGGCAACGCACCTCTTGCACGGTGCCCTTCGGAAAACTTTGGGCACGCACGTGCAACAAGCGGGTTCACTGGTGACCGAAGACAAACTTCGTTTTGACTTCTCGCATTTCAAATCTTTGACCAAAGATGAAATCGAAGATGTTGAAACTTGGGTGAACAACGCCATCTCCGAAGATGTCCAACTGGAAATCGATCAGTGTTCCTATGACGATGCTGTTGGAAAAAAGGGCGCTCTTGCTTTTTTCGATGAAAAATACGGCGATCGCGTGCGGGTCGTCTCCGTTCCCGGATTCTCCGCAGAGCTTTGCGGTGGACTCCACGCCAGAAGCACCGGGCAAATTCGCTTCTTCAAAATTGTTTCCGAAACCGCAGTCGCCGCTGGAACCCGCCGCATCGAGGCCATCACGGGCCCCGCATTTTTACGTTATGTTGAATCCAACGAAATGCTTTTGTCGAAATTGGGCGAGCGTCTGAAATCCGCGCCCCAACAACTCGAAGATCGCATCGAGAAGCTTTTACAGCAGCAACGCCAACTCGAAGACGAAGTGAAAAAATTACAGCTTAAGCTTCTTTCGGGCGCATCGGCTGATGGCGAAGTCGTAAAGGCAAATTACAAAAACGTCAGCGTCGAGATTCACCAGGTACCCGAAGACCAGGCCAATCTTCTAAGGGAAAAGGCCGATGTCTTGCGACAGAAAAATCCAGACACGCTTCATGTCTTACTGTCGGGCAAAGCAGTGATTGTGACATTGGATGAAAAAAAATTAGCAAATTTGAATGCGGGCGATGTACTTAAGTCACTCACAAAATCCTTTGGCGGCCGCGGTGGCGGGCAGGCCCGCACAGCCCAGGGCCAATTTGAAAAACAACTTAATACAGCGGAGATCTCTCAATGGTTTACCTCTCAAAAATAACAAGTGTTGCTTTCTTCGCTCTTTTCCTCGTCTCTTGTTCCGATCGGCCCCGACACGAAAAATTTCCGGGTGGTCAGGGGCGCACAACCGATGTTCAACAGGCACAAACTCAGCGGGCCGTCTTGGGAGGCTTTGATCCGCTCAACAATCCGCTCTCTGCCGGAAGCTCGGCTTCGATGAACGGAGAAAAAGAAGCCGCTGGTCCCACCATCTCGGGCCGCATAGAAATTCCAGCGGGCGCTGAAACAGGCGGAAAAATCCTCTTCATCTTTGCGCGCTCGGACTTTGGTGGTCCTCCGCTTGCTGTGAAGAAGCTGCCTTCGCCGGCATTTCCAATGAATTTTTCGCTTTCTGCTGCCGACAGGATGGCTCCACACACAGTTTTCGCTGGCAAGGTGACCGTGCATGCACGCCTTGATTCCGACGGCGACGCATGGTCCACAGGCGCGGGAGATTATAGCGCCGAGACGCCGGCGCAGGTCGGTGACTCGGGATTAGTGTTGAAATTGGAGTTGGTTAAGTAAATCAGATGGCGGGACGAGGCATTCTTGGACTCTGGGAATTTTTCAGCGGCATCGCTCGTGATGAGAGAGTGCCAAAGCGCGATAAACGTTTAACGCTCATTTTTATGCTTCTGGTAATTTCTCCCTTTGATTTTATTCCGGACTGGTTTCCAATTGTCGGGCAACTTGATGATTTGGTCTGGATTGCCTTGATGGGCGATTATTATTTTCGGATATTGGATTCAGAAATTGTTTTGGGTCGCTGGCCTTTTGGAATGAAAAGTTATCAATCGGTCCGACGTTTTTTTGAAATGCTAGCCACCCCACTGCCGCGTTTTTTAAAAAACAATGTTTGGAAGTTTAAAATATCGCCTTATCGAAAATAAGAGCGGGAATTACAAAACAAAAAGCGCCCTGGCGAAGTCAAGCAATCCTACTCACTTTCGGGTCATCGTATAGATGCCGTTCCAATCTTCGGGCGGCGGTTCTACTTTGAATTTCTCACAGCGTTCGATCATGCGATCACATGCAGTATCCACGATCCCCATTTCGGAATGAAGGGTCGTAAGCGTTTCCTCAAAAAGCTCGATCGCTTTGTCCCATTTTCGTTCGTGATAGAGACTGCGAGCCTCCTGATAAAGATTCAATGAATCGGGCGGATATTCGCGATCCAAGATCTGCACAACTTCCGTTCCCTCGTCGGCTCCCATCACTTGTACCAAGTCCAGAACGCGATAATCCGGGGGCTCTGCCCCTGCATTTCGAATCGCATTCAGAGTCGCCGTGGTGGCCACAATCTGCACGCCATAGACACGAGTCAGTCGTTCCACACGCGACGCAAGGTTAACGTCATCGCCAATTGCGGTGTAGGAAAAAATGTCCTTGGATCCCATGTTACCCACAATGCAGGGCCCGCTGTTAATGCCGATACCCACGCCAATCGTTCGGCCATATTTTTTATCGAATATTTGATTCAACCGTCGCAATTCTTCGGCCATCCGCAAAGCTGCCTGACAGGCATGAAGAGCGTGATTTTTATCATCTAGAGGCGCGCCCCAAAAAGCCATGATCGCATCGCCGATATACTTATCCAAGGTTCCCTTCTCGATAACAATGCGGGTCATGGTGTCGTGATACTCGTTCAAAAAAGCATGCAGCTCTTGGGGTTCCAAAATGGTTGAAAAGGGCATGAAGCCACGAATGTCAGAAAACATAACGGTCAGTTCACGCCGCTCGCCACCCAAGCTCAATTTTTTCGGATCATCGATGATCGTTTTCACAACTTGCGGAGAGACGAAACGCGAAAATGCCCGCCGAATAAATTTCTTCTGGGCCTCTTCGGCCACATATTTATTCAGTAGCACCAAAAATGCGATCAAGAAAAACTCAAGATAAACAAAACCTGTATTTAAATTTACACCGCGTGGGAAGAGGTATCCGAAATCAATTGCAGCAAGACCACCCAAGGCACCAACTGACAAGAGTACGGCGGCGTTGGAAGGAAGAGGATCAAGAAGCACGCCAAGAAGAAAACCCCCGATGCTAAGAAGAAATAGAATAATCAAAGCATAGGACCAACTGTTTAATGGTTTGAAGGCGTCTCCGGAGAGCAGATTGTCAACAATCATGGCATGACCCTCGACCCCGGCGGCAAAGGGGTGGTTGGGAATCGGGCGAAGATCATTCTGAAGGTCCGTGGTTCCGATGAGAACGATCGCGTCCTTCAGTAGCTCGGCTTTTTCGATGCTATAACCCTTCGGGGCTCGGCCTCGCACCCGTCCAATAGGGCCGCAGCTTTCACATGGAAAGGCGCGGCTTTCTGAAGTTGTGAAGACCGGAACTCGATCGTTTTCATCCATGAGGTCTACAACGCTGAGACGTGGAATGAGGCTTGGCGAGCCCCTAAAGTTTATGTCCATCCGGCCCAAGGGGCTTATCAATATATCTTTCCCTGACTGCGCAAACTTTAGGGATTGAATTTTTTGTTCCTCGTCTATTTTTAACGAGAGCTTCTCCTTCAAAACATGGCGGGCGATTTCCACTGCAAAAGATGGCAGTGGCTTTTCATTCGCAAATTTGATCAAGACTGTTTTGCGAACTACTCCATCGGAATCTGGGTTGATGTCAACCAATCCAAGATGTGCGGCCGCGTTTTGAAATTCCGTTTTGTTCATCAAAGGATTTCGGGAGATATAAAGAGGACTCTTTTCAAGATCGAAGGATTGCGGGGATTCATAATCCGAAAGCGTGAATCGCATGAAGTTGTGATCCTCAAAATGCACTTCATATTCGTCGTCCAGCTTGGGACAAGAGGATCCGTACGCGTCGGCCGACTGGGTGCTTTGGCAACTGTGAAGGCTGGCGATTCCCATGACAAGTTCATCGCGAATTTTTCGAAGGGCATTTTCAAAAACCGGATCACTTTCATATTTTTCTGCTAGATCCTGGAGCCCACGTTCCGATAGATCCCGTCTCAAGCCCTCTGGTAGACGTTTTTCGTTCTCGGCAGCGATCAAATCCAATCCGATGACCTTTGGTCCATATTTATTTATTTCTTCTAAAATGCGCGCAAAGACATCGCGATGCCATGGCCAGCGCCCGAACTTTTCAATCGAATCCGTATCGATGGAAACAATTAAGATCTTGTTTTCAATTTTTTGATCACCGCGAATCTTGAATTTCAAGTCCGTGAACCAGCCCGAAAAGCTATCCAGTGGTTGATAGATCATTCTAATCAGATCAGGATTTTCGAGACTGCCTTTGTCTCCTCGGTAAACCACGCCATAGAAACAAAAGGAGAAGAGCAGGCAGATTTGCAGACTAATTTTCCAAGAATGAATTTTCATCGCTATGAGGGACTAGAATAAACGAAGCTTCAGAAGAACGACAGCTGTGGTGCGGGTAAATCAAGTCACGAAGCAAATTTTAATCGAGGGGAATCTCTGGCCCCATGGTCACGCCACCGCTTGTGCTGCCTGCCGCAGAGGAAATCATCAGATTTTTTTTGTTGTCGATACTCCAATAATCAAAGGTCGGCGAAGCGCCTGGCCGGCCCACGGCATAGACTAAGAATCGGCTGGGCTCGACACCGGAATCGGCTGGAATCTGAACATTGGTTGCGAACTGAAGCCCCATAACAGGGGGAACAAAGGAGTTGGCCAAAAACCAAGTTTGGTTCGGGAGGTCACCCGAGCTTGGTTGAGTATCACAATTTGCGACCGATCGGGTTGGCGAAACATCATGACCCGTGAAGCCCCAACTAAATCCGATAGTGTAGTTGCGGCGAGCTCCGGATGGCTCATAGCCAATAGTAGAGAGACAGCCGGCGTAATAGGCAAATTCTGCTTTGAAGGACTTCTGAACGGCATAAATTGTCGTTAGGTTGGATTTCGCCTCGATTTGGCGAGCTCTTACCGTGTAGTTTCGGTAGGCAGGCATTGCGATGCTTCCAACTATCCCAATGATTGCCACCCCTATTAGGAGCTCAATCATCGAAAAACCATCGGATTTTCTTGATCGTTTTCTGAAATTTTTGCGCAATTGCCCAGCCATAACTTTTCCCTTGATTAATAGTAATATGGAATACTTGACTCGAGGCGTCATTTCTCTTATCATATTCTTAATGTTTAGATATCCGTTGAATTTTCTAAGAGATTTCTCAATTGAGAAGTTTTCGTTAAGTCGGATTTCATATTTAACCCTTTATTAAAGAGTTTAGATCAGGCCTACATCGGTCGACGGAATAAGTTTGTGGAGCGGAAGATGAAACTACAGAATTTGAGCTGCTTGAAAATCACTAATGCGAAGTTTGGGCTACTGAGCACATTTTTTTTGCTCTCGTCTTGTGAATTTAAGTCGATCACCGCTGCGACTTTAAGAAGTCCCAAGTCCTCGCTCGAAACGCCGAATCAGAAGCGAAGATACATAGTGACGATGAAAGAAGGCCGTCCGCACTCGAAAATTTCTCAAAAACTTTCGACAGCCCCTCGTCGAAGATTCGATAAGCTAAATGTTTATGTTCAAGATTTGGATGAAAAAGAAGTCAATTTACTTCGCAAAGACCGGGACAACGTTCTTGCGGTCGAGCCCGATGGTCCCATGAATATCAACGCCTTCAAGGTAAAAAACGAAAAGATTTCCAACCGCACTAAGAGTGCTTTCAATAAAAGAAATTTCGGCGGAGGCTCGATTGCAAATGGGGGCGGCGAACTCGCCTCTACCCCAGTTATTCCACCGTTAAATGGCTTAATAAGAATGGGAATCACGGACTTTCCCTTGGCGCGTTTAAATTCATTCGAAGATGAGATGCCCATCGATGTGGCAGTGATTGATTCCGGCATCGACCCTCACGAAGACTTAAACATTAGCCACTTCTTTTCTCCCTTTACGAATGATGGATCGGATGAACTTGGCCACGGCACAGCTGTGGCGGGGATTATCGGAGCTCGTGATAATGGTTTGGGTGTTGTTGGCGTTGCGGCAGGAGTTCGTTTGTGGAACATAAAAATTGTTTCCCCGACAGAGAACGCCTGGTCTCACTTTCTTGGCGGACTGGATTATGTCTATCAAAATGCTGCTCAAATTGAGGTTGTAAATATCAGTTACGGTAACGACGGAAATGGGGCGCCAATCCTGGCTATTCGGGGAATGATTCGACGCCTCGTTCGGGCCGGAGTCGTTGTGGTTGCCGCTGCCGGGAACAACGCTCGAGATCTCGCAGGCCCCGATTTGGTTTACGGAACTGGAGATGATGCACTTCCCGCGTCTTTGCCCGAGGCCATGGCTGTTAGCGCAATTGACACGACATTTGAAACGGGAACTGAAATACATAAGGACCGCTTTTGGC
Source organism: uncultured Bacteriovoracaceae bacterium (assembly GCA_964636255.1). GTDB lineage: Bacteria > Bdellovibrionota > UBA2428 > UBA2428 > UBA2428 > CAXNGS01. Next base: position 153,724 of record CAZWNW010000002.1, on the reverse strand, counting down.
ACGAGGAGCCGAATTTTGGATCCAATTACAGCCAGATCCCACAACCGCTTCCAACTGATAACCCAGATCCGACGGTTATTTATCCTGTCTCTCAAGGTGGGGGAATCGATGTCGCCGCACCTGGTGTAAGAATTCCCACAACCGGTTCAGGCAAAGATCCCGATGGCATCGCTCGAGGTTATGCGCTGGGAATCGGAACTAGTTATGCCACGCCCCACGTCGCCGGCCTTGTTGCACTCTACATCCTGGCTAACGGGCGCGCGTATGATGAAAAGGGCGTTTATAAAATTCGCCAAGCTATCATCGACGAGAGTGAAAGATTGCAACCGCAAAGTGAATGGGCGGCTGCTAATCCCGGCGACCCGGACACAAACTTCGAAGCAATGGCCGTCAAATCAGAAGCCTGGGTTCCACAACCGAATATCACGAACCTTCAATATGTCCGAGGCGCGTCCGGCTCGTTGCACGCGATTCCCGCCCCCGGCGGTGATTCCATTCACATGTCTTTGACGTCCAACACGGCCGAGTCTCCTTGTGGAACAGACCTTCGCCCCTGCACAATGCCGGGCTATCAATACACGATTCAAAAAACCAAAGACTTCAACACTTGGGTAGATGTTGGAACACTCATCGGAAACGGATTGCCGCTAGATTTCATCGATAACAACCTAGACCCACAAATGGGTTTCTATCGCTACAAGCTAGGCGCAGCCCCACCGCCATCCACAGAAACGACTGAAGATAATTAGTAGATACCTGGGTGGATCGGAGTATTGATGCTTACCGTCGCCCTGGGTGAACCCTATTCGTCCGATGAGTGGACGGCGGAGAGTCACACAATCGCCGGCGGGCGGGTTTCGGGATTCCTGTATCAGGAAAATTCCGTTTTTTTCGATATTGGTGATCAGCTAGTGGCGGCTCGTGTGCGGCTGATTTTTAATCATTCTAATTTGATCAGAACCCTTGGCGTTTTGAATTCTGCTCTGCTTTTGCTTTTCTTATGGGCCTACATGATGGAAAAAAAATACCGCCAATTTTTGATTGCCGGCGAGCGTAGAGCCTACACGAAAGTTATTCATGAGTTGGTTGAACTAATCAGCACTCGTGACGAAAAGAGTCTTGTTCAAAGCAAGGACCCGCTGTGGAACAAGCTAATTGGAGAGGTTCACGCTGCGCTTGATCAAATCAGGCAGCTGGAGAAGGAGGCTGAAATTGCCGAACTTGCCACTCAGGTAGCTCATGACATTCGTTCTCCGTTGTTGGCACTTAAGACTGCAGCTCAGTTGGACGATACGAAACTTATTGAACTTCGCGAATTGTTGACGATGGCCATCGATCGAATTCATGCCATTACAGCGAATCTTCGAAATTTTTCCCAGTCGCGCGCAAATTCCACTTCAAACGCCTCATCGGCAGATCAAGTTCCCATACGGCGCCTTATTTCAGAGATCTTGAAGGAAAAAGAATTGGAGTGGCGAGGACTAGCGATCACTATAAACTCTTCATTCGGAGGCGATGGGACGCTTGGATTCGCAGAATCACAAACGCTCAAGCGAATTCTTTCAAATCTCCTCAACAATTCGGCCGAGAGATTCACTCGCAGTCCAGGACAAATTGAGATCGTAGGTAACATCGAGGATGCCAAGGTACGCTTGTCGATTCGAGACAACGGGCCCGGAATTCCTGCTGATATCATTAGTCAGCTTGGAAAAAAGGGAGTCAGCTTTGGTAAATCCTCAAGCAGCGGACTCGGCCTGTACCATGCATTTCAATGCATGGAGCGTTGGAACGGGCAAATAAATATAAAGAGCGAAAAAAATCAGGGCACTTCAGTCGAGCTGGTCTTTGTCTTGCCGATAAGTGATGCTCGGGCGGCCACGAGTTCTTCCAAAAAACCTGAATAACTATCCGAAGTGTTTCAAGAAGGCTGCTGGCTGTCAAAGCAGTTTTGCAACTCAAGCCTACAACCCTTCTTCCTCCGCACACTCAGCTTCCGAAGGGCGATACTCCGTAATGCCGCTGTGTTTTTTCTCCTCGTAGCTGACGTCGATTTGGAATTCGCCGTCTTCCCATAATTTTTCTTTTAGGCAGCTGTGCACTCCGGTTTCTGGGTCGGGCTGCTCGCTGAATTCTTCGCAAACATGAAAGCTGTATTCAAAGTCGTTGATGCCTTCGATGACTCTTGTTGTGAAGAGATCCCACTTTTTCAGTGAGACTTCGAATTTTGTGCTGCCATAAAGAACTCCGCTGTCGCGGGTGGTGGTGTTGTAAATTTTTGAGGACGAAAGAGTGGCTTCTTCTTCCGGCCGCCATTCCAGCATCTTTCGCGCTTCTTGCAGTACTTCAGTCTTGTCAGAGATAACTTTGCCCTGACAATCGTAGCGGACGACGCGACCGCTGACCTTTACCAGGTTTACGGGATTCACATCTCCCCGTTTCAAGAGTTGTTCGCTGCAGCCACTTGTTAGGGCGGCGATTATTAAGAAGATAAATTTTTTCATCTAGGCCACCTCTTTTGCTGCGATATCTTGATTATCGGGAGGCCTAGCTAAAACTACACGTCAAGATTTTGCTTTTCGTGACAGATTCGAACGCGAAATGTCAATGCGAGGGGGCCTCGATAATGGGGGTTCAGCTAACAGTCTGATTTGCTGGCGCACACCGCAGTGTCGGGTCGCGCTATGAATTCGAGGGCCAGACGAAGATCTTCGTCTGTGGGAGAAAATCGGATTTTTTCTTCGGACCATTTACATTCGGGATGATTTGAAAGGGCGCGCAACTCATCGATAACTCCATTGATCCCCGGCTGAAGCATGCCGTAAATCGTGACGTGATACCCGACGCGCTCTGGATCGCGCCATTCTGCCTTTGCCCAATCCACGATCTCCCTTATCCCCTGTAGACTTCGCAGTTCGCAATCCTCTCCAAGGCGCATTTCCAGTTTTATGAATAACGAAATCGCCAAACACTCGCGTATTTCCAAAGTGCGTTTTGGCCTATGTTTCATGAACTCGGCCATCCAGCGATTCATCGCCAATAGGTTTTTGTGCACGGCTCCTGGTCTGTAGAAATGGTGACCCCCAATCTCTAACTACTGGGTGGACTCCAGGACGATTTTTAATATCTCTGGCCCCGAACGATCACCTTTAAGATAATGCCGTATGAACTGATGATCTAAATTACCTTCAGTCTGATTTCGAACGTTTGCCGGCATCGAATGAGGAATTGAGCGGACTAAGCGATCCGAGTGCAAGGTGCGATAGTCGCCGCCCCCAGCCACATAAGAATCCGGAGATGCAACACCGACAATTCCAATTCGTTCGGGGTCGGCGCCGATCTGTTCAGTCAGGACTTCAAATGCTCGATTAGCATAGAAATTACCCTGTGAATGGGCCACTATTAAAACTGCGAGATCTTTTTTTAGTACTGCACTGAGCTTGCGAACATGTTCCCGCAAATCCTCATCGTTAACGTAATGTCGTGCAGTAACCATGCGGGCCATTTTTTCTGCGGCATGAACAAAGAAGTCGGGAGCATTCAAAAGAGAAAAATAAGACCAAAGAAATCTATGAGTGGCTCCTAGCTTTTGGAAGAATACTTGAACGAGCTGTCGATGAAGAGGTTCGTTGAAATTGTAGGCGACATCATACGACGCAAAAGTCGCACCATACGCTAAACTTAGGGCATTCAGTGACTCTTCGGCACTCTCATAACTGTTGAACATTCCATTCGAAAAAAAGAGCGCAGTTCTCATTTCTTTTCCCGGACAATCCGGATGAGGTGGACCTAAAAAATATCCGCCGGCCCACAACTGCGGCGCGAAGAAAGTCAGAATGCAATGAAGAAAAAGTCGAGACCTCGTCACTAAAATTCAAAGGGACATGGGCTGCCCCACTGCTCCTCATTCCAAAGCGAATACATGCCGCCACTGAGACTAGAGTTGTATTTCATATAAGCCGCGATTCGTTCGGGACTACTCAGGATCGCGTCTTCACCGCTGGGCAAATCGTCAAACTGGCCCGTCAGAGACCAAGCTTTCCTGAGGCACGCCCGAGCTTTTCCAATCGTTGGAACAGGTGGCTTGCGAAGCCTCGCATCAAGATCAATCTCAGGATTCAATAGAATCGCTTGAAAGCTCTGCAGGTAAAACTCCAAGGCTTTCTTCTGTTCCGGCGATTTGGCAGTGATTTCTATGAACTCTTCCAGGTCGTCCCAGATCCCGTTTGAATTCTTGTCTTCAAAGTGAACGGGGGTCACGAAATATCGGAATGCATAGTATCCGATCCCTAGAAATAGAACGCCAATCAGGGCCACGAAAAGATAGGTCTTTCTAACTTTGATCATATTCGCTTTTCAGCTCCTACTATTCAAGTTGCCCTGGAGAGGCAACTCTTATTTCAGGTCAGCGCTATCGGGACGCATCAGGCGGCCCATAAACAAAATTGAATTCGTTGATTCATCCCGAATCATATAGAAAAAGGGGCGATCGGCTTTGAAAACAATCGGTTTTTCGGTGGGCATCGCAGATCCGGCTACCATTAGTGCGGCACTTGCAGCCGCGGCCTCGGTTCCTTCTTCATCAACGGCGAAATAACTTTTATGAATGACTTTGGAGAGATAGATGTTTTCTCCTGGCCGCGTTTTTCGCATTTTAGAAAAATTCGCTAAATCCATATCGAAAGCTTCAGCAATTCCCATCTGCCGAAAGCTAGTCTCTAGATCAAAAGTACGTTCAATTTTAAACTTTGGAATACTGATTAGTAGCCGGCGCTTTTGGCGCTTATCTAAAAGAGCTTCCAGTGAAGTCTCGCTCAGTTCATCTTCAAAACGACAAAGGTCAATAGCACCTTTCGGCAAAACAACGATCATTTTCCATGATGGATGATCGTAAGGCATTTCCAAAAGTTGAAAACGCTCATTTTCGGCATAAAAAAATTGGCCGCCTTGATTCATGAAGGTAACGGGAGTGCGCCCTTTATAAACAAAATCGCCCTTTTGATTGGCGGCAGCTTCGAAGGGGCTCGCCCACTTTGCGTTAAAATAAACAGCGTTCGCTAAAACCAGTTCGGTATTTTTTTTCACCGCACCTGGTGGAATGAGGTCACTGATTTTTCCCTTGGTCGCTTTCATCACCCATTGATTGATGTGTTGGGTCGCGGCCTCGGGAGATTTTTCGTAGTCGAGCGTTTCGAGTTTTGCGGCATAGACACTCTTAAGGGTTTTCAGAAAAGCGGGGAGGTATATTCGGCCCTTGCGAGCGAAAATCTGATTCAGCATCAAAAGCTCTATGCCGTCAGTGGATTTATTAAATTCAGTTTTTCCAAGTTGGCGGGAATTTCTGTCCAGGTAAAGACCTTGACGAAGTTCCGTAAGGGTCGTGCCACCGGCACCTTCGGCCACCATGGCCATGCTTTGATGCAGCCCAAGCGGAGAAAGTGCGATGTTTTGTTCTGACTCACCATAAATTTTTCGATAGAGTTGAATGCCGAATTGATTAGAGGCGACCGAACTTTCCTTCATCTTAGACCAAGAGGAAATTCCTAAAGTTCCTAAAAGAAGAAAAACCAAAGAGAAGAAAGATTTTCGAAAGTTTTGCATGCCAGGAATTCTAGCAGAGTAGGGGGAAAGGCCTAGAATTGCTCTCAAATTATTAGGGGCACCATTCGATCGAGCAGTTTAACAATATATGGCTGCTTTCCACGGGCGGGGGATACTTTCCTTTGGTCGAAATTTTAGATTCTCCATGAGATTCCGCCTTTTCGTCGCTCCTTTTGACGGCGAGGTCAGGTTTGTCGGTTGCCGTCGCCTTGCCGAGACTTGTACATCTTTGGCCCTTGCTTTGATACTGCTCGGCAATACTTGTGAATTGCAGATCATCCCGTTTCAAAAAGCGATCGAAAAAATACCGAGCTACTTTTTTCTTCGTCACAGTCCAGTAAATGGCCTCCAACTTTTTCTCCAAATGGCCTTTCGGCTTCACGGCCTTTGAGTGATACTTCTCGACCCCTTGGCGGAACCTCGGATTCAATTCGAGCAGTCGATCGAAGTGCTTTTCATCGAATGAAAATGACCACAGTTCACGCGGGACCGGCACAAGCTGAAGGGCTGCAATCATAGCGCGTCCTTTGATGACTTCGGCCGGAAAGCTGATTTCGAATTGGCTCCCCATCCCGGCCCAAGTTTCGCGCAAATAGATCATTTTCAAGGCTGTCGGTTTTTGATCGATTTCAACCGAGCCCGACTCAATTTGCGCTGGAAAGCCTAGGCCCCAGGGGAGCGGTGATTTTCTGACGAAATGAAAGTCTTTCGTTTTATTGCTCGGATCTTTGTAAATGTACAAATAAATATCCCATAGACCGGCCGGAATATTTTCTATTCTGATAGTCGGCGCCTGGCGGAGGTTGATGTTCGAGTAGAGAAAGTCGTTGAACACGCGCATATTGGCTTTGTTGCTTTGTCCGGAGCGCGCGAGGAAGGGAAGATTTTCAATGCTGATCCTAATCGGACTTGGGGTGCCATGACTCCATTTAAGATTCTTATGGATCGACATCTGTTTTTCGCTGGCACCTATCAAGTTCCAATAGTCATCTTCGGCCCCGGTGGCCGCCGCGCCTTTGACTTTCTGGGCGCCACTGCCGAATTTTAAATTCAGAAGATAGGGAGCTTCAGAGAGTGTTTCACAGCCACCCGTAGTTTTCACGGCAACGGTTTCATTGCGACGGAAATAGTCGTAGATCTCTTCGTCCGATGCCTGACCAAATTCTGGGCCGAGAAAAATCCAAAAAATTAGACCGTTCCATAGGGTTTTCTTAGACATTCCGCTGGTGAAGCATTTCATCGACCCGCCTCTCTTTCATGGCTGATTCTAGTCAAGCTTTATCAGGATGGTGCATTTCACTGTGGACTTTTTTTGGCGGCTGCTTCTAGATACAACGGGCACGCGCGGCTTTCTTTCTCCGCACTCAACGCGACTTCTTTCCAAGCACCCGATCTCCGGCTATATTTTTGCCTATGAGCGATCCGCGCGGCGCCCCACAAGATTTGCCTAGTCTCATTCGTGACTTTCCTCGCCCCCAGCGTTGTGTGGTGACGGCCGGGATGCCTTATGCAAACGGTCCACTACACATCGGACATTTGGCGGGCGCGCATATGCCGGCCGACATTTACACGCGCTATATGGGGATGTTGATCGGTCGCGAGAACGTGCTTTTTGTAAACGGCAACGACGATCACGGCTCCACCAGTGAAGTGGCCGCGATGAAAGCCGGGAAGCCCATTCGTGAGTTCATTGACGAAATTCATGTGCAGCAAAAGAAAACGCTCGAGCGCTACGGCATCGGCGTCGACGTTTTTACGGGAACTTCGCGGCCCGAGTGTTTTCCGATTCATAAAGATCTGGCCCAAGATTTCATTCGCAAAATTCACAAAAACGGAATGCTCCTGAAAAAATCCAGTCTTCAGTGGTTTGATGCCAAATTGAATCGCTTTCTTCCTGATCGATATGTAAAAGGAAAGTGCCCCAATCCTACTTGCGAAAATGACAGTGCTTATAGTGACGAGTGCGATCGCTGTGGTTCGCACTATGAGCCAGATAAACTTCTTAACCCCAAAAGTGTGCTGAGCGACACGGTGCCCGTGATGAAGGAAACCATTCACTGGTATTTGGACATGTGGAAAGTGGCCGAGCCATTGCGCATTTGGCTCAAGGGAAAAGAGCGCGGTTGGCGAAAAAATGTGATCAGTGAAGCACTGGGCACGGTTTTGCCGACTTGTCGTTTCGATCAGGCGCGCGAGGCTGATTACAAGGGCATTAAGGCATCGCTCCCGAAACATAAACCCCGCTATGCGCCCGGTAAACGAGTTGCCTTGCAATTTGAATCACGCGAAGAGATGGAGACGGGGCGCGCAGCTCTAAAAAATATTGGCATCGAAACGGAATACGTCGACGAGTGGGCTTATCGTTCCATCACGCGCGATGTGGCGTGGGGAATTCCTTTGCCGGAAGATTTAGATCCCGACATGAAGGGGAAGACTCTTTATGTCTGGCCCGATTCCTTGATCGCGCCCATCGCCTTCACTCAAGTCGCCTTGAAGGCGCGCGGGGAAAAGCCTGATCGTTACCAAGAATTTTGGCGAAGCCCCGAGTCGCGCATCAGCCAATTCTTGGGCCAAGATAATATTTTCTTCTACACCCTCATGCAGGGAAGTCTTTGGCTGGGGACACAAAATGATCCTCAGAAACAGCCCGTAGATGGCGACCTGCAGTTCGGAGAAATCTTTGGCTGCCATCATTTGATGGTTAATGGTGAAAAGATGAGTAAATCGCGGGGGAATTTTCTCATGGGCGATCAGCTATTAGATGAGATGAAGTTTACGCCCGACCAAATCCGCTATTTTCTGGCAACTCTAACGCTTCCCGAAAAGGCCTCGAACTTTGACCTGAATACCCTGACAGAGCGAAATAAGTTTCTTGCGGGTCCGATGAATGCGGCTTTCGAAAAGCCAATTTCCGCCGTGCATTCCAAGTTCGGCGGGCGGGTGCCCGACGGTAAACTCATAGATAACATTGAAAACGAAACACTGCAGATTGTGCGACGTTATTTAAAAGCAATGGAGCGGGCTGACACTTCTACCCTTTTAGGGGCGATCGAAAACTATGCGCGTTTGATCAACAGTCTATTTACGAAATACAAACCCCATGATGATCGGCATCCCGAGGAGGAGAGAAAAAACGCTCTCTTCACCGCATTTTATGTGCTGAAAAATCTCATGATCCTTCTCTATCCCTTTGCCCCGCAAACTATGGATCGGCTCCGGGATTCACTGCAGCTTCCGGCTTCGGTTTTCTCCTTGAGTGAAGTGGGCAAAACGCTTCCCGCCGGGCATGAAATTGGAGAAAAAAGAGAATATTTCCCCGCGGTCCCTGAATGATGTCTCTTTGATTAAACTTCCTTACTTTAGAGTGACACTTTTATACCTGGAGTGTCACCGATCCTTCTTGTTGCGTCGTGTCTAAGTCGTTATTTTAAAGGCGCTGTTGATCTGTAGGAGGATCCTCTATGAACCTTAGCCCTTATCGCCTGACTCTATTTCGAAAACCGGCTCTCTTGCCAAACGTGCCCCAATTCATTGCGGCTCGAATCGCACTGCGGTTTCAAAAGCTAAAAACTGCATTGGGTCTTGATTCCAGTTTAATGAGCGCTATGGCTTGGCAAGATGATTTTTGGTGAGATGTTGTTGATCAATCAAAGCGATACAGTTGTGTGTTGTGCCAGTTGCTTCAACAAATCAAGAGCATCGGGATTATTGGGCTCTTGGCGAATGACCACTTGCCATTCCTTTTGTGCGGCCTGCACCTGACCACTCTCTAAAAGTATACGTCCCAAAAGTAGGCGCCCGGCTGTCCAATTCGGTTGTCCGCGCAGTTCGTTTTTCAATAGTTGAACTGCCTTCGAAGTGCTCGAAATCATCTGCAAGGCACGAGCCCATCCTAGGAGAGATCCCGGACCCGGATTCAATTCATAGGAAATTCGGTACAGATCTGCGGCGCGATGGGCAATCTTCTTTTCCAATAAGGCAGCTGCAAGCTCACTTATTTTCAAAGACATCTCACGCCGTTCGCTAGGTAAAAGTTTGATCAATGCGGCTTCATCGGGATCTTTGTCGCCGGGCTTTTCCTCTTTTTTGGCCAAATTTTTTGTCAAACTTGCCGGCGCGTCTTGTAACGAAGATGGATAATCGACGAAGAACTTTTTGGCTTCCGCATTTGCCGGTTGGAAATCCAAGAGCCGACCATAAGCATAGGCGGCCCGCTGAATTTTATTCAAAGCAACACTGGCCCGCGCAAGCCATTTAAAAGCACTGGGGTTTCGAGGGTCGGCTTTGAGCCATTGGCTTGCCGAGGATTCCAGGCGATCCCAATCACGCAGACTTAGAGCCTCTTGAATCCGGCCAAGATACTCGTTACTGATCTGATCGACGGGCGCCGTGTCTTCCATCATCACTATTATTCTAGCCTTTTCTCCAAACGTGCAATGCGCTCATCCGCTCTTTTTAACAAAGCCGCACCTTCGGAGTGTGCGCCAATATCATCATAATCATCTTTAAGAGCCTTCCATCGACCCAGCGCGGCCATGTCCTTGTCCTTCTTTTCGTAAAAAGCAGCGACATAGGCTTCCTTCTGAGCAAGACGAAGACGTCCACTTTCCAAGATTTTCAAAACTTTTTCCTTCAGCGGTGATTGCGGATATCGGCGCAGAAAATCGCGGCTGGCCGAGATGGCTTCGACGATCTGGGATTGATCGCGTGCGACCTTTTCGGGGGCCGATTTAAAATAGGAATCTGCTCGTCGAAATTGAGCAAAGGCCGCCTCTTCATGGCGTGGGTATTGGTCGACAAAGACCCCATAAATCGTAGCCGCTTCTAAATAATTTTCCTGCTCGTACTCCAGGTCCGCAGTCGCTAGCTGCGCCAAAACGGCGAAGCGACTTTGCGGGAAACGGCGGCGCACTTCGGAAAAATATTCATCCGCGATCAGGAAGTCGCGTTCATTCAAAAGGCGTTTGCCCTCGTTATAAATAACCTCGGGGCTCTCGGAATCCTTTAGATCCGTCGAGGAACAGGCAAACAGTGCCAATGAAAGAATCAGGTAGGTATAAATTGATTTCATTTTTATTCCGTCCATGTCAAACCAACAAAAGCGTAGAGTTTCTTCACTTCATCATTGCGAAGTTTTCGATAATGGCCGCGCGAGAGGCCACTCAATTTGATATCGCCAATCTGAGTGCGGCGAACCTTGTCGACCGGGCGACCGACGCTCTCAAAAATTTTTCGTATCCGTCGATTCTGGGAATCCGTGGTTTGGATTTCAACCCATTGTTTCCCCTCGCTCGTGCGCAGGGTCTTCAATTCATTCACGCGACTGCGTTTTCCTTCGACTTCCATCCCTTTTAAAAGACGTTTTTTGCGGGATTCGTCGATCGTGCCATCGATTTTCACTTCGAATGTTTTCGGCACTTCGAATTTGCCGCGATTCAGGCGTTCTGCCAGTTCCCCGTCATTGGTCAGAAGAACAAGGCCTTCGGCGTCTTTGTCGAGTTTGGGGACCGGGATCACTTTTTCGCGGATACCGCCCATAAATTCATAAATCGAACCATCCGCACTTTTGGCAGTCTCGGACAATTGGCAGACGATGCCACGCGGTTTGAAAAGCGCGTAAACGGATTTCGCGGATTTAAAGTGAATCAATTTTCCGGCGACCTTAATATGATCGACGCCGGCCACGGCTTTGTCTCCGACGCGGGCGACTTTCCCATTGATCGTGACTTCCCCAGAGCGAATCAGCTCCTCGGCGCCGCGCCGAGACGCGATGCCCTGGTCAGCAAGAATTTTTTGCAAACGAATTTTCATTAAGCCTCAGCTTCAGTCAGAGCGCGTTCGGCGACACCAAAATCAGCGGCGTGAACGGACTCTTCGGACGTTTCATCATAGCTTCCACGATCCGGATTTGCGGGCAAACCCGAACTACGATCATGGAAGTCGGCGCCACTCAAAAGTTCATCGGCATCACCCACCAAGACGGTGCCTTCGCCGTCAGCGTCACCAGTGACGGCGAGTTCTTTTTCGAATTCTTCCGCACTGGGCAGATCATCCAGTGAATCCAGTCCGAAAACTTCTAAGAAATAGGGGGTCGTGCCGAAGAGGATGGGGCGGCCGGGAGTTTCTGCGTGCCCCTCTGAACGGATAAGGTTCTTTTCCATCAAGCCACGGGTCAAGTGGCTGGAGTCAATGCCACGAACGGCGTCGACTTCGGCGCGTGTTACGGGCTGTTTGTAGGCAACGATCGCTAGAACTTCCAGTGCCGATGGTGAGAGACGAACAGGACGATCCTCTAAGAGATTTTGCAGTATGTCCGCCTGAGAAGGATTGGTGCGGAATTGCCAGGAATTTGCGACCCGCTTCAAGTTAAAGCCGCGATCGGCGTAGTCCTTTTCAATTTCTTCTAAGACTTCATCCAGGCCCTGAACGTCGAAATTATTCGAAGTCAGAAGGCCTTTGATTCTGCGTGCGGAAACTGCCTTGGGAGATGCAAAAATGATCGCCTCGACGGCACGTTTAATCTCGGATCGATCCGTGACTAGTTGGGTTGCTGCATTAGAATCGGATTCTTGCTTCTCGACGTCTTCCGCTAAAGTAGCCAACTCTGTTTCTTCAGTAGAAGCAGCGACGAGCTCAGCGTTAAACTCATCGGACACTTCCGCTTCTGCCAGCTCTACAACTGCAGAATCCGAGTCCAAAGCAGTTTCTGCAATTGCGGATTCTTCGGTGCTTAGCTCGATCACGTCATCGGCCGCTTTGTCATCTACTCTACCGACAAGAGCTTCGAGTGTTTCTACTTCTTCAAAAGTTTTTCTTTTTTTCGCCATCTTTATTTCCAATCAATTACATCACCGGAGTTTGAGGGCTCAGCCCCAACTCAAGCCTCGAATCATATTATTAGCGCGTGACATGTCTTCCACATTTACACGACGTTCGATTTCAAGCGGTCCGAAAGCATTATCTTGGTGTATCGAAGTGAACTGCATGCGCGTCAGCTCCAAAATCGCTAGGAAGGTCGACACGAAATCCGGAGCCTTGCAGACTTCGGGAAGTAGATCTTGGAAACTGTATTTTTGCTGGGTTTCCAAAAGCGTCGACAGGCGTTCGACAGATTTTGCGACGGGAACTTCTTCCATATAAATTTGGTGCACATGAGTTTTCTGTCGCGTGATCATCGCGCGATAGGCTTGCGTTAACTGAAAAGGGTTGCTGAGAGCGACTTCTGTTTCAAGGCTCGCTTCGATTTCATCAGCGCCCGTGTTTCTGCAAACAAAAACATCTCGATAAAGTCGCGGAAGGTGATTCAGGTGATTGGCCAATTCTTTGTAGCACTTCAATTGAATAAGTCGCCGAATGAGTTGGCTTCGAGGATCATGACCTGTCGCCGTGTCCTCGGCTTCGACGGGTAGAATCGCTTGGCTCTTAAGATAGGTGAGCGTCGCGGCCATCACCAGATACTCGCTCGCTAAATCTAGATTCATCTCGCGCATGTAATCCAGGTAATCGAGATACTGGCGGGTGATTTTAGCGATGGGCAAATTCACCAGATCCAGCTCATGATTTCTGATCAAATAAAGCAGCAGATCGAGTGGTCCTTCGAAATCAGGAAGCTGCACCCGACAATCAATCAATACGTTGCCGCCCCGCTTTAAAAAGGCCGGAACTTTTTCGGAATTTTCCATCACCACAGAATGACAAGATCTAGCACGCAGCGCGAGGCGGGGCGAGTCAAAAGCCGTGGCTGCTGCTGTGCGATATCATTAGAGAATCTCGCTTTTGTGGGGCGGGAAGGCGCGTGCCTGGGGGAAGGCATGAATAGAAAAGTAGCCTCTCTGGACACGAATACAGGGGAGCTCTTTATTGGCCCCGGCATGCCACAACCCGGCGGCGTAGGCGTGTTCTTTTCTGCACACAAACCTCCCCGCCCTGTATTCGTGTCCAGAGAGGCTACTTTTCTATTCATGCCTTCCAAAAGACGACGAGTTTTCCACCCCTGAAAAATCGAGCTCCCACATTAAAAAGAAGCATCTCTTTAAAAAGTAGAGCACCTGAGTTCATTCACAGAAGCTACGAATTTATATCTCTTGATCACTGCCCCAAGGCGAGCAACTCAGTGCAAAGAAAGAAATCTCTACTTCGCCGCCGGGTTGAGGCCAGCCGGTGTGCCTGAATAGCAATCCTGTATTGTGATCAAGAGATATAAATTCGTAGCTTCTGTGAAAGCACCCTGCTTGCTCTCTATTTATGTAAAGAGCTGCAAGAGGAAGTTTCCGAAGACGTAGACTGGGATAGAAAGGTAGCGAAGGACTCCGGTGAAAAGAAGAATTAGCAGGATGAAAAAGCTCATTTGTTCCAATCGATCAATCTTTTGAGCAGTTCCTTCGCTGACCAGGCCAGCCAATATGCGTGATCCATCGAGTGGGGGAATGGGCAGCAGATTAAAAAATGCCAAGAAGAGGTTCAAAACAACGGCCAATTGGACCATTGAATGGAAGGCTGGCCAAAAACCAGTCGCAGCATTGAATTCATGTGCGGGAACCATGCGTGTCGCAATTCCCAGAGCCATCGCAAAGAGGGTCGCAAGAATGACGTTGCTGGCCGGACCGGCCGCCGCAACAATTGCCATTCCCTGTCGGGGATTTCGAAAGTGTCGGGGGTCTACGGGAACAGGATTTGCCCAACCAAAAAGAAAGCCTCCGGAGAGAAAGCCGATCATGGGAAAAACAATCGTTCCAAAAACCGAGATGTGCGCACGAGGATCAAGAGTTAGGCGTCCAAGATATTTTGCCGTGGGATCGCCGAGTCTTTGGGCCATCCATGCATGGGAAAATTCATGAATGCTGAGGCACAATACAAAAAGGGGAAGAAAGAGAATCAGCCCCTGGAGCTTGTCTTGACTCAAAAAATCCATTGGCAACCCTTCTAGAACTCAATCACCGGGCTCGCAAGCCATGGAATCTGCTTTGGGGCTTGGAAGAAAAAAAGGCGTGCCTCAGTTTGAGGCACGCCTTTTTTAGATAATTTTTCAGAAGAATCAGGCTGTTGCTTGTGGGCCCGTTTTCTTGGAGCCTTTTGCTGCTGGCGGAGGCGTCTCGGCTTCAGCAGGAGCAGCGGCAGCTTTCTTCTCAGTTGTTGCAGCCGTAGCCGTAGCCGTAGCCGGAAGCGAAGCTCCCTTTTGGACGATGCCATAGGCAGCATAAACTTCTGCCAAGGCTGTTTTGGCTAGATCAGGATTGTTCTTCAAGAACTCGATCGCAGTTTCACGACCCTGGCCAATACGCTCAGCTTTGTAGCTGTACCAAGATCCGCTTTTCTCAATGATCTTCTTTTCGGTCGCCAGATCAATGAGCTCGCCGAAGAGATTAACTCCCTGTCCGTGCATCATGTCGAATTCTGTTTGACGGAAGGGAGGTGCCACTTTGTTTTTTACGACCTTTACGCGTGTGCGTGAACCCACAACTTCTTCCCCGTTTTTGATAGGGGAAACACGGCGGATATCCAGGCGAATAGACGCGTAAAACTTCAATGCGTTGCCGCCCGTGGTGGTCTCGGGGTTTCCGAACATCACACCAATTTTCATGCGCAATTGGTTGATGAAAATCAGGGTCGTTTGGCTTCGGTTGATGGAGGCCGTGAGTTTACGAAGTGCTTGGCTCATCAGGCGCGCTTGAAGACCCATATGAGAATCACCCATATCACCCTCGATTTCCGCACGTGGGACAAGGGCTGCAACCGAGTCGACCACCAAGAGATCCACGCTGCCCGAGCGCACCAAGACATCGGCAATTTCTAGGGCTTGTTCACCGGTATCGGGTTGCGAAATCAAAACGTCTTCGACTTTGAGGCCTAATTTTTTTGCATAATGCACATCAAGAGCGTGTTCTGCGTCGATGAAAGCCACTGTGCCACCTTGTTTTTGGCATTCAGCTGCTGTCTGTAGAGCAATGGTTGTTTTACCAGAGGATTCAGGCCCAAAAATTTCAATGATACGACCTTTAGGAAGACCGCCAACGCCCAGGGCGATGTCGAGTCCGAGTGAGCCTGTCGGAATAACTTTGATGGCTTCTTGGATGCCGTCCTGGTTACCGAGGCGCATGATGGCCCCCTTGCCGAATTGTTTTTCAATCGAGCCCAGGGCAAGTTCGAGAGCCTTTTGTTTTTCGTTATTCATTCTATCCTCCTAAAGAGTCTGGAAGTCTCTTTGACCCCCAAGACGGTTAAACAAACACATCCAAATTCGGGGATCAATTTGTCCGCTCACTTGTGTGTTCTGCCCTGCCCCGAAGCAATTCTTGGACCAAGCTTCGTTAAATGCTGGGCAGCCACTAATTTTTATAGAACCATACTTTTGTATGGTAAGCAAGACGCTGCAATTAAATCGGTGCTTAGATAGGCAAATTGATGCGGTAGAGGACCCAAATCAAAAGGGCGGCATAAAGGCCGGCGACCACATCATCCATAATGACGCCGAAGCCCGAGTCCTTCTCGTCAAAAGAGCGCACTGGAAAAGGTTTCGAAATATCAAAGGCTCTGAAGGCAACAAAAGCCGCAATGAGCCAAGGAATCTCTGGAATCAAGAAATCTTGGCCGCGCATTTCCCACCATTGGGAAACACTGAGGCTTGGGCGTAGACCTAGGATGGCAATGCCCTGACCGATCACTTCATCCCACACGATTTTTTGGCAATCGCTTTTTCCCCAATGCTGACTGGCACGTTGAACCATCGGAGCTGAAACCGCGATGATAGCAATTACGATCAAGGCCGCCATCCAGGGGGGGACTTGCAACAAAAGGAGTCCAAGAGGAATGCCCAGAAGTGAGCCAAAGGTTCCGGGGGCCTTCGGAATGAGACCCAGGCCAAAACCCGACGAAATGCCCAAAATCACTACGCGATGTAGAGGATTTTGAATCGGACGGGCGACCGTGACTTTTTCCATCTCTTAAGAGATTCCCACAGCCGAACGGCATCGGGCAAGAACTTCTTGGCCTATTTTCCGGATCCTTCTGGCCCCATCTTGTAGGACATCTTCAATGTCCTTCGGTTTCTTCAGGAGTTCCTGGTAGCGTGCTCGTGCGGGAGCAAAGTGAGATTCAATCTTTTCCAATAGGGCTAGTTTAGCGTGGCCATAACCATAGCCACCTTTTCGATACCGTTCAGCCATCTCTTGAATTTCGGCTTCCGTGGCCAAATGTTTGTAGAGATTAAAGATGGTGCAGGATTCGGGATCCTTAGGATCGTCGAGTCCCTTGGAGTCCGTGGTGATGGCCATCACCTGTTTTTTAAGAGCATTGCCGGACAAAAGCGGCTCGATCCCATTGTTGTAACTTTTGCTCATCTTGCGCCCGTCGACGCCGGGCACTACGGCCACTGTGTCGCGAACCAATTCTTTGGGTTCCTTTAGAACATCTCCAAAATAAAAATTCAGCCGTTGCGCGATCGCGCGCGCCATCTCCAGATGCTGGACTTGATCTTTCCCAACGGGGACCACATCCGCATCACAAATTAAAATGTCGGCCGCCATCAAGACGGGATAGGCAAAAGTTCCTAGATTGAGAGCTCCCTCTTCGCCCGCGTCTTTGGCGGCTTTATAGGCGTGAGCGCGAAAAAGATCTCCGAGAGAAACACAGCAAGACAAATACCACGTCAGCTCGGTGACTTCCGGAACGTCCGATTGACGGTAGAGAGCGGCAACTTTTGGATCAAGTCCAAAGGCCAAAAATTGGGCGGCAACATTTTGCGTGTCGGCCTTCAAGATTTTGGGATCCCGAACGCTCGTCAAAGCATGATAGTTCGCAATGAAATAATAGCTCTCGTAACTATGTTGCATCTCGATCGCGGGCCGAATCATACCCAGGTAATTTCCCAGGTGAGGAGATCCCGTCGGTTTGATGCCAGAGAGACTGCGTTTCATTGCCTTAGACGCTATCACAAAAGCGAGCGTTCGCGCCACCAACCCTCGACCTTGAGTCCCACATACTCACCAAAATCGAGTTGCACGTTGTGCGATCCGGCGGGAATTTCAAAGTAAACGGCGTCGGGTAAAGCCATGGCAAGATCCTGTTGTTCAGTGATCGGGGTCACGTGGTCTAAGGCACCTGAGATCACGGCAGTAGGGCTTTTGATTCTGGAAAGAATGCGTTTTGAAGCTCCACGATTGAGTTCTCGAATGAGTTGGATGAAGGTTTCCGAGCGAATCTCGCAGACGGCTTTTGCGTAGACTTCGATATCAATCTTAGTCGACGTGTCTGTATTGAATCCGGCCAATTGTGCAATCCATTTAGGAACTTCTGGCCGAAGGCGTACCAAATCCCAAATCGCATAAAAAGGTTCAGGCGTTTTCTCAGAAGACTCCAGAATGGGGCTTATCAGCTGATTCAAAAAAGGAAGATGAAGCATGTTGCGAAAGGGGCTTTCGGCAGTTCCGCAGCATAAAACTAACGATTGTATTCGCGTGGGATCTGCTAAAGCCGCTTCTAGGGCGACATTCACGCCCATGCTATGTCCCCACATGTGAACGGGCCCATGAATTTCCAATGCGTTCAAGACCGCAAGAGCATCACGGCCTAAAGCGCTCAGATTTACACTCTTTAATTCAAGAGGCAGTGGGCTGTTATGGTGGCCGCGATAATCAAAGACAATACAGGGATGGGTCTTTGAATAGCGTTCAAGTTGCGAGCGCCACTGATTGATGCTGCAAACAAGTCCATAACAAAAGATCATCGGCCGGGCGTCGGTGTCTTTAGGCTCAGGCCCATGAAGTTCCCAAAAAATAGGAGTTTCGTCGAAGCTCTTCGCGTAGCCATCACGGCGCGCGGGAGGAATTATGCGCGGAACATCCCTGGGCTCTTGGGCCAGTCTCAGATGATCAAAGGCTTGACGAAAAAAAGTATCCCACTTCATTTGCTCGCGAACTCGCGGCTACTTCTTAGTGGGATCGCTGCCTTCGGTCGAGCTATTTAAAAGCTGGGTCATGTGACTGAGCATCGGATAGGGATGAATCAGGTCACGTGCAAAGGGCGCCATCTTCCGCAGACCGAGTATAATGATGGCTTCCTGAACAGGTTCGGGGGCTCGAGCCAGGGATAGCAAGAATTCTCCAACCAATGAGTTTTTTCCATTCGATTCATTTGAGTTTCCCATGTTGTGCCAGCGGCTCCTCTACCTTAAATTGTTATCGGTTAGGGTCGAAATGCGATTGAGATTGGTGAAAAGCTTTTTTTCCTGGGTGCTCCTCATGCTCTTCTTCTATCAGGAAGTAGGCGCAGAGCAGCAAAGTTCTGCACGTCTTCAACGAAAAGTCTTAGCTAAAGTCGCTTTTTTTGCGCAACTTAGCGGAAATAATGGCGAGTCCGATCAAAAACTCCTGCAATATTTGCAAAAGACACTCAAAAATTTAGGGGATAAGCAGAATTATGAGTTAGTCCCCGTGGACGTCAGTGGTGGTAGTCGAGCTGTATATGAAGAAGTGAAAAAGGCTCAGGAACTGAACCCCACACCGGCCTATTTGGCAGCACTCGGCAATTTTGAGGCAAAAGCGCTCCTGATGGCAGCACGCAATTCCAAGGTCACAGTCATCCTCCCCCGAGCGTCTCATGCCTCTTTGCTGACTGAGGGGATTCGAGTTGTTTCCTTTCGTCTTCCCTCAAGAAAAGAGGGGGAAGTGGCGGCTCAGTGGGCGCGAGAGCGTTTCCCTCGCATTCTCCTGGTCCATTCCGATGCAAATTCAGAGGACACGGAATTTGCACTCGGTTTCGAAAGTCAGGTCCGCGGGCATCTTTCAAAAAATTCCAAGAAACGTTTGGAAAAATGGGTCTATTCCGAGCGCAGCCCAGAGATTGATTCGCTTAAGGAAATTTTGAAGAAGCTTCAGCCGCAGCTAATCGTCATGCCTTCGCAAAATAGTCAGCGAGCCCTTTGGTTTCTAGAGGCGTTAAAATCCTTCAGTTATGCCCGGGCTGTGCTAGGGACCGAAGGCTGGCTCTCGCCGGATTCGCTCACAGCGAAAAATGGAATTTGGATTTCCAAGAGCCTCCTCTCTCCTTTTTCTGACTATCAGGGCCCTGACGAAATCGAAAATCCCGATTACCGTGCATATCGCGAGGCCGTATTGTGGATGAACGGCTGTTTTTCACATAAAAAAAACACGGTTATTCGCCAGTGCTTAGAGCGAGTGGAATCCGGTCAAGTTTTCCGAATCACTTCGAAAAATGCGGCTATTCACTTCCGAGCTCGCAAAATGAAATTGCTTGAGTTGGCTCCCGGAAGCCCAAGAAACCTTGCGACTCTTAAGGTCCTCGATTAGACAATTTTGCACTTTAACTTTAACGTAATTTTTAAGAGGTTCATTGATGAGCATTCTCCGCACATGCATCGCAGTTTTTTCTTTTTGTTTTTCACAAGTTATTTGGGCGCAAGACTCCTCCGGTGGGGTCGGACTTTTTGCGGCTTTTGACAGTTGGGTAGGTTCACTCAACGGTCTGGTCGCGAGTGTTCTCTTCGCCAATGTTTTTGCCCCCTTTACCGACTCCTTCAGTATGCCACTTGCGGTCGTCTGGCTGATCGTGGGCGCCGTCTATTTTACCGTGAGAATGCAGTTCATCAGTCTTCGGGGTTTCAAGCACGCGCTTCAAATTGTTCGCGGAAAATACAGCGATGAAAACTCTGTGGGTGACGTCACTCACTTTCAGGCCTTGAGCTCGGCGCTTTCTGCGACGGTTGGTCTGGGAAATATCGCGGGTGTTGCGATTGCCGTTTCGATCGGAGGCCCGGGGGCCACTTTTTGGATGATCGTGGCCGGTTTTCTTGGCATGAGTTCAAAATTTGCCGAATGTACCCTGGCTCAAATGTATCGGGAAGTTCGACCTGATGGCCGCATCATGGGTGGTGCGATGGAGTATCTATCGCGCGGATTGAAAGAAATGGGCTTTGCAAAAGTCGGCCAAGTTCTTGCGATCATTTTTTGTGTCCTATGTATCGGCGGATCCCTAGGCGGTGGAAACGCCTTCCAAGTCAACCAATCGCTACGCGCGGTCCAAGAAGCCATTCCTTTCTTTGGCGAGCATAAGTGGGTTTATGGTTTGATTATGGCGATCGCCACCGGGATCGTGATCATCGGCGGGATCAAGCGGATCGCGCAAACAGCGGAAGTGATTGTTCCCTTCATGTGTGGAATTTATGTCCTGGCTTGTCTCTATATTATTGTTAGTGACGCAGCGATGGTGCCAGCCGCATTTGGAAAAATCATCGGCGGAGCCTTTGCGCCTGATGCCATTTACGGCGGTATCGCGGGCGTTTTGATCCAGGGTTTCAAGCGCGCCGCTTTTTCAAACGAAGCGGGTGTGGGATCTGCGGCAATCGCGCATTCTGCAGCAAAAACAAAGTTCCCTGTTCGCGAAGGTCTTGTTTCATTGCTGGAGCCCTTCATTGATACGATCGTGATCTGTACGATGACAGCACTTGTGATTGTGATCACGGGAGCTTACGAAAATCCGGCTTATTCCGATTTGATTGCGAATGCGAATGGCGCGGGTCTGACTTCCCGAGCCTTCAGCGAGAAGATTCCATTTTTTAAATATGTCCTGAGCCTATCGGTCGCCCTCTTTGCTTATTCGACCATGATTTCGTGGTCTTATTATGGCGAGCGTTGCTGGGCCTATATGTTCGGCGAAAAAGCTTCCATGATTTACAAGATCGGGTTTGTCGTCATCGTTTTCTTTAGCGCGACCATATCGGCGGCCAACGTTTTGGATTTCAGTGACCTGATGATTCTAGCGATGGCATTCCCCAACATGTTCGGGGTCTTTATTTTGTCCGGTAAAGTGAAACGCCAATTGGACGAGTACTGGGCCCGCTACAAAAGCGGCGAATTCAACTGATTGAGGGGGGTGCACTACGGGCTGTGGTGCCGCCTCCGTATTAGTTTTCCAAGACTTGCCAATCTTTAAGAAATTTTTCGGGAGACTTTTGAAATTCAGTGAATCTTAATTGCAGCTTATCCACTCCCGAATTGCCCCAAAAATGGTAGCAGCAGGGCAACGTTCGCAGGCCGCGGCTTCGCGGGTTGGCGACGACGGACTCGGGGATGAGTTCTAGCTTTTCTCCGATGCGGGTGTCAGATTTGAGAAGTTTTTTGAAAGTATTTTGTTCCCAGGTGTCGCGGGTATCGAATTCCAAGTAATTGTCGATCTGACCGAGATCAAGCATGGCCTGGACAGTTTCTTGGGCACGCTCGCCATTCTTCATCATCCAAAAGCCCATACAAATCCCGTTGTAATCTTGAGATAGGAAGATTTCATTTCCGCTTATTCTGTGAGAGTTCAGCACGCTTTCTACTGCGCGCGATAGTCCATTTTCAAAGCCCGGTAAAATATCGGCATCCAGCGATAATACCCAGTCAAAATCATTCAGCAGTAACTGTTTCATTCGATGCACTTTTGCCCAGGACCAATTTAAGACGTCGGGATTTAACTCGGTCGTCAAGAATATCTTCATCCCATTTGATTCGAGATCACGGAGGTAGAGCTTCTGTAATTCGGCTTGTAGTGGAGCATAGTCTCCACCGATCACCACAGAAACCGCGATACGATGGGAATTCATGGCAAAATTTTAGCAAGAAAGGCGGAACAAATAAAATCAGCGTTTGGAAGGCCTCTTGACCCTACTGCCTAACCGATCCTTAACATCTGTTCGAAACTTCGACAGTAGGCCGGCTTCCTGAATATTCCAAAATGGCATAAATTTAGATACTTAGACTATGTTAAGATCCGATTAGGGCTTGGCACGGACTCTGCATCTACTCCTTCAAAGGCTTTTTAACCTTTTGGGGAGAGAACTATGAAAACGAGAATCAAAGTCCTGTCTGCGTTTCTTGCGATCGTTGCCTTTGCACCTGTGGTGACTTCGGCCAACGAACTTACTGATCGCAGCCGCGCCGCAATGCCTCTTTGTAATTGCGATGATCCCGCTAACCGCGAGATTTGCAGTCGCATTGCAATGAGTGGCGCGATGCAGGTGGATCCCAACCACCGCGGGAATGCGCAACATCAGCAAGGCCGAGCTCCTGCAGCTTTCGGGAGTCAGCGCCAATTGACTCCAGGCATGCAGTAAATCGTTTCAGCGAAGACTTGCTAAATTAGAATCTGCTAATGGAAGCGTGGCTTGCGATCAGCGAGCCATGCTTTCTTCTTTTTTGGCCTCGGGCAATTCGACTTTGATGCCCACAAGTTTTGCGCTCTTCTCGACGGTCCAAGACACGGGATAGGCCAGAGTCCAAAAGAAATCTTGAAAACCTTCTGAGTTCACAAAATCATGATAGTGGCGCTCGATATTCTTGCCTTTAAATGGAATTTGGCCGAGGGCGGTAAAAATCAGAATATAGAAAAACATTTTTTCTACGAGTTTGATTAAGGCGATCATCACTTCATTATCCCACAGAGAATATTTTTCGGGGAAAGGCGCCAAAAAATTAACTCTGAATCGGAAGATTAGAACTCCTAGGCCTAGGGAATCAAAATCTCCAAATTCAGCCCGGCTGAATTTTTGTCTACCGACTGACTTAAATAAAGTGAGTGTAGATTGGCTGCGTCCTTTAAATTGACCCAGGTCGTAGTTCCACTGCCTTCCACTACGTTATTACTAAGGTCACTTAGCCAGTAGAGAATTTCGAAACTGAGTTTGGGGCTGATTTGTCGGTGATAGGCAGTAACCCAAAGATGCACGCGGTAGCGGCGCTTCACTGCACCCAGCTCATCATGACAATCGACCAGAAAATCCTGGCTCAAAGCATTTTCCAAACTATGCGAACATTTGTATCGCGTTGTCCCTTCGAAATCCTGATACTCGAATTTCATATTTTCGGGAAGTGGTCGAAAGTTTTGTGCTTGGGTCGTTGTGCCGATCAGTCCAAAGAGTGCGCCGACGATGATGTGGAGATTTCGAAATAGAATATTTTTCATGAAGTGCGATTATGCACTTCGCTTGAGAATGTTTCCAGGCTGCGGGTCCATTTTCCGCTTAAAATAAAGTTCGTTAATTTCTCGGGCTCCCAGTCGCCGAACGTGTTCGCCTTCTGGATTTTTCACGATGAAAAAGATATCGCCACCTTCAACGACTTTTTCTGCCGACAATCCGCTGCCCTCAAGACTGGAGAGAAGAGCAAGAAAAGCCTGGTCGACTTGTTCTTCACTCATGTCGAAGCCTTGATCTTTTTGATCTTGCTTTGCTTGCCTCTGCCCCTGCTGTTCATTGGACGGCGCCACGCGCGATCGCTTGGGATCAAGTCCCATGCCCAGAAAGGCTTTAATGCGATTGACGCCGCCAATATCCATGTAAGACTGATCGGAAGTGCTGCTTAAGTCCTTTATCTTTTTCGCCCTTATGTTCGCATTGCGGGTTGCGCATTGCGCCGATGGAGACGATTTGGTGCTTCCCGACGACGAAGGCATCGGCTCCGTTTACGCCCGTCATAAATTTGACACACGGACAGATCCGTCGGAAAGCGCACCCGTGAAATCCACGATCAACGAGGGCTATGAGTTGGTGATCATTTCAGAAAGTGAAGATCGTAAGTGGTATTGGGTACGGATATCGGAAGGCATTTACGGATGGGCCATGAAGGAACATTTGGCAGATATCCAGCCGCCCCCCTTCCCTGCGGTTGAATATCAACCTTCACCTTCAGAATTGACGCGACTCCATCATGTTTTGGCGCTTGAGAAGACTTATTCCTTCAATTTCGAGTTTTGGGCAGGAAGAACTTATCAAACAGAACTGGTTGGTGAAGAGGGAGCCAGTTTCACAAGTTTTGTTTTTGGCCCTGGAATTGGTCAGGAATTGGGTATCAAAGACGCCACCCAAAATCTGATCGCAGATTTAAGGCTACTCATCGCCCATGAAAGTTATCGCGGTACCGAAGAGACCGCGCTTAATTTCGCCAGTTTTGGGGCGCTCTTGAGCCTTCGCTATTTTTGGGTTCACAATCCCGATTTAGCCGGCGGACTTTCCATCGGTGTGGGAGGCCTGAAGGCCATGTACTCAAATATGGAAGGTACAATCAAACCTTCATTTGCTTTGGCGCGCCTGGGGATTTCTGTAACGGGTGATTTCTTGGGTCGCGGCAGTGCGTGGGTGGTGGATCTCGGCGCCGTCGGCCGACCTCGAGCGATCGGTTTTGCCGGAGCATTGTCGCTGGTTTTTTAGTTGGTGGATTTCTTAAAGTAATCTTGGCATTGGTTTTTTAAACTGCGGATCGGATCTCTCATGAGTGTGCGGCGAATCTCGCGCCTCATTAGACTTTGAAAAACAGTGGAACCAGGATAATTTTTTTCTCGTGTTAAAATCAGAAACTCCTTGAAAATTCCAAGCAGAAATCTGTAGTGAAATTGGAATCCTCGGGAGGCTAAGGACTCGCTAACTTGAATCAGTCTCTCCGAGACATTGTCGTTTTGCTGAAGGATTTGATTAACCGCCAGAACTACTTCGTTCGTGATCTCAGGTTGATGCGAGGACGCTTTCATGAAGCCTTTTGAGTGCCTTAGTACCTTCCAGGCATCTTTCTCATTCAGTGCACGAAAAAATTCCGCAATGTCATGCACTTCACTTGGTCCGAAGCTAAGATTTCGCGAAAAAATCTCGTCCTGTCCAAAGTCGATAGGGAATATCGTCTTGTCGGCTTCGTTAAAAATAAAATTCTTATCATGGGGATCGGGGCGGGCCAGTCCGTGGCGAAATAGAAGTCGCAAAGAAGAATCGACAATGTGTTCTCCTAATTTTTCTCGTAGCTCCGGACTTTCGATTTCGTCCAGAGATTTTCCATCCGCGAATTCCATAAAGTATCCGTCATCACTGACCGTAAAATCCTCGAGAAGCCGCGGCACCCTAAACTTCCACCCGTTTAGATCGGTCGACATTTCCTGATTGAGCTTTTCATACAGAGGGGCTGCAATCTTTGTTTTTTGAACATCAATCAACATGCTCACTTCCATCAGAAGCTGCTCGTCAAGGGCACGAATCAGCTGATCGGCCAGGTTAAGTTGCGCAGAGAGTCCGGATTTTTTCAGTTCCTCAACGTAGCTTTTCGCAAAAAGCATAATACTAGTAAGTTGCTCGCGAGCATGAGGATTCAAGAGAACTGCTGCGCCTTTCCGGCCATCTTTCAAAGTAATAAGCACAACTGTCTTTAAACTTGCGCTTCCTAAAATGCGGTCGATACTTTCGATTTTTTGAAAATCGTCGGGACGCGATTTGAGGATCTTTACGACCTGCGCTTTTGTCATCGGTCGCGCGTTATCCTTGAGATCCCCCAGGCGCTCGGATTGTTCTTCTCCAAAGAGTCGCAGGAAGTAGGCAAGCTGTCCGCCCTTTTTTCCCGGACTTCGAAAAACCTCAAAACTCTCTTTGAGTCCATCGCCACTCTCTTGTGCGGAACAGATTCGATAGGCCAGACTGATCGAGCGTTCATGTGGAGGAATTGAATTCATAAAGGCCTCAAAAGCGATTCTTCCGCTAGTTCCCGGCTTCAGCTCAAGAATCTCGACCAAGGTTCGGTCCAGGAGCGAGGAGCTCTCGATTATGGGATCGGCCCCGACATTCAGCAATAAATCCACAACGGGAATTCGTTCCAAGGCGCCTGAATTTAGAAGAAAAAACTCCAGTGATTTGATGATCTGTTCACTTAACTCGCTTCGGAGGCTTTCAAACTGTAGGGTTTCGTCACGACTGGATCCGTCACCAAATTTCGAAGCCAAGGCGCTTTTCGACATGCGACGAACAACCTGATGGACGTGTCGTTGAAATGATAGTGGCGCTTCCAATGTTCGCGGATTCGCGAGTGCTCGCACTAATTCCATGCGGACATCAGCACTCATATCGCGCATAGCCGCTTCCGTAGTTGATAAAAAATTTATGAGAATCGGGTTAGCTTTTCGCCAGTTGAGCGCTTTCTCTGACTCTAGGTAACTTAACTCAGCTTCCTTGTGCACGCGCAGTTTCCAGGAGATCTCCTCTAGATAGTCATCCTTCAGCTGGGAAGAACCGCCGACGTAAAGATTGAGCTCTTCGACCAATTCAGAAAGATCCCGAGAATTATGCCCATTAGATAGGAAAAGAATTTTTTCATCTAGAAGGTGCCTAGCCAGTTTCATTTGCAGTGCCACAGAGCGGATACGTCCTTCTTTTAGGATTCGCTGAATGAACTGTTTCGAGGCGACATCTCTTTCTCGAACAAGATCATCCCGTAAACGTTGATCAAAAAAAGCATCGCCGGAATCTGTGGGCCCCGTTCCTGAAAGAGATAAAAAGATTTCGCGATCGGTGGCAGGATTTTGCGGAATTTGCAGCGCGATTTGCATAACGGATTTCTTAAGTTCCTGTTGCACGCGTCGATTGAGATGAATGCGGCTGTTGCCGTGATATTTGCCTCCCAATGGATCAAGAACATTTCGGGAAAAACTCAAAAGCTCATCAGCTTGAGGTCGAAGACTCATTTCGCGCAGCTCGTTGCTTAGATCAAAGTGCAATTCTTCGACGCGAAGAAAGTGACGTTTCCATAAGCTATCGTCTGCATTTGCCTCTGACTGCCCAAAAAGCTGAGCCAACGCATTCGACGGGCTCTGAGCTGCGCCTACCTGAATAAGAAGTCTAAAGGTTTGGCGATGCTGAGAGAGAAATTGCTCAGGGATCCACCAATCCTTTGTTTTGCCAGACAATTCAGAGAAAACACCACGAGCTTTTTCGCGCGTCTGAAAAAAAATAGCATTCAACAATTCCGATTTTTTATCCTCCGGAAGAGAAGACCGCATAACCGTTCGGGGGATGAGATCAACAAATGGGAAGGACTCTTCTGTTCCCAGCTTGCCAAGCAGTTCCGCGACCACATTCTCGTGAAACCGGAGAAGGTCTTCAGCTGTGAAGGCGGAGTTTTGTGTCGCATTATTCAACAAGCGCGCCAAGGAATCTGCGTAATGTTTGCGGAATAGATTCGGATTTCTTAAAAGTGCAGGTCGAGCAAAGTAGCTTCTAGCCAGATTCCCGAGTGTTTCGTCATGGCGGATATCGGAATTCCCTTCTCCAGCCAAGTCCGGCAAGAACGATTCATCAAACCAGGGAGGCAGTTTCCCGGAATTTACAGCGGCGCCCTTTCTGCCGAGAAACTGCAAAAGAGCTGGATACTTATCCGATTGGAGATACTCTACGATTGATGATTTCAGTTCTTTCCAGGCATCCTCGGATTCCAGGCCCAACTTTTGGAAGACGTAGTGCCAATCAGTGTAGGAATTCGTGTGGAGTTCCATAAGAGCAAGTTCCGCGCGATTGCCCCAGACTTCTCTTGCTATCTTGTGGCTAAATTTCTGCCACTTCTCTTTGGACTCCAGGATGCTCCTTGAGGCCTGAAGCTGTTTTTCAATTTCCGCGTCGGAAAGGTGGATTCCGTATCCAATTTCGAATTTCAACAAAAGTGGTGTGTACTTAAATTCGTCGCGAACCCGATAGCTTGGATTAAATCGCGTGAAATGCTGTCGAGTGCTTTCGGGAAGTGCGGCCCAGGCACGCTCATAATAAAATTTGTGAAATTCAATTCGAGCCGGCGCTAATTCCCCGGCCGCATGATCTTTGCCCAATTCCTGATCCAGGACCATTACGGGTTCACGTGGGATATCATTAAAAGAGGGCTCAATGAGATCTTTGTAAATATCCTCACCCAATACATCAAAAATTACTTCGGCTGGCGCGAGGTCGAAAAGGCGAAGGATGCGAGATTCTTCAATTTTAAAACGGCTGAGTTTTTCCGACTTAAGGTAGGTCTCAAAAATTTTATAAAGCCAAGCGCGATAGGCATCGCTTCGGTAAAATGGGATTTTTTCAACCAGTACGCGGTGGTGGGGATAGCTCAGCTTTAAACCTAGATCCCGATCTTCACGTTCCCAAGATTTGAATTCATAATCCGAATGGAAGAAAGGCAGGCCCTTAGGTCTTTCGATGATTTTTTCGTTGAGAGACAGCAGGGCACTCAGGGTCTCTTCAGGGATGTCGGTTCCGGCTTCCAAAAGAAACTGATCTAAATCCGAAACAAGGCGGTTGAAATAATTTTTCTCTCGCTCCAAGCGGGGATCCGCAATCAGATTTTCCAGCATGTGAATGGCCTCTCTCAAGTTATGAGGTCGTTCGGGGAAGGAAATTTTTCCTGACGATTCGCGATTCCTCATCTCTACAAATTCTGAGAGAAGCTCGTCTGCCTTTTGAATTTCAGGCAGCCGCACGGAAGGTGTGCCTAGTTCATATCGCCGCAAAGTTAAGGCACCCCGCTGGACTCCAAGGCGAAGTTGGTATGCAGGGTGGGTTCCGAGAAGGTCTCGAATCATGCTGGGATTTTGCCTTGGGTTTTTTCGTGCTTCGTCCAGCGTAAAAACTCTGAGAAGTGCCTGGTAGAGGGAGTCTTCTGGAAGTTGAGCTGCGCGCAGCAGAATTTGCGCTTCAAGGTCTGCTCGGATCTCCTTTGCTTGTGAAACCATTTGAGAATTGGGTGAAGCGCTTAGGCCATCAATGTCGCGGCGGTCTAGCGGATGCGCCAGTTCGTGAGCGATTGTTCCGGTGACTCGCAGAAAGCCCGGAACTATTTCCTCTTCCGTCAGTTCCCCACGGTCGTTCGCCATGAGCTCCCGAAGTAGTCCGGTGGTTATGAAGACACAGTTTTGATGTTTGCTCACTCCGCGATCAGACAGGGTCATGACAAACATGTTGCTCTTCGGAGAGTTCACAATCGCAAATTCATTTAGGACAAGAAAATCTGAAGCATAAAGTCCCTCTTGGGCTTCGCTTAAGCGTGCAAAAAGATTTTCGAGAATTCTATAAGTCCCCGGCGCTAAATCTCTAGAGACTGACGGTCCGACCTCTCGGTGGACCCAGCTATACGCCTCTTCTCGACTATTGGCTCTGCGACGCTCGAATGCAGCGCCAGCTACTTGTGGCAGATTGAATGATAAAAGAAATAGCGCAAGCGTGAGCACTGGACCTAGCCAGCCGGCAGGGTGGCGGAAGGCCAATTGCCAATAACTAACTGAATTCATTTTAAAAATCTCACCAACGCTGCCTGGCTTTTAGCATTAATGCCGCCATGCGTCAATTATGATTTTGATCTGCGGTCCGACCCCTCTGCCGATGATCTTTCGCATGCGAGAGCAATAAGCTGTGCTTGAGTTAAATTTTGCAGTGCTTTTTAATTTTGGAGGCGCTTTTTGTTAGCGGATCCTCTTTGTCCCAGCCGGCAATATTCGTAAGAGCCGACCGCAGTCGATCGTCTCCACAAATTTCACGGCTTCCGGCTTCTTCGACCGCAATTTGAAAATAGGGGAGCGCATAGCGATGAAAACGATGAAATGTGGTGAGCTTTCCGATTTCATAGGCCAGGGGTCCCCGCCCCTCGCTGTCATAGTCGATGTAGCGGAGTGAAAGTGTGTGACAATTCTCCGGGCTTTCGCGGGCTCGTAAACAGTTTTCGATATGCTTCAGTCCAATTTCTCGATGAAGTTTCATCACTCGTTTTGATTTTTTTAATGGCTTAAAATTTTCAAAGAGTGGAGAGCTGATTTCAATTGCCCTATTAAAGTCCTCTCGGCGCAGAAGTTCATTGAGGGCTTCGTAGGTCGACTTTTCCAGAAGTTCCGCCCATTCTTGATCTCGCTGCAGTGGATCCACATCTCCGATATGGGTCAAAAGTTCGGTCCACAACTCTTGCTCTCCTAGTTTTACAAGCTGATCTTTGGTGTAGGCTTTTTTCATCTGGCTTACATGAGATTCAATCCGGTCTATTTTCTCATTCATCGCGACGGCCATTTTTTCCAAACGAAAGAGGGCTTTTTGTAAACTTGCAATTCCCGGAATCTGACTAGCCAGAACGCCCGTTTCCTTAGCTGAAGCCTTGGCGCGGATGACGGAAAAGCTAATGAATATGACTGTCGCGCAAAAGGTATAAGTAATAGCTTTGGGAATTCGGTCTGATTTGATCGAAAGAGTCGCGCCGCGAGGATCAAGGCGCGAGAACGGCAACTTTTCGCGAATGAACGGCTTTCGAATAGCATACCAAAGTAGGGATAAGAGCAGCGTAAGAAGCCCCGACGTCCAGCTCAAAAAATCAGAATAGTTTCCCAACGGACTCGCAAAATCCGCGGCTGCTCCAGCTGTCCCCGCTATCGGACTGACTCGAGTCAAAGATGTTCTCAGTCGCGGTGAAAACCGCCGAAGGGGTCGCAGCAGAACTTCGAGAGCGCCAATTTCCTCTTTATTGCCTTCACTTGACTGAACCTCAACCGGAGCGGTCTCTAAGACTTCTTCCAGTCTTTGATAAAGATTTTTTGAAGGCGTGTGCACGCACCGTGATTGAAGATAATCTTTTACCCCAGCTAGCTTACGCATGCGTTCTTTGGGGTCAGGTGTGAGCAGTGACTTCACGGCTTCGTTCAGATCGGGGAGTTTTTTAGCCAGTTCCTCGACGTCTCGATCGGTGAGCGCAGCAATTTTTCGAAGTGCCGCGGTCCCTCCGTCCTTGGAAAAGAGTTTCTGCCCTGTAAGAAGTTCATAGGCCATAACTCCCACCGAGAAGATATCTGCCGCAGGCGAGAGTTTGTTTTCATTGATGAGCTCGGGAGCGAAATATCCTGGTTTACCGCTGATGTTCATTGTCAGTGAGCTTGTCTGGTTGGGATCCAAGGTTTTGGCGACGCCGAAGTCGAGTAGCTTCAGGCTCCCATTCTGATCAATTTTTACATTGTGGGGGGTAAGGTCCAGATGAAGAACCGTTTCTGCTCCCAGTTTTTCCCCTCCCGACTGCAGATACTCAAGCGCGTGCAAAAGCGCGTTGAGAATCTCGACGACTTGATCACTCGGGAGTCCATGTCCAATTTTTTCCAGTCCTTCTAAAACTTCTTGAAGACTTCGTCCGGACACATATTCCATTAGAATGTGGGGGCGGCCTTCATCGATCCAGTAGTTGTAAACACTCACAACATTGGGGTGCGTGAGTTTCGACAGTAGATTCGCTTCTTTTTCAAATTCTTTGTCAGTACGCAGATTAGGTAGCTGTTTTTTCAGCGCGGCTTTTTTTCGAAAACTACCGTCGCCTTCGACTTCGACCAGAAAAACTTCACCCATGCCGCCCTGGCCGAGTGATTTAATGATTTTATATTTTGGTTGCGACATTTTCCCCCGCGCTGGCCCCCATTCTCAGGGATAAAAATCAGGAAATCAATGAATAGAGGTAGGTCACCATGAAGTCCTCAACGATGATGAGAATTGAACAGGCCACCACCGCATCGGTTGCAGCCTTTCCAACTCCCTCGGCGCCAAACTGTGCCGACAGACCGCGCATCGCAGATAAAATCGGAAAACTGATTCCGAAGGCAAGGGCCTTAACGCTAAGAAGACCGAGGTCTCCAAGACTGATAAAGGCCGTGAGACTTTGTAAATAAGTTCCAACGGTAAAATTTAGAAAAACGATGGCTGCGAGCAATGATCCTACGACGGCAATGAAAAGAGAAAAAATCGCTAGAGCCAGCGTGGCCAATGCACCCGCAAGTACCTTGGGAGCAACAAAGTAGCTGATGACATCAACTCCCAGTAGACGATAGGCATCAATTTGTTCTGTGTTTTTCATCGAGGCTAATTCGGCCGCAATGCTGGCCCCCTGTTTTGAAGTCAGAAGTAGGGCGGTTACAATCGGAGCAAGTTCACGAATAAGAAGTATCATCGCGAAACCCGGCACGAGTGCGTCGTCGCTGAGAACTAAACGCATGTGAAAGCTGTATTCCAAGACGATAATGATGCCCATGAAGGTGACACAAAGGGTAACAATCTTCAGCGAGCGATTGGCGATCTCGTAGACTTCGTGGACGAAGCGATCGCCGTCCCAATCTTTTGTAAATGGAAGCCTTAGTGATTTTAAAAGTATTCGAAAGAAGTCCTGAATCCCCGCAATGAGTAACACTTAAACGCCCCCGCTTAAAAAGCTCTCGAGGCTTGTAAAGATCCAACTGACAGAAAAATCGGCAATTACGATGGCGACCATGCTCTCGACCGCAGAATTCCGAACGCTGCGGCCGACCCCGGCGCTGCCGCCTTCAGTCCAAAAACCGTTTGCGCAGCAAATAATCCCCATCAAAGCACCAAATACTAATGATTTCGTAACAGCTAGAAGTACTCCCGTCCCCGTAGCAAAGCGGGGGATCGAAGAGAGAAATTGCTGCACACTCAAATCACCAACAAAATGAGCGGCTATCATTCCACCGAAAATCGAAACTACGAGTCCGAAGATCAATAACAAAACCGCAGATATCACGACCGCCAAGAAGCGAGGAAAAACCAAATAAGCTAGCGGGTTCACGCCTAGACATTCAACTGCCGAAAATTGATCTGTGACTTTCATGGTTCCTAGTTCGGCCGAGGTGTAGGCGCCCACTTTGCCCGCAAGCATAAAAGCAATGAGTACGGGGCCGACTTCACGGATGGTTCCCGACGTGTTAAGTCCGCCCAGCACGCCCTCGGCTCCAAAGTCTTTCAACTGCATATGAAACTGAATTGCCATGATGGCGCCGGTGAAAAGTCCTGCGGTGCAGGTTGTTGGGAGCGAGCGCACCCCAATATGCGCAAGTTGCGAAAGGAATTCCTCGCGTTCGAAACGATAACGGCGCGCAGCTCGAATCAGGTCTTTGAAAAATATAAAAAGTTCTCCGACACGTTCAAACATCAGCGAGATCCTTCAGAAATTCACGCGTGAGCGGATGCTGGCTCCGACGTAGATCGTCGGGGCTTCCTTGGTCTTGAATTTTGCCCGCTTCGACGAGAAGAATGCGGTCTGCGGTTTTCAATGCATTTCGCATGTCGTGCGAGACCACGAGCGAGGTTTTGCCTTTGCCGACAGTCGTGATCAACTCGTGGATCCGTCGCGAGGTCAAAGGATCCATTCCCGTTGTTGGCTCGTCATAGAGAAGAACCGAGGGACGCACGGCTAGAGTTCTGGCCAGAGATATGCGTTTTTGTTCACCATAGCTTAGTTGCGGAGGAAATATTTTGAACGCCTTTTCGAAAACCGAAGCAAGGCCTACAAGTTCCAGTGCTTCCTTGGTGCGGGCGATCTGTTCTGCGAGGGGCAGTGCTCGAATGCCTAAAGTCATGTTCTCAAAAAGACTGCGCGAATCGATCAGTGTCGGTAATTGAAAAACCAAGCTACAGTTGCGACGTAATACGCTAAGCTTTGATTCATCTTCAGTAGGCAACTGATGTTCACCGACACGGATTCTTCCCTCGTCGGGCGTAAGAAGGCCGATCAATAATTTCAACATCACGCTTTTTCCGGTTCCGGATCTGCCAAGTACAAAAAGCTTTTCACCTTCCTTCACCTCAAATGAAAGCTTGTCCAAAATCTTTCGCTGGCCAAAGCTTTTAGATATCCCGTGGAATTCGATCATTGGAATTCCTTTTGAATCTTAAACCATGCGGGCTGCGGCGACGAAATTAGCAAGCCGTCACTAAGAAAGTGTAAATGGCCTCCCCATTGGCTGGCACGATCAAAATCGTTAGTGACGACAACGCTGAGCGCGGCACGATCCTTTAGAAGACTGCCTAAGAGATCCGCAATTTGCCGCGAAGTGATGGGATCAAGACCCGCCGTAGGATCATCTAGAAAAATATAATCAGGTTCCAGAATAAGTGCCCGGGCAATTCCCAGACGTTTTTGCATGCCACCCGAGAGTTCATGGGGAAAGAGTGCTGCACTCTTTTCAAGATCCACCTTGGCTAGCCAGCTCAGCACAAGCTCTTTGCGTTGGGATTCAGGCATTTTTGGGCTACGAAGCCGATGTGGAAAAGCCAGATTCTCGAAATTCGACAGTGAATTGAAGAGGGCGTTGTTTTGGAAGGCGTAGCCCATCCGGGGTTGGATCTGCTCGCGGCCGGTATCGCTGAATAGGTCATGTCCTTCAATTGCGACGCGACCCCTTTGGGCCTTCCAAACGCCAGCGAGTGTCTTCAATAGACTCGATTTCCCCGAGCCAGAAAGACCCATGATCGTGTGCAGTCCGGCCCCACGCCAATCGAGGCTGATGTTGAAAAGATCCCGACCGCCAGCCAGGCCTCCTGGGCTTTGGCTAAGGCCTTCCGCGCTGACGTGAAGATCCATGACGAGATTATACGAGCCACTATGCATAAATGAAAAGAGGCATTGTCGCTGCATCGATAAAGCTATCTAGGCCCCGAGTGAATTTCGTGTCGCACGAGACCTTGGAATCGCTGCCCAAGAGATGTAAAAGAGGCAGTTCATGGACGCGACAAAGATCTTCAGAGACTCTATCGACAAGGGATTAGAGGGAGTCGTGGCGTGCTCGACCTCCATCAGTAGCATCGTGGACACGACTCTGTGTTATCGGGGATATGCCATCCAAGATTTGGCAGAAAACTCCACCTTTGAAGAAACTATTTGGTTGCTTTGGAATGGAAAATTGCCCAACGCGCGTGAACTTGAAGCTTTCAAGTCAGAGCTCTATGCCCAGTCGAAACTGAGCCCGGAGTTTGTCGAGGTGCTTCAGGCACTGGTGAAAGCCTTTCCTAAGAATGGTCATCCCATGGATTTTCTGCGGTCGGCCGTTTCCTGTTTGTCATTTTTTGATCCCGACGTGGCGAACATTGAAGCTGAAGCCACGGCTAGAAAGTCCCTGCGTTTGACAGCAAAGATGGGCTCGATTGTTGCGGCTTTTCATCGTCTCCGTCATGGGCAGCCTCTTTTGCAGCCACTCGAGGGCAAATCACTCGCATACAATTTTCTCTACCAACTTTTTGGTACGGAGCCTTCTGAGGATTACGCCCGGATCATGGATGTGGCTTTGATTCTTCACGCCGATCACGAGATCAATTGCAGTGCTTTTTCTGCCCGGGTCACTATTTCAAGTCTCAGCGATTTGCACTCGGCCATTGTTTCTGCGATTGGCACTCTCAAGGGTCCACTGCATGGTGGGGCAAACGAGGCTGTCTTGGTGATGCTGGAGGAGATCGGCTCGCTTTCAAAGGTGCCCGAATTTGTCGAGCGCGCAATTGCGACGAAGCACAAGGTGATGGGTATTGGTCATCGGGTTTATAAAAATGGTGACCCTCGTGCGGCGATCCTCAGGAAAATTTCCGAGCGCCTGACGAAGGAAAAAGGCATCGAAGAATTTTATAAAATGAGTGTTCTTCTTGATGATTTGATGTTGGAAAAAAAGGGCCTTATGCCCAATGTCGATTTTTATTCGGCCACAGTTTATAAGGCTATGGAAATCCCATCGGCACTCTTTACGCCGATTTTTGCGGTTAGCCGAATCGCCGGCTGGTGTGCTCATGCGATCGAGCAGTATTCGAAAAATCGAATTTATCGACCGCGAGGGGAATACACTGGACCCATCGGACTTGCCTGGGTCCCTGTAAACGCACGCTAATCTACTGGAATAGCATCAGGATCGTAGAGAAGCTCGTGGGCAAAGGGTACGGCTTTGTCATGGCCTTGGAAATAGAGAAAGCCGACCGAAGAGATAATTAAAAAAAGTCCGGTCAGCAGCAAGAAAAATTTGCGCTTCCCGCTGATTTTTTTTGCGCGTTTCCCCCACGTTGCGCTGATCAATGCGGCCCCTAGCGGAATCGCCCAAAAGGGGTAGGTCCGAACCATTGCGAATATGAACTGTTGCAAGACTTTCCCCGTAGGCTTAGCCAGCCGACAAAAGTTTCTTAAACTCTTTTGTTAAAGCAGGTACGACCTGAAAAATATCGCCGATTGCGCCAAAATCAGCTTTTTGGAAAATCGGAGCTTCTGGGTCCGTATTGATGGCTACGATGATTTTTGAAGTTTTCATTCCAGCCAAATGCTGAATCGCGCCACTGATGCCGCAGGCGATATAGAGAACAGGGTTGACGGTTTTACCGGTCTGGCCAACTTGACGGCTGTGAGGCGCAAAGCCCGCATCAACAGCCGCGCGAGATGCGCCTACCGCTGCGCCGATGGAATCAGCAAGTTCTTCAATCATTTTGAAATTTTCAGAAGCTTTAATGGCGCGACCTGCACTGACAATTCGTTCGGCCTCGGTCAACTCAGGCCGTGCTGTGGCTGATTGGCCCTGAATCTCCACGGTTTTTGCCCGAATTGTTCCTGTTGCAGCAAGCTTTTCAATTTTAGCGACGTTAGTGCCCGCTTGTCCTATTCCCAAGACGTTGGGGCGAATGGTGATCACTGCGGGCGGGGATTTGAATTTTAATTTAGCGAAATATTTTCCTGCCAACATCGGCTTCTTGATCGTAATTGTCCCGCCCTCATTTTCAATTGCAATGCAGTCTGTAGCAAGGCCAGCATTTAGCTGGACGGAAAGTGCGGGAAAGAGTTCGCGTGTTAGGGCACTCGAAGCAGCAGCAAGCACTTGATAGGAGCCTGCGCCAAAGCGTGCTTTAATCGATTCGGCATAGAGTTCAGGTTGATAGAATTTTAAATCCGCTCCCGTAATAACTGTCAATTGCTCACAGCCCTGGCTACCGACGTCTTTGGCGATTTGCTCGGCGTTGGCTTCCGCATCCGGTCCAAAGACAATGGCATCGACAGCCATTCCCAATTTTTTAAGATGGGAAATTCCTTCGAGGGAAGATTTTTTTGCGATTCCGTTTTTTAGTTCCACTAGAACAAGTGCTTTTGACATGAGTAATTTTCTCCCTCAAATAACTTTGGCTTCATTGCGTAGAGCGCTGACAATTTGTTGTGCTAATTCCTCGGGACTGCCTTTGAAGACCTTTCCCGCAGCTTTTTCAGGGGGAAGTTCGAAGGAGACGGCTTCGATCTTTGAGTCCGCTGTGCTGACACCGGTAGAGGCAAGAGGGACTACATCTACTTTTTTCTGCTTGGCTTTCATGATGCCTGGAAGCGATGCATAGCGTGGGTTGTTCAATCCCTTGTGTGCCGCAATCACGCAAGGCAATGTCAGTTCGGCGACTTCTTCTGCTCCGCCTTCAACTGCACGATGCGCCTTAACTTTTTTAGATGCTGCATCAATCTCGAGTTTGGTCACTACACTCACGCGCGGGATTTCTAAAAAGGCTGCAACCATTTGAGGCACCGCCATTGCGTCGTCGTCGATCGCTTGTTTTCCGGCAAGAATTAAATCAAAGGGGCCTTTGCTTTTCAGAGCTGCCGCCAAGGCTTTTGCGACGGCATAAGAGTCAAGGGCGTTGGTTTCTGCATCGCTGCACTGAACCTGAATGGCGCTGTCGCATCCCATCGCAAGCGCGGTTCGCATGGCCTCAACCACGCGATCAGGGCCCAGGCTTACAACCACGGCTTCACCTTTTGTGGCATCGCGTAGTTTGATTGCCTCTTCAACGGCAAATTCATCATACGGATTCAGGATGAATTTAAGTCCACTCATGTCGAGTCCGGTAGCATTGAGCTTTGCCTTGGTTTCGGTGTCTGGGGTCTGTTTGACTAGCACTGCAATTTTCATAGGGTTCCGACAATATAATGCTGTGGTGAAAAACTCCAATGGCATTCATGTGATGACGCACGTAGTCTGAAGCTCACGGCCACAGCTCTGCGCGTCAAAAATATTGATCAAATTCTCTTCCGATTCTGACGATAAGCATTTGAAAGGAGAAGCCTTGCGTCCATGGTGGTGAATAACAAAGTCGGCGAGCTCTTACTTGCAGAAAAGCTTGTCGATGAAGCTGCGCTGAAAGGCGTTCTGGAGATCTGTCGCAAAACGGGCGTTCGCCTGGTGGATGCGCTGGTTTCTCAAAACGTCATCGATGAAAACACCTTGGTCACGCTTCTCTCGAAAAATTTTCGCATGACGATCATGGACCTTTCGAGTTTCCAGATCGACGATGCTCTTACCAAGCTTGTCCCGAAGCAACTTTGCCAAAAATATCTCATCCTTCCCGTTGGAAAGCGGGGCAACACTCTGGTGATCGCCACGAGTGATCCAACTAACATTCAGGCGATCGACCAAATTCGTTTCCAAACGCGCATGCGCGTGGAGCAAGTTCTCACTCCGCCTTCCACGATTCGCGCGATTCTAGATCAGCATTTCGCGGGTGATATTGAAAGCCTTGCCGATTCCATTCTTTCTGATGCGGAACAAGCTGTGGCCGTTGAAACAACGGACGAAGAACTGACCGCAGACGGCCACACCGAACAAGATGCCCCCATCATTCAGTTCGTCTCCAGTATTTTGCTGGATGCCGTACGGAAAAAATCATCCGACATTCATATCGAGCCTTACGAGGGCGAGCTGCGCATCCGATTTCGAATCGATGGAGACCTCATGGCATCCGTGAAGCCGCCGCCGTCAATCAAGGCCGCTCTGGTTGCGCGTATTAAGGTTCTCTCGAAGATGCGCCTCGATGAAAAGCGACTTCCGCAGGACGGACGTATTCGTTACCGCACCCCGGAAGGCAAGCTTGTCGATTTTCGTGTGAATACATTGCCAACTGTATACGGTGAAAAAGTCGTACTTCGTATCTTGGATCGCAGCGCCGCGGTTGTGGAAATGCCGGCTCTTGGCTTCGAAAAAGACGACTTGAAAAAATTCATGGATGCGATCGGAAAACCTTGGGGCATGGTACTTGTGGCCGGTGCGACGGGTTCCGGTAAAACAACCACGCTTTACGGCGCAATTAACTATTTGAATAAACCTGATGTAAACATTTCGACCATCGAAGATCCTGTCGAGTACAATTTCAAAGGTATCAACCAGACGCAAGTTAAAGAGGCGATTGGTCTGACTTTTTCCGAAACTCTCCGAGCACTTTTGCGCCAAGATCCGGACATCATTCTGCTGGGTGAAATTCGAGATCGTGATACCGCAGAAATCGCCTTTAAGGCTGCGTTGACGGGTCACTTGGTGCTTTCAACGCTCCACACGAATGATGCCCCCAGTACAATTATGCGTTTGAAAGATATGGGTATTGATACCTTCCTGTTGAATGCGGCTCTGCATTTGGTTTGTTCACAGCGCCTCATTCGGCGCATCTGTGAAAAATGCAAGGAGCCTGATAGCCGTTACAATATAGAACACCTGAAGAAACTGGGCTTTCCGGACTCTGTGCTTGGAAAATTTCAACCCATGCGCGGTCGCGGATGCCCCAACTGTCGTTCGACCGGTTACAAGGGACGAATCGCTGTTCACGAATTGATGGTAATGACGGAAACTATGCGTGATTTTATCGGAACGGGCGCTCCTACTCAGGATATTCGTAAAATGGCTATCAAAGAAGGAATGAAAACTCTTCGCATCAACACCATGAGAAAAATTGTAACCGGAATCACCAGTGTCGATGAACTCACGGCGGGAGAGTAAGGACTATGGATAATCTTCTCACGCGCCTTTTAGACTTTATGTTCGAAAAGAGTGCTACCGATTTGCATCTCACCGTGGGAGCACCTCCTGCCTATCGATTGCAGGGTGAAATCATCACCACTGAATTTGATCGGTTGACCCCAGCGCGTGTGGAAGAACTTTGTTTCTCTGTATTAGATGCATTTCAAAGAAAAAAATTCGAACGCGAAAGAGAGTTAGATTTTTCCTTTGGTTATCAGGGGAAATTTCGTTGTCGCGTGAATCTATTCATGCAACGGGGTTCGGTGGCCGGCGTTTTCCGACGTATACCCGAACAAATTCTCACTTTAAGCCAGCTCAAGTTTCCCAGTAAGATTGTTCGCTTGATCGAAAAACCGCATGGTTTGATTCTGGTCACAGGTGCCACGGGTTCAGGAAAGTCGACCACCTTGGCTTCCTTTATCGATCACCTGAATAAAAACCGTTCCGCTCATATTGTAACCATCGAGGATCCAATCGAGTATGCACATCATCACAAGCGTTCGCTCGTGAACCAGCGTGAGGTGGGGAGTGACTGTTTTTCATTTGCAACGGCTCTCAGGCAGGTTCTGCGGGAAGACCCTGACATCATCATGGTCGGCGAGATGCGCGATGCCGAAACTGCGGAAGCCGCTTTGCGAGCTGCGGAAACGGGCCATTTGGTCTTTTCAACTCTGCACACCAATGGCGCGGTGAATTCGTTGACCCGCTTGATTCAAATGTTTCCCGCGGGATCACATGATTATGTTCGCAGCATGCTGTCGTTTTCCCTTGAGGGAATCCTCTCTCAGGTTCTTTTGCGAACAGCCGATCGGAAGGGTCTACTCATGGTTTACGAATACTTGGCCATGACTCCAGCTGTTAGAAATTTGATTCGCGAGAATAAGTTTCATCAAATTTACGGTCAAATGCAGGTTGGCCAAGAGAATCACGGGATGTCGACCTTAAATCAGAATTTGATCAAACTTGTCTCCGAAGGTGTCATTACGCTGGAAGAGGCTTGGTCCAACAGTCCAGATCCAGAAGAGTTTAGCAAACTAGCTGCTCCCTACCGTAAAAAAGGTGCCGCATGAAATTTCGTTACCAAGGTTATGATAGTCGCGCAAAGAAAGTCTCTGGAGAAATCGAGGCGCCCAACGCCGTATCAGCCCGAAACAATTTGCGGCAGCAAAACATCAGAGCCGCAAAACTCTATGAGATTCGCGGCGGGCGAGGAAACACCACGACAAACTACTCTTTAGGAGGCGGGACCCGTCGGAAACGAAAAGAGGCCTCTTTGCAGGCTTTCCTTGATCAGATGGGTGGAACAAGACGTGTTCCCCAGAATATGGAGTTCACGGCCTTCATCCGTCAGTTGGCGGTTATGCAGGAAGCCGGTATTCCCATCGTGCAATCGCTGGCGATATTGGGAGACGCTGCGGAAACAAAGGGTTTTGGCCGCGCGCTTTTAGAGATCAAACAGAAAGTCGAAGAGGGACTCTCTTTCAACGAAGCCTTGAAGCAGTATTCAGACGTATTCGATCGAATATTCATCAACCTGGTGTCGGCCGGCGAAGTGTCGGGTTCACTGGATCGCATTTTGAATCGACTCGCCGTCTATTACGAAAAGTCCTCTGCCATTCGTCGTAAAATTATATCCGCCATGACTTATCCGTCTTTGATGTTGGTGATGATGATTCTGGTCGTGTCCGTAATGCTCTTTTTCGTGGTTCCGCAATTTGCCGGTATGTTCACAAGTCAGGGTAAGCAATTGCCATGGGCCACACAGGTGGTGATTGATATTTCCAATCTACTAAAACAGTTTTGGTATCTCTATGTCGGAGGTCTCTTTGGATTTATTGGTAGTATCGTTTTTATCATGCGCAGTCCAGAAACGCGCAAGATCATCGATCCTTATTTGATCCACATCCCACTCTTCGGTGACTTGATTCGAAAAATCAGTATCGCTCGGTTTTCGCGAACCTTTGGAACAATGATTCAGTCCGGTGTTCCTATTCTCGAGGCGCTGGATATTACAGGTGCTGTAGCGGGAAACTATGCAGTTGAAAAGGCGCTCATCGAAACCCGTCAATCCATTTCTCAAGGCAACTCGATCTCAGGTCCTTTGACGAAGGCAGGAGTTTTCCCCAAGATGGCCATCTCCATGATCGCAATCGGAGAACAAACGGGTGCCTTGGACCAGATGCTTCAAAAGATCGCTGACTTCTATGAAGAAGAAGTTGACGCCAAAGTTTCGGCGATGACTTCTATCATCGAGCCTATAATGATCATCGTCGTGGGACTTACGGTCGCCGCGATTTTGATCCCCATGTATCTCCCCGTATTCCAGATGGGTGATATTATGTCTGGTGGGGATGAAGGACAGGCTAAAGAATAATTTTAGTTCCGGAAATCGGCGGCGGCTCGGTGCGGGGTGGCGCAATTGAAATCGGCAAACCGAGTATTTTTTGTACATGCCTCCATATACCTCTTCTTCCTATCTCTGCTCGGCCTCTATTCCTCCAACATAATTTTGGAAGGAGCAGCGTATGAGGCGATCGATCTCTTTTTCATCTCAAGTCTGATCCTCGTTGGACAATCGCTGCTCATTTTCTCCAAAGAAGATCGTGTTTCGCTTTTCATGCTTTTGTTGTCCGATGGGGCTCTCATTATGAGCCTGGTCAAAGTCTCAGGCGCCAGTTCATCACCGTTTCTGACTTTGTTTCCTCTTTTGGGTCTAACGGGGGCACTTCTCTTTGAGGCGCGATTTGCTGCGATTTTGATTTTGGCGTGCACACTTTATATCGGCGAGGCCCTTAATTGGGGACTGACTGTTGTTTGGAACTGGACAGCTCTATTCAGTGTGGGCGCACTGGGGATTTATCTGGTCAAAGCTCTGCGAACATCTGGTCAACAACTTGAAAAAAGTGAATCAGCGCGTCGTCGGCTTGAGCTTTTACAAAAAGCAATTCTCGCCAATATTCCCAGTGGACTCATCAGTGTCGATACCGAGCGACGGATCATTCAAATGAATCGAGTTGCCGAAGATATCTTGGGGCATCAGGAATCTCATTCCGTCTATGTTCCAGTCGATGATATTTTGCCCGGAATCGAGACCAAGCAAGAGCCCACTATTTCAGGTTTTTCGCGCGCCCGTCCCATTGTGGATTATCAGCATCCTGATGGTAGGCAACTCAAACTTGGATATGCGACTACACCATTGATAGATGCCGACAGCTCTAAAGTTCTGGGTCGCTTGATTGTTTTCCAAGACTTAACGGGTGTGATTCAGTTGGAAGAGGATCTTAGAAAAAGCGAAAAATTAGCTGCAGTGGGAAAGCTAGCCGCGGGCATAGCACACGAAATCCGAAATCCATTGGCCGGGATTACCGGTAGTGCGCAATTATTGACGGGGTCCCAGGCTCTTGATCTTGAGGACAAGAAACTCCTGTCCATCATTCAAAAAGAGGCCGTTCGACTGGATCTCTTGATCTCGGATTTTTTGGATTATGTGCGACCACCAAAAGTTCAGCTAGATCAGGTGGATTTGCAGACAGTGGCTCGTGAAGCATTCGATGCACTGCAAAACCACCCGCTTCTGACGCGAGGGCAGTGTCGCTTGGAGATTTCCCCTTCTCCTCCATCCGTTAAAATTGAGGGAGATTTCAATAAGATCAAACAGGTTTTGATTAATTTGATCATCAATAGCGCGCAGGCTGGGGCAAAAACAATTTCGATCTCCTACAACGATCAGGGTTCGTTACGAGTCATAGATGATGGACTTGGAGTGGATCGCAAGGTCATGGGACGTCTTTTTGAGCCTTTTTTCACCACCAAAGAAAAGGGAACCGGACTTGGGCTCGCGATTTCCTACAGATTACTTGAAGCCATGGGGGCTGGTATTAAAGTGGTCTCACCAATTAATGAAAATTCCGAAAAACCCGGAACAATGTTTATAATTGATTTCAAGGGAGCAAATCATGGCAGCCGCTAAGCCGAAAATACTCGTCGTAGACGATGAGGAAAGTATTCGCGAATTTCTTCAGATCATGTTGAAGCGCGAAAAAATGGATGTGGAGCTTGCGGCGAATGGTCGCGAAGGGCTGAAGAAGTTCACCGAAGGAGATTATGATCTTGTCATCAGTGACATTCAAATGCCTGAACTTTCGGGGCTTGAGCTTCTAACTAAAATTAAAGAGAAAAATCCCAGCGCGCTTGTGTTGATGATCACCGCTTTTGGGTCAACGGAAACCGCAGTCGAGGCCATGAAGCTCGGCGCCTATGACTTCCTCACCAAGCCCTTTAAGATTGACGACGTCAAATTGCGCATCGAAAAGGCCTT
Source organism: uncultured Bacteriovoracaceae bacterium (assembly GCA_964636255.1). GTDB lineage: Bacteria > Bdellovibrionota > UBA2428 > UBA2428 > UBA2428 > CAXNGS01. The sequence continues at coordinate 109,440 of CAZWNW010000002.1, read as the reverse complement.
GGAGAAGCGGACGCTGGTTCAAGATAACTATCGGCTTCGTACGGAAATCGGTGAGGCTTATCAATTTTCGAACATCATTGGCGGTACGCCCGAAATGATGCAGATCTTCGATTTAATTAAACGTATTTCACCAACGGGAAGCAACGTTTTGATCACAGGAGAGAGCGGAACGGGGAAGGAATTGGTTGCCAAGGCTATTCACTACAACAGTAGTATCGCCAATGGACCCTTCATCAGTGTCAACTGTGGGGCGATCCCAGAAAATCTGATCGAATCCGAAATGTTTGGCCACAAAAAAGGAGCCTTTACCGGGGCCGTAGCGGATAAGAGAGGATATTTTGAGGCAGCAAATGGGGGCACCCTTTTCCTAGACGAAGTTGGGGAAATGCCGTTACCGATGCAAGCATCTCTTTTGCGGGCGATTGCCGAGGGAATCTTTTATCCAGTCGGTGGGACAGAGCCGGTCGAGAGTCGGGTGCGAATTTTGGCCGCGACCAATCGCGATCTTGAGCAAGAAATCGCAAAGAAAAGCTTTCGCGAAGATCTCTATTTTAGATTGAACGTTATTCATGTGCGCGTACCTTCGCTGAGAGAGCGCAGGGCGGACATCCCGCATCTCGTTCGCGCATTTGTCGAAAAATTCTCGATTCGTTTCGGGAAAAATATGAAAACTGTGGCTTCGGATGCGATGGCTTTTATGGAGGCCTATGCGTGGCCAGGCAATGTGCGAGAACTTGAGAATGTCGTAGAGCGCATGATGGCTCTGGAAACCGGAAGTGGGTTGACGTCCGAAGCGCTGCCGGAACATATTCGCGAGCCTTTGAAGCCTCGCCTTGAATCGCTCAGTGAGCAGCTCACCTGGAATGCTGCTGGAGTTGAGCTGGATAATATTTTGGGAACTGTGGAAAAAGAGTTTCTTTTGAAGGCTCTCGACCAGAGCAAGGGCTCCAAGCGAGACGCTGCTCGTCTCCTGAAAATTTCGATGCGTTCATTAAGATACCGACTTGAAAAATTTGGTTTGGACCTCGGAGGCACTGATTGAATCATCTTAAGCTCCGAGTGCTGTTTGTTACGGTGGTGACCTATGTCGGCTTTGTTTCCGGCCGCCTGTACTTTGAGAGTCAACATGTGGCCCACGGCGGTTTCGAGAAGATGGCGGTGGCTTCGACATTTGATCCCCGCGATTACGATAAAATTCAAAAGTCCCTTCGTGATCGAGAGACCGACGCTTTTCGCAATCGACTCGTTAAGGGAAATTCCAAAGGATTTCTCCTGCCCGGAATCTCATCGGCCCACATTTCTTGGACATGGCTCAGCTTGCTTCAGGCAGTTCATTACGAGAGTAGTTACGAGAATGATTTCAGCTGGATGTTTTCAAAGATTTTTTTCATTGTCTCCCACTCGCCGCCCAAGGAAGTGACTTTTGCGCGTGGTTTGGCGCCCTTTTACTTGGTCATTGGGAAGGATCACGCGGGGGCCAACATCGTTTTGGAAGAAATACTGAAACGGGACTCTGCCCAGTATCCGATTTTTTTCTGGGGTGGTTTTCACGGGCTTTATAACCTCTTTTCCACTCAGATGGCCGCATGGATGTATCGAGAAGGAGCTCTTCGGCCAAATGCACCACTTTATCTGGCTCGACTCTCATATCGCTTAATGATGGGCGAAGATGTGGTTGAATCGGATTCCTTGATTGAAAAGGCTCTTGAAAACGAAGCAGATCCAAGAATTGTCGAGCTGATTCGAAAGACTAAACCCGAGACAATGAAAAAATAGGACAACAAATGGAAGTATCCGCCGAGCCCAAAAGTGCTCTTGAGCAGCATCTTGAAGAACAAATTCGACAGGATGTCTCCCAGCATTTTTGGCATCGTCTACGATGGAGATGGATTCGAAAACATTTGGCCGCTCTAGATTCCCGATCTCGCATTTTAGATTTAGGTGCGGGAAGCGGGATCTTTGGTAAATTCATTGCTCGCGAAAATCGTCACGAATACTTTTTTGTAGAACCCATTCCAAGTCTTCGCCAAAAACTCATCGCTCAGTTTGGCGCGAGCCGCGATCTTACTGAAGCGCCCAATTATCGGGGAATAAAGTCAGTTCTTATGCTCGACGTGCTCGAACATATTGAGGATGACGGTGATTTTCTTAAAAAACTCCAGATAAGATTGGACGCGGGAACCGAAGTCCTCCTTCTTGTGCCGGCGCGTCAGGAGCTCTATTCTTTCTGGGACAAAGAGCTTGGACATTTTCGTCGGTATTCAACCGGAGCCTTGAAGCAAGTTTTTCGTTCTGCGGGTTTTGAGGTCTTGGATGCCCGCTACCTTTTTCCAGAATTTTACATTTTGGGTTGGCTCAGGAAAAACTTTGGTCGGGTCGGCGACAGTGAGCTTCCCATGTTGCCCTCCTGGTTAAATTTCGTCGTTTATTTAAAAGGAATCTTTATTTCGATACTTTTGCCGCGACCTCCGGTGGGTTCCAGCGCTTTTATTCGAGCCAGAAAACTTTGAACGTGATGCGGATTCACAATATGAATTTTTTTCCTTTATACTAGTGGCTGTGTTGTGGAGGTTAATTTGATGGCTTCTGACGAAGCGCCGGTTCTTGAAATAAGCAATCTGAATAAAAAGTTTACTGCGCCGGTTTTGGCAGACCTGAATATTAACGTTGTATCCGGAGAATCAGTCGCACTTGTCGGCGCAAATGGTGCAGGCAAGTCAACGATGATAAAAATCATTTTAGGTTTGATCTTTCCGACCTCTGGAAGCATCAAGGTTTTTGGCGAGGCTCCCGGCTCGACTCAGTCCTTAAAGAAAATTGGATACCTTCCTGAGATTCCTGGATTCTGGGGCGAAGTATCGGCCCGCTATCTGCTGAATACAGTTGGGAAAATCCGGGGACTTAATTCAAGGGTGCTCGACACGCGTGTAAAATCTTTACTTTCAGCAGTCGGCCTGCAGTTGCGTGGTGATCGCTGGATTGGAGGTTATTCGAAGGGAATGCTCCAGCGCACGGGCTTGGCTCAGGCCCTGCTTCATGATCCCGAGCTACTCATTCTCGATGAGCCCATGAGTGGACTTGATCCCCGTGCACAGGAAAAACTGCGGGGAATTATTCTAGATCTTAAGAAAAAGGGAAAAACTTTTCTCATCTCCTCACACTCCTTAGAAGATATTCGATCGCTGTGTACACGAGTGATTGTTCTAGAAAAGACTCGGGTAGTGGCGGATGGAAAAACCGAAGATGTATTAGAGGAACTTGTAAAAAAATATCGAAGCCAAGAGCCGTGGGATGAAGATCCTATCGGAGAGCTTCCTGTGGACTGGGGTACTACACAGAATGACTAATCCTATGAAAATTTACCACTTGATGGTGCTGCGGCTCTTTTTGATGCTGAGGCAAAAAATTGGTTGGATGAGTCTGTCCATCGGTGTTGCCGTAGTGATCATCGCTTTCATCGCGGCCGATGTGTCTTATTTGTCGCCCGTTAAAATTTTCTTTGATTTTGCATTGGCGGCCAGCTTTCTGATTCAAACGTTTTTAGCGATTTATTTTGGCAGCAGTCTTTTTGATGATGAAAAGACACGTCGTACCCTTCACTTGGTTTTGAGTGGCGGGGTTTCTCGCTTGGAATGGCTAACGGGAAACATTCTAGGCGTCTGGGTTGCTTTGCTTCTGATGGATCTTGTTTGGTCGATCGTTACAATTTCCACAGGAATGCTTCAATTTGGATTTGTTCCCTTTGAGATCTTTTTTCAGATCAAGATTCTCCAGGGGATGGAGTGTTTAGTGCTGGTTAGTCTTGCGACGTTTTTTTCACTGTGGGTCAAGCCGATCCTAGCCTTGGCATTGACCTTTTCGATTGCCCTCTTTAGCCACAGCGTGAATGAGGTTCAGAAAATTTTCATGGATCCCATCACGGGCCGTTTTGTCGAGTCATCGGTTTTCACGATCGTTTACTGGGCATCTAAAATTCTGCCGCCTTTGGAGTGGTTCGATATCAAACCTTTGGTTGGCTACGAAGGCTCGATTCCCTGGATTGTAGCTTTGGGGATCGCGGCTCTAGGGACAATATGGAGTCTTTTGCTCATAGTGGCGTCGTGGTTGCGCTTCGACAGATTGGACATTTAATTGACGCTCGAATTTTCGCTAGTGATGGAAGGTTTAATAGTCGCATTGCTTGCGTCTGTTTTTTCTTCTTTTGCCACAATGCTCTGTTACCGAATACCGCGAGAAATTCCTTTGGGGATGTTTTCGCATGTTCGCTCGCGTTGCCCGGAATGCAATAAAGTAATTCCGTGGTACGAAAACATTCCTCTGTTGGGTTTCATATTTTTGCGCGGACGCTGCTCGCAATGCAAGAAGGCAATCCCTCTACGCTACTTCTTGATCGAATTGAGCATCACCGGCTTATTAACGGCGGCTTATTTTTTATTGAAGACTGCGGGCATCCCAGAGCTGGAGCCACTCAGATACTGGATCATTTTTTTTGTAGAACTCTACTTTGTATTCTCACTGGTTGTGGTGACCTTTATCGATATCGAGTTCCGCATCATTCCGGATCGTTTTTCGATTGGAAATTGGATCTTAGCTCTCCTTCTATTGGTGGTGCGGACAGAGTCACCGTGGCCCTATGTTTTGGGCGGCCTTCTGGGCTTTGCTTTCTTTTTTCTCCTGGCGTGGGGCTATGAAAAGTACAAAGGCATCGAAGGTCTCGGATTTGGTGACGTGAAGATGATGGGCTGGTTGGGGACATGGTTGGGACTTTCGACACTGCCGGGACTCATATTGGTATCTTCCGTGAGCGGATTGCTTTGGGGAGTGGTCGCAATGATCAAAAGCCGGGACGGAATGATGACGGCGATTCCCTTCGGCCCCTTTCTTGCTTTTGCGGCCCTCTTGCTTTGGATTCTAAAAATACTAAACGTCGATTCGCTGGCGCTCTCGTAATTTGACGGTCCTTTTATTTTCAAACACCTCCGATAAACTTTTAAATAAGTGTAATTGATGCCGTTTTATTCGTTGGGAATTTGTCCCGAAATAGAGCGCACAAATCACTTTAGGGGGGCAGCTATTTATAGCTGAAGAATGATGTTCGGCTCTTTGTTTTCCAAAGGTACGCGCCTCGTCGGGCTTGATATTGGCTCTACGGGAGTAAAGATGATCGCCGGCGAGCTGAAAGGTTCGAAGTTTCAAGTCGATCATCTTGTCGTCGAGCCATTCCCACCGAGCAATGTGGAAGTTTTTGTTACGCCCGACAATCAGGCTTTGGTACAGGCGGTTTCAAAGTGTCTTGATCAAATCAATCTGAAGAAATTCAAATTGGGTGTTGGTATTAAGGGCGCTGGAATTTTAACGAAAAAGATTCTCCTGCCGAAAATTCCAAAAAATGAAATTCCCGAACAAGTTCGCTGGGAAGCCGAGCAGGTTTTTCCTCAAGACGTGACGACGACACTGGTGGATCATGTTTTATTGGGCGAGGCCGAACAGCTTCCGAATGCTCCCAAAGGGACCAAGGGATGGGAGATTCTGTTGGTGGGAGTTCATCGGGATGAAATTTCTGGATGGCGCGACACTATCGATATTTCCACGGGAGTTTTAGGTCGCATTGATTTGGATGCATTTGCCACAGGAGATCTGTTGGACACCGCCTATGGCCTTTCCAAAAAAGATGTCATTGCACTTGTGGACGTGGGGGCGACCGGGACGCGAGTAAATGTTCGATTGAAGGGCGCTACCGTTTTTGTAAGAGAATTCCCCATCGGCGGAAATACCTTTACGGATGTGATCGGACAAAATCTAGGACTCAGCTTCAATGATGCTGAGGCACTAAAAGTTCAAAGCGCTGAAGGCAAAGTACCTCAAGAAGCCCAGGAGGCACTTGAGGCAGTGTATTTCCAGTGGAAATCCGAGTTGCAGCAGTGCGAGGACATTTTTGTGTCTCAAGAGCTCAATTCGGTGATCGAGGAATGGCACTTTTATGGTGGCGGGTCCCTCTGCGCTGGTCTGATGGATACCTTGAAGGACGATCGCTTCAAGGGAAAATGCTACGAAATCGCTTCCGAAAAATTCCTAAAAGTTCGTGGAAAAGGGATCGACAAAGATCTCATGAAACAGTGGTCGACTCGACTGATTTCTGCGGCCGCAATGGCGGACAGAAAGGAGTGATGGCGACATGTCTGGAGTGAATTTTCTAGATCGCTTGACTGAGCGTGAAACCGAAGAGGGCGTGGTTGGAGAGGGAACCTCCATTCGAAGCGGAATGCTCGAATCGGTTGGCGGCGCTTTATCTGAATTAACTCCGCATCAGAAAACAAGCTTGATTCTTCTATTTTTGGGTTTCGTGCTCTGGTATTTCCAAGCGGATTTGCTCAGTACTTTCTATTTTGATGCAGCGATAGCGGAAAAAAATCAGGTGAATCTTGATCTTCAGCGACAGGTCGACACGCTAAAGGCCGAAGTGAAACAATTCGGAGAACTCAAAACCGACATTGAAAACTTCCGAAAGAGCATGGACGACGTGAAAAGCAAAATTAACGAAATCGACCAAATTCGACGCGCAAAGCGCGATTTCGCCATTCGACTTACGGACTATGTCGTTGCCGAACTTCCCGAGGGAGTCTGGCTGGACGGGATCAGTGTCGACGTGCGGGGAACTCGTCGAGTTGAGCTGCGCGGCCATTCTCTCGACTTCACGCTCATAGGAAATTACATACAGCGCCTCGAAAAAGGCGCCTTTTTTCCTAAATGGACATTGGTGAACACGGGTAACGGAAAAATGCCCGGCGAAGAACAGCGAGATACACGAACCTTTTCGATCGATGCGCCGATCACTTTGGAGATCCAATGAGTGGAATCTTGACCTTTTTATCGCGAATACCGTGGATCCTGCCTTTTTTAGCAGCAGGAATCATGGGTTATTTGGATTTCGAAGCGCGTAGAGAGCAGGAGCTGGTGCCCTTGGAAACTCGCCGTCAGGAGTTGGAGCAAGAAATGGAAAGCACGCGTCGAGACATCCAAAGTGTCAAGGAATTCCAAGAGCGCAAGGAACAGTTGTTAAAGGAATTCGATCAGCTTCAGCAAACCTTTAAAGCGGCCAAGGGTGCATTTCCTGCCACGATCAACCTCCCAGAGTTGATGGAGCGATTCGAGACATTTGCCCGGGAAATTGGTGTGAATATTATTCAGTTCAATCCGGAAAAGGATGTTCAGCGCAATCTCCTTTCTTCCAGCAAAATCAAATTACAAATTCGAGGAACTTACATTCGTGGAATGCAGTATCTAAGTCAGTTGGCGCGGATGGAACGTGTGGTGAATATCGAAAGCGTTCGCTTTGGCGCGCCCCGGGAAGACGGCACAGGGGCCGGATACCTGCTCGATATCGACATCACCATGCTCACGTATTTCGTAGGTGATACATGATCAGAATCCGCGTGGCCCTGCCGTTTTCCATGGTCTTGTGGGTGATCGGCGCAGCGGCCTTTGCGGAAGATGCTAACAAGAGCGAGGGTTATCAGTTTGATGCCAACGCAGTATTAAGAGATCCCTTTGAGCCTCCAGTTGTTCAGAGAAAGGGTGAATCAGAAACGGAAGAAATTCTGCGTTTTGATCTTAAGGAAATCAAGATCGTTGCCATCATGAAAGGCATCGGGAGTTCCAAGGTTATGATGAAGCTACCGAACAACCGCTACCATATCCTTCAGCAAGGTGACCCAATTGGAAAAAATGGTGAGCGCATTTTTGAAATTCAAGAGAACGCAATCGTATTTGAAAAGACTCTGGTTGATTTCAAAGGAAATAAAAAGGTTCAACGTTTTTCAATGAATCTCGATGAAAAGAAATAGGAACGAAAAAGTATGCATTTAAGTAAACAAAAATTTATTACAACTTCGCTACAACGTATCCTCTTGCTTATTGCTCCTCTTTGCTTCTTTGCTCCTCAGGTCTTCGCACAGGACCTACAAGCCGAGCTCGATGCTCTGGACGATCTTCCCGAGGAGGATCTGTTTGGGGCCTCTCCGAATTCCGGTGGTTCTGGCAATGCCGCTTCCACTGCTGCTCCTAGAAGTTCTGGAGCGCAAGCTTCAGAAGAACTTTTACTTGAAGATAATTCTGCATTGCGGTCCGGAGCGAGGGGCAGCAGTGCTCGCGGAACCGATGATCCGGATCTTGATGGCCTGGAACAAGAACTGCGTTTTGACGATTACCAGGATGGAAACGCGCTGTCGCTTGAACAGCTCAATGACGATCCGTCTCTGAAGGCCAGCACCATCGATGGACCCATGGGAACGATGACTGCGCTTGATTTTAAACAGATGGGCGACCGGGTGCGAATTGTCATGGGAGCGAACCGTCCCATCGACTGGACCCGAGAACTGCGTGGCAAACGTCGGCAGGTTGTTGTCGAGCTTCGCAACATGCGCATCGGAAACAAAATTTTGAAGCGACCCCTGGATACCGGAGAGTTTGAAGGGCCAGTGGCTTTGATTCAGGCATTTGATTCCACGTCGGCAAATATTCCCACCGTTAAAGTTTTGATCCAGCTAAGGAATTTTGTGGATCCCACAATACTTCGAACTGGAAACCAAATCGTTGTGGATTTCCCGCTCATTTCAAACGATTCCCTTTTTCGCTCAAGCCGTGCATCAAAAGCAGTGGTTCCAAAGACCTATCTCAGCATGCACGACATCAAGGAGTTCACGGGCGGGCTGATCGACCTAAATGCTAAGGAGACTCCGCTTGCGGAAATTATGGCATTTGTTTTGCGACCCCAGGGGATCAACTATCTCTTTAAGGACAATTCCGCAGCAACAGCGGTGACCGTGAGTCTAACAAAGGTGCCGTGGGATCAGGCTCTGGCGACGATCCTCTTCAATGCGAACCTTGGTTATCAGGTGATCGACAAAGTTTATTATATTGCGAATCGGCAGACGCTTACGACTGAGATTCAGCAGCTCGCGCAGGCCCAGGAACAAAGTCGGACATTGATTCCAACAGAGACCCGCTTGATGCCCGTTGCTTATCAGGATCCCACCGTCATATTAGGTCAACTAGCCAGCTTTCGTTCGCCCGCTCCACGGGGGGACGTGAAGGTGGATCTTCCCTCGAATACTTTGATCGTTACGGACATCCCCGAAAATCTCGACAAGATGGAGCGGCTCATCAGGGTGCTGGATCGCCAGCCAGCTCAAATTTTGATCGAAGGTCGTCTGGTTTCCATGCAGAAAAGTTATGGACGTACTGTGGGAGTGTCATGGAATCTCGGGGCCTTTAGCCAGGGAAATTTTACCGGAAATATTGCGGTCGGTTCAACAGCTCCTTCGGCTGCGGTTACCCAAGCGCCCGCCGGAAACGCTGGCAACATGGTTATTCCTGTTCGTTTGGGTAACGCGGGGCCGTTTGGGGCTGTATCTGCTCTTCTTTCACTGGCCAGCACACGGCGTATGGCTCGCACGATCACAAGCCCGCGAGTCATCACCCAAAACCAAGTGTCAGCGACCATCTCATCAAGCACGCCGATCGAGCAATCGGCTGGACAAACGGTTAACGGAACTGCCGCAACGACCACTGTTCAACTGCCAACGAACATGAGCGTAACTCCGACCGTAAAAGCAGATGGTTTCATTGATATGCAAATTTCAATTACTAAGGCAAACGCGCAGCAAGGAACGGATACTGTGAATGCTCGGATGTTGGTGGAGGACGGAAAAACCGCGGTTGTCGGGGGGCTCAACAGCACTGACGAAAGTCTTTTGGAAGAGCAAATTCCTTTTTTCAGTAGTTTGCCAATCTTCGGGCGACTTTTCACCGGCAACATGGCCAAAGCCGAAGGTGCTAACGAGCTCGTTGCGTTCATCTCTCCAAAAATCCTGAACCCCAACGAGTCGCGCGGTTATGCTTGGGATTCTTTGCAAAAGGCTCGACGCGGAGAGAGCTCAGCGGCGGATGCGATGTCGGTATTTGGCGAAAAGGATGAGTCTGCTGAGTTGGAATTGTGAGACGCGCGGCGGCGTAGATTGTTGCGCCAAATTATCTATCTCCAGTTTTTCGCTGAGACCTTTAGAATAGTTTCATGACCCTGCTTTGGACTTTTCAAATACTTTTAGACCTTTTTGTTGTGGCCATACTGGTCAAATTTTTTATTCTCCGCGGGCGTCGGCGCTCGCTTTTGCACCTTCACGAAGCTGTACGTGATCAATCTGAAAATTTTGCAAGCCCGCCAGTCCAAGGGGCTTTGAATACCCCTTTAGGGTCCGCACTTTCGACGCTAAGCGAGAAGCGAAATCAGCGCGGAATGCGCGATAGTGCATTGAGTTCCGATCCGATGCTCAGTGAAGATTCTTCGCTTTTTGGGAGCCAGTCGAACTTGCGTGTTCGTGATGCAAAACGATTATTAAACCAAGGACTTAGCCTTTCTGAAGTTTCCAGTAAAACAGGACTCAGTCATGCAGAATTGGCCCTTCTGGAGAAGACAATTTTGGGTGGCATGAAAGATCTTCAGTAAAAGTTTTAACCGAATATTCACTGCTCTGTGTCTTAAGGTAGAGAGCGAGTATTGCGCAGAGCAACAAAAAAGTTGACATGGCGCATTAAAGTTTCTAGGAGGAGAATTGTGGCAAAGTGGCTGCCTTCAACTGTGACAGAGTGGACCGTGATCATCGTGATCCTCGCTGGGAGTTACATAATTGAAGGCCTGACGCAGGTGCTAAGAAATTCACGCAAAGGAAGGTAAGAGTTCGCTTTTAAAAAGGGCTTTGAAGTCAAAGGCTTAAAAGATCTTACAGAGAGAATTTGAAAGATGATTTTTCAACTTCACCTCTTGTAAATCAATTTGAAGAGTGACTAGAAGCGAAGCGTTGCGGTCGACGTGGCGATGCGGCAGAGAGAGCCAAAACGACGCGGTGAAGGTCGCAATGCTCAAACGAGAGAGAGAAACCAAGAAAATCAAGGTTTGAAGCAGCGCGCTTCGGCCAAGAAGGGGGAAGAGCTATGAACGAAGGGAAAAACATGGAAACTGCAGGATTAACTAACAACACCGCTAACATTATTGGGGGCGCGGGTGCAATGGATGTGGCACAGGATGCCGTCGCACGAAATCCAAACATCAAGGTCATTAAGCGATACCAGAACCGGAAGCTTTATGACACACACCAAAGCTGCTACGTGACGTTGGATGAAATTGCCGAAATGATCATGCGCGGTGAGGATGTTGTTGTTATCGATAACCGTAGCAAGAGGGACATCACCTCGAGCACGTTGACACAGATCATCTTTGAAAAACAAAAGCGATCAAAGGCCGTTATTCCAGTTTCGACTCTACGAGACATTATTCAACTCGGTGGTGGAACTTTTTCGGGCTTCCTGTCGAAGTCTGCTGAATCGGGTTCTTCTGTATTGAGCAAAGCTAAGGCTGATCTTGAGAAGAGTTTCTCGGTGGCGGGAAACCTTCGCGGAACTTTCCTCATCACTCAACGTGCTGCGGAAGACCTCAAGAAAGCGCTTGATGAGCGTGCACAATCTTCCGGCCTCAGCCGCGAAGCGATCAGTGCAACTCAGACGCAACTTCAAAACCTCTCGAGCCAACTCAATAACCTTGAGAAGCTCATCGAAGTTTTCGAAGCTCGCGCAGCTTCAACCAACGCATAAGCTTTTCCCATTTAAGTTTTGAATCAAAACCCCCGCTTCTTCGGAAGCGGGGGTTTTTTAATTTCCAATTCGGAAGGCATCAATCGACAGACAAATCAGCTCTTCCTCCTCTTGGCTGTCTCCGACGATCTCTTTTGATTTTTCTAAAGAACTTTGAATCTGCTCTTTGAGTCGTTCAAATTCTGGACGGCCGACTGCAAAGACGCCCGTGAAATGTAGTGCTGTTTGATCGCGCTTTTGGCAATTTGCGATGGCTTGATTTCTCCAGTGAGAATGATGCGCGGAAATCAAAAACGAGTTTTTAGAGATGTGGAGAAATTTTTCGCTAAGGGAAAATTTGCCGCCGTCTTCGAGCAGAAGGCCTAAGTCTTTGAGGCGATCCAAGGTAGAGGTTACTTCTTGGATCGGAAGCCCCAGTCGATTTGCGATGAGTAAGGGACTGTTGAGGTTCTTCACCGCACACGCAATGTGGACGGCGGCGGGAATCCAAGAGGCGTAGTAAAAATTCTGTGCTTCTACTGAGTCAATCTGGGGACTTTCGAAAACGCGTGCCAAATCTGAGGAGCTTTCACGCAATCTGCTTAATCGACGAAGCAGTCGGCTTTTGTAATGCGGGCTGGCGGCCCGGTTGTAGTGAAGCAGTGTTTCAAAGTATTCGGCCTCGAGATCCGTTAGATTCAAATAGGTCGCAATGCCCGAGCTGTGGTCGGGGGTTAGGTGAAGCTCGGAATGAATCACGCGACTGATCAAGGAAGCCTGGCAGCCAGCGGCTTCCGCAAGTTTTTTACTGAAACCGCGGCTTTCAGCATTTTCAGTGATCAGATCTTTAAGGTAGTTTTTGTAGTCTAAATAGCTGAAAATATTAATAAATAGCTCCTAAGTTTCAAAAAATACAATTTTATCTTTAATAATTTACAAGAATTATAGTGTGAGTCCAGGTCCAAATTGATACGTTGCGTCACATCTCGAGATAAAGAGGAGCACAATATGAAAATGAAAATTTGGAGCATTGCCTTGGCCACAATTGCCATAGGCGCAGAAGCTAAGAACTCTTTGTCGGGAACTGATTTTTTAAAGATGGCTGATGTCTTGAAGTTGGAAAATTTCGATGCGAAGGCGTCTGCCTTTCGCGGAGGAGCGGGGAGCACCGGTGGGGGTGATGAAAACCTATTGATGCTGGAGCTGAATGAAATTGAAAGACCGCAACTGCTCGGTCGAGCCGAGCAGCTCAGAGCCTTTGTTAAGCACGCGCGAAAGGGTGTCGGAGAACTTGAGAAGTATGCAGCTATTGGCTGGACATTTTCTGGAGGTATACGACTCACCAAAAAAGATCTTCTGACTGCGCGAAAAATTATTGATGATCTTGAAAAAGAGCGAGGCGGGAAATCCTTTCATTTGGATGAGAATCTCGTCAACCCAGAGACGGGCGAGCCACGACTTGCAGAGAATTCCTCAGACGGTCGTTTTACGCTCAATCCTCGCGCCTGGGCGCTTTTGGCGGTGAAATATGTCCCAGTGTCTGTGGAAAGGATTCGCACTGTCATCGCAACCCATGAGGTCTTGCAGCAATTGCCGCGAAAAATCGAATCTACAGGAAACTTTGCGGTCACCCGGCAGCTCTTAAAAATTGTTCCCTCAGCCACGATGAACATGGAACTTGGAGAATATGTTGCGGAGGATATGCGGCTTGAGATTCGACGTGGACTGGCGCGCGAAGCCACTTGTATTGGCAGAACTCTGGAGGGCGATCTGCAGATCCATGAAAGCGGAAAAAAAACGCGCAAGGGAAGGTCCATGATTCTAAGCTGGTTTGAAGTCAAAAACCCGGACCTTTGCCGATCCTCCCAACTTGATCCTAAGAGTGGGGGACTAAAAGTTTTTCCTTCTTCGAAACTTATGGATTTAGCCTTTGAGACGGCCTTCAGTATTCCGTCGGTGACCTTGTTTGCGCTTTCCTGTCAGGGACCAGATTCGACATCCTGTGGAATCGTGGATTTTCAAAGCTTACCAGGAGAGTCTTTGGAGCCTTATTTCGAAGAACTCAGCGGTGAAGTGATTGTGAACGATTTTCGTAGTGGACTTCTCACTTCCCAAGGGCGCATGCGCTAACAGGACCTGAGTTATGAAATTTCAAAAAATGTTTACGATATTTGCACTGACATTCATTACGCAAATGGCCGGAGCGACTTGGGTTGCAAGCGGACCTCTGATCATTCGAAACCACGTTTGTCAGGTGAGCATCACACAGGCAGATATGGCTTACGAGATCTCAGGGATTGGTCCCCATTTTACTTCTGTAACGGGAAATGTTTTTCAAAATAAGGCCAAATTGCTGGAAGATAAACGGCGACTTCGTCGTCTGCAGGTGAACCCAGAGGGGAAGGTCAATAAAACGATCGGAATATCTAATTCCTGTGTTTCAACCGACTATTCTCGCCTCCCCTCGGTTCCCCTGAAAGCCGCAAAAAAGTCGCTGCTACCGCTGAAGGGCGGAGGCTGGCTAGATCTTTGTTGGATGAGTTCAACGGGGACCGAGGGACTATTTGTCGATCGCGATTTGACAGGAGATTCGAGTGTCGAGTTGGAGCCTCAAATGAAAAAATGGGAGGCTTCAACCCGATTTATTTTCTTAGCTCGAAGGGAGGACCCCCGTCATAAAGGGTATATTTACTTGGGAACGGATTCTATTGTTTTCGAAAAAATATTGACCGGCGAAGAGGAACTTCAGGAAACTGTTGGCGACTTGGTCTTTAAGATCAGTTGTGGCTATGAAGGCTCTGTTGACTTGGGCGCAAAGATTTAGAGTCGAGCTGAATTACTAAGATCAATAATTCGGATATTCTCAGTACTCGGGTCGCCTGAATGAATCTACTTTACGAAGAATGCCTAAAACTTATTGAAAAGGGTCATTTCGAGCGGGCGCGTGAACGCCTGCTCGAAATGCGTCTTGTGCTGGACGAATCTTCCGATAATGAGCTGGGGCTAATTCAGAAAATTCTCAATGCCCGTATTCATCTGAAGGCGGAAAGTCTTGATGAAATGGATCCGCTGCCTGACCCGCGGCAGTTTCCTGAACTCAGCGACTGGATTGCAGCTGAATTAGCTTTTGTTCGAGGCCTAGCCGCATTCCACCTTGGAGATTTCGAGTCAGGGATTACGGAATTCAGTTTTTCTAAGGAAAAATATGCGCGCGCTCAGCAAAAATCTCGTGCACTGCTGGCCGCCTATCAAATTGAAATTGGGCAACTGCGAATGGAAAAGAAAAGGTGAAACTTGATCGAATCGCAGCCCTGGATGGACTGCGCGGAATAGCTGTTGTGATGGTTCTTGTGTTTCATGCAGGGGCTCAGAGCCAGGTTCAACAATTCGGGCCTTGGAGTTACTATGCTTCCTCCGTAATTGCGGGAGGCTGGCTGGGAGTTGACCTCTTCTTTGTCTTGTCCGGCTTCCTGATCACGCGCATTTTATTAAACACTTCGGGTTCATCGAATTACTTTCAGTCCTTCTATGCGCGGCGCTTTCTGCGCATTTTTCCTCTTTATTGGGGATTTCTTGCACTCTCTTTTTGGGTGCTTCCCGGAACTAGTGACTCTCCTTGGCTTCGTGAGAATCAACTGTGGTACTGGTCTTACCTGAGTAATTGGTTGATGTACTCTGCCGAGGTGCAGAGCCCCGAGCTCAATCATTTCTGGTCTCTGGCTATTGAGGAGCAGTTCTATCTTTTTTGGCCGCTGCTGCTTTTTTTTCTGCCAATAAAGCGTGCGAAGATAGCTTGTTGGGTTTTGCTTTCCGCTTGCCTTGTAGCTAGAGCCTATTTCGTACTTTTGGAGCCCAAGGATCCGCGCCTGTCATTCTCCACTTTTCTTCGGCTTGACGGCTTAATGATGGGGGCGCTTGTTGCTTTTTATGTTCAGCCAGGGCGGGCAGTCCGGATCGCAGTCAAAACAGCTCTTGTCATTTCACTAGGCGCACTGGCCTACCTTCAATATTCAGAGGGGCGCATTCTGCTGGGCTCGTTGAATGTCTCTCTTTTTGGACTTGCCGCCGCCAACATATGCTTTGCTTGTCTGGTCTTTTTATGTGTGCATCGTGACCGGCGGATTTCCCAGCTTTTCGATCAAACTATTTTGAAGGTTTTAGGGAAGTACAGTTATTGCATCTATGTTGTGCACATAGCCGTAATACAATTTTTAAAGCCAGTATTTTTCGAAACTTTTGGGCCCTGGGTCCGCGGAGGCCCTGACTTTCTGCTTTTTCGGGTCGTATTTATTCTATGCGTGATTGCGCTCTCTTTTGTTATTGCTGTGCTGAGCTGGCACTTCTTCGAAAGACCAATCCTGAATTTGCGGCGATTTTTTCCCTCTGCAGAAGAGTCAGGAATCGAGGGGGGAAATCTCGTGGACCCAGAGAAAGCTGTGGCGGAGAAAAGGTCCCCTGCCTGATGGAAATGGCTCCTATGTTTTTTCCGGACTTAGAGCATCCAGCAGAACTTCTTGGGCGCGGGCTGATTCATTCGAATTTAAGAGTTGGTGTGCCAAGGTCGTCTTTTGTCGAAGACTGAAAAGTTTTTGATCATAGGATTCCACGGCAAGATTAAAAACTTCGGCCAGATCCTGGAACTCGTCATCCGTGCGCAAACGAAGGCGAACACCTTCCTGACCCAAGGCAATTTCCTGCAATCGGCGTTTCATTGCGTAAAGCGGGCCTACAATCTTTCGAGACAAAAAAAGCGCGGTAAAAAAGAGTACGGTCGTAAAAACGACAAGCGAAAAAACCAGAGAGTAGGAAACCATCCGGAATTCCCATCGCAACTCTTCGACCGCATCCGGGCGTTGAACGATGGCGGCCTGGGTCAGAGACTCGTAGCTTAGTTTATTGAAAAAAAGCGTGAGTCCCATGAAAACGGCAAAAAGTAGTGCTGCCACCAGACAGAGTGTGAGCGTGAATCGGTATTGAAAGTCTTTGTCGAGAACAAGTTTGACGCGGTTTCGGCGATTGTTGACGGTTCTCATTCTTTGGGACATTCCTCCAAGCCCGCCGCTGTCGCGTGGAGCTTACAGAGGAAATAATAAACACTTTTCATCATGATTTCATCTTTTGGACAGCGCTTTCTCATTTTCGGAAAGGGAAAGTCGCCGCAGCGAGGCCCCGTTACCTGCGTAATGGTCTCAAGAATCGATCCGGGTTGATTCAAATTTTGATATTCCGCCCAGGCACCAAGTCCCTCGTGAATTCGCATGAAGCCTCCGACTGGCAGGCCATTGACGAGGTAAATGGTCGGTTCTCCGGCGGTTTTAGTGCTGGGGTCGCCAGGAAGCTTCTCGAAAACAAAAGAAGTAGGAATAGCCTCCTGGAGCATGATGTCTTCGATCTTGACGGACTCTTTGCCACTACGCATTTTATTGAGATCAGAGCGGGAGAGATCGATGAGTTCTTGTGGATCCTGAATGCTCAAGACCCCGATTCCGTATGTCCCCGCATTATTTTTTACGATCAAGCGGGGCTGTGCAGTGATTTCTCGTTCCGTATAGGCAAGTTGGAGTTCTTGAAGCATTTTTGATGCTGCTCCGGCTAGTAGTTGTCGGTCTTCTGCTTTATTAATGTCAACGTTTTGCAGACGTTCACTGCGCGGATGAAAATAAAAGGAATCGAAAAAATCAAAATTTCCCTCGAGCCTTTTCAAAAGACCGTGAACAATGTCGAAGTGATCCGATTTTCGTCGACGATACCAACCGAGACTCGGACTTGGGAAACACGGTACACCGCTTCGATCAATGAATTCTTTGAGCGATGGGATCATGCCGCCGCTAAGATCATGGTTCAAAATCACGGCCTGAGTTCCTTCAAGGGCTTCGGCCATCGGTAGGTAGTTAAGCGTTTTTCCAGAAGCCGTAGTGACGGGCCAGGCTTTGGGGATCGGCACTCCGGACCATGCAAGATTAACCTGGCAACCCGCTCTTTCAAGAATCTCCATAATGCCGCTGAGATTTTCCAAATAACCACGATTATTAGTGTGAGCTTCGGGAACCAATGTCACTCTCCACGGAGAAGAGCTCAGGAGCTTTGCAGCAAGAAACTGGCGGAAACGATCAGCTGCACGTCCGAAATCCTCTGGATCAAGTTTATTAAAACCTGCCGGGAAGAGATTTACATCCACAGCGCAGACCTTCCAGCCAGCATCTCGGATGTCGATCGAAGTGTAGATCGGGTATCCGCAGGTCGAGACGAACTGCTGCAAATAAAGTGCAACATCATCGATGTGATCGTCGAGCTCCTGAAAAAACTCGTTTACGTTTGAAACAACTCGGGCCACTGCTTTAGAAGGTCCCTTCCTGCATGCTCTAGATCCTCTAGGGCTATGCAATTTGGATTCACTTCCGGATAGAGCATCACCGAAGGTATCCATGTATTTAGACTCTCGATTTGAGTCAAAAAATCCTGCTGGTATTTCCAGCGGGAAATAAGTTTTTCCCCGAGCGCAGGGTGCTTTTCAACTAAATTCGCAGGTGGTGCTTTTTGGGGCAGCGAGCGGTTCAGAAGCAGTTTAAACGGCTGAGGCAATCGACGGGCTCTGAGGTCCCCGACCATCAGCTCGACCTCGCGATGGCTTCGCGGATCTGGGGCGGCCACAATTAGAACACGGGACTCGGGCGAGCGGATCCATGCGTCCGCATTGTGAGCGACCTGTACCAGGCGCTGGTGAAGGGGTTTGCTGAGATTCAAAAGTTCGCCAAGTTCACGAAAAAAAGTGGCCCCAAAGATTTTCTTGAAAAGACCCAGTGACTTCTCTTGGCCTGCTTTGAAAAGCTGTCCGAGAAAACTGCGTCGAGACTCCGGGCCTTCCCCTTCGGTCTTAAGAAAATTGGAGAGTATTCCCTCGTCAAAAAATTTCATCAAATGCTGAGAACTATCTAGAAAATCCAGTGCATGT
This sequence comes from uncultured Bacteriovoracaceae bacterium, assembly GCA_964636255.1. Taxonomy (GTDB): domain Bacteria; phylum Bdellovibrionota; class UBA2428; order UBA2428; family UBA2428; genus CAXNGS01. The sequence continues at coordinate 90,863 of CAZWNW010000002.1, read as the reverse complement.
CGTGATGGCGCTGTATCTAAAATGCAGAAATCGTATTCATGTGATTCACGAATGCTGAGCAATTTTTCCAAACTCAAATACTCTTCGACTCCACCAAGATGTCCTTCGATGATTTCAAAGAGTCGGTGCCGCAAAATTTTCTCGGCCCATTCCTCGTTTCGAGTGGTTTTGCGCACCAAATCAGAGAGTGCGGTTTTTTGATCCATCCACTGTGCATAAAAAGCGCCCCCAGACTCATAGGTTTTTACCAGTTGCGCTTCATTTGTAAGTGTTGCCAGGCCCAAAGCTTGTGCCAGCCTTCGCGCGGGATCAATCGTTATTGTGATCGCCTTAAATCCCGCTTCTGCAAGACCAAGTCCTAGGCAGGCCGCCGATGTGGTTTTTCCGACGCCCCCGGAACCCACAAGCAGTATAAGGCGAGCATTTTTTCCTGCCGCTTGTGCGAGAGATTCATTCATAAAATATCCACCAGATATTTGGAGAGGAGCTGGGGGCACTGTGTAGGGTCATTCGTGAAACACTCGGGAAGTTCCAAAATTTTTGACGAATCAAGGTTATCTCTTTTAAGTTCATCAACAAGACGGCGTTCCTCGGCGAAGATTTCTTCTTCGATCGAGATAAATTTTTTCCACTCAACATCCATTTCGTTGGGAACTTTAAAATCAGTAAAGTCGATGCGCATACGATTGGCGATGATCGCATGAACCGAGATTTTGCGTTCGGCAAGATTTCTTCTCAATTCCAGAGCCTCCTGAATCGGCAGGTCGCTGGGCAATGTGAGTAGGTAAACGCGCGTTTTTTCGGGGTCCGAAATAAATTGAAAAATTTCAGAGGCCTGGCGAAGTACAATTCCGGACGAAAATACGCGGGTCAGTGCCTCGATGCTGGAGAAGAGCGCCAAAAAATGACCGGAGGACGGAGAGTCAACAATCACATGTTTCCAGTTTTCCGAGGATTCGGGGGGCGCACCCTCGGTACATTCGAAGTGAATCTTTCCCAACATCGCGGATGGCTCGAGTCCGGGACAAACTTCAACAAATGACCGGACAACGGAATTAGAGAAGATGCCCTTTACGAGTCGGGATCTCAGACCCGCAGTGGCCTGTCCAAGGGTTGAGTCATCTGATCCAGGGTAAAGAGCGCGGGCAAAATATTCTTGAAAACTCTCCTGCGGATAAATGCGGGCAGCCCAAACATCGCGAACGCTGATGCTGGGACGGGGTCGATATTGAATATCCTGAACGCCCAAAAGATGCGCGGAGCTTCCGCTTCCCTGTAGGTCAATGAGGAGAAGGGGTAGATTTTTTGGATCTGTGGCAAGTGCATGCGCAAGGCTTGCGGCAAATGTGGATTTACCTGTTCCGCCTTTGCCAGATACAAAATGTAATTGTGCTGCCATTGCTAAGGCGGAAATCTTTGCACTTTTGGGTCGCTCCTGCAATCTACGCACGCAGTCAAATGGAGGTAGTCCAGGAGCCCGTTTGGGACTTGCGGGCGGCCTGATTAAAATTTGGACTCATAAAGCTGACATTGTGGATTTAGGGAAGCAGTTTTAGACTGCTAGCCAATTGGAGGATGATAGTGATGCTTAGATTTAGTGTTTGGACTTCCGTGTTGGCGCTCATGTTGGTGGTCTCTTGTGCTCCTCGTCAGTTCACAAAGGGTGAATACGATGATGTAAACGAGGCGCGTCTTTTGGATGATAAATTCAACGAGTCTGATGCGAAAGAGCTTATTGTCGATATGGTGGGCTCGATGGCCGATCATCCAGTTTTCAAAGATGCCCGCGTTCCTCCGATTGTTCAGGTAGAAGTCGTCCGCAATAAAACGGCCGAGCACATCGATACAAAATCGCTGACTGACTCGCTGCGAACGCAGTTGATCAAAACGGGCCGAGTACGCTTTTCAAACAAAGAAGACCGCGAAACGGTTTCCGAAGAAATCGATTATCAGCATGACTCAGGTCGCGTCCGTAGTGACACACGCAAGCGTCGGGACGGATCGATTGGTGCCGATTTCGTTCTAACGGGCGATCTTATTTCTAATGTGCAGCAAGTCGGTGGTCGGAAACTGATTTACTATAGGCTGACTTTGAATTTGACGAACCTGACGACGAACCTCATTGAATGGTCAGAAGAGAAGCCCATTCGCAAGCGCTACAAAAAACAATCGATCAGCATGTAATCTTCGAGGTGGATTTGGAAATTGGCCGTTAGAAGTGTGATGCGCGGAACTTCGTGGGCAACTCTTTTGTTGCTTACATCTTGCGCAAGTCACAACTATACCGCAAACGACGGTCATCAATTGATGGCCCGCCGTCAGTACGGAGAGGCCGCGCAAGTTTTTCTGAGGGAAGCCACGAAATCTCGTAGCAATGAATTGCTGTACCTCCTGGACGCCTCAATTGCATTTTTCGCCGAGCGCCGTTATCAAGACGCCATCGACACCCTTTTGAAGGCCGAAAAAATGGCTGAGATTAAAGACTATACGAGTCTTTCGGAAGAAGGCGCTTCGCTTCTCACCAATGATTCCGTGAAGAGTTACAAGGGCGAAGATTTCGAAAAGGTATTGATCAACGTTTACCTGGCCCTTTCCTTTGGCGCTCTGGGAAAGCTAGAGAGCGCCCAAGTTGAAGCCCGAAAAATTAATCTCATCCTGTACCGTATGATCCACGACGGAAAGCGGAACTACGAAGAGTCGCCATTTGCCCGCTATCTTTCCGCCCTAATTTGGGAAGCCGCTGGAGAGTGGAACAGTGCCTACGTGGATTATCAATATGTACAAAAACTCAATCCGGATTATCCCGGTATCGGAGCCGATTTAATCTACACCGCGCATCAACTGAAATTTCAAGAGGACGAGGCGCGCTGGCGCACACGATATTCGGCAGTCAATCCGCGTCCTCGTCGTCGGGAACGCGCTGAAATCATCATTTTCTTTGAGCGTGGCCAGGGACCCATCAAAGTTCCCCGCGATGGAGCACACTCTACACTGCCAAGATTTGTTGCCCGCTCGACTTCTGAGGTCGGAGCGCGCGTAAAAATTAATAATCGCGACTGGGGTCCTATGCGGAGTGCGCTCAATATCGAAGAGGCTTCGATCCGCTATTTGGAGGATCGCATTTCCAAGTTGATTGCACGAAAATTTCTGGGAGCTGCCGTTAAGGGAGCCGTAGCTGCGGGAGTGGGTGCGAAAAGTGATAGCGCTGATATGGGTTTTCTCTTGTTCCAAGTCTTGATGGCGGCCGACCAGGCGGATTTACGTTCATGGCGATCCTTGCCGGCCGAGATCCAAATGCTCCGCATTCCTGTAGATGCCGGTCGACATTTTGTGGTCGTGGACGTGCTGGGTCCGTCGGGCAATCCACTTCGTCAAATCGAAATTGGAGAAGTCGTGGTGAATGAAAACCAAAAGGTTTTTCTAACCGCGAGGTAGTCAACCCGCGAGACTCTGCTGAAGGCCTTGCCTGCTGAGAGGCTTGGCATTAAAGCAATCGACAGATGTTCGGGCCTATTCACAATGTCGTATTTGATTTCGACGGAACGCTAGTTAACACGATGTCTTCGATTGCCCAGGGAATGCAAAAGGCAATACTTTCAACGTCCGGAAAAACAATTCCGATCCCCGATCTTTTTAAATCTTTCGGTCCGGCCCCGCGCGGGGTTTTGGCAAAATGGGTGCCCGAAGACGTTCTCGATCAGGCTCTTTTAGAGTGGAGTGATTTTGATCGTGCTCTTGATCGCAGTGCCTTTGAGATTTTTCCCGGCGTCGAGGAACTACTTTCGAATTTGCAGGAACTCCAAATACCTTTCGGACTTTTTACGGGTCGGGATCGAGCCAGCACCTTGCGAATTTTAAAGGCACTGGAATGGTCTGATCGTTTTTTTCCGGAGACGCACATCGTTTGCGGTGATGATGGCTTCAAAGCCAAACCCTCGGGCGAGGGATTGAAACATCTTTTGGAAAAACACGCATGGAAGGCCCCGCTCACGTTGATGGTCGGTGATCACGTTCACGACATGGAGGCTGGACGCGAGGCGCAATGTCCAACCGCAGTGGCACTTTGGGACCGAAGTTTTGCCACGGGGCTTACTGAACGATCGCGATTTAGTGAAAACTGGCAAGCATGGGACAAAGTTAGCAGCGTGGATTTGCGCTTGGCTACGCCTGATGCACTTACAGCTTGGATGAAAAAGTCTCAGAATTAATTGAAAATTTTTTACCTGCGGGTCTCACGTAAATTTTTTCACGCAGGTGACAATTTTTCTCATATAATCCGCTGGCTATGAGAAAAATGAACACCTTCTTTCTGATGTTACTTGTGAACTTGGGCGTTCTGCTGAGCTTAAGTTTTCTCCTAAAGGTCACAGGTCTAGAATCCATTCTCTTTGCCCAAGGGGTCGGTTATCAAGGCCTCGCAATTTTCTGTTTTATCTTTGGAATGGGCGCTTCGGTCGTTTCCCTTTTTCTTTCTAAGCGCATTGTGAAATGGCGCATGCGCATTCACCTGGTCGACGGCAATCACCCCGATCCGCAGGTCCGACGGGTTTATGAAAGTGTTCGCCACTATGCACAGCGAGCAGGTCTTCCAAAAACTCCGGAGGTCGGTGTTTATGAATCGCCCGAGGTGAATGCTTTTGCTACAGGCGCGAGCAAGGACGATGCTTTGGTCGCGGTATCCACGGGCCTCTTGGCCTCGATGCGCCCCGATGAGGTGGATGGTGTTTTGGGTCATGAAGTTGCCCACATCGCCAACGGTGATATGGTTCGGATGGCGCTCTTACAGGGCATCATGAATGCGCTGGTGATGTTCGTGGCGCGGGTTGCAGCCCAAATCATTGTTTCGTCAATGCGGGGCGAGCGTGATCGAGATTCGGGTGGCGGCGGAAATATTTTTCTCTATTTCATCATCGTACAGCTCTTGGAAGTGATTTTCGGATTGGTTGGGATGATCGTAGTGAATTGGTACAGCCGAGTGCGAGAATTCCGCGCAGACCGCGGTGGGGCCGAAATCGCTGGGCGAGATCGAATGCTGAATGCATTGCGCGCCCTGCAGGCGCGCTTGGAATTTGTTGATAAGGGTCAGCCAGACTTGCAGACCATGAAAATTTCAGGCGGCCGTGGCGGTTTGATGGCAAAACTCTTTTCAACTCATCCGCCCCTAGATGATCGGATTTCGGCCCTACAACGTTCGTAAATTTCGCTTTCAGATTTTCATAAGCACAAAAAGTGTTTATGAGAGCGTGTGGTGAATCTCAAAAGTCCAATCCTTGTTTTGTTTGCGTTATTTGCACTGGCTTCGTGTTCGTCGACTTCAGGGCCGGCTGAAATCAAAGACTATGGCTACGACACTCTTTCTCTTCGAGTTGGTCTTCAAAGTCCATCGGTCCCCCTCCTCATTGAGGCCACTGACGACGAGGATGACTCGGAAGAAAGATCGCTGGACTATAATCCTAATCCCTCGCCCAAATTGGGAGCCGGAGTGGATTGGGGTGATTTCGGCGTTTATCTCTCATTTCTCAGTCTAAGTCCTTCGACCAGCGTAGAGGAAATTGGCAAAACGAAATATTTCGATCTCCAATTTCATATTTATGCCGGGAAATTTGGTGTGGATCTCTATTGGCAGGATTTCAAGGGCTACCACTTGCGAAACACCGAGGACGTCATGCCCGAATACTATGAAGAAAACGGAAATCTTATTCGAAGTGATCTCCGAAGTTTTTTTGCCGGCTTCAATCTTATTTACGTTTTGCGTCCCGAACGGCTTTCCTTTGGTGCGGCCATCAATAACACCTCCACGCAGTCAACAAGTGGTGGATCATTGTATTTTCTGGCTTCTTACTCTGATCAGCGACTCAGTTCAGATGGAACCCTTGCACCTGTAGATTTGGCGGAGACCTACGGCGAAATGGGGAATATCAAGAAGGCAAAGTTTCAGACCGCTAGTTTGGGCGGGGGCTATGGCTATACATGGATTTTTTCAAATCCGTGGTATCTCCACGGTTCTGTTTCTCTGAGCCTCGGGCCTCAACTCCAGGACTATTCGACCCAAGATTATGGAAAGGTCAAAACTTGGAAGGCTGCGGCAAAAGGTAACGGTCGTTTATCTTTCGGCTATTCCGGAGAAAGATTCTTCAGCGGTCTCTCCTTAATCGGTGATTCGACAAACTTCCAAATCGAGGACCGCGTCCTACAATTTAATTCAATATTTAGCTCGCTCTATCTGGGCGTAAGGTTGGGGGTCTTGTAATTTAATCGACGACGTTTTCGCCGCCGTCGACCCGGATTGTGTTGCCGGTGATGAAATCACAGTGCGGAAGAGAGAGAGCGACCAAGGCGCGCGCGACATCTTCTGGGGTCGTGAGACGGCCAAAAGGGTTGCGGCTTTTTGCGGTTTCGATCATTCCCTCGTTGCCGGGAATTTTTCGAAGAGCGGGCGTGTCGGTAACACCTGCAAGAATCGCGTTCGCCGTTATTCTCTGAGGCGCAAGTTCAACTGCTAACTGACGGCAATAACTCTCAAGTGACGCCTTTGCGGCGCTTACGGCGCCGTAGGATTTCCATTGGCGACTTGATCCCGCCGAGGTCATTGCATAGATGCGTCCGCCCTTTGCTAAACAACCTGCATTTATCAATTCTTGTGTCCAATAAACGAGACTGGAGGCCATCACGTCGATCGTCATTTCAATTTGCGCCTTTGACAGCGAACTTGCGGCATCGCCGCCTTCTGCGATCATCGGTTTTAACGCGCCAAACGCAAGACTGTGCAAAAGCACATGAACTTTCCCTGCAGCTTTTTCGCGAATGACGGCGACGGTTTCCTGACGTTTAGTTTCATCGGCGGCATTGATGTTGAAAAAGAGAGCTTGTCGGCCGGTGGCTTTGATTTTCTCAACAATTTCGTCAGCGTGCACCTGTCCGGCTTTTCGGTCCATGTGAACGCCAAAAATATTTAAACCTGAACGCGCAAGTTCTAAACACGCCGCTTCTCCGAAACCCGAAGAGCTGCCCAAAACGAGAGCCCATTTTCCGTCAAAATTACTCTGAATCATGCGGCTTATATAATGCTCTCTTCGCATCTCGTCAAAGTAATGGCTTTAAGGTTACCCAGCAAAAAGAGAAGATAGAGATAGAGGAGGGTGCGCGCTGGCGATGGAGATTCCAGATATCAACGTTAACAATCCACAGCTAGCGAAGTCCTTCGAGAAAATCGCGCGCCTTGAGCAAAAGAAACTTATTAAATTCGACGAGAAGGCGCAAAAAGAAGAAAACCGTTTGAACCTACTCACGGATCTGAAGACGCGATTCCAAAAAATTCGCGAAACCATGATGCCCTTCAGGACGCCGTCGGATTTTAGAGACCTCAAGGGTCAATCCTCGAATGAAGAAATCGTGAAAATTTCAGGCATCGATAAAAATATTGCGCAAACGGGCAGCTACGAAATTGAGGTCTTAAATCTTGCGAATGCGAACTCGATTATGACCTACGGAATGCCGGATCGAGATCGCTCCGAAGTGGGTGTGGGTTACATAAGTTTCACAACACCCGAGGGTGAAAATAAGGAAATTTTTATTAGTCACGCAAACAACACGCTTGATGGAGTCGCCCGCACCATCAACGAGGCCAAGCTGGGAGTTCAGGCATATGTGGTCAATGACGGAACGGATGCCGAGAATCCGTGGCGCATCATTATGAAGGGTGATGGAACAGGTTGGCGCAATGATTATGAGTGGCCGGATTTTTATTTCGTGGGCGGAGACTTTGATCTTGATGTCGAGCGCATCCGCCAAGCCAAAAGTGCGACCATTCGCTTCAATGGTCAGCCCTTGATGGCCGACGAGAATACTTTAAAAACACTACTCCCGGGCGTAAACATCGACTTAAAAAGTGCGCGCCCTGGTGAAACCATCAAAATCGACGTGGTTCCCGACTTCGAAGCCATTCAAGCCAAGGCAAAAGGTTTTGTAGATGCGACTAATGCTGTTTTGGAGTTCATCCAAAACCAAAACAAATTAGGCGCCGATTCAGCCAAGGATCCCACCAAGGCTTTGGGGGGCGACGTCGGATTGCAGACATTGGAAAGCCGTTTGCGCTACATCGTACAAGACGCCCAGGCCGAACTAGAGAACGCAAACATCCGCGGCATTCGGGATTTGGGAGTCGTCTTCAATCGAAACGGCACCTTGGATTTTGATCCCAAGAAATTTCAGAAAACTCTGGAAGATAATTTCGAAGAAGTATCGCGACTCTTTGCGGGCGACGGAAAAATTGGTGGCTTTGCCGCCGAGATGTTGGACCTGGTCGACGGGGTTACCCGTTCAGGTGACGGCATGCTTACGATGCGCGAGGGAACCGTTAAATCTAAATTGAAGAAACTTGAACTTGATAAAGAGCGGGCCACAGCCATGGCCGAAAAGAGATTGCAGCGTGTGCGGGTTCAATTTGGACGTGCAGATTCGGCATTTGAACGCATGAACCAAATGAAGGGCGTGTTGCCATCGGGGGGAGCTCCAGCTTAGGGCTCTGAGCCGGCTGGGGGATTAAGGAGACTATGACTTACGGTGCGAAGACTTACAAAAAAACATCGATCACGACTGCTAGCCGCGAAAAGATTTTGCTGATGCTTTACGAGGGTTGCATCAAGGCATTGAAAATAGCGAAAAAAGCGATTGATGAAAAAAATGTTGCTGAAAAGTGCAAAAACATTACGCGTGCACACGACATCTTACTCGAGCTTCAAAACTCTCTGGACCACAATAAGGGGCCTGAGGTTGCTGAACAGTTGGAGTCACTCTACAGCTACAGTATTTCTCAGTTGCTTCATGCCAACCTACATAGTGATGCGACGGCGATAGATTCCGTACTAAAGGTCATGACGACTCTCTATGAGGGTTGGGTCGTTGCTGTTGAAGAAGCTAAAAAAAATGGAGCGTCCACAAATGAAAATCGATAAAGAGCATCTTCTTAAGAAACTCAGCGACATCGACCAAAAGCTCATGGGACTCTGGATCAACGAGGACGAGGACCTGAGCGATGATGATCGTTGGGAAATCTTCGTCGTCCTACTGGAAACACGCGTTGAAATCTTGAACCTCTGCCAAGAGGCGGGAATCCGTCTGACTGCCGAGCAGTGCGTGCCCGCTTGGCTCGAACGTATGACCAGCCATCGCAAGGAAATCCGATTGCGGGAATTGCGATTGCTGGGTGAAAACCTTCGCAAGAATAAAAAGAAATATGAGGCTTATGAGAAAGTCTCCGAGATAAGCGAGGGTGAGGACACGTGAGGCTTATAGATGCTGCCCAGCTCCTCTATCGCGAAGGTTCGCGTGGCGAGGCGCTTGGGATACTGGAACACGTCTGGTCATCGCATGGAGCAGAAGAGTTTCCGGCTCTTTTGGCAATTTTGGAGCTTGGATCTAGGAATGATTTGCAAGGCACCTACGATTATCTTCACGGCGAAATTTTTCCAATGGTTCCGATGTCTGATTTTTGGATGCGCCGCTCGGTCGCTGAACAAGCAACTTTTTTCGAGTGGACCGGATTCATTGCCTTTTCGATGCAGTATTTTGAAGAAGCTTCAGAGCTTCTTTCGCGTGCCGCCAGTTTGGGGCGGGATGGTTCCACGCTTTGGCGAATACTCGGAACTTTGTGTTTAGATCGCGGCGAATTCGAACTGGGTGTTCGTTATTTAAAACGCAGTCTTCAGATCTTACGACAAACGGATCTTGGACTCGTCAGTGGGCGTGAAATGCAGATGGGATTTTTTACCGGGATTCCGCTGATCCGAGAAATTTCGGATGTAAGTGATTACCTTCGCATTCTTTTGGTTGTTACAAAGGAAGCAAAGGGTCGAAGAAACTTGAAACTTGCGCGAGAACTCCTAGTCGAGATGATTCATCAGTTTCCATTGGAAAAACGCCTAGGCCAGGTGAGACTGCTTATAGAAAGAAACATCGTGGAATCCAGTGTTCTCTTGCAGCGGGCAGGCCCCTCGACCCAGCGTTTGACGGGAGCACGTGTTCCCTTGATCAGCCGCGGGCCGATTTTGTAGGTCCGGCCACTGGTTTATCGCAGGCTTCCAACTGTATATTGCTCACGGCTGATCATCGAGGTCAGCGAAAGATTCTCGGTTTTAGCGATCACTTCGAGCGACTCTCGGTAAAAGCGTGCAGGGCTTAAAATAAGTGCCTGCCCCGCGGGTGAAAGAAGTTCATGCAACAATCTCATCTCTTCTTTCAAGACTGAAGTTCCAACTGCCGGATAAACTTCATAAAGAATTAAATCCATCGATTTTTTGGGAAGCTTTGCGGAAAGCAGATCAATATTTGTGATCAGTTGAAACTCGTTATCCGCTATTCCCATACGTTTGGCATTCCGCGCACAGAAGTGGAGCGCAAGCAGATCTCGCTCGGTTCCCAAAATCTGCGCCTCGGGCCAGCGTTTTTTGAGTGTTAATGGCACCAATCCGTAGGAACAACGTGGAACCAAAACACTTTGGGGAGGGCGCTTTCGGGGAAGTGCATCCATCAAAAGAGGAACAGCGTTTTTCAATCGAAAGGCATCACCCGAAATATCAAAAGGTCGCTCGAATTCAATTCCTTCAAAATTGACGAGATCTCGAAGATAAAGATCACTTTTGACGGGTAGGGATCTGCTTTTTCTCAAACTGTCGGCTGTTGCTCCATAAACCAAGTGTTTAGGTCCACTGGCAAGCGCTGGGATTTCGATTCCCAAGTCCCGAGAAATTTCTTCGATAACGGGAGCAAGGTCTTCAATAACGACGATGCGAATTTCGCCGGAAGTAGACAAAAAGCGCTTAGCTTCTACGAAAAGGTTTTCCATGAAGGGTCGACCGATCCGAGCAGGGACATTGCAAAGTATCCAGTCAAAGTGCTGGGGCGGAACATTGGAATAACCCAGGCTTCCATAAATGCGAAGATTGTCTAAATGATTTTTATTGGCATTCTTAAGACACCATTCCACGGCCAAAAGGTCTCGGTCTACAAGATCCAGCCGAGATTGCGGAAAGCGTGCGGCCATCGGCAGGCCAAGAGCGCCATAACCGCAGCCAATTTCTAAGATACCGGAAGGTTTCGATATCGGGAGATTATTTAGAAGTAGTAGGGTCCCATCGTCGATCTGTAGAGTGGAGAAAACATCAAAGGGCACGTCAAAACTTAGGTTAAGCCCGCGGTCCTCGAAGCTGAGCGTAGTTTTATACCAGGAATTCATGGGGCCCCTTTCGGATAGACCGCCCTAGGACTTCAATCCAGCGTTATTCGATTGAAACTCCTTTCCCTCATCGTTAACAAAAGGCATGGCTGAATGGGTTCAAGCTTTGGTTCGTGGGGTTAATGCCGAGGGTTCCGAGCCTCTCGATTTTCCTTTAAGGGTGCGTTCCAATATGGATTGGGCTCGGCATGCGATCAAAGACCTCAATCGATTCATCCAGGATCATGCGGCTTGTGAGCGTAAAGCTTCCGCGACTTGCATGTCGTTCGTTGCGAAATATACAGACAAGACTGATTTTGTAGAGGCGATGATTCAAGTCGCTCTGGAAGAGCTGGAACACTTTCACCAGGTCTATCGATTGATGCGGTCCCGCGGAATCCCGATGGGGAGCGATGAAAAAGACGAATATGTGAATCTTCTCTTGGCAGAATGCCGCAATTCTCCGGAAGATCGTTTTTTGGATCGCTTACTTTGTTTTGGGATTATCGAAGCCCGTGGTTGTGAGCGATTTGCCTTAATCGGAGCGGCCTTGAAGGAAAAATTTGGAGAAGGCGAACTCAATCAATTTTACGAACGCCTCTCGAAAGAAGAGGCCAAACACTTTGGTCTCTTCGTCCGCTATGCGCTCACCTATTTTAAAGAAGAAACGGTAAGTTTACGGCTGGCTGAGTTGTTGGACCGAGAGGGCGAAATTGTTTCTCAAATCCCGTGGCGGCATGCACTTCACTGACGTCTTGCTTCCATCGAGTGAAAGTATTGAAAAATTTGGACCTTGGCAGTCGGCCACGGTAATTCCGCTACGACGAGAGTCTCCGGATCGATTGGCAGGAATACTAACGTCTATTTGTAGATCCGCTGAAGCCGCCCATGCGCCACAGTTAGTGGTCTTGGTCATGAATTCATCCGTAGATTCTTTTGGACGGGACCGAGATCGTCACCAAGCTTGTCTTGATTTACTAGCCGAGGCTGCATCGAAGAGAGAAGGCTCGCACTATTTTCACTTGAGCCCGAAGGCGCATCTCGTTGTTCTTGATTTTTCCTTTGATGAAGGTAACCGCTTTGCCGAGGCTTCGGGCGTGGGATTGGCGCGAAAGTTGGGGGGGGATTTCAGCCTTCTACTCTTTCGGAAGGGCTTGTTGCTCGATCCGTGGCTTCGCACAACGGATGCGGATGCCCATGTCCCCATTAATTTTTTCTCCCCACCGCCTCCCAAGGCCAGGGCTTGGATCGCGCCCTTCCGGCATCTGCCAGAAGGCGAAGAGATCCAACATCAATCAATCGCGGTTTATGATATTTACCTTCGGCATCTTCGCCTGGGTCTGGCGCATGCGCGTTCACCCTTCGCCTATCACAGCATCGGAAGTCTGATTGGAGTTCATCTCGATGTTTACGCGACCGTCGCCGGTTTTCCGGATTTGAAGGCGGGCGAAGATTATTATTTCCTAAATAAGGTACGAAAGCAGTGTGCAATCCATTGGGGAAACTCTGATCCAGTAGAGTTGTCGGGCAGAAATTCTGATCGTGTTCCTTTTGGCACGGGGAAATCGATCGGAAAAATGCTCGGGAATTCTAAGGCCGATTGGCCCTTCTATAATCCCCGCTCTTTTGAAGTTTTGCGGGAAGTCCTAGAAAAACTACTGGAGAGTGAAGAGTCTCTAGATAAAGTCCCCACCGACTTTCAGAAATTCATGGCGGAACGGCGTCTCAAGGAGCGTTTTTTAAAGGTTGCGTCGCAGTGCCGCACAATCGAACAATGGCGGCGGCGGGCCGCTGAACTTTTTGATGCTTTCGAGCAATTGAAGTTCCTACATTTTTTGCGAGATCAACAGTTCCCAATGCTTAGCTTTGCCCAAGCGCTAAACGAATCTACCTTCCTGCCCGACGAACTTCGTCAAAATTCTGACGATCTGAGTGTACTGCTGGGTCCCATGGCGGCTCTCGATGAAGCGACGCCCTTTGTCTAAGAAAAATATTTGATTTCCACTCAACTTTCTTCGCGCGTCTTCCGAATCAATCAAAGAGCCCAGCGCTCACATAGGGAGAACAAGGATGCTCGTACTAACACGAAAGATCGGTGAGTCGATTTCCATCGATGACAACATCAAGATCACCGTTGTTCAGATCAAGGGTAAACAGGTGCGCATCGGCATTGACGCTCCTAAAGAAACCAAGATCTATCGCGAAGAAGTTTATGCTGCAATTCAGGATGAAAACCGAGCTGCAGTGGAATCAATGAAAACGGATCTGAAGCATTTGAAGTCCGACAAAATCGGAAAAACGGGAACAGAAAACGGATAAGAAACAAAATGAGAGAACTGTCGGAGACAGTTCAGGAACGGCACTAGGAAGGAGCCTATATGCAGATCGAGACACTTAGATTCGGGGTTATCAATTACAACGAAGATCACGTCATCCACTTTCGTGATGGCATCATCGGACTATCACAATTCAAAGACTACGTTCTGGTGGAGTCGCCGGGCTTTCCATTGGTTGTCTGGCTGCAGTCGCTCCAGGACCTCAATGTGGCTTTCCCGTTGATCGAACCCTACTTCTTTAATCGTGATTATAAGGTAGCGATGACGGATGCAGATCGAGTCAGTCTGAGTCTTGAGGAAGAAGATCGTAGCAAAATCATGGTCATTCTAACGATCCCCAATAACTTCGAGGCAATGACCGTCAACATGAAGGCACCCATTGCATTCAATGTGAACAAGTCATTGGGTACGCAGGTAGTTCTTCAAGACAAAACTTATCAAGTACGCACTCCAGCACACGAAGCTTTTCATCGAGCAACTAGTGCCCAAGTGCCACGGGCTTCTGTTGATCAGTCAGTAAACGATTGGAGTCCAATAAGATTGGGGGGCGGCGCTCGAACAAATCGTTCGGCGACGTTGTAGTCGATGACCGGGGGGAGTTTTCGAATCATCTTTTCACTAGCGTTGATGGTGATGACGAATGCTCATGCGGGCGGAATCAGCCGCGAATACCAATCGATTGGATTAGAGCTCCATTCGGAGCAAACTTCCTTCGAGTCTATGGTTAAAGGACAGCAGGCGCTGTCACGATCGCCGGCTTCAGCCAACACGCGCTTTCGTGTGATTTCGATCCGGCGCGAACTGGGTCTGACACGCTATGAAGCCGAGCGCGCACCCATCGATGTGGTCATCAATGCGGGTGAAGATCAGGGACTAGCGCGTGGTGATGTTCTTCAAGTATTTCGAAAGATATCCATCATTGATCCTTACCAAGACAATCTCCAACGCGAGCTTGAAATTCCTTTCGCTACGGTACGCGTGCGACACTCTCAATCGGGACTTGCAGTAGCTCGCATCGAGCGCATGGAGTCGATCCACGAAGGCATGGCGCTGGGTGTGCGCGGTATTCTCATTGGCGATTACTTGGGTTTTAACGAGTAATTGAGACATCCACAAAGCAGAAGACGCGTGAGGACCGCATGGTGGGAGGCTCCCCTCTCACTTCACAACAAAGCAAAGCTCTTTAGGAATCTCTAGTTCGCCTGAACCCGGCGGCGTAGAGCTTGAGTCTTTCATTGAATTAGCAGCTCGCCTTGGGCAGTGATGTGAGAGGGGAGCCTCCCACCATGCGGACATCAAGTATCCACTAAACTATTTTTTTAAGGAAGAACTTATGTTCACTCACAGCGCATCTAGGCAACTGTCCTTGATCACTGACCCTAGGTGGCATTTCTATTTAAAGAAATCGATTTGCTCTTCACCGCCGGGTTGAGGCCATGGCGAAATTCTTAAAAATTCCATCTGCGATGTGATCAAGGACAGTTGCCTAGATGCGCTGTGATGGCTACCAAGCTCTTTCTTAAGCCTGCGCTGTGTGGATATATTCGCTCGTTTTTTAATTTATATCTTTATTGCCCTTCAGAATGGGCACGACGCGGATGTCGAAATCTGATGCCGGAACAAACACGGGTGGAGAGAATCCGGTCTCGCCTTCGCTCACGTGCAACTCTTTGACGACCGGGCTTAAGATTCCAATAATCTGATCCAAAAGTTTTTCAACTGCAGGCAGCGGATTGTTTTTTTCAAAAGTCGAAAGAAATCCGGCAATCAGGGCTGCTCGCTTTTCGTCCGTTAAATCTGTGTTGAGATCAGGGCTCTTTAAGATCTCAACGAGCTGCTCGGATTCGGAAAGATAAATTAAAAGAACGGGAGTTTGGGAACTTTGATAATCGTAAAAATAGGATCGGGCTTTTAGAGCTACTCGTTTCTCCGCGAGCGATTGAAAACGCCCTCTGAGCCAGCGGGATTTTTTCAGATGGAGCATCCCAAAGGCTGTAAACCCCAAAAGAGGGAAGACATAGAGATCGACGCCCGGATCAATTTGGAAAACTTTAAAAATAAGTCCTGCGAGCGAGCCCATCGCGACCCCGATGAATGAAAACAAAAACAAAAGCTCCGAGTACGGATCGCTTTCTTCGGCAACCACAAAAACCAAATTGATTCTGAGTCTTTGAGTAGCCGATTCCAATAGGTGGCTCAGGCGCTCTTGCCACTCTTTTTTCCATTCGTAGCGTTTGCGTTGCCGCCGAAGGAGGCTTGAAAGTCTCATTATGTCGAGAAGTTAGCGGGAAATAGTGAATATGTAAAACGCCCCTCTTTCTAAGGGCCTGTGTGGGACTCTTTTGAGTTCAACCTGACTCTCCGAGCCAATCTCGGAGAATGCGTCTAAAAACTTGTTGGGTCTAAACCTTCTTGCTAAACAGGGCGGCGATGAAAGCGCCGAGCAAAAGCATTTTTCACGCAATTACTCCAAAATTCCGAGCTCTTTTATTGGCAAGCCTGTCGCTGATGGTGTCTTGTTCCGGGCGGAACGCTCCGTTGGGATCCAAAGACAATCCGATTAAATTCTTCTTCTTGCCTTCGGTTGACGCTAATCGCATCGCCGACAAACAGCATTTGGTTGAAAAGTACCTGCGTGACAACACGCCTTATCATTATAAGGTTTCCGTCCCGACCAGTTATATTGCGGTGATCGAGGCCTTTGGAACGGATCGGGCTGACATCGCGACCCTGAATACTTTTGGATACCTAATGGCCCACGAACGTTATGGTGTAGAGGCCGTGATTTTGTCCGTGCGATTTGGATCAGAAACTTATCGAGGGCAAATCGTAGCCCGCGCGGACAGCGGAATTAAATCAATAGAAGAACTCAATGGCAAAAAAATAGCCTTTGTAGATCCCAGTTCGACCAGCGGATTTTTGCTACCTTCGAAATTACTCAAAGAAAAAAATGTGCAGCCGAAGGAAACCGTCTTTGCGCAGAGCCATCCCAACGTAATCACGATGGTTTATCAAAAACAGGTCGACGCAGGCGCAACTTTTTACACGCCGGCAGAGGACGGAAAAATTCAAGATGCTCGCCGACTAGTGAAGACACAGTTTCCAGACGTGGAAAGCGCCATCAATATTTTGGGGCTGACAGATCCGATTCCTAATGACCCGATTGCTGTTCGTAAGGACCTTCCCGTCGAAATGCGCCAGGCGACTATTGATGCCTTGCTCAAATACATGGCTACCCCCGAAGGCAAGGAAACATTTTTAGATCTCTACGGGATGACAGGAATGATCGAAACTAATGACAGTCGATATGATGCCGTTCGCGAGGTTCTTGCGACATTGGGCAAATCGGCGTCGGACTTAGTGCAGTAACGAGAGAAAATAGAGGGGCATAGTTTCTCATGGTGGGCTCTGAGAAAATTTTAGAAATTAAAAATCTCAAAAAAACTTATCCAAATGGTGTGCGTGCTCTCAAGGGCGTAACCTTTGACGTAAAAAAAGGCGAGTTTCTCGTTATTATTGGGCTTAGCGGTTCGGGGAAATCGACTCTTCTTCGATGCTTGAATCACCTGAATGATCCGGATTTCGATGATGGTCGGATCATCTTCGAAGAGAAGCGCGACATCACGCACCCTTCCGCAGAAGACACGCGCAAATTGCGCTCTGAGATTGGAATGGTTTTTCAACATTTTAATCTGATCCGTCGCCACTCAGTGATGAGCAATGTTTTGATGGGTGCTCTTTCGCGCACCAGTTTTTTCAAAGCGCTGTTGGGTCTTTGGAGTGAGGAAGAGAAAAAACGCGCGATGGATCTTTTGAAACTCGTGGGTATTCAAGACAAGGCCTTTATTCGGGCGGGTCAACTCTCTGGGGGACAACAACAGCGTGTTGCGATTGCACGTGCGTTAAATCAGAATCCAAAAATTCTTTTGGCTGACGAGCCTGTCGCAAGTTTGGATCCTGCCACCTGTCACACGGTGATGGATTATTTGAAAAAAGTGAATCAGGAGCTGGGGCTTACGGTCATCTGCAATTTGCACTTTCTCAGTTTGGTTCGCCAATATGCTACTCGGGTCATTGCGTTGCGTGCCGGAGAAATCATCTACGAAGGCACGCCGGATGCCATTAACGATGAATGGTTTCAGAAGATTTTCGGAGAAACCGCAAAAGACGTTCACATTAGGTAAAAGTCGAGGGTTGGGGAATGAGTTTTCTAAACGTCAAACGTACAACGATGGATGCTCTCTGTTTTGGCTTTGTGCTGATTGCTCTTTATTTCGGGATTACACGCCCCGAGCGCATTGATCTTGAGCGAAATATTTCGACGCCAGTTTATATCGGCTTATTTTTGATTTTTGTGGGTGCAATCGCAAGTATTTTGCTCAGGCAATCGAAGGTCGAGACCTTGGGGTCCCGCCTATTTCAAGGTCCCACGCCTCCCGCGCTTGAGGCGGCGGAAACTTGGGTGAAAACCTTTTGGGGCGTACAGCTCATCGTTACCTTTGTCGTCATGTTCATTGCTGGTTTGATCGTCACCCAGGTCAATTTGAACGACTTTTTCTCGCAAAAAGGATTCGAAGGCGCTCTGCGGATTTTTGGCGGAATTATCAATCCAAATTTCGATATTTTTGCCAAAGGCCTTTTGGCAATCATTGAGACTGTCTTTATTGCTTTTATAGCGACTGTTTTTGCAGTACCCATCGCATTTTTGCTGGCCTTCTTTTCAGCCAAGAATTTGATGAAAGGTTCGCCCTTCAAAATTTTTGTCTACTGGTTTTTGCGCTCCTTATCTAATATCACACGCTCTATTGAACCGATCATTTGGGCGATCATTTTCTCGGTTTGGGTCAGTATTGGACCTTTTGCGGGGGCGCTCTCGTTGATGCTCCACTCGATCGCATCTTTGACGAAACAGTATTCCGAAATCATCGAGTGCGTGGACGACGGTCCCATTGAAGGCATTCAGTCGACGGGAGCTTCAGGTGTGCAAACAGTGTGGTTTGCTGTTGTGCCTCAGATTGTTCTTCCCTACGTGTCTTTTACGGTTTACCGCTGGGACATCAACGTGAGAATGGCAACGATCATCGGTCTGGTCGGTGGCGGCGGAATCGGACGATTGTTGATTCAATACCAAGGCATTGCGATGTGGCGTGAAGTGGGAATGCTGGTGGTCTTGATCACGGCTGTCGTGTGGACGATGGATGCGGCTTCGTCTTATATTCGCGAGGCAATCAAGTGACCTGGACTCCGGTCCATAGTTTTCATCAGGAAACGCATCATCCCTTCGTGGAGCAGGTTCAAGAGTGGCTAGAGATTCAGCAATTGCTTAAGCGAGTCGAAGAGCGGCGAGCTTTGCCGGCGCAATCGAAAAAACCCCCCGCATTTGTTTTCGATTTAGACTCCACTCTTTTTTGTACCGCGCCCAGGTTACGAAGAATTTTCAAAAAATATCTACGTTCCATCGAAAGACCCGAGATGCTCTGGATGCGGCTTGCAGACGATTTGGGGTCGATGGCCCAGTGTTACAGTGTTCCGGAAACATTTTATCGTTTGCTTCTTCGCTATCAGGATGCAGCGGCAGCAGAAAAAATTGCCAAGGATCTCTGGCGAGATTTCGAGCCTCTTTGGAAAGAGGAATTTTTTCTAAGCCGAAACATTGTAGGTGATCCGCCCTATATTGGAGCCGTAGATTTCGTGCACGCTGTCCGTAGTTTGGGTTACAGCCTCGTGTATCTTACCGGACGAGACGTCGAGCGAGGCTTGGATGGCACGGCACATACTTTGCGTCGGTGGAATTTTCCAACGGGCCCAGAAACTCAAATGATTTTGAAGCCCCGTCGCGAGATGAGAGACTTGGAGTTCAAGACGCTTGTGGCGCGGACCCTGGCGAGTCGTTTCCAGGTTGAGTTTGTCATCGACAATGAACCAGAGAATTTAGTGATGTTTGCGGAAAGAATTCCTAGCTCGGAAATCATTTTTTATCATTCGATCATGAGCCGACGTCTGCCGCAAAGAGAATGGGCGCAGGTGGGCGCAGGTCGTTCCCTCTTGGGACTGAAATCATTCGCCGACTTGTCTAGGGCAACAATATGATTGATCGCCATGACCTAATCGAGCGTCAAGTTTTCGACAACCGCTAAGCTTTGCCTGCTTTTTATGTGCTTCACTGACCACAAGACATTCGTCTGTAAGCGTCGCTTCGGGACTCTTCGGGCTGTCGATTGGCGTCATCGCGCGCTCATCCTCGCGGACTTGGCGAATTTTTTCGTAGTCCCACCCCTGGGATTCTGCGGCTTTCGGGGGCTCTGGGGCTGACTTCTTGCTGTGCGAACTGCAAGACAGCAAAACAGTCAAAATACTTAGAATGCAAAAACGGACGGCGAATTGTCGGTGGTGATTTAAAAAGCTTTTCATATTCCTAAGCGCTGTTTCTTCCCTGGGCTCAATGTTAAATTATTTAATAATATATGTCATTTCTTCAGGCCATTCGACTTCTAGACCTCCAGAACGTGATGGAGGCGAATGCGCCGGGTGATCCTCGCCTGTGGGATGTTCTCAATGACTCGCTGGGTGGAATTCATGTGCAGCTGATGAATTGTCTTTGTTTGGAGTGGGATGAAAAGCCTGATCGCATTCCGTCCTTGGAAGAATGGACCGATTGGATGTCATTGGAAGGAAACCTGGGAGTCTCCGTATCCAATCAATCTGAAACTTACACGCTCCAGAAAAGAAAAAGGGGTTTCCTTAGCCATCCCATTGAATCTTTGGTTTGGGATTGGATGGAAATGCAAGGTTATGAGTTGCCACAGCGGCTTTGGCTTTGTGAACATTACGTAATTTCCGTTCATGGTGATCCGGCACGTGTTTTTGATAGTCTTCGGGGCTTGATGGCACTTGGTTCAAAATCTGGGATTTGGGATGAAAACACGGAGGAATGTCGCCTGCTCTCTCCCAACGAAGAACTTTCATGGCCTTATGAGTTCGAGGCCGAAGTCCAGTCCTTGCGATTGTCTCCGAGTAAATTTTTAGAATCCATAAATTTGAATCCGAATTTACTCAGTTCTCGTTTTGCGCTTACGGAAAATACGGGACGCGGGACTCCCGCGGCTACTGTATGTGAATCCATTTCAGAGCTTTGGCAAACTGTGAACCCTCCGAAGCCTAAACTTCCGGAGTCCAAGGCTAAGGCCCCGGCCGGGCCAGAAATTCTGAATTTTTTAGGCCCCAAACACTTCATCGTGGGTCTTCCGAAGAATGCTCAATTCGAACGCATCGGAGAAAATCTTCGCGCCTTTATCGAGGAACATGCAGCACTTTCGGATCGTTATCCAGGCGTGATTCGATTCCGAGAGGCCTCGTCGACGATTCTTCATCTTGAATCCTTTCCGGAAACCACTAGCCGACTCAATGAACTGAATGTTGTACCACAGTCAGGGAAGGCGAAACGACTTTTCATGATCCAACCCTGGGACGCCCGAAATCCGGTAATGGCCCGAAGGATAGAAAATTTTCTCGATGCTGCTCCCGAAGAACTACTGGCGAACCACACAATTTTTCCAGGCACTCTGAATTGGGTTCAGTCTTTTCTACATTCGATTATCAATGCCTCGGGTTGGAAAATTCCGGAGACCTCTGCAATGAGCCTACTTGCTTGGAATGCGATGAGGGTGCCGACGAGCTCACTTTTCTTTTTTTGGTCAAGCCTGGATGTTGAAGATGTGAAGTCTCGGGTAATGGAGTTTGGGCTTCGAGTCCAGGCCTGTGGCGAGGCGACACAATCCAATGCTTTCGTTGTTGGCGAGCAAACCGTTCCTGTCGTCGAAATTTCTTTCGAGGAAATCCGCAATCGCTTTGCAAAATCTTCTTTGGTGACTGCTCAGTGGGTTTACAAAGATCAGAAGTCTCCGACTTATGGTTTTGAAAAGGCAGCGGTATTTCCTGATCGTTTTCTGAAGCGTGTTTCTCAATCCGGAGTGCGAACGGATATTCAAAAGAGCATTTCTTGGAATATGAGTTCAAATCCCGCCATGCGTGATCACGTCATGAAGAACCGATCCAATCAGCCCATAACCTACATGCGCTGGAGCGACGGCGAAGAAACATATTTGGATTCGATAGCCTCTGTCGACGGCATCGCAGAATATGATCCCAAGGCATTGGGCGAGTGGACTGTTGATTTGGCTTTGCGCGGATTGATTTGCAAAGGAGTGGACCCGGCCGAGCCGGTTTTCCTTCAAGCCTGGATGGGGCACCCGGATGCGACGGATCAACCCAGTAGCTCCGAAAGATATGGTGCTTTTTATTTAGCTAATCAGGGACTTAAAAAAGCCGTTGAAGATTTTTCAATGACATTTGGTGGGGCGAGTTTTTGTGGCAGTTATTCCCGCTCTCGGCCCTATGTTCAGGAACTCGTTGTTCGAACGCGAGCCAGGTTGGGTTCGAATCTCTACAACGTTTTTCCCGGCTTCCGCATGGCCGGAGAGACTCTCTACGTTTTAGGGCCAAAGCCGGCATTCATGGATGCAGGATCACGGATCTTGCCGCATTTTCGAGTAGTTTCTAACCATGTTTCTAAATTGAATATCGAGGCACAAAGCGAACTTTATGCTCGCCTTCATGAGTGCATTGCTTCCGGACTTGTTACTGTAGCGCGTCCCATCGGGCAAGGTGGCTTGCTCGGAGCCTTGTTGGAAATGGCGCTGTGGGGAAGTATTGGGGTCTTAATCAAGCCAGGCTTGTCGACCATCGAGCTTTTTAGCGGAGCCCCGGGACGCATTGTTGTGGGTGTCTTGCCTCAGGAAGCGAAACGATTCGAAGCTCTTTTTCGATCTGAGCTGATCGCCGCGGTGGGCGAATCATCAGGTGATCGGATATTCGGCCAGCCACTTTCTTTTTATCGCGATACCGAAGGAGTGCCGAATGTCCTCAGCTAAAACAGCTTTCATGGCAGTCGGGCCCGGTTTCAGCGGTGAAAAGGAAATCGCAAAGCTCCTACAGGTGCGAGGTTACACAGTTGAATATTTTTCTCTCAATCATGGATTTGCGAATTTAGATTCGGCTCGTCTTTCAGCGGCCGATCTGGTTTTCATGCGCGGTCCTTGGCGTCTGTCGATCGAAGAAGCTCTACTTTCCCGAATGCTAGCCCATCGTTTGCGTAAGGTGATGGGTGGCCGGGATGTTAATGATCAGCAACGTATGGTGGGGATCGGACGCGGCGCCATGGTCTTGGTTAAATCACTTCCAGGACGTTTCCCCTCTGACTTGAGTTTTTCATGGACGGAAGCTTTTCAGGGAAAAATTCCTTGGATCAAAACCTATGTGCGTGGCGCGGATGCCTGTCACTCCTTCACTCTCAGTGAAACACTGCCTGCAATCGATGATCCTTCGGAGCGCCTTCAGCCTTGGATAGGTTCAGAGGCGGGCACGTGCGGTTGGCACGTGGATGGGCGGCTTTATTTTAGTTTTCTGGATCCTTTTGGATTGAAAGATTCCAGCCAGTTAAGGAATTTCGGCTTTGAGGATCTCTCGGGTGCTGTCAAAATTGATAAAATTCTGGATTCGGTGCTCACATGACTGAACGTGCCTTGGAACCGACTGCTTCCCCGTCTGTGCATCGTTTTCAAACAGATCTTCTGACCTTACTTCGCGAGGGAATCCTCAGTGGCGATGATCTCTACGAAGATTACTTGGAAATCTATTCTTCGATTTCTCCGGAGCTTGCGAAATTAGATGGTGACTCGGATGTTCCCGGCGAAATTTATCGTAGGTTCATCCGAGAATGGTTTCGTCGCATGAAGATTTCGCAGAGTGAATGGACAAATACTTTGCTGCCACGGGCACTTTTTTCTCTGGAATGGAACTACTCGAAAATAGGTGAGATCTTAGGCATTTCCCCGTCGCGCGTGCTCCTGCTGGGCTTTCGTAGTCTCGAGGAGCGGCTGGGACCCTTCGGAAGACATCTCTCGAAAGATTGTGCGCGCAACGACTTGTTTCTCGTGGATCGTCTGTTGAAGAGAAGCTGGTCGGATCCTTTGAAAATTTACCGCCCCGAAGAATTCGAATCACACCTCAAAAAATGTGGACGGTGTGCTGATATTTATAAGTCATCGGAACAATTCGTTGAGGAAATAAAACAAGAGCGCCTGCGATCCGTCCCCCCTGAGTTGGAAATACTGTTGCGTTCGGAAAGCCCGGGAGTTGGGCGTGGGGTCTTCTCCTGGTATCACCGACTTACCTGGTTCAACAAAATTGCATTTCAAAGCGGTGGTACGGCCCTCATCGTAAGTCTTGTATTATTGGTCCCCTATTATCAACGAATTGATATCGGGCGACTTTTTCGAAGCAGTACAAAGACACTTCTGACAATCGGCGAAACTCAGGAGCTTCCTGATACGGATGAGCCGATTGTGGTCGATCCTGTCGATTCTGCCACTTCCGATCCAGATATGCAGACTGAAGTGGCAGAACTTCCTGAGGTGGAGTCCAGTGTTTCGGGGAATCCGAAATCGGCGACCGAGACTAAAGCGGTGGAGGTGGCAAAGATTCCGACAGAATCCCAAAAGGCGAAGCCTGCTCCCGAGATTAAGACTCCCAGCAAAGTTGCCGTAGAAACGAAAGTGGCCACTGGTGCCGGTGCAGGCGAAGTCCAAGTGGCAAAAAATTCAAATCAGTCGGCCGCGTCTTCTGATCCGCCTGCTGAGGTGAAAGAGGCAAATGCGACTGCGCCTCGGAAATATTTTTATCGTTGGGGTGCGCGAACCAACGATCCTGAAATCGTGGCTACCTCTGTAAAAAGAATTCTTGAAAAATACAGAGTCAAACGCGCAGGGGAGCTTGACCTTGGCGCTGCTTACAAGGGGGGTCGATACTTTCACTTTACAGTCTCGCAAAGTGAGTATGAATCTCTGATCAGTGAAATTCGCGGTGTTCACTTCGAGGATTTCACATCCACACGAACCGACTCGGATCGCGCCACCATGGCGGGATTAGTCCGTATCGTTTTCTGGGTCGGTCCTACAGAACTTTAAAATCGTGCTTGGACAACTTACTACGTTCGAACAACGTTGATGCGTAGTTCAGCCAGTTGATCCGGGCTTACCGTTGACGGTGTTTCGCTCATGGGGCAAATGGCTCGGGCGGTCTTTGGAAAAGCGATCACTTCGCGAATGGAATCTGCACCGCAAAGTAGCATCACGACACGATCGATTCCAAAGGCTATGCCTCCGTGAGGCGGCGTTCCGAATTTTAAGGCATCCATAAAAAAGCCAAACTGCTTTTGGGCTTCTTCGGGGCTGAAGCCAATGGCTCGGAACATGGCCGCCTGAACTTTTGAGTCATAAATTCGCAGACTGCCCCCTGCAATTTCAAAACCGTTTAACGCAAGATCGTAGGCTTCCGCTCGAACATTGCGCCAGTCTTTAGGCTCATCGCTCAAAAGGAGCGGAAGATCTTCCTCTACGGGGCGTGTAAAAGGGTGATGGGCTGCAGCCAGGCGATTGTTTTGTGCATCGAATTCAAAGAGTGGGAACTCGGTCACCCAAACAAATTTCCAGTCTTCGGTGTTGCCGGCCTTTATGAGACCTAGCTCCTGAGCGAGTTTCAGACGGAGCGTCCCCATCGCAGTTTCTACGGTTGGCGTGGCTTCGGCTCCAAGGAATAGATAATCGCCCGCGACCAGCTGGCCTTCGGTCATTAGATTTTTGATTTCTTGGATGCTTAAGAACTTTGCAATGGGAGACTGAATATCTTCGGGACCGATCTCCTGCACGTTTTTAGCAAACTTAATCCAGGCCACTCCCTTTAGGCCATGAGGCTGGACTACGGTGTTCATTTGATCAAAGAATTTCCGCGACCATTCCGGTTGCGGGATGCTGCGTTCTTTTAGTTCTGATGCCCGCACGGGAAGACCGACAATTTTTCCCCCAGCACCCAAAACCGTCGAAAATACTTTAAAGCCGGTATTCTTGAAGACCAAAGAGAGATCTTGAAGTTTTAAGCCAAATCGAATGTCTGGTTTGTCGCTACCATAGGATGCCATTGCCTCTTTGTAGGAAATTTTTGGAAAAGGCGTTGGAAGAGCCACCCCAAGGCAATCCTTCCAAATTTTTGTAACAAAGCGCTCAATAATTTCCAGGAAGTCGTTTTTTTCCAGAAAACTACATTCAATGTCGACCTGCGAGAACTCGGGTTGGCGGTCGGCACGAAGATCTTCATCACGAAAGCAGCGTGCAATTTGAAAGTATCGCTCAAACCCTGCGATCATGAGAAGCTGTTTAAGAGTTTGAGGGGATTGGGGAAGGGCAAAAAATTGTCCTGGGTGCACGCGCGAGGGCACCAAATAGTCACGAGCCCCTTCCGGAGTGCTCTTATAAAGAATGGGAGTCTCGACCTCGATAAAACCTTCCGAATCAAAAAAGCTGCGCGTACTTTGTAAAAAACGGTGTCGGATGAAGAGGTTTTTTTGAAGTTCAGGCCGTCGAAGATCCAGGTAGCGATACTTGAGTCGGGTCGCCTCGCTTACCTTTTCCGGATCAGTGTCGGGCGTGAAGGGGGGGACTTCAGCTGTGGACAGAATTTTCAAAGCGCTGCCATGAACTTCGATCTCCCCACTGGGGATCCGTTTGTTGATCATTCCTTCGGGGCGTTTGCGAATCTCTCCTTCGATGGAAACCACGAATTCCGAGCGCAGTTCACTCAACCCAGGAAGATTCTGGTTAAAAACAACTTGGCAAATGCCGGAGCGATCGCGCAGGTCGATAAAATAGACGCCACCATGATCGCGAATTTTGTGAACCCAGCCGGCCAACTGGACTTTTTCACCGGCAAGTTTTGCATTGAGATCCGAAGATTGATGTGTGCGGTATTGCGCCATAGCACGGAAGACTAGGACCGCTCTTTTAAATAGGCAACCGATTTGGCGCACTGATATTGGTGGGGTTTCTATGTCTTCGGCCTAGCTCCGGCCCCGCAGGCAGTTGCGCGAGTCAAAAAAAGACGCTTAGATGAGGGCAATGTCCGCCAAACTTCCTACGAATCCGTACAAAGGCAGTCGGGACTTCTATCCCGAGGAGATGAAAATCCGGAATTGGGTTTTCGCTAGGGTTCGGTCGGTCTTGGAATCCTTTGGCTTCGAAGCCTATGATGGGCCGCTTCTTGAATCATTCGAGGTATACGCCGCCAAAACAGGCGAAGAGATCGTCTCTCAGCAGCTCTATTCATTTGAGGATCGTGGAGGTCGCCGAGTGGCTATCCGCCCTGAGATGACTCCTACTCTGGCCCGCATGGTGGCCGCAAAAATTCAGGAGCTTCCGAAGCCGCTTCGTTGGTACTCCATTCCTAATCTTTGGCGCTACGAACGCCCCCAACGCGGGCGATTGAGGGAACATTGGCAGATTAATGCGGATTTGTTGGGCGGAAACATTGCGCAGTCCAACGCAGAAATTCTAGCACTTGCCGGCGCTCTCTTTGCGGCCTTCGGGGGGCAGGATTTTGTAGAAATTCGATTCAACAGCCGTCGTCTGATGGATGGAATTTTTTACAAGTATTTTGGCCTCGATCCGGATGCGGCAGTAAAGCTCGGAAAGCTGATTGATGCGCAAACGAAGATGGCTCCCGAACTCTATGAGGCCAAGGTTTTAGAAATCTTAAAGCCGGAGCATCTTGAATTTTTAAAGCGCTTTTTCACGATGAAGCTGCCTGAGGTCGAGCACGCCTTATTAGGGCTGCAAATTCCGGATCTCGTTGAGGCAGTCAAAGAACTCAAAGCTTTAAAGGAATCTTATGAGGAGCGCGGAGTTCCCGTAGCGTTGATCTTTGACCCCAGCATCATGCGCGGTTTGGATTATTACACGGGAATTGTTTTCGAAGCTTTTGACGTGTCCCCAGAAAACCGGCGCGCTCTTTTTGGTGGGGGTCGTTACGATAACTTGATTGGCCTTTTCTCTAAGGCCGAACTGAGCGGAGTTGGCTTTGGTTTGGGAGATGTCACACTGATGCATTTTCTCGAGACCCATAATCTTCTTCCAAAACTCAGCGACGAGAAAAAAGTCTATGTCGGTTGTGTGGAGCCAGATCTATTGAATCCGGCGTTTAAAGTGGAAAGCCAGTTGCGGGCGTGGGGATTGTCAGTTCTGAGTGGCCAAGAGGCCCTAGCTCTAAAGGACCATTTGAAAATCGCTTCAAAGCTTCAGGCCGGCCACTTTGTTGGAATTATGGGTAACGAGTGGGCCCAGCGTCAGGTGATCGTGAAAGATCTCGTTAGCGGAGATCAGAAAACTCTCTCGATGCAATCGGAAATAGAAGCGTGGGCGCGTAGTCTCGCCAAAAGCTAAAACGACTTCTTATTCGGTAATCGTCAGTCGACCAAGTTCCAGCTTCTGAAGCTGCTGGTTATTGTTCAGGAACTCAAGACTGCCGTGAAGTTGGCGGGTGACGCTGACTACTACGCTGTCTTGAACCCGTGCGGTATTTTGCAGGTGACTCACGCTGATAAAATCAACTTGTAGCAGTCCATCCGAGCCCGTTCGAAAGCTTCCCAAAAGACTGGGGGAAATCGAAATCGTTTCATCGGCTTTTGCATAACAGGTCAGATCGCCCATATTTCGGTTGCTGCCATCGCGTAAACGAAGACGCAAGTAATCGGTATTTTCCGGGGCTTCCGCGCGCAACATCAATGGCTGAGAGCGAGAAAACTGAAGTTCAAAATGTGGATCGTCACTTGCGGGAATTCTGGGGCTAGGAAGTGGGAATGCCGGATTGGCGAGGTTACCTGAAAACACCTCGATACCGTCAGTAGACGGCAAAACTTCGAAACTCTGCTGAAAACGAGCCGTGCCGTTTGCTCCATCGGGCATCAATCCATAAATTCCCGGGCTCAATCGACCGCTGAATCCCCACGAATAATCGCTGGAGTGAGCGGGAATGCGAACGGACTCTGTTCCACGACTCAATTCCAGTTCGCCAAGCGGGAGATAGCGCTTGGGCTGAATCTCGAGGAAAAAGTTTTCGCTGTAGTCACAAAGACTCTCGGGTTGTGTCCAGAGTGCAACACTTGAGTCTGGAGTGGCGGTTAAACCGGAACCAAAAAATTCAGAAAGTACCGAATTGAGTTCGTTGTCTTCGGTCGCAACCTGAGTGCTGAGAAAATAAGTCAGGATAATACTCTCGGGAGTTTCGACTGTTGGTGTGCGTGCTTGCTCGCACGAAGTGAGAGTGAAGATCAGCAACAAAGAATAGAAACGCATCATCGAATCATTCTAAACTTTTTCATCATCAAGACTGATGAAGATGTTTTGACGGAAAAAATGACGCGACATGCGAGTAAAACGACCTAAGTCGTCAGAAAAGTTCTTGATGCTATTGCGCATTAGCCACTTGACGCTTACAGTTATCAATAGGTGGTCGCGTTAAGTGATCACAATTTTAATAGGAGGCAACAAATTTATGGCAGCCAAGAAAAAAGCCAAGAAGAAAACAGCTAAAAAAACAACTAAGAAAAAAGCTACTCGCAAAAAAGCTTCTAAAAAGAAGAAGTAAGCGAGACCCCGGGATTGGAGCCCCTATGGGCTCCGCCGGTTAGGAACCTGGCCCTCCGCAAGGAAGGCCAGGTTTTTTTTTGACATTAAATCCGCGCCGATAAGAGCCGGAACTCCCTATACTGAAATTATGGGCCCTGATTTTCCTGAAATGACTCGTCTCGAACTTTTTGCGGACGCAGGTCGCCCCTTTGTGAATGTCGAAGTCTTGGGTCGGACGATTGCGGGCAATCGAGAATTTCCCATTTATGGATTTGTTATTGGTTCAATTGATCGAAAGGACCCCACCTTTGGACTCTTCGGTGGTGTTCACGGCCTAGAGCGCGTTGGAACCCATGTTGTTTTGGCTTATCTCGAAAGTTTTGTTGCGCAAATGCGGTGGGACCGTGATCTGCGAAAGCGGATGGAAAGCACCCGAATCGTTGCCGTGCCACTGATCAACCCGGGTGGAATGTATCTTGGGAGCCGCAGCAATCCGAACGGAGTGGATCTCATGAGAAACGCGCCCGTCGAAGCCATGGAAAAAAACAAACCTCTGATCGGAGGACATCGGATATCCCCTAAGCTTCCGTGGTATCGCGGCGCCGAGGGACGCGAGATGGAAGTTGAGTCCCAGGCCCTAGTAGATTTTGTGAAAAAGCAGGTTTTCGACAGCCACTCTGCGATGACACTCGATATTCACTCCGGCTTCGGATTTCAAGACCGTCTATGGTACCCCTACGCGAAAACCAAGGCACCATTTCCCCGCTTGTCCGAGGTGGAAAATCTGAAACGCCTATTGGATACAAGTTACCCCAATCACATTTATAAAGTTGAGTCACAATCCGTGAATTACACGACTCATGGCGATCTTTGGGACCATCTTTTTGATCTTCATTTAGAAGAACACGAACTTGGCGGAAATTGTTTCATGCCCTGGACACTGGAAATCGGAAGTTGGCTGTGGATCCGAAAGAATCCTCGACAGCTTTTTTCTCCGTTGGGTCCCTTCAATCCGGTTAAGGTTCACAGACGGCGCCGGACAATGCGCCGGCACCTACCTCTTCTCGACTTTATGTTGCGAGCGGTGAATAACTATTCTTCATGGAAAAGGCAATGAATTGGCTTTTGCTGCGCGGACTCTTGCGCGAGGTGCGCCATTGGGGCGACTTCCCAGAAGTTTTTGCTTCGACGATGGGAATTAAGCCAGAGCAAGTACATCTAATGAATCTTCCCGGACTCGGCCAAGATGTTGCTTCGGAGTCGCCGCATACTATCAGCCAGATCGCGGAAGAAATTCGAAGTCAGTGGCTGTTTCTGCGCGAGAAAAGACCCGGACCCTGGTCCTGCCTTGCGATGTCCTTGGGGGCCATGGGCGTGCTGGAATGGGCACGGTTATTTCCAGGAGAGCTAGAGCGGCTAGTGCTGATCAACACCAGTGCAAGTGATCTATCGTTACCCTGGCGACGCTTTTCGTTTTTTCAACTTCAGAGAGCTCTGCGCATCATGATCACGCCAGAAAACGAAAAACGTGAAGAGGAGATCTATCGCCTGACATCCAACGGATTAGAGGCTGCTGAAAAAGCCCGAGCATGGGCAAGTTTTTCCCCAGATCGTTCGCGCTTCATCAAAACAGGCCTTCGACAATTATTGGCGGCGGGGCGTTTTCAAAGTCCGCAGCGACTTGAAACGCCCTTGCTTTTTTTGGCCTCCAAAGCCGATACCTTTGTTGATTTTAGTTGTTCGCAGGTTATGGCTGAGAAATATGCTTCA
This sequence comes from uncultured Bacteriovoracaceae bacterium, assembly GCA_964636255.1. GTDB lineage: Bacteria > Bdellovibrionota > UBA2428 > UBA2428 > UBA2428 > CAXNGS01. The sequence continues at coordinate 60,033 of CAZWNW010000002.1, read as the reverse complement.
CCGCTACGTGTGCATCTGACGGCTGGACATGATCTGCCTTTGGATGCTCCGGATTGGGTTAGCCTTCAAACTAGGCTTTGGGTTGACGGGAAATTTTCTTGAGCAGGCGCCGGGCGGCAATTTTCGGTCCCAGTGCCAATGCGACCATGTAAAAAGTCTTTAGATGTTTGTCGGTAACATCCAAATTTGTCTTTTCTCCAAGGCGAATACTGAGGGCACCTAGCGTATCGTTTCGGTGACGGACCGGAAATACTAGAATGGAGTTAATGGTTATGCTTTTGACTTGAGCTTTAACGTCTTTGGTCAAAGGATTCTGCGTGATGTCTTTGATGTAGACAATGTTTCCGTTTAAGAGAACTTCGCGAACTTCGGGATATTTTTCAAGATCGACCGGCAAATCCTTCAGATCGGGATCGTCGGAAGACGCAGACACAAAGCCTTTGTTCGTTTCCAGATCTCCCTCGATTACGTTGACGCGCGAGGCGCGGGCAAGTTCTGAAACTTTTTTTAGAGTTTCGAAAACCGCCTTATCGTGATCTTTCATTTCCGAGAGAACTCGTAGAATCTCGTAAACCAAAGTAAAGCCGGCCAAAACCTGGGTCGATTCGGCTTGAAGATCGTCCGGGGAATAAACTTCGCGCTCTTGTAGCTGGTAGCGAATGCGCTGCAAAACAAGGCGCGTATCAAAAGGTTCCAAAATGAAATCATCCGCGCCAGCTTTGATCGATTCCCGGAGGTTATTGATGGACTGATGTCCGGTGATAACCAGAACTTTGATATTTAGCCGCTCCAAGGCTTCTTTGATCTGCTTGATCGCAGGCAAGGTGGACGCGTTGTTCAAAAAGAGATTCATGATGACGAGTTCAGGTTTTAACTCGATGATTTTTTGCACGTAATTTGACTTGGTATCAATGAATTCCAAGCGGAAAGAACTCTCGGCCAGGAGTTTTCCTAAATCTTGAAAACGTTGGCGACTCGGATCTACGACCGCAATCACGCGCGTCGCTCCGGTTTTTTGAGGGTTTGTCTCCTTTACGGCCATAGTCTAGACCCATCATAGAGTGAATATTCGTATTCTTCTAGCCTGGGCTGCGAAGAAGGGCGCTTGGCAGAAATCTTTTAAGCACGAAAGTCTGGCGGTATCAGCAGAGCTGTATTTGGATAGGCTCCAGCACTTTCACCCCACCCAGATTCAGAGCCTTTCAAAAGTCGACATCAAGAAACAGGTTGATCAGGCGCGCTCGTCAGTGAAATGGGTCTGTGACTTGCCGCAAAAGGGCCATCCACCATCGCAATCGTCCGAGGAAATGGCTCGGCAATTGGGGGCTGTGCTCAACCGGGGAGTGGGAGACCTATTCATACTGATCGGAGGCCCAGACGGTTGGTCGGCCGAAGATCGCCAATGGCTGAAAGCGGATCTCTACTGGAGCTTCGGGCCCATGACCCTTCCTCACGAACTGGCGGCGGTGGTCGCATGCGAACAACTCTATCGCAGCTTCAGCGTCCTGCGCGGCTTGCCTTATCATTTGGGACATTAGAATAGGAAGTCGCGAGCCTGGGGGGAACCTCTTGTTAGGAAAAACACCTCTCTGGTCACGAATGCAGCAAAGCTCTTTATCAATCCCGTCGGCCTCACCCCGGCGGCGTAGGATTCCTTCTTTTCTACAAAAATACTTGCCCGCCTTGGGGCAGTGACCAGAGAGGTGTTTTTCCTAACAAGAGGATTCAAACAGACATCGAGACTTCCATTTCGAAAAATAGAACACCTGAGTTCTTTCACAGATGCTAGAAATCTACATTGTTTGATCACTGCCCCAAGGCGGGCAAGTTTTTCTTAGAAAGGAAATTGATCTTCCGCCGCCGGGGTGAGGTATACATCAGGGGTTCCTGAGAAGCTCAGCTGTATTGTGATCAAACAATGTAGATTTCTAGCATCTGTGATCGCACGCAGCCCTGTTCTCTTTTAGTTCGAGCGGGCGAGGGGGGCTGCGGGTAGGGGCTTTTTCTTTAAGGAATAAACCAAGAAGGGTGTGTCGTCTGCGCCGGGCAGAGTGCACTGGTAGCTTCGGTTATAGTGCTCGACGCGTTTGGCGACCTGAGCACAGCGAACCAAAACGTTTTTGAAAAGACCCTCTTTCACCAACTCGATTTTGAATTCAAGATTTCCGCCTTGAATCCACTTGGAGTCGATGACGATTTGGGATTTCAATGAAAGCTCTTCGCCGACTTTAAGGCGAAGGCGAGGAGTAAGTTCGAAAGTAGCATCACGATTGATGCGGGCTCGAAGAAAAACGGAATCCGAAGACTTCAGTTTCAAGTCTTGTGTCAGTCGGAGCGACTGGACTTCGAGTGTAAGTTTTTCCTCAAGACTGGCGGGTGCGCGCGTGCTGCGGAAATTACTTCCCAACAGCGTGGCCATCGCTAAACTAAGACTCAGACCCGAAATAATAAACTTCACGTTATTCATAGCCGTTCCTTTTCCTTTTAAGTGCAAACTCAATGCCAAGGCTAAAGCCCTGAATTGAGGTCATTTCTTCATGCATTCTTTGCAGAGTACTCAGTCGCCTGTCTAAACTTTGGTCAGAGATAGGCATTCAGCCTGCAGATTCCAAGAGCTTCTGAATCACTTGCAGTTGGTCGCGTTGCTCGGTTTCGATCAAACTCTGTGAATCGATTTGATCGCGGAGATGACTTTCTTGAGCTTGAGCTTGATTGCGAGCTGCTTGCTCGATGGCCACCCTGCGTGAGAGTTTCACAGACATCAGGATCGCCAGAGCAAAGCAGAGGAAGCCTAGGTTTCTTGTTGAAAGATGCTCTCTCAAGTTCTGTTGCATATCTAAAACTCCCCCCAAAAAATCAAACGAATCAATCAAGCTTTGTGCGTTTACTTACTTTGATAGGTCACACGAATTTCGGCAGCTTCACTGGGCCGATAAGAGCCCGTGAATCGAATTTCGTTTTTAGCCGTGTCATAAGTCCACGCTGATTTTGCGACTTCGACTCCTGTAACCGTCACGACAATAGTGTCGCTGTCTGGACGGCTGCTCAGTTTAATGAGCGGCGAATACTCGATGTCCAAACGGCTTCCAGGGGCGGGTTCACGACCGTCACGGAAGATGATTTCTTTGGTTGCAGCTTCATAGTACCAATCGGGACCGCGTGAAGTTTCAACTCCATCGATTGAGATCTTGATCGTGGTCTCGATCGGAGTGGTGCGAATTTTAAAGCGTTTTGTGGGTCGAGTAACGTCGCGTGCAAGTGCTTGAAGCGACTCGGCCATGCCGTTCGATTGACGAAGACACTGAACAGCCTCGGAGCTACCGGTATTGAGAGCCGTTGCTGCCGTCATAAGGTGAGTGCCGACTTTTTCGCCCGATGTGTTATCTGCTAAACAGTCGGTGTCACCCGTTAGAACCCATGCGCGGGCATTGATGTAGCTAGCGTGGGATTTCACTGATAAACCCTCGACGTAGTTAGCTACGCCGCGAGATCCGAGGAACGGATTGTCGACACTGATATCGTCCGCGTCGCTCAAGAAGATGTAGACCAACTGAGCGGCATCACGAACAAAACCAAGGCTTGAGTTCTTGGCGACGCGTTCTGCAGACTCCAACATGAACGGAGAGTTCGCGCTGTTGGGGTCGCCGAAACCTTCAATCTGAGAGGCTATCGAGTTTTCAAGAGCAACATTAGTTGTCGCCGTTGTGATCATCGGGGCTACGAGGCTCTTTGGAATCGCGTTGTAAATGCTCGCAAGATTTCCTCCGCCATTGCTGGAAGTGGTACCACGTACGAAACCAACGCGATAATCAATTTCTTCATCACGCAGATATTCGGAAAATAAGTCCATAGACTCGACGACTGCTTCGACTTCATCTTCCATGGAAGCGGACCAGTCTGTTACAAATAGATAATCCGCCTGAAGCAAAGCTTCCGCTTGATTATAGAGATCACGGTCGTAGTAGCTGAAACTATCGGTCACAGTCGGAACGAAAGTCTCGGGATCTTCGCCACAAGCCGTCAGTACAGACAAGCCCAATAGCAAAGACTTGCTGGTCCATAACATAGGCTTTCGAAAAGTTCTCATAGATCCCTCCAGCCCAGAAGTTGCAAAGAGCGGGCCAGTGTCTAAACTTCAATCGAAAATTGCCGGGAATAAGCGATATCTTTATGAATTTGCTGGACCAATGCTTCGACCGAGGGAAAGCGCATTTCATCGCGGATTCTGTCTAAGAATTCGACACTCAACACTTTCCCGTACAAATCTTCATGAAAATCTAACAGGTGACTTTCGATGCTAAGACTTTGATTTGTCGATACGGTCGGTTTGGTCCCGATGTTGGTGACGGCCCGGAAATAGGGAGCTGATCCCTCAATTTGAATACGGCTTATATAGACGCCTTGTTTTGGAAGGGCCTGTTTCTTACATAAAGAGCCCAATTCGATATTAGCGGTCGGAATGGAAATTGTGCGGCCGCGCCCGTCGCCCCGGATGACCTTGCCTTCGATGGAAAAAGGCCGACCTAATAGGCGGCGGGCAGATTTAGGGTCACCTTCAGCGATCAAATTTCGTACGCGTGAGCTGGAAATTGCCGAGGCTCCGTCGATTAAGGGTGGAATCAATTCGACTTCAATTCCAAGGGACCGTGATCGTTCGCGTAAAAAATCGATATTGCCCAACTGATCGCGTCCGAAACGGAAGTTCTCGCCCACTGCGATATAGGCCAAGTTGAATCGATCGATCAAAACTTTTTGAAAAAAGTCTTCGGCACTCATTTGCGAGAAGGACACAGTGAAATCAAGAAATTCCACTTGATCCAAACCATAGGCATACAGAACTTTTTTCTTTAAGTCCGGAGGTGTCAGACGTGGAACTTCTACGCCAGGCCTGAGTACTTCAATTGGATGAGGTTCGAAACTCACGGCAACCGTTTGGGCCGCGCCATTCAGGGAAGCTTTTTTTTTAAGCAAGGCCTCTATCAGCTTTTGATGGCCGCGGTGAACACCATCGAAATTGCCGATGGTCAAAAGACTTGGCTTCACGGAAACTCCAGACGTCGCACAATAGCGGAGTTTTTCCCCTGGCCGCCGGAACTACGAAGTGACATGGCCGCACCTGAAGGTATCCACAGCCTTTCACCCTTTCGAAGTTCGAAAGTTGATGCCTGAATCCCCTTCAAAACTTCCACCCGAGCCACTCCTTCCATAACTTCCAATAAAACTACACGTTCTACTTTATGAAGGCCGATGCCGCTGTCGCTAGGACGTTTTTTTACATCCCACAAATCAATGCGAATCGGCGGATATTGCATGTCCGTAAAAGGGTTCTTGTAGACTTCTTTGTTGAAAAGCAGCGTTTGATGAACTTCGCCACCCGGCTGATCGCCATGAGCTGAAGCTAGCGTCAAAGCCTGGGTCATGGATTGAGGTGGAATTTTTTCAGGAACTGCGGGTTGAACTTCGATGGTCCACTGTCGTTTTTCGAATCCGCGCATGGCAGAGTGGGCTTTGATGACTTGGCGTTCAAGTGGACGATAGGGAAATTTTTTCCAACGACCGCGGCAGTTTTTTTTGAGTGATTCGCACTTTAGGTCGATGGAAACACTTTCCCCATTCCCAATCTGTGCCCGAAAAAAACTTCCTCCAAAAGCATCATCGGCAAAGG
>CAZWNW010000002.1:0-54268 GCA_964636255.1 uncultured Bacteriovoracaceae bacterium | reverse complement strand
TTTCCCAAAGTGGAAAACACGATTGCGGCGATTCCAAATAGCTGCGGGATCCAAGACTGCGGCATTCTTCACACATTCATAACATAGCCGGGGAATTCTTGGTTAAGTTTTTGTGAGGACCCTCGATTTCCTGGGTGCCAAGTTCGATAAAGATTTAGAATAAAAATAGGAAGAAATTTGATGTTTTATTTCGTCTTTTTGGCTTTTCTTGGCCTCAACCTGCAAAGTGCTTATGCGCAGAATTTTCAGAATTTGGACGCACAAATTCAGCGCACGAATGAGCGCGAGGCCGCTGAGCGAGAAGTCTTCTATCAAAAACGTCGAGAGGATTTGGCTGCGCTTCTCCCAGATTTTTCTAATCTCCCTATGGATCCTAGCTACGCAAAAGACCTATCCCTTTCCAGAAGTCCGCTGGGCCCACTGGCTTTCTACGAAGGTCTCTTGAATCAAGCGTTACGCTTAGAGGGACTTGAAGTGAAGTCGGCTGACTTTCAAAAACGCAAAGAAGCCTTGATGAGGCATGTCAGTGAAACGGGAGAACTCTTAGATCGCGACCCTAATTTTCGCCAAAGTTTTCTGGAGCGACTAGAGGGTCTGCAGAATGTTTTGGAAAGTGGTCACGCAAGCAATGCCGACCAACTTCGAGCCCAAGCATCCTTTCGTAGGTTGGTAAGTAACATCAATGATCGTCTGGGCGATAATACTTCAGCCGAGGCGGATGCGCGCATTCCAGTTGAATCCATCGAAGGTACGATCCGCGGATTTTCCGATTCCGTTAGCGAGTCCTCGAGTACGGGTGCGCAGTTAAAGGCCTCCGCCCTTCTTGCCTTCAATTCGATTCCGGCAAGTCCTGCGATATCTTCGAACGGATCCTTTGGATCGACAGAAGATCGCCCCTTTCGTTCGCCGACCGGGCTTCTAACGCAAAAAGATTTAGAGATCGCTCGTCCGGTAGTTGGCGGAACAAGTGGCGCCCGCCAAGAAGAAGCCAAAAGCCCGGAAATGAAAGCTCCGGAATCTCCCTATGTTTCTGAGCGTCAGATTGCGGCGCAAAAAGCCAAGTCTGAATCTACGGTCTTGAGTCCCTCGACAAAGCCCGGAGGCTTTCTTGAAGCAGGAGTTTCTAACGATTCACCAGTAACGCCTATAAAAAATGAAGAGTCCGGACTTTCGGGCTTCGCCTCTGGAATCGAAAAAGTTTTGAGCAAGAGGACTAGCTCCAGCAGTGGCGACGACGTATCAAAAGTTGAAGCAGAAAATACAGCGGATCTTGCTAGCCTTGGCACGCGGCATTTGTCGACCACGTCGGAACAAAGCAGTGGCGGCCATCATGGGGGGGATTCGAATTCCTCACATGGGGCCGCAACCCAGACAACGCCAGTTCCAGCGCAAAGCTCTAGCAGCATAAAATCTGAGGCTTCGGCATCGACCGAATCTTCTGTTGCTCCATCTCCCGAATCAACTGCGAGTGAAGTATCCTCGCCTACAATGGTCGCGGCTGTCTCTCCTCCTTCGACTGAAGTTGTGCGCGCACCGGCCACGAGCAGTGTCGTCACTCCCCAACAAACGAATCTCCCTCCAAGCAAAGTAGAAATGCCCGTTGCCGCATTGACTCCGGTCTTTCCTGCTAACGAGCCTTTTAAATTGTTAAGCGTGGATGCTCTTGGGGGGCCGGACCGGATCTACGGAAATGTGGGATTGGAGCCCTGGAGCCCCATGCTTAAACCTTGCAAGGAGCTTTCAGCGGATGTCGTGCGAGAGTCTGTACAACAAAATATTCCGGATGTGAAAGACCCACCTCTCAATTTTTTCTTACACAGATTTTATGGCAAACGCATCGGAGGAAGTGAGGCCGATCTCGAGGCTTTGCTGGCTCGGACCGTTCAGCTGGTCGATCAAAGTCCCATGGCCGAAGCGGTTTGTCGCAATATCAAGACACCGATGGCCCGCCTTGAAATGCTCAATGCTTTTATGACTGCGCTAGAAGAGAAGGTGCGCGAGAAATTCCAGGTGCCGATGCACGGAGGTTGTAGTGCTTTTGAACAGGCAACTTCCGTGGACGCCAAAACGGCTTATGAGGACCTTATCGAACTTCACTTTCGCTTTTTAGCGCGTGAAGCCTCTCTTCGTGAGGTGGATCTTCGCAAAACAGATAAGGCGGGCAATAAAAACCGGCCGCACGTTATCAACGCCACGTTATTTCCAGAAAAAGTAGAGAGCATTGGAAATGGCTTTTTTCACCAGTTAACACAATGTGCTCCGATGGCTAGAGTCCTGTGGCAGAAAGAACTGAAACTACGATCCAAACTGACAAGTGTTACACGAGGTGATGATCCAAGCTGCGCGCCTACCTTTGAATTTAGACTCATGGATGACGGAAACATGCTTGCCCGTGGTCGAATGGAGGATTACCAGCAAGCTCTTTCAAATACCCCAGGCCTTTCAACTAATGACAAGAAAGTTGAAGAACTTGCAGATCGCTTATCTTCATACCCAAGGAATTCAGGAGGACTTTTCTCCTCTGTTGATCGCAAATTCACATCGTTCTATTCCGGCGCTGAAAGATATTATGCACCCACAATACGCGACCAAATGACCGCTAGCTTTGACAATGAAAACTGTAGTGCTGACAAAGCCTACCTGCGTCGTCAGCATCAGCTTCTTGTGCATATGGCGGCCTTACCCGGTTCGAAGGCCTTCGAATTGATCGATGAAAAATTTGCTCCGAATGTTCGAAAACAACAGCACTAAGACTAAAGCTTAAATTTTTTCCGTTCCGCTGAGATGTCTTCGCGGGAATACTGAGCTTTTTTCTCCGAGCTTTCGAATAGATCCCGTACTGCATCTTTCTTGCCAAGCTTCATGTAAATTTCTGCGCAGTAAGCTATTTCCGCGCGATTATTTAGATCTCCGAAACGCTCAAAAAGAATCTTGCAACTAAGCTCGCCGAAAGCATAATTCTTCGCCCAAAGGGCGGCCTTAGTCGCAATACGCAAGATGCTGGGGTCTGGAGCCTTGTCCGTCAAAATTGGGCTCAAAAGTCGCACGACTTCTTTCATGTCAATTTCTGTCGCTGAATTGCGAGGCGCCTTAGGATCCTTGTAATGATCAAAAATAATAAGGGCTGCCTTTCGCTGCACCTTAAAGAGCAGTGGATCCTGCGGTGTCAGAAAAGTCATCGCCTTTCGGTAAGAAGAAAGTGCACTGCTTGGAAGTTTTTTAAACAGAAATTCATCGCCTTCTCTTTCGTATTTCAAGGCATCTTCCTGACGTAGGAGGGGGCTTCGGGGATCAATTTTTTTAAGAACGGCCAAAGTTTTCTTGAGTGAAGCGTCCTCTCCTAGGGCTTGCTCTGCGCGGGCCCGGAGATTCCAGTAAATCTTATTTCGCTTATCGGATTTCAGTTCCGTTTCAACCAGGGCTAGAAGGTCACGGTATCGCTTCGCATTCAAATAAAGCATGGCGAGTTGCTGATTGTCCGCGGCGCTGGCCTGTTTCAGTCGTCGTAGTGCTTCTAAATAACTCAGTGCCTGAAAGAGGGTTTCTTTCTGGGTGTGATAATCGACGAGCCAGCGCAGAGCTTTCAGGTGATCACGATCAACTTGCAGTAGGGATTCCCAGCAATTTTTCAGCTTTGCCGGATCTCGAAGCATCTTTCGATCCAAGAGAATCTGATAGAGGTCGCAGAGGGCGCTGTAGGCCTCGATCCGAATTTCGGGACGCGCCTCTTGCAACGCGGTGATGCGCAAAAGTCGAGACTCGGCTGTGCTGAGATAATGTCGAAGTTCGCTGGACTGTAGCGCGCGATCCTTTTGATTTAGGCCTCCCCGCATTTGTACGTCCCAAACTTTGTAATAACGAAGCTGCACTTCGGCATCGTCGGGTGCCAGGGCCGCAGCGCGATCATAAAAGATCAACGCGTCTTTGATATGTTTGCGAGCTTGGGTAATCTCGCCCATTTGCCACTGAACTTTATAGTTATTTTTGACGACGGGATCGGAGTTTAGGTAGGCCTTGTCGAGCGCCTCATTTTTTAATTTTTGGCATCGCCGCAAAAGCCCGAGCGGTATCGTGCTCTTCTTGTTTTTTTCCTCGGCATACAAGCTTTTAAGATCAACATATAAATCATAAAGCAGCGACTCACGGTCACTTCTGGATTGAGGTGCGGCGGCGAGTTCCAGTTGTTTGGTGACCTCGTTGCAGCGGGCGAAAAGACCGAAGTCTTGCGAGAGGGAGGTGTTCGCTAAAAGGGTCCCCAGAAAGAATGTGAAAAAGCGCGGAAACATGAACTAAATTGTATCACTGGCTTTCAAAATCTTCGCGCAAGCTCTCAAAAAAGCCTTCCGAGAGCATACGTGAAAGGCTAATGCGCGCAAGATCGAGTTCGCGTTCTGATTCCAATCTCTTGACAGTCGCTTGTTGCATTCCTAGTCGGGCGTTCAAAACGTCTTGAAAGCTGGTTCCGATGCCCAGACGGTAGCGCTGAAGAAGAATTTCAAAGTTTTCTTTAACTAAAGTCTCCGCCCGACGCGAAAGATTCCGCCGTGTTTTGATGTCTTCCAAATTTTGGACGAACTTGGCAACCGTAGTGCTCAGTTCCTCGTGGAGCTCGTCAATCATTAGGTCGATGTGTTCCAGTTGGGTGTTGGCCAAGCGCACGGCGGGGATCTGTGCATAACTCAAATTAAAATGCCCACCCGTATAGAGCGACTCTGCGCCAAACCTTGGGTACTTATCAGAGCCCAGTGTGTTTGAAGAAAGGCTAGTGCCGCCGAAAAATGCAAATACCGATGACCAGCGATTGTTCGTGGCCGCGCGGCGCAAGAATTCAAGCTGCTTTCGCGAACCACTCTTTTCCCACGCCTTATTAACCAAGTTCTCGTAGGTATCGTTTTCCGACAAAGGCGCGTCCATATTGAAATCTTCCAAGATAATTTCACGTCGAGGGTCGAGTGCGAGCGATTTTTTCAGTTCTAGAAACTGCGTGCGCAGGAATTGGCGTGTTTCCAGAGTTCTGAGCTCTGCAAGAATGCGTTGAGTTTCAGCGGCCTTCAAATCTTGATCCGTGGCTAGACCGAAGTGGTGTCGATTTCGGACAGCCTCTTCTAATAAACGCAAATCTTCTAGGTCACGACTAAGGACGTGATGTAGATCTTGGTCGCGAAGTATCGAGCGATAGAGTGAGAGCGAGGAGGCCAGGACGTCTTTACGCAAACTTCGAAAGGCAATCTGATCGGATTGCCATTGCCTTTTGGCCGAAGCCGCTTTGAACCAATTCGAAGGTATCAAAAATGGAAGCAAAACGTCCACGCCAGGAATCAAGAAGCTCGGATTGCTCAACGCGCCGACCACGCCGCCGATATTCAGCGAAGGGAAAAGTTCCGCACGGGCCAGCGAATAATTGAGCTTACTCTGATGCAGGCTATTTAGGCCAAAGAGAATACTATCGCTACGGGTGGTGACAAAATCCTTCACGGATTCCGGATTCAAATGAACGGGACTGAGGTCGGGCCGAGTTTCCTCGGTCGGCAATTCAACACGCCTCGATCCTCTGGCTTCGACCAAGGTCGAAAGCAGCAAAGGGATAAGGAGGAGACAGCGACAACGAATAATTTGCATCAACGGCTTTCCTCGCGCAGCAAGTTGAATTGGAGAGCGACGCCACGCTCGCTGCTTTCATAACTGCAAATTAGTTCGCGTGCGGGATCTTTAAGGTGGAGCCCCAAGCAATGCAAAGAAAAGTGGTTGCGGTCGCCCGGATTGGCCGATTGGAATTCGACATCAAGCGAACCCACGGCTTCTTCCCACTGACCTAGATTGAAGCTCAGGCTGAAGCCATCCTCAAAAATTTGACCGGATGAAGTTTCAACGCCAGGGGAATTGAAAGTCAGCACGGACCTTACAGTTTTTCGGGGGCTGAAGATTTCCGCAAAGCGAAGTTCCGGATTCATATCGCGATTTGAAATGTCCAGAGTCGCACGCATTGCGTTTTCATCAGGCTGACCGGCAGAGGTTCTTATCAATCCGCGATAGCGGAGGCTGACGATCTCGTTTCCGATCAGTTCCTCACGCAGCTCTCCGGAGCGGAAGTAAGCTTGCGCACTTTGTCCATCAGTGACTCGACTCAGATCGAAAGTTCCTTGGTGATCATCGAATCCAGAGACTCGCAAATTACCGGAAAGTTTTCCGGAGATGATTTTGCCATCTAAAAGTAGTTTGCGAGACTGTGTGGAATTTAGACTAAGCAAAAATTCACTTTGGAAGCGGCCACTCCGCCAATCGTAGTAACTTTTTTCTGAGGACAAATAGATGGGGCTCTTTCCCGAAAAATAAATGCGAGTCTTCAACACTGAACGCTCTAGGTTCAAAGAATCCACCGATCGATCTGCAGACAAATCGATTTGTAGGGCGCCCACCTCAATGTTGCCGATATCAAGTACGGTTCCCCGATAGGAGCCTTCGATAGATTCCATGCGGCTGGCGTCTTCAAGAGCTTTGTCCCGATTATAGTCATCCAAATTGCGATCGCGGCCACAGGCGACAAGTAGCAGCAAGCCGAGAAAAATGCTTTGAGTAGCTTTCGTCATAACTTAAATCCCACCCCTAAATTTCCTCCCAACGAGGCTGTTCGATTTTCCGCTCGACGCTCAGCTAAAAAAATGAGTCCTGCACTAAGCAAAATCGACTCAGACCAGAGCGCCGTTTCCATGCCGATGCCCGCATCCAATGCGCGGCCAAAAGCAGAAATATTAGAGAAAGTGTAGCTACGTGAAGTCCAGTAAACGGAGCTTCGCATTCCGAACTGCGCGACAATATCTGCCGGGTGATCGATCGGAAGCGCATAGCGAATCGCTGCCCCTAAGCCGAGAGGCATTTCATAAAGCGACTGTTCATCTGCACTCGTCCATGTGGATAGGCCAAGACCCATTTCATATCCGGCTGACCAGCGGCCCCATCTTTTGATTTGAGGTTTCGCTAAAGCTAAACTGAGTGATGGGACGGCGGCAGCTTCGAAAGTTTTTTTGCGCAAGACTGAATCAGAGAATTCAAGTTGCGGTCGTGTGGAGAATGCCATGGAGGCGCGAAAAGTTGTTTTATCATCCTGGCGACTTCCAAGATTTTCGACTTGAGCAATTGATGCAGGAAGAGGAATGGTCAAGGAATCTTCAGCCAACGCAACTAGGCTCGTGAGGCCCACGGCGAGCAGCAGAAATGCAGAATACCTAGAATTCTCTCTCTCTTTTTCGATCACTCTTTCCCCGACTTTAAAACGGCAGATTCAACAGCTTTTGCAAGCTCTTGAACGGGCCACCCATAAGCGACATAGCACTTTGTATAAGCCTCTAAAACCTGAAACTGGGAGCTCGCGTAAGTGCGCTCTGCATCAGCCAATTGCTTTTGTGTTTCACTGACCTGTAAATAATCACTTGTGCCGATTTGATAGGATTGCTGAGCGACTTTTACGGCCTCTCGCGCCTGACTCAGCGCAGTAAGCGAGGCGGATTCCCGCTCGCGCGCATTTTCGAAATCTTGCTCGGCGCGTACGCGTTCGAGATTCAGGTTTTTTTGTAAAGCTTCGGCCTGCAGCTCCATCTGAAGTTCGCGTGAACGAAACTCACGTCGCTCATAAACGGATTGCATGCCGGAAAAGAGCGGAACGGTCAGACGTAAACCCGCGCCCCAATTGGTGGCGTCATTATCAGCCAGGTCGCTGCGCTCAAATCCCGAGCGACTAAGAAGCGCGTAGGCATCAAGTTGCGGCAAATGTTTTGCGAACGAAATGGCTCGTTCGTCTTTCAGGCGGTCTTGGGCAAGGCGATGGCTTTTCCACTCGGGTCGTTCGCGCGCGGCTAGTGGTTTGGGAAGGAAAAAATTCCATGGACCGAGGCGGCCGCGAATGGAAATTTCCGTCAAGTTCTCTAGGCCAGCCAAATCTGCAAGCTCCGAGGCCAAAAGAGAAAGATCATTGCGCGCCTGAGTGAGTTGAGGCTGCAACAGCGCTAACTGGGTTTTCATTTGTAAAACCGAAAGGCGCGATTCGTTGCCAATGCGGTAGCGCGATTCGGCGGTTTTCAGAAGTTTTTTCTGAATCTCAATCAAACGCTCCACTGTTTCCATGTTCCGCTGCGAAAGCAAAACGCGGTGAAAAAGTTGGATTGAGTCGACGATCAAATCGCGTTCTGTTTTTTCAACATTTAATTTTTGAATGGATTCTTCTTTTTTTCCCGCACGTCGGGATGCCCACAAGGTGCCTCCGCGAAAAATGGGTTGGGTCAGTTCAATGCTGCCTTGATAGTTGTTGTAGGAATCTCCACCAAAGTTTACGCTTCGACCGTTCAAAGCGTCGGCTTTTCGTGAGTAGTCAATCCCGGCTCCCACATTCGGAAGAGCAGCCGCGACAATCTTTCGTTGAGAGGCGTCGACCTCGTTCAATCGTTCTTTTTCAATGCGAAGTGCAGGCTGGTAGCTAATGACCTTTTCCACAATCTCTCCCAGTCCTAGGCTTTTCGAGGCTTCAGCTGAAGAGTAGATTCCAAGAGTAATCAAGGTTGTTGTGAAAAGTAGTCGCGATTTAATCATAAGACTTCTCCTGGTGATTTGCGGCGTGAAACAAGACGAGATAGGTCCTCAAGAATCATATATCCAGACGGAATCCAAAAAATCGTTAACAGAGTCGCACTCACTAAGCCCCACCCCAGAGCCAGAGTCATCGGAACGAGCATGGGATCGTAACCCCCAATGCCATAGGCTGTTGGAAACAATCCTCCGACTGTTGTGATGCTAGTGACTAATACCGGTCTTAGGCGATTCACGGCCGCTTCGTGCAGAATATCGGCCAGGGGGCGTTCTGGATTTGTTTCTCTCAGAAACTGAATGTGATCCAGAAGAATGATCGCAGAGTTCACGACGACTCCCAGTAAACCAATGATTCCGATCATCGCCAAGAAACTGATGGGCCTTTGGTGAATGAAGAAAGCGATAAGGACTCCGATCAGTCCCAAGGGAATCGTGGTGAGAACAAGGAAGGGCTTTAAATAACTAGAGAACATAAAGACCAGGATCGCAAGAATTCCAAAGAAGGCCAACCCCAGTGCCGTTACCAAAGAACTTAGTGACTCTGCAGTACTTTCTTGTTCTCCTCCGAAAACCGTAGAGACTGAGGGAAAGTCTTTGGATGTCTTTTTTACAAACTCCGCCACACGTGCATTCAATTCGACCGATGTAATTTTTTGCGGATCGACTTCGGCAGTGACAGAGATCGAGCGCTTGAAATCAAAATGCTTTCGTGTCGAAGGACTGCGGTCATCGACTGTTTTCGAGAGAGATGCAAGCGGCACGATGTTTCCCAGAGGATTCTTGATGTTCAGAGCCTCCAGTTGTTCAATGCTTCCACGGTCCACATCATCAAAACGCACGCGCAGATCTACGTCGTCGCCATTTTCCGTGAGACTCGTGGCTACCGTGCCCTGCAGGGCGGTTCGAATATTCAGGCCGACCGTCTGAAGATCCAGTCGAGCCGCTGCGAGTTTTTCAAAATCCATCAGAATCCGAAACTCGGGGCTTCCGCGAATTTCATCGTCTTGCGGATCAAGGACGCCGTCGATTGTTGAAATGAAGCTAAGAATTTCATCAGCCAGTCCGCGCAGTTCGGGATAGTTGTTAGAGCGCAACGCAACCGTGAGAGGTTTGCCAACCGGTGGGCCGTTCCGCACGCTTTCAAAGGTCAAGACTTCAGCTTCGCCGCGGTCAATCGTTCGCAACGTGGCCAGTATCTCACGAAAGTTGAGATCAGAGGCTTTTGCTCGCGGCACCACAATGATCAGCATGCCGACGTTTTCTCCGGTTTTTGCTCCTGGATCATTGGGGCCAACTTGGATGATGCCCGCTCGGCCAATGATGTAGTCCACCACGCCTTTGGGCATCATTGCCGCCGCCTTATTACTTAAGTCGGCAACATACTTGTCTGTGGTTTCGATGTTGGTGTTCAGCGGCAATTCAACTCGCGCTATGTACTGCTCGACCGCCTCTGGGGGGAAAAGTTCAAAGCGATTTCCATAACGAGTCAGTAGGCCCGAAAAAACAAAGAGCGCGACAAGACCCATCAAGAAAACGTAGCGTCGGCGAATCGCAAATGCGATCAGAGGCGAAGCAAATTTGCGGACGCGATCAAATCCTCTCGTCCGATTTTCTAATCGTTTATTCTGAATGCCTTCTTTTCTTAGGACAAATTGGAGGCGGGCAGGGAGAAGTACCAGTGACTCCAATAGACAAATCAAAAGCGCAATCGTTACGACAATTGGAATCCACTGAATAAACTGTCCCATAACTCCGGTGGTAACCAGCATGGGCAGAAAGGCGGCAATTGTGGTCATGACGGAAGCCGTAATCGCGATCCAGAATTGGTGTGCGGCTTGAATAGCAGCATCTCGGACCTTGATGCCTTTTTCACGAAGGGCAGCATAGTGTTCACTGACGACGACGGAGTTGTCGACCAACATTCCCAGCGCAATGATAAGTCCCAACATCGTCATGCGATTAAAAGTTGCTCCGGCTGCGTGCATCATGCCTGCGCTTGCGAATAGAGAGACGGGAAGACTAATAGCCGTGAGAATCCCCAGCCACCCCGGCAGAAACAGAAGAAGCACAACAATGACGATCAAAAGTCCTTGGCTCGCGTTTCCGATCGTGATGTCGAGAGATTCGGCGACGCGTTTTGATTCATCGTTATAAATAACCACATTAAAGTCGGCTGGAAGTTTCTTCCGAAATGTGTCGAGTTGTTCGTAGAGGCCCTTGTTGATTTTAAGTGTGTCGGAGCCTTCTTTTTTTGTGATCGTCAAAACCGTTGCTTCCTTGCCGTTAAGGCGCGCAAGAGTTTGGGCTTCTTCCTGACCTTCGACCACGCGGGCGACGTCCTTGACCCGGAGGCCCGTAAGGGACTCAGACATGCGAATGGGAATGTTTTCGATTTCTTCGACGGTTCGCGTTTCCCCCAGCGCCCGCACAAGTCGTAAATCGCGCCCCTTCCGAAGGTAACCTGCGGGAATGTTTTGCGAGCGGCGAGCAATGGCGTCCAGAACCTCTGGGACCCCCACGCGTTGGCGGGCCATTTTCCTAGGGTCCAGGAGAACTTGAAATTCTTTTTCGCGAAAACCACCCATGCGTACTTCGGCGACATTTTTGTTGTCTTCGATCAGGTCTTTGTGCGGTTTTGCGAATTGGTCACGTTGTCGATTGATGTTTGGCCCCTCGACGGCGAGTTCGAGTACGGGAATTTCCTTGGCGTTGATTTCGAGAAACTCGGGATCCTCTGGTAAATCTGTGGGAAGTTTTTGCACGCGTTGCAAGGCTCGTTGAAGTTCGTCGACGACAACCTTGGTGTTTGCGCCATCAATGTCGATGCGCACCGAGATTTCACTGAGCCCGGATTGCGACAAGGATCGAACATCTTTTACACCTTGGACCGATCGCAGTTCCTCTTCGATGCGGTTCGTGATTTTTTCTTCGACCTCTTCTGGAGAGGAGCCAGGATAAAAAGTCGTAATCTTTGCGCGGCCAAAATCGACGGGAGGAAAGGACTCGCGTCGGAGCATGATCAATCCGGAGATGCCCCACAAAAAGAGAATGAGCGTTAGGAAAAGTGTAAATTTATAGTTGTCGACAAAGAAAGAAAAAAGGCCTCTCACCGAAAATTTTCTAGCACGAGCTTGCGGCGCAGTAAGCCAAGTACTTGGGAAATTCTCCGGGCTATCTCGACCTGTTGGAAAGAAGCGCTAATTTAAGGCCCATGAAGATTATTAAACTTTCAGCTGTCCTCGTTATACTTATCTTTCAAATTGCGGGTGCGAGTTGCCTTCCAAAAGTTAAAATTCCGGACAGTTATTTCAAGTGCGAGGTCGATAGCGATTGTGTGGTGGCGGGAGATGCATGCCGTTCATGTGGTGAGCCCTGGGTCGTTAATAAGGCCTATCAAAAAGACTTGGAAGCAATGGATGAGAAACTTCGTCAAAAGGCTAAGTGCCATCTGAGCTGCGAGGCTTGTAGCACACAGTGGGTGCAGGCCAGGTGTGAAAAAGAAAGATGTAAAAACGTGGGCAAACGTCCGACTGGCGGCATTCTAGAAAACCCAGAAAACTAACGACGTCGGAAAAACGGGATATCAACGAAAATTTCCGGAGTCGCGCGAAGGTGAGGTGTTAGTGGCCCGCCCCTTCCGTAGTTGCTGGTTGGTTCGCGCAAAATCGTCGTGGCTTCGTTTGAATAATCCGATTCTAACAAAATTTCATCGTCGGACGATTTCAAATAGGCTGTTACTACAAAAAAATGTCGACCGTGCTCCAATTCTGTCAATTGGGCCGTCGTGGTGTTTCCAACGTCTTTCGTCTCCGTGTAGAGACCGCTGCTGGCTCCCCAATGAAGACGATAGCCGTCAACAGTGATTGCGTTACCTCCGGTGTCGGTGGTTACAGGATCCCAAGCCAATCGGACACATCCATTGGTCAATCGACAGCCTGGTGTTTCAACTTTTGCGGTTAGCACCTGAGTGCCACAAGATGTGATGAATAGTCCAAAAAAAGCGAATGCGAAGCGCCCCATCATTTTCCCTCTCAATAGAGAGTCTTCCCAGGGCTCAGATTCCAAGTCAATTCGCGGCAAAAAAAACTGACAGAGGAAGCCCTGAGTTGTTAATCTTTCTCAATGATTTATTCCGTTTTTTTGAGAAATCATTTTAAAGGAAAAACCTTTGGTGCTCTGGACCGCGATTTGAATCGGATTCGAGATCTAGGGGCTGATTGGATTTGGTTCTTGCCCTTTTATCCCGTGGGAAGCCAACAAAGAAAGGGAGCTTTGGGTTCGCCTTATGCGATCTGCGATTTTCGTGGACTGGATCCGAGTGGAGGGTCAATCGAAGATTTTTCGCATTTTGTTAAAAGTGCGCGCGCTTGCGGAGTGAAGGTCATGATCGACATTGTTTTTCACCATACCGCGCCGGATCACCCGTGGACCCAAAATCACACTGACTACTACCATCTGGATTCCCGCGGGAGACCCGCGCCTGCCATTGCCGAATGGAGCGACGTTGTTGATCTAAATTTTTCGAATGCCAACTTGCAAAAGGAGTTAATTGAAACGCTGAACTATTGGGCAGAATTAGGTGTTGAGGGGTTTCGTTGTGATGTTGCGCCAATGGTGCCGATGAGTTTTTGGAGGGCAGCAAAGGCGGAACTTCAGAGGCACGGGCATCAAATCTTTTGGCTCGCAGAAACTTTGAGTCGCAATTGGCTTCGGGAGACTCGGGAAAAAGGATTGGTGGCACACTCCGACGAGGAAACTCTGGAGGTTTTTGATCTCTGTTACGATTACATCAATTTTGAAAGCTGGCTTGAAGCACTTAGTTCTCGTGAAGGGCTGCAGCGTTACATTGATGCAATTAATGAGGAATTATTGCGGGGACAATATGCACAAAAGAAACTCCGCTTCGTCGAAAACCACGACCAGATGCGCATCCGCGCACGTAGCGAGAGCGAGGAGACAGCAAAGGCGTGGGAGTTATTTATGGCTCTACTTCCCGGAGAATTTCTTGTTTACGCAGGCCAGGAGTTTCGATCCCAACACCATCCAACACTCTTTGATTTAGATCCCGTTCAAATCGGCGCCGAGGATGGGTGGATTAAGGATCTGGTGAAAAAAACTGCCGAGCTTAAATCGCAGGGAATTTTCACAGAAAAAATTTCTCTAAGTGAAAGTCAAATGCGGATTCACTTGAGCACCGGGCAATCGATCGACTGTGTCCTCCTTAGGGGATTTAATTTATTTTTGAGTCCTGGGGAGCGAGAGAAATTCTTGAATTTAGATATGATCTGATCTGTTGCGGGAGGCAGAGAATATTCAGCTTGACGCCCGTAGGCTGCAGGCATATAACGCACCGCATTAATGGCTAGATTCCCCCTAGGCTTAGCCTCTTTCGGGTGGGGGCGAAGAGTCTGTTTTTTAGTCTCATTTTTCGGTTTTACATTTGAGGCTCTTGCCACGACCGTCAAACCAAAACTGAGCTCTTTTGAATGTCAAAGTCCTCTTCGCCCGGCTTTAGATCTGAAAAACTATGATTCATTTCGTAAAAATTTTTCTAAATATTTCGACTTAAGTGTTTATTCCTCGATGCATGAAGCGAAGCGAGCCGCTTCGTTGCTGAACTACGGGAATTTCTACTCGGCCAATGATCCCAAGTTTAAGGCTCATGTGAAAAGCCGTGTCCACCGTGATTTTTTAAAGTCCGCCTATGAAATTGCCTGGGGCACTGACTTTCGCCGATTGCCGGTGATCGCTGCAAATAAAATCACAGGCCTGAAGCCCTATCATCCCAAGAATGGTCAAAACCACAGCGGGATGTACACCGGCTATTTGGCGGGTGAAAAAGTTCTCGTTAAATACGATGAATTGTCGAAGAAGAATGTGCTGTCGGGAAATTCCAATCAGGTCGCCGATGCCGGATCACAAATTTATGAAGCAATGACCGGTATAGTCGCTAATCATTTGGGCCTGGGTCCGAAAGTTTTTGGAATAGTTGAGATAAAGGCGGGAAAATTGGGGACGGTCATGGAGTTTCTTCCGGCCGTAGCGGATCTCAACGACGTTTTGTTCGGAAGAGATTTGGAGCGTGTGACAATTTCGACTCGTCATCTTCACTCGGTCAAGGATCACGCCTTAAGAATGATGGCGGGTGGAATTGATATCGGCGAGCGGCAAACTGAGTTTCAGTTCGTGTTTTTGGAGAACGGCGATCTAGTCATCATGGATTTCGCAAGTCTCCGTCTTGAATCAAAGTCGGTATCCTGGACTTCAAGCCGCAACTACATCATCCAAGAAGTGGAAGACGATTTAAAAAAACTAGGTTTGTAGTTGTTGAATTTTAGGGCTGTTCGTAAATCTGAGGCAAGCTGTGAACAAAATCGCTAACAACTTCTGGCCCGTTGGTTTTGGAACTCAATCCGGCAGACCTTGGTGCGAAATTTGCAAAGGCAAGCTCCTAAAAAAGGAGCCGCCATGAAAAATTTTAGGAGTCTCGAACTCGCAATTGAATTCTTTGAGGCCATTGAGAAAGCACCGTTTCAAGGACACCTGAGGGATCAGATTTATCGCGCGTCCTCATCAATCTCGCTAAATCTGTCCGAGGGAAACGCAAAGCGTTCGGTTAGGGAAAAGAAACGTTTCTACCAAATGTCTTATGCCTCGCTAAAGGAATGCCAGACGCTACTTAGGCTGTTAAAAAACAGAGATTCCGATCTGGATGCAAAGGCCAACCATCTAGGAGCCTGTCTATTTAAGTTGATGAGTGCAAAAATCGAATCGTTAAGAAATTCTGAATCCAGTTCCTGAATCCAGACTGAATACTGAATACGGTTAACTGTATTCAGTATTCAGTATTAAATTTCGCGGAGCGAAATTTGGCTCGCTGGGAGGGATTCGAACCCCCGACAGGGTGGTTAACAGCCACCTGCTCTACCAACTGAGCTACCAGCGAATTCTTGAGCCGAAGCCAAGCTTCTAGAACGGCTTCGAAAAAAGCTCAAGGCCCAATGTGATCAATAGGTCGCCATCCATTCCAATGCATCCGACCAAAGATCCGAGGCTTGTCGAACAATAACGGGGCTTCGAAAGTTCTCAAAAAGCCATCGTTGCAGGGCTTTTTGAGGGATTTCTGAATGAAGGCTCGGTGGCGAGTAGCCCAATGCAATGCAGGGGCGGGTCGACATGAATTCCGGCACCTTTAGCCGATAAAAACGCTCCCAAAGTGGCGACACCTCGTCCGAAAGATCCAAGATGAGTGCCGAGGCTCCTGGAAATGATTCTAATTCCACTGTTTGCTCGTCGTCATCAAGGCCGAGCCCCAAAGTCAAAATGCGCGCCTGCAAGCCTGCTTTTTGGCCAGCAGAAAAGGCCATCCACATTCCCAAGGCTCCGGGCGGCGGGCAAGGATGCAGCTCCATCCGCAAATCATCTTTATTTCTAAAGGAAAAATTCAGTCCAAGGCTCAATTCATCAAAGAGATCGGGAAGTCGAGTGCGGCGGGGACTGACTAATAAGAGCGAATCCAGACTGAGGGAAAGTTCGTGGGCAATCCAACTCATGAGTAGACCATTGTATCCGATTCAATCCAATGCGGTACGGTGGGAGAGGGCGCTCTCTAAGGTTGAGGGGTCCAAATACTCCACCGATGAGCCCGCCGGAAGCCCCAAAGCCATGCGCGTTAGGCGCACGCTCGAATGGTTTTCCTTCAGTTGGTCTCGAATATAAAACGCAGTGGCGTCGCCCTCGATGGTTGCGTCAAAGGCAAGAATTAATTCTTCGCACTTTTCTTTTTCGATACGTTGGAAAAGTTCCCGAAGGCGAATTTGGCCGGGACCTCGGCCCCCCAGTGGTGATAAAAATCCCTGCAGCACATGGTATTTCCACGAGTGCACCTTGAATTTTTCCAGGGCTAAAACGTCCGGGCTGTCTCGGACGACGCAAATTTTTTGCGCTTGTCGATGTTGATCCTCACAGAGTGCACAATGGTCATTGTCGGTCCAGAAAAAACACTCCGCACAGGTGCCGATGCGCCCCTTCAGTTCCTGAAGCGACAAAACAAGATTTTCCAATCGCTCGCCGCCGCCACGATAAAGCGAAAGCGCATAACGAAGTGCTGATTTTTCTCCGACCCCGGGCAGCCGAGACAACTCGTGAACCAAGCGCTCCAGACTGGGGGGAAGAAGTTTCATTTTTTACCTACTTTTAGACAAGGCCCGCCAGGCCCGGAGGAATGACTTTGCTCATTTCATCGGAAACCATTTTCTGCGAGCTTTGAACGGCATTGTTGACGGCGACTTTAATAAGATCGGCCAACATCGCGGGATCTTGTGGGTCGATGATCTCGGGCGCGATGCTCATGCTTTGAATTTCCTGTTTACCGTTGATGACGATCTTGATGCGGCCACCAGCGCTATCGACACTCATTTCTTTTTGGCCCAAACGCTCCTGCATGGATTTCATTTCGGATTGCATTTTTTGGGCTTGTGCCAAGAGATTACCCATACCACCTGGAAATTTCATAAAATTTTCTCCTCAATTATCTCGTTTTAATAGTTTCGTATCCGTGACCCGCGCTTCGAAAACTTTCTCGGCGGCTTTCACGGCTTCGTGTTGGCGGGCCATGTTCGCAACATCGCGGGGACTCAGGGCCGGGGCCTTTCCATCGCGACTTGCAGTTTGGGCGGCGCCGACTTTGGCGAATTCCACACGGGCGCTTTTGACGCCGAAACATGTTTTTAATATTTCGATCCCGTCTTCCGAGGCCAGGCGTTTTCCTGCAAAATCCGCGCGTACTTGGGCGATGATATTACCCTCGGGGTCTTGCTCTAGTTGAACCAAGCTCTGCATGACGGGACCCCAGGCAGGTTTTTTCGCACGAAAGTAATTTTCCAATTGCTGTCGTAAATCCAAAGCCTCTGAACTTGACGGTCGCGCTGCTTCGGGCGTCGTCACCCGTGTCTCGGGAGAGCTTAGATTTTCCGTACGACGTGGGCTGTCCGCACCTCGTGATGCGGGCGGAGTGCTGCTCGCCATTGAGGCACCTTGTCTTGGCGCCGAGAAATTTTGCGCCGAGGATTGCGAGTTGAGAGTAGGCGAAGCTCCCACGGGTCTCTGCAGAGCCATGCGCACGATGAGTCCCTCGACTGCGATGCGAGAATTCGATGTTGAATAAAGCCCGCTTTGAAGTTTCAGGCTCAAATCCAAACGTCTGACAAGTTCATCAACGCTCAGGTGGTTCTGATGCTTTTCAAAAAAAGCTTCAAAATCCGGATCGGGCGTGGAGAGTGTTTTTGTAAAATAACGAAAATGAAGGTCACGCACAAAATCCGTGATGCGATTCAAAAGCACGCGTGGGTCGACCCCACGGTCCATAAGTTCCACGGCTTTGGCTAGCGCGGGACCTGTTTCGTGCCGAACTATTTCACTCATCAATTGAAATAAACCGCCACGGTTTAATAGGCCGAGGGCCTCATCAAGTCCTTCGATCTGGACTTTTTTTCCACAAAAGGCGATTGCCTGATCGAGAAGTGATTGGGCATCCCGCAGACAACCGTCCGATTCGATCGCGATGGCTCGCAAAGAGGCTTCGTCAATTTCGACGCCTTCTTGGCTACAAATATCTCGCAGATTTTTCGACATCGCCTCAAAAGGAATTTTTTTAAAATCAAAACGCTGGCAGCGCGATTGAATGGTCGGTAAAACTTTGTGAAGTTCGGTCGTCGCAAAAATGAAAATCACATGGGGGGGCGGTTCTTCCAGGGTTTTCAAAAGGGCATTGAAAGCCGCGGTTGAAAGCATGTGAACCTCATCGATGATGTAGACTCGGAACTTTCCGACTGTCGCCATGTATTCGACGTTTTCACGGAGTTCACGAATGTTATCGACCCCGGTATTCGAGGCCGCATCGATTTCAATTACATCAAGACTGTTACCATCGACGACACTGGTGCAGGCTTCGCATTGATTACAGGGTTCGCCGTCTTCCAGTGGAGAGAGGCAGCGGATGGCTTTGGCCAAAATACGAGCCGCCGAAGTTTTTCCCACCCCCCGTGGTCCGGTAAAGAGATAGGCATGCGCCATGCGGCCTAGTTTTACGGCGTTTTTGAGGGTCTGGGCGACCGCTTCTTGGCCGACAAGATCCTGAAATTTTTGAGGCCGATACCGGCGGGCCAAGACAACATAAGACATTTGGGTCCCCCAATTTTCACAATTTTTAGGACTTTGTCACCCCTAATACCGGAAGGTAGTGGATCTCTGGTGGTGGGGATTCAAGAGAGGCTAAAAAGTGGGGCCCGACGGGTCCTGCCAAAAGCACTCGGCCGGTACCGTTGCTCCCTTCCGGGCCTGGCGGGGTTCGCGGCAAGTAGCTCGCAGGGGTCGAACCCCAAAAATTCTCTTAGCATAGTTCGCTCGCGAAGAAAGCCTTCGAGGCCCACATGGGTGCCTGTTGCGACGCATTATGGAGCCAGCTTGACGGCGGCTTTTAATATTCTGAGCAAATTCAAAGCCGAGCGCTCAAGTCTTTCAAAGACAAAGCTTTCGAGCTAAGACGGCTCTAATCGCAAAAGCAGCCCGCGTTTTTCTATGTGGAGGGGTGGCAGAGCGGTTGAACGCGCCGGTCTTGAAAACCGGATTAGGAGTAATCCTAACGTGGGTTCGAATCCCACCCCCTCCGCCATCAAAATTCAGTATTCAGAATACAGTTATCAGTATTCTGTATTCAGTGCGGAATTCAGAAGACCCATGGCAACCATCACAGAAAATCACCTTTGGGCTTCGACCCTTGGGTTGATTGTAGCCTGTTTTGAAATGTGGAATTTCGTGATGCTGCATTGATAAAGCGCGGACTGTTCGACGCGGGCGCAAGTCTTGGTCATTGCTTTACCCGTCCACCGTCTTTAGGGGCAAAACTCATTCTAAGCTCCAGTGCTAGATCACTGCCGACAATCGACTTTAATGACTTTCTTCCATTTCTTATCTGCGGTCGGCTGACCAAAGCTAACCACAGCTGATTTCGATTCTCCATCGATAGAGGCGTTGGCGTCCATGCTGTTGCCTGTCTTTATGTCGTGCAAAATGAATTGGATTTCATTGGAGCTGCGGTCTTGGCGAACTTCAACTCGGTAATCAGAGAAATCAGCGGAATCCAGTGGGATACGAATTTCAGTTCGCACTTCTTCGTGTTCTTCTTCCACTTCGTACTTCTCCAGAGGGATAGAGCGGCTGAGGGGAGTTCGGCCATCACTAATACCCATCGGATATGAGTTCAGGCTTGCCTTGCAATTAATTGAATCCGCTTGTGCGTGAAGGCTGGTTAGGGCGAAGGAAAAACAAAGACTGTTTAATAAGAATGATTTCATCGGGGGAAGGTATCAAAACGGTCGATGTAAAACAAGTTGATATTCGCTTCAGCGCAAAAGCAAAGTCGACTTTTCGGGCAGCATTTTATAGGTTCCGACTTCCTCTAAGAGACTCTTGGCGGAGTCTAGGTTTTCTGTATTAAGCCAAATAAAATAATTATTTGGGCGAGGCTCAATGAGGAGAAAATTTTTGTTTCCAGCAATTCGTTTTTTTTGATCGGACGAGAGTTTGAGTCGCAACTTTTGTAGAGCTAGATCCGAATTCTCTGTTAACAAAATCGGAGTACTGTAGGCATCTTCAAAGATCTCCTTCCAATCGGAATTCTTGAGAGGTCGGGTGCTTTTCAGGCTCTGAATTCGAAATACTGAGCGAAGCTCTCGCCTCACCGAATCCATCATTTCTGCGCCGCTTGTGCTGAAAATGTGAACGGCCATAAAGTTGGGCGCCAACTCTCGGGGAGCGTCTGGGAAAAGTGTCTCGGCAATTTTAATTGCTTGCTCGAAGAAAGCTGAATCCAAATTTTTCTTCGCGTCCGATTGCCCTTTGATTACAGGAACTAAAGCTTTTGCGATTTGGTCAATGTAGGGCACTGTGTACCAATGGCCTGAATTTAATTTCCCATTGAGCACTTCACTGTAAATGCCGTTTCCCCACGCCGTCGCAAGTATTTCATTGATGTATCGATAAACAAAAAGCGCATGGCGACTGGAGTGCTTTCGATAGAAAGTGTCGATTTCGGTTTTGACATGACTTGGTTGTGCTTCATAGAGCGCGTGGCAAAATTCGTGAAAAATAACTTCTAAACTGTCTTTTGCACCCTTTGACTTTAAATAAGGAACAATCTGAACATCTCGAAGATTGGTGGCACTTGTATGTTTCGTCGCAATGCCGTCGTCAGGAATGGGAATAAGCGAAACTTTAAAAGGGAGAGCCGTCGGGTAATCGGAACGGTAAAAAATTCGGGCTTTTTCCAGTAATTCGTTTAGTCCCGAAGATTCCACAGCCCTTCGAATTTCTCTTTCCATACTATCCCGAGTCGAAGAGCGACTCTCCCAGGCCCATTTTCTAAAATATGGGTATAATTTTTCTTTGATTCGAAAATAGGCGCTGACTCCATCGTAGGGAAGTAGCAAGGAAAGTTGTTTTTCGAATGTTTCGAGATCAGCGGAATTGGCGGCAAGAACCCAAATAGCATCTGCTCCCCAAAATCCCTCGGGTCTGCTGGCAACCGGAGTTGGAAAATTGTAGCCATTTTCCAGTAAAGATTTCAAAGACTGGTAGTTGGCACGCAGTTCGGAGTTTTTGAAAACTTCGTCAATACCCCTAAGTTTAATCACTTCGCGCAAAGCTCCTGAGGTAAATGGTTCATCGAAACCCGTGGCGAGAAAATGAAGATAGCTCGCGGCTTCTGAGTGTTTTACTTCGATCTTAACTTCAGAAAAACCATCGATATGATTGAGAATTAGCAGGCTGAAAACAAAGCTTTTTAAGAGATGGGCCCATTTCAAGTTCATATTCCGAGCTCAGGACTCGGCTCGTGAACAGTCAATGACTAAGCCCAGAGACCATATTTGACACAATGCGTTAAAAGGGCTATTCTCCCGGCACTCGCATGTCACCGCTGATTCGCCGTCCGCAGATCTTCATTGTTGCAGTTATGCTGTTTTTAGCTGCGCCGACAGTGAAGGCTGATGGAGATCCGCTCACAAAAGGCTGGCTCACTCCCCGGGATTATCAGCGACCAGAAGTGAGCATCAACGCCGTCTTGGAAGAGCTTCGTCTTTTAATCCCCTCCCTTGTGAAGACTTTCCCTCCTAATGAATATCTCTATATAGGCATTGGAAAATCTCCAGCTCCAATCATCGAGGCTCTTCGCGCTGAGCTTGGTCTGGACTCAGCCTGGAACTTTCCGATTAAGGGAGCAAAATTTCTAGAAGACCTGGGAATTCTGCGCGAAACAATACCAGCCGGATGGAGAAATGCTCTAGAATCCATGGCGCACTTCTTACCTCCGAAAAAGCTCATCAAAGGAAGGAAAATCCTCATCATTGATGTGGCCATTTCGGGAAGAGGTTTCTTCAAACAGATGGAAATATTCGATGCGGCTCTGCGTTTGCGAGATGGTGAATCACCCATATTGCGCGGAATATCCTTTTACTATTCTCTGCCGCTACTTCACCGAGAATCAACATTGGGGCGCTATGAAGTCGAATGGGTCCAAGCCCCTCCCAAGTTGGCCCAGGCATGGATGGAATCGACTTTTAAGTGGTGGGCTGAATTTGATTCTTGGGAACCCCTGGTGGATGCCCCGCCTCTTCAGAACGAGCGATTCCCCAGCTTTCAAGACGCTTTCACCCAGATATGGCAGAGTTCAGCCGGCCGATGCTCGGGCCCACTTTCGCTGTGGGATCGAATTTTTTCCCCTTGATGGCGCGTCAGTCTAAGTCTTCGGTCGATTGAAATGCTTCGGAGAGCCGATACAATGGTGGATCTGGAGGAAATTTATTATGGCAGCAAAGAAGAAATCAAAAAAACAAGAAATGCTTGTGATCGCTAGTAAGGCAAAGGCCGCGTTGAAAAAAGCAGGCTGCAATACTGCAAGTGATGCGCTCAATAGTCTGAATGCAGTTCTCTATTGGTACATTGATCAAGCAGCTCGTCGTGCAAAGGCAAACGGACGCAAGACTGTTCGTGGCTACGATTTTGTTGTTTAAGACTTTCGCGTAAGTTTTGATGCAAACATCAGGCGGAGATTTTTCTAGGCAAAAATCTCCGCCGCGTTGTCTAACTAAATCGAATATTAGATGAAACATTTTGGAGCACACTCTGAGCGATTAGCGTTAGGGAAGAGCCCCGGCTTTCTGAAGACCGCCCAACACAAAGCCTCCATCACTTTCAACAATCGAAGTTTCAATTTTAGATAATACATGTCCTTTTCGAGTCGGCACAAAGCCAACGCGACTCCTTAGAGCTTCGCCATGCACGCCTAGAAAAAAGGCGCGCAAAGTGGAAGCTAGATAAAAATTAAAATAAGGGGTGAAAAAGCAGTTTAATCGCTAGCAATCAAAGCTAGGATCGCCGCCAAGAATTTTGCATGCGGCCAAGGAGCCTGCAAAATCGCTTTGTTTTGTCATCCCATTTGCTGAAGAGACGAATTGTTTTATTTCTGTCATTTCGCAGACCTCCTTCTAGAGATTTCCTGTTTACAGGTTTAGCCATAATTAACCATCTCGCTGACGAAGGTCAACTGTGAAAATAAAAATCTTGAGCTAAACTAAAGCTATGAGATTTCAAAAATTGTACTCTCTTCTTGTACTCCTTGCTGGACTTTCCATATCAAGTTGCAGTCAGGATTTGCTTGTTTCTCACGCCCGAGAAGAGAATTTTTACACGCCACTTATTAACGAAAAGCGTGCCCCTAAAAAAGTCGTGATGAGCGAGGAGAAAATTTTTCACTCCGATGACTACCCCATGCGTTTTGCACTCTACGAAGATAATCGATTTTACTATCAGGTCGACGAACTGGGTGATGGCTGGGGGCGCTGGGCGCTGGAAGACGGTTATATGAAACTCTATGCTGCACGGGCTTTTTTTGAAATGCGCTTTGTTGTTTCGGGAGCCGAAGCCATCGGCGAAGAACGCATCATCAAATTTCGCGACCGCAGCGGAATTCGCTCCTATAAAGTTTCTCTGCGAGATCCGCAGAGAGCAGCTCAAGACGGCGTGACTTTGCCGGCCCTGCGCAGGTTCAAAAAAAATAGCGACGGCATTTAGAGTTCCAGCTGGCGAGCGGGGCGCAAAAAGCGATCAAGCACAGAGTGCCAGCCCGTCGCTTGCGGGAATTGCAGTAGAGAATAACGCAACTGCCGACTTTCATAGCTCCATAGTCCGGACGGGATCCAGATGGATACGCCACTAGCATTGCGATAGGCTTCGGTTACTTCGTTCACTATGACATAGTTGCGGATAGCAAATTGAAGATTGTCTGCGGCACTTCTTTCGGATGTGGGAAATCTTGCAGCAAGTTTCGAGGCAAAGTCACCGAGGTCGATATAATCTGTGTAGTAAAAATCCAAAGATTGATTCAAGGCGCTTCGAAAACTTCCAAAAACATTAGAGGGTGAATTCAAGATCCATGTCGAAAATGCATTCATTGCTTCGTGAAGCTCAGTGGTCTTGTTTAGATCAAAAGCCGAGAGCGTGATTTCTCGTCTTCCCTGACTTCCGCCTTGATAAGATTTTTTGAATTCTGTTGCGAGTGTTTGGGCAACGGTGGCCGCATTCGTATCGCTTCCCAAAGATTTCCATGCATTTAAAAAGTCGCCGTAGGGCCAACCTTCAGCCGGTTCAACTTCCTGTGCTCCAACGAAGACATGAACCGAGTCGCTCATTTCGCTTGCGACTTCCGCCATCGCCATGAGGCAGGCGTCGCTTCCATAAATGTCGACCTTTTGCCCAAGAATTTGAGATGCCTCGCGCATGGCTTCGCCCAATTCTTCGGTTGTGATGGCGTTGCCGGTTTTATCGTCGTAGCTGATGTCTTGAACTGCAACGCCGTCAGAGAGGCGCTTGCGGTGCCAACCGCTACCATGATTCCAAACATCGATGAAATATCGTTTGGCCGGATAGTGAATCTTCGCCCAGCGAACAAACTCAACAAGATTTCGCCAGTCACCCATGTCCACGCTCCCCAGCTCTTCCAGTATTGGTGAAGTCACCGTTTGGCTATCTTCGTCCTTTTCTATATAGAGTCGTTTAACGCTGTCTCGGCGATAGCTTGCCCATTGCACAACCACATTAATTTGATCTGTGGAGCCGACACTTTCCATTTCATTCAAATCGTCGTCACCAAAGGAATCCAAATTATTATTGGCATTCAGAAAAACTAGTAGCGTCCAATCCTTCAGCTCCTTCGGTGCTCCCGAACTGGCTTCAGCGCTGGGTGATAGCATTGTGAAGGTAGTGGCGAAGAGGATGGAGTGAAATAGTGTGCCTAGCTTGCTGTGTTTCATACGGGGACTTATTTCGTCCCTTCGAAGAAATTTCTTGAATAGTTAAATTGACGAAAGCTCTAATGAGGAAATCGTCGCCATAAAAATGACAAGAATCTGACGGACTAAACGCAGGGTTGGTGCGGAGCGCTGAAATTTTATGTCTGCGCTGAGCCTTGGGGTGATTCTTCGCGAACCTTTGATAGAAATAGAGCGCCGAGGAGAAAAAGAACGAGAACGGGAATCAGCGCCAGCCTCGAGCTTCCCGTTGCAAGTGCGGTGATTCCCATCAGTGCCGGCCCCAAGAGCCCCGCGAACTTTCCGAGAAGATTATAAAAACCATAAAATTCACCAGATCTTTCCGCCGGGATCAGGCGTGCGTAAAATGATCGGCTCAGAGCCTGAATGCCCCCTTGAACGGTTCCGATCAGTCCGGCTAGTACATAAAACTCCCATGCTTCGCGCATATTCATTGCCCAACAGATAGCGACGATATACACGGAAATTGCGATGAAGATCCCGGTCTTGGGATGAACGACGCTTGCTGCTCGTCCAAAAATGTAGGCACATGGAAATCCAATGAATTGAACTATCAAAAGTGCCACGATCAAACTTGAGGAAGGAAATCCTAGGGCCATTCCGTAATCAACGGCCATTTTTATCGTCGTTCCAACCGAATCATTATAGAGAAAAAAGGCCACAAGAAAGAGACAGAGCATTTTCTGTTGGCGGAAGCCTCGAATCGTTTTGAAGAGTCGGGTGATGCCACTCTGAAAATTTTTCCTGAAGGGTACTTCGTTACCCGGCTTTTCTTTGACCCATTTGAAAATCGGAATTGAAAAGAAGAGCCACCAAATACCTACGCTCACAAAAGAAAGTCGAATGGCCAAGGCGCCATCTTTAAGCCCAAAAAATTCCGGTTTTTGATAGGCAAAAACATTGAGAGCGAAGAGAAGTCCGCCCCCCAAATAGCCAAATGAGTAGCCAAGTGCCGAGAGGTAATCGATGTTCTTTTTTCGTGCAATCGATGGAAGTAGGGCATCGTAAAGTGAAATCGCTACGCCGAAGGCAAAGCTGGCAAGTGTATAGGTTCCGGCGGCTACGATCCAGTCGCCCTTGCCGATCAGCGCAAGTCCGGCCGTGCTGAGGGCACCCAAGACAGTGAAAAATGCCAAAAACTTTTTCAAATACTTTCCAGCGTCTGCAACGGCTCCGAGAAGCGGAACGGAAAAGCCGATCATTAGGCTGGCCAGTGTGTTTGCAAAACCCAGTCGTGCAGTGCTTTCAACCGCGCTGGATCCCGAGCTGTAATAGAGTTTGAAAAATATCGGAAAAAATCCTGCCATTACAGTAGTGGCAAAGGCAGAGTTGGCCCAGTCATAAAAAATCCATGACCACTGTTCGCGGCCGATTTTTCGGTCCCCCATCACTCAGGGCAAGGTTAAGCCGCAAGTAGGGAAGTTACCAGTGGTCTTCGTCGAAATTTGAGAAAGCACTCACAATTTGACTGAAGCTTCATTGGCTGGAGGCGAGCAAGTCCACTAGAGACAGCGAGAATGAAGGCGATGTGGAAAAGTTTGTTGTTTTCCGCACTTTTGACGACGCTTATTTTGGGGGGGTGGCTGATCATTGATCGTCGTGCCCGCGCCGGGCAGGCGTTTAGAGCTGTGAAGCTTGCTCGCACGGCACAGCTGGGCGGTACGCTTATTTACCTGGCCGAAGAGCTCGACTACTTCAAGAAGCACGGACTTAAAGTCGAATTAATTTCCTTTGAAAGTGGGGCCATGGCCATAGAGGCCCTCAAGCAAAAAAAGGTGGATTATGCGATCGCTTCCGATACCGCACTGATTCCATCGCTTTTGGCTGGGGTGAATATACAAATTATTGCAAGCACAGCAATGTCGACAGGTTCGATAGGACTAGTTGTAAACAAGGATCGAATCACCAGCGAGGGTGATCTTAAGGGCAAGCGCATCGGTACTGTGGAAGGTTCGGGAGGTGACTTTTATTTTCGAGCTTTGTTAATGAAATACCGCATTCCCAATAGCGAACTGCGCCTTTCGTATCAGACCCCAAAGGAATTGGAGCGTTCGCTTCGAAGCGGCGCTCTTGATGGTGTGTGTATCTGGAAACCGCTACTTTTGGATTTTCAAAAAATCCTGGGAGAAAAGGGAGTGGCTTACATTTCCCGAAGTATTAATACTTCAACTTGGAACATTGTTGCGCGTGCTGGGGCTGATTCTGAAATCCATGAGGATTTAATCCGGGCATTGATCGATGCGGAAGTTGCGTTGGTCGAAGACGAATCAGCGGCCATCCCTACGATTGTTCGATACAGCAACACTAGTCGCGAATCGATCAAGTCCCTACTTAAATTAACACGCTTTGGTGTGCTGTTGGACCAATCACTTTTGGTATCGATTGAAAATCAAATGGAATGGCTATCCTCAAATGACGGGGAGGGGCGCCGGCAACCGCTTCCTAACGTGCTGGAGTACATAAATATGGGTCCGCTGTTGGCGGTGGATTCGGGTCGCGTTGGGATTATCCATTAGGGAGGAAGCTTGAGGAGCGCATATTCACTTAGAAGACGCCTTTTGCTGATCGCAACCTTGGTGGCGTTGAGCCTGACGATAATTCTTATATCCGCATGGGGGGCGCGTCGAATCTTAGTTCGTGAAATGAAAAATTTAACGGCGGTCTTAGAAATTACTAAGGGAAGCTTTGAGATCACCGTCTTGTCCCAAGATTTTGCTTCCCGACATTCCGAACGAGCGACTCGACAATGGCGATCAAAAATTGAATCCACCAAGAAGGTTGTTCAATCTCTCGAATATGCTTCGCAACCTATGAATGCTCTGCGCGCCAGTATCGAGGAGAATTTGGACGAGTCTGTGCGCATTTTTAACCAGCTCGTAGAACTCATTGACGGCTCCTCAAGCCTCAATGTGAATGCGGAAGGCGATCCTCGTGTGCGGAATTACAGTACCCAGCTACTTTTGCTCGGACATCGAGCGGCAAATTCAGCGGCGCGACTTTCAGATCTTTCTACGGATCGTCTGCAAGACTCGCAACGAACAGCGACCTATGTAATTTCTGCGACTGTTTTGGGGTCATTGGCCTTTGTTTTGATTTGCATTTTTGCGACTGTTCGCCGCATTCGTCATTCCGTCAATTCACTCAGTCAAGAGATTCAGATATTCGGTGACACTCGTGGTCCGATGAGCCCCGAGTTGGACGGCAATGACGAATTTTCGACCTTGGCCCGAGAATTTCACAAATCAAAACTCGCCATTCAGGCTCGCTACGACGAACTCATTGCAGACTTGGCTTCGGCGAAGATGATGGCAGATCGTGCAAATAACGCGAAACGCGATTTTCTAGCGAATGTCAGTCATGAAATTCGTACTCCCCTGGGCATCATTGATGGCTTTTCGTCACTCCTGGCGCAATCTCAAAAACTAGATGAAGAAGAGTCCGATTTTCTTAAACGCATTCGAAGCAATGTGCGCGTGTTGACCGGCATGATCGACGAGCTGATGGACTTCAGTAAAATCGAAGCCGGAAAAATGGAACTTCAAATTCAGAGAGTCAATCTCTTGGATTTGGTCCAAGACTCGATCGATAACTTTCGAACCCAAGCCCGATCAGTACATTCGGAGATTCGTTTTCAACCCAGCGAAGAGTGGTATCAATGCTGGATCTCAACGGATGCTAAAAAGCTGCAGCAAATTCTATCCAATCTGCTTTCCAACGCTATAAAGTTTTCGAATGCGAGACCCATTCAAGTCGAGCTAACGGTTCCCGATGATAGCGGAGAACTTTCTATCGATGTCGTGGACCAGGGAATCGGCATGACTCCAAAAGTACAGGCAAAGCTTTTCCATCCCTTTGAACAAGGTGACAGTTCAATTTCCAAAAAATTTGGCGGCACGGGCTTGGGGCTCGTGATCTCTCGAAAGCTGGCGCGCATGCTGGGTGGTGATGTAGATCTAGTTTCAAGTCAAAGTTCTCAGGGTTCACGTTTTCGAATTCGGATTCCGCGTGAGCTCTCGAAGCCGGTCGACCGAAGTTCTAAGGGCCCCGTGGGTCCCGACGAAATTCTCTCGGGAAGCAGAAAGCTGATTCTCTGTGTAGAGGACAACCCAGACAATCGTGAACTATTTGCAGCCTGTAGCAAAAGTGAAAGCAATCTATTCGTTGAATTCGCGGAAACGGGTTCCGAGGCTCTAAAGAAGGTCCAAGAAAGAAGTTATGACCTCGTTTTCATGGATTTGCAATTGCCTGGAATCGATGGGATCGAAACAACTTCTCGGCTCCGCCAAGGAGGTTTTACGGCTCCCATCGTGGCCGTAACTGCTTACGGTTTGGAGTACGCCCGTGAACTGCAAACTCAAGACAATCGGCATCTCTTTGATAGTTTTCTCTCGAAGCCGATCACTCAAGAATCGATTTCGGGAACCGTTGCGCAGTTTTTCAATGCCTAGTGAATTCGTTAGCGAAAGCCTAGAAAATCATCAAAGAATTGAAAGCCAAATTCCTGCGGTTTCTGCCAATCATCAATATAGCCCGGAGCTATTCCAGAATTTTGATTCCAGACAGAGTCGATTTCAGATTGGAGGAATCCGCCTTGAATTAATAAATCGCGAATCTGCCCAAGCCCCGATGACATTTTTCCGGAGGTGAGGTTCCACACAGCCGCAAATTGCGCTTCGATTGCCTCGTTGTCTCGGTTTGTATCAATGAGATCCCACAGAAATGCGTTCACGCGCCATTCGTTGTTGAATCCTGCACACACATCCGCCGGTACATGTTCAAAGCGAATGGGGGCACGGCGAGGAACCATAAATTCGAACTTTGCATCAGGGTCATTGAGTCCCAAATTTATAAAAGCTGAAAAATAGGAAGCCCAGCCTTCAGATAGGGCAAGCGTTTGATTGTAGCAACGGTCGATGTAGTGTTCGCCTCCGGCCATGCGGCCGATGCGACCTTGATCAAAAATTGCGTGGCCCAATTCATGACCGACAACGTCCCATTCTTCTCCGTTTGGAATGTGGACGACGCCCATAGAATAGTAGGCACCTTGGCCTGGAAAGTTAAACGGAATTTTTTTTCGCCAAAAATCGAGACCCGTACTTGCGCGTAACTTTTCCTGGCCAATGAATCCAATTGTCCAGATCGCAAGCACCTGCGCTAAAGGGCTGCCTCTATCGGCCCAAATCTCTGTAAAACCTTTGCAGGGCAGGTCAAAGTTTAAAGTGTAGATTTGCGAGGAACCCCAATTTTGTTGTCCCACAGAAAAATGCGAAGAATCAAATTGGACCTTTGCTTCCACTGAACCCTGGCAAAAAGCCTCGGATTGAAAGGCGCCATCCTGGTCGAGCTGGATCGTATGTCCGCTGGAAAGGTTGATCTTAAGTCCGGGAATCGACCGCGCTTCATCTTTCCACTCGCGCAAAATTTGTATGCCAAAATCCTCCGATGCTTCAGTGTTTTGAGAGCTTGGAGATAGTGCCGTTCCGTTTGTCAGATTGTAGAGTTGGTCAAAGCCCGACGCAGAGCTGAGATCATGCTCGATGTGGGGATTTGCCACCGCAAATTGGCTGAACGAAAAAAGTACAAGCGCCGTTGTTTTGGATTTGATCATGCTGTCCCTCTACCTCTTGAGGGACAGTATTAACATTCACACATGGCGCTGACGATCATGCGGAGAGTTATGGACTAACGCGCGGCCCTCGACAGTGCCCCTTCGCAAGTTTCCGCGCGGTTAATTTCTTCTGCGACTCGTTTTCCGCGATAAAGCGCTTCCTCGATGGAAGGCGTTCCAATGTTGTTATTCGCAAAATGAATGCGCCCGACCGGTTTTTGTAATTTTCGCGCCGCGCGGAAATGACCAGGTTTGGCGACGTGAATGGCGTC
Organism: uncultured Bacteriovoracaceae bacterium; assembly: GCA_964636255.1. Lineage (GTDB taxonomy): Bacteria > Bdellovibrionota > UBA2428 > UBA2428 > UBA2428 > CAXNGS01. The sequence goes on along the minus strand of CAZWNW010000002.1, from coordinate 23,426 downwards.
TTCCCAAAAATTGACCTCGGCTGCCAGAACTGAAATAGGCTCGCCGCCCTCTTTTTCGATAAGAGGATCTAAAAATGATTTCATTTGTTCGATGCCAACGGTGGCAAGGCGCATGGCCTCTTCGCGACTCATTTTTCCGCGAGATTTTTCCTTATCAAGTGGCATGTAAATCGTCAGCACACCCCGATCGTCTGTTCGAGGCATTTCCCGGCCTTTGAAGTCCATCCAGCGGCCATCAATGATGTCGGTGATCCATTCTTGCGAGTAGTCGCTATCACGTCGGACCCATAAATCATAGGCACTGACCCAGGGGTGGCCAGCGACGTGCACGTTGATCACCATATAGTCGCGGTACTCCAACTCGTTCGTGAGTTTGTGCTGCTCGGGTGCCAAGGTTTCGTAATTCACGATCGTTTTGTTGGCGAGGCGTAGAGGGGCTGCAAAAACTGCATCTTTGGCAAAAACTTTATACAGAATGCCGTTACTCTCGTAAGTCACTTCAACGCCGCTACCGTGAATTTTCTCGTAGTCAGTCTTGGGGCTCCGCGAAGACATCTCAACTTTCGTAACCCGAGCCCCCGTTTTGAAGCGGGCCAGTTTTGGGCGAGTCAGGAGTTTTTGATAGGCAGAATGACTTACCTCGCCGGCACCACGGTTCCCTGTGTAGCGTGTTTCCAATTCGTTCAAATAAAAATTGATGAATGCGGCTGCACTGATTTCTGTGGGGTGATCACCTAGGGCCGAGCGTCCATAGAGTTCTAGGAGGCCAAGGGGGCCCTTCATCAGATCCTCGTCCTCTAGGTCGCCGAATTTCTTTAGCTCCTCAAGAACCTTGGCAGCTTTTTCGTCATCGGGTGCCCAGTATTCCAGCATGCGTGGGATGCGGCGGACCCACTCTTCCATGGTGATGGAGTCGGTTTCTTCAATCCAAGGAAAAAATTCAAAAGGTTGGTCGGGGACCCGATTGTCGTCTTCGAGTCGTTTCAACGCATATTTTAGAGCAGCGAAACTTGCGGGCATGTCCTTCAGGGTTTCATCGTTCCAAATTTCTTCAAAAGTTCGATCGTTCCAGGCGTAGGTGTCGATTGGTTCTGGAATCGCAAATTGTTCTTCGTAATTTTCAAGTCCGATATGTTTGTAGATCTCCAGTAATTCGTCGGCAGCGGAAGCGAAGTAAGCACCGCCGCGGGCAAACTGAAGTCCCAAACGATTTCCGGAAGCAGCAAGTCCTCCGAGATCGCGATTTTTCTCCAATACCAAAACACGTTTGCCTGCATCTGTTAAGTAGACGCCTGCAGTTAGACCCGCAGGTCCCGATCCGATGATCACAACGTCATAGGTTTGAATATCAACAACGGGACGATCAGGATTTTGAATCGGAAGTTGGGGATCCAGGCCCTCGCGAAGAATCAGCGGGACCGGCGCGGAGAAATGGATTTCGTCGGGTTTGAAGAGATAGCGGTTCACCAAAAAATTGCGGTGCAATTGCGAGCCATAGGGCAAGCGTTCGACGCTGTTTTTCAGTTTTTGGGCGCGTAAGGCAATCTCTGAGGGCACCTCGGTCGGGGGTCTTGACCAAGTGATGGCCCCGACAAATAGCGATGCGAACGCTGCGCAGCGAAAAAAGGACGTTAAAGATGAAACGATTTCTGCTTTTCCCCAACCCATTTTCATTCCATGGGCACGTTTAGGCGGTGCAATAAATGCACAGCAACAAACATCGTCTTAAATTCAAGTGAGTGTATTTATATCGAATGCTTGACGCTTAGAGTCACCGGGACGATGCGGAGAGTCATCGGCTGAGGGGCTCGCAGAAATTTAAAAATTAAAACCTAAATCAAGGCTCTGGCTTAAGTAACGACGGTTGGCTCCGCTTTGGAAGGTGAAAGTGTAGAGAGTCGTTGTGCCGAATGACATTTTCGCACCTAACTTAAAAAGAATTCCTCCACCGAAGCTAGCTCCGAAGGAAGTATCAAAGACATCACTCAGCGATAGATTTCCCTGTGTCTCGAGAAAAACGCGATGATTGTCAACGAGGTAGCGTCGATATCCCAATCCAAGCATTGTGATTTTAGCTTCGAGAGGATCCATGTCGACATAGTTAGCCGTTTGGGTGGAGAGTCCCAAAAACACGAAATACTCATTCACCCTAGACAAAAATCCAAGTCGGCCGCCATAGGCAAGACCGTCGTAAAAGTCTTGTCGATCGGCATCAACAGTAACGGACGGGGAATAGGCAAAAAAGCTCCGTGCGGTGATTCCGCATTGGGCGGCGAGAGGCTGGAACACGAGACACAATGCAAAGAAAGAGTAATAAAACCTAATGAGAGCTCTTGATTGCATGAATTAACTCTAACGCGATTTTCCTATTTTCGGGGCCATTAATTTGGACAATCCACAGGGCGGAAGCTCTGGATTCTGCTGCTAGATTTCACCATCATTAAAGAATGATGAAGGCCGAAATGACCGTAATATTTAGAGTTCTATCCGCCCCATTTTTTTTAGACTTTGAATGCTAGCGGATCTCGTAAACTAGAGATCTATGATGAAGGCATCAGGTCACTCTGTTCGTGGGGCGTATTTCCGCCCACTTCTTCTTGCGATCCTCCTTGCATCGTGTTCTGGGTTGATTCCCTCCGAGCGCTCGATTGCTGGAGGCGGAGGCTCGGGCGGCGGAAGTGGTTCAGGATCTGGCGGTGGTGGTGGCGGCGACGATTCAGGTTCCGGCAGTGGATCCTCGATCGAGCTTTCCCTGAGTGTCTCGGCTCTTTATCCCTCGAACGGCGCAAACTGGAATGACTACGTAAAAAACGATGGGCCTAGTGTTGCAGAGGGGCTCGACGTTGCGTGCGCGGGAACCGAGGACGGTTTTCTAGAATGTCTCCACGGCGGTGAAATGCGAAAAGTCGAAATCGAAGGCATCAGCTCTTGTGGAACACTCGCGCTCGAGGACGATTTAGGCGTATTCGACTGGACTTGCTTTGCGGCAGGCGGTGGTGCGGATATTTTCTTTTACTCTTCCTCAATCAAAAGCGGAATGGGTTTGGCGGATCTTGTGACTTCGACTTCGTTCAAAAGCAATTTCGTGTCGATATCTGGTTCAGTGGATGGGCAAAGCTACACAGGCCAAAGTGCTGCCGCACTTTGGTGGTCGAATCCCGTTCGAGCGCTGCCGGACAACAGTGCCGGGAGTCCTCTGACTATTGATGGTGTTGATGAAGATGGAGGAGCCGCGGGTGATGGTTCAGATGATGTATATGCCGCGGGAACGATTCTTACGTTGGCGGCCAACCGCAGTACAGAAGGATACGTATTGGGACTCGATAAACTTTCCATCGTGACGCTGGATTCATCAGTTCTGAGCCACACAGGCAGCAGCACAAGTTCCTGTAACGCGACAACCGGAACGGAAACTTCTGCGGATCGAGTTTGCCTTCTCAGCACTGGCGGACGTAATTTTTCTTGGATCGAGGGAAGCTATGACGCCAACAATGGCCCCGCGGAGCAGCGAGGAATTTATGTTATCGCCTCGAACTTCTGGCGTGCGCGAAATGTTTCGATTGTGAACAGTGGTAACCCTGTTGGAGCAGTGGTTGGTTACGGATTCCGAGTTGACAATTCCAAAAGCGGAATGGCCAAAGACGTTGTGGCTCACAGTCATGGGGGCAGCGGTTTTTATCTTCGAGTTTCAACCCATAACATGATTGATGGACTAGAGGCGCATTCCAATGGAGTGGCCGGATTGAATATTCGCAGTCCATCTGCAAATAATTCGTTTCAGAATCTCGAACTTCACCGGAATGAGTCGGCTGGATTGTTGATGGAAATGGGTCAATCTGCGACCTACAACGACCTTAGCAGCTTTCGAAATCTTAATGCCAGTCGGAATTCAGATGCTGGAATTTCTCTAACGAACACGACGAACTCTCAATTTTTCGACATTCGAAGTGCGGCAAACACGGGTGGAGGCATTGAAATTTTAGCTCTATCGAGCGGAAATCTGTTCCACCGATTTAATATTTCTGTCTCTACCTGGGCCGGGCTTTTGCTTAACGCAAGTACCGCGGACTCCAACAACTTCGTCCAAGGAGTGATCAATGGAGGAAGCTGGGGAGCCAATTCTGCAAACGGTGACTTGAATAAATTTGTAGCTATCACTGCCGCGAATCTTGGAGATCACGCCGGGAATGCGGGGGATCATGGCGGTGGAATTAGCCTGACTTCGGCTGGCGACGGAAATACTTTCCACAATTTTTTAATTTCCAATACCGCCAGGGGAGGCGTTTACTTTAGAACTGCCGCTAGCAGCACGAATACCTTTAGCAACGTGGCTTCGATGGACAATCAGTATCCGGTCAATCTTCAAAACTATTCTAATAATTCGAAATTCACAGGGCTTTTGCTCGTGGGGACCAATGACACCGACAATTGTAATCAAAGCGGAGGAACTAATCCTGGTTTGTCGGACCAAACCTGCACGACAACCGGGACCGACGGTTCAAACAGCTACACAGGAGGCTATCTTTCGGACGCAACACTGCGTACGGGGCTCACAGCTGAAAGTGCTTTTGTCGGAAAGGTCAGCAGCGCCGATATCAATAATTCGGATACCAATGGCGGAGCTTCCTTCCCTGCGGATCCCGATGAATTTGATTGGGTCAATTTTGACAATATCTATCGTAGTTGGGGCATCGATGGATCTGCATTTCCCAATGCCGATCATCGGAGCGTTTGGGAATCGGGAGCCGGTCGAATTTGGGATTTCCGCCTAAGAAGCTCCATGACAAATCCCCTTCTCAATAGAAGTGGTGATGGCACTAGTGACAATGCTGCTTTTGTAGCGGATGTCGCTTGCCCTTCTGCCGTTGACGGGAACGCGACAGCAACGGACCAGCAGACATCGGCCAACACCTATCTTCTGAATGCTATTGAAATCGTAGATCCGGAAGCTGAGGGTTATAGCAGTACTGGGGATCATGACGGTCTATGCGAAAGCAACGAGTCATGTCTTTACGCACCGAACTTCGGCGCATACCAAGGCCAGGGAAATTTAATTAGCTGCACGTTTAGTGACGGGACTGTAAGCGGAATCACGATGTATGGCTATGATGAAAATGGTGTCCCATGATTAGCTTGTATTTTTGTCGATCAGTTTCCTTAGCTCGCTTTTTTTTCTTATTTGGAATTTTTTTACTCTGCTCATGCAAGTTACAGCGGTCGATGGGTTCTTCTGGTGGTGGGGCCATTGAAGATATCATCGATGATGAAAGTCAGTCGGATGAAAGTGTCGATAGCGATGATGATCCTGTATCAGATGAGGGCACAGGGGCGGCGGAATCCAATCTGATTCAAGCGGTTCGTGCTAGCAGTCACGATGGAAATTTGCCTGCAAACGTCTTGGATGGTGACTACAGCACTCGCTGGTCCGCACAGGGAAGCGGTGAATATCTAGAGATTGAATTGAAATCAGAAAGCACAATCGCGCGCGTCGCAATGAGCGTGTATTTGGGGGACGCACGAAAGCAGGCATTTCAAATTTCCCTTAAATCCGGAGACTCATGGGTGCAGGTCTATCAAGGAGAGACTTCAGGAGAAAGTTTGGAACTCGAGAATTTTTCGTTCACACCGGCGGAAACGTCAGTTCTTCGAATTTATGGACTAGGAAATAGTGTCAATACCTGGAACAGTCTGACTGAAGTTCGGCTTTATTCGGATCCACAGGCGGGAGAAGTGAATTTAAAGCCGAACGTTGATGTTGGGAGTGATCGAAGTATTACACTTCCTACCAAGGAGCTCGATTTAGTCGCGTCTGCCCAGGATCCAAATGGAGACACGCTGACCTACAGCTGGAGTCAAGTTAGTGGACCAGGTGTAGTGGTATTTTCGAACGCGAACGGAAAATCCACCTCGGCACAATTTCCGGTGGCGGGATCTTACGAATTGAAGTTCACGGCTACTGACGGAGAACTAAGTTCGTCAGACACTTTGACCGTTCAAGTCTTAGATTATGGCAACAGCTGGGAGCAAGCAGCCTCTCCCGACCGCGCACTTGATGTTGAATCTGATGATGTGCGATTCTCGGGTGGCACTTATTATCAAGGTGGCAAATCCTATGCGATGGTTACAGCCAATAATCACGCTCAAGCAAACGCCGTTTGGAATATTTCGACTGCACAATCAGCTTCGGGAGAGCGGTCCATTTTTTTATATGTTCCGGGCGATCCTGGCTTCACGCAGAAAGCCACTGCAATGAACCGATTCGAATGGCGATTTGGATATTTCAAACAAAAAGTTGACCAATGGTATCGATTTAACGTCTACTTCGGTAGCCGACATCAAAACCCAGCTTGGTACGGAACTGTTTTGAATCAGGTTAAACAAAGCGGCACGGGTTATGGTTTTTACTATGCGTTGTATTTAAACAAATCCGCCAATCCATCGGGCCCGATCCCTCTCGCTTACCGTTTTATGGAAGGTTCAAAGACCGGTGGAGTTCAGTCCGATGTCACCTTCGACAGTGGAACTGTGGGGACAGGATTTAGTTTTGCGCGCGAGCGTTGGTACCAGGTTGTTGTTAACTACAAAATTAGCCAGTCTGGGGGGGCTTACTTCCGAGTGTGGGTCGATGGTTCTCAGAAGATAAACTTAAACAATCGTAAAGTCGGTCACGATGGCGATACGGGCGACATCCGAGTCGGATCTTATGGACGAGTCGAAGAGCAGGCTCGTGAATTGTGGATCGACGATTTCTACCAAGGTGATTCCCAGGTGGATATCGGAGTGAATTTGCCGTAACGGCAATTCGAATACCAAATTGGGGCAGAAATAAGTTAGTCTATCGGAATATGAGCCAGGCCGAGCTGTCGGCCTAGCCCCCGTGGGTAAATCGCTGGAAGGCCTGTTCAGATCCGGCAGCTGAAGCGCTTACTTTTGCAGGCTTCCGATAGTCGAACGAGTTCAGTATCAGAAAAATTGTAGGGATATCGGCGGTCGAGATCTGCGACGCAGGCGCTGTTGGGGCTGGAAGAGAGCAAAATGCAACGACTATCGACTGTTTCGCGGCACTGATCGGCCCAAGTAATCAGCATATCGAAAGTGGGATTGTAGGGATAACGTGTGTCGAGATCGGCTATGCATTGAAGGTTGACCGCACTGTCGACGAAATGAGGGTCATTGCCTCCGTTGCCATTTCCCATCCGGCGCGAAACTTCTGCAAGAATTTCATTGTCGCTTGCTCGTTCAAGGCAACTATTGGAACGATCATTAGCGAAAGCAGTCGCTGAAAAAATAAAACCTAGAACTAAAATAAAAAGATTTTTCATAATTCCTCCCATGCGAGGCTCATCATAGCGGTGATCTTGGCTGGGGCGCGGCTAAAATTGTATTTCTTCGACGCGGTGCCTTGATTCGGCGTTATTCATTTTTGCTTTTCGAGGCGAGTAGAAGTTTTGCCGCCTTAAGACAAAGCGGAATCACGGGAATACCAATGAGTGTGCTGAAGATGAAAAATCCCGTGTAGCCAATGCCTTCGACAATTGTTCCGGAATAACCTCCGATGACTTTCGGCAAGAGCGTCATCAGAGAACTAAATATAGCGTATTGAACTGCGGTAAATGAAACACTGGTAAGGCTTGAAAGAAAAGCGATGAATGCGGCACTGGCAAATCCTGCGGCCAGATTGTCCGCGCCGACAACGGTGTACATCAGTGGAAGACTGCGCCCCGTATAAGCAAGCGCAATGAATAAGATGTTTGTAGCCGACGACATCAGGGCTCCCCACAGGAGAGCTTTCATCACGCCAAAGCGTGTGGCGAAGATTCCTCCTAAGTAGCCACCGGCAATTGTAATCAGGACGCCGAAAGTCTTCACGGCGTTGGCAATTTCAACTTTGCTAAATCCCATATCCTGATAGAAGACATTGGAAATAACGCCCAGGACAATGTCTGAGATACGATAGAGGCCTACGAGCGAAAGAATTGTGAGCGCCGTGCGTAGTCCGTAGCGTGTGAAAAAATTCAGGACGGGCTCTACCCAGGTTTCTCGTGCCATTTTGCGATCAACAAGCGATAATTTTACGAGCCCGTAGCCCACAAGAAGAGATGTGGCTGTTGCAAAAGCAAAACGGAAGACTTCAATAGCGAAAGCTAAAAATGGACTTCGAGAGAGCGAAGATGCATCGATGGGTAGAAGGCGGCTTCCGTAAAAAAAACTTGAAACAAAAGTAGCGACTACGACCAGAAAAACGAGGATGAGACGGAAGTAGTCTTTAGGTTGATAGTGATAGCGAGCGGCTTTCTTCTCAACAACGGGCTCTGAAATCACAAGCGTTGTGAAGACACCGACCAGAGCTGCGCCGGCCATGGCAACATAGGTCCACTGCCAAGCTCCATAAAAATAGCTCCCCATTTCCGAGCCCAAAAAAGAGGCGAGATAAAGTGCACCGGCACCTGATGTGACCATTCCGATTCGGTAGCCCGCCACATAGGACGCCGACATCATCGCCTGAAGGCGGCTTTCTGCAGATTCGATGCGATAAGCATCAATCAAAATATCCTGTGTGGCCGATGAAAATCCCAAGAGCACGGCGGCTAGAGCCATTAGCTCTAAACGGCTCACATTTTCCGCGGGATCTATGCTCGCCATCAATAGTAGAGATCCAATGATGGCGAATTGAGAAAGCAGAAGCCATGAACGTCGTCGTCCAAGGCGATTTGTCAGAATTGGTAGGGGCAACACGTCCACGAGGGGGGCCCAAATAAATTTGAAGGAATAACCAAGTGCGGCCCAACTAAAAAATGTGACAGCCTGGCGTTCCACTCCGGCTTCTCGGAGCCACAATGAAAGTGAAGAAAAAATCAAAAGAATTGGGATGCCCGCCGAAAATCCAAAAAAAAGCATCGTGATTACACGCGGATGCAGTACGGCTGCAAAGCTTTCGCTCCAACCTAGTTTTTTCGACTCCTGAGTCTCGACCATGAAATCTAGTCTAAGACTTTCAGCAGGCTTTGCATGGGGGTGCGGTCAAAATCTAGAAAAGGTGAATATTTTGACAATATGCGTTAAATAACATAGTTCTAGACGTCCACTTTTTGGGAAAGGCGGGGAAATGTCTAAAGATTCTTATCTCTTGGCTCTGGCGTTGCTGAGCTTTCTCCTCCCCGGTATTCCCGCTCGTGGGCAAGTTGGCCCTACGAACTGTAGTGCAACAATTCCTGAAAGCACGGAACTCCAGCTCCAGGACTTGATCGCAAACACCTCGCGGAGCCTACTGGTCAATCCTGATCATCGAGTCCTAAACGAAATCGACCATCGGTTTAAGGAGTGGGATCGAGAATACCGCTCTAAGCCAGAGCTCAAAGCGGCGCTTCGAGGCCGCTTTTTATCCACCATGGCGGCAGATCTACTGCCCTATTTTTCAAATTTGGCGCTTCGTTACCGTGCCTCAGGAAAATTAGAGGAAGCTGATCTCGATCGTCTTTCGATTCTGGGAATCGCGCATGAGGAAAAAGAAGTTTACGTAAAAAATTTGGCCCAAGAGCTCACGCCTGCATTTGAGGTTCTTGAAAATGTGGGAGCATTGAAGGACGGAAGCTTAACGCTTGAGTCACTAAAAATTGATGGAAGCAGTCTGTTTTCCAAAGACAAAGTTTACACATCGTTGATGACTCTGATGGGGCCTGCGGCTTTAGAATTTAGTCTCGGTGATCGGGGCCATGCAGTGATTTTTGGCGACCAAGTTTATTTTGGATCGAACGATGGATCGATTCGAAAACAGAACTTGGAAGAGTACACAGAGTCATTGAATGCTGAAATTTTGCAGTATCAGGAGATTTTGAAGGGACATCAAGCACTGGCTCGTGAAGGTAGCGCGTTTACTACACTCATGTCAGGAGATGACTCTTCCAGTCGTGCCTTGGAAGCCCTTCATAAAAAGCTCGTTGAGACACAAAAATCGATCATAAAAAAGTACCGTGTTTCGCCTGAACTGAAGGCTTTTTTCATCGAGAGTGAGCGTCGTATTCTCCGGGAGGAAGCCATCAAAATCGAGGGTGGAATTGCAAAAATTCGAGCGGCAAAAATGGGAGTGGTCGCGGCCTTTGCAATTCCGGTCGCAATTTATGCCGCTCCTTTCGCGGCAGCAAGCGTAGGTATTGCGGGGGCTACAGCGACAAAGACCTCCGCCACACTGGCGATGGTAGGGCTCTCGGTCCCTGTAATTTTAGCGGCCGGACAATCTGCTCTGGATGCTCGCAGACATCCGCAGACGAATTTTTGGTGTCGCTTTCAGGAATCCATTGGAGACGCAGCTCCGTCTGCACTTCTTTCGGGTGCGTTGCTTGCGGCGCTGCCCAGCGCCGCACATGTTCTGGGAACCGCGACCGCGAAAGTTTTTTCAGCTAAAGCCACGTCGGCAGCCGTGATTACGGCTCGTGCCCAAAGCGTTTCAGGCCTCTTAAATCTGGGAGCTGCCGGTTACTTTATGTTTGGTATGGGAATTGGGGCGATTAAAAAATACGAGGTCTGTAGGGAAAAATTGCTACAGTCGCGAATGCTTTCCAGCACCGGTTTTTTTGAAGAAGCAGAAATTTATGAAAATGAAGCTGCAAAACATTGTTTGGAAAGCGGCGTGGATCTGGCCTTTGCGCTAGTGATGGGCCGGCAGTTCTCAAAAATCACGGAACGGCTGCAGGTACAAAGAAAATCTGAGTCCGAAAGTAAGCTGGAAAGCCCATTAAATCCTCGAGCCCAAGGAGAGTTTGATCGTGCCTATGATCTGCTGGTGTCGCGGGAGCTGAGTTATAAAAAATACACCGCCCTCTCGCGCGCCAGTCGTGTGGGAACTGAAAATGGCGCGGCAGGGGCCGTAAGACCCGTCGAGCTTCCCCACAGTTTCAAAGAAATCCTTGCAAAGGAAAAAATTCTCTACCGCGAGGGGGGATTTACCCAAGGTGAAATCAAGCTTTTACGTCGGAAGGATGTGTGGGGGCCAAAGGAGTCCTTTGGTTTCAAAGAACGGGTGCAAGACAATCTGATCGAGATCCGCCGCGGGGGGAGTCGATTTTTGCTGTATCCTTTGACGGCACTTCCCAGGACAATAAACCTCGCGGCCGAATATCGGGGCCGTCCTCTGTCATTTGGCTTTCGAATGGCTACAGAGAATGGACTCAATTTCACAGGCCACATACTCTTCACTACGGTCGTCGGCCAATCGATTCCCGGCGCAATTTTCATGTTTTATCCGGAAACGGTTTCTATCACCGACTACATGGAAGAAAGCACGATGACTGACATCAATTCCACTGCAAAAACGGTTTACGTCGATGGCATCACCACTGGGGAGCCATTAGACGATTTTGCGCGTTACGACTTTGAACTACGTCATAAGTTCAATCCCAATGCGCACTACCTGAAGGTCAGCGGAATTGATGATATGTGGGAAAAACTAGAAGAGCTCTCGCTCTTCGGCGAGGCTCCGATCGAACGAGTGATCATCATGGGGCACGGTCTTCCGGGACGGATGAAAATTGGTGGCGAGGATTTCGACAGCGATCGGATCACGCAACTCAAATCCAGCAATGCTCTAGCGAAGGATGCCGAGGTTCTTTTGAACTCTTGTCTGGTCGGTGGAGAAACCTGGCTCTCGGATCCCGGAGCCGACTTTCAAAAAAATCTCGCGGCTAAATTACTGCCGGGTGGGGGCTCTATTCAGTCTGCGACCGTCAGTATTGTCGTGGTACCGTTTGAGCGGGGCTTTGATTGGAAGCCGCTGGATCCGACCTGGACTAAGGCCGTTATGGCCCCGCTCCAAGTTTACCTTGGCTCCTATCTCATAGCCTTAGGCCAGGTGCAGTCTACCGTCATCGATTTAAATCGCACCAGCCCCACCGGTCGGCGCGTGATGAACTTTGGTGAAAATGGAAAGCTCCTTTCGGACGAGATCATCGAGATGAGGCCTGCATTCCGCTAGGGAGCTCAGTACGGGGCCTTGATTCGAAGGCCAAGTCAGAGTTTTTTGTCGAGATGATCTCCTTTCGTTTGATCGCTGATCCAGGCCAGCTCCGTGATGAATTGGACGCGGCTCTTGGAGTCTCGATGCTTTCGGAGGCGGAAAACAATTTGATGATCGGACTAGCGCGCCGATTTGCCGCCGCGAGAAAAAATATTCACCTCGCAGGCTCTGGTGATTCATGGGCGGGTCGTCAGTATTTCATGCAGACCAGCCCTGAGACTAATTTGATATTATCGACATCGTGGAATGAAAAGGCGCTGCGAGCCCTGGCAACATTTCTAAAAGGCGAGGGATATGATTTGCCCGGTGTGCTTGGCCCAAAAGAAAGTGCACGGATTTTTGCTGAATCTTGGATTCGAGATGCAAAAATCCGATTTAAACAGCGCATTTATTTGCTGGAAAAGCTTCAGTCACAACCCCAGGTCTCCGGTGTTTTTGTCCCGGCGGCCACGGAAAATTGGGACCTTATTCGGGAATGGGCGATCAGTTTTCATCGCGAAGCACTGGCCTCTGAGGGGCCCATGAGTGAAGACTCTCTGAATTTCTTTCGTCTGAAAATCAACGAAGGCTTCCTGTTTTTGTGGAAAGACGGAGGCAATTTCAAGTCATTTGGAGGGATCGCTGGATTGACTGCCAACGGTGGTCGCATTGGTCCCGTTTACACGCCCAAAGAATTTCGTGGGCAAGGTTACGCAAGTGCTCTTACTTGGGGCATTAGCCAGAAAGTTTTGGAGCTCGGAAAAAGTTATGGTTTTCTCTACACGGATCTTTCGAACGCCACATCGAATTCGATTTATCTAAAATTAGGTTATCGGCCCATACTTGATGTGGATCAGTGGACTTTTGACAAGTAGCGAGCGAGTCGTTCGACGTTCACTCTTTTGGCCCAGAAACTTTCCACGCGTCGAGGCGAATCCAACAGATCCACCTTTCTCAATGAAGCTTTGGTGTAGTGAAGCAGAGCTTCGCGTGCGGCTTCGGCGGCAAGGTGAGCGTTTTCCGACTCAAGCCCCGCACAAATCTTTTCGACCTCAGTGGGCGACGCGCCCGACTCTAATAAATTCTGAGAAAAAACAGCAAGTACCAGCTCCTGATCCTCAAGTCTAATGAGACCCAATTCCAACAGTGCTTTGAAGCGACTTAAAGGCACGGAAATCTCATCAAAAGCAGTGGATTTCACTCCTGTGCTAAGGATTGAACGAAAGCTCCCGTCAACGAATTTAATGGGCACTGTGATCAAGAAGCTCGGTGAAAAACTTAGACCAAGATCAGACAGCAATTCGAAAAATTTAACTCGCCGGTGTCGGCCGGCAATTTTCATGGGTGCTTGGAAATTTAAAACACCAAAGTGTTCCTTCTTTGGCAGCTCCCTCCAAACAATTCCAACCGGAATTCGCACATCGTCCGACTGTAAAATCATCTCCCTAAATTTCTGTGAAACTGCATCCTGACCCAGTTCTGAAAGTTTTCCATCGATGTTTTCGATGACTTCATTGCAATTGAGTTCTCTCTTGTCGCAGTAGACGAGAAAGAAGCGTTGAGCCAGCTCTAAGCTTTTAAATCCCAGCCGTTCAAACTCCAATCTTAATTTCGCGTCGTTCTCGCTTCGCGCTTTCTCCTCGGCCGTGCGCTTCTTTTCATAGATAGCGGCTTGCTTTCGAGAGGAAATCGCAAAAGTCCGCGAAATTCCGCTTCCGTATCCGTCACCGAATTTTAAGTAGAGAGCTTGTGAGAGTTCTGCGATCTCGGCTGAAGAAAAGTGGTCATAGAGGACTTCCAGGGATCCCTCTTCCATTGCTTCTTCTAGCCAGACTCTTAGTTCGATCGCCTGGAGGGCGCGCTTTTGATGAAGGCCCCTCGTGAATATCTGTGAAATGATCATGAGTTGAGCAAAAATTGGAATTCCGCTCAGTTTCCCACTGTCGAGAATGCCTTCGTTCAAAACAACATCTTTAACAAGCTGGGCCCGCACTCGTCGTAAATCGACGATTTCCGGAGGAAGGCTCGCTCGCCACTCGGGGTGTTTATAAAAACTACCCATGTTTCCACGGAATCGCGGCGATGCTGATACGAGTTTGTCGGGATGAATAAAGGTCGCAAGGTCGAAACTACGGATCGACTTCAGCCCATCGTGGTCGGCGATAATAAGATAGCGAGGCTCCAGTTCGTCAATGTCTTCTCCCGAGAATCCCATCGAGCTAAATGAGCGAGCCGGAGGAACATAGCTACTCATTGATCGGAGGGTCCCGAGGACTATGAAGCGTTCTCCCTTTTTAGTCTTTAATGAGGCGATTCTAAGAGAATTCGAGGGGGGGGATGTAGCTTCACCACTTCCGAAGGCGAGACAAAGCAATAGAGACCAAGCGATTCTTCCCCTTCGCATGAAGGGGAGTTATTGGCGGCTGCTCCAAACAGAAACCTAATAATTCTTTCTAGATCAGCTCCTCGAGCTGCAGTCGATAAAGCCGCGCAGTCACTTGGGCAGTCTTAACAATTTCGTCAACAGCGGCTTCGGATAGGAGCTCAGAGTTCAAGGCTTCCTCGAGTCGATCAAAATGATTGTCATCATTGTCCCCATGATAAAGGAAAAATGTGACCTGATCGTCGCGTAAGCTGAGTTGATCGCGAACGCGTTCACCCCACATGCGGGCCACCTTGTTGCCGAGTCCTTCGATGATGAACATAGCTCCTAGAAGGTCTACGGGATTCTCGCGGCTGGCTCGTTGAAGCATCCAGGCCGAGAGGGCTTCTGATCCGATATTCTTTTCTGCGTTCTGAATTGTCTCCAGGGAGCCACCGGTGGAGACGTAATTTTTTTCCAGCATCATATAATCACGATGCTCATCTTTTGCATGATGAATGAATACCGAGCGGATCTCTAGGAGGCGGGGATCGGTAATGCTGGATGCGGCACGGGTAATCCATCGCGAACCATCGACAACCTGCGCGCGCAGGTTCTTTAGGAGTTTTCGATAGTCCTCGATCGTAAATCCGCCATGCACAAGTCGTTTCAAGATAGGAATGGTGTGAAGTTCACGTTCAAAATCAATCCAAACGCGTGTCAGCTCTCGAACCAATCGCTGTTGCGGCGCGCCCGGCCCTAATTCTAGTTTAGGCGCTTCCAAATTCGCTACTTCGGATTCTCCACTGGCTTTCGAGCTTCCCGTAGAATGCTCTGACTTTTCTCCGTCGACCACAGTGAGGGCCATATAGCCTAAATTGAATTGTCCCGATTCTGGAACCATGCAGAGAATTCTATCACCGGCTTTGAGGCGGTCAGAATTAAAGATTTCCTCCATCATGATCATGATGGAGGCTGAACCCGTATTGCCCTTGGTGTGTAGATTGGTAAACCATTTTTCTTTGGGGATGAGTGCGCCGCCTCTTTCTAGGAGATCCTCGATGGGTTTTCGGAAAACCTCGGACGAGTAGTGCGGGAGGAGCCAGTCGATCTCGTTGATTTTAACGGTGCCCTCTTCGACCAGTTCGAACAAAAATTCTACGCCCAGTTTTATAACTTCCGGAAGTAGGCGCACGTCTTGTCGCAAATTGATAAAGCCGCGCCGAGCTGCTTCTTGATAATCAGGCAGATCTAGCCAGCTTTCTGTAACGCGTCCCTCGGAATCCTTTTCCGGTCCGACGTACATGCAAAGCGGATACTTGTTTGCAAAGGACTTCATGCGAATCCAATCGATGCGAAGGCTGAGGCCGGATTTTTTAGGTGTATCGGACAAGAGGCAGGCTCCCGCGCCATCCGAAAGCATCCACCGCAGGAATTCGGTGTCATAGGAGACCTTCCCACTTTCCTGAAAGGAATCTTGCGAGGCGTAGCGGCTCGCCTTGAAGAGGCGACTTGGCATTTCCGAGGCGCAAGCCAGGGCTCGTGTGCATTCGCCACTTTTGATTTGTAAATAAGCGGCCTTCAATGCCATGAGGCTTGATGAGCAGATGCTTTGGAAGGAAGCAATTTCGGGACTCGGGATTGAAGTCAGAGCGTGGACCTGGCTTGCAAAACCCGGAAGGGGGAGATCGGATTGGCTGGTGGCTGTGGCCAGATAATTGATTTCTTTGGCCTCGGTATCTGAAGTCTCAAGCGTTGCCTGAATCGCCCTTGCTGCCATTTCCGCATTGCTGAAGCGACTCTTTTTCTCGCGGTCCAGGGAATAGTGCCGGCTCCTGATTCCGTTGTCTCGCAGGATGCGGTCCTTGATTTTGGAGCCCCGCGTCCCCAGTAGACCTAGTATTTCTTCGACCTCTTCATTGTTAACGGCTTCGCCGGGTAAAAAAGCTCCAATGGATGTAATATAGGCCGATTTCATAAGGCCCGTATCTTTGCACATTTGGCGCCTCCGTGAAAAGGCCCTTTGGCAGGAAACCCACACAAGTGTTCAACAAACTTTAAGGATCTCGGCTTTTTTGCTATCGATGCTATGTGCTTGGAGAGATATTAGACCCAAAGTTCCTGCATTATGCGGTGGCAAACCTGAAATATTGGGAGGTCTTTTTTTTCGCTTTTTTTGGATTTGCGACCCTTTATTTCAGCTGGGCTGCGGTGAGTTTTTTTTATGGCCGCTACGTCTGCGGACGTTTGGGACTGGGAACGATTTTAGATCGAAGACCACTGTTTAAGGGCCAAATCACTTTTGAACTCTGGCACTCCTTCATCTCGATTGTGATTTTTGGACTCTATGGAGTTCTGACAGCTTGGGCTTATCGTCGGGGATGGGTTGAAATCCGTTTCGAAAGTTTTTCAGCACTGCGTTTTCTAGGGCATATGCTTCTATTGGTCGTGTGGAACGAAATCCATTTTTACGTAATCCACCGATTTCTCCATCGACCCTGGTGGTTTAAAAAGGTGCACCAAGTTCACCATAAATCTGTCACTTGCACTCCCTTCTCGACCTACAGCTTTCACCCCATCGAGGCGACGGCCCTGAGTTCTGTGATGATTCTTGGAATGTTGTGGTGGAATTATGATTTTTACGTGCTGTTGGTCTTCCCAGCAGTCAGTCTGATGGCGAATTCCATTGGCCATCTGAATTTTACGATCTTCGACGAAACTTCCATGGATCATGTCGCCAGTGCCAGTCGGCGGCATGCCGCTCATCATAGATTTTTCAGCGGAAACTACGGATTCTTACTTCCTTATTTTGATCGCTGGTTCTCTAGCGCTTTTGATGCAAAAAAGGACTTTCGTTAAGCATCCGGCTTGATCGTTTATTTCGCCTGAAAGAGCATTGCGCGATTTTTGCCTTCTGCAGTTTGCGCGCGTTTTTCTTGGACCAGAATTCCGTGAAGCAGTTCAGAGGCAATTCCGTGGAGGACCAAACGATAAGCAGCCTTTGTTCCGGTCAGCGGAGCCAAGGGGTGCTTGTTGTTTAAGAGACTCAAATGAGCCGGGTTCCCTAAAACCTTTGCGACATAGAGAGCGATGGTTTCATCAAACTGAAGCGAGTGATAGGCACGCCAAAAATCACTGTCGCGCAGAAAAAATTGGAACATTGGGGTGTAAATCTCGATGGCTGTTTCGACATCCAAAAAATTTGTCCAACCATCCCGAAATCCTTCGATCTCAAAATCACCTGGCTCGATCATGGAAAAATTGAGCGGCCCCTTCGCATGGACGTCGGTCTTGTGTTTCCTAAGTGATTCGTTCAGCTGGATGACAAAATTAAAAAGATTGAGATCGTGGTTAATATAAATTTCGTTTTTGTAAATGTCAGAGAGCTTCGTCGGTTGAATTGATTTCAAATTGATTTCGGCGTCTTTGACGTTGGCCGCTAGAAATTTAAGAATCTGTGAACCTAGGTGAAAATGGCGAAGAATAATGTAGTTGGCTTCCGGTGAGACGAAGTACTTTTGTCCCAAATAAATGAGGTAGTGAAGAAACTTCGAGCTGTGAAGGGCGTTGGGAATGATCACCTTTAAAACTTGGTTCATGATGATCGCAAAACGGCAGAAGGGCCGAATGAGTGGGAGAAAAAACTGTCGCGATCGCGAGGAGGAATCCGAGAGAAACGCTGCCTTTGCGTGCGTGTCCATTGGGAGGCTGCGGTCAAGGAAGAGGGCGAGCCACGGACTTGGGTCGGCCAGATCATTGTTTTTTTCAATAAAAGTTTTGTAGGCTCTTTCGCCGACTTCGCGACCTGAGAGTGTCTTTGCCATTGGCGCACAAGTTAACGCTTTTTTATATCGAGGGAAAGGGGTGCGCCTCTTCTGATCAACGTTTTTCGACTTGAACAAAGAGGGGGTCGCGCATGCCTAAAGTGGTTACCGGATGAGCTACGGGTTCCTCGCCCTCCAAGAGTTTGAAGCGATGAGTTTTTAAAATTCCCGAAAGAATTCGTTCCATCATAAAGAGGGCAAGGTGTTTCCCGATGCAAATGCGCGGGCCCCCGCCAAAGGGGAAATAGGCGAATTTGTGGTTTACGACGCCTTCGCCATCACTGAGGTAGCGATTGGGATCAAATTTTTCAGCGTCTTTCCAAAAATCGGGGTGGCGTTGGGTCGCATAAGAAAAGAGCGTGAGTAGGTCGCCCTTGTTGATTTGATATTTACCGATCTCTACGTTTTCTTTGGCGCGTCTTACCAGGCTCCAGCCGGCCGGATAGAGGCGCATGGCCTCGGAAAGACAGGCGCGCAAGACAACCGTGTCTTCGACTCCGGACTCAATTTCCTCCAGAATCCGACGTTCCCATTCAGGATGCTTCGCCAGTAGATAGAACATCCACATTAGTGAATTGGCAGTTGTTTCGTGTCCTGCCAGGAAGATCGTCATCACCTCGTCGCGAATTTGGCGATCACTCAGACCCGAGGCCTCGTTTTCATCTTTTAGGCGAATCAATTTGGAGAGTAGATCGTCGCGCTGGCTTGTGTCTGCGTTTTTACGGTCTTCGATCAGAGTTTGAATAATTTTATCGAGATCTCGAATAATGCGACGAAACTTTATATTGGAGGGAGTGGGGAGCCACAGTGGAAGATTTACCACCGCGACCGCTCGTTGATAAACTTGGCCGACCAAAAATGGAAAATCCCGGTCGACGGCATGCGCATAGCGACCCAAGTCTTCGCCCAAAGTCATCTCACTGATGATTTTCAAAGTTAGAGTCATCAACTCTTCACTTAGGTTGATTCGATCGCCCCAGAGTGATGTGCATTCACCAATTTTTTCAAAGATAGTTTTTTCTTGTTCACGCATTCTTTGAAAATGAAAAACGGGTTGTGCCATTTTTCGTTGCTTGACCCAAGATTCGCCATCGTTCGTCAGCAAGCCATTTCCCAGAACGACTTTTAGGCTGTCGGTAATGAATGTATCTTTGTTGAATGATGAATTTTTTCGAACCAAGACCTCTTGCACCAGGTCGGGGTGGAAAACCATGTGGACTTTGACCGGTCCCAGTCGTGCCGAGCAAATCTCTGGAAACTCAGTTTGTGCCCGCATTGCGAGTCCTAGAACATCTTTTTTAATATGCAGTGCGTGTCCCAAAAATGGCGCACCAGGAATTTTGGTCGAAAGGCGAGGTGGGTTTAAGCTCATAAGCGGGCGATTCTGATTCAAGTTTCGGGCCGGGTAAACACATTCAAAAATTTTAGCGCTTAACGTCGTAAACCAGGCCCAGGCGCTCGAGTGCGAGAATCATGATCCAGGAAAAATCCCACTGAGTATTTCTGCCATGGCGAGCCAGCGATGGTTTTAGGTGGTGATTGGCGTGCCAGCCGTCGCCTCCGCTGAGCAGCGCTAAAATTAAATTGTTCCGAGATTGATCTCGGGATCCTTCCATCCGACTGCCCCAAACGTGACCTAGACTGTCGACAGCGTCTCCCACGTTGTAAATCACGACCATTGTGGCCCAATAGGTGAAAAGCCCAGTCCAGCCCCAGAGGTAGGTAAAAAGGCTTGCGATAAGAATGACCTGAGCTGTGACCATCCAAGTGTAGACAAACGGGCGGCTGAAGAATGCGAAAACAGGGTCTTTAGAAATATCCGTGGCCAGACCTACGTAGTCCTGATTTGAGCGGGGCCTGAGCCATGCATCGACGAGTCCTCGAACGGGCCCGGCAATGGCGTAGAGAAAACAGAGGAAAGGATTTTTGGAGGAGATATACCACCCGCAGTGGGCGTGCCAGAGGCCACCGAAATAGGGAGAATGTGGGTCATCAGGAGTGTCGGCGGCTCGGTGGTGCTGTCGGTGGTTTCCCACCCACTGCACAGGAGTGCCGGCAGAAAGACCTATGAAGACCAAGAGTATTTTCAGTGGCTGACGGGCCTTGAAAGCTCCGTGGGTCAACATGCGGTGATAGCAAAGCGAGGCGCCAACGATTCCGAGAAAATAAAGAAAAACTGCGGCTAAAATCAGGCTTAGACTCACGGCGAATTTCTAGGGCTGCTGCTTTCATCAGGCAAGCCCGGATTCAACCGCGGAAAACGATCCAATCGATGTTGAGTAGAGCAAGCTCTTCTGCAGGCGAATCCTTGATGATCCCTGCGCATGATTCAATTGAGTCGAGCAGCAGATCGCGAACTTTACGAAAATCTTTTCGCGACACGGATGCTGGGGCTGTGAATAAAAGATCTGATTTTTCGGTAAATGGAAGTTGTTGAATGGATTGCAGTCGCCAATTGCTATGATGCATGATCGCAAGCGGTGTCGCTGCTTTTACGTGAGTTGATTGTGGGCCCATTTTTATGGTGCCCTTTTCCTCGACGCAAAGTCCAGTTTCCACCAGAAATGAAATCGCTTCGGAAACGGTTTTCCTGGGAAGTCGAAGTCTTTCCGCGATGGAATCAATGTTTTGATACTCGGGAATCGAAGTTAAAATTCGGATCGCGCTGTAGAACCACTGCGAGTAAAAACGATTGCGAACGGATTCAGAGAGAGTGCTGGAATCTTCGATGCGATTGTCGACACTTTCGCTATCTTGCCTAAGACGGCGAAGAGATTCTCCATAAAATTTTCTGAGTTCCTGGGTGCCCGCTCGACTCTCTAAAAGGAGGGTCATCAAGTACTCGGTCTCGCGGGGAGTGAGTCCCAAATAATTTGCGAAACTCAGAGCCTGTTCCTGAGTTAGATCCTTCTCACCCTTCAATATTTGGCTCAAAAGTGATGGATGAACCCGTAGGAATTTCGCTATCTTAAGCATCTGTCCCCGGCCGGCTTTTGGACTGGCTTTGATCCGCTCAAGCAGAAAAGCCTTGTAGTTCTTGGCTTCAAAGATCGACGACTTCATAGAAGTAAACTTTACCTCCTGGTAAATAAATTGCCTCTACTTTTATTAAAAATAATCTATACTGCTCTGCATAAAATCACTAAGACCACCTGTGTCATCAAGACTTACAACACGGGAAACATTAAGTATTCATCACCCCTCTCTCGGGAGATGAGTATTTGGGAAGGATAGGTTCCAGTGCCGGGAAGAAATTGTGGTCATGTCCCCCTCTCACCCCTTCGTTCTCATGGCAACTTCTTTAACTCGTCTGGAATCTTTCCTTCTCACTTTTTAATTTTTTAAGCTTATTCGCAAAGTTCGCACGATTAAGACATCCATAAAACTGAGACGGTGTGGACCCTATGGGAGAAATTTCCCCCTCGGGTCACAATGCAGGGAAGCTTCTCAGGAGCCCCGGCTTCGGCCTAATCCCGGCGGCGGAAGAACCGCGTTTTTCTTCAATGAAAATAGCCCGCCTTGGGCAGTGATTCATGAGCCTAAATCCTTGCGCCTTGTGATCGCACGGTTGCCTTTGCAAGCTGCTGGCAGCGGGATTTGCATTAAGTTTCTATTAAGACACAAATTCCCACTTGCCGACGCGCCGCACAAATGTTCCAATACTCTTAGTCGTCTGTAAGCTGCAGGAGTCACAGTACTCCATTCCGCTGCATGTAAGTGAATCAATGGAACGTTAGGGGAAGCGCGGAACTATGAAACGCAGCCAGTTTATTTTATCAACCGGAATTTTTCTTTTGGCTTCATGTAACAGCGCCTATGACTTAGGGCTGATCAATCGCTCCGAAGTTTTGCCCCCTACTATTGAAGAGGAAGGCGTGGGTGGAACAGATGTCGCAGCCCCTCTTTGTTATGCAAAAAAATATCAACAGCCTGAAGAAGACCGCATCAAAGATGTTGATCTCCTCTTTGTCACGGACACCTCGGGTTCTCTCAACGATGAACGTACCAAAATTGCTTCGCAGATTGATGCCTATGTTGCAAAACTTCCGTCGGATGTGAATCTGCGCATCGGAGTGATGCTGGGTCACGGTCCGAAATCACAGTGGATGGGAAAACTTTACACTTACAAATCAAACAACATCGTTCTCGACACCTCAAAATTGTCGATGTCGGAGATTAGAAGCCAGCTGACCAGCCGATTGAAAACAACTGCAACCGACAGCTGGACCGACGGCGGCGAGACAAACTTCGTATCGCTTTATCATGGCATTCGCGGAGACCGACTGGAGTCGATGAAAGCGCAGGGATTTTTTCGAGACGGCGCGGCACTTGCGGTTGTTTTTATCTCCGATGAGAACGAAATCTGCCATATTTATCCCTCTGGAACAAAACGTGTAAAAGATTACGAAAGCTATGCCGGCATGACCGTCGAACAATGGGCCTTTAAACAGTACTGCTCGGTATCAACCCATGATGACCCAACAAAAGCTGTAAACCTTAGCTATAAAGTCATGTATTCGGAACTGAAACATCTGAAGGGTGATCAACCCTTGTTGATCGCTTCCATGGTTTACACGGATCCGTCCAATTATCCGAAGGTCTCCGAAAACGAATATGGCTATGGCTACGTTGAGATCGCTCAGGAATCTGGTGGCGCGCTCGTGAACCTGGCGGATTCTGATTATTCCAAGGGCCTAGCATTTATTGGCGAAATGACTGCTGTTCGTTTGAATCTCGTAACGGATTTTACTCTCGACCACGATAATATCGATCCCGCCACTTTGAAGGTCTCAGTTGACTCTGAACCAGCAATCTACACCTACAGCGAAGCGACCAAAACGGTTGTTTTGAACGAGGCTGGCAGCGCAAAATCCGAAATCGCAATTCGATATTGCTTAAAAGGTGAAGACTATGAAGGTGGTGGCGGCGGAGATGGTGGTACTACGGATCCGGAAACACCGTCAGATCCTGGACCCGGAGACGATGATTCGCCCCCTGTTTGTGGCCTCGATTCACCTGATTGCGGCGGCTTAGGAATTTAAGCGCCGCGCTCGGCTCTCCTGCAGAGTCTTTTCTAATGTGTGCTTTACGAAACACTCATTCAATCTTAACTGGGGCTAATTTGGCCACGCTGTTATCATTAGTAATCCATGGGAAAACCTAGCTTTTTTCAATTTTTTTCGCTTTGCGGTGTGGGCTTTCTGAATGCTTGCGGCGGTTACGAGATAGCGGAACTCAATGTTAAGAGAAC
>CAZWNW010000001.1:602691-665438 GCA_964636255.1 uncultured Bacteriovoracaceae bacterium | reverse complement strand
CAGGTGGTCGCAGAGCAAGATCCTCTTCTGCTGCCTAAAGTTCCGCTAGTCATTTTTTTAAATTCAGACAAAAAATCCAAAAATCAGAAAAAGAATTGCGGCCAAGATTAACGCCAGGAAATTATAGGGATTGGCATATTTAAGGTATTTCATCTGATCGACGTTGGCCACATGCGAGGCCATGTTTGCCATTCCAGCCACCGGGGAAGTGACATCCCCGAATGTGCCTCCTGTAATCACGGCTCCCACGCAAATTGGAATACCTGCACCCGCGCTAACGGCAACGGAAATCGCAAATGGCATTATCAGTGAAGCTGCAGCCCAGCCTGATCCAATGAAGTAAGTTACGGCTGAAGCTAAGAGAAAAAGCGAAACAGGGATGCTCCACGCTGGGAGCGCGGTCCCGAGCTGTGTTTCGATAAATTGGCTCAAATTTAATTCCTGAGAGACAGAACCCAAAGCCCATGCGACGACAAGAAGCGCTATGATACTCATCAGTTCGTTTCCGCCCGAGATCACGTCTTTGGTCATTTTTGCGATTGGATATCCCTGCAAGAAGTAGATAAGCCCCGTGAAGATTAAAGAGATAAATAAGGCCACAAGCATTGCCTTGTTTGGATCGGTGGCGGCAAATGTCGACAAGAGAGAGCTATTTGGATCGCTTTCGGTTTTCCCAAAGTACCAGAAGAAAAAGCAACTCAGAACAATGACCGTGATCATCGGTATAATTAAGTTAATTACGCGAGGCTTAATGTCCGGGGCGTCTTCCTTCATCTTCATGTCCATCAGCATAGCTTTAGGCGCAGTACTTTTCTTGTGGGGCTTTTGATCGTTTGTTGGTGATCGATTCCACTGAAAGAATATGGACAAAAAAGTAATCAGGATCACGATGATGCTAAAGAACTCATACGGAATGGCGTGGAGCAAAACGCTGTAGGCCGATTGCTTTTCCGCGACTCCGGCTGCCTTAAGTCCAAGGCCGATGTTGGCAATATTAAACCCGACGAATGTTGTTGCGATCGGAATGAGTTCAATCACTGGGCTTGCGGTATTGTTGAGCATGAAGGCTAAGCGAACATTTTGGACTTTGTTTTTTTCAGCAAGCGAACGAACAATTGAGCCGGCTCCGACGATTCTAAAGCCACAGTCAATAAATGTTATTGGGATGAGCGCCCATAATGTATAAAAAACTCCTCGCTCATTTTTTATGTAATTCCCGATTGATTTTGAAAATGCTTCTATACCGCCCGCATTTCTAATTAACCCTATTAGGCCGCTAAAAAGGTAGAGGAACAGGAGCACTTGCAGGTTGTCGCTGTCCGTCAGTATTTTTACAATACTGCCAACAGCGGTTTCGGTGCCACCTAAGACGGTTGGATTTAGCAGGTAGCTGCCAACCAATAGGCCCAGAAGAAGCGAGGGCAGAATTCTCTTGGACCATATTGCCGCGGCGATGGTGATGAACGAGGGAATAAGGGACTGCCAAGAATTATCCATTTTGTACTCTCGCTTTCCCTATGTAGGCGTTTAACGAAGGAAACGGATACACCCACAAAGTATTGGCTCACTGGGGAACTAAGCTGCGATCTGATAATTAACAGTCAACGCTTTACCGATTTTGTGCTACCAGCGAATCGGTTGGAATTTTAGAGGTTATTGAACAGAAAACACCCATTCAAGAGAATTTCGAATAAGTTGCGATGACTGGCGCGATACATCACGTACAATGTGCCACATTTGTGCCTCACCTCCGGGAAATTCCGGGAACATTGAGGGAAAACTGTTTAATTCGATATTTTCCTAAGTGCCTGGAAATACATCCGAATTTTAGATGATAAACTGCTTATATTTACATTGGAGAGCTCCCACGATCGGCCTTGCCAAGGCGAAGGCCGAGGGTTTGAGTCCCTTCACCCGCTCCAACCTCTCACTTACGTACCCAAGAACGCATGCTTTTGGCGATCTCGTCGCATCAATTCCGTCCTCGGTCGGTCACATAGCATAAAGCTATGCTCCCTCCCTGCGGGTGAATTGCCGCGCCGATATCACCAAAATCCTGCTTCAGCTTTGCGGGCGGTGGTATTTCTTTGCCGCGGGTGAAGGGACTCAAGGGGGAGGAGGGCTTTCACCCGCTCCAACTCCAAGCATATTTCAATCAACGCATGCTTTTGAGTTTAGCGTCGCATCAAATCCTTCCTCAGTCGGTTACATAGCGAGCCGTCGGTGCCTAGCCTAGTTACCCCAGACAATTCCCTTACACTCTAGGGCTCCGAGTTAATTTCCGATTAGTAAGCGGTGAAATGGGGCTGTGTTTTTATTCTGGCTCTTGTGCTTGGCGGCTGTGCGGGGCGGGTGCCTGTGCGGTGTATTGCGTGGATGGAGACTTGTGAGACGCCTGTCACTCCCGGAGGTCTTCGTGGATCTGTTGATCTTAAGTCACAGATCATTGAGAGAAATTTGGAGCGTGTGCTTTCGACTGAGACTCCGACTCATCTTCCGGAAATTTTCAAAGCTTAGTTTGGCATGAGAAGAACGAGAAAAAGGGGGCCTATGTCATGGGCCGATGGCAAGACAATGCGGAACCCTTTCGAAAGAGCCTTGAAAAAAGCAATCTGGATGGTGTGCGGGATCTGGTCCTGCTCATTTTAGAGAAATATCCTCCGGCTGAATTTTACTATGTGGCTTTGGGCAGAAGTCCTACTCCTCTGACTGCTTTTCTCGAGGCCTGTGGGGTGGGCGAGGTCGCGACTGTTCCACTTTCTAAATTAAAATATGCTGATTTTCCTTCGCAGGAAGTTAACGCGAAACGGGCCTATGTGCAGAAGCACACAATGAAGCACATTCCCGTGGAACCATTAAAGACCGGGAAAAAACTTCTTGTGATCGATTTTGTGGATTTCGGTGAAAGCCTTTTTATCGGTCGAAATGTCATTGAAAACGCGCTGCGCTCACATAATTTTTCCAATGAAGTGAAGGCGGTCGGTCTGGCCTATGATTTCGACAAAGGACAAATCAGCCGCTTTCAAAATCAATTTGGCTATGAGCTTTTCAATGTTCCTGATCGCACGGGTCTGGATTTGTACCACAAAAAATTCAAAGAAATCTGGAGTCGCTACGACGAGTGGCGCGTGGATACACTAAACAAGGCAGACAGTGTCCCCGACGTTGTCGAGCGCCCAGAATATTTGGAACTGATGAAAGTTTTTGCGGCCTACATCAAGGCCGCCCCCGACCTGATAAAGAAACTAGCAAAACACCTGGGCGACTAAATCAAATCTATGGTTTTCAGTCGAGTTCACATCGCAGAATGAAATTTCTACCAAGATGGTTGAAAATCAAATCCGGTAGTTTTTCGTTTGCGCTTTTATCAACGGGGTAAAATTCAAAATCTTTTCGTAGAATACTTTCCGGCTCGCCGGTGCCTTTTATGGGTCGAAGATCGGCCCGTCGTTCGCTGATGTTCATAGCAAAGGCTGCGTTGCCTTCGGAGACAACGCGTCCATCTCCCATGATGACAATTTGTCCGTCGAATCCGTAACAAACATATTTACCAACGCCATTTGCGCCCACTGACTGCGGACTTCTAGTTGCGGACTTTTCCTTTTTAGCAAAGCTCGCCATGGATAAACTGAGACCAAGAGCCAGGGTGAAGAAAAATCTCATAGTAAATAACTCCTCTGAAATTGGACCTAAGGAGCGATTTAGCAGGCCTGATTCTGAAGATAGAGTTGGATCTTTGACTGACCTAGGCTTAGTCCCTTACTGGAATTTCAGCTTCTAGTGGCCGAATTTAGCCATTTCAGGCTTTTTAGCCGAAATATCCGCCGCAAAATGAAAAGGGTGTTATAAGCAGTCTGTCTTTAACAGCTATTGATGAGCCGATCTCGGGCAT
The DNA here is from genome assembly GCA_964636255.1 of uncultured Bacteriovoracaceae bacterium. Lineage (GTDB taxonomy): Bacteria > Bdellovibrionota > UBA2428 > UBA2428 > UBA2428 > CAXNGS01. The sequence continues at coordinate 661,546 of CAZWNW010000001.1, read as the reverse complement.
GGTGTCCATATCCTCACAACGGCAACCCTGCCTTAGGAGGTTTTATGGGTAATAAATTGTATATTGGTAATCTTCCATTTTCCGCTTCAGAACAATCTTTGTCGTCATCGTTTTCACAGTGTGGAACGGTTGATTCTGTGAAAATCATCACAGATCGCGACACGGGTCGCAGCAAAGGATTTGGATTCGTCGAAATGTCGAATTCGTCCGAAGCAGCCGCCGTCATCACTAAATTTAACGGCGTCGAATTCGAAGGTCGTCAAATCAACGTGAGCGAAGCTAAGCCGAAAGAAGATAATCGTAGTTCCGGTCAGCGCGCTCGCTGGTAATTAATTTTTAAATTTTAATTAAAAAAGGGCTGGCTCCCACGAGCTAGCCCTTTTTTGTTTTCTTCGTTAGTATATTTTCCAGAGGAAGCTGTGGGAAAGCATCTAGTCTTTCGAATTTTAGCCACGGGACTCAGCCTTTTATTCCTTTTCATATTTTTGGAGCTGGTGGTTTTGATCACTCGCATTGATCTAATGCTGCTTCGCCACAATCTCTTTTACTCTACGAGTGATCCTGAGGTTTATCAGCAGCGGGCTGATCCTCATTTGCTCTATGCACCGCGCCCCGGTGCCCAATACGAATCGACCCTTTCCATTCATCCCCTAGAGCAAATCAACAAAGCTAAACGCATCGTGAATATCAATGCGCATGGTTTTCGATCTCCCTCATGGCCAAAGAAAAAAGCCGAGGGTGTATTCAGGATTTTCTTCTTCGGCGGCAGCAATACCTATGGATTAAGTGTCAGCGACGAGCAGACTTATCCCTGGCAATTGCAAAAGTTGTTGGATCAAAAATCCCCCGGAAAGTACGAAATTTGGAACGGAGGAATCACGGCCTCAGTTTTGTCGCAAAAGATCGCATACGCGGAATATGCCATTCAAAATTTCGAGCCTGACTTGATCATTATTCAAGATTTCATCAATGTGGGGCGTCGTCCCTTCTTAAGTTCCTCAAATGAGGTGCCGCCCTTTGATCGTGCATATCTTGCGGATGTCTTTTCGCAGGATCCTGACCTTTACCTAGAGAATATTCCATTTGTCTCTGCGGACAGTCCGTGGATACTGCAACTTCACGATGGTCTTCTTCCCCGCTGGGGCGGATATCGACTGATGCAAATAACTTGGAACTTTTTAACGAATCGATTTCAATTTCCGAATCATCAGTACGGGGATTGTCGTTCGAAATACAGTATTTGTGGGCGCTTGGGGCAAAAATATTCCGAATGGGGCGAGATTTTGAATGCCAAAAGATTGCGAAGTTTTGTGGCCCAGCACCGCGAGCTTCCGATTTTTCTCTATGATCCTCTTGGCGATAAATTTTGCGGCTCGGGTTTGCAAGTCGACCGATCTGCGCCCGTAATCGCCAATTGTTTCAAGGACCGGCCACCGGAATTTTATGTTCCACACCCGCCCAGTTATGTTTACGCAGACCACGCCAAAAGGCTTGTCCAGTTTGTGCTTCACGAGGCTTCCGTTAAAAATTAGATTTCAGGCCATGGATCCGGGGAAAAAACGGGAAAGCGTATTTCCAACTGCTGCCCGAGTACGAGACTTTTTCATTTTCCGCTCAGCCCAACAAAGCCTTTCAAATTCATCAGCGTCCATCCACTCTGCGGCATTTCGCTTCAGTTCGGTGATTTTTGATTTCAAACGTCCGTAACCCCGAGTTGATTGCAAAAGAGACGCAGTGAATTCATCTGCGACCCATAGTCCGCAAAGCAAATAATGAAGTGAAATTTCACCCCTAGAGCGACGCATATAAAGCGGAGCTGTGAGAATCTCTTCTGGGTGAGTTGCGATTTTTCTCTCCGATAGGAGCATCAGTTTTTCCGTATAGTGTAGGTGCAGGGATCGGCTGTTGATTTCCCATTCGCAGGGAACTTTTTCTAGAGCAAGGGGACTTTCAACTTGCCAGGTCTTTAGAAATGAAAAAAGAGAAAGCTCCAAAAAAGTGTCCACGCCTTTAAGAGTTGCTCGATCTAAAAAATCTTTTAGAGGTCGAACGATTCCTTGCTGGTCAGAAATATGAAGTTGGGGGAATTTCCGGACAAGCTCTCTGTAGAGGGGACTTTGGGGTCGAAATGCCCCCAGAGCAAAACCAAGATTAACGCCTTGGTCGAGAGCCTCCAATAAAAGTTCAGAAGGAATCGCCAAGCCTCCTTCCCACAAGCGCTCCTGCAAGAAGCGCCTTCCTTTAGTCGAAAATTTTAATCTCGGTGGACTATCGCGGTCCAGCAATTTGTACTGATAGGGATAAAGCAGTAGCTGAAAAACTCTGGAATGATTTTTCATCAATGCGGCATCGAATCGCATTGCCTCGCTGAGGAATAAATCCTGCTGCATGAAAAACAAAAGCGTATGCTTTTCGGCGATCTTTCTGAGTGTTTTCGAATCATTGTAAAACGGATAAACTTCCCGAGGACGCAGAGAGCGTGGATCAGCATTGATGGTTATGATTTCTGGCCCATGCCGAAGCTGCGGAATGGCTAAGTGAGGGTAGGTGTGGACATAGATCGTGATTTCATCGCCCAGAGCCCAGCAAAGATTCTTGACGTGAAGCGGCAGCGCTTCAGGAAAGGGTCCGGCTGTCGTAACTACTGCTAGGCCGCGCTTTAGTCCCATCCAGCCTACAGCTTAGCAGCTGAACTAAGTGCTTCACAAACCGCTTTAATTGCTATTCGTGTCATTGAGTTCTAATCTTTTGGCGGGATGCTGGGACTTGTTAAATGGATTCATTCTGTCGACCGAGAAGTTGTAGATCGCTCAATTAGAGGGATTGCAGCCGGGCTTCTGGCCGCTTTTGTGGAGATCCTACTGGGATTGCTATTGGCGCAACTAGTGGGAGCTATTTCTCAAGGCAGCGCAATTGATCGTCAGATTTTGCCTTCACTTCTGGTTGTTTTTGCGATCCGATTTATTCTTCGACTTTATGTCGATCAGAATTTTATGATGGCCTATGAAAAATTTGGATCTAGCATCCGCAGTCGTTTGCTCCGCGCACTGGGAAACCGAGATCGTGAGCGATTGAGCATCTCCGAGATGAATCATGTGATGACCAGCCTTTCGCCGCGTGCAGCAGAGTTTTCAGTGGCTGCGGCACGGATTTTGGGACTGGCGATCGAGCTTTCCGTTTATTCAGCAGTTCTGGTTTATTGGTCGCCGCAAATATTGTTTGCAATAGTGGCCGTCGGGGCACTCTCATTTTTTCCTGCTCTTTTTCTCTCTCGGCGTATTCGAGATCTTTCTCTCGACACTCGTCGTGGTAGTTCGAAATTTTCTGGCACTCTTCTGCGCTCCCTTCAGAGTTTAGAATACTTGCAGGTGCTGAATGCCGTGCCAAAGGTCATGGAGGGTCTGGATGAGATCAACCAAAAGATTCTGAACTCCTATCGGCGTGTCACAATTTCTCAGACCTTATTGCTAAACGGTCCTCCACTTGCTGCTGGACTACTGCTCGTTTTCTTTTTTGCGGTCTTTCAGGTGAGCCCATCGGCTTCCATTTTTCAGTGGGCGGCGATCATCTATCTAGGTCTTCAGTGGACTCATAAATTTGGCAATTTATTGAGAGTGGTTGGAAGTTTAACTCAGTCGGTCCACTACGTTGATCGTTTGCGGTTGATACTGGATCGGAATGCTTCGCACACAGCTCCAAAAATTAGCTCTTTAGTAGAGACGCCTGCCGCGCCAATTAGCAGCCTAGAGCTTCGAGATTTGATCATAGGACGAACGACGCCTTTGCATTCGCCCATCAATCTAGATTTGGGTCCTCGTGATTTTTTATGGATCGAGGGACCGTCGGGTGCCGGAAAGTCCACGCTCATGTTGACGGTGGCGGGCCTGTTGAAGCCAATCTCAGGGCAGCTTCTTCTCAATGGCCAAGTCTATTCTCCGGGCCTTAAAAATATTGCGGAGCGTCTGGCCTATGTCAGTAGCGAGACTTTCCTATTGGATCTTAGCATTCGTGAAAATTTGAATTGGGGATCGAAGCAGCAGCCATCCGAGAAATTGATCCTTCGCATGATCCAATTGTGCGAAGCGGATTTTTTACTGCATCTTCCCCAAGGTTTAGACTCCATCCTGCAAGATGGCGGGGCTGGGCTATCCGGTGGAGAGCGCCAGCGGCTCGCTTTGGTACGAGCGTGTCTACGACGGCCGGACCTTTTCCTGATCGACGAGGGAACCTCGTCGCTTGATTTGGACTTGGAAGAGCTAATTCTATCGAATTTGCTGAGAGAATTTTCCCAGGCGATTTTCGTTATTTCTACACACCGACCTTCGCTGGGGAATTTCGCGACTAAACATTTACGTTTTTCTGGAAGACATCGTCCTTTAGCGCAAGCCGTTGATCGATTAGAGATGGAAGGTAGGCATGGCTAAAAAGCGTATCCTTCTGGTGAACCCGCCTTTTTACAGATTGCTAGGCAGTCACTATAACGGCATGTCTCTTGGGCTTGGATACATTGCTGCCTTTTTAAACCAAGAGGGGCACGACGCGTGGGTCTACAATGCGGACTTTCTTTATTCCGAAGACTACAAGAAACTCTATGAATGTTTTAAAGATTTCGAGGACTACAATTCCTATTTCTCGAATTCGTCGCATCCCATTTGGCTTGAAATTGTTGAATCGATTCTACATTTTAATCCGGATTTCGTCGGCTTCAGTTGCTACACAGCGAACATCAAGACCATTCAAATCATTTCGGAATCTTTGAAAAAATTACGACCGGAAATTCGCATCATGGTCGGAGGACCCCATATCAGTGTCGATTCTTCGGCAAAGGATCTCTTCCCACATGTTGATCATGTGTTGGCTGGCGAAGGTGAATTCCAGGTCCTGGATTTGATCGAAGGAAGAAATCCGAGAGAGTCTCGAATTTCCAAGATTCATCTGGATGATTTACCTTTTCCGGAACGTGTAAAACTTTGGGGAAGAAACGGGCCCCTAAGTCCAAAAGAAAGAGTCAATGCCGACGTCAGTTATGTCATTACGTCGCGCGGATGTCCCTACCGCTGTACCTTTTGCGCTTCTCCAAACATATGGGGACGAACAAATACCAATTTCAGGTCGGCTAACAATGTGATGAAGGAACTGCGCCACCTAAAAGAACATCACTGGACCAGTGAACACGTAGATTTTGGTATGCTTTCTTCGAATACTTCTCCGAAGCAGGAACAGTTAGAGGCCTCGATTAAAATTAAGGACAATACGATCGTTTATTTTGTCGATGATATTTTCACGCTAAATCGAATTCGAACCAAAGAGCTACTCCGCAATATGATCGATGAGAAGTTGGAAATGCCATGGAAATGTGAAAGTCGCGCAGATCGAATTGACCCTGAGCTAGCCCAGTTGATGGCCGAATCGGGTTGTCAGAGAGTGAAGATCGGTTTCGAGTCCGGCAGCGATCGAATACTAAAGCAGATTAAAAAAGATGAAACTAAAGAGGAGATGCTGCGGGGAGTTCGTTATTTGAAAGAGGCCAAGATCCCGATCACTGCTTACTTTATGGCCGGTTTTCCGGGTGAGACTGACGATGACTTGCGTGAAACAATTGATTTCGCGCGTTCAATTGAGGCGGATTACTATTCCCTCTCGATTGTTGCACCTTATGCTGGGACGGGAATTTATGATGATCTCTTGGTTCGCGGAGGGCAACTCTTAGAAAAAGAACCTTGGGAGTATTTTTATCACTATTCTCGCAAATTGCTGGCCAATAACGAACTATCGGAAGATCTGATCGAAGAATTTTGGAAACTCTGTGATCCCAAGGGATATATTTAAGTCTGCTGGGAACTTCGATGAAAAGAGTTTTACGTCTCGGTCACCTGGGCACATACATGTATGGTGGGGGCGCCGAGAGATGGCTGGATTCACTGGTGGCACAACTGGACCCGCAGCGTTTTCAGTTCACCAAGAGCCTGATCCTAGGCGATGAGTTTGTTGATCCCACTTTTCTTAGTCGATTGACGATGAAGGTTGAGGTGATCAAAACCCGGAGTTGGAATCCATTTGCCCGATTTTTCACCCCAAAGAAAATTGCGAAATTCCTAAGTGATTGCGATGTTCTTCTTTACTGGGGTCCGCTGGATGCGAAATTTTTACGACAGATGCCAATGCCGCGTCTGCGAATATTCGTGGCGCACAGTCCATCCGCCCACGGCAGTTTTCGCCTTAATCCAGCATTTAGCAATCGAATACTCGCAGTTTCACGGCAAAGCCTTCAACTGATGAAATCCGAAGTGCCTGGAAAAGTTCTCTATCCCGTTCCCATTCACAAGCATTTGGGTGCTTCCGTTGATGCGCGAGAGATCCGAGAATCCTTGGGATTAAAAGTCGACGATTTCGTTTGTGGTTTCGTGGGCAGCCTGATGAATCATAAACGGCCCGAAATCATATTAGAAGCACTTGCCGCTCTACCCGATAATTTCAAAGCGATTTTTGTAGGAGAAGGGCCGGAAAAACTTAAACTTGTCGCTCGTGCCAATAAACTAAAAATTAGCGAAAGGTGTCGATGGCTTTCTACGAATACGCACATCGCTCGCTATTTTTCGGTAATGGATGCGCTTTGTATGCCTTCGACCGTCGAGGGTTTCCCTCTTGTGTTGCTGGAAGCTTTTTCGACTGGCGTGCCGGTGATCTGCACCCCCGTTGGCGACATCCCCCAGCTATTCACCTCGGGGCAGGAACTTTTGATCCTAAGTGAGAAAAATATCTTAGAGGAGATGCTTGCTGCCATAAAAAATGTGCAATCTGATTCAGACTTGCGCCTTCGTTTGCGCGAAAATTCGAAAAAATTTCTTTCGACACTGGGTGACGAAAAGTCGCTAGCGCGAAACTTTGAGGCGATTCTTTCAAAATGGTACGATGAAGTTCAGAGGCATCCGTAAAAAAAATGATTGCAGAAGGAACTTCGATCGAAATGCTTCTCGAGGAGGGCTATCTTCCACCGCGAAGTCTGCTGTCAGAGGAGGAAGCACGGGAAATCCTTCACCACGCCATCGACGCAAGATCCCGCGAAAACTTAGCTTCTCGGAGTCAATTCAAATCTACACTCTCGGCACGTCTGAGAAGAGTACTGCAATTGAAACAATCGCGACGAAGATTGAAAGCTCCGACCAGTTACTACAAAAGTCTTCATTATTTCTCCTCTGAGATTCGAAGCCTTGCCAGGCATCCCGAGATTCTTAAAATTCTCCGGAAAATTTTGGGAAATGAAATCATTCTCTGGGGCTCGTGTTTAGTCGAGAAGGTTCCTAAGCAGAATCATCGCTGGCATCGCGACGTGGAACATCTTCGCTGGCCTGGACTAAGCGTTTGGATAGCTCTTGAAAATGTGAACGAGATGAGCTTTTTGCGTATCGCTCGCAGGTCGCATCAGGAACAGCAATTAAACAACTTTGAACCGATTGATGAATCCTGTGTTGAAATTCATCCGGCTGTGGGCGACTTTGTTGTCTTCGACGGGAAGACGCTTCATGCCTCGATTAACGAGAGTACGAAGCCTCGGATGGCGCTTCTGCTGCAATACACCATTCCATCGAGCCAAATTCAAATTCCACTGGGATTCCAAGATCCGCTTCAATGGGATTCGACAGTCGTACTTCCTGTCGATTTAGTTTCGGGTGGATTGGATGTGGTTTCGCCTAACTACATTTTAGATTTACAAGTGTGATTTGATCTTGCGCTCAAAAATTTTCCAGGCAAGAGAGAGATCTTCTAAAAAATGATTCTTTCGCACGCGTTGTATATGTTGCGAGAGGCGGAGAGCTCTATAAATCAATTGGCTGTGGCCTGCTGGAAGCAGATGCCAGGCCCGCTCCTCCAGGCTCTGGGAGAAAATTTGACGAATTTCCGGACGTTGGATCATCGAGGGGTAGTCTCGGTACAGATCGATCATCAAGGTCAGACTGATGCGTGGATCCGCGACCGTGTTGGAAATTGATTTCCGACGGTGCAAACGTTTGAGATAGAGTGCCTCAGAAACGAGTAGAGCCTTTCCACCATTCAAAGCGATCCGCAGATGAAGCTCGAAGTCCTGGTAGCGAGGAAGATCTTCGCGAAATCCTCCAAGCTTCAGCAAAGTCGTCCGTCTGTGCAGCGGGACACTTGTTGCGAACTTGTTCTTCAGAAAATAGCGAAAGAGATCTTCATTATTGGGTTCAGTGAATTTTTTCTCGATCCTCTGTTCGCCCTTAGGATTTTCCAGAAGAGTTTCACAGAGACAAAGAGTTGCGGTGTTACTTTCCTCCAGTCGCATGACCTGCTTCGATATTTTCTCATTCAAAAGCAGATCGTCTGAGTCCAAAAATTGTACATATTCCCCCCGTGCTTGCGCCAGCCCATAATTTCTCGCATGATTTGCTCCCAGCTTTGGACGGCGAAAAATGTGGACCGTGGGAAAGTGGGTGGAGACCAACGATAATGTGTCGTCGGTGGAGCCATCATCTACGACAATGATCTCGATATGCGGATAATCTTGTTGAATGACCGATTGAATGCAATCCAAGATGCACCAGGCACGGTTATGAGTCGGAATTACAACCGAGACGAGCGCTGCCATGATTTGAGTATATCAATCCTTTGCGGAAGGTAAATTGAATCGCTTTCTTTGATAGTAGGCAGGATTCTTTTCCGTTCCCAGCGGAAAGCGCAACGTATAATTTCTTTCCAAGAGCTCCTGTGGAAAATGGGAATTTTTCAATAGAGACGGAGGCAAGACGATCCACTCATAAAACTGCTTTTCAATCCGTCTCTTAAATTTCTGGTGTAAATGGAGAGCTTCCGGCTGGCGGTCTTTCGATTTTGCAATGAAGATGTCTCGCATCGGAGACCATTGGGAGTGGCTATCTTTTCCGGCCATTCGGACCAATCGACTGCGACCCAAATCCAGAATGGGGCCTTCGATTCCGCGATAGAATTCGATGCTTTGAAGCGTTTTCCTTTCACGCTCTTTGTTTGGTAAATAAGAGTTTTTCATCCCGATGATGTGGGGAAAGATCAGGCTCAGGAGTGCTAAGACTCGAATGGCGTACGGGTGTGTCAAGTTGCAAAGCACGTGCGCTGAATAGGGAACGAAAAGCGACATAAAGAGAATAAGGGGAAGAAGATTATTCTTGTCGCCGTGCACCTTTAGGAGCGGGGTGATCGAAATCAATCCGACAGTTCCAATGCTGATCACTAAACTTGAGGCTGAGAGTGCAGAATACGATCCCAAGTCTTTTCGAATGAAATAAAGAGCACAAAATACGCCGGTGGGAAGAAAAGTCCAGCCAAGATTGAAAGATATGTCGTAAAGTGACTGGAGAGACAGCTTCATCTCGTGCAAGCGGGGAAGATGAAAATACAAATAACTAAACCAGCCGTGACTATTGATATGGAGATAGATCACGGGAGGTAGAAAAAAGAAGCAAAACGAAAGCAGAACTAAAAGCGCCTGTTTGATCTGGGACTGAATGACGAGGGATAGGACGATCCCAGATAAAATTAAAATTCCTGTCTGCTTTGTGAGGGTAATCAGTGCGATCAGTGCACCCAACAGAAAAATTCGATTCAACTTCAGAGGAGAAAAGCTAAACAGGGGAAGGGCCGCCAAAAGCACAACAAAAAATGCGTCGACGCGGGCCATATCAGAAACAAAATTGGCAAGAGGCGCCATCGAGGAAAACAACCCCATTCCAAAAAGTGCCCAGACTCGGTTTCGCGTCCATTTCATCAGGGTGAATCCAATCAAAACGATCGTGATCAAAGTGCTTAAGACAGAAACCAAACGCGCAGTCTGAAGCAGGAGATCTGGATTTTTTACGAAGCTCAATGGAGCTGCGACGAGATAAAAATAGGCTGGGCCATAAAACCACGGGGTGTATTCAATCGAGGGCTTTGTATAGAGCGCTAGCCCCCTGCTGACTCGTTCTGCGGCCAGAGAAATTGAACCTTCAAGCCAATCAAATTCCGCGACTGAAGTAAAACGAATGGAAATCAAACTTAGGAATACTAGGACGCTGATCGCAGAGAGGGAAACCAAAAGAAAGCGATCAATTCTCAATGCTCTTCGCACTCTTATAAGTTTATCTTTTGATGGAAAAAAAACTAGGTGCCGAGGTGAATGCCGAATTCGTGCTCGCGGCACGAATTCGGCCCAAAAAAATTTTGAATCAGACTAGGGTCGACCTCTGGGAGGGCGGGGACCGCCGCCGCGACCAGATTCAATTCCGATCACGCGTAGGCGGGGTCTTCGATCACGAGGGTCGACTTGTTTGCCGACGATCTCGATACGGCTTACGGCTCTAACATCGCGGAAACGACCGCCTTCGAAGTCGATGTAGACTGATGAATCTTCGCTGAGGAAACGGCGACCGAGTTCTAAAGTGTCAATGCCACGATCCGCAAAATAGACTTTGACGCTGAGAATTTGGAAATCGTCATCAAGTGCCCTGAGTTCCAAGCCCTTTAGCATCATCTGCCGACGGCTAGGATAAATCGTTGATCGGGTCGGGAAAAGTCCTGCAGAAAAAGTTGTCCCTAGAGATTCACGATATCCTCGGATCGGGCGGTGACTGTATTCATCATCCGTGCGTTCATCGTCATCAAAACCACCGTGCCAGCGATCGGCGACTAATTCGACGGTGTCCGATAAGGCGCGACCTCGAATTTCTAAAGCAATGGTGCGCGTTTCGCGGTCCAGTTGATTGTCGTTTGCTGGGAAACGGAAAACCACTGGGCTACTGGAATTCATGGAAAGCCGTTGGGCCGGGCCACTTCGGCGGCCATCAATCAACAATGTGGCTTCGGCGCCACCGCGACGGCCCATATGATCCCGGAGGACTCCGGCATAGAGGCGAAGTTCTTCGAGCCGAATGCCTCGACATTCATGACCCAATCTTAGGACTTGTCTCACGTGGATGATTTCTACTCCTCCGTTGTGATTGACGACGCGATCCAAGTCAGCAGAACGCCGACCCCCACGCATTTGGCAAGCCTGCCCTGGACGATCGGGCCGTCCCGGACGACCTGGATAACCTGGACGGTCGGGTTGTCCAGGTCGTCCTGGATAAGCTGGACGGTCAGGTCGTCCCGGACGACCGTGCTGTCCGGAAGCATCCGGAGCCAATAGCGTAAATGCTGCCCCTAGAAGCAACGCAGATACTATGGGTGCCTTAAGTGTCTGGCGTTTTGAAAACTTTGCCTTCGAAATCATCATTTCTAATCACCTCTCTCGTTCCAATGGAAATTGGAAATTTATAAGAGGTGATCTTCTGTGGGCGGGGTGTCGCAGTAGACAAAAAAAAACTTTCAGCCAGCCTTGTTACGACTTGCGGCGTTAATTGTATTTTACCGAGCAGCCATAGGGTTTGCTGCTAGCAACATTCACTTTTTTTCCGGCCATTGCCTCGGTCAAAGCCAAGCGCACATAATTTTTCGCCTTTGCAATTGTCTCTGGATTTGCGGAATCGTTGTCGTCGATTGCACCGTGGTAAACGATTTTGCCTTCGGGATCGATGATGTACATGTGGGGAGTTGTTTTTGCTCCATAGGCTTTCCCCATAGATCCATCGGAGTCGATCAATGTGGCCGTCGCCTTAGTTCCACTGGACTTCATGTCCTTCAAAGTGGACTTCGCATCCAAGTAGCCTTGTTTTCCTTCGGCAGAAGAATTTACGGTGAGCCAAACAATATCTTTTTCCGTGTATTCCTTCTGAAGCTTCTGCATGTTTTCAGAGCCGTAGTGTTTTTTTACATAGGGACAGTCTTTGTTGTACCACTCCAGCACGACCCACTTACCTTTTAATTTATCAAGTGAATAGGTGCTGCCATCTGCGGCCTTTTCAGAAAAGGCGGGAGCAGGATTATTAACTTTCACAGCAGACCAAGCCCATGGGGAAATGCCAAGTGCCGCCATCATCAAGATTTGTTTTTTCATTGTTTTTCTCCTTCGTGATCGAATAGTTCTTGTATCATTCCCGTGGTTAAAATCTCTGGTAGCACTTTAACATCAGATTCTGGATCTAGGTAAATGTAAAGCGGCACGGAATTGCGGCCAAATGACGCTAGAGCTTTAGTGATGAGTGGATCGTGGCTGGTCCAGTCGGCACGAAGCAGCAGGACGTTATTTTTTTCAAATAATTCCTGAGTCTCGTCACGATCGAGAACCGTAATCTTATTGACCTGACAGGTGATGCACCATGATGCGGTGAAATCGACAAATATGGGTCGAAGATTTCTGTTTTTCTCGATGATCGCTTCACTGTAAATTTGCCAACGACTGGTATCAGTAGAAGCCTTTTGCCGAATTTTCATATGGTGAAGGGCAAAAAACGAAAAGGTGATGCTGAGCAAGATCCCCAAAATGGCGCCGACTCTAAAAACTTTTGCTGGGATTCTCGCAATCAGAGTTCCAAAAAAAAGCAGAGAAAAAATGGCGATCGCAAGTAGGGTGGCATTCATGCCTCGCTGCAAAAAGAGAATCCACAAAAGCCACAACGCGGTCAGAACTAGTGGGAGAGCCATCCATTTCTTAAAAGTCTCCATCCAGGCACCAGGTCTGGGCAGCTTGCTTATGAATTTCGGAAAATAAGCCAAAAAAATCGTGGGCGAGGCCATCCCTAGACCCAGAAAGAGGAAAACGCCAAGCGACTGGTGCCAAGGCAGAAGTAGGGTTAGTCCTAGGGCACTTCCCATGAAGGGCGCCGTGCAGGGCGAAGCGACAAGCACTGCCAGTAGTCCCGTTCCAAAATCACCATTAAAAAAGGACTTTTGATTTCTTCGCCCCAACCAGTTGGCAAGTCCTTCGCCCATGGGAAAAAAATTTAAAAAATTAAGCGCCATTAAAAAGAAAAGTAGCGCCAAGGCGTAGACGATCAGTGGATTCTGCAATTGAAAACCCCATCCAATTGACTCCCCAGAAAGCCGCAAGACCATCAGTAGCAGACCCATTAAAAGAAAGGCCACCAAAACGCCAAGGCTATAGGCCCAAAGTGAAGATTTAAATCGTGAAATTTTTTCTTCGCGTAAGAGACCAAAAAGTTTGAGACTTAGAACTGGAAATACACAAGGCATGATGTTCAGGATGAGCCCCCCAAGAAATGCAAAAAGAAGCGCCCAGAGCCACGCCGAAATAGTTGGTGGCTTGCCAGTCATGACATCCGTCGAGATTTCTGCAGCTCTTTTCGCTCCGGATTGATCCTCAAAAACGAGCGTGAATTCCGCATGGCTCAGCTTCAGCGCATCACTTTGTGAGGCTGCAAGGGGAACTGCCAATTCCAGGACCTCTTTCGTTACTGACAGGACCTCTGCATTTTTTGTAGAGAAATGATAACCATCTGTGGGGAAGACAAATATATTTTTAAAACTCAGAAAATCAGTCAACTCACTCTTTAGTCGAAGATGGAGGAAGGCCCCGCTAATTTCTGCCTCACGCTGAAGTCCTGTTTCTGTTCGGGGTGGAATACGCTTTTGAAATCGTTGGTAGAGTGCTTGATCTTTAAGTGAAGCTTTTCCTTCTTTAATGGAGGCTTTGAGTTGAGCGGCGTCAATTTTTCCGAATCCCGGAATACAGTCTACTTTGCATACGAGCCATTCGAGATCCAGAACGAGCTTTGGCGATTCGAAATCCAACTTAGTCTGCAAAAAAAATACAGCTTCATCGTTGTAGCCATAGTTGGTGAGAATGCTGACGGGAATGCGTTCAGGGTAGGGCCACTGGATTTCAAGCAGTTCACCACCATCAAGTTGAAATCGTGGTGCTGCGCCGGAGTCCCCGGCGTTTTTCCAATAAACATGCCAATCTTTTTTCAGAGAAAAGTGGAGCGCCAGTGTTGTGAGACCTGTTTTGTCGTCGTGCTGAAAATAGTCGAGAAGTCGAACCGTAGCTTCATTTGTGACAATGGGTTTTGCGGCAACCGCTATCCCAGAGGCAAAGAGCGCGAGAATTAAACTTAGGCGATGCCACATCCGACTGATGATAAACGCCGCCGAGATCGGTGTCAGTGTCCGATCTATTTTTCTCGGATTAGATAAGTTTTTTTGCTGATTTCGTAGGTCAGGCCAGCGGCTTGAAGAATCTGATGAACGACCTGATCCCAGGCTACTTCATTGAATTCGGCGCTGATCAATTTTTTTTCAGAGCCCGGACTTAGTTTCCATCGAAATCCAGCAGGAGTCAGCACAACATGTAAAACGGATGCAAGTTCCGCGTCTTTAACTTTTAAATCTATTTTTTGTCCATGAAAGCTTTGTCGCGACGTTTTTGATTTTTTGGCGGAATGTGCGGCCGTGCCGAGCCCCAAGCCAATCATGAAAAGGAGCACTAGTTTCAGTCCGCTTCGAATGAGGTGGTGTTGCATGGAGATTAGTATCTGTGGCACTTTGCAAAAAGTAAACAAGCTCAGAAAGGAAAGAGAAGTCCTCGGTCCCGTAGGCGCTCGAACTTCCGGGTCGAGAGCTTGTAGAGCTGGGCAGGTCGTTGCGCGCCATCCGTTTTCTTCTCATCCAATTCTTCCAGTATATTAAGAATTTCAACTTTGCGACGGAAGTTTCGTTTATCGATGCTTTTATTCAAAACGGCTTCGTATACGCGCTGCAGTTCACTGAGACTAAACTTTTTAGGTAGTAGAGCAAATCCAGCTGTTGAATACTCGACTTTGTTGCGGAGGCGTTCATGCGCGTAGCTGAGAATTTTGCGATGATCAAAGGCAAGGCTTGGCAAGCGATTCATCGGAAACCAATCGGCGGCAACTGCGTCCGAATCGGCCTTCACCTCTGCGGCCGTTGGCAAAAGTGCTAGGTAGGATACGGTGATCACTCGACCACGTGGATCGCGATCGGGGTCTCCAAAAGTGTAAAGCTGTTCAATGTAGTGATCTCGCAATCCGGTTTCTTCTTCGAGTTCGCGCAAAGCGGCGCTTTTCAAATCCTCTTTGTCTTCAACGAATCCGCCCGGAATGGCCCATTGATCTTTGAAGGGTTCGTGGCGTCGCTTTACTAGAAGCGTCAGTAATTTTCCGTCTCGCACTGAAAAGGCAACGACATCGACGGTGAGTTTTAGCTCAGTCACTTCAGATTGCTTTTATCACGAGCTGGGCTTTTTGGTCTGCCGGTCTGACGAGAATTTTCTTACCCGAGGTGAAGTCCAAATAGTCAGCAAGCACACCGTCGCTAAAGACAAATCCCTCGGTCGGCATCAGTGACTCAATCTCTAGGGGCTGCGTCTTGTTGACATGCCCCACGCTCAATTGAATTTCCGATTGCCGGCTCAAAAAGGGCTCGCGAACCACATATACCAGAGAGGATGATTCCCAGGGCATTTTAAGGCTGCGCCCTTTGGATCCACCGCCAAAACGGGTGACCGCGTCGGTCATGTTGAAAACGGAACTGAGCCAACCCGTAGAGCCTGCTCCCGTGGAAACAATGATGCCACTGGAAGATTGTCGTTCCTCGGCGCCAGAGTGGCGCAGCATGTAGCGCGCCGACACATGCGATTTGGCTCCAATGAAAAAATCGTTGAAGGCCAGTAAACGCTGGCCGTCATTCATAACGGCTTCGGCAAGGGTGATTTCTCTTTGTTTTTGTTTTCCCGCGAGACATTCGCTTATGGCCCGCGAATAATCTTTCATATTGAAGGGAAGAAGAATGCCATCAATACGTGTGGGATCGGGATTGATGGCGATGATGGGCTGCTGGCCAACATACTTTGCGGCATTGGCCACCAGCCCGTCTTGTCCAAAGGTGATGATTAGATCGTCTTTGAGGAAGTCAAAATTAGGAAGCAACGAACGATCAATCTGCTGAATCTTGATCTCATAGTCGGCGAGTTGTTTTCGCAGATCCTCCAGGGCCTTTTCGAAAACTCCGTGCTCTTCTTCGACTTCTCGGAAATCTCCCCCGGAATATTCGATGTAGAATTTCGCCTGGCCTCGGCTATTGAATCGTTCAATCAATTCTGTCAGTCGAGTTTTTCGAGTGGCGATCACTATACGTTCGTACATTTTAGAGTCCTTTATTTGGATTCTCTGCGTATCATTGTTTTCAGAAAATCCGGATTCACATTGAGTTCGCCAATCTTCCCTGCGTTTTCAGCCATCTCTTTGAAGGCCATCGCCATCAAAACGTTGGGATCCAATTGGCCGCCTCCCATGACTGCAAGAACCGTTCTCCAATCAGCGCCTTTCAGAGGACGCATTGTGGCGTCTAATGCGTAGGCCTTGGAATCCGCTAACTTTTGCTCGTTCGCTACTCGAGTTTCGATCAGCTCACGACGTTCGACTTCAATTGCAATATCGGCGGCGATTTTGCGTTCACGTATTGTCTTCTGCTTCTCCTCCACAGAAATTTCAGTATTGAGCTCGTTTTCTCGAATCCGTCTTTCCTGTTCGACTGAGGCATTGCGACGCTCGTAGATTGCATCGTCCGCACGTTTGTGCAGCGCCTCTCGCGTTTCTGATTCCAGCGCTTTTGTCATTTCAGGCGAAGTTTTGATGGAAACTAGCGAAAGATCCAGTAGCGAAAGTCCTAGGCTGCCGAGGATCGGAGAGGTCTCCATCCTTCTGCGAACTTTTTCGCAGATTTCCGTAGAAGAGACTAGGGCTTCTTTCATCGTCAGCTGACTGAGATCAGCTCGGATGGCCACTTGGGTGGCTAGAATTAAGCGCTCGGGAAGTTGCTCTGGATCTCGGGTGGCATAGGCGCCGTTGGCCTGAATTCCGAAGTCCATGCTTTTAACTAATTTTGCGGGATCCGTGATCTGATAGGTGAGCTGTCCCTGCAGGGTGATCGGCTGAAAGTCCGATGAAATATCCGTGAAAGCAAAAGGCACGTCGAAGCTATTGATGGGAACCTTCACGATGCTCGAGGTGGGGGCATAATAGAAAAACGAAAGCCCGGCTCCTTCGCGGATGATTGTATTGTTTTTGAACTGGATGACGTATTCCGAGGGGGCAAATTTTGCAAATCGAATTCCGAACATGAGATTCTCCTTCTTCGACTTAGTGTCGTATATACACTTTTATCGTGTATATACGACACTAAGTCAACGAGAATATTGCAGTGCCTTCTAAGTGGCTAATTTGCCTGACACTTTATTATTCTCTGTGGAAGTTTTTTTTGGTGAATCGGCCGGTCGTCTCCCCAAAGTGCTTAGGGAACCCTATAATGGTCTGCATGAAGCGCGCTAAGATCGTTATGCCAATTCTGCTGCTGGCAGGGGGCGCTTGGGCCAATGTGGTCGGGGTTGGAACACAGAATTTTAATTCGACGCCTGATGGGTTGGGCTATGTGACAGTGCAATCTGCTGAGACCCTGGACCCGGGTATTGTGAACGTAGGCTTATTTCTGAACTATGCAGTCAATTCGTTGCCGCATTGGAATGACCCGGATGAGGGAGCTCTGCATCTCAATGATACCTTGTTGTCGAGCGACATAAACGCTGCGATCGGACTGTTACCGCGATGGCAGATCGGGATCAGTGCACCTGCGGTTTTAGCGCAGACGGTAAATGACACAGCAAGCACCTATGGTTTTTTCAGCGCCAAGGGATTTTCGGAAATCAGGCTCAATTCCAAGTATCAGTTTTGGGTTAATGGCCCCTGGGCCGCTGCACTTGTCGCGACCGTGAATTTTAATTTGATCGAAAACGATCCTTACGCCGGTCGCGGAGCGGGTCCGACTTACAATTTTGAAGGTGTCTTGGAGCGAAAGTGGCCGAATGCTTTGTCGCTTGCGCTAAATCTAGGCATGCGTTTACGGCGTCCGGGACAGCCGGTATTCCCAGAAATTGATCCGTTGAAAAATCAAATTCTTGCATCCGTTGGGGCGAGTTATCGCTTGTCCTCTCTGGATACGAAAGTGATCGCAGAAATCTACACTGCCTGGCCCACAAATAAGCGGGATCAGCAGGCAAATCGCAGTTCTTCATCGGCCGAATGGATCGCAGGCGTGAAACACGATCTGACGACCCAAATGGCACTGCATGCCGGAGGCGGCACCGAGATTGTTCACGGGATATCAAGCCCCGATTGGCGCGTTTACACAGGACTCAATTTTGCTTTCGGTCCAGTCTTCGAATCGAAACGCTTCGTAAAATTTGATGCTCAAGGGCGTTACATTGGATACATCAATTTCGAATTCGACAGTGATCGAATGACGGGTGACTACGTGGAAACTTTAGAAGCTTTGGCGACCTCTCTTAGAGTGCAGGGAGGTTTTCGCGAACTCATCATCGAAGGTCACACTGACAGCGTTGGGAATGAACACTATAATATGGATCTGAGTTTGCGCAGGGCTTTGGCGATTCGGAAATACTTGGCAAAAAAATACAGCTATAGCGAAAGTGCTATCAAGGCTCTGGGTTTTGGCGAAACCCGGCCCGACGCCGACAATTCCAGTTTTCAGGGTAGACAAAAAAACCGCCGCGTGGAGTTTAGGGTTATACGATGATGAAAATGCGCGGAATTTTAAAAACATTGTCTTTTTCGCTCTTGGTAGTTCTCGTCTTTTCCTGTACCTCGACTTCGAGACGCGGCGGGGGTTGGTCGACCGAAATGCAAGAGTTGGCAAAGGTCTTCACAGAGCTAATTCCCTATTTGTCGTCAGAGCGAGAATTTAAAAAAAGCCAGAACCGCGAGATGATTGAGGGCTACGCCCGACGCCTGCGCGCGAGTATTGCGCGGGTAAAAACTGTTCAGGAGCATCCGAATCTTGATCCTTCGCTATCTATTGTTGCCGCTCAGTTCGATCACGAAATTCGATTAGCGAGCCGCTCTTTGGATCGGGGAAGCAGTGCTGAGGCTTATCAGAGGCTCAAATCCATTTCGCGCTATTGCATCAGTTGCCACACGCTTTTGGAAAGTCACTCGGAGCCCTTTCTTCCGGATATGCATCCGCGCCTTGATCGTTTGTCCTTTTTACAGCGCGGAGATTTTTTTCTCGCGACCCGGCGCTTTAGTGATGCGGTTTATGAATACGAACGAGGTTTAATGGACCCCAGTTGGGCTCGTACGCATCGCAAGGAATGGAACGAGCACATGGAGCGTCTCTTGGCTGTGGCGGTTCGTGTTCGTAACAGTGCTGATCTTTCTCGCGATGTGGTGAATCGCTATTTCGAGTCCAATAGTTTTCCTCCGGAACTAAGGCAGAATTCTCGACATTGGCTTCGACATATCTCGGAGTGGAAAGCGACCGAGCGGGCGAAGATCAAGATTAGTCCGATGGAGCTTGCAGAAAAGCTACTGGCACAAGCCGACCGCGAAAGTAAAAAATCTGGATTGCGATCTGTTAGGGTTTTGGCTTTGAGGGCGTCGGGTTTGCTTCACGAAGAAATGGCGACGGATTCAAAAATGAATGCCTTGCCGAAGGCCTACTATTTAGCGGGACGTGCGGCAGTTTATCTGGAAGACCTGACTATCGGAGCATTGCCAGAAAGTTTTTTCGAACGCTGCATTGTTCTTCAACCCGAAGGAGAATTGGCCGAGACTTGTTATAAAAACCTGCAGGCATTGGCGAAAAATCCCCGTCTCAAGCAAAGTCTTTCACCTTTTGTGCAAATGCGGCTTGAGGCGCTTTCGGTTGCAATTAAAAAATGAAGGTATTTCCTAAAATTCGTCCGGCACAGCAAGGCGAATCACGGATTTAGTCCATGAATTCAAGTTTTCGGGTATAAATACGGTTTTGATTTGCTCGGGGATGCAGCCGATCGAATTAGACTCAATCATTCCAAGTTTTTGAAGTTCATCGAGACAACGATGGAGTCGTGGGGAAGGCCAAGCAAGTTGCGAACGGAGTAAATTGGGGTCGCAGTTTTTGCTTTTGCTGATTTTGTCCAGGCAACAAAGGAGATCGTTCAGGTGCGAGCGCTCTAATGGCGCTGCCCTATTTTTTCTAAGGTAGTCATTCACCCGTAGGAAAATTTCGGGATATGCCGACGGACGCGATCCGCTGTAAAAATATGCTTTTCGCCAATGATGGTCTTTTGTTTCTCCCAATACGGAGATGAGACCCATTTCGACGCTCCATCGAAGTAGAGGATGAAGCTTTTCGGCGCTCAGTTCACTCATCCCGAGAATTTCTTCTCCGCTGGATCCCTCGTTTTGAATGAGGCAGAGCAGGTGGCGAAGATTTTGATAGTGGATGCGGCCAGGGTGGGGAGGGACTGTGGGCGCGCTCTTATTTTTCGGTCGCTTTCGATTCTGAGCCGCGACTGTTAGGGCGAGTAGGGCAGAAAGGGCAATCCAAATGGGTCTGGTGCTTCGGTAAATGGCTAACACAGAAGAAAAAATTATGACCAATAATACACAGTGTCAATATGGGATCGTTTATGAATACTGTGCGAGCAAATCTATTCATAATGGTCTGAAATTCATGAACTTGACCCGTAGCACAAATTCCCTGTCTGTGCTTTGGCCCTGCTTTTCTGGATGCAAACAGAAGTG
This sequence comes from uncultured Bacteriovoracaceae bacterium, assembly GCA_964636255.1. Classification (GTDB taxonomy): domain Bacteria; phylum Bdellovibrionota; class UBA2428; order UBA2428; family UBA2428; genus CAXNGS01. The sequence continues at coordinate 641,081 of CAZWNW010000001.1, read as the reverse complement.
ATTTATCAACGCGTAGCAGGATAAATTTGTTTAACTTAATAGGTTTTCCACAAAATTCTTTACAGCCATTATTGCGTTTCTGAGGATAAGCCTATACAACTATTTTTGTTCCCAAGAGATTGGGTTGCAAATTGGTAGCAAATAGCGCCAATTTTAAAAAGCCTCGACAGAGATCCCCTTGCCCTCCCCACTCTGTCGAGGTTTTACTTTTTCAGCTCCCACTTTGATTCCAAAGCACTTCAATTCTAGGCTTCTAAAAATGAATCAACGTCTACGAGTAGCATCTCTGCAATATTTTATTCGTCCTGTGAAAAGTTTTGATCAATTCGAAGATCAAGTCGTTTCACTTCTTGAAACAGTTCGGGATTATAAATGCCAACTGGCGGTCTTCCCCGAATACTTTACGGTTCAATTGCTAACCCTGGGAAACGTCAAGCGTCCCATCAATGAACAGATTCGTGATTTAGCGGCCCAAAGAGATCGATTCATTGAACTCTTTTCACGAGAGTCAAAACGTCTGGGTCTTTATATTGTTGCCGGGACGATTCCTATTTGGTCACAGGACAACTCTAGGATTTTGAATGCGTCCTATGTTTTTGGACCAAGCGGAGAACATGTCATGCAAGGGAAATTGCATATGACACGTTTCGAGAAAGAAGAGTGGTTCGTTTCCGCGGCCGAAAAAATCAAAATTATCGAAACGAGTTTCGGAAAAATGGCGATCAATATTTGCTACGACGTGGAGTTTCCGGAATTGGCGCGCGCGGCGGCCAAATTGGGGGCCACGTTGCTGATCACTCCAAGCTGCACGGATGATCGCCAAGGCTGGCTGCGGGTTCGTTACTGTGCTCAGGCGCGTGCTATTGAAAACCAGTTGTATGTCATTCAATCGTCGACGGTAGGATCTTTGCCCCAGGTTCCGGCGGTTTCTTTGAATTATGGTCAATCATCGATCCTGACACCTAGTGATTTTAGTTTCGCGCGCGACGGAATTCTGGCGGAAGGCAATCCGAACCAGGAGACCATTGTCATCGGCGAATTGGATTTGGCGCAAATCACTTTGTCGCGCGAGCGTGGTACAGTGCTTCCCTTGAAGGATAGCTATTCCTCGCAGCAAATTGCTTCACAAACCGAAGAAATTCAGATTTCATAATTAGATGTCGAAGATACTCGTTCGTGGAGTTATCCCCGAAGATCACCAAAAGATCCAAGACCTCTGTCGTCGGGTTTATCCCGACACGCCGCCGTGGTCTTTGGAGCAACTGGAAAGTCATTTACACTTTTTTCCTGCGGGTCAATTGGTCGCCGTGGATGCTGATCACTTGGACAAAGTGTTTGGTTATTCCGCAAGTTTGATCATCGACTGGGATGATTACGAGGACTGGCAGAGTTGGAAGGAATTCACCGACCGCGGGCTTTTTTCGAATCACAACACAAAGACGGGGAAAACTCTTTACGGTGCCGAGGTGATGGTCGATCCGACAATTCAAAGTCAGGGAATCGGTGGAAAAATTTATCGCGCGCGCGAGCATCTTGCGAAAAGTCTGGGACTTCTGCGCATTCGCGCCGGGGCCCGACTTAGAAACTACGGCAAAGTGGCGAGTAAAATGTCCGCAGATGATTACGTGCTGAAGGTTGTTCGCGGTGAAATGCGTGATCCGACTTTGACCTTTCAGCTGCGAAATGGATTCAAAGTGATTGATGTTGTGTCAGATTATCTGTTTTCGGATCCCGAGAGTTTGGGATTTGCAGCTCTCATCGAGTGGTTGAATCCCGAGCGGGCAACTGTTGACGTGTATCAGCGGCAAAAAAAATCACCCTTCTTTTCGGACTTTGTCCCTACATCGCGGAAAAAAGCTTCAGCTAAAGGTTGACGAGAGGTTCTACAGCTCGTCTGACGGCCAGCATCCGAGATTGACGAAGTCGATTTGCGATTGGCAATTCAAATTTTTACAATCCAAGAACGCCGGTCGCTTCCCACCCCTGCGTGCATCCCTGAAAGTGCGCGGTAGAGCTGAGATGCGATCGGGCCGGCTTGGCCGTTAGCGATTTGAAGCTTTTCTCCGCGCCAACCCAAATGCGAAATCGCTGTGACGGCTGTGGCGGTGCCGCAAGCAAAAATTTCGGTGACCGTGCCGTTCGCGATCCCTGAAACGACTTCATGGATGGAGATTTTTTCTTCGACGGTTTTGATGCCCGCATCGCGAGCAAGACTAAGTAGTGAATCGCGGGTTACCCCAGCCAAGATCGTGTCGCCCAGAAGCGGTGTTTTCAATGTGCCGTTCATAACGACGAAGACATTCATGCCCGAGAGTTCCTCGAGAAATTCCCGATCAATGGCATCCAGAAAGAGCGTATTGGTAAATCCGCGCTTTTTGCTTTCAGAGACTGCGCGGAGACTGGCCGCATAATTTGCGCCTGTCTTGGCAGCCCCAAGTCCCCCGCGCACAGCGCGCACCGCTGTTTCACTAGCTTCAACGCTGATCATCGCTGGCTTGTCGGACTGAATGTCACCGAAGTAACCGCCAACAGGAGAGGCCAAAATAAAAAATTGATACTCGGATGATGGGATTACTCCCAGAGTAGATGTGGTACCGATCATTGTGGGCCGCAAATAGAGAGCCCCTGGTTGGTCGGGGACAAGAGGGCGACATTTATCGGTCAAGGCTTTCAGAGCTTCCATAAATGGCGCTTCCGGAAAGGGCTTCATCGCCATAATTTGGGCCGAGCGGGTCATCCGTTGAATGTTTGCATCGGGACGAAAGAGGGCAACGTTGCCGTCTTGAAGTTTGTAGGCTTTCAGGCCTTCGAAGATTTCCTGAGCGTAGTGGAAAACTTTGGCTCCCGGGTGAAGGGACAGAGGGCTTAGTTCGCGGAGTTCCCACGAAGCCCATTCTCCGTTTTTTGTGGAACAATCGACCATCCAAGGACAGTAGAAGCGACCAAAACCGAGCTCATTCAAGGGTGGAAGTTTCGTAACGACGTTTAAGCTCATGAGGCCTCTTTCTATAATCAAAGTTTTTTCGGCGCAAACCTCTTTGTCAGAAGAAAAAGAGCGGCAGGAGAGTGCTTATTTATGGGGATTGGGGGCACTCTCCTGCCGATGGGGACATTTAGATTGGGCCTTAGGCGGCTATGCGATTTCGGCCCTCGGTTTTTGCGCGGTAGAGATTTACATCGGCGTCGATGGCGACCTTGAGGATCTCTTCCGAAGAGTCCATGCTCACGGCTCCGATGGAAGCACTCATTCGAAAGTTGCCCTGAGGGCTTTTGACGATGAGTTCGGTAATTTTTTGTCGTAGATTTTCTAGTTCTGGCAGCGTCTTTTCAATGCTGTTTTCTAGGACTAGACAGAATTCTTCTCCGCCCATCCGACAGATGAGGCTACCCCGAGGCGCATGATCTCTGAGACAGGCACTAAAGATTTTTAGTGCTTCGTCTCCGATTGCGTGACCGTGTGTGTCGTTGATTTTTTTGAAGTGGTCAATATCGACAATCGCGAGAGTCATATTCTTCGGCAGCATCCCCATCTGTCTACGGGTGGCGAACAGGTCCAGGAAGGCTTCACGTCTAAGGCAGCCAGTAAGGGCGTCGTAATCCGCTCGAGATTTCAGCTTTTGAAGTTCCGCAGTCGCCTTTACGAGCTCTCGATACAAAACTCTCTCGGTGGGTGTTGAGAAATTTGAGTCTTGGATTCTCAGTATGCCTGTAGTCATGTTTCCTCCCCAGAAACGTTCTATCTACGTTCTTTTCCTGTTTCCCTTTTAGTGGTTGGTTCTATCTGGGTAGTTACAAGGGTTGTGCCATGATAAGTATTTGAATTTACAGGCATGTATTGGGGCGGAGTCGCCTCAGTTAGTGGGTTATTTGGGTAGGCCCGCCCTCTATTCATGGGATCTTCACTTGGATCGGGTCCAGAGGGCTTGTCTTGCCGGATGGGGATCGTTAAGAAAGAGGCGTTTAGGGGGTTAGAGTGATGAGAAAAGTTATTCAGCGTTATTTAAGCTTCATACTGGCTTTGAGTGCTTCGACCGCCTTCTCTGGCGAGCCGATCGCAAGAAAAAGGCAGAATCTTGGGTATATCTTCAATCTTCAAGGCGAAGTGAAGCCCCTCACCGGAGCTCAGGCCCCACGGCTGCCCAGGAGCATTTCTCTGGCTTTTATAGAAGTTAGCGCAAATCTTGAGGGAGTTAAATTGAGGCTCCCCCTTGAGGTCCAATCAGAGGTTGCTCGAGACACGGTGGAATACACGACGAAGAATTTTCAAATCTCTGCAAAAAACTCGAAGCAAGTAGAGGTCACCGTTGATCTTCGATCTAAGTTTCATTGGGCAATTCCAATGGATGGGGATGCCTTAGAAGAATATTTTCTACAGTTTCGATTTCTGACAAATCGGGAATTTTCCTATGTTTCCCAGGCGCGGCTCCAACTTGTACGGCGCTACAGTTCAGACCACTATCATTCCTCGCCTGAGGAACTTCCCATCATGGATTATCAGTTGGAAGAAGTTCAGTATCAGCTGCCTCTCTATCCCGGGGACGAGCAATAATGCGCAGAGTTATGCGCACAGTGTAAGGCGATCTAAGAGCACAGCTTCGCGATCTTCCGCTAGAAGAAGCCCTGAACCTTAGGGTTCAATGTTTTCAGATAGAGGAGAGAGAGTATGAATTTCAAAAAAATATTGAGCCTAGGTTTGTTGGGACTAAGCCTAAGCGCCATAACTATGGACGCTTTCGCGGGTCATCGACATGGACATCGCGGTCATCGACATGGACATCGTCATGGCCATGGACACGGTTCCGTGGAAATCGAAGGCGATGGTGCCTTGTTTTCACTCGGCGCTTTGTTGGGATCACTTGCGGTTTCAACGACCAGTGCTGCGGTTGAAGATGATTATAAAATGGTACTGGATCAATCCGATCGTATTCTAGAGCAAGTCATGGACCGTAGTCTCCCGACTGCTTTTTATGATGGCATCCGTAGCAGCGAAGAGCTCATGGAAATGAGCGATCTCGAGATCGACTTGATGTTGATCGAAACTCTCGGACAGCTTTAATTTTCGGTGGGACCGGGACTCAAAGGGGAGTCTCGGTCTCATGATTAATAAGGGGAGTAAATTGTGAAGCCTTTATCCATTCTATTTGCGCTTGCATCAAGCTCCCTGTCTTTGTCATCCCTTGCGGATTCGCAAAACTGGATATCCATTCCCACATCGCAAAAATTACATGCCGCCGAAAAGGCAGGCGCTCAGTCGTTAATCGCAGAAACACTCGCAATACTCCCGCCGCGAGTGCAGCAGGTCCTTTCGCTAAGAAAGCTGGAGCTCAGTTTTGTTGAACTTCCAAAGAACGCTTGGGGTCGGATTCGATCGGAAGGTTGGTTCAAGTCTAAATCCAAGAGACGAAACATTGAACTCAATAAAGAGTTCCTGACTTTGTTCCGAGCTGAGGCACCATCCGAAGAAATGCTGAAGGCATCTAAAGCCTATGGAAGTCCGGAGCGACTTGCGATGGGAAGCCTTCTGCATGAAATTGCCCATCACTATGATTATTCGCGAGCTTTTTTGCCCGATGAAGCTCGCTTGCTTAATGACTGCCAAAAAAAGCGTAATGAAACTCTGCGTCTTCAAAATGAAAGACGTATTGTCGTAAATAACTCCTCTGAAGAGCTGAAATTGCTCCTCGGTTTGGAGTGTCGCGATATGCTTGAAAGACAGGGGATCATTTCCGACTCCCTCAGGTTCCAAGCATTGAGCGGCTACAAAAAAAAGATTTTTCCCAAGAATGAAAATGATGGACGCCTCGTAAATTCCTATGAGTTGGAAAGCGTCTTTGAAAATTTCGCAGTAAATTTTGAATTTTTTCTTTTAGATCCCAGCTACCGCTGCCGTAGACCGGCCTACCATCAACATTTCAAAGAGCACTTCGGTTGGGAACCCGAGGGTGGTGATCGGTGCGCGCCGTTTCCACTGGCTGACTCGCGTGGAAAAGCACTTCGACTAGATCCCAGCCGAGTTTTTGAAGTTCAATATCTGTTGGCGGGGAAGGGCAGCGGTATTGAAAGTCGCTTTGGCCATTCCCTATTGAGGTTTGTAGTTTGTCGTCCAGGTCGCCAGTTGGGGCCAGAGTGCCGATTGGATCGCGAGCATCATTTGACGATTGCCTTTCTGGGAAGAGTTGACGATCTGAAAATGAATCCGCTGAAGGGACTCTGGGGTGCTTATGCCAGCACGCTGATCATAGACAAATTCGAACACACACTTCGTCAGTATACAAAGGAACAGCTGCGTAGCTTGGAATCCTATCCCATAAAACTTTCACAAACTGAGGTACAGACACTTGTTGGCATGGCGGTGGAAACTTTTTGGACTTACGAGGGGAGCTACTATTTCTTGAGCCGCAACTGCGCCTCGGAAATGCTGGATCTCTTGCAAGCTTCCATCAAATCGAAGGCATTTCAATTTTCCGGCGCGATGTCACCGGGTGGTGTTTTAAAGCAGTTGAAAAAATATGGACTGGTGGAAAAAACTTCGGAGCCCGAGATATTCCCTCCTCATACCGAGCAACTTGAAAAACGTTTCAATGAAATGACGGATGCCTTGGCGGTAGGGAGTTTGGCAGAACTTGGTTTTGAGAATTTTTTATACCGGACCACATCGGAAGAGCGACGAGAGGTTTACGAGGCTGTTTTGAAAAAGCATCAGAAATCTCTAGCTGCAAAAGCGAAGAGCTTGATCGCTGCTGGTCAAACCCGGGAAGCGATGATCAATTTCATCACGCTGCCAGCGAATTTTTTGTATCTCGAGAATTTTCTCAGTGCGCAAGCCATGGCCTCGCTTGAGGGCCAGAAATCCCGTCTACTGGTAAAATTTGTTGAATCTGATTATGTGCCTGAGGAAAATAAATTTCCCCTTGGTTTTCGTGAGGCGATTGCAAAACTCCGCACTCTGCGCGAGCAGATTCGACAAAAGGCGCTGCCTGAAACAACTCAATACGGAAATCCCACTGATGAGGAACTCGAGCGCATGAATGATGCCAGCGCTGAACATGCCGAGGAAAATGAAGAACTCTCGCGAGCCATTGGTTTATTTTTGGATGAATCTTTCAGTGATCGAGTCGAGGATCTGAAGTTGCAGATCACTAACCGCAACCATTATTCAAACGAGCTGAAACGGCTGGCGGCGGAGTTTAAGCTTTTGATGCAGGAGCCGACGAATTGAGAAAATGTAGCAGTTAGTCGCTTGAGATTTGTAAGGATTTATTTAACTTCACTTGGCTTCCGAATCGAAAAAAAAACCAGCATCGGACTCTCTAGTGTCCCGCAAATCCATCGGTCGCAGGACCCCCGAGGCTTTCGAATACACTAGTTTCCTGTGTTCCTCGAAGCGCGCTGGAGTATCCCCCACGGCAGGAGTTGACCAATTCGTCGGCATCCGCACTTTTTTCCATGCGCGCACGATCTGGACTCCGAATACGAATACTGAATTCCGTGCCCGACAATCTCAGTACAGAATCTACGTAAGGGCATTGGCCTTCCATGCTTTTCTTTTGTAGCTCGGAGAACTTTCGCTTCTTGCAATAAGCCATGCTTTGCGGATTGAGAGGCATGATCAATACTCCAACGCTTCCGAAGTCGAGCTTTTGTCCATCAGGAATCACGAAGACGCCCGGAGCACCCGAGAGTTCCTTAACACTATTCGGAGGCTGGCAAGCTCCAGAGCAAGGTGTGGTTCCTCCAATCCTTAACTTCTTGATTTCGATTTGTTGGAAGCGGCCATCTTTGAAATATGTGCAAAGAAGAAGAGGATGTTTAAGTGTGAAAGGTGAATTTTCACGGATGCTCTCGTCATCGATGGATGTTACGAGTCCCTTAAATTCATCGGGGGTCAAAAGAAAACCTGCCTCATTGCTGTAGGCCGCCATTTTCCAAAGAGCCTTTTCGTTTTCAATGTTTTTCGCGGCCAGAAGCTGCCACGAGATCAGTAGGAGAAGAGAAAGGAAAAACTGAATTGCTCGTTTTTGATGCCTCACTAGATAAAAAAATATCAGGCCTTTGAGTGAAAGAACATCTGATGTTTCTGCTTATTCGATCCGGCTTTTTTTGGAGATTCCGATGGGATGAAATGATGCAGTTTGCAAAAATAAATTTTTTTGCTTCGGAAAGGCAAATAGCGCGGTTATATTTATTGCAGAGAAGGGGAGGCCACATGAAAAAATCGGCTTCGTTTCGGAGGTCTATAGTTTCTTTCGGATTTCTTGTGCTGGGATGTGGCTTAGTCTTTGCTCAGAGCGCATTTGCTCAATTCCATTTTCCAACTTCGGCGGTTGAGGCGGCAGTCATTGGATTTGAGCGCTCGGACTTGGTTCAAGATAAAATTCGGCAGTTGATCGATGAAGACGGTTGCATCATCGAAGGCTCACTTCTCATTAGCGACCGAGGTTCTAATCGAGCGTCCGTTCATAGCTTTCTTATCGAAGAACCTTTGAATTGTCCTCATACAGGGATGACTCCGGTTTCGGCCCTTGTGCGGGTCAAGCATGATCCTTTCACACCCATAGGGCCGCAATATCGAGTTATAGAATTGAAACTTGTCGTGCCCGAAAATCAGAGAGATTTCTAAGTCCGCTCATTCAGACGCTCCGCGTTACCATTCTTCTTAAGTTGACACCTCGCGGCTCGAGAGCCTAACACGTGGCGCCAACCATAGGGGAAGAATATGAATAGTTTTCTAAAGCGGACTCTTTACACTCTCATTGTTCTTTTGGCATCGTGCGGTACGGAACCACAGGATCCCACGGCACTCTTCGTTAACGGAGAGATGCCTAAGAAACTTCAGAACCTCGCAAACCAACTGGGTGAATTGAAACTCTTGCAGGCCGACATCGTTCAGCAAGCGGAAGCTGATTTGGCACGCGATGATCTGGTGACCGTCGCCGTCATCGATAACGGCGTCGACTTGGCTCATCCGGACCTTTACAAAAAATGGTCGGTCGATTTGATGGATGGTGAGTTGGCCGGAATTGGCTTCGACGTTTTGGGTAACGACAACTGGGCTTCGTCCAATTTAGTGCGCGCACACATTTTCGCCTTGGGCGCAAAAAACATCACAGAAGATGCAAAAATCGACGGTTCGACAGATGATCCGCTATCCGATTTGCAAAAAATCAACGCTGCATTCCGCGCTCATTTATTCACAGTATTGAAGGCCAGTTCCGCTCTTCGCGGAACTCCGTTCGTGGACAATGTTGTTAGCTCTCGTATTTCAATGTCGGACGTTTACGACATTTTGAAAGGCGCCCAAGGTGATCGTGCCAGCATTCGTGAGAGTATGAAACGCGAAACTTTGCTCGACATCAAAAAACCGTGGGCAAAAGTACTCGAAGATATGCATCGTCGCGAATTAGAAAAACCTGAAAGCGAGCGCCAGACCAAGATGGAATTTAACCTCAACGCCGCAAGCGTGGCTCGTTATTACAATGGTCGCGCAAGCTGGTTTTCGGGTGCCACAGGCCTCGAACAAATCTTGGAGAGCGGCGGCCTGTCCGTTACCAGATCTTTCACGCAATCGGCTGATTTTTTAGATTCATTGGAAGAGGCCTGGAAAACTTTTTCCGGCAAAGAAGAATTCTTTCGACTGGTTCGACCCTACGGCCTTTTCAAAGATGCTCGTCGCAGCAAAAAAGCCTATTACGATGCAAAAAAGGTGTGGGATGGCTTCAATCAGAACGCGGTTCCCGACGAAATTAGTCCGGATCTTGCCGATGATTTAAACGAGCTTGTTAAGCTGAAGGAAGAAGGTTTGAAGGCTCTTGACCCGCGCGCTGCTTTTCAAAAAACAGTTGGCAGCTTCTTGCAATCTTGGATCAACATAAAATGGGCGATCGATCCGAAAACTCCATTACCGGAGCTTGCTCCACAGAATCTGGTCGACCAAATGTCCATGTTGTCTGGACTTTTCGAGGAAAGCTTGGCTTTCCTGAGGGCTAGGCCCGATATGACTGATGAAGAGTTGATCTCTGTTCAGAAAACAGCCAAGAAGCTTAAAGCTGTTCAGGCGATCATGGGCTACTTGGCTAAAGACTTCGCAGAAAAGCCTGATGTGAGCGGTGGTCTGCGCAAAGAATTATTTCAGGAGTCCCTTCCATACCTATCGGGCGAAAGCGCCAGCGTCAGCCACGGGAGCCATGTTTCTGGCATCGTATTGAAACAAGACGAACGTCTACGTGTCTACCCGGTTCGCGTGGCGACTTCCAAAATCCAAACGTCAAAAGACGAGAGCGAAAAATTGGAAGACGAATTCCGAACTGATTTTGCGAAATGGTTGTCTAATCCCGTCGTCAGTCGTGCGATGCTCTTGCGATTCCCCCAACTTGAGCAACAAGCGGGCATGAAAAATCCGGAAGACTACCCCGCCTTGCTGAGTTACTTGAATCGACAATTTGATTCATTAATTGAAACCAATTTCAATGCTTCCTTCGAACTGGACTACCGCTTCATCAAAGACTTACACCACGCAATCCGAAGAGTCGGCGAACGCGGGATCAAAATCGCCAGCGCCTCTCTTGGCACAGGCTTCAAGGCGCCGCCCGCAGAAGGTCACTTCCAGGACGGTCGCTTGGAGTGGAACAAAGTTCTGGAGTTTCTCTTCTTCGAATGTATGAAGTCAAAAACCGCGCAGATCATTCAAGACAATGCTCCGGACACTTTGTTCGTGATCGCAACAGGAAACGACGGCGCGTGGAAAGACGGTTACTCGCAAAGTGCTCTGCCGGTCGATTTGAGCTCGCCCTTCTTGAAAAAAGCAGAGCGCAGTGGTGAAACAATGCCGAACAATCACTTAAAAAACGTGGTCGGTGTTGGCAGCTTGAACCCGGAAGGCCAATTGTCCGGTTTTACGAACTTGTTGATCAACTCCCCGACTCCGATGGTAATGGCAGAAGGTGAAAACATCTTGTCGCCGATCAAGAAATCCGACAACGAAGCGGTCAGTAACTTATTGTCTCCGTACGAACTGAATCAGGCATTGACGTCTCTGGTCGACGGTTTGGAATTGTTGGCTCAAGACACTGCCAAAAAAGCCGGAAAAACTCCCAAAGAAGCTAAGTCCAATGAATCAAACGCAATGATGCAGATGATGATGACGTCGATGGAGATGGGCGAGATGATGGGCGTATTATCGCGCGTTCTGATCTCGCGCGTCGGCAATGCACGTGCGCGTTTATCGGGTACATCAATGGCGACCCCGGCCGTTTCCGGGATGTTGGGTAAACTCATTGCGGACAAGGCGGAGAGGCTCGGACTATCGACGACCGAGCTCTACAAGCATCCGCAATTTAGTCCTCAACAACTGATCCAAGATCTGATCGCAACTGCGCAAACGAGCGAAGGCCAATTCCCGGTCATTAAACTGATGGATCAGAAGAAATGGGAGCCCAGCTCTGAAGAAAAGGCACTCGTTAAGCTCATCGAAGAGTGGCTGAAAGACACGGACATGAAGTTGGTCGATCCGGCAAGGATTTCGCGCCAGGATGACTCGACTCGTCCTCCGCTTGCTGCAAATAATTGCTCAGCGCCGTTGATTTAAGTCCAGTAGTGAAATCTATGGGTCGACATTCGAAGTTTTCGGGTGTCGACCTTTTAATCAGTTTTTTTGGAAGGTATCGCTACGGCTCAGGAGACTTTCGATTTCTTCAATTCAAGCTTGATATCATTGGATGCGATTTCGAGTTCTTTCATCCGTCGGGTGAGATTTTTGCGATCCAAGCCTAGGTCGCGGGCGGCCTGGCTGATGTTGCCTTGATGTTTTTTTAGCGTTCCTTCGATCCAGATGCGGTCGTAGTGATCCAATAGCTCTCTCCGGCGCTCTTTGAGGTCACCGCTAACGGCAGACAACGAATCTTGCGAGATGGCATGGCTTTTATCACCGGCTTCTTCGCCCTCGTGTTTAGGGACCTGAAGAATTGTGCCCTCGTCATCGTGGAGTTCCAAGATTGCGGCGCGCTCGATCCAATTTGCAAGTTCGCGCACATTCCCGGGCCAGGAATAGTGAAAGAGTGCGTTCCAGTCCTTGAAGCCTTTGAGGCCATATTTTCGGGAAATTTCGACGGCAAGTTCCTGTATGTCCGGCCCGCGCTCGCGAAGGGGAGGAAGTTCCACGGAAACGATGTTGAGGCGGTAAAAAAGATCTTCGCGGAAACTGCCCTCGCGTGATCCACGTTTTAGATTTCGGTGGGTGGCTGCGATGACCCGTCCGCGAAAGCTGAGTTCCTTGTTCGATCCGACGCGGCGAAATTTTCTGTCTTGAAGAAAGCGCAGAAGTTTGGCTTGGTGCCGGGCATCCATTTCTCCGATTTCATCTAGGAAAAGTGTTCCTTCGCGAACGGCTTCTGCAAGTCCGATGCGCGTTTGATGAGCACCGCTAAAAGAACCTTTTTCGTGACCGAAGAGTTCGGATTCGAAAAGTTCCGCGGGAACCGTCGCGCAGTTCAAGGCAAGAAAGGGAGTTTCGGATTGTTCGCCGAAAGTCAGTGCATGAAGTTCCTGGGCGACCATTTCTTTACCGGTGCCGGTTTCCCCCAACACTAACAATGTGGCTTGGGGTTTTTGCGCGAGTCGCTTTAGTACGCCGCGAATTTCTTCTATCTTAGGAGAAACGCCGATGAGACGAGATTCACTTTCACGTCTAAAACTCTCGAGTTCGCGCTTTTGCAGACGATACAAACGATTGAGCTTTTTTAAAAGATCTTCACGTTCGCGCAAGAGTCGATAGCGTTCGCCGGCGCGATATACCGCGACTTCCAAAGCATCTAAGTCAAAAGGCTTTTCAAAAAATGAGAATGCGCCCTCGGATACCGCTCGGATCGCGGATTCTTTGTCGCCGTGTCCAGTAACTAAGATTGTTGGCGCGCGGAGTTTCGACAAGACTTCAAATCCATCCATGCCAGGCATGCGGATGTCGCAAATCACAACTTCGAAATCGTGCGCGTGCGCGAGTGCCACCGCGTCTTCGCCGGATGCTGCGGAGTAGACTTCGTGGCCCTTGCGGTCCAGGCGACTTCGGATGACTTTTTGCACCGAGGGATCGTCATCGACAACAAGGATGCGAAAGCGTTCTTTCATGCGGCCATCCCATCGTTTGTGGGTCTATTTGAATTTTGGCCGTGTCTTGGAAGACGAAGGAGAAAGGTGCTACCTAGGGCCGAGGTGCTCTCTAATGAAAGTTCTCCGCCCAAACTGTTCGCCAGTGAATAACTGATCGAGAGACCAAGGCCCATGCCTTGGCCCATTTCCTTTGTGGAGAAGAAGGGATCAAAAACTCGCTCGCGCATGCTGTCTTGGATGCCGCCGCCGTTATCGGAGACGCGGATCCATAATGATTCTTCATCCCAGGAATTCGAGATCTCAATTTTTCCGCGAAGGCGCGCATTTTGTTCACGCTTTTGAAGTATCGCATCACGCGAATTCGTGATGAGGTTAATGAGAATTTGCTCGATAGGATGCGAACGTCCAGTGAATTGAAAGTCCGTGTTTTCGAGTCCGGATACGGCGACTTTGATTTCGTGACTTTCCATTTGTCTCTGCAAAAGGCGAGAGACGGTTCCCACGAGATTATTCAAGGAGATCTCCGTGGCTTTTTCTGATGCGGCGTTGAGTTGTTTTTTCTCCTGGCGCGCGAAACTTCTGAATTGACTCAGGAGTGATGCCATTTTGTCGGAGTTTGTGATGATCTCATCCGCGAGGGACAAAAGCTGCTTTCGACTTGGTTTTTTCTCGGTCTTTAGGATGTCTTGGACTTCTTGCGAAAATCCACGAATTCCCGTCAGAGGTTGATTGAGCTCATGGCTAATTCCGGCGGCCAGCTCGCCGAGTGCGAGAAGTTTCGAGGCCTGACTCATTTTCTCCTGAGTGACTTTAAGTTTCGTGTGGACTTGTTCGAGTTCCTGATAGGCATTCTCGAGAGATTGATGTTTTGCGACCAGGTCACGGACCATCAATTGTCTTTCGGTGTCGTCTGAAAAAACGGCGAGCGCTATTAATTGTCCCTCGCGTTCGATGTGCTTTACTTTCACGCTGACGATATGAAAAACGCCGTCGCGCGATTGCAGTGCGACGTCCGTGTAGAAACCCGGATTTTGCAATAGCTCCGCATCGACGTGACGTTCGCGATTAAAATCTTTGGGCAGAGCAGATTGTAAAATATTAAGTGATTCACCGACGAGCTCATCTCCGGGCATTGCCATCAATGTTGAAAATGCGGCATTGGCCAGGAGTATTCTTTGAGAAGGTAACGAAACTGCCAGAAGTGCGTCGCCAGCTTCCTCAAAAAAGTCCCGGTAAAGCGAAGACTTATCCACGTCTCTCTATCGGAATTTTGACTCTAGGGCTTGAGAGTGGAGAGGATTTGATTCAGATAGGGGAGCATCTCGGCACAGCGGCTCTCGATACCCTTCTGGGTCTCTGAGCTAAGAAGGGCGAGATCGGCTTTTTTTGCTCGCTTATAGAAACGAAGAAGTGCTGCGGGGTGCCAGCCTTTTTCATTAAGCTTTGTAGATAGAATCTCGAATCTCTCGTCGCGCGAGAGCTTAGCGGGTTGTCGTGCTCCGGCCGCGTGATCAAGTAGGGCTGAGAGTTGCTCGGCCACTGCAGGATCCGCGTTTCCAAGCGCATTGAGGCCTTCCTGAAATCCATCGGTGTGACTATTCTGTGCGACGGGAGTCTTCATGTTTGGAAAAACTTCTGCGATGCGGGGATCGCATGTCAGTTCGACAAGGCTCGTGCTGAGGCGTGCTATTTCTGCAGGTTTAACTCCCTTATTTTTCAAACTGTAGACCACGGCGCTTCCAATTCCGGCCACGATGATCCATATAAAGAATTTTTTTATGGAGCTAGAGCTCATCTTTTGTTCCTCTCTATTTTCCTAGCGGCTAAGCGAGGCACTCAGAAAGCCTTGCGCTCGGTCCATCTCTTTCGGGATTTGTTCTTCGATTTCCTGCATTGTGGTCGGGGAAATTGAAAGCAGCTTCAGATAATTTTGCGGATATTCAGGTTTTTGAGAATCACCACTTTTCCCAAGTTCTAATCGTTTCGCCAATGTGTTTGCTAAGGTTGTGATCATCACAGGGGCTTTCATGTGGGGATAAATACTTTCCATTTTTTCGATGTCACGATGATGAAAGCGAATGGCCTTTCGAATGACCACCGGAAGCTGCCATTTTTCCGCAAGTCGC
Source organism: uncultured Bacteriovoracaceae bacterium (assembly GCA_964636255.1). Taxonomy (GTDB): domain Bacteria; phylum Bdellovibrionota; class UBA2428; order UBA2428; family UBA2428; genus CAXNGS01. The sequence continues at coordinate 625,854 of CAZWNW010000001.1, read as the reverse complement.
TCGCCCAAAACTGTGTGAGCGGGGAGTCCCAATTCACTTTCGGCTTCGGCAAATGAGATATTCTTGATGGATGCGGTTTCCACTATGCTTCGAAGATCCTTCGGCGAAATTTTAAAGAGGGCTACTTTTCCAAGATCGTGAAGTAATCCACAGGTAAAGGCCTCTTCGGACTTCGCGAGCCGTGTTTTTTTAGCAATGGTTTCCGCCGTGATTGCGGTCGCCAGAGAATGTTTCCAAAACTGGATAATATTGAAGTAGTCCGCAGCCTGAACTTCAAAGGATGAAAAAACACTTGTTCCCAAAACAAGCATAGAAACGCTGTTAAAGCCTAGAAATCCGAGAGCTTTGGTAACGTCTGTAACTTCGGTCGATAGTTTGTAAAAACTAGAATTCACAAGTCGCAAGACTTTAGCCGTAAGGACCTGATCCCGCTTTAAAATCTCCGCGATCTGAGTCGCGCTGGCGCGCGGATTATTTACAAGCGCCATCACCTGTTGCACGACAACAGAAAGAGTAGGAATATCCCGCAATTTTTCGACCAGCTCCATCAGCTGAGGCGAATCTAATTCGGGTCCCTCAAGATCATCGTTTTCAGGTGGCTTCTTCAATGCAACACTCACGTTCCTCCTATCGGAATGGTGGTGGCCTAGCTGTAGGTTTTCAGGAAAATGGGGGGAAGGGCGCGGGAGAGCCAAAGCATTCTTCATCAAATCTTCACGGTTGGAAGACTTGGAGCGGGTTATCATGGAGATATGGGGCATCGACTCTACGCGCTGGTGTATATGGTACTTGGTCTCTCGCTTTCACTCGGCATCTCTGCGGGGGCTTGGGCGGAGGGGGCTGCGGCTGGGGTGCCAAATCCTCCAGCGTGTCCCGATAAAAAGCCAAGTGAAAAGGCCGGTGAGACTCAGGCCGACTGGGATACCTATGCTGGTGATGAAGAGTCCGGAGCCATTGGATACGCATCCAAAGCTGTGAGTAACGTTCAAGAAATCAAGGGAAAGTCGGTCGCTGCAGCGAAAGCCGCCGAACTCGAGGGTGGAGCTGGCGTAGACGGAGCCGAATCTGGAAAAAACAAAAGTGGATCAAATCGCATGACCAATGCAAGTGGGCATGCCACCGAAGCTAGTTCACAAGCAACTTTGTGCCAAAGCACCGCTCGAAAGAATATCGAAGAATTGCGAAAAGCCTCTAAAGGACTTTACGCGTGCGTCTCGTCAGGAAATAAGATTCACGCTCAAAATCTAGCCAAGTATACTGGTCAACTCGCCTCGCTAGAGAAGGAGTGTGTTGTTGCTGAAAAAGGCGCGCAGACCATGATGTCTTCTTTCAAGAAAAACGCTCTCATCATCGGTGGCCTAGCTGCAGGTGGTGCAGCTATAGGTTTCGGCGTCAACGCACTGATGTCTAAAGACAAAAAAGATGTCGACTCTCAGGCTGCGGCGAAAGCTGCTTGTGACAAAGTCGATGGAATGGAATTTAAAGACGGAACTTGTAAATCAAAATCCGCATTGGCCGAGTGTCCGGAAGATTTCGTGAAAGATGCGGACGGTTATTGCGTGATGAAAACTGCTGATGGCTCGACCTTGGCTTCATCGACTCCGATTGCTCCCAGTGGTGAATCTTCCAATGCCGTTAACGTTCCGACTTCCGATTTAGAGAAACTAAATGATAAAGGCGAAAGTAAGGCCGACAAAGCTCTTGCGGCTCTTCAGGCCGGCGAAAGTGATGCTGGAGTAGGAAGTGGCGCGGGCTCTGCCGGTACGGGCGGAGCTTCGGGCGCAGGAGCAGCTGGCGGCGGTCGTAGTGGCGCTAGTGCTGGTTCAGGTGGCTCAGGTGGTGGTAGCGGTCGAAGTGGCGGTGGCTATGGATCTTCGGGTGGTGGCGAAGACGGCGAAAAAGACGCCGCCGGTGTTGCCCGAGAAGGTCGCGACAATCCACTTCGCTGGCGAAACACCAGCTCATCCGACAAAGACCTCCCCATTTCACGCCGCCGTCGATTGCAGCGTTAGATAGGTTACGTAAAATCCGGGGAACCGCGTATTCCTACGAAGGTGCAATCGCGACGAGCTTTGACTTTCCCCGCGGACGGTAGGGAATAAAACCAATCGCCTCCAGTGCATTCTGCAAAAGATAACGATTCACTCGCGTAAAATCTCGACCCCATTCAACGATACGGGTGAATGGCCGTTGATCCCAGAATTGAAGGCCCCGAGCACTGCCGCGCTCGGCACCCAAAATTTTGCGCGCAATAATTCCTGTAACGGATCTCAAGAACTTCTGAAACGCCGCCCGAGATCGCGGAAGCACGATCATATGCAGATGATTTCCCGCATTCGCAAAGCGATAAATTTTCACGCCAAAGCTTTTTCCTTGTTTTGAGAGAACTTTTCGAAGATCCCGATCTCGCAATAGAAAAGATTGGCTGCCAGTAGCCCGTGTCGAACGCACTACAAGATGCATGGGCCTGCGAACGCTAATCGGGCGAGCAGTTTTAGCATGACTTTTTTTCAAATAAGCCCCGCCGAAAAACCTCTTTATTTTTCTGGAATCAAAAGTTTCTCCTAAGGCCAGTTGCTGAGATCTCATTCAAGGGTGAAATTTCCACAGATTGGTAGCGATGTCAATTAAAATTGCACCGCAGATTCTCGAGCATTGAGTTTCTAAGTCGTTGTGTTGGTCGCGGAACGTGTGCGGGAAAGGCATTGGGATCGGCCACGATTGACTTCAATAGATTTTGCTTTGATGAGAGCAGGTTATAAAATTCGAAAAAAAATCCTCTGGGGCCGATTCCGTATTCGGTGAAAACTAGGCGCTTGGTTCTCGCCTGCTTTTTGTGTGTCCGGCCCCCGATGGCGCTAAGTCTTCCCAAAACCGATCGAGTCCTGTTAATCCAGCCGATAAAGCGACCGAGCTGGATCTGATTGAGTTCTAGACTGAGGTCGCTTTCAATCTGAGCCGGCCCAAACCGATCTGATCTAAACATCAGCCCTAAGCCGCGATCCCGAAATCATTCAGCCTCAAAACTCAAACCGATCAAACATTAAGACCTTCGAGTTCTAAACTGTGTGCCCTCGCTAATCTGAGCTCCGACCGAGCTAAGCCCAATCAACGACAAACTCACGGCGGTCGGCTTCGGGGAATTGGACGGCTAGGAATTTTTTGTCTAGGCCGTGGCGGAAAATGCGGTGGGTGACGTCGACGTCTACCGCGCAGTATTCGGCGATTTCTTTTAGCTTGCCTTGCTTGAACCACTCGACGGCGAGTTTGCCGTCGCCGGACTTGCCTTCGTTCAGGCAGCCTTGGGCAACGTATTCAAGCTTAATGAAGCGGCGACCTAGGCCGCGTTCGACTTCGTCCATCAAATCAAAAACATCCAGTCCATCGAGTTTGAGTCCATATCCAGTCAAAACGGGCAAATCGAAACGGCGGATGTTGTATCCAATCACCAATCGCTCGTAACAGAGCTTGACGAAAGTTGGCAGGTCTTCCTCGAAAAAGGTGAGCATCTTCTGCGATTTTGAATCCCATGCACAAACAACGCTGATCCCTAATTTTGAGAGATTTTCAAGGGTGGCATCGCGCGGCGCCAGATCTTTGGTTTCAATATCAAATACTAAATAGTCGCGGTTTCGCTCAAAAATCGACGCAGGGGCTAAATCTCCGGACATTGGGACACAGTGATCGTGTTCCCAGAAACTTGGTCGAATCTTTGATCCTGCCATAGGGAGACTTTGATAGCGGGTCTTGAGCAGGCCTTCAAGGCGCGCTGCGAAGATTCGCTCCCCGCAGCTTGAGAATTCCTGGCCTGGGCACTAGCTTAGCCTCCATGACGCCGAAAGACTTGGGTTTCCACCCCAAAGATGAATACCGAGTGGGACAAAATGTTTGGAAAACCGCACCGCGCGGACGCGCTTGGGTTGATACCCCCGCGGAACTTTGGAACAGTTGGATCTGGCAGCAGCAAAATCGTGTGCGCCGCATGGATCAGCTAGAGGCCTGTGTTGATGTCACTGACGATGAACGCTTGGCTTTTGAAAAGTCCTCTGAAATTTTCAATATGGCAGTGACGCCCTATTATGCGTCTTTGATGGATCCCAAAGATCCTGATTGCCCCATTCGCTTACAGAGTGTTCCGAAGATGGGGGAATTGACTATTCTTCCGACCGAGATGGAGGATCCTCTGGCCGAGGAGCGTGATATGCCCGTTCCAGGCATCACGCATCGATATCCTGACCGCGTGCTCTTTTATACGACCCATCACTGTCCGGTTTTTTGCCGACACTGCACCCGCAAAAGAAAAGTTGCCGATCCCACATCGGCGGCGCAGAAAAAACAGATTGATGATGGTCTAGAGTACATCAGAAAAACGCCTGCGATCCGCGACGTTGTGATCTCCGGCGGAGATCCACTGTCCAATTCAGACGAGCGTTTGGATTACATCATGGGATCACTCCGAAAAATTCCTCACGTAGAGGTTTTTCGATTGGGCACCCGCAATTTGGTCACGCTTCCTCATCGCATCACGGATGATTTTGTTAGGATCATTAAAACGCACACTCCGATGTTTGTGCACACGCATTTTAATCATCCGAAAGAATGTACGGCCGAGGCATTTGATGCTTGTTTACGCATTGCCGAAGCCGGCATTCCCATCAACAATCAGATGGTACTTTTAAAAGGCGTTAACGAGGATCCAGAAATTGTTAAACGTCTGAATCACTTGCTTTTGATGATGCGCGTTCGCCCCTACTATATTTTCCAGTGTGACATGAGCCAAGGAATCAGCCATTTCCGCACGCCGATCCAGACCGGCATTAACATCATCGAAAAATTGCGTGGCCATACAAGCGGTATGGCTGTTCCTCATTTTGTCATCGATGCGCCGGGCGGTGGGGGTAAAATTCCTGTTTTGCCAGAGTACGTAAAAAAGCACGAAGGCAACAAATGGTTCCTGCGCAATTACGAAGGCAAGGAATTCATTTACGAAGAAATTCCCTGAGACCGGCCGCTGGCTCAGATCTAATAGGGATATGTTAAGTTTCCATTAAGTCAGTTGATGTCATTGTAGTTAGCCGGCTCTTATTCCGATCCGTTACTGAGAGGGGTCGGTGATTTTTTGCGCACTTTGAAGAGTCTTGCTCAGAGCATTCAAGCCAATTGGCGAAGCCAATTGTGGACGATTGTGCAGTGGCTCGCTCTGGTCACTATTTTGCTCTCTCCTGCGTGGAGTGATCGTCTAGTACCTTCGAAAGACATTGCGCGACCTCAGCGGTCGATCTCCAGTGTTCGCGGTGACGATGCCAAAATAAGTAGCGCGGTTCTTCCAATTCCTGAAATCGAAGATAGCGAGAAACGTATTTTCGTCGAAGCACGGCAAGTGCGTTTCGAGTGGCGGAAAATTCTTCAGAGAAATCCAGCGAGCCATGCATACAATACCCCCGTACTTCTAGAAAGACGCGAACGGGATTCCGAGCGCGTCTTGGAGGAAATTGCATTGATACCTGGTGAGGGTGAGGGCCTGGTGCTTTCAACTTTCGTTGAGCTTCGGGAAGGCGTGAATTTTTTTCGGGCGACTTTCAAAGATAAAAAAGGTCAAAAGACACCGAATGATTTCTTAGTGATTTTAAAGTCACAACATTAAAATTTATATGTGTATCGAATGAAGGTACTAAGATCAGCCAAGACGTCCAGGCTTGCCAAGGGAATGATGACACCGGTCTGAAAGGTAAGCGATTTGCTAAGTTCTTCAAGATAGTAAGGCTCGAGCTGCTTTAATTCGAAGTAATAATAGCTGCCGACATAAAAATTGCTAAATCGCTTGCGAGCCGTAAGAACCGTGGAATTTGCGCGGAATAGGTAGCGGCTGAGTTCGGTGTAGTAATCATTCTTCACCCATTTGATCCAAGTTTTCGCTGTGAAGGGATTGAGTCCAAGCGAAAATTCTTCCTTTTTGTCTTCACTTCGTATGTTGATCTTTGTTAACTTTTCCGTTTGCCCCACTAGCGTCTGATAACGCTCACCGATGATTTTTGTTTCTTCGCGAGTGGTCAAGAATTTTGGAATACCGCGGACAAGTAGATAGTTACGCAATTGGCGTGCCATTTCACGTCGCAAAACCAACTCTTCTTCGACCGTGTGCATCCGCACTTGGCGAGTGTCGCGCGAGTGAATGTAGAAGGTGTGGTAAGTCTGGAAGGGCATGAGAGCTCGAAAGTAGGTCTCATGCAGACTGTGGATATTTGTATCGGCCTCCAAAAAAGAATCTAAACTTTCAAAGAACGAGGCCTCTTCGGCAGGTGAGAGTGTAAGAGCTATCGAAGACTGTTGGGAATTGGCATGGGTGCCTGGGCTCGATCTGGCTTGAAGTGCACGGGGTAAATCGTCATATGAGGTCCCTCCAAAGTAGAAGGTGCTGCCACGTAGTTTTTCGCCTGCGGACGCAGGGCTAGAAAGCCCCAGGCCAGCTGAAATCGCCAGAATGAGCTTTAAAGCCCTTCCTGGATTTCTGAAAAATAGACGTAGCTCTAGAGATTTCACCACAGCACTAAGAGCAAGCCAGGGACCAGGAGTTCTGGACATAAGTTATTGAATTTACAGCTATAGTTAGGGTTATTTGGGCCTTCTGTCCCCGTTTTGGGCACTCAGCTGTCTAAAAGCTAGTCAATTCCCGGCATTGATTTCTAGGCGCCTAAGGGGAAGTGTGCTAACAAAATCGGAAATTTAGAAGCTTCAAGCAGTGCCGCACGTCAATAGGTCTGGGACCTCGGCATGATGCAAAAAACGGAGCAGAAGGAGACAACATGGCAAAACGTGAGCCATCGATCAAATTTGCCCTCTTGGGTCGCAAGGTGGGCATGACGCAAATTTTCAACGAAGCAGGTGAAGTCGTTCCCGTAACGGTGATCGAAGCCGGTCCCTGCAAAGTTCTTCAAATCAAGAGTCCTGAAAAAGACGGCTACGCCGCAATTCAGCTTGGTTTTGCAGACAAGAAAAAAGTCCGCATTAAAAAAGCCGAGGCAGGACATGCCGCAAAATCTAAATCACCCGTTAAAAAGTTCGTTCAGGAATTTCGTGTGGACGCGGAACAACTGAAGGATTTCGAAGTCGGTCAAGATTTGGGCCCTGAAGTTCTCAAGATCGGTGATCGTATCGATGTTTCTGGCATCAGCATCGGTAAAGGTTTCAAGGGCGTTATGGTTCGCCACAATTTTCGTGGTGCCCGTCACTCTCATAACCACGAATTTTTCCGTCACGGTGGATCGATCGGTATGCGTTCGACTCCGGGTCGCGTTTTCAAAAACAAGAAGATGCCTGGCCAACATGGTGCAAAAAATCGTACCGTTCAAAACATCGAAGTTGTTGCCATCGAAGCTGACAAAAACTTCGTTCTCGTTCGCGGTGGAATTCCGGGACATAAGAATGCTTTTGTTACAATCAAGGGCAGTGTGAAGGGCGGCTTTCCGGCGCGTCCGATGAAGGCGACTCCTGTTGCTTCCGAAGCCGAAGCGGCTCCGGCAAGCGAGAATGCTTGATCCAAAAGCGATAGAAATTATTTTCGAGGACCCGCAGCTGCTTGTGGTGAACAAGCCTGCGGGTCTTCCTGTTCATGAAACCCGCGACGAGTTGCGCGCGAACATTCAAGGCCTTTTAGAGAAACGCTTTCAACAAAAACTGGTGCTCTTTCACAGGCTGGACCTCGACACCAGTGGCTTGTTGGTTTTTGGAAAAGATCCATCAATCAATAAGGCCATGACGGATCTTTTTCGCGATCGCCAGGTGAAAAAACTCTACTGGGCCGTGGTCGACGGTCGGTGGCCGGAGGCTTGTCGTGAAGTTCAAAGTTACATCGATAAAGTCGGGGGTCGTTGGAAAAACGTTCCCAAGGGGCGGGGGGCCCCGCACGCCCATACACTTTTTCGTGTCCTGGAAAGCGTTGGAGAAAAAACATGGCTCGAAGCTGAGCTCCTGACAGGTCGCACGCATCAAATCCGTTTGCATTGTCAATTGCAGGAGCATCCCATTCTGGGAGATGGACTCTATGGACGTCGAGATTCCAAGAGTGTGCCAATGGCACTTCATGCCCGGACTTTAGCATTTTTGCACCCTGTCACTGGTAAAGATTTGCTTCTGACGGCCTCGCCCCCGAATTACTGGAAAGAATATTGGTTGCGCGGCTTTTCTAAGATTGATGGCCACTTCGTATAGACAGGAATTTTTGCGTCGCTTCTAGGTTTGGAACACTGCAGCCCTAACTTTTGCGGCAGAAATTTCTGCTCTTCTTATTTAGCCCTTATGATGGGCCCATGAAAAATATTTTTACAGACGGCCTGTTAGTCTTCGCTTTCATCTTTTCATTAAACGCATCAGCTATGGGATCGCGACAGCCCAAATGTCCCGCCGAGGATCAATTTGCCAATGCTTTTCCTGCCGATGAAGTCGCAGAACTTGGTAATCAAGCCTACGAGTATTACCGGCGGGCGCGCTTCCTGGCTCAGCTGGATTATGAAGTAATTTTGAATGTCCGCGGCGCCAGTGCACGTGATCAGTTTACGATGTACGCGCTGCGTGTTCTAGAAAAACAAGTTCCGTGGATTCCGAAAAAAATTACGGACAATCCGGATAATCCGCGTTGCGCTTCTTATCGCTCGTCTTCGCGCGTACAGGCTGACTTTCGTTATTTGGACGGCTTCTGGGAAAACTCCGCTTTTTCAGTGGGCACAAAGCACTGGATCGAGCTTGCAGTTGATTCTACCAAAGAACTGCTCCCCTATTACGAGCTGAAATCCAGCGAGAACTAGGCCCCCCGCTCCTATCAGTCGTGAATCAGACTTTTTCTGCGTATCTGAGGAAGCTGCCGCTGGGGATGGGCAGGACGTTCCCGCTGCTTTCGATTAAAAGGTCGCCGCCCTCAACAGTCTTCATTTGAAAATGCTGCTGAAGTAGATTCTCTAGAACCTTGGTCGTCCATCCTGGAGTGTGACAAGAAAAATGAATGAGTTTTGGTCTTGGCCCACAAAGCTTGGCTAGCTTTTCTAGTATCCCCTCGATGTTTTCTTCGATGCGAAAGACTTCGTTTTTTGTGCCTCGACCAAATGTCGGGGGATCCATTACAAAACCATCGTAGCTTTGTCCCCGTCGGATTTCCTTTTCAAGAAACTTCTCGCAGTCATCCACGATCCAGCGAATGCGGTCTTTGGTTGTCGGGTTCAGCTCTTGATTTTCTTTTCCCCAGTCGACCACGCCTTTCGCGGCGTCCACATGGGTTGTTTGCGCGCTCCCCATTGCCAAGGCAAGGCTCGAGCCTCCAGTGTAACCGAATAAATTGATGATTTTCAGCGGACGCTCCGAAGTGGCGACCGCATTTTGAAGCCACTTCCACTGGGTGATTTGCTCGGGAAAAAATCCCAGATGACCAAAACTCGTTAGTTTAGATTTGATCTTTAAGATTCCAAGCTGAAGCTGGATTGATTCCGGCATGTCTTTCGTAGAATATTTCCAATGTCCGCCGCCTTTTTCAGAGCGAACGTGAACGACATGGGCTTTTTTCCACTCGGTCGCGGTCAGTTGAGTTTTCCAGAAGGCGACGGGAGCCTGGCGTTCAATGATCCACTTTGAGAGACGCTCAAGTTTCCTTCCGCCGCCCGAGTCCAAAAGCTCATAATCAGATTTCATTTAATCCTCATTGATGGGGAAGGGAGTCAAGTCGATTGGTGAGTGAAATTCAAGCTTTTTGCCACCCACCACTAGCGCAAGATAGGAGGAGTGAAGGGCAGGTCGATCCAAAAGTTGAAGACTTGCGGGGAGTTTTGAGCCATAGCGCCGATCACCCAAAACCGGGTGTCCCTCAAAAGCTGCCTGTGCACGGATCTGGTGCGAACGGCCGGTTTCCAGCTGAATCTCAACGAGTGAAACCACCAAGCGGTCTTTGGCTGAATCGGTTGCTAAGGCGCTATTCTCTCCGACAAGTGGAAAAAGTTTTAGTCGTTGACCCTTTAAACGAGCTTCTTTGCTATTGGGGCTGGCTCTTCGAAAGACAGTGACATGATTTTTTTTGGGATTTTTTTCCAGAAAATGCTGCCATGAAAAACTTTCCGGGCATTCACCAAAGAGGAGAGCCTGATAGCGTCTCTCGAAGTTCTCGCTTTTAATTTGTTCTGTAAGCTTCTTAGCAATCTGTGGATTTTTTGCGATAGCCATCAGGCCGGAGGTATTTCGATCCAAGCGATGCACGAGTCCCACGAAATCCTGTTTGAGATAGGATTTCATTTCATCGACAAGGCTTTGATCACCGGAATCGTCGCCTTGGGAGAGCAGGCCAGCTGATTTTTCAATGATCAAGATCTCCGAATTTTCGAAAACGACCGTGAAGTTCACGAGGAAAGATTAAGGGCTAGGGATCAGCAGATCAAGGGGTGCTTTGCTCCAATTGATTTAAGGAATCGCGATCTCAGATCCATAGGATAGATAGAAACTATCAGAGCTGCTCATCTCTTCAGCCCGAATCCAGTCGGCCGAACGAGCGACGCTGGAGATGCGAATTTCGTCCAAGAGCCCGTTCCAGGTAGTTCCACCCTTGTCTTTGTTTCCCATTCCAATATCGACAGCATTGACGTTTGTCGTGGTTCCTGTGCGGGCTGTGCCGGCCGCCGAGGGCGTATTGAATGCACCATCGAAGTACTGATTTACCGTGCCGCCCGAAGCCCAACTAAAGGCAACGTGCTGCCAATTTGTGGTCTGGGCATTGTTGGAACTTTCCACAAAGGTTTCTCCACCCGTAATCCGGGCCGAAGAAATGATGCGATTGGAAGTTGCGGAGTGACGCGAAGACATCATTTTGCCATCGTTTCCGTTGGGTCCGTTGTGATTGGTATTCGTCGAAAACCATCCTGTTTCCGTGCCCGTTGCAACGGCCTTTGTCCACGCGCTGACTGTAAAAGCACTCAGGTCCGACATCCACGCAGAGGTGGACGCGCTTAAATAAGAGCTTGATCCAGTCGTGAAAAGTATTCCGGCGCCGGCAATCGACGCTGCGTCTTGGGCCAAACCTGTACCGGAAACAATCATATCTCTTCCGTTTCCGGTACTGTCATTAATAGTCGCGCCAGAGGTTGGACTTTGATTCATATGGTAAACCGCAAGGTAGCCATTTGACCAAACGCCAGCCGCATTTTGGCCATCAGTTGCAGCCGTATTTCCGTAATACATGTAGATGTGATCTGTGTTGGATGAGGAATCAATCTGGGGAACTTTTACCCAGACCCACGAAGTGCCCGCAGGATCCCAAGATTCAATCTCAAAACTAAGACTGGTGGTGTGATCTGCGTCCACGAAACGAAGGTCCGCGCCCGCGGCTTTCGTTTGCGCATAATCAATGCGCGAAGAATCGATCTTCACCAGTACAGGGAAATTGGTCAGGTTCGAAGAGATCGAGCTATTGTCGATCGTTAGAAGACGCCGACGTTTCCACGAAGTGTTCCACCAGTTTTCAACAGTGATGGAAACTGTTGCAGTATTGGAATCAACAGTGCCGTCGTTTGCTTTAAAAGTAAAGGAATCACTACCGGTAAAATTAGTCGTTGGTGAGTATGTAATTAGGTTGTCGCCATCATCACTCGCTAAACTGCCGTTCGTGGGTCCGGAAACGATGGAGTAAGTGAGTGTATCAAGGTTCAAATCTGTTGCTGCTAACGTTACTGTGTTGTTCGAGGTATTTTTATATAGAGTGATGCTGAGGTTGGTTGCGACAGGAGCAGTATTCACACCTGTACCATTGAGGTCGAGTGAAAGTTGCTGCGCGACCAGACCATCATTGTAATCGATCAAAAGAGTATCAATGAAAGCGCCGCTTGCAACGGGACTAAAGTCGACCACGATCGTACAACTTGCAGATGCGGAAAGTGTAGCGGCACAATCGCCGCCGGTTCCGGGATAGCTTCCGCCTTTATAGTTAAAAGGCGCAGCCAGTCCGGCTGCATCAGTAATTGAGGTTGCATCGACTCCACCGATATTTGTGATGGTGAAAGTGCGCGAAGCCAGAGTATTGTTGTCGACCGAACCATAGTCATAGGAAGGTGCATCGGTGATTTCAAGTTCAGCAGGTAAACCGGCCGAGCCGTTCAAGCCCAATGAAAGGGTGACGCTTCCGGTTCCATCATTGTAGTTGATTTCTAGAGTATCTGAATAGACCGTATCTGAGGCAGGAGTAAACTCAAGGACAATCGAGCAAGTCGCTGCCGCAGCAAGATCAGTTCCGCAATCTCCCCCTGTGCCAGGGTAAGTTCCACCCTTATAGGCAAAAGGAGCAGCCAACGCAGCAGCGTCGGCAATGGAAGCGGCGTCGTAGCCGCCGGTGTTCGTAATGGTGAAGGTATTCTCTGCGCTAGCCCCTACGACCAACATGCCGAAGTTATAAGTAGGAGCTTCCGAAATAGTAAGTACGGCTTTTACCCCTTCGCCGTTAAGGTCTTCGTTCAAGGATTGGTTTGCTGATCCGTCCCAATAATTGATGACGAGAGTATCGAGAAAGTTTCCTTGGCTGGTCGGCGTAAAATCGACAACAATTGTGCAACTTTCCGCAGGATCAAGACTGCTTCCGCAGTCGCCTCCCGTGCCGGGATAACTGCCACCCTTATATGCGAAGGGAGCAGCAATCCCTCCGCCGTCAGCAATTGAGCTTGCGGCCAAGGCGCCCGCATTGGTCACGGTGAAGGTGTGGGATACCGTCGTGTTTAAAAGAACACTTGCGTAATCGTAACTGGGTGCATCCGATATCGTCAGCGTCCCGGCCGCTCCTGAACCTTGAATGTCACGTGTGGCATTTTGAGTCGCCAGACCATCATTGTATTCAAGATCAATCGTATCGGAGTAAGCGCCCGCGGCCAGCGGTGCAAAATCAACGATGATCGTACAGGTCGCCGACGGAGCCAGGCTGGCTCCGCAATCGCCGCCTGTTCCGGGATAAGCTCCACCTTTATAATTAAATGGTGCAGCAAGACCGCCAGCATCCGCTACGAGACTTGCGATATTGCCGCCCGTATTGGAAACAATAAATGTGTGGCTCGCGGTATTGCCGGGAATGACAACACTGTAGTCATAGCTGGGTCCGTCGCTGATCGCGAGGACCGCGAGCGCGCCGTCACCGGTAATATCACGTGTTGAGTTTTGATTGCTTCCACCGTCGAAATAGGAGAGGTCAATTGTATCGTTGAACGTAGCAACACTTGCCGGAGAGAAATCTACGACAATCGTGCAAGATGCGGCGACGTTGAGAGTCGCGCCGCAAGTTCCACCTGTGCCTGGATAGCTTCCGCCTTGATAAGTAAACGGAGCTGCAAGTCCACCGGCATCTGCAAGGCTAGTCGCTTGCATGCCGCCAGTGTTTGCAACTGTAAAAGTATGCGATGTTGTTTGCCCCGGAACCAGGTTTCCGAAATCATGAGTTGGGCCATCGCTGATGGAGAGAACGGCCAAAGCCGATTCACCATCGATCGCGCGTTCCGCAGTCTGTGCGTTTACGCTGTCATTGTAAGAAATGATCAATGTATCAGTGTAAGAGCCGACACTTGCAGGATCAAAATCCACAACAACGGTACAAGTGGCGGCCGCATTCAACGTTGTTCCACAAGTTCCGCCCGTACCGGGATAAGTTCCGCCTTGGAAACTGTAGGGACTTGCAAGTCCACTGCCATCTGCGATAGCTGTAGCTTGAAGTGCGCCTGTGTTGGTGACTGTGAATGTGTGAGTCGCGTTTCCACCGGGAACAACCACACCGTAATCATAAGTGGGACCATCGCTAATGGTGAGTTCAGCAAGTGCGCCGGTGCCCTCGAGGGCTCGGAAACTTGAGACAGTTGTCGATCCATCGTTATAGGAAAGCTCGATTGTATCTGCGAACAAGCCTGCACTGCTTGGGCTGAAGTCAACGACGATCAAGCAGCTGGCCGCGGGCGCAAGCGAAGTATTACAATCGCCACCCGTTCCCGGATAACTTCCACCCTTATAGGCAAAAGGTGCAGCCATCAAGGCGGCGTCAGCAATAGAGCTCGCTGTGAGGGCGCCGGTATTGGTTACCGTGAATGTATGAGAAGCAGTCAAGCTAACGCCGACGGGGCCATAATCAAAAGTTGCTCCGTCGCTTATTTCCAGAACGGCAGTTCCGCCTTTGCCAGTAATGTCGCGCGTAGCATTTTGAGAGTTGGCGCCATCAGAGTAAGAGATGTCGATCGTGTCGTTGAAAGTTCCGGCCGCGACCGGAGTGAAGTCCACGACAATTGTGCAATCCGCTCCGGCAGCCAGAGTGCCGCCACAAGTTCCGCCCGTGCCGGGATAAATTCCGCCCTTGAAGGTGTAGGGAGCCGCAAGGCCCCCCGCGTCCATCATCGAAGAGGCCAGGAGCCCCCCGGAATTTGTTACTGTAAATGAGTGTGTGGTGGTTGTCGCAAGGACACGACCTCCGTAGTCATAGGTCGGTCCGTCGCTAATTGAAAGTATAGCGGTGACAGACTCGCCGACGACATTACGCAAGACATTTTGGGTGCTAACTCCATCATCATAACTGAGGTCGATCGTGTCAGAGAAGCTGCCGGTCGTGACCGGAGAAAAATCGACAACAAGTGTACAGTCGGCGCCTGCAGCTAGTGATGCGCCACATGTGCCACCCGTGCCAGGATAGCTTCCGCCTTTGAAGGCAAAGGGTGCGGCAAGAGCTGCAGTATCAGCGATAGAGGTCGCATCGATTCCACCGATATTGCTGAGTGTAAAAGTGTAGGAAGTCACTGAACCGCTTGCGCGGATTCCATAATCATATGTGGGGTTGTCGCTAATCGCTAGGATCGCTAGCGATGCTTCGCCTTCGACAGCGCGCAATGCGTTGGCTGCGCCGGTACCGTTGTCGTAACTGAGATCGATTGTGTCTGTGAAGTTGCCGACAGCAACAGGTGAAAAATCGACAACGATCGTGCAGTTTGCCGCGGCCGCAAGTGTTGCCGCACAAGTGCCACCGGTTCCGGGATAAGTTCCGCCCAAATAGGCAAAAGGTGCGGCCAATGCACCGGCGTCAGCAATTGATGTCGCATCCGAGCTTCCCGAATTACTGACCGTGAAAGTTTTCGAAACCACATCACCCGGCAAGTGGAGGCCGTAATTCCAAGTTGGTCCGTCACTGATTTCAAGAAATGCGCCACCGCCCGTTCCTGTGACGTCACGTGAAGTTATCTGCGAGGCTTGTCCATCAAAGTAACTTAGATCAATCGTGCTGTTAAAACTTCCACCGGCGACCGGCGAAAAATCAACAACGATTGTGCAGTTTCCTGATGCCGACAGTGTCGCAGCACATGTGCCCCCTGTGCCGGGATAGCTTCCATCTTTATAAGCGAAGGGTGCAGCCAGCGTTCCGCCGTCGACAATCGATGTCGCGTCATAGCCGCCTGTGTTGGAAACTGTGAATGTATAGGATTGCGTGGTTCCGATTGTGACAACGCCATAGTCATAGGTTGCAGCGTCACTGATTTGAAGTACGGCAAGTGAGGCGGTTCCAGTCAGGTCACGAGTCGATGTCTGCGGGCCATTACCGTTGTTATAGGCAAGAACTAGAGTGTCATTGAAAGTTCCGCTGGCGCTGGGACTAAAATTAACGACGACTGTACAGGTGGCTGATGCCGCAAGTGTTGCCGCGCAGGTTCCCGAGGTGCCAGGGTAAGTTCCGCCTACAAAAGCGTAGGGAGCTGCAAGACCCAATCCATCAGAGAGTCCGCTTGCGATGTAGTTGCCGGTATTCGAGACTGTGAAAGTATAACCCGTGGTAGAGCCTACACCGCGTGTGCCAAAATTGTAAGTTGCCCCGTCGCTGATCAAAATGTTTGCCAGGCCGCCTGTACCCTGAATGTCGCGTTCGGCATTCTGAGTGCTTGTTCCATCATCATAGCTAATCAGCAAAGTATCGGCGGAGAGGGAGCTTGCAACGGGCGCAAAACTAACAACAACTGTGCAGGTCGCGGCAGCAGCTAGGCTTGCCGTGCAAGTTCCGCCCGTACCGGGATAACTTCCACCTTTAAACGTAAACGGAGCAGCCAGGCCCGCACCATCAGACATGGACACGGCGGGGATTCCTCCCGTGTTGGTGATAACAAAAGATTTATCAGCAGTTGAACCGACAGCTACAATTCCAAAATCAAAGACGGGACTTTCCGAAATCGAAAGAATCGCAGTGGGGATAACTCCGGTGCCCTCCAGAATCAGTCGAGCGATGTCGGTTTCTTCACCGTTGTTGTAACTAAGTTCCAAAGTATTGGTGCTGGTAGTTGCAGTTGAAGGTGCAAATTCCAATTCCAAGCTGCAGGTCTCATCGGGCTCAAGAGTGCTAGCGCAAGTTCCACCCACTCCTGGATAGGAACCTCCCAGATAGTAAAAGGGATTTGAGAGTGATCCGACTCCCGACATTTCAGTAGCTATAGTTTTTCCCTGGTTGCTGACCACGACAGTCACTCCAGAAGAGCTACCGGTAGGAGTATCTGAGAAAGTATGCTGTGGACGTTTGTCCATGACAAGCAATGCCGCGCTAAACGCGTTGTCGGCTTTAGGATCTTCTTTTGGGTCCTGATTGAAATCCACAATGCGTTTCGGTGAACAGGCGGAGAGGGCAACAAGGGTGAGCAAAGCAAACGACGTGGTCGCTTTCTCAATCACCAAGGTGGCGATATTCGTAGTTGTTGCTTGGACCTTCACCTTGCTCCTTCCACTTACATGCATTTGGAACTTATCGGACTCTTTCAGAATATACGGTAGGGGGGCGACGTTGTTGAAGAATGAGAATTCTGTCAAAAATGCTAAAGTTAAAATTCGATTAAGAATAGAAACTTGTTGTGGAAGTCATTAGAATCACGGGGAAATTTTTGGATTGAAGGCCGGATTTAAGGCGAAGGTTTTTGGTTAAGATTGCATTGCGCTTTCATTAAGGAAAATTTGAGCACCTTTGATTAGCAATTCGCCAATCAATGAATTTTCCCTACTTAGGACGTCGAAACGACTTCACTCAATTCCGGTTGAAGAGGAACTACGGAACGTCGAAGGCGTCGGACCAAACCCATTTTTTTCAGTACTAAGATCAGGTACCAAACGATGTCGATTTGCCAAAAGCTTCGACCCAGGCGGGGATTCGATTGGTCTTCGTGGTGATTAGCGTGCCAGTTTTCGCCCTGGAAGAAGTGTATGGGAGTGAGCCACCATATATTAATGCTAGTCCCTTTTTGCGGACTCTTTGGATCCATACTTCCCAGGTGGCATAGACTGTTGACTGTGCATTGAGCGTGCAAGGAAAAGAGAAGACGCACGGGGCCCAGCCATAACCAGGCTACTGGTCCCCATATCAATCCAATGAAAAAGGATACGGCGGTGATGGGAACTTGCAATTGATCCCAAATTGCATAGGACGGTTTGTTGATGTCCGGGCAGTATTTGCTGGCTGGGCTTTGCTCAATTTGCCAGAGCCATCGAAGATGCGCCCACCAGAATCCGCCATGAAGCGGAGAGGAAACATCATCTTCGCCGTCGGCTTCCGCATGGTGCCTTCGGTGATTGGCGACCCAGCTCAGAGGCGTACCCGAACCATTAAAAACTGCAAAAAATATGAAGAGCCTCTCGACCGCCGGATGCAATTGAAGTCCGTGATGAGTCAAGGCTCGGTGATAAGCAAGGCTGGTTCCAAAGCCACCTAGGACAGCCAATGCAAGAGCTCCCAGGAGGATTGATGGCGAGGGCAGGGGAAGAAGCAAGATCCCCGCGAAAGCGCTCACGTGAATCAAAGCAATATAGAAAAAAGTTTTTCGTTCGCCAGGAGCGGTCCAAAACCAGCTTCGTTGCCAGGGTTTCAATTCAGTAGTCATTCTACTCTATTTTTAACACAACCTAGGGGAACTATTGGCCGCTCATTGTAAGACTTTTGTATCTAGCCAAGTCTGAACAGGTTTTCGAATAGGGCCGGATGGTCATTGGGGACGTATCAGAGTCAACGGGGCTACTCTAGATTCAGGCTTTTGAGTTTTTCTTCGAAATTAAAATTTGCCAAGATATGGCGAGTCGAATCCAGCTTCAAGTAATCATTGGCTAATAACACTTCGTGTGAGGGTCCCTCGTTCCATCTATCCTTGCGGCGAAATGCACGAAATCGGAAGCGACCTAGAGATGCATGTAGTGCTGACATGTGCCAACGAGCATGGTCCGGAGGAATGATTCCTTCCTTTACTGCTGCAATAAGCTCCTCTCCACGAAAGCGTACGACCCATCCGTAGTAGTCCAGGGCTGCCGAAGTGTTCATATTGACGCTTCCTCTCATTGACCACAGTCGGTCACGTTCCTCGTTGTAGCGGTCTACTTTAACAAACTTCTCGACGGCTCTTTCGAGTGTCTCATTCCGTAGTGCGAGGTCCTCGAGATATTTTTGGTCAATGCTCAGGCGTAGGGCAAAAAAGCTACGAAAATCATCAGCGGAAATTTGCTTTTGAGAATTTCTTTCTCGAATTTCTCCCCAGGAAATTTTTTTCAATACTTCTATTTTGCTCGAATCAGAGCTGAGGCTCTCTTCACAGGCATTCGCGTAGCTAAATCCTAGGTTGTAAACCAACAGGCTAAAAACTAACGACTTTAAAAATCCAGTCACTAATGCATTCTTTAAAGGTTCCATTGAAAGAAATTAATATCTGCAGAGAAGCTTCAGCTCCAATTAATTGAGTGTCAAAAACAAGCTAAAAGTGTCACCCACGGGCTGCCGGAGGTAGCATTCGAGCACCCTACGGGTCGATGCCTGCGCATCGCCCCTTCGGGCTTAGGCTTAAAAAAAGACTGACGAATGTCAGTCTTTTTTTGCCTAATCCCAGCTAAGCGCGCCGCCTGTTTGGTATTCGGTTACGCGAGTCTCAAAGAAATTCTTTTCTTTTCGGAGATCCAAAACTTCACTCATCCAGGGGAAGGGGTTTTCGTCGCCGAAAATGCGCTCAAGTCCGATGCGCTCTAGGCGACGATCTGCGACATAGCGCACATACTGCTCGAAAAGCTCGGCTTTCATGCCCAGAATTCCGTTCGGTAGACAATCGCGTGCGTATTCGCCTTCGAGGTGAACGGCTTCGCGGACCATCTGCAGAATGCGGTCCTGTAGTTCCCGAGTCCACAGATGCGGATTTTCAATCTTGATTTGGTTAATGAGATCCACACCAAAACCCATGTGTTTGGATTCATCGCGCAGAATGTATTCGAACTGCTCGGCGACCCCAACCATTAGATTCCGCCGCTTGAAGGAAAGCATCATCGCAAATCCCGAATAGAAGAAAACGCCTTCCATCACGAGATAAAATGCTACGAGGTTTTCCAAAAATTCTTGCGCACGTTCGGGCGTTGATGTGTCGAAATTGTTGTCATTCAGGGCTTTCGTGTATTGCAAAACATAAGCGTCTTTTTTAGTGACGCTGGGGATTTCGCGATACATGTTGAAAATCTGTCCTTCATCCAGTCCCAAGGATTCCACGCAGTAATGAAAGGTGTGGGTGTGAATGGCCTCTTCGAAGGCTTGGCGCAAAAGATACTGACGGCACTCGGGATTTGTGACGTGCTTATAAATCGCCAAGACAATGTTATTGCCAACAAGCGATTCAGCCGTCGCAAAAAATCCCAGATTTCGGATGATGATGTGGCGTTCTTCATCAGTCAAAATCTTATTCGATTTCCACGTTTCGATGTCTCGTGCCATGGGGACCTCAGTCGGCATCCAATGGTTTGCACAACTGTCGATGTAGTTCTTCCATGCCCAATGGTACTTGATCGGCATCAATTGATTCACGTCGGCGCGGCAATTCAAAATGCGCTTTTCATCGACGCGAACGCGACTTCCAATATCTTTGGGCGCAATGAGATCCGCTTGTTCTGCGTTCAAGAGATCAGTGAGGTCTAAAGCTTTTTCAGCTGAGGGTGCCATTTGTTTTTCTCTCCTTTGGGGGACTTGCCTTATTGGCAAGCCTCGCAATCAGGGTTTTCGATAGAGCAAAGCTTGGGTTCTTCGGCTTTGGCCTGCATTTGGGGTTGGAAATTCTCGCGGGCTTCGACGGTCACAGGGCTCATCATAGTTACGAAGTTATGATCCTTCGTGTTGATGGTGCTCTTTTCAACAGACGTCGCACCGAGTGCTCGAAGATAATAAGTCGTCTTCAATCCCATTCTCCACGCCAAACGATACATTTCATCAAGTTTTTTACCGCTGGGCTGGGCCATGTAAAGATTCAAGCTCTGACCCATGTCGATCCATTTTTGGCGACGCGCAGCTGCTTTAATTAGCCACTGTGGTTCGATCGCAAAGGCGGTTTGGTAGAGATCTTTAATGTCCTGAGGAATGCGTTCCATGTCAGCGATTTCACCATCAGCCGACTTCAAAGCAAAAATCATCTCCGAATCCCAGAGATTACGCGCTTTGAGTTCTTCGACCAGATAGGGATTAATGATCGTGAATTCGCCCGACATGTTCGACTTCACAAATAGGTTTTTGTAGGTCGGCTCGATCGACTGGCAAACCCCGGCAATGTTCGAAATTGTCGCAGTGGGCGCGATGGCCATGCAATTTGAATTGCGCATGCCATGCGTTTTCACCAGATGGCGAATCTCGGACCAATCCATCTTAGCTTCGCGATCGACTTCGACCATGATGCCTCGCTCGCGATCAATATGAGAAATGGAATCAATGGGAAGAATGCCTTTGTCCCAAAGGGATCCCTTATAAGAGGAGTAGGTGCCTCGCTCGGCCGCAAGTTCCGTTGATGCTTTGATCGCGTAGTAGGAAATCGCTTCCATGCTCTCATCAGCAAATTCTACGGCATCATCAGAAGAGTAGGGGATGCGCAGTTTATAAAGCGCATCTTGAAAACCCATGATCCCCATGCCGACCGGGCGATGTTTTAGGTTCGAGTTCTTCGCCTGAGCAATCGGATAAAGATTCTGGTCAATCACATTATCCAACATGCGCATTGCTGTACGGACAGTTTGCTCCAACAGCTTGAAGTTGATGCCACCATCGCGCTCGACGTGTGCCGCCAAATTCACCGAACCCAGGTTACAAACCGCGACTTCCTCGGCATTGGTATTCAACAAAATCTCAGTGCAAAGGTTCGAGCTGTGCACAACGCCCGCGTGTTGTTGGGGCGAACGCAAATTAGACGGATCCTTGAAAGTGATCCAAGGATGGCCTGTTTCGAAAAGCATCGAGAGCATTTTGCGCCAAAGTTTTTGTGCCTCGATTTTGCGGAAATTTCGAATTTCGCCTCGGGCTGCTTTGGCCTCGTATTCTTCGTAACGCTTTTCAAAAGCCTTACCAAAAAGGTCATGAAGATCCGGGCATTCGTCAGGACTAAAGAGTGTCCACTCACCCTGAGCTTCTACACGCTTCATAAAGAGGTCCGGGATCCAATTGGCCGTATTCATGTCATGGCAACGACGACGGTCGTCACCCGTGTTTTTACGAAGCTCCAGATACTCCTCGACATCGATGTGCCAAGTTTCAAGATAAGAACAAACGGCGCCCTTGCGTTTCCCGCCCTGGTTTACGGCGATTGCGGTGTCGTTTGCGACCTTCAAAAAGGGAATGGTGCCCTGTGAAGTCCCATTGGTGCCCTTGATGTAGGAGCCAAGTCCTCGCACCGAGGTCCAGTCATTGCCGAGGCCCCCTGAAAATTTCGAGAGCATGGCATTGTCGCGAAGGGCGCCATAGATGCCATAAAGATCATCCGGCACAGTCGTTAAGAAACAGCTTGAAAGCTGCGGATAGGGCGTGCCGGCATTGAAGAGAGTGGGGGTCGAGGAAACAAAGTGAAAGGTCGAGAGCACATTGTAAAATTCAATGGCTTTCTCGGTCCGAAGCTCTTTCGTTTTCTCAACCAAGGCAAGACCCATTGCAACCCGCATCCAAAAGATTTGGGGGATTTCAATGCGAGTGCCTTCCACATGAATGAAGTAACGATCGTAAAGGGTCTGCAGCCCTAAAAAGGTAAAATTTTCGTCGCGAGTAGGCACAATGGCCTCGGCGATTTTAGATAATTCAAAATCAGTCTTAAGGCGTGGATCCAGGCGACCGGCTTCGATGCCTTTCTCGAGATACTTGGGTAGATATCCGACATAAGCGTTTTTGCGTTCTGCGAGAGTCAGTCGCGAGCCCAAGACTTCCTCGAATAATTTCTGCAAAAGCATGCGAGCCGTCACAAATGAATAGGCGGGATCATTTTCTGTGAAGGAGCGGGCGGCCATGATCGCGGCCGTCGTGATTTCGTTTTCCTTCATGCCTTCGAAGAGATTCTTCGCGAGTTCCTTCAGGATAGTTTCTGCGCTCACGCGATCTTCAAAGCCATGACCGGCTTCGACCACGAGGCGAATCATTTCCTCATTGTTAAAGGGCACCCGACGTCCATCGACTGCGGTGATTTCTTTGATGTTCAATTCTGTTTGCAATCCACTCATATTACGCACCTCATTTTCAAGACTAGAACTCTCTTGAGCCTTCCGAAGAAGGCCCTCGCCTACTGCATTTCGATCCACTTGTTGCCCTCCTAATTTTGCTCTCTCTAGACGCGTATTCCCCGTCTACGAGAGCCCGCCTTCTGCTCTTCCCCAAGAGAAGAAAACGTTTACAAAAACCAGAGTGACACAACCTATAGATGGTTTCAATGCCATATATGGCTATATATTGTATCGTCACATATGGTAATTGGGGTTTTTATTAATGATTTCAGGATTTTAGGCCTGAAAAATAAAAAAATGTGCACTGAGTTGGCTCATAGCTCCGACTTGGAACTCCAAGCACTTGACCCGCCGCAGGCTGAAATACTGTCGGTAGGAATCGTCAAAAAAGACCGTCTTTGCGGGGGAGTCAAGGGTGGAAAGGGGGAATTCCTTTTAAGGAAATAGCTGTATCCGATCATGAACTATAAGTGGGTCTCATCGATCAAAAGCCCATTAGTAGATTTCTACCCCTGCGCTTAGTTCGCTCTCGCGATCTAAGCTTCGGGCTTTTTAGAAAATGAACTGACATTTAGTCAGAAATGCTCCTCAGGGAGAGTTAGATTTTGTTTCGGATTGAAACCTTCTACCCCTGCGCTTAGTTCGCTCTCGCGATCTAAGCTTCGGGCTTTTTAGAAA
>CAZWNW010000001.1:0-602591 GCA_964636255.1 uncultured Bacteriovoracaceae bacterium | reverse complement strand
CGCTCTCGCGATCTAAGCTTCGGGCTTTTTAGAAAATGAACTGACATTTAGTCAGTTCATTTTCTAAAAATGGAGGCGGCACCCGGATTCGAACCGGGGGTGAAGCTTTTGCAGAGCCTTGCCTTACCACTTGGCTATGCCGCCGATATCTTTACGATTTCGAAACTCTTCTCTATCTTAGCGACTTTGGCAAGCCAGATTTAAGAAAGAAGGTGCTTGGTCTAGGGTTTTCTGTAGGCATCAACAAGTTGATTGTATTGAGTGATCGCTGCAGCGGTTTCACCGGAACCCGCTGATCTCAGTAATTTTTGGTAGGCAAGAGCCGCTTCATCAAACTTCACGCCTTTGTTGAAAACGGCCGAGCGAATTGCATCAAAGCCAGTAGCGACATCATTAATCCCATTTTCGAGTGAGGAGAGTGTAATGAGGCAATCGACGATGCTGGGCAACGGAATGCTTCGGTCTAATAGTGCCTCCGCATTCTGGAGAATGGATATGACGATAGCTGTTTCGCCACCGTTTCCGAGTTGTTTATTGAGACGCGCGATTTCCTTGGCCACCGGAAGTATCAGCATTTCTGATTTCTTGTAGACGTCTCTGAGGCCCGAAAAAACTTTGTGGACCTCGGCTTCGCCATTTTCTGAATCTCTAATGACTTTTACTGCTTTGAATAGATCAGCCACGTCGGACTCGCGCTTATCGGCAATGGAAAGATACTTGTCCTGCAGTAAATCATAGAGACTGAGTGCCTCTTGCGTTTGACTTCCTCCGAAAGTTTTTAAAATTTCTACGTAGAAGTCGACTGCTTCCTCCAATGTAAAATGATGGGTCTGGGCCAGTTTCTTCGCGGCAGCTAAACCCTTCGCGACATCCTCTGCAGAATTCTCGTAGCGGCGGATCTTTTGATACAATTCGCTTGTCTTTTCGAGACTTGAAATCAAAGAGCCTTGAGGAGGAGCTCCCTTGTTTTTCCGGGCCAATATTCGCTCTTGGCGCTCTCGTTCTTTGGCTTGTTCCTCGAGGGACAATTGCGCCAAACGTTTTTCTTCTTCTGCTATACGGCGGGCAAGTGCCTCGGCCTCTTTGATTTCCGCCACTGTGTCAACCAGATGCTTCAGGACTCGTTCTCGGTATTCCCACTTAAATTCGCGAATAGCTTCTAGTTGGGAGGAATCTGCTCCCGTGGGAATTTCGGGAAAGCGACTCTGAAGCCGGGAAATTCTTGTAATGGCCTCAGAAAAGCGAATGCGATCAAGGTTACGCGGAGAATTTAGGTCGTTGGCAAGCCACCCAAGTGCCGCAAATGTAATTTGGTATTCAAATGCGGGGCGGATGAAGGTGCGAGAGAAGCGAAGAATCAAGTCAGCGTAGCGATAAGCAAAGACGGGCATCGGCGTTTCAAAATTCGCACTCTGACCGCGGCCAATTGCATCAAGATATCTCTGATCGTCGGCGTAGAATTTTTTAGCAAGATCAATTGTAGAGTCGAGAAACGCAACCAGGGACTGCAGTTCCGAGGGCGCCGGATCTCGACCAATGAGTTCGTCGACAAATAGCGCACGATTCAAAACATAACGCATTAGTAATTCGTTCTCTTTTGATGCAGACCGCGAAACGATCGCGGCAAATTCGCGCACGTAGCGTTCTCGTCTTTGCTCCAGCCGACCCCTTCGCGTTTCGTCTTCCAGTATTCCTAATTCATGTTTGGCATTTTCGACCCACTGTCGAAGATCAGCAACCTCGCCTGGGCTAAGCGTAACTTTCGTTCCTTCTCGTGACTCGCTAGCCTTTGAAATTCCAGAGATGCCTAGGAAGGATATTCCTATAAGAAGGAACAAAATCTTTGCTTTCAAACGGTCATTCGACATTTCGTACTCCCGACTGAACGCAGGCCACGGCATTACTGGCCGAATATGCAACCATGGCTTGGCAATTCCGCAGGATATTGGCACTGATCGTTTTGTTTTTAAGTGCTCTCATGGTAGTTGCCGCAGAACTTACACTGTATCGAGTGATGTCTCTGACGATGGGCAGAGCGTTGGGATCGAAGACCCCATCTCGCGCCGATGTGAAGCAGTCCAAAGCTTCAGAGACACCGTAGGCGATCATGAATGAACAAGCGTCTACTGCCTCGGACTGATATGAGTGATTACCAGCAATTTCTGCAAAGCGTGCTGCGGTTGAGGCACTAATTTTTGTCATCGAGATCAAAGCTTTCGCGATGTCACGTTGTACGATTTTATTCTTAACTGCCGAGATCGCATTAAGTGCGCTGGAAACCGAATAGCTAACCATAGTTTTCAGAGCGTCGACTACGCGTGCATCCAGTTTTTCTCCGGAGAGAAGCGCTATACAGGTATTGGCACTTGATGTGCTGATTGCAATCATTGTCGAACACAGTTCTAGTGGATCTGAGTACCAATCTTCGACTGGCTTCGAAATTGGGCGTCCCAAAAGCAAAATCGCCAATCGGTCCCGCGCGCTCTCCGCTGCGGCCAATTGCTCCTGGAGCGCGCGTTCGGCTTCTTGTTTTTGAATGTGAGCTAAACGCTCCTCTTCGCTCAGGCGCGCGAGCCTCTCTTTCTCGGCGATCTCCCTAAGCCTTGCCTCTTCACTGAGACGGGCGAGACGTTCTTCTTCAGCTTTCTTTTTTTTCAATGCTTCTATCTCTGCCTGAATCTCTGCATTTACAGAACTGATGTGCATCAGCACTCGCTCTCGATATTCCCATTTGAACTCTCGAATTTCGATCAAGACTGATTGATCATCGCCCGTCGGCATTTGTGGGTATTTGCCTTGAAGGCGCGCAACGCGGGTGATGCTCTCGCTAAACTGGAGTCGGGACAGATTGCGCTCGCTATTTAAATCATGCGCCAGCCAGCCCAAAGCGGCGAAGGTGACCTGGTATTCCAGTTCAGGTCGAATGAAAGTGCGGGAAAAGCGAAGGATCATTTCAGCATATTGAAGCGCAAAAACAGACATGGGGATTTGCAATTCCGGTTTTTGTTGACGCCCAATAGCTTCTAAATATTTTTGGTCATCCGTATAGAATGATTTAGCAAGTTCAATCGTGGAATCTAGAAATGATACGAGCGATTGCAGTTCGGATGGTGCGGGACTCTGGCCCACCATCTCGTCAATTTCCAAGGCTCGGTTCAGGGTGAATCGTGTGAGAAGCTCGTTTTCCTTTCGGGATGATCGACCCACGATGGCTTCGAACTCTCGCACGATTTTGCTTCTGCGAAGTTCTAGAGTGCCACGTCGCGTATCGTCTTGCAGAAGACTTAAATCTTCCCGGGCGTTTTCAACCCAGACCTTAAGATCCGCAATTTCTTCGGGCGTTAGAAGAATAGTTGTTCCTTCACGAGATTTCTCGCTCTCCACGGCAAGACTCAGATTTGACCAAAGAAAACAGGTAAAAAATAACAATAGGATGTTAAAATTAAAAGATCTCATTCTTTATCTCTATTCGTTTTGCAGAGCCGATCTTTATCTCCGTAGCCCCAATAAATGCTTAGGCAGCTAGCGCTTTCAATTTCAAATCCCCAGTGGAAATCCCGAATAAAGCCCACGCCATTTTCCACGATTACATCTCGCTGTCCGGGGGTGTGGTTGTAGTCAACAGTAACGGAAGCATCCGCTGCGTGACGAAAGATCATTTCTCTTCCGGATCCGGACCTATAAATTCCGTGGGGGACAACCTGAACTGCGCGATTTCTGCATAAGACATCCGATTCTGCCCAACCCCAACTGAATTTTAGACAGTTCTCATCAATCCATTCCAAGAGGTATTCGCTTTGGTTGCCGTCGTGGCTGTATTTAATTTGATTAGGAGATTGGAAATTCGCGTAAGCCGGACCATAGATACGAGCGTGATTGTAGGTGATTTCAGTTTTCCCGTTGACATTTTTGATGATGAAATACCGAGCAGTTTTTTTGCTTAGGTAGACTCCTAGCTGACTGCTCTTGGTTCTGACATCAAGTTTCGATGAATCGCAAAGCGTGTCCTTTCCGCTCTTAAAGTCAAAGAGAATGCAGTCCTTTCCTGAGGGAAAAACGCTCCATCGCGCGTTGTCCCGAGTCATGCTTAGGAGGAATTCTCCGTCAAAGAGTTCAACGCTCGTACTCACGGAATAATAATTTTGGTGCCGATATTTGGCAGCCAGCTTTCCGTTCTGAAGCGTGAACTCCATGATCCGTCCAGAGGTGGAGGAGCGAAATACGCGGCCAAAAATTTCACCGCTTTCCGGATGAAATTTCAGTATCGAAGCATAATATTTGGCGTTTTCCTTGTGGCTTCCTTCCAGCTTTTCCAAAAATAGGCGATTTTCTTCGGCCCATTTTTTTTCTGCCGCCGTTCGAGCTGCCTCGCGGGCTCTTTCTTCTTCTGAAAGTTTCGCCAAGCGTTCGTCTTCTCGTCTCTTGGCTTCGGCTCTTTTGATGGCTTCCGAAATTTCCGTGTTGACTTCAAGAACGTGTTGAAGAACTCGTTCGCGATACTCCCATTTGAACTTTCGAATGGACTCTAGAAGTTCTGCATCGTTTCCCGCGGCTTCTGCGGTGTAACGACTCTGAAGTCGAGCGATCCGGGTGATGCTCTCTGCAAACTGTATACGAAGCAAATTACGTTCCGAATTCAGATCATTTGCAAGCCATCCGAGCGCTTTATAGGTGATCTGATATTCAAGACTGGGACGGACGAAAGTTCGGGAAAATTCCAAGAGATTCTCAGCATATTGATGCGCAAAAACGGCCATCGGTAATTGAAGATCAGGTTTTTCGCGGCGACCAATTGCTTCTAAATACTTCTGATCATCTGTATAGAAGGATTTTGCAAGGACAATGGTGGAGTCAAGAAATGAAACCAAAGACTGCAGTTCCGAGGGTGCGGGTGAATCACCTACAAGCTCATCGATCTCCAAGGCACGATTCAAGGTATAGCGTGTGAGTAGCTCATTTTCCTTTTTCGAAGACCGGTTCACGATGGCTTCGAATTCCTGGATGATCATCTTTCGACGCTGCTCTAGTGTTCCCCGGAGCGTGTCGTCTTGTAGCAAAGTCAGTTCCTGCTTTGCGTTTTCAACCCATTGACGAAGATCAGCGATTTCTGAGGGAGAGAGGAGCACAAGCGTTCCATCGCGCTCGGCCGCAGGAGATGGATGCGCAAATGTTGTCAACATTAGAAAGAAACTACAAAGCCGAAATGCTAGCTTCATCTTCATTCAGCCCTCCTGAGCGACTCTGGAGTCCAACCCCAGTAGATCGTTGAATTGTTGTCGAAGCGAACTACGAATGAAGAGTGATCGGAACTTACGCCAACGAGTGTAGCGCCTGCCCAATTCGTGCCCCATCGAGCCGTGACCCGTTGCCCGACGCAAAATTGTTCAATGCAGGCTCCGCTCACATTCAAAGCGAAGGATGCAGCCGACCAGCCCCATCGCGGCAGGGATTCACTATCGAATTGGATAAGGAATGATCTGTCTCCGGCAATCCCGACAACGGCTGCTGGCCCCGCGTGATTGCTCCATTTCGCAAAAATTTTATCGCCAACACAAATCGGGTGGCGAGAGCCTATGGGAAGAGCACAGCCTTCTCGAACGGCCAGACTTGCTCTGGACCAGCCTTCCCGCGGGGAGCTCTCCGTATCAAAACGAATCAAATGGGAATCTCCTCGTCGATCAATGACCTTGGCGATTCCTGCGTGATCACTCCAACGCGCCCAAACTTTCGAATCAAGCTCGATCGGCGATTCACTGACTTCCCAGGGAGATTCTTTGAGTCGCGCAATGAGCTCAAGTTTTCTTTTCTCGGCAGCCTCGCGTTCGATTCGCAGTTGTTCGGTGAGCTTGATCGCTTCTTCCTCACGTCGTCGCTCTTCGGCTGTCAAGCGAGCGAGTCGTTCATCTTCCCGGCGTTTAGCCTCTGCCCGCTTGATGGCGTCTGTGATTTCTTTGTTGACCTCCAGAACGTGGTGGAGCACACGTTCTCGGTATTCCCATTTCAATTTCCGGATCGACTGCAGAAGCTCCGCATCTTCGTCTTTGGCTGTTTCCGGATAGCGACCCTGGAGTCGAGCAATACGGGTGATGCTCTCTGCAAACTGAATGCGTAGCAAATTACGTTCCGAATTCAGATCATTTGCAAGCCAGCCGAGAGCTTTATAGGTGATCTGATACTCGAGGCTGGGGCGGACAAAGGTGCGGGAAAACTCTAAAAGATTTTCCGCATATTGATGTGCAAAGACCGCCATCGGAAGTTGCAGTTCAGGTTTTTCCCGTCGCCCGATTGCCTCTAAATACTTCTGATCATCCGTATAAAAAGATTTCGCAAGTACAATGGTGGAATCAAGAAATGAAACCAAAGACTGCAGTTCCGAAGGTGCGGGTGATTCGCCGACAAGTTCATCGATCTCCAAAGCACGATTCAACGTATAGCGTGTGAGTAGCTCATTTTCCTTTTTCGAAGACCGGTTCACGATGGCTTCGAATTCCTGGATGATCATCTTTCGACGCTGCTCTAGTGTTCCCCGGAGCGTGTCGTCTTGTAGCAAAGTCAGTTCCTGCTTTGCATTTTCAACCCATTGTTTAAGGTCGGCAACTTCAGAGGGTGAGAGTTGCACCTGGGTTCCTTCTCGCACTGCGCTCAGGGTGGCTGGAGCATGTAGCGCCAGCGCCAGAATTAGATAAAGCAGTTTCATAGTCTCCAATCCCCTCAGTAGGCGACAGCTGAACGCAAAGCCTCGGCCGTGTAGTTTCCCTTGTTTTTTATGTTGCGTATGAGTTCCACATGAATCGCCGATCTGGCTTGAACTGCGATGTCTACTTCCCACTGATAATAAGACTTATCAATAATCACGGTTAGAGCTTCCAAGGCAAATGCATTGTCCTTTACAGAAAGAGCTGCGCTCAGTGAAAAATCTTTGTAGTTAAAACGAAGGACGCTTTGAAAGGCCTTGTACTGCTCCTCAAACTTAACCTTTGCGGCGGCAGCGACTTCCCATTCCCCGTAGGAATTGTCCACTACTAATGCATAAGTTTTTGCTGCCCATTCGTTGTCGACCTTTAACGCGTGCTCTAAACAGAAGGATCGAAATTCATGTTTCGAGACGGCTCCAAGAGCTCTCACCTGGTGGGGATTTGTGACCTTAACCAGTGCGTCGGTTGTCCAGCGAAGTGAGAGGTTCTTTTTGAAGGCTGCCAGGGCTTGTACAGCAAAACAACTTTTGATTCCCTTTGCGATCGAGGCTTCCCCGCCTGCAGAGGAAATCAAAAGTGCGGCTTCTCTTTTACAAGCTTCCAAGTCGCTAGGCCTGTTGTCACTTTCCATCGAAGGCGAGTCTTCGACCTCCTGCAGAATTGGGACACCAATCGTTACCGAGTTGGCATTCGGAAGTAGACTCAGAAGTGCTAGCAGAATCCTCTCGCGGTATTCCCATTTGAATAGACGAATATTATTCAAAACCGTTTCAATTTCTGCGGAGTTATTCTCGGAAAACTTCTTCTGCAGTCGCTCAATGCGTAAAATGGAGTCAGCATACTGGACGCGATCAAGATTTCGAGAAGAGTTGAGATCGTTTGCAAGCCAGCCCAAAGCCTTGAAGGTCACGGAATATTCTAGTTCTGGACGAATGAAAGTGCGCGAGAATGCCAGGATCATTTCTGCATATTGGTAGGCAAAGACGGGCATCGGAGTTTGCAGCTCGGGCTTGTCTCCACGTCCCATCGCTTCCAAATACTTTTGATCGTCAGTATAAAAACCCTTCGCAAGTCGCAAGGTGCTATCCAGAAAAGCTACAAGGGACTGCAGCTCAGAGGGCGCGGGGTCCGCGCCGAGCAGTTCGTCAATCTCAAGCGATCGATTGAGGGTGTAGCGCGTAAGAAGTTCATTTTCCTTTTTCGCTGATCGAGAAACAATGGCCTCAAATTCCTGAGTGATGCGTCGACGGCGATCCTCAAGGTTTCCAAGGCGTGTTTCATCTTCTAGGGCTGCAAGATCATTTTTAGCATTTTCAATCCACTGCCGTAAATCTGCGACTTCCGACGGGGACAAAAGGGTCTGGGTGCCTTCCCTTGGAATTTCCACTGTAGAAAATACCTGGGTTGAGATTAGGCTCAAAAGCAAAAAAAATTTCACCATCTCTATTTCCCCCCACTCAAACGTCCAATGAAGTAACCTTGAATCTCTGCGGCGATGGCTTCGTCCTCGAGTGCCCCAGCATGGTGACTCGGATCAATAAGATAGCCGATAAGTTTGGTGCCCTGATTTGTTTCCATGCCTGTCTTGTTTGCATGGAAAAAATTTCGGATGAGTTCATTTCTTTTTACGGTCTTTTGGCTGCGCTCGACAAATCCACAGAATTGCTTGAATCGATCGGAAAAGTTTCCAGAGGGAGCGATCATATTGGGGCGAGGTTTGACGCTCAGGATTTCGGCGACGCTCGCTAGAATCCTTTCTTCGACAACTTCATCTTCGGCTTCACCCGCGTGGTGAGTCGGATCCCTCAGTGCTCCGATGAGTAAAAGAATCTCGGCTGTGGTGAGTTGATTAATTTTTTCTATAGCGAAATCACGAATGGCCAAATTGGACTGTGCATTCGAGAGTTTTTGACTCATCGCGATCAGGTGCGCAGGCGAAAATGTTCGGAGGGTTTTTCGAGTTTCAAGGAGTTTTCGAACAATGCGTTCTGCGACGGCCTCATCTTCGTTTCGACCGGCGTGATGGCTGGGGTCACGAAGAAGATCCCAGGTTTCTAAGATCTCACGCGTGGAAAGGGTGTTGAGGTTACCTAGGACAAAAAGTTCAACTTGGCTATTTCCGGTGGCGTGATTGCTTTGACCGGCGACCAGCTTTCGGAATTCTCTTATTTTCTCAGAATTTTCTAGGGTATTCGCGGACGGCAGTTTGCGATCGTTTTCCACCTGTCGACTGAGTATCTCGGCAAGTAGTCGTTCACGTGCACGATCACTCTCGCTTTGGGCGGCTTCCTCGTCTCGGCGCCGTTTTTCTGCTTCCGCTCGTTCTGCCAATTTTCGAAGTTCAGCTTCCCGTTCGGCGGCGCTTAGTTTTGCTAGACGCTCCTCTTCGCGTTTTTTTCGTTCTGCACGTTCAAATGCTTCGCGGATATCTTGATTGGTGGCTTGGACCTGCTGCAAAACGCGTTCGCGGTATTCCCATTTGAATTCTCGAATTTGCTTGAGGAGTTTTTGAGAATCACCGACGGATTCCAGTGGAAATCTTGATTGAAGGCGCGCAATGCGATTGATGGCTTCTGAATATTGAATACGGGCCAGATTTCGAGAGGAATTTAAATCATTTCCAAGCCAGCCAAGTGCGGCATAGGTGATGCGGTACTCAAGTTCGGGACGAATGAAGGTTCTTGAGAAGGCCAGGAGTCTTTCCGAATACTGCAGGGCAAAGAGCGGCATGGGAGTTTGAAGGGTGGGATCCTCACCTCGACCAATGGCTTCAAGGTAGCGCATATCGTCTGCATAAAATGTTTTTGCGAGCTCGATCGTCGAATCTAAAAAACCAACAAGAGATTGCAATTCCGATGGAGCAGGATCTGGGCCGACCCATTCGTCCAGCTCAAGGGCGCGATTTAAGGTGTAGCGGATAAGAATTTCGTTTTCTTTTTTATTCGAGCGACGCAAAATGAGCCCGAATTCACGGATAATTCGATCACGTCGCTCTTCAAGGGTGCCCCGGCGGGTATCGTCTTGCAGGAGTTCAAGATCATGTTTTGCGTTTTCAACCCACTGTTGCAGGTCTGCGACTTCCTCACGGGAAAGAATAATTTTTGTTCCCTCGCGCGAGGTTCTGCCATCATCAGCACTCCACGCGGCGGCAGCACATCCGATTACGAGAGAGGCAACGAAGCCGAGTTGGGTCCCACTCCTCACGATCAGTCATCTCCCCGGCGGCAGAGTCGATCGGTGCTGGTGTTTCCCCAAATGAGCAAGATGCAGCGCCTGTCTTCAACCTCAAATCCGAACTTGAATCGAGGAATGTAGCCGACGCCATTTTCATAAATAAAGTTCGTGCGGGGTCCATTGCCGGTGTATTCGACATCCATGGAATTGTTTTCGGTTTTTCGGAAAATCATTTCCCGCGAGCTACTCTGGGAGCGATAAATCCCATGGGGAACTAAGTCGTTTTGGCGATTGCGACAGAGAGTGTCAGATTCTGCTTTGCCCCAGCTGAATGACACACAATTGTCGTCGATCCACTCAAAGGTATAGAGAGTGCCGCCGACACTGTAGCGAAGGGCGTTGGGTGATTCGAATATTGGCTTGTAGGGGCCATAAGGGCTGCCATGAACGTAGGTGGCTTCGGGCTGATCAATTTTACCTTCCAGGATTAGGTAGCGGGCAGAGTTCCGGCTTACATAGATGCCACGACGATCCACCTTGTGATTGATTGGAAGTGTTGCGCTGGAACAAAGAGTGTCTCGGCCACTATTGAAAAAGAAGTCAATGCAATTTGGATCCTTGTTTGGCGCGAGTGACCAACGCGAGCCATCTTTCATATGAACTAGATAGTCTCCATCGATGGATTCGATGTGGCGACTTTCGTTCGCGCCGTGACTTAGGCGAAGACCACCATTTTTGATATCAAACTGAAAGACTCTTCCAGATGTTCGGGAAACAAAGACGCGTCCATAAAGGCGGTCGGACTCTCGATCATAGCTTAGTAGTTCAGAGATTAGATCGTTCCTCGAAATCATCCCGCGCTTAAATTTTTCCAGCCGCTCGTCTTCCTCAATCTTTCTGCGACGAGATTCTTCCGCAGCAATCTTCTCTTGCTCGATCCGGGCCAACTCAGCCTTGCGCTCTTCTTCCTTTATCCTGGCCCGTCGATCATCTTCGGCCTTCTTGGCTTCAGCGTGAGTTAAAGCCTCACGAATGTTTGCGTTGACGTTTTCTATGTGATTCAGCACGCGTTCCCGATATTCCCATTTGAAGTCACGGATATCTTTCAAGAGCTGTTGGTCATGTCCCTGCGGCTGTTGAGGAAAGCGTTTCTGTAATCGGGCAATTCGCGTAATCGTTTCAGCAAAATTGATGCGGAGTAAGTTGCGGTCCGAATTGAGATCGTTTGCCAGCCATCCCAACGCATTGAAGGTGAGGCTGTATTCAAGTTCGGGTCTCAAAAATGTGCGTGAAAAGCGTAGAATCATTTCAGCATATTGATAGGCAAATACCGGCATTGGAGTTTGCAATTCAGGGCTGGCACCGCGTCCGATGGCTTCCAGGTATTTGATGTCGTCTGTGTAAAAACCTTTGGAAAGTACGACCGTCGAATCTAGGAAGGCAACAAGTGACTGAAGCTCCGAGGGCGCCGGATGGGCGCCGACGAGTTCATCAACTTCCAGTGCGCGGTTCAAGGTGTAGCGCATGAGAATTTCGTTCTCTTTACGGCCCGAACGACCCACGATTGCTTCGAAATCCCGGACGATGCGAATGCGTCGTTCTTCGAGTGTGCCTCGGCGATTGTCGTCTTGCAGCAGGTCAAGATCGTGTTTCGCATTTTCTACCCAGACTCTGAGATCAGCAATTTCAGAGGGGGAGAGGAGGACGCGGGTTCCTTCGCGAACAAGTTTTGCGTCTTGCCCCATTCCATTGGCCGCGATGGCATCGATAGAATGCGATGCGATCAAGATCGTGCTCAATAGCAGAGTCAGGCTTTTCGTGTTTTTCATAAACAATCCTTCATTTCTTATTCACATGAGATTGTGATTTTATTTCCATCTGCGTTGTTTGCGTGATTGGTTCCGACAATCCTCTGTTTCAGTTTGGGGTCATTGCCGCAAGACCATTCCACGAGGAATCGTTTGGAAATGCCGCGCATGGGGTCACCAAGTGCCTGGCTAGTGATGAGGTAGTCGCAGTTCTTGTATCCCTCGCAGGTCGCGCGCACGTGGTCGGTCGCATTTCCCGTTAGGTCGCCGAAGGAAGCCAGAGAAATTTTGATGTACTGAGGATCGCTGGGGCTTGGAACTTTCTCGGGGCCCGGGCAACGCAGGTGGACCGTGCTCCCGTGAGCGTTGCTCTGGTAATTCGTTCCTGCGCTTAGTTGGTAGACCTGAGGATCAGTTCCGCAGGTCCAGCGGGCAACAAAACGTTTAGAATGGCCACGCAAGGGATCGCCCAGTTCGTGCCCGTTGACGGAAAAGGAACAGGAATCGACAATTCGATTGCATGACTTGGCTAGGACTCGTGTGGTATTTTTCGTTTCAAGCCCAAATTGTGCCCAGACGACGCGAATGACGTTGGGGCCTAAGCGGGCGATGTCTCTCATTAAGCTTTCCTCAAGCTCTCGCTCTTCGCGACTTAACCTTTCGATTCGGGCACGTTCTTCGGCGCTCAGTTTGGCCAGACGCTCGTCTTCCGCGCGCTTCCGTTCGGCACGCTCCAAGCTGTCTCGGATTTCCGTGTTCAAACTCAGAATGTGCTTTAGGACGCGTTCGCGGTACTCGTATTTGAAATCACGAATACTTCGCAACAAACTAAGATCGGTAGCCTTTGGTTTTTCAGGATACTTGCTTTGAATACGCGCAATGCGCATGATCGATTCAGCGAACTGGATTCTCATCAAATTGCGTTCTGAATTGAGATCGTTTGCAAGCCATCCCAAGGCGTTGAAAGTGATGCTGTATTCAAGTTCGGGTCTCAAGAAGGTTCGAGAAAAGCGCAAAATCATTTCGGCATACTGATAGGCAAAAACGGGCATCGGCGTCTGCAGCTCAGGGCTGGCCCCCCGTCCGATGGCTTCCAGGTACCTAATGTCGTCTGTGTAAAAGCTCTTGGAGAGCGTGACAGTCGAATCCAGAAAGGCAACAAGGGATTGAAGCTCTGAGGGCGCCGGATGGGCACCCACGAGTTCGTCAACTTCCAGCGCACGGTTCAAGGTGTAGCGCATAAGAATTTCGTTCTCTTTGCGACTCGATCGACCTACGATTGCCTCGAAATCACGGACTATGCGAACTCGACGTTCTTCGAGTGTTCCTCGGCGAGTGTCGTCTTGCAAAAGTTCCAGATCGTGTTTTGCGTTTTCTATCCAAACTTTAAGATTTTCGATATCAGAGGGTGAGAGCAGGACCTGAGTTCCTTCACGCGCTTTCGGTTCTGTTGCAGATAGCGCCGGAGAAAGTGCAAATGCAGCTGCGGCAATTAGGAGTGTGTGAACTGCCGGCATGCATCGCCTTCCTTTCCAAGAGAACTTCATAGTGCTTTCCTCCTCAGATCTTTCAATCGAGTACTTAGTTTGTTCTGGGCAGCAAGTAGCCACGGCCGGGGCCACGATTCGTCAAAGTAAAGACCAGGACGTTGTCGCTGGTGACGCGGTTCTTTGAATCTACGATTTGCAGATTGACATAGATGGCTCGCGGCGTGCTTTCTTCCTGAGTTCCATAGACGCTTACTTTTGTTCCACGCAAAGTTGCGATGGCATCCAAGTAGCTTCGTGCGCTGTAAGTTCCGTTGAGCTGAAAGTTAGAAAGATTCAGCGCTGCATCCACCATTTGGCCGCCATTGGTCATGGCAAGTTGCATGTTCTTTTGGCGAGTCTCTTTCCCGTAGACGCCATCATTGGGGCTACTTAGGCGAAAGGGCGAATCATAATCGAATCCGATTGTGCTACGGAATCCCGCAGCCTCTGCATCAGTAGGAGAGCCTTCGCCTTCCACTCGACTTACGACTAAGCGTTCTTGTGAAATTTGAAGTTGCAAAGTGGGTCGATCATCCCAAAGCGACAGATTGTTTTCACCCATAGTAAGCGGGGTCATCATGTACATGCTGGGGGCCACGGGATCGATCACATAAGCTGCGACCTGAGTCGAAATGATCTTCTTCTTGGGATTACTCTTCTCACCGAGTTGAACGATGACACCCAAGAAGCTGCCTTTTCGAATATCAATAGGCTGCACGCTCAGATGAAAGGCAGTTTTTGCGCGATCCAGTGTCTCTCCGTAAAAGGCGCCAGGACGAAGTTGTCCGCTACGGACAACTTGTTCGACTTGCTCTCGTGAGCGCGCCGACATCGCTTGACTCAGGACACTAAGGCAAAGGCTAGCAAGAACAACTACGCCTTTGAGGTTTGAATATGCTTTTCGAAAATTCATGGGTCACACTCCTTTTATTATCTTCAGTAAATTAATCGCGTCGCACGCCTTCAGGGCTAGTGAAGGGTGGGCGTGAATAGCCTTCGCGTCCACGAGGTTCCGGACGAATATAGTCGTCGCGTCGATCACTTCGTCCGCCACAGTTGTAGGAGGAGAAGGCACGGATTGCAGTGCGGACTTCGCTAAGTTGG
This sequence comes from uncultured Bacteriovoracaceae bacterium, assembly GCA_964636255.1. Classification (GTDB taxonomy): domain Bacteria; phylum Bdellovibrionota; class UBA2428; order UBA2428; family UBA2428; genus CAXNGS01. The sequence goes on along the minus strand of CAZWNW010000001.1, from coordinate 588,281 downwards.
CTTTCCGCGCGTTGGTAGCTCATGCGAACTGCCCAATCATCACGGCCACCGTACTCGGAAGCATTTCCTGTGTTGTAGCGACTGAGTTTGTTGCTCAAACCGTGAAGTTCGCCGATCACACATGCCATGCGTGTATAGAGAAGGCTCTCTTCGAGATCTTCGGCGGCATTCTTGGCCGCAAACTCCAGTGCCGTAAGAAATCCTGCGGGCACGCCTTGGGGAAAGATGGAGTTTCGGGCACCAACACTTGCCATTTTATTCAAAACCATGGCGAGTTGGTCGCGTGCATTTTCCAGTAGCTTGATCGCGAAAACTTCTTCGGTGATGTGAACATCACAACCGTCATTGCAGCCGCCGCGATTGTAGTAGGGGATGTAGTAGGGGATGTCGACTTCGCGAGCCACGCGTTCAATGAAATTGTAATAAGTTTCAAGAAAGTGAACGCGCGTGCTGAGATTTTTCTCGTCGCCCACAAGGCTTTCACCCAGGGCTAGAGAAATTTCTTTACCACGAACAATGGCTCGTTGAGTTAACGAATAGCCACCTTCGAATTCGCCGAAACCTTCGGCAAGTTCATCAAAGCCAGCATCGTAAATGGCGATGATGTCTTCGCGGTTTTGACCGGAGAGTCGGGCTAGGCCGGCGCGTTCAGCGATGTCGCGAAGCATGGCGAGTTTGTCGGAACACCACTGTTGCAGGCCTCGGCGATTCACGCGCGTGGCGTGGGGGGAGACTTTGATGATGTTAACGGTTGTGTTGTTGGCCCCGTTCACATTGACGCCCACTTGTAAGCTTCCGTTTCCAATATTGGTGCCGGCGCTGGCAACAGTTTTGCTGTTGGTGCCCCCGTCGGCAGCCGCCATGCTCGCCAGTAATCCGAAGGTCACCGCCTGTAGGTATTGTTTAGAAATTTGCATTTTAATCTTCCTTTCCTGTCCTCTCGTCTCCGGAGGTTTTAGTTTCTGTTAAAAAGAACAATTGCGTGTTCAATTGAAGAACGCTGTCTTTGTTGTCATGTGATTGGTTTCCGTATTTTGTGCAGATTTGGTCAGTGAATTCGTCGATTTCCTTTTTGATGGCATCTAATTGGGCAGCTTGAATCGCAAATGTGGTGCTGGTCATGTTGCGTTTTTGCGGAGGATCCTGCAGGAGACTTTGGCGGGCCATTTCAGCAAACTCTAAATGTAGGCTTCGAATTGCAAAATTCGCTCCCGATTCGGGATACTTCAAAAGGGGGTCTGAAATAGAAAGCTTGCCGCTTTGTGGATCCCGGCTGATGAATTCTAAACGGAGCAAAAGGTCGATTGCTTCGCGAATTTCTTTCTTCTGAACCTTTGATCGAAGCTGCTGAGATATCCAGCTTTCGTCTTCGACAAAATTACTCAGAGAAACAAGTTCGCGAATGGCAATGATGTGCCAGTGAGAGAGCAGCTTCACATGATTTGAGAGAATCGAGAAGCCCGTGCTGGCGTGTCCATCCGAGAGGGTTTTGAGACGCTCAAAATAGGAAAGTTTTTCTTCTGCTCGCTTGGCCTGATTGAAGTAAACCAAATTTTCAAAATAGAGAGCGGCGCGCCCTTTGAGACCGGCAGCTCGGGAGAATTTGTGAACTGAGCTGGGGGAGAGATTGCGTTTTCCGGATAGAACCAGCCCCCAATAGTTGGGGGACTCGATTCCGCCCCGTCGTGCAAAGGACGCATTGGATGCCGGTCGATTTTGCTGTGTCCGACTTTCCTTTAGGTCGGAGAGATATTTGCGATAGTCGGTGTAATCAAAAACATCAGGATCACAGTCCCATGTTTTCAATGCCTCGCTCTCTTCCGCGGTGATTGCGGTTTCGATCAAATTCTCCACAGCGAACTGCGTTAGACCGCAAGAAACTAAATGGACAACTTAAATGTTGACGTAAAGCATAAATTGAGTAACTTTTGTTACGTATTAACGCGACGCAAAAGACGGGGGGGCGCTCAGATGAAAACTTTAAATAAACATCTGAAAATACTATATTTAATATGTGTAGTTTCAGTGCAATCACTTGCATTGAATTATGCCACTGCACAAGATAGATCAGAGAATCTTGTTAAGGTTTATAAAGGTCCGATGCTCGAAGTCAGCCTGGATTTGTTGGCTTCGGGGCGAAGCTCCGCACGTTTTCGTGGCGGCAAATTGGATGCCGTATCACTTCGCATTTTGCAGAATTTCGAAAAGGATCTTTTGGCAGATTTGACGCTTCCATCAATTTGGCAAGAGGCGCTACGTTCGCGGCCTCTGGAAATTTTGATCAGTCAAGATGCGAGTGCTGGATTTCATGCTCGGGTGGTGGGGCCCGAGGGCATCATCGTCGATCCACGCCTGCTGACCACCCCTAGCGCGCGACTCATTTTAGAGCATGAAATTTTTCACGTGATCAAACGTCGCTTGGGTCATGAGACTATGCCTCCCTGGTTTGAAGAGGGCCTTGCGCAGTATTTTGCCTTCTTCAGAAATTTTGGCGCTGTGGGATATCCGCTGGAGAGTTTCCACAAAAATCCAGTCGTGGATTTGCGAGAGGGAAGCTATCAGGCCGAGAGTCGAAATCACGCTTGGTATGGAAAATCATTTCTATTTATCTATTATCTACTGTCGCGCATGGATTCGGACCGCAAGATGCGCGAGAAAAACTTTTGGACTCTAGCGAATCTCAATTTGTCTACAGAGAGCATGGGACTTCTGGAAGTGACGACGGCGATCTTTAAAGAGTTTCCTGAGTTTCGCGGAATGGAGCGGGCTTGGACGCGAGACTTCTATTTGGCGCTCGCCTTGAATCGCAGCCATGGTGTTTTTGATAAACGTTATTTTCTCTTTCCGACGACTCTGAGTTTGGAATGGGAAGAACTCCGCCTGCCCCAGAAAAGCGATCCCAAAGTACCGCGCTTTTTCGTTGCGCATGATCAAGCTCAAAGGGTTTCTCATTTGAAGGCGTGGGCCGATTACGGAATGGAAGTTTATCTCCTTCCCAATTTTCCATCCGAGTCACCAAAACTTTGGGATCCCTCCTTAGAGCTGCCGACAGAAAGTCGCGCGTCGCAATTTTTCCTACTCTGGGTTGCGGAGTAATCCCGGTCTAAACAATTGTTATCGTTATCTTGATGTCAATCTAAGCAGTGCTTGATGTTTGGACAAATCATTCGTTAACTCCTTTTCCAAGAGGAGAAAAAAAATGAGCAGAATGCAGCATTTTTTCGGGACGCTAGCGGTGGGTATACTTTGTACCAATCTTGTATCGACCAACGCCCAAGCCAGAGATCACCGACGCGGGAGAGATCACGGATCCAGCCACGCGCGACCTATTGTTTTACAATTTCGTATGGACCGCGAAATTGAGGGGCGAAATCGCGTACATCTTAACGAAATGTTTTCTCTCAATTCCCGCTACTACGGCATGCATTTAGACCGTATTGAAGTTCACGGCACAGACCGCGCACGTCGCTGGGAAACAGCTTCGACCATTGATTTAGTGAATGAGCTTGGCGAAAACTTGGGCCGTAAGCAGTTTCCGAGTTATGGTCCGATCGTTTTTCGCACATCAGATCGACACCTGGGGCGGCCGGGAACTCACTACGATTTAATCCTCGACGGTTCCATTGACGTAGAAAAATTTGTCGTAGTTTTGAGCGAAGATTGTGATGGAGCGGATCGTCCGGAACCTCGACCTCCCGTGGGTCGGGCCGCTTTTGAACTGGATGCGAGCATCGAAGACGAGGATTTTCGCTGGTTCGGACGCAATCGAAGCGAAATTTATTTTAGCTGTTTGGATGCAGTCGAGCGCCGATCGATTCGGTATATCGACAAACTGCGCGTGGGACGACGGGACTATCGAAACGCTCTAGGCTATTGGTCCCGGTCCACGGCTTGTGGCGTAGTCGCCCTGATGGCAACACCGAAAACTGAGTATCGCGGAGACGATGCGCAGGTAGTTTTGTCTGCGACGATTGACGGAGTAACGCCTATTCGTATTCTTTCGAATGCTAGTTCAAGAGATACAGTGGCTTCTGATCTAGATTTCATGCTTCAGAAAATTGTCTCGAACGGAGGCGTTTCAAGTCTTCGGATCTGGGATGGCAATGTTGAATATCCCCGACGAGGAGTCCGTTGGAGTCGACTCGAAGTTTTCTATAAACTTCGCTCTGAAATTCGACGCTAAGATCACAAATTCCAAATTTGGAGCCGCGTTTCCTGCATTGGGAAGCGCGGCTTTTTTTATTGGGGCAGAGGCTCCTTGGGTAGATGACGCGAGTCAATTTCAGTTCCTAAAGATCCAGCGGCACGGCTAAGTGGTGAATATTGCGACTCGCTGATTGGAAACTATTGAAATTCTTTCGTTTTTTGTGGTCAGCAAGGTTTTTTAGGCCTAGGACCTTGACTTCGAAGATGGTGACCCCAAATTTCTCATCGCCCAAATTAGGCACAACGTTTTTGTACAAAAGACAAAGACGAAAAAGTTAACGTAAAAAACAGGAGGAAGAAACATATGGCAATTCGCCCACTTCACGATCGAGTCATTGTGAAACGTATTGAAGAAGAACAAAAAACTAAGGGAGGCATCATCATTCCCGACACCGCCAAGGAAAAACCCATGGAAGGTGAAATTGTTGCAGTCGGAACAGGCCGCATTTTGGAAAACGGCACTGTTCGTCCCTTAGCTGTGAAAAAGGGCGAGCGTGTTCTCTTCGGAAAATATGCTGGTACAGAAGTCAAAATCGACGGTGCAGAACACCTCATTCTTCGCGAAGAAGATATCGTCGGTATTGTTGAGTAATTTTAGAAAAAGGAGATAGAGAGCATGTCAGCAAAAATTGTAACTTTCAGTGAAACATCGCGCCGTTCCATCCTTCGTGGTGTGAACGTGCTTGCAGACGCAGTTCGCGTCACTTTGGGGCCTCGTGGCCGCAACGTCATTATCGAGAAATCTTTCGGCGCCCCACTGATCACAAAAGACGGTGTGACTGTTGCCAAGGAAATCGAGATCGAAGACAAATTCGAAAACATGGGCGCACAAATGGTCCGTGAAGTTGCTTCGAAAACGAACGACGACGCCGGTGACGGAACAACCACAGCAACTGTATTGGCCCAAGCGATTTATCGCGAAGGTATGAAAATGGTCGCCGCCGGTCACAATCCGATGGATTTGAAGCGCGGTATCGACACAGCAGTTCAGACAGTCGTTGAAGAATTGAAAAAGATCGCAAAACCCGTTGCTGGTAAAAAAGAAATCGCACAAGTCGCGACTATTTCCGCCAACGGCGACGCAGAAATCGGAAGCCAGCTTGCTGAAGCTATGGAAAAGGTCGGCAAAGAAGGCGTCATCACTGTTGAAGAAGCAAAATCCATGGAAACAACTCTTAAGGTTGTTGAAGGAATGCAATTTGACCGTGGTTACCTTTCCCCCTACTTCGTAACTGACGCCGAGAAAATGGAAGCCGTTTTGGAAGATGCTTATGTCTTGATTTTCGACAAGAAGATCAGCTCTATGAAAGACATTTTGCCAGTCTTGGAAAAGATTGCACAAACCCAAAAGCCCTTCATCGTGATCGCTGAAGACATTGAAGGCGAAGCGCTCGCGACACTAGTTGTGAACAAATTGCGCGGCACTCTTCGTGTGGCAGCAGTCAAAGCTCCGGGCTTTGGCGACCGCCGCAAGGAAATGCTTCAAGACATCGCTTACCTGACTCAGGGCACGGTCATTACAGAAGATCTCGGCATGAAGCTCGAGAACATTACGTTGAAGGACCTGGGCCAAGCAAAACGTGTTGTTGTTGATAAAGACAACACCACAATCGTTGATGGCGCTGGTAAAAAAGCCGACATCGAAGCTCGCGTGAAGCAAATTCGTACCCAAATCGAAGCGACTACTTCTGATTACGATCGCGAAAAACTCCAAGAGCGTTTGGCGAAACTTGTCGGCGGTGTTGCTGTGATTCAAGTGGGCGCGGCGACTGAAGTTGAAATGAAAGAGAAGAAAGCTCGTGTGGAAGACGCATTGAATGCAACTCGCGCAGCTGTAGAAGAAGGCATCGTTCCTGGTGGTGGTGTTGCTATCATCAAGGCGGCTCAGAAATTGGCAACTATGAAGGCTGAAAATCCAGACCAACAAGTCGGTTTCAAAATTCTGACTCGCGTTTGTGAAGAGCCTCTTCGCCAAATCTCCGGAAACTGTGGCCTGGACGGCGCAGTGGTCGTCGATAAGGTCAAAAACGGCAAGAGCGATAGCTTCGGCTTCAACGCTGCTACAGAAGTCTATGAAGACCTCTTGGCTGCGGGTGTGATTGACCCCGTTAAAGTAACGCGATCAGCGCTACAAAACGCGGCTTCCGTTGCCGGTCTCTTGTTGACCACAGAAGCTATGATCGCAGAGAAACCTAAGGCTGAATCCGCAGCTCCTGCTGGCGGCGGCGGCATGGGTGGAATGGGCGGCATGGGCGGAATGGGTGGCATGGGCGGAATGGACTTCTAGTCCATCGCTTAGACGCTCAATAATTTTCTACCTAAAACTGGGAGGAGCTCGAAAGAGTTCCTCCCAGTTTTTTTTTGCCCGAGAGCACGTTATAGTTGGCTTATGGCAAGACAGATCAAGAGTTTCCAGGAGTTTTGGCCTTTTTACTTATCCCAGCATCAAAATCGAGTCTGCCGAGCTCTGCATTATCTGGGCACGACTCTGGGAATCAGCATTTTGATCTATGCACTTAGTTTTTCAGCACTCGGGTGGATCTTTTGGGGTCTAGTTTTTAGTTACGCCGCCGCGTGGAGTGGACATCTTTTTTTCGAGCGCAATCGACCGGCGACATTTCAATATCCACTGTGGTCATTCATGGCGGATTTTAAAATGTATTTTTACTTTTTGAGTGGCCAGTTAGCGGGTGAATTGAAACGAGCCGAGAGCACTGGCCTTTAAGACTGCTTGCGAAATTCCTGAGTTTAAAGTGAAAAGACTCTGTCATGGATTTCACTCAAGACGCTCTTGTGATTGCGCCGAAACTTTTAAATAGGGTGCTGATTCGGAAATCAAGAGTGGGACTTCTGATGGGCCGCATTGTCGAAGTCGAGGCCTATCGCGGAAGCGACGATCCTGCCAGTCACGCGCATCCGGGTCCTACACCACGCTCTTCGGTGATGTTCCAAGGCGGCGGAGCCATTTACGTTTATCGCATCTACGGATTGCACCATTGTTTTAATCTCGTCACCGGGCACGAGGGGCAGGGGCAGGCGATTCTGATTCGCGCACTTGAACCGATACTGGGTCTTGAGAGAATGGCAAAGCGTCGGGCATTGAAGCCGGGAAAGGCTTGGGAGACCAAGCTTTGTTCGGGTCCGGCAAAAATCTGTCAGTCCTTTAATGTGGATTTGGCCCAGAATGGGCTTCAAATAGGAATAAGCGAATTTGAAATTCTTGCTTTGGAAGAAGTTGGGCTGGGGGAGAAAGTTATTGCGCGCGGCGAGATAGAAAGTTCTCCACGTATCGGCATCGCAAAGGCTAAGGATTTTAATTGGCGTTTTTTCCACAGCGCTTCCCCCTTTGTTTCTCGATAGCTTCTGCTAATCTTTTCAAATGTCTTTCAACACGACTTCAAAACTTTGGATACTTTTAGCTCTTTTATTCCTAGTGCCGACCCACTTTAGTGCGAACGCTTTTGCTGAAGACGATGATTCCTGGGGAATGGACGCCGATGATTTTCACCGTGATTTGGGGCTAAGTGATGAGCAGCGCGAAAAAATGAGAAAGCTGCGCGAGAGCGCAAAGGCGGAAAAAGAAAGCATGCGGAAGGCCCATAAAGAACAGCGCGATGCCTTCAAAGACCTAATGAAATCCGACAAAAGTTCATCGGAGTTGCGGAAAGCTTTTCAGGCGCTTCAAGAAAGCAAAAACAAGATGGCAACTGCCCGTTTTGAACACCGATTGCAGGTTCGAGATATCTTAACTCCCGAGCAACGCAAGAAAATGGCAGAACGTCGCGGAGACGGAAGAGCCAAGGGAAAAAAGCGTGGTCAAATGAATCCGCGGAAAAGAGACGGCAAAGGTCCGCGTCGTGATCAGGGCGCGGACGATTCTGAATCCTGAGATTTCTTCCCTTTTGAGTAGGTGATCAGGCGAGCTCCTCGTTGGAATGCAATGTAGGCCCAGAGCCACTGAAAAATAACAAAGACGCGATTTTTAAATCCAATCAGATAAATAATATGAATCACGGCCCAAAGTATCCAGGCAAAAAAGCCACTGATTTTTAGTCTCCCCATTTCAGCAACGGCTTTATTGCGCCCAATTGTCGCTAGATTGCCTTTGTCTCGATAGCGAAAAGGAGATTTAGATTTTCCTTTTAAATATTGGGCGAGGTATTTCCCCTGTTGGATTGCAACAGGGGCAACGGCTGCGAGGGCCTTGCCGTTTACTTCGAAGTGGGCCGCATCCCCGATGACAAAAACATTCTCTATTCCTCTGGGGCGTAGATACTCGTCCACGATCACTCGACCACTTTGGTCGGAAGGAGCATTGAGCCACTGTGCTACTGGACTTGCTCGGATTCCGGCGGCCCAAAAGGCTGCTGTGTGACGAAACTGTCGACCATCCTTCAAGGCAATCGTATTTTTTTGAACATCCACGACCATGGCTTCAAGGTGGACTTGAACGCCAAGAACTTCTAGTGATTGGCGCGCCTTTTCGGAAAGTTTGGCGTCAAAAGAGGGAAGCAGGCGCGGTCCGCCTTCAAGTAGTATCACGCGGGTTTGTCGCGTGTCGATACGACGATAATCTTGAGGCAGAGTCGTGCTGGCAAGTTCGGCGATGGCTCCCGCTAGTTCGACCCCTGTTGGGCCCCCTCCGATCACAATGAATTGAAGATCTTCGACCCCTTTTCCTTGAGCGCGATCACTCTCAGCTTCTTCGAAGGCCACGAGTATTCGCTTTCTAAACTCAACGGCTTCTTCAATAGATTTTAAACTGGGAGCATATTGCTCCCAACTGTCGTTCCGGAAGTAGCTTGGGACCGAGCCGGTCGCAAGGACCAGAAAATCGTAGTCAATAGTGCCACCTTCAGTCAGATGGACTCGTTTTTCTGCAGCATCAATCCAGCTTAGCTCGGCGAAGATAACTTCTGTATTATTGCAAGCACTTAAGATGCGTCGTAGTGGCATCGTGATTTCAGCCGGGGAAAGTCCGGCCGTGGCGACCTGATAGAGCAGGGGTTGAAAAAGATGATGGTTTCTCTTATCGATGAGAGTGACCTGAAAATCTGAATCACAGAGATCTTTCGCGAGATTGAGGCCTGCGAAGCCGCCTCCGATGATCAAAACTCTTTTAGGAATCTCCATGGCTTCACCATCCTAAAGGAAGTTGATTTAGCACTCCACAATCAAACGGACGTATTTCAGTCTTCTATCAGCAAATTGAAGGGCTCCTGTCGCAATCAATAATGATGGCTCGAATTTTCAGACACTGTGTTAAGGAACTTGTGGGCTCCGGTCGAGAGGGTTATAAGAGCCGCGACCATGGGTAAAACGCGCAAGGGCCTTAAATACGAAGTTCAGGACCGCTTTTTTAAAGAGGCAAAAAAGGCCGGATTCGTGGCTCGCTCGGTTTTTAAACTTCAGGAAATCGACCAACGATGGAAAATTTATCGACCCGGTTTTTCTGTGCTCGATTTGGGATGCGCGCCCGGCTCATGGATGCAATATGCCAGCGAGCGGGTGGGGCCTCGGGGCCGTGTCTTGGGCGTCGACATCGAAGAAGTACGAATCGCAATTAAAAACGGAGAAGCAGTTGTTGGTGATTTAAATAAACTGCAAATCTCGGATCCCATATTCGATGCCTACAAGCCCTTTGATGTATTGCAAAGCGATGCGATGGTGAAAACGGTTGGCATTGCTGACTCGGATTGCGCTCGATCCGTAGCCCTAGTTGAAAATTCCGTGCGATTGGCCCACGGGCTCTTGAAGCCGGGCGGCAGCTTTATCGCCAAGGTCTTTGAGGGACCCGGCTTCACGGATTTTTACGTGAGCTTTAAACCTCTGTTTAAAAAAACTATGGTATCTAAACCCAGCGCTGTTCGCAGTGGAAGCCGAGAAGTCTACGTAGTGGGGCTCGAGTTAAAAGATCGCGCAGTAAAAGTCTGAAGATCCGTCGTTATCTCGAAAACACTCACAAGAACAGTCTCGATTTCTCCAACAAATTCGGTGAGCGGACGGCTCAGGCCGTCCGCGCAAGAATTAGTTCTGTTCAGTCTTTTGCGATGATTGCGCTTTCACTAAGTTCGAAAGGCCATTGATTAGCGTTGCGTAATCCGTGATGACCATTTGGCCTTGCAAGACTTTTACAATTTCCAAAAGATTTTCTGGGGACGAAGCGAGTTGCGAACCCAGGACATAGATCGCAACCGCCTCAGATGGCGAAGGCGTCACTGTGTCGGTTGCGGAACCGAAGCCGATGGTCGATTTCGTGATTTTCAATTCTGATCGGAGATGCGCGACCGTTGACGCCAGATCACCTGAGGACACTCCCATTTCGTCTGCTTCTTCGATGAGACTGATCAAAACCGCTGCGTCGCCAGTGTCGACGATGTTTGCGGCATCGAGTAATTCTTCTTGCAGAGCGCTCAGGTCACCTTTACGGGAAATTAAAAGATTGAAGGCTCTCATGCTCTCTTCCAGATCAGGGCTTCGGAGATCTTGGGCGTTGAATCCCATTTCACTTTCAGTTGGAACCAGCAAATTTTCCTGAATCTTACGGAGTGCTATTGCAAATCCTTTGACCTGAAGTTTGGAGGCGTAAGCGTTTCCGAGCACGTTGATGATCTCGTCGAATTTCTGGAAATCCCCAACGCTTTGAATTTTTTTAATGTTTGCGACTGTCGTTGCGGCATCAGTTTTTTCAAAACGCTTCATCACGCTGGCGATTTGGAGTGCCTCTTGGCGACTCAGTGCTCGCAAGTCTTGCTTTCCTGTAAAACCCATTTCGTTTGCCGCGCGCGAAAGTTTGATTCCAGCAGTCAGCTCGGCAACGATCGCTAAAAGGTCGAAACTCTTCGAAGCTTTCTTGGAAAGGGCGGGCGTCGAGCGAGCACTTTCGCTATCCGAGGAATTGGTACTGGGTTTTAGTGCGTTCTGGCACGAAGCTCTATCTGTGGACACGCGGGCCACGGCCTGCGAGTTCATTCCGATCAACAACAACAACAACGTGGCAACTATCTGCATTCTCTCTTTCATCGTTTCTCTCTCTTCTCTCTGCACTGTGTTTAACGATCTGCAGTAGAAGGGAGAACTTAAAAGAGCTTAATGTTTTCAAATACTTAGGCCTTAAATTCTCTTTCAAGATACCAGCTGTGGACAAGCTTAGAAACGAGGGGAAGTTCTTGATTTTTCAAAGAATAATTCCGTGCGTCGTGAGGGGATCTGCGATCCAAAGCGGCTACAAAACTAAGGCTTGGGTCTAGGTTTTTGTCCTGCGAGTGCAAGACGCTGAGGATTAAATCAGGAGCAGTCGCCGGGTGTTGCAGAAGCCGGGTGCGCACATTGGAATTCTTTTCCCGAGTGAAGGCCTCGCGAATCAGCGATTCTTCGAGAATTGGGATACGAGCGGCATAGGCTCGCACAAAAGCCGAGGTGTCTTCCAAGAGTAGTCGAGCAGCACAGTCTATCATCGAGCTTCGAGAGACCCGTTCTTCCAGCCAACGTGGCGGATACTCCAGGAGACGACGACTGAGACTTAATGCAGCACTTCCTCGATGGTCCTCGCTTAGCGTTCGAGAAAAAAAGAGGATCGCTTCCAGAGGGACTATCGGATGTCCCAAAACTTCCTCCACGCTTTCATCTCCAATTTCAGCCAAATTCTCGGGAAGCTGGGGTGGGGGAAAACGAAAAAGATGTGAAGATCTTTGGGCCAGCTTGTCGCTCGCCCGGGTCGCGATGAATTCCAGCGGATGTCTTTTGAGTATATCTAAAACTTCCGACCAGACATCACTCCGATTAACGATCCACATCGACGGCCCATCTTCTTCCAGTGCGCCTAAGAAAAGCTCGTCTTCGACAAAGGGCGACATAAACATGTCAGCAACATCGGCTGCCGGCGCGCTAGACAGTTCCTGCTGTATCTGACGCAGGATTTCGCTTCGTCCCATTAGGACCTCCGGAGATTCTCGACGACCATCGCGACTCCCTCGCCGCCGCCAATACAAAGACTGGCCACTCCGTAACGTTGATTTTCCGATTCAAGAGTGTGCAATAAGGTGGTCAAAATGCGTGCTCCACTTGCGCCGATTGGATGTCCCAGTGCGATGGCGCCACCTCGGACATTGACTTTTTCGTCAGGTATTTTCAGCAGCTCACGATTGACAATCGCAACGGCCGCAAAAGCTTCGTTGATTTCCCATCGATCAATGGCGTCGACGCTGAGTTCAGCGCGCTTAAGAGCCTTTTGGATCGCTGGAGCGGGCGCAGTGGTGAACCACTCGGGAGCTTGCGCCGCACTGGCGTGCGAGATAATGCGTGCCATGGGCCGGAGTTGATGTTTCTTAGCAAATTCCTCGCTGCAGAGAAGAAGTGCCGATGCTCCGTCATTTAATGAACTGGCATTAAAAGCCGTTACGGTCCCGTCCTTTTCAAAAACCGGGCGCAGCTCTGCAGATTTTTCCGGACGGTAGCGCTGCGGCTCTTCGTCCGCGTCGACTTGAATGCTGCCTTTTCTTCCGGCGATCTCGATTGGGACAATTTCATTTTTAAATGCACCCGATTTTTGTGCTTCAAGAGCGCGTTGGTAGGATCGATGACCATATTCGTCCTGGGCTTGTCGGCTGATTTTGTATTCACGCACGCAAATTTCGGCCGCGTTTCCCATATGGAAATTATTGTAAACATCCCAAAGACCATCTTTGATCATGGAATCCACCAAATCACCGTGGCCCATTCTGAGACCCTCGCGCAGTTTGGGTAGCAGATAGGGAGACTGACTCATGGATTCCATTCCGCCGGCAATGAGGCACTGAGAATCTTCGGATCGAATTTGAAGCTCGGCAAACATGACCGCGCGTAAGCCTGAGCCACAGACTTTACCGATAGTGCTTGCAGGAGTTTCCCGACGCAGTCCAGCGCCCAGAGCCGCCTGGCGAGCGGGAGCTTGTCCTACTCCGGCAGTCAAAACACAGCCCATAAAAATTTCATCAACGAAGGATGGGTCAACACGACTTTCTTGAAGCACAGCGCTGATGACCGGACTGGCAATTTGGGGAGCCGACAGGGCAGCGAGAGATCCTTGAAAGGCGCCAATGGGGCTTCGTTTGGCTGAACAGATGACGACATTTTTTGTGGCACTCATTTTCACTCTTCTAGTACCCCTTTCCAGGGGCTCGCAAGTGCATGGTGTCGAGAGGAATTTTGTTTTCGAGAAATTTTTCAAAACGGGGCTCAAGGGGATAAACTGTGGGGCTCATGCTCCTCAAGGGTGGAAAACGCAAAAATTTTTGGCGTGTTTTTGTTTATGTTCTCTTGATTGGAGCCATTCTCCCATTTTTGCTCCGTTTGGGACTCGATTTAGATGGTGTTAACCGTCAAGCATTGAAAAAGGTCTACCATCACTGGAAATGGACCGAAGTTAATAAGAGCCTGAAGGGCAATGAAACCGTCATTTTCAAACGATCCAATCGACGAGATCGCTTTGAAGATTTCTTCGTAAGCGAATTGCAACGCGATTTTAAAGTGGTCGATGTTGGTGACTTTCCTGAACTCAGAGCTTTTTTTGAAAAAGAACGGACTTTGCGTGCTCGGATCGAGTGGCGCCAATCACCTTCGGATGCAGAGTGGCAGCAATGGGAGGGAGAGGCACGCTTTCCCAATAATGGACTCCTTTTGGGCTTCTGGATTGCATTGATTTTTTTCTTTTTGGGCCGAAGTCCTCGTTTCATTATCGCCCTTTCGATCTTTTTCATGCTCGCATGGCAATCACGATGGAATTTACTGGCGATTCCCTGGGTTATTTTGGAGCCTTTTCTTCAGGCTAGTCGGGAGTTTTCTTGGCGAATGGGAGTGAAAGATTGGAGCGGGTGGGATTTCGGCTCCTTCCCATTCTTAATTTCACTCCTCTGGTTTGTGGTATCAGTGCCCTTTCAAAGCAGCTTTGTACGAAAAATTTTTTCCTCCGAACAACGCTTTACCCTGATTTTACTCCTGTCATTTATTGTAGAACCTTTTGCAATTTGGCTGGGCTCTCAACTAGTGCCCTGGGGGCCGGATGCTTCTTGGTGGAAAGTCTATTTAGGCTCCTTTGGCTTCCGCTTTGTGACTTTTGCCTATCTCTTTTCTCTACTAATCCGTGCGCCCGAAGAGAGTCATCGACCAGAGCCACGACGCAATCGCTTCGAAAAACTATCCCTCCTCTTGGTTCCTGTATTTCTAATTTCGGGTGGTTGGTCCTGGCTTCATGCTGTATTGATCGTAGATTCTGGAAGTGCGCTTTTGCATTTAAAGGTTTTTGTAACTTCTGTGATCTTGGGCGCTGTTTTAGGTTCGCGCATATTTTCAGTTTTTTTCGGCCTGCTTGTTTTGACCTTCGTGGCTGTTCCAACCTTGGGCCACTTTCACGGAGCGGCCACTTTCGGATTTTTTATGGACGGGCTTTTAATCGGATGGTGGTTGACTCCACTTAAAGGAGAATTTCCGGTTCTTCCTTTTCCCCGCAGAAAGAATGATTTTCTACTCAGTACCTTTGTGGGTTGGACCTTGGGTGTTTTTCTCTGGGCGGCTGGGGTGCCATTGCCGATCTGTTGGATCGGGGTATTCCTTGCGACTTGGTCCTATGGACAATTGAAACTGAGGGGTTCGCGAAAGACTTCTGACTTAGATCCGTTGGTCGATCACTAGGATTTAAGATGACGCTTAATTTCTTTAAGTAGGCCTTCCAGATCAAAGGGCTTACGCAAGAAGCCTGCGGCTCCCAACTGGCGAGATCTTTCGGCAAGGTCGTCCCAGCCCGAGATCATGATCACACGCACCCGTTCCCACTGAGTGTCTTCTTTAAGTTGCAGCATGAAATCGGTGCCTGACATTCCGGGCAACGTGAGATCCAATAAGATCATATCGGGAAGGCCGTGCTCTTTGAGCCAAGTCATTGCTTCCCCGCCACTGTAGGCGGCCGAACACGCATAACCTTCAGATTGCAAAATCGTTTGATAAAGAAGTTGGGTATCTTCATCATCTTCTACGATCAAAATTGATTTTGCCATGGGTCTAATTCCGCCCTGCCATCAAGGCTGTTGAATTGAAGTCCTTCGACGGACTCATCGACGATATCAGTTGACCACTCAGGTAGGTTTGAGTGCCTTCTAAAATGAGAACCTGTACACGGTCTCCGATTTTCACACCCAATGAGTCCTCGGGACTGAGGTGAACTAATACGTTCTGAGTGTTTCTTCCGCTCATTCGACGCAGATCCTTTTTTGAAGGGCCTTCAATTAGCACTTCGACCACTTTGCCCTCAAAAGCCTTGTGGAGTTCCTTCGAATGACGACGACACAAGTCCTGGAGTCTCATCAACCGTTGAAGCTTGATTTCGGGACTTGTGGAATCACTACGCTCTGCTGCCGCCGTTCCGGGTCGAGGTGAGTAGAGAAATGAGTAAACGTTATCAAAACGAACTTCGTCTGCCAGGCTGAGGCTTAGCTCGAAATCTTCTTCGTCTTCTCCGGGAAAACCGACAATGAAGTCCGTAGAAAAGGCAATGTCCGGTCGAGCCTGCCTGAGGGCTCGTACGCGTTCCAAATATTGTTCTCTTGTATAAAAACGTCGCATCGAACGTAAAACTTTGGTCGAGCCTGATTGCACGGGGAGGTGAAAATAGCTGCAAAGTTTCGGGAGATCTTCAAAACAGCGAATCAATTCGTCTTTCAAATCTCCTGGGTGACTGGTCGTGAAACGAATGCGGTGCAGGCCTTCGATGTCGTGCACGCGGCGAAAAAGCTGGTCGAGACTTTCATCCGCACGTTTTCCGAAGGTGTTGATGTTTTGTCCCAGGAATGTAACTTCCTGAACCCCGCGATCTACGAGTTCTTGAACATCCGCGACGACGTCGTCAATTGGGCGTGATTTTTCGCGCCCACGCACATGAGGAACGATGCAATAACTACAAAAATGATCACAACCCTTCATCACCGAGACAAACGCCGTAGCGCCAGGATTGAGAAGTTTCGTTTTGGTGGTCCAAATGCGGGCATCCCGATCAAAATCGGTTCTCTGGATTTGTGTGATCTCGCGATTACCGATGGATTCAATTGCCCAGGGAAGATCATCCACGTTGTCTGGGCCGAGAACAAGGTCCACAAATGGCAGATTTTTTTGAATATTGTCTTTTTCCTGCTGAGCCACGCAGCCTGTGACGCCGATGATCAACTCGGGCCTCTGGTCTTTGAGTTTCTTCAGCTCTAATGCAGCAGAGCTGACCTTTTCTTCGGCTTTTTCACGAATGCTGCAAGTATTGATAATGACGACATCTGCCTCGGCCGGACTCTTCACTTCCTGATAACCCAAAGGCCGCAAGGAGGCCTTCATCCGATCGGAGTCGGAAACATTCATTTGGCAGCCAAAAGTCTGAATGAAAAGGCCTTTCATTTTCAATCATAGGGATAGCGAACTGAGAAGCTTCTGTCAGGTCTTATTCGAGGAACTATGATGAAGAATAACTCTTAAACACTTGAGATCAGGGCTTGAGAGCGTGTCTTATCCACTCTTTTTAGTGAGAGTGTCGACTTCGAATTCCTCGATGTCCAAATCAAGTTCAGAAAGACGTTCGCTTTCGCGGCTTAAAAAGGCCTCGTCCGTCGTAGTTGGCCTATCCGGCAAATCCAATCGGTTTGAATTGCGCCGATCGTGGCCGACTTTTTTCAGATTTTCGAAGTCGTCCTCATGCTTGAGCTGCTTTGCTTTGAGTGCCTTAAGAAAATGCAGGCGACAGAAGCCTTTGACTTGCACATTTTCAAAGCAGCCCGCTTCTTTGCAAAAGGCTTTTTTGGCCTTGGGGAGTGTTGCTTTGCTTTTGGCTTCGCTACCGCCGGAAATTGCTTTAAGGCTGGTTTTCTTTTTTGCTGCCATAAAATCCTCGTCACCCATTCATGGGTCTTATCGGCAGAGGGAAAGTCAGACTTTACAAAAGGCCATAAGTTATTGATAATCCGGGCTATGTCGGAAAAAGTTAAGGTCACAATTAATGGAGTCTCGGGAGAGGTGGAAACAGGTAAAACTCTTCTAGAAGCCTCGAGTGAAATTGGTGCGGGACTCACCCATCTTTGTTTGGGTAATGGACTCTGTAATTCCTGCCGAGTCGAGGTTTTAGAGGGCGCTGAATCTCTGAGCGAAAAGGCCATGAAAGAGCGGGTTTCGCTTAATTACCATCTTAGTTTTGCCGAAGAATGCCGCCTGGCTTGTCAAAGTCAGTTGAAAGGCACTCAGGCGATCACGGTCGAATCCTTTAATCCCTATAATCCGCGATCGATGATTAAGGTTATTAAACGTCTTTTTGGAAAATCAGCCTGAACGGACAAAGACGGCCTTGTAGACGGCTTTTCTTTGGCGAAGAAAAATGGCTTCGAAATGAGTTTTTGCTATGGCACTGAGATGGGTTTTTTTCCAAGCCCAACCTAAATCTAGAAATCCCCAAGTTCGAACAATGTCGATCATTTCTTCGAAATAGGCACGATCGTCTGTAGAAAAAGCGAAAAAGGCTCTCGGCTTCAATGCCTCGGCCCACTGCCTTGCATCTGGTGATCTAAAGAAACGATGTTTATGATGACGAGCCTTAGGCCATGGATCGGGTTGATAAAGATGGAGTCCGTCGATCGGAGGAATGCCCGCTTCTAAAAAGGAGCGTGCGTCTTCTCGGAGGATGATCCAGTTTGAAGAAGCAATAGTATTTGTCGAAGGAGAAATCCTCTGAAGTTTTTTTTCTGTAAGGCGCACGCGATCCAAACGTCGGTCAATGCCAATAAAAAAGCGATCAGGAAAGTGCCGAGCTCGATCAGCCAAAAATTCCCCTTTGCCCGGGCCAATTTCGACCTCCAGGCGTTGACCCTGTCGCTCGGGCGGAATCAGTGCGGAAAGCGATAATGCTTCCGCGCGTTGTCGAGGCCGATGGTATTGGAGTTCACGTCCATCCCAAAGTTCAATGCGGTGTTTGTTGACCTTTAAACTTTTCGCTTCTGGAGGCGGCATTGTGATTCCTAAAGCGCACGAGACGGCGGAAAGTGTAAGTCGATTTTTTCATCGCGACGCCAGATTTCAATCGACTGCTTAAGTATACGCAGCGGCGCCGTGGGCGAAACTGGAAAGACTTCGTCAGCGAAGGGATGCTTCATCGAAGGCTCAAGGCCTTTGTTCAATAGTTGGGCTTCGGCCAAGCCTTGCCCCACCTCTGTGCGTCGAAAAATCTTTTTGAATCCCAAGAAAAAACCGTTCTCTTCATCAGGCGCGGTAAAATTTTCGCGGAAAAGTTTTACGAATAGCTGCGCATTGGAAAGATTCGGACGCACACGTAAGACGCCTTTATAAGGAGGGTCGCGGCGAAGTGCGCCCACAAGAAGACCGCAAACATCAGGAGCCATGGCCAATGAAATATTTTCATCACGGAGAGATGAAGTGATTTCTGGGTATTGATTTTCTTTGAGCGCAGTCAAGGTTTCATCAAAAAGTCCTTCATCTCGAAAAGCAGGAATCGCTGACACAAGAAAAATCGTGGTCGATTCCTCGGCGAGGAGCATGATGTCAGCTTCAGGCTGTTTTTCCGGAAGAACGACTATGATCTTGGAACTCGGCCCAAGCTTTTTCAAATTAAGGAGAAAAGCGTGAATAGCCGCTACTTTTTCAGTTACCAATGCACGACCCGCGCTGAGTTCCTCCGAGGGGATCAGTACCACGCTACGAAAACGGTCTTTTACTTTTTGGAGAATCGGCAAATCTGGAAAGTCTCCCGGGCTTTGCAATAGCTCCATAGAGAGCGGCTCAAGGAGTGTTTTCGAAAGCCTTTCGCTGAGATGGCCGAGGACCCGTTCTTCAAGGCGCGCTAGGGCCGCCACAAAATGGCGACCAAGTCCCATGTGGCTGCCTAAAACAAGAACTCCCTCACCTTCGGTCAGGCGTGATTCCGGACTGAGCATAGGTACGTGAATAGCACGTAGCAGAGGGGGGGCTCAAACAAACAAAACTAAGGAGTCTTGCTCGGCAAAGCGCAAACCTCTAAGCTTCTGTCCTATGTTCGAAATTTCAAAGGTGAATGCAGAAAAAGGTGTGTTTGAATGGGACCTCGAGGGGCTGATGCCTGCTCCGATCGCTTGGATCGGTAGCCTGGGACCGACCCGAGTACGTTTGATTGCTCTCTCTTTCTTCCTTCTGGCCCTCTTGCTCACCTTCAATAATTCTTTCGCCTCGTGGCTCTTTCATCGTTTTCCGATGACCAGTAGCACGGCCGAAACTCTTCAGATCACTTTCAAGTGGCTTCTTGCTGGATGTGGACTCTGTATTTGGACTCTGGCCTTTCTTTTTCGCAAGCCACGAGCTCTTTTGCTGATGAACCGCCCGCAGGGGATCTTTCAGATCCATGAACGGCCAGTTTGGCGATTAGTGCCCGAACGAGAATACGTCTATAAGTTCGAAGATATTGAAAAGATTGAGGTTAAGTCACCGATTCGCGAGCCCATAACACCCTTTGGCTACATAGAGCTTCGCTTTCGGGCGACCGACAAAGTGGCTCCAAAATCGCTCGCATTTCGCCTACTGTCGGCAGAGCAGTTTCAGTTTTTCCCCAATAATCTCTATCGGATCACGGGTAAGGAGCCTATTGGGGACTGGAGCGAGGAATCCTTGCCGCCGGGAGCTCTAGCTAAGATTGAGATCGATGCGCAACCGAAACCCTAATCGGAAAACTGCTCTTGCCTTGTCAATGCACTAGCAAAGGACTAGGAAATGTCCCATGGCACGAGTAACCGTTGAAGATTGTTTAACCCTAGTCCCGAACCGCTTTTCCTTAGTTCATTTGGCGTCTAAGCGCACGAAACAACTGATGAAAGGTTCGCGTCCTCAGGTCGACGCTCCCAACAACAAACCTTCGGTTGTAGCTCTTCGTGAAATCGCAGATTCCAAAGTTCGCCTACCAGAAGGCTGGTCGATCACAGACATCGATAAACTGGACGAAGCTCTGCCGCCTGACCAACGCGAAGAATAAATCTTTCGTATTTAGGGCTCATTCCGTTTTAAATCCGTTGCTAGTTTAGGCTTTCTCCTGCATCTGTTAGTTTTGTGCTCAGAAAATGAGAAAAATTCTGATTTTTGCATTTTGTATTTTGGCGACCGTGCTGCTTTGGTTTTCACTAGGAATTCCAATTTCTAAAAAGCAGGAGCACTTTCCCCCTGTTCAGACACAAATTCAGAAACCTTCAGTCGAACTAAATCGAAAAAAAGTACTGACTGCAGAGGAACAAAAAGACCTAGACGATCTCTTGTTCTTGCTGGAAAAACTCCAACGTGAAGGTTTCAAAAGCGATCAAGAGCAAACGGCTTACTTGCTAGAGTTTGAGCGGCTGAACCAAAAAGCGCTCGCTGCTGCGGTCTTTGGCAGTTCAGATTTTATTGAGCTCCTCAACACCTATTGCGGGATTTCGCATCTCTATCGAGGTGCGGGTGATGAAGATTCCTATGCGCGCGTGCATTCAGACTGCCGATCGATTGCGGATAATTTGATTCGTGAATTTCCAGATCGTGTCGACGCAATACTGGCCTGGATCGGGGCTCATAGTGGCGATGAAAATCAGAGCAGCCTTGAATCCATCGGCGCATTGGCTCATTGTCTGAGTCTCGAACCTAGCCAGCCCGATTGTCGAAAAATCTATGATCAACTTGTTGCTGATTATTCGGCGCCCCATTGCGGCCAGGGAAGAGAAGAACTTGGAATTTTTTTGGCTTCCGAAAGGGCGGATTCTCGTTTCTCGGTCGAGGCGACGATTGAGGGTCAATTATATTATCTATCAAATGAGCCGATTCTCACCGGTGCTGATTTCGAATCTCTTAGTCTTTCAAAAGCAGAAAATCTCTTTACTGAGAGCACCGTCTTAAATGGCACTTTGACCGAAAAGGCGGCTGAGACTCTCAAAAATTCAAGCCGCGAGAACATCGGCAAAGTCTTGGTTGTTGCCCTGGGCGAGAGGATATTGATGACGCCTCGGATTCAATCCACGATCGAGCAAGGCACTCTGCAGATAACTCTTCCGAATTCGGAAACTGCTCTGAGGTTGGAAGATTTTTGCGGTCAAATCACTCGGCGGGAGATTCCACAAGATTTGCGGCGCTAACAACGTATTGGATTCTTCTAAATTACAACCGAGGATGACGACTACCTTTCTCAATCGTCGATTCTTTCAGATCTTTTGACAACGAAGACTGAGCGGAGCTCCTTGGGTGGCGCTCCAATCATTTCTGCACTCTTCGAGTCTTTGCATTTGCTCCAATATTACCGCTCGAAAACGATGCTCGTAATCCGCGGCCGGAGTCGAAATGTCGTTTTGCAGGTCGCCCGACGCCACGTATGGCAGCCCCAAATCGTTCGTGGCATTGTCTTGCAACCACCGCGAAACTCGACCATTGCCATCGCCGAATGGATGAATTGAAACTAACCAACGCTGCAAATGCGCAATCTCAGCAATGCCGTTTTCGCGGCTACGATCGCCTTGCCAAAGCCACAAACGCAAATGATTGTAGGCCTCCAACCAACGTTTCAGTTCGCGCTTCACCTTGTGGCTTTGCAGATAATTAAAACTCGCGTTGAAATGAACTCCGTCGGAACATCGGTAGGGCAGTCGCTCCCCGCCGCCCATGGCTCGCGGCAATCGCTCGGTCCTCTTCATCAACCGAATGAGCGGTTCTCCCCGCTGATCAAAAATATCGAAGTTGCTCAGGTGGGAGAACGTCTTTTGGTCCATCCCATCCTTACACATTACCGAAAAGGAAGGAGGCATTTGCCACCGCATATGGCGAATCCGTCCGGGGCCCGCGCCCTTCAGGTAGCGAGCCGGCCAAGACATAATTCGACCGATCAAAGCCGCTTCATGCAGATCTTTTAAGTCGCCCACCTTCAGTGAAATTTTCATGGCCAGCGACTTGCGAACCAGATCCCCCTGTTCCCAGTAGTCCCAAGTTTGCGGAGCCGGGGAGTAAATCATTCGCGGACGCCATTCGTTTCTTGCCAGTGCCGCTTCCCAGTCGCGACGAGCGATGAAACGCAGGGCGCGGTACTCGGACAAGGTTTCGATGTCCACATTCCAGCGATTTAAAAATTCGTCTTTCAACTCGGCGTATCGATCGGCAGCAGCACAGAGCTCTCGATCACTTTGTAGCGCAAGCCCACAAGCCAATGCGTGAAGTGGGGAGGCAAAAAATAAAAAAATGAAGACGTGAACCGCGCGCATGACATCCATGAAGGAAAGTTTTATGAACGCCACCATGGGACGTCAAAGGCGCAGAATTTTTTTACTTCTTTCGCTGACGTGCAGCACAATTTTTTTCAGCACTGTTGTTTTCGCCCAAGATTCGTCGGGCCGATTGGGAAAAGGACGGCTGTCCTCGTACAGCTCTCTGAGCGATCCCTCCTTCACCACTTGCTATCGCTGGATCAGTCGACGAGAGCTGGCTCGCTGGCTGAAGAAAAAACGTCCTATCTTCTCGCACAGCTCCAAAGACGAACACGCATTTCTCAATCGTTTTAATAACAATGCCAAAGTTATTTTTTGCTGGCCTCATCCGATGGGGTCCCTGAAAGGAGCTTCACTTGAACTCTACGGCGACTACCTGATTTCCATCCGGCTTCGCCAAGATCGCGTTCTTTTCAATCGCAACGACAATCTTTATCAATCCAATGAAGTCCCCGAAGATCAGATTCCAACTCGTTTCAAGAGGGGTGTCGATTCAGAGGTGGTCTACGGAAGCTACGACGTATATCCCTACGGCTCGTGGTTTCAGGAGATCATGATTAAGGAACCCGAGGCAATCGAAAGCTGGTCCTTCGACAACGAAGAGATGCGTGAAGTCCTGCAACGAGAGCTTGCTGAAGTGCTCTCTACTTTTAATTTACCATTTGAACAGTATCACTTTTTTAACAACCGATGTGTGGGAGAAAGCGGCCCGGAGTATTTGGGCAACGCCGGATGGCGAAAAGATCGCCGCCTCCACTACTGCGCCGAGTACCGAGCCTTGGCTCAGCGGCGATGGGATAAACTGCAAAAGTTTTGGCAGGAGAACCCGCACCTAAAAAATCTGAACTTTGAAAATCCTATTCCACGTGCCCGCGATCGATAAAATCGCCCTCAGCCTCATTAGGACCAACAGACCTGCACACGCTTTTAATGAACCGGACGGTGTGCACCGGGTTCGATAGCTGAATCCTAGGCCCGCTTGCGCGTCGCCTTGCTTTTAACACGGGCCTTTGTCGCCTTCGAAGTTCCCGACTTTTTATCAACACTCGGCTTTTTCACTTCCAAAAGAGGCTTCTGAAAATACCGAGCAAAATTGCGACTCAACTCCACCAGCGATCGAGTGGGGACGCCGCTTCCGGCGCCTGTGGGGCAGTGGGCTCCTTGATCTTGGGGTTGCATCGAGGAACCTGCGATATCGACGTGAATCCATGGATAGGCGTCTTCGACAAAGTAATTCAGGAAGGCGCCGCCTTTTTGGCTTCCGCCGTCTCGGCGTCCTCCAATGTTTTTAATATCAGCGATCTTGGATTTCATATCTTCGCCATACTCTCCGTAGAGAGGCAGTTCCCAAGCACGTTCACCGACTTGGGCCGAAGCGGTTTTGAAAGCATCGATGAGATTGCCGTCATTTCCCATGACTGCCGAAGCCACTCCGCCGAGCGCAATGATCACTGCACCCGTGAGCGTCGCAACATCGACTACCGCATCCGGGTTGTATTGTTTTGCAAAGTGTAGAGCATCTGCCAAAACGAGGCGTCCTTCGGCATCGGTATTGAGAACTTCAACGGTTTTTCCGTTATAAGCTCGGTAAATGTCGCCGGGTCTAATTGCAGTTCCACTGGGCATGTTTTCTGCGGCGGCAATCACGGCGACCACACGCACAGGAGCCTTGAGCTCGGCAATTGCCTGCATCGCACCCAGTACGGAGGCCGCGCCGCTCATGTCGTACTTCATTTCTTCCATACCGGCGCCGGGTTTAAGTGAAATACCGCCCGTATCAAATGTGATGCCTTTACCGACAAGAACGAGTGTGGGAGCTTTTGTATTCTTGGGCTGATAATCGAGAACAATCAAACACGGAGGATCATCCGAACCCTGGCCCACAGAGACGATGCCATTCAGGCCTTCTTGGCGTAATTTCTTATCATCCCAGATTGTCGCCTTGATCTTGAGTTCCTTGGCTAGATCCACAGCTTTCTTTGCGAGTTGGGTGGGGCGCAGATCTCCCCCGGGTGTCGTTTGCAGGTCGCGCGTTAAATAAACGGCGCGGCTCAGGGTTGCTGCTTCATTAAGAAGTGCATTCGTTTTTGCTGATGGCAAAATTTTCTCGCCGACCAGTTGCACTTCAAAGAGCGTGTTTTTTTCCTCATCCTTGGAGCTGCGGTAAAGATCAAAGCGGTAGAGGCCCAGGTGAATGCCTTCTGCGAGCAGTTTCAAAATATCGTCGCTTGATGAGGCGGTGGTGCTGAATTTTCGGGACGCGAAATCTTTGGGACCCGAAGCGCCCTTTGCTTTTGCTCCCAGCGCGATCAAGGAGTCAATGTTAACGGTGGCTCCGGCTACTTTGTATTTTCGCAGCTCCTGCCCCAATCGAGCACCCAAAACTAAAAGGTTTTGGGCATGTAGATCCTTCGATTCGCCGAGACCCACAATCAGGAGATGGGCTCCTGTGCTGACATTCTCGATTGTCGTTCCCGGACCACCGAGGTGTTGTATTTCTGAAAATTTGCCTTTGAAATTCGGCAATGCTTCGACACAATTTTTTATAGAAGCAGGAGTTTTCCCCGGCAGCTGGAGCGTTCCGTTTTGTCGATATGTGAAAACGACAAGTACTTCGCTTGCTGAAGTGGGCCAGTTTGAATTTTTTTTGACTTCGATCCGTGCTTTCAATGGAGACATGTTATCCTCGTATCTAGAGATTTTTATTATGAACGGTGACGATTCCACATTTCTGTCGGCCGAGCAAGCAACAAGAGAGGAACTTGAGAAGGAACCGGCTCTTTATGCAATTGCGAATCGCTGCCGCGGGATCAGCCAGCATTTCGGGTGGCCGGTTCTGGTGGCTTTTTTCTTTGCTCCTGGGAATCCAAATCTTCAACAGAATATCGTTTATTATTTTTTCATCGCTGTACCCATCGCCCTGTCTTCGGTTTTGTTGCGACTGATGTCACAGGGCTATGATCGGAGCCGATATTTGGTCGTCATTGGTCCCTATCGTTATGTGCGTAATCCTGTCGAATTGGGATCTCTCTTGGGATACGGGGCTGCGGGAGCTGCGCTGGGGCTTCCGGCCTGGTACACAGTTTCGATTTTAGCCGTCGCTATGTTTTATATGTCATTTGTGGCGATCGCCTACGAGCGAGATTTGAAACGCCGTTGGGGCTCGCTCTATATCAAATATGCGCGGCGGGTTCGGCGTTGGATTCCGATGGGACTTCCGGCGACAAATCCTGCGATGCAGGACTATTCTTTTCACCTTGCGCTGATTAACGAGCGGGCAACCTGGATTTGGATTGTCGGCTATTTGATCGTTTTTTCTTTAAGACAACATCTGCAAGTCGATTGAGTTCTGAATGTTGCTAGAAGCGGACGCCGTAGGACATCTCTAAGAGCACCCAAGTTTGCGGCCGCTGATAATAGCGTATCCCTAACTTGAGAGGGTTATTGTCACCGACGGGAACTAGTAGGCCTCCGCCGTAAGTCAATCCTGTATGGAGACCTGAATCATTCCCACAATTGATGGGTACACAGTTACCCTCGGAATCATAGTCTGTTGTTAAGGTGAATTTTGAAAGATGAAAGCCTACGACGAAAAAGCCATTGAAGATCTGGCCGTAAACCTCGTGGCGATAGGCTAGTTCGGTCGTATAGGCCTTGTCGGATCCGGCGCCTTGATAAAAGGCAGAGACTTCCATGGCACCACTCCACGCCTGTGGCTTTGCCGAGGCGCGCACTCCGCCTACGCTAAGCGCTCCGGGCGCTCCCCAAAGATCAAAAGGCAGATTGCGTGCAATCAGGGGCGCAAGTTCAACGCTGTAGGCCTGGTTTAGGTTCTCGGATGCGCCAGAGCGCGTCGAAAAGATGAAGAGCGCGAGGGCAATGGCCCCCGCTCTTTGAAATTTCCCCCGACCTATGATTCCCGCGCCCCTCATAAAACTAGAAGTCTATCATCCTTCAAAATCTTTGAGTATATCGGTATTATGTCAGTACTTCTGTGGATGCCTTCTAAGGATGCCAATCCCGACAAAAAACTAGCGATTCGGTGGTGGAAGAACCGTTATGATGTTGCCGTTCCTCCCCGGGGCTATTTTTTCATCTTGCATGGAATGGGCGAACATTCTGGGCGCTACGACGAGATGGGCAAGTTTTTTGCCCAGTGGGGTTTTGATGTCCTAGCCCCAGACTTTCCCGGACATGGTTTGAGCAGTCTCGAGGGTTCCATGACCGAGATTTCAGGCGTTCAGGCTTGGACAGAAACTCTGGATACACTTTTGAACTATTGGTTCTATGAGGGGCCCCGAGCCACTGCAAACATCCGCCAAGTTCCCTATAATGTTTTTGGCCACAGCTATGGAGCCGTGACGGTCCTTAACTGGGCAGTGCAGTTTCGCGACAAGTCCCGAAATTTGGAAGCTCCACATCGAGTGGCCGCTACGGCAGCGGGCTTCAAACTGAAAATTCCCGTGCCGATCCATAAGCGGATGGCCGCAAAACTGGCGCGCCCCCTATTTCCTTACATGAAAATACCTTCCGGATTAGACGGATCCATGGTTTCCGGTGATCCGGTCATTCAACATCGCTACGAGAGCGATTCTCTCAATCACCCTTATGCGACGCCGGAAATGTTTTTGGAAATGTTAGAGGCTCTGGAATACATACAAAAACGGGCCCGTGATCTGGAAATGCCCGTCTATTTGGCGGTAGGGGAAAACGATCCCATCGCAGATCCCGAAGGCATGCGACAGTTCTATGAAAGCTTAAGCACACAAAAAAAGTTCAGTCTTTTTCGTGATTCGCGACATGAAATCCACAATGACATTGAAAAACGCGTATTCTTTGAGGAACTTTTGCAATGGATGATCTAAGTCAAATCCGAAACTATCTTCGCGTGCGCGCTTTAATTACGGGTCAGGAATTTACATTGGCGTCCGGGAAAAAATCTTCCGTTTATCTGGATTGTAAGCAGGTGACGCTTTGGGGGCCAAGCCTTGCGTCGATCTCGCGACTTTTTGTCGATGAACTTCAAAAAATTGCGGAAAGACCCACCTACGTTGCAGGCGTCAGTATCGGAGGCGATCCCTTGGTCGCAGGGGTCTTGTTCGAGGCCGATCGAAGAAAGTGGTCGCTGGAAGGTCTATTGATCCGAAAAGAGGCCAAGGACCATGGCCGCTCGGTGGGACGCCGTTGGGAGGGCCGGGAGCCGAAGTCATCCGACCGTATCTGGCTATTAGAAGATGTGATCAGCACGGGTAAATCCTCACTTTCTGCGGCGCAGTACATGAATGAAGCCGGCTTTCCATTGGCAGGCATTTTGAGCATCATTGATCGCGAGATGGGTGGGCAGGAAAGCCTTTCGAAATCCCTGGGTCTCCCTGTGCGTTCTTTGCTTAAATTGAGTCAACTGACTGACACCTGAGGCCGTGGGCTTCCGGATTTTTTGTTGTGCATTATTTTGGCCAAGATTAAACTTCTTAGTTGGGGGCAGTAATGAAAACAGTTTCTTGCCGTTTTGCGTTGATCTTTTTACTGACTCTGAATAGTTGTGCCTTTTTCTCCTCATTTCGCGATGATTATTCGGATTACAAAGATTTCGTCTATGGATCCATGGTCGAGGCGCGCCTTTTTACCGAGGGTGAGCAAAAGCTTGCCGTCAAGGCTTTGCCGGCAACAATCGAGCTGCGCGATTGGCAAGAGAAGGTTAGTCCCGGTTTTTCATTTGAATACAAGGCGGATCGCCAACAAGTGATTGTCGCGGTTAGTCCGCAAAACCGCATTCCCTTCATCGCAGAAGACCTTAAATTTGTTTTAGGAGGATCTTCTCCTCTTCTAGTGAAGGAATTCACAGCCAGTTATCTCATCGAAACTATGTACCCCTTTGCCTATCCCTACTACCGCGTATTTCTGATTGATTTTCCGAGTTCGGAATCTCAGGGCAGTGTTTTACAGGTTCTCTCAAGCCGTGGCAGGGTACTTTTGGGCCTGAAGTATTCTGAACCGCGAGAGGACGCGAAGCTATAAAGATGAAAGCACTCTCTGCTAGATTTCTGATCAGTATGATTCTCTTGATGTCCGTGAGTGCGGGCCTTGGACTTTTTTCCTATCGGACTTACCAAAATCGCTTTCTTTTTGATGTAGCTCAGGCGGAGGAATTCACCCGACGATCTGTGGAAATAGAAAAGGCAATGGCCGCCGACCGTTTGGAAGATCGCGTTCGAGCGTTGGCTCATCTGGCCCTTGGAAGTTTCGCAGACGGAGCCTTGGAACTAGAGCGCGTTGAGGTGAGTGGTTGGCATTGGATTCGTTCCAAAGATTTCGAATGGCGCAATGCCCAGATTGATCCCTCTCAAGCTCTCCCAGCATTGGGGCAGGTTGATCTAAAAAATGCAAAGGCAAAAATCTTGTTGGACCCGGATCGCAAACTCTTTCTCTTTCAGGTTCCCGTAACTAAAAAGCTTTCGGAAGCCGAAGAAACCATCATATTGGTGGAAGCAGCTCTTCCACTGGAAAAAATCTTCGGCGATTTTCTCACTGCCTCAGTTTTTTTCGTCGGGCCGGATGGGAAAGCATATCCACTGTTGAACAGTCACGGCGCATTGGATTTACGCCCGGGTAAAGCGGCTAGACGGCGGCTTGCGAAAAGTGACGAGGCCGCGGCTGTCTGGACGGAGAAAAAGAGATCAGGTCGTTTCCAAGCAACTCGGATACAAGCTTGGTCGGATTTAAAGCTGGCGCAGAGTGATTTTCATTTGATTTTGGGTGCTGAGAAACGAGTGAAGCCGAGTTTTATATTTTTACTATTGGCGGCAATCGCTGTTTTGGGTCTTTGGGTCGTATTCTTTCAAGAGAGGCTTTGGACTTTTCTGCCGCGCATGAATTTCTCGGGACAGTCGGTAAAAACGGCGATTCCGCGGACATTTGATTTCCGACCAGAGGGCTTGAAGGAAAAGACTGCTCCGACGAATCCCCCGTTGAAAGAAACTACTGGGGATGAGATCCTCGCGGATAATAAAAAAGCCAGCGAAACCGCCGAGACTCCGAAATTTACGACCGAGCTGATCGGACAAAAGCCACCAACATTAATTCCCCGACTTTTCATGCGTAAAAGAGCGCGGGATCGTCACCACAAAAATTTCACTTTGAATCTCAACATGGATGAAAGGCAGAGTTTTCTGCGGCGCTTGGGACATGAAATTTCGGGTATGGAGAGCGTCGAAGCTCTGAATCGGTTTTTTACGGAAAGCCTGAGCCGACTTTTGGATCAATCACCGGTGGCATTTTTCCTCTACGATGAACGGGATGGGAAAACTTTTTTGAAGTCACGACATCCTGAAAATCTCTTTTCTAAGGTCAATCCTGCGGCCTTCTTGCAGGCCGGAGCCAGCGACGTGTTGGGACCAGCGATGAACAAATATCTCAGAGACCTCTCTCACTTAAGTCCCGATATGGTCGACCCCTCTGGTGAATGGACTGTTTTTGTTGTCGGTTCGGGAACGACTGATTGTGCCGCATGGTGTGTTCCGATGAAGATGGATGGCGACGCACGATTTTTTGTCCGAATGCTTTGCGAAGTTCACTTCGGGCATCATCGTTTTCTGTTGGCCGATGAAGAAGAGCGCCGCAAAACTTTTTTCCAAGAGGATTTGGTGAAGGATCGTATTCTAGAAGAAATTTTGCTGGGTGTGCGCCTGCGGCATCCATTCTCCTTGGCGCTGGTGGAAACAAAATTGTGGGATCCACAGCGCAGCACCTTGGAGTCGATGATTTTCGGCCGCAGTAGCGATGAGACTTTGCGGGCGAAGAAATTTTTTGCGGAAAAAGTACGTCGTAGTGATCGTGTTTATATTTTGAATGAAAATCAATTACTTCTATTTTTCCCCCACACGGCTGTTTTGGATCTGGTGCAGAAAACTGAACGC
The DNA here is from genome assembly GCA_964636255.1 of uncultured Bacteriovoracaceae bacterium. GTDB lineage: Bacteria > Bdellovibrionota > UBA2428 > UBA2428 > UBA2428 > CAXNGS01. The sequence continues at coordinate 557,908 of CAZWNW010000001.1, read as the reverse complement.
ATTTTGATCGAATGGAATGCGCGCGAGCCCAATACCCGCGGAGTTCGGGCAGCATTAGTGGAGTTTCCAACGCACGGCGATTCAACAGAGTCGCTATGGCGCGCACTGACCGTCGTGGGCGAGAGATTGCGAAAAGCTCCTCCGGCTCAAGTTCTCTTGGCTTCCGCCGCGCCCGGATATTTGCCACCCTTTAAATCACGCTTTATTCGAAGCGCGATGATCCCGGAGAACCCGAAGTGATTCCTTATCCAAAAATTTCACCCGAAATCATAAGCATTGGTCCTTTGACCCTTCGATGGTACGGCCTGATGTACGTCATTGGCTTTGTCATCGGATTTCATATTTTGAAGGCCCGCATTCGCGGCAATTTTTTCAAAATCCGCATGGATTCTGCGGATGCCTTCATCACATGGTTGGTTGTGGGCATGTTGATCGGTGCGCGGCTAGTTTATGTTTTTGTCTACAACTGGGATCAGTATGCCTTGAGGCCGATTGAGATTTTCTACGTGCACCAAGGAGGACTATCATTTCATGGCGCGGCGTTGGGGATGATTACGGCGAGTTTGATCTTCGCCTGGAGAAAAGGCGTGGCCGGATATTCGGCACTTGATACATTGGCGATTGGTGCGTGTCTGGGACTCTTCATTGGTCGTATCGGAAATTTCATCAATGCTGAACTCTATGGGCGGGTGACCGATGTGCCTTGGGCGATGATTTTCCCTACCGATCCCAAACAATTGCCGCGACATCCCTCGCAGTTATATCAGGGGCTGACGGAAGGTTTGTTGCTCTTTCTTTCCTTGTCCTTCATTCATCGACGGATGGTCAAACGCGCGCTTTATCGCGACGGAGTCATCGGAGCCACATTTTTGATTCTCTATGGAGTCTTTCGTTTTCTGACGGAATACACCCGTGAGCCCGACGCCCAGCTTGGGCTTCTTTCGTTTGGTCTGTCTATGGGGCAAATTCTCTGTGCGCTGATGATCGTAGCCGGGATTGCGATGTATGTTCATGTGCGGCGAGTTTCGCCACTTCAAAAGCTAAAAGCAGCGACGGTTGCCACGCCCGAGGGCTTGGATCGCTTTGATCGCCTGATCTGGTGGCCACTCGAGCGTTTTCTAGCCCGTTTCGTGGCCTAAGGCCTAAATTTTCAGCAGCTTGTATTGACGAGGCCCGGAAGCTTAGATAGCTCCTTAAGCTCAATTCCGACTCTTGGAGAGGTCAGGTAGCTCAGTCGGTAGAGCAGTGGACTGAAAATCCACGTGTCGGCGGTTCGATTCCGCCCCTGACCACCATCTCGCTCACCATTGCTGTTCACTAGCGTTTCACCAGATTCGCTCGATTACTAATGGGTAAGTCGCCGAAAGGCGACTTACCGGTGCTCATGGGCGGAAGCGAGCCGCCGACACTTTTAAACAGAGGGCGCTTCGATTCCGCCCCTGACCACCATTTTTACAAAATGAACTGACTAAACGTCAGTTCATTTTGTAAAAAGCCCGAAGCTTAGATCGCGGAGCGAGCTAAGCGCAGGGGTAGAAAGTTTCAGTCCGAAACAAAATCAAACTGTCCCTGAAGAGCCAACTGTTCACTGGCGTTTCAACTGATTCGTTGCGATCGTCTCCTCAATAGCTAAGAGCCTACTTAGTTCTTTCACTATGCTCTCTGAAGTTCAAGCCGCCAAAGTTTCAGTAAAAACTAAAAAGACGCTTTTGCTGCGTAGCCAAAAAGGAGGACAAAATTTTTTTGGTCATTTTACATCGACTAAGTTTTCAACTGAGAGTGGAGGAACGACTCTCTCTTCAGCTAAGTCTGTTAAAGGAATCAATGCTTAGCGACAACTTTCATTTGCGGTCGTTTCTTCTCCCAAACTAAAACTTCAGTCACCAATGCTGTTTGAATGTTATGTACTCTCTGGAAATGATCAGGGAATGAAAAATTCCTTCGGCCTGAATGTTGTCGAGGAGCCAACACTCGAGCAGATTCAAAAACAAGTTGGCAATCTTATTGAATTTGGATTCGAAAAGTAACAGGTCCTTCGTCAAGAATGCGAATGTACTCAAAGCGCTTGCTTAATCAGCCCAGCGGACCTAGATTTTTAGTGTGGCAGCGGAAATTTGGTGTGATGAAGGGCTCTATTTCCTTGGTTCGCGAGAAATTACCGACATAGAGTTAGAGGAAATCCATTCCGAATCAGATGGTTTTGATTTTGCGATATCCGAAAAAAAGGAAACACTCGCATTTCTTCAAGACGGTATCGCAGATGATCTTGATGAAGGCGGGGAAGAAGATCCCTCTGGGTTGAAGCCGCTTAATCGGGTCGGGTTTTATGCGATTAAAGCGAAAACCAAAACCATCCTCTATTTCGGATCTGCACGGACCATTTTCGACTTAGAGTGTGCGCTAGAGGAATCCGCCGAACGAAGAGCTGCGTTTCGAGCAGTCCTAGAAAAAATCGGACTTCTTGCTTTTGTTCAGTCATGGGACTCGATGTTGTTTTCAACAGGACGTTCCTTTATGGAATGGTTTAGCAATCGTTTTCCAGAGTCCCCGACGGTGGCTACCCCGTTGACTGCAAGTTCGCTACCAGTGACCGATCTTTTGTCTGAGTTTTTCGAAGATCAGTCCGAAGATATGGATAGTAGTTATGCTCTGAAGGCTGCAATTGGTCGACTCGGACGAGATGATCAGGCCCTACTTCTCTCCATTCTTGATGGTAGTACTCAACTTTCTGCAGCAAAAATCGAAGAAGAGAGTTTGCGTTTTCTGAAGCTTTTGAAAGGTTCGATCTAAACTTTAAACTATGGCATCAAGCTTTTTCGCACTCCTTGATGATATTGCAACAATACTGGACGACGTCGCAGTGATGACAAAGGTCGCAGCCAAAAAAGCGGGCGGAGTTCTGGGCGACGATTTGGCACTGAATGCACAACAAGTCTCCGGACTAAATGCAGATCGTGAACTCCCAGTAGTCTGGGCCGTCGCAAAAGGTTCCGCGATCAATAAGCTAATCCTAGTGCCGGCGGCTCTCCTGATCAGTAGTTTTCTTCCTTGGGCGGTGATGCCCCTATTGATGATCGGGGGTCTATTCCTTTGTTATGAAGGTTGCGAAAAAGTTTTCCATGCCCTCTTTCACAGAGCTCAAGCGCCCCACCTCGACGAACATCGTCAGCATCTTCTTGTGGCTCAATCCTCCGAAGAACTGTTGCAGCTCGAAAAGGGAAAAATTCGGGGTGCCGTAAAAACGGACTTTATACTTTCGGCCGAGATAATCATCATCACTCTAGGAACGGTTTCATCGGCGTCCCTTGGACTTCAGGTTGCGGTCTTAAGTCTTATATCTTCATTGATGACGGCCGGAGTTTACGGACTCGTGGCGATGATCATTAAACTCGATGACCTTGGCTTATGGCTCAGTGCTGAAAGACGCGGAAATTTGGCTAGGCGATTGGGATATGGAATCCTTGTACTGGCACCTAAATTAATGAAAACGCTTTCTGTGGTAGGCACAGCGGCGATGTTCCTAGTCGGTGGAGGCATCATCGTTCACGGAGTTCCATCGATTCATCACCTCATTGACTCAATCGCGAAAAGCCTGCCTGTGATAGGGCTCACATCTCTGATCCTTGAGGGGGGGGTGGGCTTCGTCGCTGGATCGTTGATTTTAGGCCTGATGAAAATTCCTAAATTATTTCTTAGGCCTTCGGTTTGATCAGGGAATCCACTTCGTAAAAAAGCCGTAGATAGAGATCGACCAGATAGTGAAGTCCCATGAGCGCCATGCGCTCCACTTCCAATTCCTTGGGATCACTCCACTGAAAAGAATCCACAAGCTCTCCGCTTGCCAAAGAGATCACGAGATAACGTTGATCCGTTCGAATCAAAACCACTTTTCCATCAACACTAGTGTCGAGGTTTTGAATTGTTTCGGCGCTCCTTAGAATTTTTTTACGGCGTGGAATTTTGTTCAACAGATCGACTGCGGTATCCACGCGCAGATAGATGTTTCCGGAAGCAAGACCCGCGGGTAGCAAGCCACGATCAATTGCACGGTATTTTTCTGAAATCTCTTCGTCGATCAGAAATTCTGCGGATCGAAAGCGTCCATTTCGTCTCTTAATAACTCCAATGGGCTTTTTTCCTCGATCATTGTCGTAAAGATGGAAAAGCCTACCTCCGCCTTCAATTTGAAATCTCTGCCGTAAATTTTCAAAGAGTGCGTTTTCACAAGCTAAAGCCAGATTGCTCGCGGAAATGAATAAACTCACGAATACTATGATCAAAGGCGTGCGCATCTGTATCGAAATGCTAAAACTTTTGATGTCTCTAGCCAAAGGGGGAATCGTGACGTCTCTGTCAACTGAATCTGCGATGTTGCCTGGGCGATGCTAGAAAAAATGTTCCAAGGCAAGTTTGGTCATAAAGATGAGGACCACAATCACAAGCATAGGCCGGACAATGCGTTCTGCGCGTTGGGAAGCCAGACTTGATCCTAGGAAAGCACCAAAAAAAGTGCCCACAGCAACGGTAAAGCCTTCCGTCCAATGGACGTATCCTGAAATTCCATAGGAGATCCAGCTGGTCCCCGCCGATAGAGTATTAGCAAGTTTCGAAATGATGAGCGCTTCGAATAAAGGTAGTTTATTGGCAAAGAGCAATCCTAGAAGCATAAATGTTCCCCCGCCCGGACCAAAACCTCCGTCGTAAACGCCTGTCACAAAACCTGTCGCAAACAAGATTAGACTTCTCCGCATGGGGTCCTTACGCGTGTCTAAGCTGTGCGTGCTGACTGTTTGAATGATTGCAGATTTTTTCAGGATTAAAAGGAGTATGAGCGGTAGGGCTACTAACAAAATGCCGTGGAAAACTTCACGATTTAAATGCGGAGTTAAGCGACTGCCTCCGAGTGAGCCGAGAACTATTCCTGCCAGAAATGCTACCGCCTTCCTCCAAGGCAAACTCCGACCCCGTAGGTAAACAAGAAGTGCGGTGAGGGCACCCACGGTGCCTACAATTTTGTTTGTGCCGACTGCAGCGGCTCCCGTGCCAACTGCCCAAGTTAAAGTGGGTAAGGTAATGAGCCCGCCACCCCCAGCAATGGAATCGATCACGCCTGCAAGAAATCCAAGGAGGGCTAAAATCACCGGCAACTTATATCGAAGCTTGGGCTTGCGGGCGATGGCAAAAGTTTTTGCGCTACTTGCAAGCCCCGACTTCAGGGAATGTGATAGGGCTGTGGCAAAAAGTTTTCGTAAATCCAAAGCCTACATTCAGAAAATCTATGAAAAAGAACGAATCATGGCCAAACACGCCCCCGAAGGATCACAAGATTTCGTTTTGGTATTGGATCAGTTAAAGGCGGGTTACAATATTCCCAAGATCTATCGAAGCGCCCAAGCTTTTGGTTGTCGTAAGGTTATTTCGATCGGCGTTGGACCTTTTGATCCCTCGCCTTCCCGAGGCGCCTTTCGCCATACTCGAAGCGTTTTTGCGGAGGCTCCTGGCTTGGACGAGCTTCAAAGTCTTAGGGCTGAAGACTACGATTTTTGGCTCTTGGATGCCAAAGGGGATGAATCTCTCTTTTCTGTTTCCTTTAGCGCCAAATCGGCCTTCATCTTAGGCCATGAGGAATTTGGTGTAAGTTCCGAACTTTCCGCATTGAAAGGTGTTCGGCGCCTATCCATTCCCCACTGGGGTCCAATGGAAAGTCTTAATGTTAGCATTGCTGCGAGCCTTGTAATGTACGAGTACCTCCGTCAACGGGGCCTTGAAAAGGGCCCTCCAATCTAGCTTTTCCACGGCAGAGCGTCGAAAAAGGTCTAAAAAAGCGTTCCGCAGTCCAGACCCTCTCGTGGGCGTAAGAGTCTTTGCAAAACAAAAAATTGAAGGCTGCATCGAGGTCTTGATCCTGCTGCAAAGCGGAGTAAAAGATAGGCCTATGACAAAGATGACATACTCCACGCTAGCTCTTTCACTATCTCTCATTTTCTCATCCCAAGCGCGGGCAATTGAACCCGTTCAGGCCATGGGTCAGGGCCTTTTTGAACAGCAAGGTTCAAATTCCTGCCTTTTTTGCCATGGCATTGATGGAAAAAAGGGTAATGTTGCGGCCTCCGCAAACCTAACGAAGCCGAAAGCTTGGAAGGTCTACAAAGCTTTGGGCGGTGATGCCGCATTCAACAAAGATCCCAAAGACTTTGTTTCAAAGATGCGCAAGGCCACTGTAGCTCTTATTAAAAGTGGCGCAATCCGCCACAACGCCACCTTCAAAGAACCTTGGTTTAACTGGAAGGCAACAGGCGTCAGCCCCTACAACGCGCAGATGATGGGACTCGGAGGAGCTGCGACCCAGCAGTGGTTAAAGCGTATGAAAGACCGTGGTGTCACACCTGATATTGCCGCAGAATCACTCTGGCTGCATCTTGTTAAACTTGATTCTGAATCTGTTTTATCGAAGGGACAGTGATCGAAATGAAAAACACCCAGGGATTTAGTGATTTTAAAGTTAAGGACATGTCCTTGGCTGAGTGGGGTCGAAAAGAAATTGAAATTGCTGAAACTGAAATGCCGGGACTGATGGCATTGCGCAAAGAATTCGGAGCGAAAAAGCCGTTGAAGGGTGCCCGCATCGCTGGATGTTTGCACATGACGATTCAAACTGCGGTCTTGATTGAAACTTTGATTGAACTTGGTGCCGAGGTTCGTTGGAGTTCCTGCAATATTTTTTCAACACAAGACCATGCAGCGTCAGCGATTGCAGCCGCTGGCATCCCGGTCTTTGCCTGGAAGGGTATGACCGAAGAAGAATACGAGTGGTGTATCGAGAAAACTCTCAAGTGGGCAGACGGTTCTCCGCTGAACATGATCTTGGATGACGGCGGTGATCTTACGCAAATCATTCATGATCGCCATCCTGAAATGCTTGCAGGCATATACGGAATTTCCGAAGAAACCACAACCGGTGTGCACCGATTGGCTCAAATGGCCAAGAATGGAAAACTAAAAGTGCCGGCCATTAATGTGAATGATTCCTGCACGAAGAGCAAATTCGATAATCTTTATGGTTGTCGCGAATCCTTTGTTGATGCTTTGAAGCGTGCAACGGATGTGATGCTTGCCGGAAAAACCGTGGTCGTTGCAGGCTTTGGTGACGTGGGCAAGGGGACCGCGCAGTCGTGCTTAGGTTTTGGCGCGCGTGTTGAAATTACTGAAGTTGACCCCATTTGTGCTCTGCAAGCAGCTATGGAAGGCTATAAAGTCGTGACGATGGAAGAGGCTTGTAAGTACGGAGACATCTTTGTGACCGCAACGGGTAATATTGATGTGATCACCAAAGAGCATATGTCTCAGATGAAGGATCAGGCCATCGTATGCAATATCGGTCATTTTAATTCTGAAATCCAAGTTGATCATTTGGAAAAAGACAAAACTATCAAAAAGGTGACTGTTAAACCCCAGGTCGATCAATTCGTTTTTCCCAGTGGAAGGCGTGTGACGATCCTGGCCGAGGGCCGCCTGGTGAACTTAGGTTGTGCAACAGGACATCCTAGCTTTGTCATGAGCGCTTCTTTTACTAACCAGACCATTGCACAAATGGAGTTGTGGGAAAATCGTTCCACGGGAAAATACAAAAATGATGTTTATGTTCTCCCGAAACACCTCGACGAAAAAGTCGCCAGCTTACACCTTGATAAGTTGGGTGTGAAACTTACGAAATTGACTTCACGTCAGGCGGAGTACATTGGCGTCGGGGTCGATGGCCCCTTCAAGCCCGAGCACTATCGCTACTGATTTGCTTCGGACGAGCGCTTTCGAAGCTCTCAATTGAAAGCTAGTCGACAATTTTTTGACGTTTGGCGCGACACTCGAAGGTTTTTTATTCCATTTTCTAAGGTCCGCCGCAGGAACAGTCGAAAAGTCTTTCATGAAGATGGAAGCCTGGGCAAAACGCATTTTTCTGATTCTTGGAATCTTGGCGACAGTTTCAATGTGGGTGGATTTAAAGAAATTTTTCCCTCTCTCAAGCGACCGTCTTCCAGCGGCAGATTCGGTGATCAAACAAAATTTCGATCTCGTAACTAATGGCATATATAAGACTGCGGTTAAGCTGGGTCAGCTGCCGGTAAAGCTGGCCGTTCCTCTAGTGATTCGCTACAAGATCGGCGATTACCTGGACACGCTGGCGGATCCAAAAAAGACGGCGACACCGTTGAAAGCGGAAATTCGTGATCGTATCAAAAGGCGCATCAACCGCGGTGAATTCGTAGATGCGGTGATCCCCTTTGTATGGGCTTTGAAGGAGCAATACGTTATTCCCAAGGAGTTCGCGGCTGAGCATAAATTCGAAAGCTACATTGTGAACGAATATTCCCTGCGGGAAAAAGTCCCAGGACTTCGTCATTCGCTTTTCAGCTGGGGAATCGAAGAGAAGAAAGATGCGTCGGAGGGTGGTGACATTCCTCAGTTAAAGATGGACGACAAAATCGTGGTAGGCCTTATAGAGCTTTACGATACGATGTTTCTTCAGAACTCCGAAGATTACATTTTTACCTCCAAAACAATTCAGAAAGAAACGGTCGACAAGGCAGTTCCTCGTCTCGAGAAACTTTTGCGATCGATTGCAGAGTCGATGCCCGTGGGTAGTGAGCACCGGGGTGCGCTCGAGGGGATTGTTGGAAGCCGGATTCGAATGGAGGCAATTGTTATTTCGTTCAGTACCTTCCTTCGAAACTTGGTTCAGAAAAATTATTATGCATTCGCCAGCATGGCCACTCGGCGCGAAGATCTAAAAGTTTGGCTCGAGACGGAGTTTGATAAAAAAGATTTTGGACTTCTTTTCGATTATCTAAATCATATGAATCGAGGTAGGCGCTTTGGCGTTCACATTGCAGTTGACGGGCTTCAGGGGCGATTGTTGCAAGCCCTGGCTCATCCCGCCGATGACCCCTTCTTCGCTCGATTAATCGAAGACGAAAAAAATCTGTTGAAGCAGGTTCCGTCATTTCATCCAAGTCTCACGAAAGCTCCAGAGACTCGGAATGAGTTTTTGTATCATGTGAGTAACAATAAACGTCCGCTACTGGATCGACGTTATCTTCCTTTTTTCAAAAAGCTCTACGCTTCTCGTGGTAGCCTTTCGCACATTGCTCGTCAGGGGATAGCGACTACGCCTACGATCAGCGTGCGAAATCTACCGATTATAAAAACTGGGGCTGATGTTGCTGGACCGGGCGGAACAGGAATTCCAAATTTTCATTTTGTGGATCGCCCCGATGATCGTGCATATTATTTCTTTGGCAATGATGCGCTTCTTCTTGAAGACATCGCCCGAAAACAAGGACTTCGCACCATGTTCGAGCGCATGCCGTCTTTAAACTCACTGAACTGCATGGCGCAGTATGATGCCGGCTCACAACGATCCTTTGATCCACTCATCAATCTGATTGTGGGAGAGAAAGCTCGGGATTTCGGAGAGCTCCTTTGCTACGCCGAGCTTAAAAAGCGTGCGGAAGTTGAAAAGAAACTCTACCAACTCCGCAGGGTCTTAATGTCTAATATTGCCTCGGGCCGAGGTTTTTTGTGGGTGACTAGAGCGGGGCGCTCGGAACAAATCATCAAAGATCTGATTGAACTCAGCGACCAAGCGATGCCGGAATATCTTCTATATTACAATCCGTGGCCTGATCACTTCGCCCATTTCAAAGGAGCCTTTAGTAACGAAATTCTCTCGCCGACCGGCGAACTCAATCGATTGGATTACTGGCTCGGAAAATTTTCTGAGCTTTACGAAAAAGCAGGCCTATCTAGCAAAACATTATGGGCGATGGCTGGAGATCATGGTTTGACTCCCGTCTATTACTATCTGAATCCTGAAGTCGTTGTTTTCGATGCGATGCGGGAAGAGGGAACGCAGCTTGTCGTTGAAAAAATATCCTCGGACGAGGGCGAGGGACCAAAAATTACGCATCCTGATCGCAGCAAGCGACCATCAATGAAAGAGAAAGATTTGGTTATCGCGTCGACTGCGGGTGGAAATTACATGATTGATGCCTTCGTTTCCCAAGAACCTCGTGAATGGAATCGGCAGCCTCTTCATAAAGAATTGAAGGTGTGGCGAAGCTTGGAAGGGAAAGAGCTGGATCTGGTCGAAGAGATTCGCCAGCGCTTGAAAGAAACACTCGATTATTTGGCAGTGCGCGAAGTTAAGCCCAGCAAAGATATGAGTGTCACTCGTCTGGTCAGCACGCATGCAGGAAAACGCGTCGATGCGCTTGTTTACCGCGCCGGTAAATCCTATTTTGTCATCAATCAAAATGATAGCGATCTTCTGAACCTGCGCTCGCAAAGTCGTTATGCGATGGCCGGTGATCCCGCTCAGCGCGCGCGCCTGATCGGACTTTGTTTGGATTCTGCTAGATTTGATGATCCCAAAAGTTGGTGTAGCGCAGAACAATGGCGAGATCTCACCGCATTCACGGATCGACCCGATTCCGTAGTGCAGATCGCACATCTTTTCGACGAAGACCGTGCGGGAACCATCAATCTTTTTCCACGAGCAGGAGTCGGTTACAACACTAAGGTGCCAGGTCGACACGCAGGCGAAGATTTCCACGAGAAAGATGCTTTCGTCGGGATTTGGGGCGAAGTTCTGATGCGGCGAAAATTTTCGAAGGGGAAGACCCTTCCGGATTCCGTCGTGAATGGATCCACTGCGACGACCATTTACCACTACTTAACTGGGCGCGAGCCAACAGGCACTGATGGTTTTGGCTTTCCTAGTTTGCTCAAGGATTAATACTCAATTTTTTGAGAAGCAAAACGGATCAATAATTTTTTTCTTTTCAAAAGCATTCGTATTGAAATTGTAGACGTTCTTGTGATCCCAGGAATGACAGGCAATTGCTTTCTCGGAATCATTCCAATGCTCATTGCTTTTGTGGGGAACGTCTTCGCTACGGTAAAGACAAGTTTTAAACTCAAACGAAGTGTTGGTTGCGAGCCCATTAGAGTATCCGGGCGAATCATAATAAAAGGCTGTAGAAGGAAAATCTGTGACATAAAGTTCCGGGCGCACAGGGGGCTTCTGGAAAAAATAGACCTGAGTATCCTTCGAAAATGAAGCGGGATTTTTATTCCATCGATAGAGTGCGTGGCGTTTAGGTCCATATTTTTTCACATCATCGTTGCTGTTGAATGCGGGGTCGGTGTCAACAGAATCGACAATCCAATTTGGAAAGATGGCATCCATTAGCTCCCCAAAATTTTCTCTTTTTCTCCATGAAATTTTTTTTTCAATCTTTCCACCTAATCCCAGGCGACTTTCAAATTCACATCCGCGAATAAACTGGACCACGACATAGTCTTCTAGGTCTTCAATCTTTTCTGTCTTAAATTGCGCAGCCATCTTTACGGCAAAATTTTCGCCCCCTGTGGTAACGACGCGAAGCTGTTGGATCTGGACTTGAAAATCCTTAAGATTTGAAAGCTCTGGTCGTGATCGTAAAGTCCGTTTCGAGGGGCTATGCCTCAATTCACTTTTTTCGATCACCTCGGTTCTTGCTCCGGCAGGGGAATGCGCAGAGAGACAAATCCCGACAACGAAGGCATTTAATAGGGCTGCTCTCATCTGATCAAATCTATCCGATGCTAACGCGTTGCGCAACAATGTGAGCCTCCGGTCTACGGATCAAAAGAGTACGAGTTGTTCTTTCTCTTCGTCGGTTGCGCCGATCTTCAAACTTTGTCCATCCAGCAGTATTTCTTCACGGACAATCTTTCCGCCGAAAGTGTTGAAGGCAAAAAATGCATTCTCGGGGTACTCGGCCTTCAGATCATGCATGGCTTCCACGATGAGTTCGACGTTGTGAGGGTCATCATCCGACATTCCAAATCGGTGATAGGGATTTTCTCCGTAACAGGCAAAAGCGTCGCGAACGGCAAACTTGATCGCTTCCTTTTTTAATTGAGCCGTATTCCAACTCTCTGTCGTATCACCCAATTGCCTTCGTGTTTCTGGAAAGGAGACGGGGTAAACGCTTAAATAATTTGGATGGGCATCCAATTCACGAGATTGCACCAATAGATTGATGGCTCTCCGAATGGTGTGGGGATGATGTCCGCGTGCCGTAATCACAGAAATCGGACGATTATTGTTAACCGCTTTCAGGAAAAATCCCCACGAAGGCCCCCGCCATTCATTAAAAGGATTTTGAAGAGATTCCAACATGTCGTGAATCAGCGGTTGCGGAGCACCCTTCAAGAGATCCCGTGGGAGTTCGCGAAAGTTGCGAAAGGAACCGGTGAAGGCTTCCTCACGGATTTCAAAATGCTCCCACTCAGTTCCCGGAGATCCTAACAGCTTTGAGACGGTCGGAAATTCAGAGGTGGGAACTCCCTGTTCGACACCGGTTTTTTTGTGGAAGAGAAGAATCTTGGTGTTGAGATGAATGATGTTGTCGTCAAAGTCAAAGAAGTAAAAACTCCGTCCACCCAGATGGAAATTTCGATCACGTTCTCTTTCGTCCGGAATGGGGAGCGCCACCTGGCCGAAAGTTTTTACGCGGTTTTCTACCAAGATCAATTCTCCTGGACGTGGGAACTTTCGTGTTCATGCTCGCAGCACGGAGGCTGAACGCGATCGCTTCGGTGTTTATAAACGGTGGCCATCAATTGTATGACGGCAAGCCCCATCAAGCTGACATGAAAAACGCTCTCCAGATGGGCAAGTAGTACTACGAACGAAAATATCGCTAAAAGTCCAAAGACTAACTTTACGAATGGGCGTGCTCGAATTTGATAAAGGACCATCGCGCCCAGACCCGAAGCTGTTATCCAAAAGAAATAATCAAGCTTGTGAGCAATCTCTTCGTTCAACAAGTGCGAGACGCCCGGCAGAAGTACAATCAATACGGGCAAAGAAAAACAATGGATCAGACACAAAACACTTGCGCAGGGGCCCAGCCAGTGGGGGATTTTTGTTTTTGAGAGGCGGCGTACCCAAGCAATCGTCACAGTGGAAGAAGGATAGCAAAGTCAGTGATTTAGACGCAAGAAGTAAGACGATCGGCGAAGTTTCAGTGCCAGGCAACTTTAACGCTAAGTTCCGGGAAAAGCAGAGGAATCAGTGATAAAAAAGATAAACTTATGACTGAAAAAAATCCTCTTCTGAGTCCTTTTCGTGGTGTTTACGGTGAAGTTCCCTTCCAAAAAATCAAAAGAGAGCATTATCTTCCGGCTATTGACGAGGGCCTAAAGGCAGCCCGATCGCGGATCGAAGCCTTGAAGGCCTCCACCGAGGTAGCCAATTTTAAAAACACTTGCGAGGCGCTTGAAATCTGCAGCGATGAACTTGATATGAGTGCAGGAGTTTATTTCAATCTCTACAGCGCCGAGGCCGACGATAGCTTTCAAGCGTTGGCACCCGAGATTTCACCGAAACTCGCCGCATTCTCAAATGATATTCATTTGGATCAAGAACTCTTCCAACGGGTGCGCCAAGTCTGGGAAAATCGCAAGAACCTAAAACTCACGACCGAAGAATTAATGCTCCTCGAAAAGCAATATAAGGGTTTCGTGCGCAATGGTGCTTTGCTTTCCGAGGCAGAGAAGTCAGAGCTCAGGAAAATAGACGAGGAACTTTCCGTTCTGGGTCCGCAGTTTGCACAGAATGTGCAGAAGGCGACACACGCTTTTCAAATGCACTTGACCCAGGAAAGCGAAGTCAGCGGGTTGAATTCCCGAGAAAAAGAAGCTGCCCATCATGCCGCCGAGGAAAAGAAGCTACCTGGTTGGCTTGTAACTCTCGACTATCCGAGTTTTGTGGCGTTCATCAAAAGTGCTGATCGTCGTGATCTTCGCGAAAAATTATGGAAAGCACACATGAAGCGCTCCTATGGTGACGCCTTCGACAATCAAAAAAATGTTTGTCGCATTGTTGAACTCCGCATGAAGCGCGCGCAACTTTTGGGATACCAGAGTCATGCAAGCTACGTGCTTGAGGAGCGCATGGCTGAAAAGCCCGAGAGTGTTTGGAACTTCTTAGAGACTGTCTTCAAAGCCTCCAAACCGGCGGCTGAGCGTGATCTCGCCGAGGTTCGTGCCTTTGCATTGAAGTTCGACGGAAGCACTGATTTGAAACCGTGGGATTTGGCCTATTATTCCGAAAAACTGCGGAAGGAAAAATATGATTTCGATGAAGAAGCCTTGAGACCTTTTCTCCGCCTCGAAGATTGTATTCAAGGAATTTTCAAAGTTGCTGGAAAACTTTACGATCTATCATTCAAAGAGATTTCAGATGTTGAAACCTATCATTCCGATGTGAAAGTCTATGAAGTGAAAGATTCAAAAACTGCTGAGCACATTGGATTGTTTTATGCGGACTTCTTTCCTCGGACCACGAAAAAGGGTGGGGCTTGGATGACGCAGTTTATGGACCAAGGATTGCACCAAGGCGCAATTCGACGTCCTCACGTGGCGATCGTGTGTAATTTTACAAAACCCACTCCGACCACACCTTCGCTGCTGAGTATTGACGAAGTAAAAACGTTGTTTCACGAATTTGGACATGCGCTTCACGGCTTACTTTCCAAGTGCACTTATCGTAGTGTCGCCGGGACCAATGTTTATTGGGACTTCGTGGAATTGCCGTCGCAGATTATGGAGAACTGGCTAGAAGAAAAGGAAACTCTCGACCTTTTTGCCAAACATTATCAAACGAGTGAAAAAATTCCTCAGTCCGCAATCGATAAAATTCGCGCGGTTTCGAAGTTCCAAGCCGGTACGATGTCGCTACGCCAGGTGAGCTTCGCGCTCTTGGATATGACATGGCATGATCAAAAGACTTTGGATGCGAATTTGGATGTCGCTAAATTTGAAGAAGCTGCCTTGGCGCGCACGCGCCTGATGGAGCCAATCGCTGGAACGAATTCATCCTGCGCTTTCAGTCACATTTTTGCTGGAGGGTATTCCGCCGGTTACTATTCCTATAAATGGGCTGAAGTGCTGGACGCAGATGCCTACGAATTTTTTAAAGAGCGTGGTATTTTTGATGCCGAAGTTTCAAAGCGTTTTAAGGAAAACATCCTCTCGCGCGGCGGGACCGAACATCCTATGGAGCTCTATAAACGCTTTCGTGGTCGAGAACCTGATCCACAGGCACTCTTTCGACGTGATGGCCTTACGGCCTGAGGTGGATTTGTGGATGAAAAAGACTATCGACTTCTGGTGCGCGAAGCGTTTGAGAGAATTGAGCTTGCCTTAGAAAACGTTGATCCTGACCTGCTGGAGGTCGAGCCCGGCATGGGCTCGCTCGCCTTTCTTAGCAAAAAAGGGAAAACCGTTCTCAGCACCCAACCCTCCGTACGCCAAATCTGGCTTGCGGCAGCCTCTGAAGGGATTGCTCTTCATTTTTCGTGGAATCCAGAAGAGAAAAAGTGGCTGGATGATCGAGGCGAAGGTAAGGAACTTTTTGCGTTTCTCGGAGAACTTTTTCAAAAGATCTCGGGACTTAAGTTAAGCCTTTAGTCCTCGTATTCAAAGCTGACAGAATCATTAATTTGGCGCGTTATGAACTCGTTGATAGTTCCAGCTTATGAACTCTACCCATACAATTCTAGCTGCCATTGTCTTAGTGACGGGATCGTTGAGCTGGGCGCATTGTCCCCAGTATTCAACTGCCGAGATCCGAAGCTGCGAGAAGTCCCCTACAGAAATTGCGGCTCTCAAGAAGCTATCAAAACTTCGAGAATGTTATGCCGTCGCTAGCTGCACTCGAGCAGAAGCTTGGACTCTTCCGATTGCCTACGGCGAGAGAATTCTCGAACTTGAGCCTACTGATGTTGAATTGCGAGGCACAACTGTTTGGATGCTCTATTCCCAATGGGTGATCTGGAAAAACGACGCTCAAGAGGCTCCCCACGGTGTAGATGCAGTTGATCGCGCTCTTGCGTTGATTGATCGAGGTCTGGAAAACAGCGAAAATCGTTTCAATGCTTCTTATTATTACGAGATGGCCGTGAATCTTTCTCCGATCGCATATTTTTATAAACCTGAACTTTACGAACGGGTTTTGCTCTATCTGCGCAGAACCGAAAGTTTAAGTCCTGAGTCCGAGACCAAGGCCTTTCTTTCGCGGCTACGCGGCAATATTCACAAGCGGCTGGGGGCAATTGATGAAGCGCGGACCGAATACAAGAAGTCCTTGGCGTTGAACCCTTCCGACGCACAGACAAAACGCGCTCTGGAGTGGTTGGACGAATAGATCCCAAATTCGAAGTTTTTTCAGCTAATCTGAGAGTGATGGACCGTCGCCGCCCAACGGATTTTTTCGCATGGACTCTTTTTGTGGTCTGGGCCTGGCTGCTATCAAGGAATTTTTCTCCGGCTTATTTTTACGAAGGCGACGAGGCATCGATTGTGATGCAAGTGTTGAAGTCACTTCAAGGCTTGGACACACTCTCCAACGGATATCGTTATCCTTCCATTCCATTTCTTTACGAGCTACTTTCCCTTCTTTCAATTCACCTTGTTTTCACTCCGATTCAAATTTTTCAAGGTCTATCGTTTCTGGGCATCTTGTCGGCTGTCTATTTTATGCTTCGATTTCTCAACCAGCGTTTTCAACTCAATTTGCTTTTGCTGACGATATCCGTCGGTCTTGTCATCGAAATCACAGCATCAGCTCTGTATGCAAATGATACGGCAATTGCTTTAGGCATCGCAGCCCCAGCTTTTTATCTGCGCTTGGGCAAATCCGCTACTGTGAGATGGCTATCACGTAGCCTTTTGCTGCTTTCACTCGGCTTCCGATTCGATATGATCCTCTTGTTTCCGATCTATGTTTTTATCTTTGGTGGTGCGCCGGCACAGAACAGATCTGATCTAAGAAATCACAAATTTTGGTCGCCGCGACTAAAAGAGACTTCTTTGCTGCTGGTGGGAGTCGCAGTTTTTTTTCTTCTGGCGCAGGTTAATCCTTTGGCCGTTTGGAAAACTTACCAAAATCACCTGGCCTTTATGGAGAATTATTCCGGTCCTGGGGGCTCGTTTGTTAAATCACTGATCGCCATCCTGCCATATCCATTGGCCATCTTACTGGTCCTGGGTGTTATCGAAATTTACAAACGACGGGAATGGTTAATGCTGACTTTCCTTGCGGTAGGAACTTTGCCTGGATTCATGATCTATCTTCCCACACTGACGACGCCGAAATATTTGCTTCCCGCAATGTTCATTTGTCTATTGCCGATGGCGAAAGGATTCGAGGCATTTCGGGGATCCGTCTGGCGCCGCATGATGGGCCTGTTGTTTGTGGTGGCTTGCTTTACTCACTACCTGGGTGCTTTCCGGGACGGACGTTTTCACTTGTTTCACTGGGGACCATGGTTGGCGACCCACGATGGGCCTCGCCTGAGTTCGGGCTTAGTGATGCTCCCGCGCTTGATTTTACAGGAGCGCCGAAACTATGCAGTCCATGGTGAAAGACAATGGGCTTCCGTAGTCTTCGAGGTGCTTGCAGCCGATACTAAAACTACGTGTATTCACATGAAGGCTAATTTTGTAGAAGAGCAAATTCTAAAAATCAAACTGACCGAAAGAGGTTACTTCGCGAAAAAAAATAGCTCTCTTTGGACGAGTATCCCCGTAAAAGGATTCAAAGACAGTATTCAAGTTTACGAAAGAAAAGATGCGGCGAAAGAAGACTGCTTCATTTGGAAGAGTCTAGAGGCGGCATTTTAGGAACCTGACGGACCCTCTCGTGCGGCATTGCGATTCCAAGTCGGAATCTCGATAACAACATCGCTATCACCATTGGGTACACATTGGCAGGCGAGTCTCGACTGTAGCCCCGACTTTGGCGCATTTTCGATCTGATCGAGTTCGGCCTCAATCGCTTCATTGCAGGATTCCAGGCCTTTTTTTACGACGACATGGCAGGTCGAGCAGGCACAGACGCCCCCGCAGGAATGGTCAATTTCAACTCCGTGGCCCAAAGCAATTTCCAGGATACTTCCCTCCTGGCCATGGTCATCATAGGGAAGTTTTTCGGGATCGACTTCAACCGTGACATTCATAGGTAAAAAGGTCACCTTGTATTTCTTCTTCGGTTTTTCGATAGGAAGAAGGTCTAAATAGGGGTTTTGGCCGGACATACTGCCTTTTTTATCCCGTTGCCGCGCGCCGGGGTCAAGGGAACTTTAGGTCTGAGTTGATGCGACTGGCTGCTCCGGCTAAGAGCATGATCTTATGTCTCGAATCCGCGAAGAGTCCGCTCGTCGGCGAAGTTTTGCAATCATTTCCCATCCGGACGCCGGAAAGACTACCTTGACCGAAAAAACGCTTCTTTATTGCGGGCAAATCCGCGAAGCCGGCGAGGTTTCTGCAAAAGCAAATCGCAGAAAAACCGTCTCTGACTGGATGGAATTGGAAAAACAGCGCGGCATTTCCGTAAGCTCCAGCGTACTCCAATTCGAATATCGTGATCTTAAAATCAATCTATTGGATACGCCTGGTCACCAAGATTTCGGCGAGGATACCTATCGAACTTTGATGGCAGCGGATTCTGCAGTGATGGTGATTGATGTCGCTAAAGGTGTGGAGCCTCAGACCATCAAATTATTTGATGTATGCCGAATGCGCGGCATCCCTATTTTTACATTTTTTAATAAAATGGATCGAGAAGGCCGCGATCCCTTTGAGCTGATGGAAGAAGTCGAAAAGCTCTTACAGATTGCGTGTGTTCCTGTGACATGGCCGATTGGAATGGGACCCGCATTTCGAGGGGTATACAATCGACTGAGCCAAGAATTTGTCTTTTTCGAATCTGCAGAGAAGGCGGGGCACCAAGCACGCGCAAAGTCGATTAAATGCAAACCTACCGATTCCGTTTTGCTTAAATACATTGATCAAGAGCAGCAAGAAAAATTGATCGAAGAATTGGATCTGATCGATTCTGCAATTGGTCATTTGGAAAAGGATGATTTCGTGAAGGGTCTCGCTAGTCCCACGACTTTTGCGAGCGCACGTAATGGTTTTGGGATTCCTACTTTTCTGGATGTTTTCCACGATTATGCACCCCCGCCACAAGCAAAAGCTGCACGTCCAAAATCAGTCGCTCCCGGTGAAGATCGTTTTTCTGCCTTCATTTTTAAAATTCAAGCAAACATGGACAAAGCCCATCGCGATCGTATGGCTTTCTTACGGATATGTTCGGGGCGATTCGAAAGGGACATGGACGTCAAGCACGCGCGTCTTGAGAAAACAGTACGTCTGACCCACTCAAAACAGTTCATGGCTCAGGAGCGGGAAACCGTCAATGAGGCTTTCGCAGGCGACATCATCGGAATTTATGATCCGGGTCACTTCCAGATTGGCGACACACTTTATACAGGTGAGAAGGTAGAGTTCGATGGAATCCCCCAATTTTCCCCTGAAATCTTTGGCCGCATACAGCTTCGTGATCCGATAAAAAGAAAACAACTTCAAAAGGGCGTGCAGCAGCTCTGCGAAGAAGGAATGGTGCAAATGTTTGTTGTTCCCTCGGTGGGATTGCAGGACCCGATTCTTGGGGTGGTGGGTTCCCTACAATTTGATGTGATGATGTACCGCTTGAAGGACGAATATGGGGTGGATGCCGTGCTGGAACGTTTGCCATACACTTCCGCTCGTTGGGTCAAAAATCCTGAAAATCTGAAACTGGAGGCTATCGATTTCCGAGTCCCTTTAGTGCGCGATTTACATGCTAACCCTGTATTGCTTTTCAAAAGCCAATGGGAGATGGAGTATGTTCAGAAAAATGCGCCACAAAGCTTAAGTTGGTATGCTAGCAGTCACGGACTCTCGACACTTACGAAGTAAATCAATCAAAGAATCTTGTGACGAGCAGCAAAATCTCGGAATTGTTTTCCGAGGTCATTGAAACTCTCGATCACAAAGACGTCTTCCTGCAAATGCCAAATGTCGTAAAGACGTTCGGCGACTTCATCCACTTTGAAGGGGTGCTTTCGGCATTGATCCGTAACACAATACTCGAGCTCTTGGGGCGATGAGACAGATCCTGAGCCATAGGCCCGGACGCCATTCAAAGTCTGAACCAAACCAAATTCCACCGTGAACCAATAAAGACGTGGGAGCATTTGATGAATCGGGTGGTTCTCGTCTGGGAAGCGTTCGAAGGCGTTAACACCGACTTTTCCAAAGGCCTCAAAAAATTCCGTAAACTCTGGGTCTGTTAATAGCGGAGTGTGTCCAAAGAGATCGTGAAACATGTCGGGCGCCGGCGTATAATCCAGCTCACTTCGCTTTCGGATAAAATCCGTGGACGGGAAAATCTTTTTTGCCAGTAGTTTAAAAAAATCTCTTGGATGAACCAGCCCATCCACTCGGATCAGCCGCCAACCCGTATGGGATTCAATGATGTCACTGATGTCTTTTAGACGAGGAATATGCGTCTCGGGAAATGAAACACGGGATAGTCCCGCGATGAACTCGTCACAAGCGCGGCCATGTATGAGAGATTTTTGCCGATCCAAAAGAAGTTTCCATGTGCCGTGTTCTTCCTCAGAGTAGTTCGGCACGAGACTTTTATGAACATCTTCTTCAAAGACCGAACAATAAACGGTTTCCATCACGATCCGACACTAAAGCTCGGTGGCTGAATTCGCAAGTTCAAGGCTATTTGATCGTTTTCAGGTTATGCGCGCGGACTTCCAGATAGACGCGGTATCCGTAAACGGACATGCTCCAGTAACTTAGAAAAATGGAAGTCCAGAGAAGTATTTCCCCCAACCAGAAATAATGCATGCCATAAAATGCGCGGTCACCCAGAACAAAAAGTCCCAAGCCAATGAATTGGAAAGCCGCTTTGTACTTGCCGATGCGACCAGCCGGTATAATCAAGCCCACAGAACCCGCCATGGCTCGTAAAGCTGAAATAAAGAATTCTCTCGCCAACAGTAAAATCGCAAGCCATGTGTTGAGGGCCGGACCGTGAGCCTCTGGACGCGCCACAAGAAAGATTACCAGTACGCAAACGAGAATCTTGTCAGCCACAGGATCCATTAGCTTTCCGACGTTTGATTCTTGGCGAAAGCGTCGCGCAAACCAGCCATCCAGAAAATCACTGATGATTGCAAAAATCAAAAGTGCCAAAGTCAGAGGAATATGATTTCGTTCAAGGGACATGGCCAGGGGCGGCAAAATCAGGATGCGGAGCGCAGTAATTGCATTTGGAACCGTTTGAAACCGTGTGACCATGGTATTTTATCTAGCATGAAAAGCCTGTGGCAAAAATTTTCGCTTTTTCTTTTTTTTGTAGCATCGGCGTGTTCACATACCGGCACTCCAAGCAAAGTTGACGCACCGAGAGTCCATGCGATCAGCGATTCAACGCCGCGTATTGTCGTACTGCATCTTTCAGACCTTCACGGTCGATTGAGGCCAGGAGCCGATAATTTAGGTGGTTATGCTCGCATACGTTCATGGATCAAATCCGAGGAAGCAAAGGCTGGCGCCAAAACGGACATTGTGGTCGTCGGAGGCGGTGATTTTACGGACAAAGGATCAATGCCCTGTTTGCAGAAAAATGATCTTCCTTGCATGCCCCTGCTATCAACTCTCGGCATTCATTTTTCAGTTATGGGAAACCACGAGATTCAGCGTCCACTCTCCGAGTGGAGGAATCTTCAAAGTTTATCAAATATTGCGTGGTTAAGCGCAAACGTGAGTCCGTTGAGCGGACCAAAGTCTTGGGAGCCTTATCGAGATTTTATAGGAGCAAAATCCGGCTTATCGCTTCGCTTTATCGCTTTTACTAAGATCTTGGATCGCGAAGCCCATCCGCGAAGTTACAAAGACTTTCGCTTTCACGCTTTTCCTAAATCGGAGGCCGACTGGCGCACTCTGATTCCCAAAGCGCTTCCCTATGTTTTACTAAATCATGTGCCTGAGGAAGACGACCGAGCGATGGCTGCTTCTTTGTGTCAGACTCCGCTTCCAAAACCGCTCATGATATTCAAAGGTGATGACGAACGCGAGCGCTGGAAATCCACAATGGATTGTGTGGAAGCCTATGAGGCTGGACCTCACGGAAAAATTGGGGGACGCTATGTTTTTGAGCGTGTTGACGGTTCACTGAAGTTGGTGGATGCGAGTTTTGTTTCGATTGATGCTCGCTTCCCTGAGGAAGCTCAGCTCAAAAATAAAATCGATGAACTTTATCGTGAAAACAGCCCCACGGCCGCTGAAATTTTGGCCAATGCTCATAAGGATTACACTCAGATGGAAATGGCCCAATGGCTTGCCGACGCCTACCGCATGGTTACACGGGCGGACATCGCTGTCGTAAATATTGGCGTTTCAAAGAGTGGTTTGGCCAAGGGTGAACAGAGCCGTGAGAATTTACGCTTTGTTTTCCCCTATGTGAATCAGCTGATGGGTTTGGATTGGGCCTACGAGCAGATGTCGCGCGCACTTTGTCGGGCGGCCTCTCGGAAGATGGAAGGTGATAGTGACTGGGGTTCGGAGCTGGTGATTTCTGGAGGGAAGCTAAGCGGCGTGGGTACTCCTGAGTGCCGATTAGAGTCCGGCCGAAAAGGTCGCTTAAAAGTGGTCGTCGATGATTTTATGTATAAAAAAAGTGCTCGCTGGCTAGGCGAGGATTTAAGCCGCTACAGCACCTGGCGATTTGGAGTTGAATCAACGCTCGCAATCGAGGAACGTTTGAAGCGCGACAAAAAGTCTCTATGAAAGTTTTTTCCAATTTAGCCATCAGTCTCGATGGACGAATCGCGGATAGCCAAAACCCAACTGCGCCTTTGGGAACGCCCTGGGATCGAAAGGTTATGCAAACAATCCGTGCTTTATCCGATGTCATTGTGGTGGGTGCATCGACTCTGCGAGTGAACCCAGAGAGCATTCGTATTCGAGGGCCGCTTGGAAAGAAGCGCAAATCCCAAGTGGCAAACGCCGTAGTCACAGCCTCAGGTGATTTGGATGCACAGTGGCCATTTTGGCAAGATTCGCAGGTTATTCGCTTTGTCTTCACAACAAATCGAGGCCTAGAAAAAGCGCGCAGAGCAGCCGAAGATCGCGCATTTGTGGTGAGTTGTGGAGAAGAAAGAGTTTCCATTGAGTCTCTTTTGAGGCGTCTGAAAGAGAGCGATTACAGAAAGGTTTTGGTCGAGGGCGGTGGCCGTTTGATCGGTGAATTTTTATCTGAAAATTTTCTTCAAGAAATGTACGTGACGCACACTCCTTGGATCATTGGTGGCCCTCGAAACCCCAGTCTGGTGCAAAATCCTTTGGCCTTCGATGAGTGGAAAAAACTTCGTCCATTAAAAATAAAGCGTGTTAAAAACGAGATTTATGCTCATTACCAAGTTCGAGGAGCACGCCATGTTTGAGGTCCCATTTCGAGTAGATTACGTTGATACGGACGCAATGGGTGTAGTCCATCATTCAAGTTATTGTCGCTGGTTGGAGCGTGCACGGATTCTCTGGCTTGATTCAATAGATGAGTCCTACAAAAAACTGGAAGCTGAAGGTTTAGGGCTCCCTTTACGGGAAATGGAAGTAAAATTCAGAATGCCTCTGCGTTTTGACGACCAAGCTCTGGTCGTGATTTCAAATGTTGAAATGGATGCATTCACGATTGAAATTCATTACCGCATTACGACCGAAGACCGCGCACGTATTTATGCAATGGCTCGAACAAAACATGTACTCGTTCGGATGGAACGATTAGCCGGGAGTGAAGGGGTTCGTTTTGAACGCCTTGATGTGCCCGAGAACTGGAGATTGAAATGGCAGCAGCTGAAAGATCAGAAGTAATTGACATCCCCCTGCAAAAATTTTTCAATGTTCTACGCGATTTTGAGAGGTATCCGGACTTCGTTTCCTCTGTAAAAAAGACCCAAGTCATTTCGCGATCGGATGCAAAATCACGTGTGCATTTCGATATTGAACTAATGAAGAGACTGGAATACTCGATTGATTTGCTAGAGGAAAATGATCCGGAGTGGAAGTGGGGGCGTCTTACTTGGACGCTTGGTGAATCCAAGTTTTTCAAGGTAAACAATGGTCTGTGGAGTTTGAAGGCTCTGGGACCTGATAAAACGGAAGTTCTTTACAGGCTTGAATTGGAATTCACGTTTTCCGTTCCGGGTTTTGTGTTGAAAACCCTTGTTGCCGGAGCTCTGCCGAAAGCCATCAATGAATTTGTCGAACGGGCAAGAAAGGTTTGATGCCGTGGATGAGGCAGAACGCGCCACAGGCGATAAAAAAAATTGGCGAGATTTGATTAAGAATTTAAACGTCGAAGCTCAACTGTCGGCCGCAGGAGCACCTCCTTGGGTCACAGAATTTCTGCGGAAGGCTGCGACTGTGGGTGCTGATGCCTACTCTAGTGCCGGTGAAAAATTAGGAAAAACTTTGAACACGGTTCATTTGCCAGTCACAATTTCCAAAGAGATTTTGAAAGAAGTCGCAGAAGGATTGCTGGATTCCTATTCTTTGGAGGTCAAAGCCAAAGTGGAATTCAAGAAGAAGAAAAAATCTGAATCTGAAGAAGGAGATCTTCCATGACTACAAAAGTTGCCATCAAGACTGAAAAGGCGCCGGCCGCCATTGGCCCTTATTCCCAGGCAATCCGGATTGGCAATATACTTTTTTGTTCGGGCCAGATTCCTCTCGACCCGGCAACGGCTACGATTGTTCCTGGTGGGATTCGCGAACAGACGCGTCAGGTACTCAAAAACCTAAGTGCCGTAGTGGATGCCGCCGGACTCACCATGGATCGCATAGTTAAAACGACAATCTTTACAACAAACCTTGGTGCTTTCGGAGATCTCAACGCTGAATATGAGGCTCACTTTCGCGAAATGGGAGTCAATGTTTTTCCTGCAAGATCAACGGTCGAAGTTTCCCGTCTGCCGAAGGATGTTTTGGTCGAAATTGAGGCGATCCTCGTCGAATGAAGTTTAGACTAGGCCTTCTTCTCAGTGTCATTTTGTTCTTGCTAGGTTTGGACCTCTTACGGTTTGCGGATGAAATTGCACAAGTTTCCGGGAAAACTTCCCAGCAGACTGTTGCACTTGTTGCGGTTTTGACCGGAGGCCAAGGTCGGCTGAAAGAGGCACTCTCAGATTTTTCGGAAGGACGAGGCCAATATCTTCTGATCTCGGGTGTCGCCGAAAATGCATCATTAGATGACATCTTAAAGGCCAACGCAGTTGAGTTGTCCTCGAAGGAGCTCAGACAACGCATCATCATCGACACTCACAGTCTTTCAACGGTCGATAATGTTCGCTTCATCGTAGGACTGCTTCAGCGCGAGCAACTGCGCTCGGTGCGTTTGATCACTTCGAATTATCATATGCCAAGAACTTTAAAGCTTTTCCAAAAGGAACGGAATCGTGTCATGGGTGCCACAGCAGAGATCTCAGTAGACTCAGTGGGGGTTGAGAGTCCGAATTTTCCGTCAGCCTCTTGGTGGACCAACCTGACCTCGTGGCAAATTCTTTTTTCCGAATATTTTAAAAGTCGGGCCAGTTGAAATTGGCTCGGTTTCAGGATGAAAAATATTCATGATCGGGATACCCTAGGATTATGCCAATTCAAGTTTGGGGGCTTACCGGTTATGCAGGTGCAGGAAAAAGTTCCGCCATTCAGTATCTCGCTAGCGAGGGTTATCCGGTTTGTGATGCGGATAAACTATCCCAACAGGTCTTGGATCCAGCGACGCCCGAAGGGAAAACTAACTTAATTCACTTGAAAAAAATTCTGGGCGACAAGGCCTTGCTTCCAGATGGATCACCGGACCGAGATTTTTTGCGAAGGGTCGTGGCGGAAAATGGAATTGGTCGCAAACGTTTTGAAGATTGGATTTTTCCTTTAATTATTGAGCGGTTTGAAAAAATTCGTCAGGAATGGGAAAAAGATGAACACCAGTTGGGATTTATCGAAGGTTCGCGCCTTGTCGAATCAGGTTACGTTGCAAAACTAGAGGGTTTGATTGTGGTTACGGCTGCCGAAGAAATTCGTGTGAAGCGATTAATACAGCAACGGGGAATGACCAAGGAGGCCGCCAGCGCGTTTTTACAAGCCCAAAGGGGTTCGATTGCTGAACAGCAGGCCCAATTTGTATGGAATAATTCAAGCACTTTGTTAGAGCTACATAAGCAAATCGAAGTTTTTCTACTGGTTTCCGACCCAGAATCCTAGATTTGATTTTCAGAGGCAGTTTTGATCTGCACGGTCCAATCTTCTTAAGAAGGCGTCGGCGTTCTCGAATCCACTTAAAGTTAAATCAGTACAAACGATGCCATCTTGGTTCAGGAAAAGAATCGCAGGCAGACCAAAGACTTCAAAATGTTCCGCAAGCTGGTTGTTCGGAGACTTAGAATCACTGAGATCAATTTTTACAAATGACCATCCATCCAAAATTCTTTGTCCGACTCTTTGATCGATGAAGGTTTCTCCTTCGAGTTCAAGACAAGCCACACACCAATCAGCCCGAAAATCCAATATCGCACGACGTCCGACAGGCTTGGTCGCAAATTCATGAACAGAGAACAGATAGCTCTGGGAAGAATCCTTCGGAAAGAGGGCCTTCACTCCGGGCACGAGAAAATAGAGCGATCCAAGTAGCATGAGTAGGCTACCAATCCATTTCACTCGTTGGAGCCATGCACCCAATCTCGGAAAGCGACTTCCATGATTTGCCAGTATAGACAGTATCAGGAAGGGGGTCATCAGGCCGCTACCAAAGACGGCAAAAAGAAAGAAGCCCTCAAGCCACGCCGATGAGCTCGCTGCCAAGTAGCCGCTCAGAAAAGCCATTAGGGCTACGAGCACTGGGCCGACACATGGACTGGCTACGATTCCCAGACCGAGGCCCATAAAAAACGCCTCAAAAGCCAAGCGTCCTTTTGGTTTTTTTTCTTCTAGAGGTCCTGAGCCTTTAGAAAAAAATTGTCGTAGTTTTTCTGGTACCGGAAAATCCCAAAGCCCCGAATAAAAAATTGCTGAAACCGCAATAAGAAGTCCAATTCCGATTTGGAAAGCTGGAGTTTGGGTGAGTGAACCAAAAACCTTCCCGCTAAGGACAGCAACTAAGCCCAGCAGTGCATAGGAAATGACGGAACCCAAAGAGTAGAGTCCACCCAATATCCAGCCCGGTATACCGTGCCGGCTCCAATTGACAAAAATACCCAGAGTGATGGGATAGAGGGGATATACGCAGGGTGTGAATGCGGTCAAAAGTCCCGCCAAGAAGAGGAGCTGCATAATTTTGAAGCCAATGCCTTCGCTTTTTAGTGTGCCGACAAAGGCCGAGCCCAAGCGCTCTGACCAAGTGGGCGGGAGAACGTCGGTTGCAGCGACTGCATTTTTTCTTAGCGGAACAAGCAGCTCGGCAGTGATCGGCAAAAGGCAAAGTTCTTTATTGCAGGCCTGGAAGTCGACCAGGAGTGGAAAAGCAAAATCGATATTCATGGGCTGGGACGTCTCACTTTTCAGGCGTAGTTCCAGGTGGAAAATATTCTGGCCACTGTAACCGTTCTTAAAAGATTTCGAAATCGGATCTAAGAAACTCACCGTTTTCGGAGAATTCGTGAGTGTTAAAGACCATTCATTAGATAGGGATTCGGGAAGGCGAAAGTCCAATTTTTCCTGATAGAGGAGAAATTGATTCCGACTTTCAATTTCAACCTTTATCTTCACCGATCCACTTGTCTTTCCATCAAGGCTGGATTGCAGAAGGTTTTGGTCAGTATAGCCACCGAGCGTCACCGCTCGTTGCACATCGCGCGGTAGCTGATCAGCAGGATAAGTTTTTGAGGCTGCGTTCTGCAGCAAAGAAAAACTAAATACGCAGGCAAGAATGAAGAGTGGAAATCTCGTCATTATTCAAAGATAGCAGCTTCGATCAGAGTCTCAAAATCATCGAAGGCGATATGAGCCGTGTGACTGCTTTCGGCCCATCGGGCCAAAGCATCGGTCGCTGCTAATCGGTCCACATGGCCGGCCATGCTTCGATCACTTGTCCCGTTGCCGATCCCCAAGATCTTGAGTGCCGGCTTCTCGTGTCTTAGTTCACGCGCCAATTTTCCTTTATCCAGTGTGAGATCAGAGCTTTCATCTTCTGGAGTGATTAAGGTTGTCAGCTTCTTTTCATCGAAATGAGCATCGTTGCAGTGAACAGCGGCAATCAGCTGGCGATCCTCGGGGCTCAATTCACGCGCTAGCACGGCTTCGATGTAGTCGCGGATTCCACAGCTGGCGACGATGAAAGATACGTTTTTTTTGTGGCAATAGCGTAAGAATTCTCGAAAACCCGGACGAAAGGTCGCAAAAGTCTCTGCGCGACGACAAAATTCCTTTTGATTGAGGGGAAAGTTTTTCCACATCGCAAGTTGAAGCTGGCGAAGGTTTAAATCCCCACTACGATAAGATTTTTGAAGTGATAGAAATTCATCCGGAAAAACGCTGCGATGAATTTCATTGCCGACATCGAGCTGGGATATTGTGCCGTCAAAATCACACAGAACGGCCCAGTGGGCAGGCAATTTAGCCATCCTGTCCTATGGCTTCCACGGGACAAGCTTCTTTGGCTTCTTGGCACTGGCTAGTCTCTTCTGGGCTGGACGGCTGCTTGTAGACGTAGCTGTAGCCTTTTTCTTTTTGCTGCGTGAAATTGTTAGGAGCCGTCTCGCGACAGACGTCGCAGTCGATACAATTAACATCCACGTACCAGTTGCCGGAAACATTCTCAGGCTGTTTTTCAGTCGGATTCGCCATATGGTTTAAGTCCTCATTTGTAAATCCCTTCAACCTGGCGGTCAAAGTATTTCCGGAAGTATTCACGGCTCTAGTGCTGGGCAGCTGATTCCCGTTCCAAGATTGCTGAACACTCATCAAGGATCACGAGATTTTTCCGGATTGTGCGCGCCGTTGCCCAGTGGGAGACGATGTTCAGTAAGAGCAAAACGGTAGCGAGGACTGGATGGATCCAGGTAGGGATAGCCCCCATTTGATGAGCGCCTCCCATGATAAAGGTGAAAAGGCCCAGAACGAGCGCAAATGTTCCAAAGGGCATCGGTAGTGCTTTAAGTCGATTGGCGCGTTCATAGAGGGCCCAGACTTCCTCGGTAAGTTGTCGTCGACCCTGGGCCATATAAATATGTGCTTGGTCCTTTATCCAGCGACCGGTACCCACGAAGTAAAAGATCGAACTAATGTTCGCAAATAAAAGCACGAAAATGGAGAGTGTTGCTGCCGTGACATGAAAGGCGATCCCGCCCGGCAAATCGAAGCGAAGCGCCAATTCATTTTGAAACCATGCACTGAAATAGGTGAATAAAAGTAATCCGTTGCTGAGCCAGAACAGAAGTCTGACAAAGCCTTCAAGTGCCGACATGAAACCCGTTTAAAGAGCTTCTTCAAAGACCTCAACTTTTTTCATGAAATCACCCTGTTTTACAGCGTCAAGAATCTCTTCGCCTCGAGTAATTTTTCCGAAAACCGGGTGAATGCCGTCCAAATGAGGCTGTGGCTTAAGTACGATGAAAAACTGAGAGCCATTGGTATTTTTTCCTCGATGCGCCATAGAGAGGGCACCTCGAACATGCTTCAAATCATTATCTTCGTTGTCGAATTCCCAGCCCGGGCCACCTGCGCCGGTTCCCGTGGGATCGCCGCCTTGAATTACGAAGTCCGGCAAAACGCGGTGAAATTTAACGCCGTCGTAAAACTTATTGCGAGCCAAATGAATGAAATTGCTCACGGTATAAGGGGCCTTATCAGCTGCGAATTCGATTTCTAGGACTTTCCCATCGCCCAAAGTCAGCACGGCTCTGTAACGGTGGCCGGCCTTCACAATGGGGGCTGGTAGTTTGGTAACTTTTTTGGGGTCAGAAACGGTAGGTTGCAACATCACGGGCTCCTTTTTGTTTTGCGATTCGTTCACCGCTTCTTTTTTAGACTCAATTTCTGGGATCTTTTCAAGCACTTTGGCAGGATCTTTTGGAAAGTAATGATCAAGATCAAGGCTGACCCCTGCTGCGGCCTCCATATTCTCTTTTCGAATTGCAACTTGTGTTTTGTCGATCTTTTTTCCAATAAATAAATTCGCTAGGTCGACTCGTGATTTATTGTCGATGCGACGAATCGTCACGACCGCAGATGGGGCATCCAGACCGGCACGACGCGAATCCCAGCTGTCTAGATACTGCAGAGCTTCCAGGTTACTAAGTTTTTCTACAAGGCTGTCTGCATAACTTGCCAGAGCGGGGCCTTCGTAAACCTTGTTGGGGTCTTTGAAGCGGGCTGACCATTTGTCAGAGTCTTTAGTTAAAGTAATTTCTAGATCGTTGCGATGAATTTCAATTTCATGAATATCTGATTTTTTTAGCTTCGTGATGGCCTTCGGACGAAAACGGAAAAAATTCACTTTAAATAGATCCTTGAATGAGGTGTTCACCTCAAAAACAGACTCCTTACCATCCTCAGAGAGAAGATAAGTTTTTCTGATTTCGTTGTTTCCGGGGTGTCGGCTATCAATGGAGATCAATTTCCAAACAGCTTTGGCAACGTTGGGTGTGTTGCGCTCGATCTCCAGAGTTACTAAAGGCCGGTGAAAGGGTAACTTCTTTTTCTCCGCCGGATCCTCACTATGGAATCCTTTAACACTTGTCTTTGCAATGGATTCCAAAAAACTAGTGACTTCCTTAACATCCACAGCCACCTTGAGGGGCTCCTCTGCACTCCATCCACCTTCGGGATTGTTGACGAAAGCGAGTTTCGAAAATCCACTCAGCTCCTCGCGACCGGAACTGGTGAGCTTCACGGACTTAAGATCTGTAGTTTGAAATTCGAGAACTGTTTTTTTGCGAAGGTCGGAGAGTTTTTTATCAACAGAAAACCGCAATGACCGAGAGGTGAGTAAAACTTGGGATTCGCCCTCAAGACGTGCGTAAACAAGGTACTCAACCGGAGTATCGTCTCCTAAATGTATTTTTTTCTTTCCTTGCTTGGTTTCCACCGACAACGAATACTTTGGAGGGTCCAGTTTGTAGTCGGCCAATACAACATCCTTCAGACGACTTTCGATGCGTGCCGAGAGCAAAGTTGAAATGATTCCGTTGACGCTACCAGAATCGGCCGCATAGTTTTTTTCGTTTGCGGTCACGATCCATTGGTCCGGCCCGTCAGCGAGGCGACTAAGTTTCAAGCTTCCTTCGGGTCCCTCGAGTTCCAGTCCCAAAAAGTCATCGCGCTTCCAATCTGGAAAGAGTAGGGAGGCATTCTGCTCTTTGGTCTCCGCTCGTTTGATCTGATCTTGGAGCAGCCAGTAGAGGCCTCCGGCAAGAGCGGCAATAACGGTCAAAATGATGGCGCCTTTAAATGGGTTTTTTCGAGACATATCCTAATTTATGGATATCCTTAAATTAGGTGTTGTCAATGATCACGCGTAGTTGGACGAAAAGCTTTTTCTCACTGGTCTCCCTTTTGGGCTCTGTAGGCCTTTATCTTGTGCTCGGCGCGTCAGATTCACAGGCAAATCAGGTGACGGCACTCAGGGATGAGCAACTCAAAATGCAGGTGGCGGCTATCGCTCGGCAGACCATGCCAGAGTCTTGCGATTCTCCTTACAAGGATGTTTCGGGCTTCAATGCCTTCTTCGATTCCGCCATTTTTGTCATCGCATCTGAGAAAGGACCCGATGAAAAAGGTGTTTCTGATCTCTTCGCAGTCTCTGAGTTACAGAAAAAGATGATGGAAATTTTTCCAAACGTCGGCGAGGAAAGTCCGGTCGATCGACTGGTCATAGCGCAGCTTTGCCGATATCGGGAAGTCTTCAAAGCGGCCAATGCACGGCCCGATGCCTACATCAATATTCCTTCGGATGATCCGCAGCTCCAGAAACATTTGTTAGCGATTTCCGGACAACTTTTTTTAGATAGCCGAGAGTTGATGGTAAACGCCCTCTCGGCCCACGCGCGGACTGAGGCTCGAAGGGCCAAAATAAATCTCACAGTTGATCGCGTAGAAAAGGCTCGCGAACGTGGCCGCAACAAACTCGAAGGCCTTTTTCGATCTTTTCGATGAAACAGCGGTGTGCTTTCGCCGGATCTCAAAATTATACCTCTTAATCACAATACAGCATGGCTAGTCAGGAATTCCTGGTGAAGGCCTCACCCCGGCGGCGTCAGATCTGAGTCTTTCTTTGAAAATCATTGCCCGCCTTGGGGCAGTGATTAAGAGGTATAATTTTGAGATCCGGTGAATGAACTCCAGTGTTCTGATTCATGAAGTAGGTAGTCTCTAGGTCTTTGAGAACCCTTTGATAGAGAAATATCCTCGATGGTCACTGCCCCAAGGCGGGCAAAGGTTCAGGTAGAAAAAATGAAGTTCTACGCCGCCGGGGTGAGGCTATGATGGGGTTTATGAAAAGCTTCCCTGTATTGTGACCATCGAGGATATTTCTTTATCAAAGCTTCCCACAGTACTGTGAGTTCATACTTGTGGTTTATGAATAAGCATTAAGATCTGATGAAGATGTCACGTTTTTGACCAGGTTGACAGTTTTTTCCCTTCTGGGGCATAGGCAAAACCGATAGAATTTAGAGTGTGAGATGGTACATTCTACGGAACCGTCGGCACGAAGGTCCCTTCTCTGAAAATGAATTGCGGGACCAGATTGTCCGGGGCCAATTTTTGATTTCCGATTATCTACTTTCGGAAGAAGACCTTGAAAAGGGCCGGGTCAACTATCGCGTTGCAGGTGAGTTGTTGAATCTCGATACACCATCGACTTCGGATTCAAAAGCGGAAGCCATTGATTCTCCGAAAAAAAATTCTGAAATTTCCGAGCCGAATGCTCGG
Organism: uncultured Bacteriovoracaceae bacterium; assembly: GCA_964636255.1. Lineage (GTDB taxonomy): Bacteria > Bdellovibrionota > UBA2428 > UBA2428 > UBA2428 > CAXNGS01. Next base: position 525,031 of record CAZWNW010000001.1, on the reverse strand, counting down.
CGCTTGGTGGAGAGTCTAGAAGCCGCTGATTTCGTGCAGGCGCAAGATCACGTCCGCCATGAGCAACAGCGAATTGGCCCTGGTCGAGTTGCAGAAAAAAATCAAGTTCTGCATGTTGAACGATCTCTTCCTCGGAAAAGCTATTTTAGATTTCAGCAAGTTCCTACTTTCACGATCGTACTTTTTATGACTCTTGGCATAGTGGCACTCAGCTATTTCTTGGCTCCACAGCCTGCCTCGCGTGAAGGCTTGATTATCGTCGATGACAAAAAAGAATCAGCTCACCACGGACATGATCATGGTGGGAAAAACAAAATTAAATCTCAGCCAGCCCCCAAAGCCAAGCGGGCTCCGGCATCGGCTAGCACGGATAGTCGATTGCAGCCGACGGAGCGCGAATTTTTTGAAGAACGCCGAGAGGACCTTCGAGAAGAACCCGAGCTAGTTCAGGATCGCGATGAAGACTATGAACGTATTGATGATGGTGGTGAGATAAATTCCATTCGTCGGAAGCGTTCTGCGCGACGCAAGAGTCGTAATGCCGAAGCGGCTGGTTTGGATGGAGATCCTTATAACGAAAGTCGACGTCCAACCGCTTTTGATGATACGGGAGAGGACGACTTCCTGGAGGAAGAAGAAGCTTCGGAAGAAAATTTAGATGATGAATATGACGAAGGGGACCCTGAAAATCCCAGATTTGTCGAGTAGTGTGGAGAGCTCATGACGATCCGGGAGACCTTTGACGAGTCAAAATCTCAGGACCGATTCTATCAAGACCTGCTACGCTATATTCGCGAGCGGAACCTTATAGAGGCCGGCGAAAAAATCCTGGTCGCCGCTTCCGGGGGACTTGATTCGACAGTCTTACTTCATGCCCTTTACCGTATTGCCCGCTTGCTGGATATTCGGATCGAAGTTGCCCACGTGGATCATCGAACGCGCGGAATTGCCTCTGAAAATGAAGGGACGTGGGTCCGCGTACTTTGCGAACGCCTTCACATTCCCTATCATTCTCTCGCCTTGCCTGCTCCTCTGGAGCGCCCCTCTCAGGCGGCTTTTCGCCAAGCGCGCCGTCGTTTATTGCAAGCCAAAGCCGAATCGATCGGCTCTCGTTCGATCGCACTCGCCCATCACGCCACCGACAATGTTGAGACCTTGTTGATGCGGATGACTGCCGGCACCGGAATTCATGGACTCGGCAGCATTCGTCCGCGTGAAGGTATCTATTTTCGGCCGCTCTTGTGGGCCACCCGGATGGACCTAGTGGGCTATGCCCAACGCCACCAACTTTCTTGGATCGAAGATCCCACGAATCAAGAACTCAACTACCTTAGAAATCGAATGCGCGCAGAGCTTCTTCCGCTCTGTGAGGATATTCGCGAGGGTAGTTTGCGAAATTTAGCCCGTTTGGCCCAACGTATGGGTGACGAGGAAGAAGAGTTTGAAGCTTGGATCCAGCAACAATTCGAGGGACCTCGTCATATTCTGCCTATTTCGCTCTATGAGCGATGGCCGAAAGCTCTTCAAAGGCGCATTTTTCGAACTTGGGTCGAAGGTCTGGGAATTGTGGGTGACGCCCAATTGATCGAAGCGTTGTTACGAGGGCAGGAGCGGGTGCATCCGGCGGGCTCTTTTTTGAAACGTTCGGATAGCTGGATTTATTTTGAGGAGCGTGATTTTGGTGAGTCCTGGAGGGATGGTCTGGAGATTTCCATTTCGAAGCGCGTAAACTTGGGGGGCTCGGTCGCGTGGACCTATTTGTCGCCTTCAGAGGCTCCGGCTACGTCAAGCTTTCGGCTGGCCCTTCTTGCTGCTTTCAAATCCCCCGTCCAGGTTTTTCAGACCGGACGTAAAGCTTTTTCTTTGGAAATTGCCTGGGAGAAAAGTCCCTGGCCCCTGGGGCTTAGACCATTGCATCAAGTAGAAAAGATTCATCAAGCTCGCGCCCACGAGCTCCTGCGCCGATATAGAATTCCGGAGGGCTACTGGAAAAATTGGCCGCTTTTGGTTGGCCTGGAAGACCTCCAAGTTTGTGTGGGCGTATGCGGCCTGGAAATTTTCGAAGAATTTCGGCCAAAACTCTTAGAAAGGCGCATTTCTATTGAGCATTTATTGGAAGTAGAATTGAAGGCTGATGCGCCTTAGGGTAGGAAAGAACAACTCTGATGAAATCTAATATTCGTGTACTTATCGTTTGGTTCATGATTCTGGGAGCAGCCTTGTGGGTTGTGAGTTTAAAACAGACGACCGGGCCGGGAGTTCAAACCGAAGTCGCTTTCAGTAAATTTCGGGAGGACGTTGAATCCGGGCAAGTCACCTCAGTTGTTGTAAAAGTGGGCGGGGAAATTAACTACCACAAAGGCGCGGAAGCATTCACAACTCTCGGGCCGGAAAATTCTGATTATTATCTTAAAACGTTGGAAGAAAAGAACATCAGCATTTCCTATCAAAAGGAAGCCCCGCCGAGTCTCTTTCAGCAAATTCTCATTTCCTGGATTCCCACTCTTCTAATTATTTTTCTCTTTTATCTTTTTATGAGACAGCTCTCGGCCGGATCCTCAAAAGCAATGAGTTTCGGGCAAAGTCGGGCCAAAATGTATAACGGCCAGCAAAGCACAATACGTTTCTCGGATGTGGCCGGCGTAGACGAGGCTAAAGGCGATCTTCAGGAGATCGTAGAATTTCTTAAGAATCCAAAAAAATTCACCAGAATTGGCGGACGTATTCCAAAAGGAGTGCTGCTTGTCGGTCCTCCGGGAACCGGTAAAACGCTTCTTGCGAAAGCAATTGCAGGTGAAGCTTCCGTTCCGTTTTTCTCAATTTCGGGATCTGATTTCGTAGAAATGTTTGTCGGTGTTGGTGCTAGTCGAGTCCGTTCACTTTTTGAGAACGCAAAGAAAGCCGCTCCTTGTTTGATTTTTATCGATGAAATCGATGCTGTAGGTCGGCACCGTGGCGCGGGTTTGGGCGGTGGACATGACGAGCGCGAACAAACCTTGAACCAACTACTAGTCGAGATGGACGGTTTCGAGGGCACTGAGGGAGTCATTCTCATTGCTGCAACTAACCGTGTGGATGTTCTCGATCCGGCACTCTTGCGACCTGGACGATTTGATCGACGCATTCATGTGCCGAAGCCGGATTTGAATGGCCGACGCGCAATTTTGAAGGTTCACACCAAGCGCGTTCCGCTTGCAAAAAATATTGATGTTGATGTGATCGCGCGTTCCACGCCTGGATTTGCGGGTGCGGATCTTGAGAATTTGGTTAACGAAGCTGCGCTGAATGCTGCCCGAAATGATCGTGACGTAGTGACGAACGGTGATTTCGATCAGGCGCGCGACAAGATCACTATGGGATCTGAGCGCAAAAATCTCGCTATAAGCGAAGAAGAGAAGCGTCACACGGCTTATCACGAAGCGGGTCATGCTGTTGTTGGCCGTTTGATTCCAGGAACGGATCCCGTCCACAAAGTTACGATTATTCCTCGGGGCCCGGCACTAGGGGTGACGATGACACTGCCACTGGAAGACCGCTTTACGATGACAAAAGAGCGCTGTGAATCATGGATATCATTTTTGATGGGTGGACGCGTTGCAGAAGAGCTGGAGTTCAAACATTTGACGTCGGGTGCAAGTAACGACATTGAACGAGCTACCGATTTGGCACGGAAAATGGTGACCGAGTGGGGATTCAGCGAAAAACTTGGCCCGCTCAATTTTAGCAGTCGTCACGAAAATCCATTCTTGGGTCGTGAGATGGGCCAAGGGCTTCACATCAGTCCTGAAACTTCACAAATTATCGATGAAGAAATTCGTGGAGTTGTGGAGAAAAACTACCAGCGAGCGCGAACACTCTTGGACCAGAATCGTGATATTTTGACGGCAATGGCCAAGGCACTTTTGGATCGTGAGACCATAGGAGCCGATGAAATCGAAGCACTGATGGCCCGAAAACCCTTGCCACCGCCTCGTGATCCCGAGGGTGAGAAGTTAGCGGAAGGTAGTTCTAAACCCGAAAAGACAGCTGAAGTACGGGAAGGGAGTCAAAAGGCTGCTCCCATCCTCGATGACCCGGAGCCTTTTAAAGCTTAAAATGGTTCTGTGGGATTTCTAGAGCAACTTTTTGCGTTCCGTTGGCCCTATGATCTCCTGGATATTTTTCTCGTTTTCTTGATCATTTATCGGCTCTTGCTTTTGATTCGCGGTACGCGCGCTGTGCAAGTCCTGACTGGTCTTGGCATCATGGCTGCCGGTTGGGTTTTAAGCGATCGTTTAAGCCTCTTTGTTTTGAATTATCTCCTACGCCAAGTCTTCGATTACCTTTTCCTGATCGTGATCATTCTCTTTCAGGATGAGATTCGGCGGGTGCTTGCAACCATCGGAAAAAATCCCTTTACCGGCAGTCCTGCTGCGCGTTCGCGCATCAGTCATAGTCTGGAAGAAATCGCTAAAGCCTCCCGCTTGTTGGCGGCAAAACGCATTGGTGCGCTGATCGTTTTAGAGCGCCAGCACGGTTTGAAAAATTACACCGAGGGTGCGACTCAACTGAATGCGAAGGTTTCTGCTGAGTTGTTGATGTCGGTTTTTCAACCTGCGTCACCGATTCATGATGGGGCGGTGATCATATTGGGGGATCGGATATTGGCTGCGGGTTGTTTTTTCCCTGTCAATCTCGAGGGTGAGATCGATCAACCTTTAGGAACACGCCATCGGGCCGCTCTAGCACTGACACAGGAAACGGACGCCGTCGTGGTGGTGATCAGCGAAGAGCGCGGAGAAATTTCGCTAGTGGAATTCGGTGAAATCACCCGCAATCTTGAAGTGGCTGAATTGCGCCAGCGATTGCAGGCCGCCTTTGATTTGAATCAAGAGGGCGGAGATCAATCCGGAAACGGTGGACTCTGGGCTACGATAAAGTCGCTCAACAAAACGCGGCCTTCTTCCCAAAAAGAGGAGGTCGACAGTGGCTCGTAGATTTTGGAAACGCACCAAAAAAGATATTTGGATCATCCGCTTTGTCGCGCTGACGATCTCGATCATTTTATGGATCATGGTCATGGGTGGTAAGAAAGTGTCTGTTACTAAAACTGCCACACTCGACTACCAGCTGCCGCCACACTTGATGTTGGCTAATCAACCACCAGTAGAAGTCTCCATTCGTGTCGTTGGTCTACCAGCATTCATTGAAGAATTTGATCGTCAGCGACGCGTGATTCCTATCAATCTCACAAAAAGTTCCGTGGGCGATGTGGAAATTAAGTTGGAAGACGAAATATTTAAATTGCCTTTGGGTGTGACCCTCGAATCTGTTTCTCCACGACTCATTCCTCTAAAAATCGGAGTGGCCATCACAAAACGTGTCCCAGTCCGCGCGGTTATTGGCAATCGATTGCCCGAAGGCGTGCGGTTAACGAGCATCACCACTCGTCCCAGCACGATTGAGATCCGTGGCCCGGAAAGTCGCCTGCAGTCCATTGAGTCGGTGAAAACGGATCCCATCACAGTGTCTCCCAATTCATTGCGCCAGGATTTTGAAGTTTCACTGAACACCAAGGAGTTGCCAGGAATTCAGTTCGGCGATCAACTGAGCGTTGTCAGCGTTACTGTGCAAGTTGAAGGTTCATTTGCGCGGAAGTGGTTTCGAAAGATTCCGATCCGCGTGAAAATCGGAGATACAAAGTTGACCCCAAAAGATCGCCGCATCCGGGTGGCTCCACCGGTGGTGGATTTTCTCCTGGAGGGACCACAACGTGTTTTGCGCAATTTTGAACTGAACGACTTTGATATTTGGGCGGAAGTTACCGAGCTTAAACAAGGACGCATTAATGCCCGCATCGATTGGTCATTGCCGCCCGAACTTCGGGTTGTTCAACTCAGTCACGATATAGTAGAAGTCAGCATCAATCCTTAGGGGATTAAATTATGAATGAAAAACTTTTTGGAACGGACGGAATTCGAGGAATAGCCAATCGCCACCCAATGACGGCGGAGGTCGCACTGAAGGTCGGTCGGGCAGTCGCTTATTACTACCGTGGCAAGGGCGAGCGCGTAGACAACAAGTCCATCATTTTGATCGGTAAAGACACCCGACGGAGCAGCTACATGATCGAACAGGCCCTAGCGGCCGGCGTCACCAGTATGGGTGCCTTCGCATTGTTGGTGGGACCGATGCCGACTCCGGGAGTTTCCTTTCTTACCAAGAGCATGCGCGCAGATGCGGGCATCATGGTCAGCGCTTCACACAATACCTATGAATATAATGGAATTAAACTCTTTGGATTTGATGGGTTCAAACTTCCCGACGCAGTCGAGGCGGAAATTGAGAAGCTGATAAAATCAGATGAACTTCTTGATAACCTTCCCATGGGTGCCGGGTTGGGGCGCGCCAAGCGCATTGACGATGCGATGGGACGCTATGTGGTTCACGCTAAATCTGCTTTCCCTCAAACGATGGATTTGCGAGGACTTCGCATTGTTCTGGATTGTGCAAACGGTGCGGCTTACAGAATCGCTCCCATCGTTTTTGAGGAATTAGGAGCTGAAGTTATCGTGATCGGAGACGAGCCCGATGGCACGAACATCAACAAAGAATGTGGGGCATTGCACCCTCAGAAGATGACGGAAAATGTCCTTCGCTATCGCGCGGATCTTGGTATCGCTTTGGATGGCGATGCGGATCGCGTTATTCTGGTCGACGACAAGGGTGAGGTCGTCGATGGCGATCAAGTAATGGCCATTCTTGCCTGCGCGATGAAAGAGCAAAATCGTTTGGCCCGTGACACTCTGGTCACAACCCCCATGAGCAACATGGGACTGCAGATTGCACTAAAGCCCATGGGAGTGAAAATTGAATACGCGCCGATTGGTGATCGTGCCGTTGTTGATCGCATGCGACGGGATGGTTTCAATCTAGGGGGCGAACAATCTGGTCACATTATTTTTCTAGATTGCGCGAACACCGGCGATGGCGTTGTGGCCGCACTTCATCTTCTTGCGACGATGCTTCGAAAAGAGAAACCGCTGTCGGAACTTCGAAAAATCATGACTTGTTTTCCGCAGGTTTTGAAAAATGTTCAGGTGAAACGGAAAATGCCGCTTGATGAATCTAAGGAAATTTCCACAGCCATCAAAACGATTGAGACTTCGCTCTCGGGGAGGGGGCGTGTGCTTGTTCGATACTCAGGAACCGAGCCTCTTTGTCGCATCATGATCGAGGGCGAGAATCTCGATCAGATCGAACAATACGCCGATGATCTGGTGCAAGTTATTTCCAAGCAGTTGGCTTAGATCTCAGTGGGCCGGGAGTCGGGCGTGTTTTTTTCGGACTTAGTGAACGAAGTTCGCAGTGAGATTAAAAAAATTCCCAAAACAGAGAGCTTACTCATCTGCCTTTCTGGGGACCTAGGCGTCGGCAAGACGACCTTTGTCCAAGAACTTATGGCAAGTTATGGATACTCGCCTTCACAAGTATTGAGCCCGACATTTTTAAAAATCATCGAACATCGTGTCCCGAATCTCGGCCTGGTTCTTCACATGGATTTTTATCGTATCGAAGAAGATCGCGAAATTCGTCGATTAGATCTGGAATCTTACGACAATGTCTCGTTATGGATCGCTGAATGGCCGCAGATTTTTCTCGAGTATCTAAAGAACTATCCCGAACTTTTGGGCCAAAGTGGGATTTCAAAGATAATGATGATTGAATTTCAACTTGCTTCAGTTGCAACGGCTACGCGAAAAGTTGCCTGGAAACTTCAAAGCGCTGAAGAATTTTTTGCACGGTAAAAGATTAATGAGTCTCTTTCAGAAGAATTCCGACAGCTTGAGAAATTGCTCCAATTGGGCACCGGAAAGAGCTGAATCTTATCCTTTGTTTTATTGGCTCTTATAAACTTGATAAGTTAATCGGACATGCAAAACATAACATTTGAAGGCGTCTTGGCTGCCCTTTCTGTTGGAGTGGGCTTTGCCTTATTCTATGCCTTTGCCCGATGGGTTTTGGCACGAAATCTGTTGAAAGAACCCTACGGTAGGACCTGGCACATCGTTTCCGTTTTGGCTCGAGTGCTTCTAGTTGCGGTCTGCTTCCTGTCCGTATACGAATATATTTCCGAACCTCGATGGTTTTACATTGGCTTGGTCCTGCTGAGCTTTGAGTTCGGTGTGTGGATGATCTCAAAATATTTTAAAAAACACAGACAAGGTCCAGAACCTGTTCCCCGATAGCAACTAACACTACTGGTGCGGGGAAATTTTCGGAGTATCAGAGAATAGACAGAAGGTAGGTGAGTTATTTCAAAAGTTTTGCGACATCGCTCACCAGGTAGGCGAGTTCTGCGTTCTTTCGTTCCAATACTGAGAGCGTTTCAAGGATTTGATCGGCCTTCATCGAGAGGCCTTCGATGCTGTCGGCGGCCTTTGGGTGTTTCTCATCGGGGGGCAACATATGCGCTAGATCCTCGGATGCATTGCCGAAGTAAAATCCGATATCTTGAGTACGATCTAAATAAGCCGACATAACTACCAATCCCTTTCCACTTTGAGCGTGACTAACCTAGATAAAAGCAAGGGAGATGCCAAGGACTATGATGCAGAAGCTATAAAATATACATTTAAAATCAAATACTTAGACCCAGTGGCTGGGAGAAGCTTTTCTATTTGGTTAAGATTTGGCGAAGAACGCCGACAGGCTGCCTACTTTGTAGACGATTCCAAAATTAGGATCGGCTTTAAAGGCAGTTTCAGTAAAATATAGTAAAAATACGAATAAAATCAAATATTTATCTACATGCCCCTGGAAGCTTTCCAATCCTCGGGGGCTTTCCAGGTCGACGGAAAAGGGCCGCGCAATGCACCGCTTGCACTCCAGTTCTCGCCATCCTGAATTTCTATAAGGAATCGTTGCTGGCCGACTTTGACGCCAACGGAGTTTTCAGCGGGCACATTAAAGAGGCTCAAATTGTTTTCTGCGCGTTCAAAATAGAACGTATCTATGAAGTGGAGGAAGCGGCCCGTTCCGAGTCTCGCCTTAAAGAGGCTAACGCCTTTCTTCCACGGAATGAAAACAAAAAGATTACTCCCCACTTTTCTAAGAATCGGTTGCCCGGCTGTCTCTCGAAAATGCGCCTTTTCAATTCTTGAAAAGGCGCCAGAATACTCGTCCAGTGATCCCATCCAATTATGAATGAGATCGCGATTGTCGGTCTTTCGTAACATCAAAAAACTTATGATGTTGTTTGGCTCGATGATCAACAAGGCGTCTTTACCCACGAAATACCACTGGCGTACATTGTTATAGATTTCCTTTTCGCCAAGCAGGCTCACATGTAAATCGCGCGCCCCGCCGCGGCGAAATTCTTCAAGGCGCCATTCTCCCAGACTAATTCGATTCGAGGGGCGAGGCGCTACTCTAGGGGCCGTTCGCCGAGAAGAAGAATTGGGGTCTAGCTCTTCAATCGGTGGAAGTGCCATAGGAATTGGGGCTTCGCTTGTTGAGAGTTCGACAAGCTGGCCGGCCGGCCCAATTCGGAAAGTCGTTTCACCGCTCGGCCTAATGACTCGAAGGACTTTGTCATCAGAGATTTCCAGGCGTGGGAAATCTAGAGCACTCCATCCAGGCAGAATTTGAAGACTCGAAGACGAGAAAAACTGGGGCGCAGTTTTTGCGACTTCAAACACATAGACTTGGTTTGGGCTCGCATGAAAAATGTATCCCGGCACAATGGAAACGAGTGGCGCCCCCGGAGCATCCTTCCAGCATTTCGCAATTTCTTTGTTGCTGATTTCACTTAGACAGTTCATGAACTGATCTGATTCCAACGAGCGAGGACGGCCTCCCAAGGTCATACGGATTTCAAAAAAGGGGCGGAGCTCTGGATCATCTGCCTTGGAAGCTTGTATTAGAAGCAACTCATGCTCGGGACTTAGGGCCATGAGAAAGCTCGAACGGTCTGCCCGACTAATTTCCTGCGGAAAGAAAAGTGCCTTTTCAATCAGAAGAGGATGCTGATTGGAGGCTTCGACCACTGTGAAGAATTTACTTTTGTCAGTGGAGTGTCGAAACAGTCGCAGGTTAAAGTGTTTTAGTGGAGTCTCCTGAAGCAGATCTGCTGATTGAATTCTGACTTTTAAATCCAATTGATCTAGCATTGAGTGATAGCCGACTCCGTTCATGAAAGAAAATCGAGCCGCCTCAAGTGTTTTGGGCTTCAAAGGGGCGGCACAGGCGGATTCAATCTCAGGGATTAGTTCCTCAGTTCCAAAAAGCTTTTCCAAGGCGTCCCGAGCGGCTCGGCTAGGTGGTCTACTTGTGGGCGTTGAAAAGCTTTGGGTAAAGAGAAGCATTGCGCCTAGGGTGAAAGAAATCTTTTTGTTCTTCATCGTAAATCAATCGTTTAATTTTCGAGAAATGTACGGACCCGCCCAGGGAGAGTCAATGCTTCCCTAAAAGCATGACGAAGGCTTAACAGATTGATTCAGATCACTTTTTTTAGTGACGCTCTCCTTCATTTGAGTCTCTATTAAGCAAAAATAGGGTGGAGGTATTGACCGATCCCTAGGCGGGGCTTGTCGGTGACGCGATGCAAACGCGATTGTTGGTGGTACAAATGCCTTCAAATTTAAAATGCTCGAACGGATGATCAGGAAAATGAGAAAAAAAGTTTCATTGCTTCTCCGCTGAATATTTACCATCTGCTGGGACTCATCATGCAGGGCGCCCGCGGCGACATTTACAACGAGCTTTCAAACATTTTATCTTTGCGGGAATCTATCAAGGTCCCTAAGTTCAGTGGAAAAAGTAGGGCTCCGCACGTAGAATCAGCCCGATGGGCTTGGGTTATCATTTTCTCGGCGATTTTTTTCTTTGTCAGAGTGAGATTCTATCCAGTCCAAAAGAACTCGATCGGGGACTTCGAAAGGTTTGTAAAAGCATCGGGGCTCATGTTCTTGAATCCCATTTTAAGTCATTCGGCAAGAAAGCTGGCGTTTCCGGAGTTCTGATACTGGCCGAAAGCCACCTTGCCATTCATAGCTGGCCGGAAGAAAATTTTGCGGCAGTCGATATTTTCACCTGTGGAGATTTAGTAGATCCCTCGAAGGCAGAGAATCCGCTTCGGAAACTTTTTCAATCAAAACGGGTGATTGTCGGGAACATTGCTCGTGCCGGAGTTTCAGAGCGTTCGCCCTATTTGCCACTGGAATCAAAGCCTAAAATTCATTCCGGTAACTGGGTCTCGGAAGGCGATGGCCGAATGGCATTGGCATTGCGTCATTCGGGTCGAAGCTCCGAAGGCCGCAGTGCGCGTGATCGAAGCCTTGAGACCTTTCACAACGAGTACTTTGGAAAAGTACTTTTACTTGACGGCGAAATACTGCTGACAGAAAAAGACGCCGCAAATTACTCGGAGTCGCACGTCCACCCTGTATTCTTCTTTGGGAAGAAAATCAAACGGGTTCTTATTCTAGGTGGTGGTGATGGTTCCTTGCTTAAGGAAGTCTTAAAACATCCGCAGGTAAGATCCGTAGACCTTGTTGAGATAGATTCTCGGGTTTCTGAGATTTGCCAGCGTCACTTCCCCAAACTTCGAAGTGCTTTTCGTGATAAGCGCGTAAGTTTTTTCGAAGAAGAAGCATCGAATTTCATAAAAAAAGCGCTTTCTCAGTCTTATGACCTCATTCTACTGGATTTCTCTCCGGGTGAAGATTTTGGTTCTCGCATGTTTTCCGAATCTTCCTTGAAATCTCTGATGGGACTTCTGAGCTCATCAGGAAGTCTTCTCCTGCCAATGGGCAACCCGGAATTGGAGCACCGACGGATTTCGGCAACCATGAAAAAGCTGAGAAAAGTTCTCGGGTCAAAAGGTTCGCGTAATATTTTTCCTCTCCATCTGCCGCTTCCCAGTGCGCTTCTTGGATCCTGGACATCACTTCTGGTTTCGAGAAAAGCGCTCGATCCCAAAAAAGATTTTCTAGCGGCCGACTGTCGCCGCTGGCTCCGTAGAGCCAACTGTGAATATTATGATGACGAAATTCATAGAAATATTTTTACTTTGCCTCCCAAATGGAAAGACGTTTATCGATGAAACGCGAATTTTTTCTTCCGTTATTGACCTCGCTCGGAGCGCTGATTTTCGAATTTTCCTTGGCTCATTTTTTAGGCATGTCTTTGGGGAATTCGACCTTTGCGTTTTCCTTTGCAGTGGGGCTTTTCCTCCTGGCAATGGGAATGGGAGCCTACAAGGTTGGAGATTCAATTAACCGTGAGCTGGCTTTGTTGCGACTTTTTAACATCGAAGTACTCCTCGCAGTTTTTTGTTTTATTGCCTTGCCGGTTTTGATCGAGGTTTCGATTTGGCTACGACCTTTTGCTCTTGGCTTGGGCGGCTGTCGATCTTTGATTTGTTCACAATCTGGAATCGGTCTTTTGGTTGTGGCGAGTTTTTTTCTATTCGCCGTTGGCTTTTGCGTGGGCCGCGAGATTCCGCTCTTTTTTGCAATCTTAAAAATTCCTCCGGCTCGAATTCTGTCCGCAGATTATGGAGGAGCTTTTCTAGCAGGCTTAATTTTTCCCTTATTTCTGCTGCCGACATTGGGACTTTGGGGAGCGTTGTCGGCTGCGGCTTTGAGCCACACAGTTGTGGCGTTCTGGGTGCTTCGCCAATCGCGGCGTAGCGCTTCGGCCTATCTCATAGTCATTGTGATTGGGATTTTAACAATCCTACAACTTATTTTTTCCAGTGCCGGAGAAGCATTTTTAATGCGACGGCTGACAGTTTCCTATCGTCCGGGTGAGAAGACGGAGATTTTGGTGAACTTTCGAACAAAAAAGCAACAAATCCTTCTGAGTCGAAACTATGGGGTGGAAGCACAAGATGATGTGCGGCTCTATCTGGATGGTTATCTGCAGTTTTCATCGGCGTGGAATACCGAAGCCTATCACCGCTCAATGGCACTGGTGGCCCGAGAACGTCTTGCTCCTTTGGATGAAGCCCGTCGTGTCTTGATTCTTGGAGGCGGAGACGGTCTCTTAGCTGAGACCCTAGTTCAGAAAGCATCATTGGACGAAATTCAAGTTATTGATTTCGACTGCGAACTACTCGAAGCTTTCAGATCAAATGAATTTCTTCAAGCCCTCTCACCCCAGGCTTGGAATTCCCCCCAGGTTGATTTCAAATGTCAGGATGCCTTTTACTTTGTGCAACAAGAAGATGAAAAAAGGGCTTGGGATCTAATCCTAGTTGATTTCCCGCATGGCGTTGGGGATGCCTCTAGCCATCGAGTAGAAAGCTGGGAATTTTTTGTGGAGCTTCGCTCTTTGCTTCGCGGACCCGTCGGCTACGTTGTTCTTCATCATGAGGACTATGCTTCAGAAGAGCAAAAGTGTGTGGAAGGAACTTTGGCTGCTGCAGGATTCATAACGGACAGTATCGCGGTCGAGGAAGGTATTGCCTCAGAGGCGATGATATTGGGACGATCTTCGCCAGAGATTAAACCGTCGCCTTATTCGCAGTCGGTTCAAACTTTTCTCCGGCCACGTTGTGTTTCCGCTTTGAAGCGCTTAGGCAAACTCTGGCTCGGTAGTTGAGTACTCAGCTTTAGAAGTCCAAGAGTTTCGGAGCCAGTAGGTGATTGACCTTTTCGTTCTTGCATTTTTCGGAATCGAAATAGCCCGAAGGATCGACCCGGTATTCTGCAATGAGATTGGAATTTTTGAAAACACTGCCGGGGAGACTTTTCCCTTCGGCAGGAAATTGAAGCGGGGGTCGCGAGCCAAGCAAATAAAAATCTAGTTCATCTCCGATTAAGGGTTCAGCGGCAAGGCCAACGTCAGCGAGAAGTCGAAGCAGGCTGCAAACGTATCGAAATTTGCCGTTGCTTTGCTGGGGATTGGAAGAAGATTGAATGCTGATCACTCCCCGTTCAGATACTTGCTTCAAAAGGCGATTAAAAAAATAGGGCGTAAAAAATCGCGCGAGTCCAGGATTTCGAGGATCCGGAAGGTCGAAAATCACCAAGTCAAACTGCCTCGAAGCCGGAAGCCGGAAGACATAGGAAAAGGCATCGTCATGGTGAAGCTTTACCCGGGGATCGTGAATGGCCTTACCTCCAGCCTCTCGCCAACGCGGCACTTCAATAGCCAGCGCGCTGATGCGTGGATCGATGTCGACGATATCCACCGAGGGGATCGAGTAACGCGTTGTGAGCACATGCGCGGCAAACGCGTCACCGCCCCCCAAAATCAAGACATTTTGTGGAATGAGTCCTTTTGAAGATTCGCGGAAGGCTTCGACGGCGGGAATGGTCAGTGCTTCGTGGTATTGATCCAGTCCGTCTCCGGTAGACCACTGGAATTGTCTATCCAGAAAGAGCGCCACTTCACGGGCTCCCGATGGATGGTTGTACTCCACTAAATTCAGATGGGAAAAACCGGTCCATTCCGAGTGCAAGACTTCAGCGCTGGATTGAATGCTCTGATAAAAACCTGTTTCAAGGCGGCGCTGCAAATGATCCGATTTAAAGAAATAGAAAAGCGCCGCTAGCCCCAGCATGACTAAAAGTAAAATAGGTTTTGTGAGCGACGGCGTACGGCCCCGCATAAATAGAACAAGAAAGATGCCTCCGACGGCCTCCAAGACCGCACTGGTAGCGGCGCTTCCCAGTAGGCCCACCTCGGGCAGCAAATAGTAACCAAATATTAGACTCGCCGCTAATGCGCCAAAGTAATCGGCCGCGAGAACTTGATTGATGCGTGCATCGCTACTGCCCTCAATTTCACGGGTAAGGCCTAGGATGAGAGGAATTTCACAGCCGACCAAAACGCCAGAGAGTGTAAGAACTGCCCAGAAGGCGACTCCGGCCCCGTGGCCCGAAATAAAAAAGTACCAGATGATCAGAGGTCCGAGAGTGTGAAGGAAAATGAGAAGGACTTCCACTCCCAGCAGAACCTTGAGCGGATTTTTCAGGTCGTGTCGGATAGAAAATGCACCAGCGCCCATACTGAACATATAAACACCGGCAGTGAGACTAAAGATTCGAACCGAGTCACCGAAAATATAGGAGCCCAATGCGCCCAAGAAAATCTCGTAGAGTATGCCGCCGGCGGCAATTAGAAAAGTTCCGATGATAAGTAGCGGCATCTTCACCAAGGATACACCCATTGAAGGAATCGCGCCTGGGCAGCACGCGCGATCTTCTTTCTTTTTGCGAGCCATTCCGCGTTCCCGCTTTCGACCCTACAAAGAAAACGTTGGCCTATGGGAAACCATGCCCGTCCCATTCTAAAAGCATCATCATTTGCGCGATCAAATCTCAACTCGGGCGTCTGCACTGAAATTTCCTGAGCCGTGCTTAGATCACAAGTCCAAGTGGAGATTGCTTCATGTGCGAGGGAATCGAATCTTGCAGATTCATAAAGAACTTGATGGCGTGCCCCTCCATTCGGTGGGACCTCATCCAAGGAACACGGGATCGGATCTCGATGTTGATCCCAAATTAAAGTCTTCGAGTGGGGAGGAATCAGATCGCAGAACTCTTTACTCAGTTGACCCGCGAGTAGAATGCTATCGTCATTCCCGCTAAGGAGTCGAAGATAGCGATGAACAAAGACTAGAGGATGAATGAGGTTTCTTCCGCCATCAGTGATCCAATTGTCTCCTGAAATGCGTAAATGAGTTCCGTCCAGACGGCGAATCTCAACTTCAGTTCCAGAGGCCGGGAAATCTATAGGCGATCTTAGCTCCCTTCTGACATCGTAGACGGATTGTAATGTTGGGTTGTTTCGATCGAAGATTCTGTACAGCTCGGGGAGCGCTCGTCGGTTTTGAAGAAGGAGTGAAAACAAGGCGGTAGCCGCAAAGGCATAGGCGAACTTCAGGATGATAGATTGGGTTTTTGAAAAATGAAGAAGAATAGCCAGTGCCGCCCAAAATGAAATCATGTTTTGAAGTGGCAACCATGCACTAGCCAGTAGGGAAATCGAAAATGCGGCGATAAACAGCGAAAGGCTGAAGACGTTTGTCAGTTGCGGAAATCGTGGAGCTATTCGCCAAATCAAAAACCCAAGGTTCAGATAAAGTAGGGGCACCAGCGCTTCCAGCGGAAGTGAAGTTCTAAAGAGCGCAAAAAGGAGCGCTAAAGAGGGGTGGGGGTAGATCAAAGCTGCGGTGGAAAAAACAGGAACTAGAATCAACGACTGGTCCAGAGCAACCAGTACAAGGGCAAGGAGAAGCGCAATTCTTGCAGAGAAATTCACCGAAGATCTTCACGGCAGAAGGTCGACATTCCAGAACCGCCGTTTCCAATGGCAATGTATTTTTCGAGGCTTCGTAGTCGGGTTCCTCCAAAGGGAGTGGGGGTACTTGGTGTATTTCTTCTGGTTTCAGCATTCAACAAAATGTAGTGAAGGCGCTCGTTGGCTATCGAGTTAAAACCGGCGTCAAGCACGGTCATTTCACGGAACTGAGGAAAACAATCTCGCGAGATCAACGTGTTGTTTGCGCGAAGCTTTGCGACAACCAGCCCTGGCCGATGGCAGCCAGGCGTGAAGCTTAGATCTTCTCCTCGACTGTCTTTGATGGTGATGGGCGCCTTGCTAGTCACCAAATCTGAGCAGCAAAAGTAAACAACCTTTGTGAGATTCGCTTCACTCGTCGAGGGATTGAAGGGGCTCGTGGGATGATTGCAGGAGCGAAGGTCAGTTTCCACTACGATCGCTCCATGACCTGCGACAAAAATATCAGGGGAAGTCGGCGCGGGGTGTTCTGCTGTAGTGTAATGAAATGTCCCAACCCTCCGGCCGCGGTCAAAGGCAAATTTCATGTCCTTTCCAAGAACCTGAATCTGATTTTCCAAATCAAAAGTGGCAGAAGCCCCTTCTTCGACATTTCGTAGGTAGCCCATTTGGTTGGCTATCACAAAGCCTAGGATGGCGGATATCGCTACCCCCATCATTACTTCTATAAGGGTATAGCCGCCATTATTCATTTATTGAATCACTCCGGAACCTTTGACCGAACGAAGGCCCTTTGAATCAGGATCAATGTATCTTGTATCCATTTCGAATTTCATAATATTGAGGGGCTTGGTAGTTTTGCCTGTGCAAGAATATTCGTATTCGACTTCCTTACAGCCGATGATTTGTGGAGGCGTCCAACAGTTTTTGCCGCAAGATTGCCCCAAGTCTTTTAGAGGGGCAAGGCATGTTTTTTTGCATGAACCAGGAATCATGCAAATGTCGACATCGTCAGAAGGTTCGTTCTCGCCGCAGACTAGTTCAGGTTTTTTGCACCATCGTTCTCCGCGTTCATTTTGCGCATCCACGCACTCTTGGTCGGACACAGCTGCTTTTAGCATCTCATGATCCATGCCTAGCACTTCGCCAAAACCTGCGCGTGTGCCGGGAAAAAGGGCGGCCGTGGAATTGCAGGAATAGGTCCACTTGTATTGCGTGCAACGGTAGGGGTTTCCTGGACAGGGTTGATTGCAGCCCTTGCCACAGGAGCACCAATTCGTTTCTTCATTCGTACAGCTGGCTTTACAAGACGCTTCTATCAAAATATCGCTCGGCTGATTGCACGCTAACTTTGCGCGATCACAAGTTCCGGAAGCTTGATTCGCAAGAACTAGGGAATAGGGGAATAGAAGGGTCTTATTAACTGTGATTTGGTCTCGGGAAATTTTTATCGTAGTGCGAATTTCCTTATTCTTTGAGCCATGAAGCGCTTCGTTGAATTCAAAAACGGGTCGTAAGAGATATTGCCCAAGTTTCGATGATAGGATCGAGCGCGAGGCGATTGCAGGATTGAGTCGCTGCATTTGATTGCCGCCCCCGCCAACGGAGACGGGTTGAGTCATTCCCGCGAAGCTTCCGAAATCAATTGCATACAAAGTGGGGCGGCCTGCAAGTCGGTCCAAATTCATCTGCGGAAAAGCACGTAAAAATGGATCCGAATTTTGGTTTTCACGGCGGTCTTCTTTGCTGCCCTCATCCCCACCGTGACATTTGAGACATTTAGCCTGTTCTAGTTTGGGATGAATCTTTTCCGTGTAGAAGCTTTGACTCAGAGGAGCTGTCGGATCATGACGAAGATCTCCCTCGTTGTGCCACTGAAAAGCGAGTTTCAGTAGCTCTTCACTGGCTGAAATCACACTTTGTGCAAGACTTCCTTCTATAGGAAGTTTTGACTCATCATAATTTGATTCACATCCCACCGTGCCGTCATTATTCACAGAATAAAAAGGGTGCGGTGCGGGACAGAGTGCCATGACAGCGGTCTTTTGATCCATCGACTGAATAAGCGAAGAGAGAGCTTCTTGTTCTGCGATGACGTGGGCATTGGACTGGGCATTTTTGGTGCTCTTGAATAGACTCCCCAGGCCTGTGGAAAGCGCAGCCAGACTGAGCCCAATGATCACAGTTGCAATTAGGATCTCTGGAAGGGTAAAGCCTCGACGTCGATGCGCCTTGCTTTTCTTCTCTCTCATAGTTTTAAAATTTAGCCTATTTTTCATGGGTCTCCCACCCTCTCAAATATTTTCATTAGGGACAATTGGGTGCTTGCCCTGAGTCAAGCTTGTCTACATTTTCGATCACGAGATCGATCAAATAATGTTGCATGGGAATTGATAGCGGTCCCATAGAGTGAAGTGGACTTTCATTAGGCATCTTTTTTACGACGCACTGACCGTAGTTGATCGGCAAATCCGCAATTTGCTTAGTTTCGTCTCCTAACCAAAGGCTGCGACTTCCGATAGACATTGCGGCAGTAGAGTTGGCCTCAAAAAACTGATCTGCGCCGATCACCCGACTGCGCCAGTCATCAATTTTGGACAGATAGTCCAGCATGTTTTGATCACTGGCACTGCCAGGAAGTGCAAATGCCGTAGCCGCGGCGCCTCCTGGGTTACGGTAGCTATTCGAAACTGAGCTGAGAGTTGCAGGATCACCATTGCAAAACATTGCGGAAGCCACCGCGCCAAAGGACAAAAATGAAAGATCAGAGAGAGGATTTCCGGCCGGGCCAAACGCATTCGTGGGATCGGTCGAGAGTCTCATACGTTTCGATAGGGGAAAGCGGAGACAATCTTTTACGGCATCCCCCTCTGATTTCCGCGAATCCCAGGCACGATTGTTACGGCCAATGAAAGTCATATTCTCACCCGGGCTACAGGTCAGCGCAGGGAAAATACCGAGTGAATCGGAATAGGGGTCCTCGGTCCAATATTCGTTGATGGAAATGGCTTGGCTATTCACACGGTGATAGTTAGTTCCAGCTACCGCAATCAGATCCGGAACTGGGAGGGGGGCTTGGTCAAGCGGAGTGGCAGTCGTCATCCCAGGGAGCCTGTTAGAGAAATACCGGGCTTGGCCTCTAATATCGACATTGTAGTTCACTGGATATTGGGGACCCACGCGGCTCACGGGAAATTTGTGCAGCCAACTAGCAGTATGTATCGGGCCGCCAGTAGCCGATCGATCCTCGTCGTAGTCCAGATCATAGACTTCCAATGTGTAGTTGTTCCTAACCAAAGCCCGACGCTTCATTTCACGCGTCGCAAAGTCGTCGGCCTTAAATTCTTCGTCGACATCAATATAGACATCGCGGTACTGCCGCGCGATAAAACCTGCGTGTTTTTCGATGGGGCCGGGGATGCGATCAAGATAGGCGTAATAACCACTTCCACCCGAAGGGAGATGATCGGGCGCCGTAAAATCGCCCCGTCTGCGGCAACGCCACTCGTTTCCAACGACCACATAAGCTGATTGAATTTGATTCAGATCACCCCGCCAATAGAGGCGCATATTCTCTAAATCAGCCTTGTTTGCCTGCGAATGGTTCAATCCCACACCGTCACCAGTAAATTCCACCGTACGCCGAAATACTTCCCCAGTGGGAGCTGCATAAATCGTGCGGTCCACGATTTCGGTAAAGAAGGCTTTTTTTATTTCCGCCGCTAGCCCTGCGCGTTCCGCAGGAGCTGGGGTTCGGGTGGTGATCGCCCCGCTCCAATCGCTTTCATCGCGTAGACGGACAAAATCAAAATCCTTTTCAGTCATATTGAGATAAACAAGCGCCTGCCCCTGACAATTTTCACCTAAAAAATAAAAGCTATGTCCGCGGGCTGTACATTCGCCGCCGAGTCTTTCTCCTAAATGGCTTGGAAGGCCTCGGTCCCGAGGGGTAAATGGAATTTGATTGCCCAATGCGGGCAACGTGGGATCGCGATAGGCGCAATCGTAAAATATGGCTGGGGCCGCGATTTCTCGTTTTTGCTGAATGTTTTTATTGGATTTGTAAACGGGACAGGACATGGGTGCCCATATCTGCGTCAAAGTCGCTAGACCCTGACGGCGGAGCGCCAAGGGTAGGATTGCGTAACTGTCCGCAATGTGGGCACTGGTGCCGTTGGCCCGATCTCGAAAGTGATCGCGAAAATATTTTGTTTCGCGAATTTCAATTGGTGGGCGTCCGAGAAAATCGATTCCAGAGCGGGCGTCCTTCATGGTGCAGTAGCCGATGTTCGAGAACCGACTGATGAAACTTTCCGTTTCATCAGTCTCGGGGCGTGGACATCGATTGAAAACGGATTCTTTACTGCCCCAGGTCGGATCAGCCTTGTATTCATCATAATCAAAGGCCACTCCAGCCGCCATATAGGAAATAGCACTCAGAAGTTCGGGGTTTGTTTGCCAGGCCCAGTTTGTAGTTTTGGAATCTTCGACTTGACGAAACCAGTCCGAATTCACAGTGAAAGTTGACTGGCTAAAAGCGGAACCTGTGGAAAATACTAAGACGACAATTTGTCCAGCGAAGACCTTCAAATATGCCTTCAGCAGAGCTCGTTTTTGAAAAGAAAAAGCCATCCGGAACCTTCCTTAGCTATTATAAGCCTCTTTTCCGGTTTACCTATTCTCAAGCGCAGCATTCATCGAAATTTAACAAAATCAACGCGGCGAATTGGACATGGATTCAGGTAAACTATCCGTAAGAGACGGAGTGATGCATTTTTTATTAAGATCAGAAAAAGCTCGTTCCGGCAGCATTTTGATGTGGTCCCTGTTTGTTTCGATCGTGGGAATCAGTCTCATTTACTACGTCAACAGTAGAGTTTTAGATAAAAATCAAACCCTAACGAAAGAGCGAAAAAAACGCCGTTCGAAAAATTTATTAGAAGCGATCTATACAGTTGTTCTGACAGATATTCGAAGCACAGTAGTTGATCAGAAAAGTTGCAGTCTCGACCACATGATTATGGCGGGTGCAAAAACTTACACTAAAGCCAATCCCAAAGTTTTTCCGAAAGAGGAAATTTTTGTCGAGGAATTCGACGAGAACAATCAACCAACCGGACGATTTGAGACCCCCGAAACAAATCCTCGAGCATGGATTGAGAAGGCACCGGGCGCCAATGCCGGTCTCTATCAAATCGTGGTCCAAGCAACTCAGTGTCCCCGGATAGTGGTCCCCCGCAATTATTTAAAGATGGCCACAGATCCAGCCTGGTCTGCGATGAGCGCCGACGAAATTGCCGGTATGAAAATTGCGCAGCTCCTGGGCACCGCGCGTGTTCCGCCAGAAGACCCTCGTGATCCACCACTTGAAATCGCTTGGAAGGACGCCTGTAATTTAATGCATGGTGAAACCTTGAAGGCGATCGAATACCGCGCCTTTTTTGATACACAGTCACTGGCAGCCGAATACTATATTTACTTTGATCGGAGCCGATTCACTAATACCGCCTTTTGGGAGCCTGCTTACGCCGATGACTTTGATTTGGAATCTCGAGTCACTCCCCAGCAAATTGCGGGTGATCCGTCGGCGGGAGATGGTCCATTCACTGCTGTTGAGACTGAACCTTCTAAGCCTAAAGATCTCTATCGCTTCTCAGGTTCCACACATGAGCCCTCTAATATGGATCGCTGTTCTGTGCGAACGCGAGATATTGTTACCAATGCCATTGAAAGCATTTTAGCTCTGGATCCCTGCGCAAAGATTTCAACCTATGTGGTGGCTGGTGTGGGGGCTCCAGCAAGTCCCAACCACAACATTCGATGTGTCGGGGGAGGCGGCCGCTGTTCTGGTGGGAAGTATACGAAGCCGATTTCCTTGTCTCAGGAGAAAGCCACCATTCTTGCCGATGTTTTAGGAACGCCTACGGTGTCCATCGGTGGTGATTCGGGGATTTGTGCCATTCAACCAGCAGGTGTGAGTAGCTTGGAAACCATCATGGCCCACTACGGTGAAAAGCATCAACCCTCTTATGAAAATGTTCCGGATGCTGAACGCGGAATGAGACGGGTATTGATGGTGGTCGGCAGCGGACTTGAAATGGGAGCTGATCACACTCTGCCCTCTCAGGAGCCGACCAATCTGGGAGGAAATGGTGGCGCGACTAATTTAGCCGCGATTCGTTACATGGATGTTTTTTCCACGACGAATTGTGGGGAGGGTGGCGGAAGATATTATATCGAAACCAATGGCGTCGGAACTGCACAGTTTAATAACACTGTGATCGCAGCGGGGACTAGTCTCTATAAACCCGGTGGGGGTCCGCCTGTGAGCGGCCAAAAGCGAAATTTTCGTCGCAGAATCCCCCCGGCACCTCACGGCTCTACGACAATTCGCTCGGTCCACCGTATGGAGGATGGAACTTGTATTGATATTCTCAAAGAAGAGAGCGGTCTCGATGTTTATGATGTTGCGAACTATCCCTATTATCTGCGCCATCCACTCTCTGTGGTTTCTGCGGCAGGAAATCTGATTGAAGCTCTGAAGAAGTACAATCCCGTTGATAAACATCGTAAAAAGGTTCTGGATAAGGCACGCGCGCTCGTTAATCTCGACCTGCGTAACGCCTTTGTTTACTTTCCGATGCCCATTGTTGATCTGGATGAACTGCGGATCCTTGATCCCACGGTCCCGGCCAGTCGACGTCCGCTGATGTTTCAGTTTTTAAGAGGCGACGATGTGACGTCGTCCTATACGAGCATCCTTCGTGGCTTTGAAGGCAACGATTATATGTTCAATGAGGGGACAAAAGTTTTTGGAATCAACGCAGAACCCGCGCGCTAGGTGGCTTGGTCTTGACCTACTCCGAATTCTTTCCATGTTGGCGATTCATATCCACCATTTTTTGTGGCACGCATTCTATGAGCTCGATGATCCGCTGAAATCTCATTGGCTGTGGGCACCCATTGATGCCTACGCGCGCACGCTATCCTTTAGTGGGTTTAGCATCGTCCTTTTAACTTCGCTTCTCTATGGATTGACCAGTCGATTGGAGCGACGACGACTTTTGCTTCTGCCATTTTTTCTTCTGGCCTGGGCAAGTTTTTGTCTTCTTGTGTGGCGCGAAACGCCGGTGCTTTTAGTGTGGGATGTCTACCCTCTGCTTTTAATCGGATTTTTGAGTGCAGAAATTTTCAGAAAAATTTCTCCGATCTTTCTGCGTTTTTCTGCGATCGTCGGATTTATTCTTCTCTGGATTCCGTTTTGGAAGTGGGAGATCTTTAGTGATCTTTCTTTGTTTTGGCAGCAGATCGTCGTGGGCAATTGCCAGGAAGATTTAGCAGATTGGCCGATGCTTCCGTGGATCGGACTAGTTTGGTTGGGCTATGGTCTAGGATTTGAACTTCAACGACTTCATCTTCGAAGGTTTTCCTTTCGATTAGGGTGGGGGGAGATCTTTGTTTTCTTGCCCTTACTTGTTGTGAGTCTCTGGGCCTGGGGTCCTTACTACCGCGTCTTGTTGGGCGGAGGTTTTGCGTGTGATGTTTTTCGCAAGGAACCCTATGTGTTTTGGGCTCATATGATCTGGGTTTCTGCCTTTATACGCCTGAGTCTCGAGCCCCGAGTGCAGGAGCGTCTGGAGAAAAGTAAGTTGATCCACTCGATCTCATCGTGGGGAATTAATCAATCGTTCTGGATTTTCTATTTCTCGCTTTATATCTTTTCGTTCTTTGCGTTGACAGGAAACGGCCCCTATCTGCGCGAGCATCCACTGATGTCTTTCCTAATTTTTGTATTACTTTGGCTTCTTGCAGATCTCAGCGCCCGATGGCTTCCGCGTCTTTTTAGGAAGCGGGTTTAAACCTTATCTCGGTTGAATTCCACCTAGCGAGATTGGCGGTCCACAAAAGCCCAAAATTCCTTTTGTGCGTCGTGAATTCCACAATAGGTCGGCAGAAATGCTTCGAGCTTAGACTTTAACGAAAGGTTCAGTAGTTCACGAAAGGATGGACATTTGCGCTGGAGAAAATGAACGAAAGCCATAGAGACCTGGTACTGCAATTGAGTATCCGTAAAATCGGCGGCTTTGATCGGATGATGAATGCTGCGGGGATCTAAACGATTTTTCGACTGGGCCAATACACGCCATTTTACCCCGTCATTTTTTGCGGCCCAGTTCGCTAGACCTTCCTCCAGCCATTTAGGCAGACGAGTAGAATACTTTTGCGCAAGAACCGCATGGGCCATTTCATGAGCTAAAACTTTTTCAATATTTTCCACAGTTACGCGGGGTCCGAAGTGAATTTCTTTTGTTGATGAACGGTAAAAAGCCAAAATCGGAGACTGGGGATATCCATGGGCCGCAACGAAGGCATTCTCGGTTGCGTAAAAGCGCGCCGAAATCCGTTTGGGGCTCCATTCTAATTTATTTTCGATACGGGCTGCCACACGATTGATCGCATTTGTTTTTAACCAATTGGGGGGATTCTGAATCTCCAGCGAATTCGTAATCAAAGCGGCCGCAAGAAAAGTAGCCTTTTTCATGGATCACGAACCCAGAGGTAGCCCCAGAAGACCGGCCCAGATTACCAGCAACAAAGACCAACTGATCAGAAAAGTTAGGGCATAGGGCAACATGATGGCCACCAAACTTCCAATGCCAACATGACGATCATAACGACGGGCCGCGATGAGTATCAGCGGATAATACGGAAGCAGGGGACAGAGAATATTGGTCGAAGAATCTCCGATACGATATGCAGCCTGAACCAACTCTGGGGGCTGGCCGACCATCATCAACATCGGAACGAATACCGGGGCCATGATCGCCCATTTGGCGCTCGCAGATCCCATGAAGAGATTCAAAAATCCGGAAACGAAAATGAAAACTACGATGAGCGGCCATCCGACAAAGCCCATATTTTGCAGAAACTCGGCTCCTTTGACAGCAGTAAAGACACCCAGATTCGACCAATTGAAGTAGGCCAGAAACTGCGCTGCAAAAAAGACCATCACAATGTAGCCACCCATACCCGAGAGCGAAGTGTTCGCCAGTTTCACAAGGTCTTTGTCATTTCGAACGCGCCTGGAAACGATCGCATAGATTGATCCACCCAAGAGGAACAGAATCATCAGGAGTGGAACCAGTGATTGGAAAAAAGGATTAAGCGTGCCTGCAGCGTCCCGAAAAAGTGATCCTTGCGGTAGTGCCACCGAAAAAGTAGCGATTGCAAAAAGAGCCATCGCGATAAGACTCAAGCGGAGTGCTCGTCGCTCTTGTTGGTTTAGAGCATGAGGCGCGGGGATCTCTGATTCTGCATTTTCTGCCTTCCATTGGCCCAAGCGCGGCTCGACCATTTTCCAATTCACAAAGGTGCCTATCAGGCTGAGGATGAAGGTGGAGACCAACATGAAGTAATAATTTGCCGTGGCATTGACGACTGCATCGGGTTTGACGATCTGGGCCGCTTTTTCTGTAAGCCCCGCGAGCAAGGGATCCAGGGAGGTCACCATTAGGTTCGCGGAAAATCCCGCCGAGACTCCGGCAAAAGCCGCAGCAAGGCCGGCCAAAGGGTGTCGACCGGCTTGATGAAATATGAGTGCTCCGAGTGGAATGTAGACAACGTATCCCGCATCCGAGGCCAGATTGCTTTGGATTCCTCCAAAGATGAGAGCGAAACTTAAGAGTGGCGAGGGAATGCGTTGTATGAAACTACGCAATGCCGCCGTGATCAGTCCGCTGTTTTCCGCAACTCCAATTCCGATCATGATTACAAGGACAAGACCCAGTGGCGGGAAGAGCGAAAAATTGCTGACCGCATCCGTAAACATTTTTTGAATGAACTTGGCCTGCAGAAGATCTTGGACGAAAACTTCCTGCTGGGTGGCCGGGTGTTTGACGAAGGAGCCCATGCTGCCCAGGAGTTTTGAAATCAAAAGGACTCCCACAGTGAGAATAACGAAAAGACTTGTTGGATCAGGCAGGCGATTACCGAGCCGCTCGACCAGGCCGAGAATTCTAAGGAGTAGAGATTTCTTTGTTTGCATCCCGTTATTAATAGCTTTTTCTCATTTGCTGACAAGCAAAGGGTCGAAGTGATCACATTTCGTATCGAATTTGAAATTGTAACTCGGCGTTGACCAAATTTATGCGCAGCGTTACAAATTAAGTGTGAAGAATTTTACGGTCGCGCTCCTGATCTTCTTGTCGACCATCGGCGCTGCTTTTGCCCGGAAAAGCCACTGTGAATTGCGACTTTCCACCCTTATTCCTATTGAAATTCAGCAGCTTAAGATGAAAATTGCTGATCCTCGCGAGCGAGCCGACCTAATGGATCAACTCTTAAAAGAGGCTTATAAATTACGCGAGAGGGAGGATTTCATCTTCGAAAATCCTCGTCTATTGCTGGCGGAACGTGAGGAAGCCCGCCAGGCCGCTGTAGATGCTTCGGGACCGGGTTGGTATCAACGGGTCGAGAAGTTGCTGGCGGAATCTCATGAGCAAGCGCGCGATTTCGAGAGCCTGGAAAATGAGGAAAAGAAGCTGCTGAAATCCTGGCTTGATTTCATGAATTATGAATTAAAGCGAAGCGCTTACGAACGCTCACGTGATCGGATGCGATTAGAGATTGTCTCGCGCGCATATCAACTGAGCCTCCTCAGTTTTCGACGTGGAATGGATCCCGCCACAATCCGAGAAATTCGTGCCAAGGTGGAATCGCTGCAGGAAGAATTTGAAGATTCCCGGAACGAGTTTAGGTTGAATCAGCAGAGACTAAAGTCTTTAGCTGCAGTATTTTCCAGCTTTGCTGAAGTGGAGTTTCCGAAATACGAGCAACTGGACGAGCTCCTTAAGGATGAGCAGGTAAATTTTGGATGGATCACAGATAAGATCTGACTCCATAGTCCCATCTTCTACAGATAGATTTAGCAAAGGCGAAGCCGGATCTTTACAAGCCGAATGTGTGTGGTTAAACATCCCTTAGTCGTAAGGGCTCGTAGCTCAGTTTGGGAGAGCGCCACAATGGCATTGTGGAGGTCGTCGGTTCGATCCCGATCGAGTCCACCATAAAAGCAGGGAAGAGCCCTGTTCGTTTACACTCACCAGTTTGCTTTTATTCCTGTTGTTGGCGCCAGCTGAGCCGGCGCGTTTTGTGTTCCCTGATTTTATTCTGATTCTCCAGAAAAGTGCTTCTAAAAGACCGTTAGTCTCTTTTGTTGTGAACGAGAACCCCGCTAACAAAATAGTTGTGATTTTTTGAAACCTCGATGTTGTAGACATTCCGCGGAATATCTTTTGAGATTTTTTGGACGGAATCACCGTCAGTGTTTCTTTCTGCTTTTTTAATATCCATGACCAAAAGTCTTTCAGAAAGAAGATTTCTTCGCGAACTTAGCGCTTGCCATTCATCGCTGTCCGGAAAATAAAACTCATGGTTGGGAGTTACCGTCAACTCAAGCCCTGTTTTCATTTTAAGCTTACAGGTCATCTTAGCGGCATGTGAGCTTGTGCCTATGACTTTTGAGACCTCAATGCGCTTGCTTGAAGTGTTGTATGAATATACATCATCGCCGATTACAAGCGATTCAATTTTAACCGGTCCCTTTGGCGTATCCACTAAGGTACCTGCAGCAAAACAACTTTCGCCGGAGAAGTCACGGTCTCGAAGATAGCATCCTTGATCTAAGAACTGGTGGTAGTTGGACTCTGCGACAGCTGCTAATTTTCGATTTCTTTCTGATTTTTGTTCCACCAAAGAAACCGACGAACAGGAAGCCAGGAAAAGGAAGCTTAAAAAGCCGTGTACGGTTTTAGTGATACTCATAATTACCAACCAATTATATCTAGATCTTAAATTTATGCCTTTGATTTTTTTTGACACCAATTGCCCGTTTGAATCGTTCGGTCACCAGGCGAGTGGAAAATGCTCGGAGGAAATAAGAGCTGCAGTTTCTCAGGACGCTTATTGGGGGGATGTCTCGATACACTCGTGCATTTAGTGGGAACGCCTTATGGCGAAGTGCCAAAATTCGCAAGTGACCACAAATCAGATGGCCTCATACTCTTTCTCGAAAACTGTGAGCTCTCTCCTTCTGGAGTTGCACGCTCTTTGTGGCAAATGCGACTTGCCGGATGGTTCAATAACCTTAGGGCAATTGTCTTCGGTCGATCCAGCGCTGCTGATGCAAGAGAAGTGTCCTCGCTTTCTTACGTTGATGCTCTTGAAACAGTTCTTGGCGACTTAAAGATTCCGATCATCTTTGATGCGGACATTGGGCACCGGCCACCGCAAATGATTCTGGTGAACGGCGCTTTTGCAGACATCGAATACGTGGCCGGCACAGGCACTGTGAAGCAGAAATTTATCTAGTGGGACAGATTGCGGTCGCTTTCAACCTTTTCATAATGAAGAAGAATCTCGGTCAAGACTTCCACCGAATTTTCAATCGCAGCTCGAACATTAGGATGAAAATTGGCGCCTAAGTAGGAGTTCCTCAACCAGACTAATTCTAAGGCAATAAAATCTGCGCTGAACTGGCTTTTACAACGGGCATTTTCCGGATGCTCTTCGATTTTGAGATAGATCCATGGTACCTGTCTTGTGATTTTTGTTAGCGAGTTGATCGTATAGTAACGCCCAAAACCTGGCGAAGGGCCACTTCGGATCGTTTCAGCCATAAAAGTTGTCCGCCGAAGTACTTGGTGGGCGTGGCGAGCTTGGGCCGCAACCAAGGCACTATCGAAGGGTCTAAGGTAGTCTGAGTCTTCAAGGCACGGAGGTTTTGAGCCGCGCGCATGGGCCAAAGAAAACTGGCTTAAAATGGCTACAACTACAAATAGAGTTCTTATCATTGTGCGAAGTCTATGCGACTAGCCAGAAGCAGGAAAGACGCACTAGGCCGCGGAATTTCTGGTGCCATGATAGCTAAACAAAATACAATTGTGCCATCGCGCCATAGTTTATGTCTCTTTACCTCGGGATTGAGTTGGGATATCCCAAGAGTAGGAGTCAGACGGCAAGGGCACCAAAAGCCAGTAGCTTTGCCGAAGCAATTGAATGAAATTGAAGATACTCATCATTACTGGTCTTTTCCTGGTGCTAGTTATCCAAATTTTGTTTGTTTACAAGGGATTCGATCGTTTAAGCCCCTCGGATTCTTTGATCAAAGCTGAAAATCCACTGCCCAGTTTCGAAGAGGCCGCTTCCCCGGGAACTCTGGCAGAGCCCTCGGCACATATGGGTGAAGGGGAGGGCGGAGGCTTTGATACAGCTCCTTTTGAGGAGGTGGAGGCATCTTTGGAGGCCCCTCCGCCGGAGATTGAAATCTCCGAAGCAATCGCCATGAAGGCTTTCCACGACCCCAAGACCTTGAGCGAGGTTTTTGCCCTTCCTGAGCGAGAAAGTGCTGGAAACTTAAGAGGTTTTCGTCTTGTAGCGATTCAAAAAGCCTCTGTATTTGACTGGATCGGATTGAAACCGCAGGACTTGATCGTTAGCATTAATGGGCGTCCACTAAAATCTACAAGTGAGCTTGAGGCGGCTTTCAGACAGTTCGAAAAGCGTCGAGTGTGGTCGGTCGATTTGATGAGAGGATCGAATCTCTACTCAATTCGGATAAGGCTTAAGGAGCCTGATTGAAGCTGAGTGGTATTGCTTTTTAAGCTTCGATTGCTTTCGATGAAAGGTATTTTAGATGGGTGAAGTCTTTCCGTTCAGGAACAAACTTAATATGTACTATTTAACTTTTAGTAAGTTTCAGTTGTGTCGTGCATGCGAATCATTTACCCTTGATCAAACTGAGGAGATCAATCTGTGAGTCGTCGTTATCATGAAATGCTCCGCGTAGTAGGACAATATTTAAAGGACAAGCGAGTAGAGGCGGGTTACACGCAGTTTGAAGTTGCGAAGAAGTTAGGATACCTCACAGCCCAATACATATCGAATATCGAGCGTGGGATCGCACTGCCGCCAAACCGCTCCCTGACGAAACTCATTGGACTCTATAAGATTCCAGAAGATCAGCTGTTTTCTTTGCTATTGCAGGCCCAAAAAATTCTTTTGGAAGATTCGATATTTGGGAAGCGAAATCGGAAAGCTCGCGCCTAGAAATTGCCCGACCGAGCTCGCAAAAATCTATTCAATTCTAGGAGTTGAAATCCAGCACAATCACGACAAGGGCTTCGGGCTCAAGTCGGCTCAAGAGCTTCATTCTTAGTCGAACTGGATCAGTGGAAAGCCCTGTTTCTGGCTGAAAGGCTGCCACGAGCACATCCGCAACAAGGGATTCCCCCTGAGCCGTCCGGATAAAGTGTTCTCGAACAGTGCTTTGATTGTCAGGACGGAATAGCCCTAGCCAAGACTCGAAGTCTAAGACTTCCTGTCGAATTGCAGCTCGACTTTCCAATATACGATTCCGATAAATCATCTTACCTTTTAAATCACAGAGAAAAATTCCTACAGGAACTTCATCGATAATCTGTTGCGGACAATCCTCTAGATTTTGTTTTGAGTTGTCGGACTCACCAATGCCGTGCAAGAGGGCACATCCCGGAAAGCCGATGGCATTCGAAAGTGCGTACAAAGTTGTAAGCTTCAAATCGATGCTGCCGGCTTCAATTTTTTGATAGTGTCGATGGCTCAGTTGAATGCGTTTGGAGACTTCCAGCTGACTGAGTTTGCGCTTTTTACGTTTCGCTCGCAATCGATCGCCGGTTTTTTTCAACAGCGCAATGGACGATTTTAAATGTCTAATCTTGGGTGCTTCCATCTTGATGTAGCTTTGTGACTAACAATAAAATGAAAAGAAAATAAGCAAAAATCTTCAATTGCTGCGAATAGATTGTCTCTTCCTCCGAAGTTACGTCATCGGGTGGCGCATTTGATGTGTTTGACTGCCTTGCTCAAGGCAAAAAAACATTGCCGGAAAGTGGCCCATTATTTTTTTAGTTTTTTTATTCAAAATTCGATGAACGAGATTTTTTTATATAAATAAAAAAAATTTATTTAAAAATTTAGAGCAGCCGACAGAGTTGGACCGTGCAAAAGCATTCATCAGACGCAAGCCCCTGCAAAGGCATCCCCGTTTCGATGGTCCTGAGCGTTTGAGCTGAAAATTGGGCACCGCAGCGTTGACGGAGCCCTGCCTTGACTCTTTGCGCAGTCTCGATGAAAGTAGGCGATGTTACACAAAGTTTAGGTGACAACAGGAGTTTGAAATGGAAGTTTTGCAACATCTTTCTGGTGATTTCCTCTGGCGTTTTTTCCATATCTTTTTTGGAATCATATGGATCGGAACGCTCTATTATTTTAATTTTATGCAGACCCCGTTCTTTGCGGAGACCGATGCTTCAACTAAAAATAATGCGGTTTCTAAATTGGTCCCGCGGGCACTTTGGTGGTTTCGCTGGGGTGCGATGTTCACCTTCTTAACGGGACTCATACTCTTTTACGTAAAGTATTGGCCATCCATGACTGACGGTTCATTCATGAAAGGTGCCGGAGGCTTAACTATTTCTATGGGGGCCACATTGGGAATCCTGATGTTCTTGAATGTGTGGCTAATTATTTGGCCGGCGCAGAAAGTGGTGATTGCTTCGACCAATGCCGTATTGGGCGGGGGACAGGCTGATCCCAAGGCCGCAGCTGCAGCGGCACGTGCAGGTGTCGCTTCCCGGACCAACACACTCTTTTCAATTCCAATGTTACTTTTCATGGTCGCTTCCGGTCATTTTCCAATGCTTGTGAATCCCGACGTCCGTGCAGCCATGCCGGTCTTTGGTGTTTTAACTCTGATCGTGCTGGCGATCGAAGCCAATGCTGTTAAGGGCAAAATGGTTGGACCGCTGAAAACCGTCAAAGGTGTTATTCATGCGGGACTTGCGATGAGTGTGATCTTCTTTGTGGCGATCGCACTTGTGTCGACAATCTAGATTGATCGGAAATGGATCTTCGAAGTGCGCGCTTCTTCAGCCCCTCGGGGTTGAGTTTAGAGGAAGCGTTAAGGTCAGCTCGTATTATTGGTGTCGGCGCGCACCAGGATGATCTGGAGTTCATGTGTTTTCATGCGATCTTGGCTGGATATGACAATGAACATTTTTTTGGGGTCATCGCGACAGACGGACGTGGCAGTGCACGCAGTGGTCAGTTCAAAAAAGTAAAAGAACGCGACTTCATCCGGATTCGAGCTCGTGAACAAGAACGGGCGGCCCGAATCGGTCGCTATGCAGGCGTGTTGCAGCTGGGATGCCAGAGTGCAGAAATTTCGAAGAGCTTTTCAAAGGAACTCCTCAGTGATTTGAATGCAATTTTTTCGAGAGGAAGATTTGCTGCGGTATACACACATAATTTGGCCGACAAGCATCCTAGTCACGTGGGAGTCGCCGCGCATGTGATCCGAAGTTTGCGAACGCTGCCTCGTAAATCACAGCCTGCAAAACTATATGGCTGCGAAGTGTGGCGCGGATTGGATTGGCTGCCTGAACACCTGAAAGTTCCGCATGATGTTTCTGGACGCAAATCACTCGCATGGAAGCTGATGACTGTGTTCAAAAGTCAATTGGATGGCAAAGACTATGCAAATGCAGTGCTGGGGAGACGGCGTGCAAATGCTACATTTTTGGATAGTCATTCACTCGATGATCCAGAACTAGTTGAATACTGTATGGATATGAGCGAGCTCCTTGCAAAGCCTTCCCTTACGATGGAAGCATTTATGCGTCGCCTGCTAAAAGCTTTCGAAGGCGAATTACTTCGCCCCTTGAAGTCTCTTGATCGCAAAAAATCACGACGTGTGAGACGTTAATGGAAATCATCATACAAAAATCTCAAAAGGCGGCGTCTGTAATAGCCGCAGACTCTGTGAGTGAATTGATTCAAAAAAATCCAGATGCCGTGATTGGTCTTTCCAGCGGAGATAGCCCCCGCCTTCTCTATCAGGAACTAGTGCGACGTGAGCAAAGTGGGGAACTGGATTTAAGCCGTGTAAGCTGTTTTGCATTAGACGAATATCTCGGTCTAGGTCCAGAGAATCAAGAAAGCTATGCGCACTATTATGAGAAAAATCTGTTTTCGCTCCTGCGGAGGCGGCCAAAAAATATCCGGCTCTTGAATGGACTATGCAAGGATGTTGGCGAGGAATGCTGCCGTTACGAAGGAGAAATCGAGAAGGCTGGAGGCATCGATCTGCAGATACTTGGAATCGGTCGAGATGGTCACATCGCATTCAATGAGCCCGGCTCTTCATTGGCCTCTCGGACTCGAATCAAAACACTGACTCCCACAACACTGCGCCAGAACCGAAAACATTTCGCAGGAAAATCTCAACCACAACACGCAATCACAATGGGCGTTGGCACGATTTTGGATGCACGACGTTGTCTACTTCTAGCATTCGGTGCTGGCAAAGCAGGAATTGTTCGAAGCTTTGTGGAGGGGCCAATCACGGCCTCAGTTCCCGCCTCAGCACTTCAATTGCACCCTTTAGTCCACGTCTATTTAGATTCGGCGGCTTCTGCCAAGCTGAAGCGACATAGCTATTATCAGTATGTTTTCGAAAATAAGCCTAAGAACTAACCTTTTTCAACCGAAGTGCATTTTTGAGATTCCAGGAACTTTTTTGAAGTTCCTCAAAGGCTTCTTCTTTTGATAGTCCATTGATGGTCTGAAGAATGTTGATTGCACGCGCCATAAGTTTGTAGTTTGTGGGCTGCAAATCGATCATGTGGTTTTG
This sequence comes from uncultured Bacteriovoracaceae bacterium, assembly GCA_964636255.1. Taxonomy (GTDB): domain Bacteria; phylum Bdellovibrionota; class UBA2428; order UBA2428; family UBA2428; genus CAXNGS01. The sequence continues at coordinate 491,070 of CAZWNW010000001.1, read as the reverse complement.
ATAAACTTTGCCTAACTGTACCATTGTCATCGTGCTGATTAAGTTCAATACGATTTTTGTAGCCGTGCCTGCTCGGAGTCGAGTTGACCCTGTTAAAACTTCTGGACCTGTGTCGACTGAAATGACCAGCGTATTTTGTGGTAGATCGCGAAGGCTGCTTTGTTGAGAATGACAACGAATAAAAATTCGTTGTGCCTTTCTCTTTTCTGCCTCAGCTAAGGCTCCCATCACAAAAGGCGTGCGGCCGGAAGCGCTAATTCCACAAACAATATCTTTTGCGGATAATCCCTTCAGACGAAGAGCGCGCTGCCCATCTTCAAAACGATCCTCCGCGTGCTCGACGGGCGACAAGAGGGCTTCGAAGCCCCCGGCGATGATTCCTTGCACTTGGTCGGGATGAGTGCGAAATGTGGGGGGACACTCGCTGGCATCTAAAATTCCGAGTCGGCCACTGGTTCCCGCACCAACGTAAAAGAGTCGACCGCCGCGCTCGAGTGCGTGGGCTACCAAATCAACGGCCTTGCCGATTTTGGAAATTTCAGATTCCACGGACGAAAAGAGGTACTTTCTGTCTTCATTGATGAAGAGTCTAAGTGCATCGAGTAGATCCAGGCTGGAAAGATTGATGCTTCTCGGATTCGGATTCTCAGTAGGAAGTTCCTCGAGACGAATGTGCTCTTCTATTTCCTTCAATTGAATGGAAGACCGGCGTGAGAGCGTGGACTCCTTCTTTTTCATCGCAAGCCTGGGCGAGGGACTCAGACGATGGCCGATTTGCTCCCATCCCCACAGAGCCGCACCCAAGGCGGCGCTTTCCGGAGCCCTCCGCGGTCTTGCATGAGGAAGATGCTCCTTGAGCGCATTTTTATAGAGCTTGAGAAAGGAGTCTTGGCTTTGAAATACTCCGCCCGAAACGCAAATCGGTAGCCGATCCTTACCTAGGCGTCGCGATACAATAGCGGTATTTCGAGCAAGAGCCTTTGCTGCGCCCACTAAAACTCCTTGGGCTCCACGGTGACCGCCGTGTGCTGCTTTGAAGACAGCTTCGGACAAATTGGCGAGACTTTTTTTATCAGCGCGTGAAACAAATGTGGTGAGCTCTTCAATAGTTTTCAATTGTGCTCGTTTGAGTAAAAGTTTTCCCAGGGTATCGATCGTATCGGTGGCATCATAATTAGAAATTTCCCAACGAAGTGCCCTATGTGCGATGTAGTATGCGCTGCCGGCATCACCCAAGACATGACCCCAGCCACCAGCACGAGCTTCTTGATCATTACTGCGGCCATAAACGCTGGAGCCTGTTCCTGAAATTACAACGATGCCCTCTCCGTGTCCCAAGCCTGAATAAAGTGCTGAAATCAAATCATCGCTTATCCAGATAGGAATGCGTTTCCAAACTTTGCGAGCAATTCTCAGAACTCGTCGTCGCTGAAAATCATCAATCACTCCCGCCAGACAGAGTGCCACGGCTTGAAGTGTCCCCGGTAGATCTTTGGGTCGACAACGTTGCAAGCGCTGAAAAATCGCAAGAATTTCCGTCGGATTTTTGAGCACAACATTACAGGAATCACCACGGGCTTGACCCAGCAAGTTTCCGTCGCGGCCAAGCCATGCGGCAGTTGAAGAAGTGGCTCCCCCGTCGATACCCAACACGAATCCCGTCACTCGTGATTTCACCCTTGCGATTATATCCCACTTTGGGATCAGTAGAGCAGCAGCCAAGCCTCGGAATTCAATTCTTCGACGCCAAAAAAATTGGATGATTAGAGGCAGTTTTCAATCAAATGATCACAGTTCATCTGTTTTCTTAATATTCAAATTCGCTGCTTTGCGAAAATCTCATGACGCAATCCACGCATGGGCCTACAAACACTATTGCTGATTCCCAGGAGGGTATCCATGACTCTGATCATTGGACGGTCAGTCCATAATTCAAAGGAAATATTTAAAGGAGAAAAAAAATATATGGCAACTACAGAAAAGAAAAGCAGCGAGCAAGAGCAACAAAAATCATCTGGAAAAGGTATCCCTGGAATGGAGGATATTGGTTCCATGAAAAGCGCGGTCGAGGATCAAATCGAAACGGTGATCAAAGGTGGAAAAGAAAAGGCTCAGCAGGCTGTGGAAGCCGCTCGAAGCCGGATCGGTGACGCGGTCAATCGCTACCCGGTAACATCTGTTGCAACCGCATTCGTTTTGGGCGCAGCTGCTGCGAGCTTGATCACCAATCGCTCTATGTTTTCCGGAGGAGGGCAATCAGGTGCAGGTCGTGGCCGAAGAACTTAAGTCTGAATCCCCTAAGACGCCTAGTCGCGGAAAGCCGTTAACTTCTGCGGACTTTGATGATCCCATCGATCTTCTGCGCGAACAAATTCGCCAGTTTCCTATGGAGTCGCTAACTACAGCCTTCGTGATAGGAAGTGTCGCAGCCTCACCCAAGGCCCGAGCCTTGGCGTTGTCGGCGGCTGGTCGATGGTGGGATCGAATGATCGATCGAATCCTACCCTTTGATTTAAACAATCATTCAAATGATTCTAAAGATGCCTAGGTGGCGAAAGTCTTGATCGAAGTGAGGAGCGCGGAATTGGAGCTTTGCCGAGAATTCCGCGCTTCAACCGATCCTGCTTGATGAACTCCTTACATAGCGCCAGCGACACGCCGGAGAGAATCGGTCCGATGACCACACCGCTAAAACCCCAAATGACGAGGCCACCGAATACGGAAATAAAAGCAAGCCACGGATGCATCCGTACGGAATTTCCTAAGAGCACGGGCCGAAGGAAATTGTCGCTGAGTCCTGCAGCCGTCGCAAAGCACAAAAAGAGAATGAGATTACCTGTACCAGCGTCCGAGAAGTACAGTATCAGTGAGGCAGCAACTGTTACTGGAATCGTTCCGATGTAGGGAATGATTGAGAAAATGGCTGCAAGCGCGCCGACAATCAGGGGCTCGGCCACGCCGCTAACTGCGGCACCGATCAAAATAAGCAGCCCTTGTATGATTGCGGTGACTCCGAATATCACAAAAGCCATATAGGAATAGTTCGAAAAGGAATCCAGGAATTTTCTTACATAGACGCGCGGGATAAAGTTTGCGCGCTCGACATTAACGCGAATACCTCGGCCCCCACGGTAAACTACGACAAAGGTTAAAATCAGCACAAAGCCATGCGTAAGATTGGCCGGAAGTTTTTCTAGAAAAGCGGCCAGCGGATCCCCAAGGCTCTCCAAGGTCTTTCGAAAAATGGAATTTGAAAACTGCGAGAAGCTACCGGCTCCCATTGCTCCCATGACTTCTTTTAGATCTACGACAAACGGTAGATTCTGAAAGGATTGCATCAACTCATCGAGGCGGCGCCACGGGCTTTCTTCCCGGATGAATCGCACAAAACGACTGATTTGGAAGGCCAGGAAGACTGCAAAGAGGATGAGAGGAAGAAATATCGAGAGTGGTGCCATGACGGCCGCCAGACGGGGTGGCTGTCGGAGCCGTTTAGTCGCAATTAAACGCAGGCGCAAGGTAACCACTCCTAGGCTAGCTCCTAGGAAGATCGATGTGAAAAATGGAAAACTTAGGATAAGTAGCGGGGAGGCTAGACTCAAAAAAAGAATAGTACGTTTCATATTTAAAAAACTGATCTCAAACTATTGAAGCTGAAAACTCAGTGCAAGGAAATCTCGTTTAGAACTTCACTATGACCAATCAAACAACACTATGCAGAATCTGCCATGATCGATCGAGTGTTCAAACTTGAGTTTAGAGAAGATCGCTGCCAAAGTTTTTTGGAATTGAATTCTGCCCTCGAAATCCAACGCGCCATCGAAAAAGCTGACGAAGCATCTGAAATGCCACGCTGAAATTTCGCGCGTTTGAGCTCTGATCTGATTCTCTCCAGAGAATTGGTAGAAATTGGCAGCGAAGCTTCGCACGATAAAAACCAAGCAGCAAATCAACATTGAAAGTGAATTGGTCGTTGTAAGTCATGTAGGGAATTTTCTTCAGCGCTTCGACACGGAACATGTTGAGCCCAGACCCTAAATCGCTGGTCCATCGACCTGTGACGAAAGAATAAATGAGATTGAGGATGCGATTGCCTATAATGCGTTTCAGCTGATAACCCTCTCGCCGAGAGCCCACAGAAAATCGGGAGCCTAGGATCGCGCAGACTTCGACATCACGTTGTGCTTGTAAAAAGAAATTCGGAATGTCAGCGATCGATGCCTGATCGTCTCCGTGGAAGACAAGGACCCAATCAGTGTTCATTTTCTCGGCCATTTGGAAGGCTAGTTTCTGAGAGCCACCTAGACCGTAATTTTCGCGATTTCGGTAGACAGAAATTTTTTCCGTTAGCCCCAAATCTTGGATCATAGCTTTGGCAACTTCAGCGGTTTGATCGGGACTTTGATTGTCAAAAAGTACTACGGCCTCCATTTCCGAGGCGAGAGAAGAATGAGCCAAGGACCTCAGCACCCGGACGATTTGCCTTTCACATCGATAGCAAGTGATTGCCATGAGGACTTTCATTGAAGTCCCTTCTCAAATTGTTTTCTTGAATGCCACTCCAAGACGGCAATTGCCGGCGCCAGCCAACACCAGAGAGTGAATGACCAAATGTATTTATAGTATCCCGCCGGTGCCAGGACTAAAACCACGCCGACTCTTGTCAATGCGATCACCGTTGTAAATGCCGTCCATGGATGACGGCGAAAGAGTAGCAGAATTATAAATGAGATGACGAGTGCTGGAAGTGCAGAGGCCAATAGAAATCGATACCAAAGTAGTTCGCGCGCAGAACTTGCCGCAGCCCAGGCCTTGGGTCCATCACTCAGCTGGGCTGTGGGAAGCATTGCCTGGAGAGGATGAAATGCTTTGTTGAGGAAAATTTCATCATTGTACCAATAGGTTTCCTTTCGAAATCCTAGTACCGCGGATGACATTTTGAGACGATTCTTCAGATATGCTCCTGGATGTTCCAAGGCTAGACGTATCAAGCTATTGCGAAAAATTTCAGTTTCTCGCTGGCCAATTTTTCCGATCTTGACGTAACCAAAATGAAATTCACTAATATCAAATTCGTTATGAACTTCTAGGCCTCTTTCAATATCAACAAAGTGCGCCAGCTTTTCTCTTTCCTCAAGGCTTAAAGCTTCGATACCTTTTTGTTTTAGTATGGAAAAAAATGGATTGACGTAAGCCGTAATGGCATAGGTCGAATTCAAATGTTTGTCGCGGTGGTAAGCTGTCCCGGCGTAATAATAAAAAAGCACACCGAAAACTAATATTTGTTTACCAACGACTGGCCAGAGATTCTTGCGATTCAAGAGAATCTCAGTCAGCGCCAGTATGGGCGCGAGTGCGAGCATCTCTTTTCTTAAAAAGCACAGAAGCACAAATACAATCCAGGTGCTCACGGACAAGAGAGCACCTCGACCGACAGTGAAACGTTTTTCGAAATGCGAGCTGAGGATTAAAAGAAAAAGCACAAAGAGCCAGGAAAAACCTATGTCCCGATTGTGGAGCAGACTCATATGAAGATTGATTTTGGATCCAAAGATCATCACCACTGAAATTGCAAAGATAATATAGGCTCGAGAATCTTTTCGGCAGCGGTGATAGGCATAGGTTACTGTCAGTGTCGCCAGCAAAATATTAAGTACGGAGATTGCGCCGATTTGGCCGATTAAAAAGAGCAAGCCGGTATGAATCGATGAGTAGAAGATTTGAACGAAGGGTGAATTGTGTCCCTGCAATCCCCAATGAAAATTGTACAAGGAATCTACACTCAGGTGGCCCGGCCAATTGAGATAGAGAAGGTAAGCTAGGAAAGAAAAAATGCTAAGAAAGAAAAGGATTTCTTTCCAGTATTCACCGCGATGTCTCAAAAAGTAGAGGCCCCAAAAGAATAAGGAAAAAATCAGCCAATAAGCAGCCCAGAAACCGCTCAAATAACCGACTTCTTGGCTCGTCCTCTCGAGGGGGAGATTGATGGCTACCCACTTTGATTCCGATTCTTTTGAAAACCGAAGATCCGTTGACCATCCGGTCAATTCTTCCCGGATGCGCAGCTGGGGTGTGGGAGAATCCTGCTTGGCAATCCAAGTGAGAGACAAAATCGAAGATTGAAAAAGGCGAAATGGATTCGGGTGATTCAGCGAAGGGCTAATTACAATATCCTTGGGCCCCCAATAAGTATCGAGCTTTAAATGTACCTCTTTGGTTTGGGAGATGTCGTAATGAAGGTCTAATGAACTTCGAAAGTAACTGCGATCCGTGTGAAGATAGGCAAGCAGTAAGGGCAAGATGACACAAAGATTGAAATAGGCACGAAGCCGCGTCCCAAAGAAGAAATGAAATATCCTAAGGAGATCCAATGCGGTCTCCTTTCCAGTAAGTCTTCAATTGCTCGGGGCTTCCGAAAGGACGAAATTTTTGCACAGGAATTACTTTCACTAGGGAAGCGTCATCAATATATTTTGCATAAAGAGGGGCGATGTAGTGCTCTGCGAGACCTTGCGGGGCTTTAGATTTGACGTAGGCTTCGGCTTTTTTGATGAGTTTATGCGGATCTCGAAAGCCGTAGAGTCCAACGCTTGCCAAGGAGGATATACGCTTCTTTTCGGCGATGGCCGTCAGCTGACCCTTTCGATCCGTTCGGCAAAAGGACCAGGAACTTCCGGCAGCTTGGGCGCACGGAATGATTCCCTCGTTCTTGTAAAGTTCTCGGCGGAGTTTTCGTGCCCGAAAATAGGTATCACAATTGAAAATCGCCAGTGGCTGCGATCTAGGAATATATTTTTTGGCCAAAAGAAAACTTTGGGTTTGCCCCCCCGTGACACGTGATATTTCTCGCCAGACGATCCGTAGAGCTGGATAACTTCGACCTAAGCGCTCCCCTAAATGCTTTCGAAGCTTATGGCGTTTCAGGGAGATGATGATCAGCGTGTCTTCACGGCGCAATGGCAGGCTTTTCAATGCCCATTCCAGCATAGATTTCCCGCGCAATTTCAAAAGCGGCTTTGGTGTGCGGAAACCAGATTCCGCAAATCGAAGACCCTCGCCGGCAGCGCATATCACCCACGTGATCGGATGCTTCATGAATTCAGCTCGTGCGCAATTTTGATAGCCTGTCGCAGAAAGGCTGCCATTTTAATCGGGTTGTCGTCATGAAGTGGGATCATGCTCAGAAAAAGACTCCCTTCGAGAGCTTTCATGAGCGGTCTGTGCACTCCCTGTGTGCGGCAAAAGGTTTGAAATTCAGAGCTGGCTGAACTGGGCAAGGTGCCATCTGAGAGTGAATGATTGATAAAGTCGTAAGCGCCCTCGAAACATTGAGAGAGTTTTGCATAGTCATAATAGAGCGGATTCATGGGACTGCGGTCTGCGCTCAGTCCACGGGGGTCAATGAGATAGAGTTCGTGTTCATGCAAGAGAAGATTGGAAAGACATAGATCGCCATGGGCGTAGTAAAGCTTGAATTCCGAGAGCGAAGTAGCATGGTGGATGATCAGTTGGTGCAAGGATATTTGAAGAGCTTCCGCAGAGAGAAATCCGGAACTCTCCAGGATCTTCTGGAGCTCAGGAAATGTCGGCAGCGCCTCTAGGAGGAGAAGACGTTGGCGGTCTTTTTCAAAAATATAGAACTCAAGCAGTTCCATATACTCAAAGCGGCTGATCGATACTGTCGGCGCAATTGAAAAATATTCTGTAAGTTTGGCGAATAATTCCTTAAAGAAATCCAGTCGAAATAGTTCAGAGGAGGTCAAGACAATGCTTGCATCAACCGTGGGGATCTTGCGAATTCGATAGGAGTTTTCGGGATCGTTTTCCAAACGTCTAACTTCAGGATGAAAACGTCGCAATTCTTTGGGTAGAGATTCAAAATAATGAAACTCGGCCTCAATTTTCGAAAAATTTTCCGAGATTTTTTGAAACTCATCGCCAAGATCAATAAGTTCCGTGCCGCGTCGCGGCGGAGTGATCCGTTGGGCCCATCCCATTTTGATTAGTATCTCGGGACCTTAATCGTTTTGCAAGGCCGGGAACGTGGCTTACTGAAGCTCTAATGCAGAACTGGCGTTTTGCAGAACTCGGCGTGAAATGATGAGCTTCATCACTTCATTGGATCCTTCGAGAATTCGATGAACACGCGTGTCTCGCATGAGGCGTTCCAGCGGATACTCCCGGGTATAACCATATCCGCCGTGAAGCTGAATGGCTTCGTCACAAATTTGCCAACCAACATCGGTCGCAAATCGCTTTGCCATGGCACAGTAGACCGTGGCGTTGGGATCCTTTTTATCGAGTTTAAACGCGGCCATGCGAACAAGATTTCGGGCCGCCACAAGTTCTGTCGACATGTCGGCAACTTTGAATTGAAGAGCCTGAAACTGATTCAATTCTTTGCCGAACTGCTTTCTTTCACTCATGTAGCGAACTGATTCGCGCAAAGCTGCCGTAGCGGCGCCCACCGAACAAATCCCGATGTTGATGCGCCCTCCGTCCAATCCCTGCATGGCGATCTTAAATCCTTGGCCTTCCTCGCCCAAAAGATGATCTTCGGGAACAGATACATTTTCCAAATTCACTATTTTTGTAGGCTGCGAGTTCCAGCCCATCTTTTTTTCGTTTTCCCCGAAGCTGAGTCCAGCGGCATCGGCCGGAACGATAAAAGCAGAAATACCTTTAGGGCTCGAATCTCCGGTGCGGGCCATGATGATGTAATAATCGGTCGACCCGGCCCCAGAAATAAAAGCCTTGGTGCCGTTCAAAACATAGTGTTTGCCTTTTTTCTGTGCGGTCGCTTTGAGGCTTGCGGCGTCGGAACCTGACCAGGGTTCGGTGAGGCAATAGGAGCCTAGTTTTTGTCCGCTGGCCATCTGGGGGACGATCGATCGACGAACCGAATCTTTTGCAAATTGATCAATCATCCAGGTCACCATGTTGTGAATGGTGATGAAAGCAGTAGTTGAGGGACAGCCCATGGCAAGTTCTTCGAAAATAATCGCGGCATTCAGGCGGCCCAAATTCATGCCACCAACATCTTCGCGCGTGTAGATTCCGCAAAAGCCAAGTTCTCCGGCTCTGCGAATAACATCGATAGGGAAAAATTTCTTCTCATCCCATTCACTAGCCTTTGGCCACAGTTCTTTATCTGCGAAAGTTCGTGCTGCTTCTTGGTAAGCTTTTTGCTCTTCCGATAGGTCAAAATTCATCTAAATTCCCACTCCCACTAACTCAGGCGAATCGTCATGTTCGGGCCGCTGGCCTGAATGTCCTCTTCAAACCACCGAGCGGTGATCGTTTTTGTTTCCGTATAAAAGCGCACAGCCTGTTTTCCATAGGCGTGTTGGTCGCCATAGAAAGAAGCTTTCCATCCGGTAAAGCTGAAGAAGGGCAGGGGAACGGGAATGGGAATGTTGATCCCGACTTGTCCCACTTCAATTTCATGTTGGAATTTTCGGGCTGCTGCTCCGTTCGACGTGAAAATTGATGTTCCATTGCCATAAGGATTACGATTGATAAGTGCGATCGCCTCATCCAATGTTTTTGCTGTCATCGTGATGAGAACGGGGCCAAAAATTTCCTCTTTGTAGAGACTCATTTCGGTGGTCACGTCACTAAAGAGTGTGGGGCCAATAAAATTTCCCTTGGGATATTTTGGATGCGTAAAGCTGGAGCCGTCCAAGAGACACTTGGCACCCTCTTTTTTTCCATCACTGATCAATTTCAATACGCGCTCTCGGGCTTGTGCGCTGATGAGCGGTCCGAACGCTGCGTCCGCCTCGTCCCAGCGACCGACTTTAAGTTTCGCCATGGATTCCTTGATTTCTGGAATCCATTGGGCACTGTCGCCTACGAAAACGGCGGTCGAAATTGCCATGCAACGCTGACCGGCGGCACCGCAGGAGGCGCCGACAATGTTCGAAATTACCTGGCTCTTGTTTGCATCGGGCATAACGACCATGTGGTTTTTTGCGCCGGCAAAGGATTGAACGCGTTTGAGATGCTCGGTGCCAGTTCGATAGACATATTGGCCTACGGGAACCGATCCGACAAAAGAAATGCCTCGCACTTCGGGGTGCTTCAAAAGAAAATCAACGGATTCTTTTCGTCCATGAAGGACGTTTAGAACTCCTTTTGGAAAACCAGCTTCCTGGAACAGTTCCGCAAGACGCATTGGTGTCAGCGGATCTTGTTCGGATGGTTTCAAGATAAAGGTATTTCCACAAGCAATGGCCATCGGAAACATCCATAACGGAATCATCGCTGGAAAATTGAAGGGCGTGATGCCTGCAAATACGCCCATGGGCTGAAGGTAGGAGTAGGAATCAATTTTTCGCGCAACGTTCTCAACCGTTTCACCCATCATGAGTGACGAAATGTTACACGCGTGTTCAACCACTTCGATACCGCGCCAAACATCGCCTTGGGCATCAGCGAATGTCTTTCCGTTTTCTTCTGCCAGAATTTTTGCCAACTCGTCTTGGTGTTCCTTGAGGAGCGCCATGTATTTCATCATGAAACGAGCTCGCTCGGGTGTGGCGACTTCCTTCCAGGTTTTAAATGCTTCGCTGGCCGAATTGAAGGCGGACTCCATCTCGGAGCGGGTAGCACAGGGAACTTGAGCCAAGACTTCCTGGGTTGATGGGTCCGTGACGTCAATCCACTCATTCGACTTGGATTGAAAGAACTCACCATTGATCAATAAGGGGACCTTTTTCGTCATTTCGCTTCCTCCAACGACAAGAAAAGTCTTAGCACAGGTCCCAAAATGGGAAAATTTCCGAAGGAAAAATCCCAGGCTTCTGTTTCCTGGGAAGGTGACTCATTCGCTCTTAATGGCCGGGCTGAGAAGCGATTTCGGGCTCCAGGCTTGTGGGATGGCGCGGCTGTACTGATTCAGGACTGCGTTGGCGCAGTTTCCAGCGTCCAAAGAATCGCTTTCCACCTCCCAAAAAACGATCCGTAAATACAAAGAGATCCGAGCGAAGCATCAAGAGAACCGGCATAAGAAAGAGCGTGAGAAGTGTCGAAGAAAGTATTCCCCAGGCCATGCTGAATGCCAGAAATCGTGTGAATCCTGCATCGCCACCCAATCCATAGGCCATCGGAAACAAGCCCCCCAAAGTGGTCACGGTAGTAAGTAAAATGGGTTGTAGGCGTTCTCGGCAACCTTCTACGATTGCGCTGGCCGTAGTTGAAGACTTTTTATTGATCCAATCCACCAAAATCAGAGATGCATTGACCGAGATCCCAGCCACACCCAGTAGTCCGATCATCGTCATTAAATCAAATTTGTAGCCATGAAGCCAGGTGGCCCAGAGTGTTCCGATGAAGCCAAAAAGGATCGAGAAACAAACCAAAAGTGGTTGCGTGAAAGACTGCAGCTGAAGCGCAATAACAAAGAAAATTCCGACCACACAAATTAGAAGGGCCTCCATCATCCAACGCTTGTTTTCACCGGCTTGTTTGTTGGCCTCTTCCGAGCTCACGCGGTACCCGGAAAAAAGTTGCTCAAGCTCAGTCGAAGCCAGAGCGAGAGCTGACTTGAATTCGTCGTTGCGGGTTTTAGTCGGATCCATCTTCACTTTGAAATTCAGCATTCGTTCGCCGTTCATGCGGCGCCATGTGGACTGCGTATTTTCTTCGGACCACTCTCCCAAGTATCGTAGGGGTAGAAGTTGACCATTAGGGCCCAGCACTTCAATTGATTTCAAATCTTCAACGCGCGCAAAGGTATCCAGAGCACCAAATCCAATCGAAACTGGAAGTGTTTCACCTTGATAGAAAATTTGTGTGATTCGGTTACGATCCATAACTTCCCGGAGCTGCTGGGAAAGTTCGGTCTCCGAAATTCCATAACTGCGGAGAGCTTCTAGATTCCAACGAAATTTCCATGAGCGCCCAAGATCGTCCTGGTTATAGGTCAGATCCACAAAACCTGGAATGGTCTTCAGGCGCGTCTCGGCGATCGTAAAAATATCCTGAAATGAGCGAGTCTCCGAACCCGAAAAATAAAGGTCGAAAAGGTTCTCGTCTGATTTCTCATCGTCACTTTTTGAAAATTGTCCCTCGGCGTTCAGTCGTTCGAAGGCCTCGGTCTTGAATTTAGGCAGCTCGGTTTTTAATTGTTCAAGCAAACGGCTCTCGACGACATCGGGATTTGCGAGTTTGTCATTGATGGCGAGATAGAGACTGGCATAACGATTGCCTCGGTGGCGTTTTCCATCCATCCAAACATCACCGATGCTTAAAAAGAGATCTTTTACATCTTTCCCATCAACCATGGGAGCGAGATGATCCACCAGCGGCCGCAGCGCTTGAAGCGCCTCATCTTTTGTGGGATTGCCCTTCAAAATTGCATAGACGTTGACTTCGCGAGGCCCGATGGAGAGATCGAAGCTCGTTGTGATTTTCTTTTGCCAGATAAAAGCAGTCCCGACCGCCAGAGCAATAAACACAACAGCGCCCCAGGCCCGCTTTTTTACCACCCAGCTGAGACTTCTTTCGTAAACTGACTCCATGCGATCCAAGATGCGCGGACGCTCGTAGGTTTTTTTGACGAATCTCTGCAGATGCTGTGGCAAAATAAAAAAAGCTTCAAACCAACTGACCGCCAGACTTGAGATCACGACAACTGGAATCGATATGAAAACTTCCGTCAACCATCCCCCCAAAATCACGATTGGAAAAAACGCAATCATGGTTGTGATGATGCCGGCAGTGACGGGCCCTAACATGCGCAGAGCGGCTCGCAGCGCGGCCTCGCGCCGTTGCATGCCCTTTCTTAAATAAGTCGTGTAGATCTCCGAGACGACAATTGCATCGTCTACCAAGATACCCACCACTAAGATCATCGCCACTACTGAAATTAAATTGATGCTGATGCCGGCGGCTTTCAAAATAATGACCGAACCTAAATAGGAAAGTGGAATGCCGATCGCTGTCATGAGCGCGACGCGCGAACCCAGGAAAAATCCAAGGAGAAGGAGAACAAGTACAGCGCCTGCCAGGGCATTGCCCTTCAAAACATTGATCTGCTGGCGAATCATATTCGCACCCTGGCCCAGAACGCGAAGTTCAAGTCCCTCTGGCACTTTTTTCTTCAATTCATCCACTTTCGCAATGACTTGGCTGTCCAGAGTGACAATATCGCTCTCTAAATCTTTTTTAAGCCAAAGATCCACGTAGGCTTTGCCATTGACCAAATCAATTTGTGTTTGTGGCGGAAAGTAATCTTCGACGACCCCAACGTCAGAGAGACGAAGGCTACGACCAAAATCGGAAGTGCGTAGCACTAAATTTCCCAAGGACTGTGGATTTTGTATGGGGTCAGGTAGCGTGACGCTGATGTCTTCGGTCGCCACACGGAGAGAGGTAACCGGAATGGGTTTAAGTTGCTTTTCGATTTGCGCAGCAATTTGGCTGCTGTTCAATCCGTAGTGTACAAGTTTTGCGGGATCCAGACGTACATAAACTTCGCGGGCCGGAAGCGAGCTATTCACACTCACAACCCCCGGGACTTTTGCAAGTTCTTGCTGAATGCTGATGAGGGTGTTGCGGTGCAGTTCATTGCGGGCATCCGCATTCACCAGAGCGAGCGACATGAACCAGGAGCTTTCACGCTTCCATTGATGAACTCGAGGCTCCTTTAGATCCTCGGGCAATTGATCGCGAAGTCCTGTCAGTCGACTACGGATCTCTTCAACGTGTTCTGCAATAGCCTCGTGTGATGTGCGATCGGTATAGCGCAAATGAATCATCGCGCTGCCGGGGCGACTTTCGGAGTTCATTTCCTTTAAACCCGAGAGGTTTTTCAGAACATTTTCAATCGGACGGATAACAAAAGATTCCATTTGGAGAGCGCTGGCCCCAGGAAGTTCCACACTAACGCTCATGCCTTTAAAGGACATGGAGGGCACTAAATCTCGCCGCAGTCCCAGCGCCAGAAATCCCCCGACTACAACGATGAAAAGCGTGATGAGATTCACCAAAAATTTTCGGTCTAAAAAGTAGGCAAAAAGTTTTTCCATTAGTGAGTCTCCAGTGCACACAGGCCATCGATTTTGCGGGTGGCTCCCAAGAGCCACAGCTCACTGCGAAAAAGCTCTTCTTGGCTTCGTAGCCAATCACTTTCCGATTGGACCCGTTGACTCCAGAGCAGGCCGTAATTGATAAAATCAATTTGGCCATTTCTTAGTCTCCGTTGGCCCGTTTTTTCTTCTGCGGTGGCGATGCGAACTATATCGGCCTGACGCCGATTCTCATCGATCAGACGTTTTCTGCGATCTCGTTGATTGATCCATGTGATTTCGCGTTCGCGCAGTAATTGCTCGGATCGTAATGCAGAAATCTCGCGTGTGATTTTAGCCGTGCGGAGTTCAGAGCGAAGACCTGCATCAAAGAGCGGATAGCTTAAAACGATCCCGGCACGATAATCGCGGAAATCAACACCGCTTGCGCTATAACTGCCTTCGGGTCGAACTTCCTCAAGACTAGCCGCGAGCGTCAGCGAGGGCTGAAGTGCGCTGCGCGCCTGGGCCACACGGGAAAGACTGGCTTCATGATTTTCGCGGGCAGCTTCGAGCGCATACGAAAAGGCTTCATCGTTGGGATTTAAATTCGCCAGATAAGGACTGATGTCGGGACGTGGGTCCATCGCAGTTTCAAATTCGAATGTGATGTGCCGATGCAAACTTCGACGGCTGTTTTCAAGTTTTTCGACTAAGGCTTGAAGCGAGGATTCAACTTCTAAAACAGTCTTTCGTGCATTGTTGAGGTCAGTTTCTAATCGTCTCCGTTCGCGGTAGGCGCGCTCGGCCCATTTTAAAAGATCGCGGGCTGATCTGAGTTGTTCGGATTCCAATCGAAGTTGTTCTTGAAGAAAGAAAAGTGAAGCAAAGTTCCCTATGAGATCTAAACAAAATTCCTGGCTTTGCCCCTGGTTCAATAGTTTCTCCGCGCGGCGTTGGTGGTCGCGCTCACGTCGAAGCTGATTGCGGCTACGGCCTAAAAAATTCGGCCATAAACTTTTGTTGAGTTCCAGCGTCCAGGATTGACGGCGATCTCCGCGATCACTGCCATAAAGTGCGTCAGTTTCGAGCTGGAAATCAAAACCCAATGGAAGACCTTGCCTCAGTCCAGCCGTTAGAGAATGGCCATTTGTTTCGCTGCCCGTCTCCAGCAATCGGTATTGGCTCAGGCCACCGCCAAGACTCAGCGTTGTTGAAAAATCGGTCGCAACAGATTCATAAGTGAAATCTGAAATCTTCCTTTGGTGTTTTAGCTCTTTAAGGCGGGGAGCATTCTCTTGCGCATCTTTCAAATAGGCCGGTAGGCTGCTGGAGACCGTGGCTCTGGAAGGCAGAGACAGCATTCCGGAGATGAGCAGCAGAATGCTGAAAACTGAGCTTCGAAACATCGGTTTTGGGTCTAGCAAATGGCCAGCCTTTCCGGCAAAAGAAAGTACCGAAAAGCTTGGGAAATTGCGCGAAACGACATAATGGGCCTCAGGAATTTGGATAAATCTGAAGCTCACGAGCCATTTTTTGGGCTTCCGGTCCACCCTCGTGGAGCGAAAAAAGACAGCCACAATAATCCTGGCGGTAGATCCCGTGTTCGCGAGAATAGGTGACGCTATTCTTGAATCCATCTTCTTTCATAAAATTACGGTGATAATAGGGAACCCCCAAGCGCTTCTCGTTGAGCTTTCCAAATTTAATCAACTTTTCCTGCACTTTATGAGGGGAGATCGCTAGTGTGGTCGCGTAGGCTTCGAAGTTTCCATGAGCAGCCTCAATTGCGCTGTGCTCAAGGCGCATATCGTAACACTGAGAGCATTTAGCCCCTTGTTCCGGCGTATGTTCCAAGCCGCGGATGCGTTCAAAAAATTCATCAACATCATAGGAGCCGATGATCGCTGGAATGCCCTCGATAGAGGCGACCTTTTGAAATGCCTCCAGGCGGCGATCGTATTCTGCTTTTGGTTGAATATTGGGATCATACCAAAAGCAGCTTAAGTCGAATTCCGATTTCAATTGGCGAATCACTCCGCCGGCATCTGGGCCACAGCAAACATGAAGGAGAAGCTTTGCTTTGCCGCGTGCACGTTCCAGAAGGCTGAGATAGTCGGGGCGCCCCGCGAAGATTTCTTCCGCAAACTTGAGTCCCTCGGCCGACTGGATCAGTGGCCGAAGTTTTCGTATGCAGGTTCGCTCGTCGGCGCAATTTTCCTGGATGATTCTGCGACGGTGGGCGTCGCATTGGGCTCGATCCTCTGAAAGCAGATTAAGAAACGCGTCTAAACGCGCGTAGTCTTTGGGCAACGCAGATTTCGGAATGTAAATCGCACGTCGTTCGCGAAGACACATTTGTTGGTGAAGTTCGGGGACCGTTGTCGTGAGAATGTGTAGATCGTGCCCCTCGGGTATCTGAAAGTCGATGAGGGACTCTAAGGTCTTGAGATCAGAAGATTCTGCCCAAATGATTTCTCCTTTTTGAACGCCCTCTACAGAAGTGGGTTCTGGCGACTGCTTTCCACTCGTCAAGGAGCCGCAATATGCCGGACCAAAGCCCAGTGCTCGGAAAGTCTTCTCAGGACCTTCGATTAAAAATAGGCGCCAGCTACTGCCGCTCATAGTGCCCTCTTATTTCAGCTTCCCATCCGCGGGCAAGACTTAAGAATAGTGCTGGGATGGGGTGGTCAATCTCGAGCATTCTGGACGCGGAGCGCATCCTGGATGTCAATATTCCATCACCGATGCCCGATAAGAGCTGAAGGAGGATCCATCATGGACCTATCAACAAAATACAAAATCGCTGCTTACCTAGTCGTTTTACCCTCGTTTGTTATGGCGAGTGAATCTCGAATTTCGGAACTTGAAGGCAACACCGAGAAAGCATTCCAAGAAGTTTTGACTTCTGTGGAGAGCGGAATGGATAACGGAGAGATCCGAGAACTTGTGCTGCGAGGTCTAGATTCACTGATCGCTCGAGGTGTCGCTGAATTAGAGGCCGAGGGACATAAATCAGAGGCTCAATTCTGGGCTGATTCTTGGGAAGGACAAATTTTTAGTTTTGACCTTGGGGATCACGAGCCGTTGGTGCAATGGTTATCCGATTATTACTTGGTTCTAGAATCTAAACTCGGCGAGAAAATCATGCGACTAGCGGGTTTGGAAGACATTAAGATTTTTAACCACGGCATTCCCGTCACTTTTCATCCTAATGGATGGCGAGGCGATGATTGGGATATCGAAGAATACCGCCTGCATTTTGTGCCCGTTGCGGCCGCAGTGACTTATTGGATGGCGTATTCCGCCTGTTCCGTAACGGCGCCTCCATTGGTGGGCCATGCCTGCGGATTGATGTCGAGAGCTCCGCGTTGGGGTATGAAAAAATTCATCGCACCCAAACTTTCGGACCGTGTTTATCGCAAATTTCGAAAATCTTGATTTCGATTCCACGGGCACGCGCCCGTGGTGCTTCAGCGCGTCCTATAGTCTAGCCGCCTCCACAAAGACTTTCTTTGTGGTTTGAGACTGTTACTTTGCCATTTTGAACACTGGCAACAACCGTTTTGATCTCTGCAGCTAAAGTTTTTAGTTCGCCACTGCGGGAATCGAGATTTTTCACAAGCAAATCGAGATTTTTGAGGACTTCCTCTTTTCCCGAACAAGCGCAAATACTTCCATCGATCTGCGTGAGCGTGCTTTTCGCAGCTTTAAAGAGTGCCTCCAGCTTTTCTACGTAGATTCGATTCTTGATGACACTTTTTCTTGCGAACAATTCATCTAGAAAGCTTGTCCAAAAAATCACATCAAATGTCGTGCATCCGTCGAAATAAGCACTCTCTCCGGGAAAGGTCTCTTGCTGCCACGGTCTATTGTAGTTATGAGCCGCTCCCCAGAATCTGTAGTAGTCCTTGAAAAAAATTTTATCGGAATCGTTTCCGAATTTTTCTGCCAGGACAAAAAGTTGAACCATGGAATCCAGCTCGGGATTGGCGGTTCCGGAATTAAACCCCGATGGGCAAATCAGGCCGGGTGCATAGGTCGCAGCAAAACTGCAGAATTTCTGCAGAGACTCGTCGTATCCCTCTTTAGATTTCTGGGCCGCTTCGCTAACGACTCTGCCTAGTTTTGGAAGCTCGACGTAGATCCGAGAAAAATCAATCGCCTTTTTTGCATCGCAAGCATTCAACCAAAGCTTTTGATAGTTTTTAACTTCCTGAAGAAAGGGAGCCGGAATTCCACTGACTGGGGCCGCTTCTTTTTTTGCCTGCTCACAAATTCCATTGCGGTCTTGTGAGCTTGCAATCATCGAAACGAGAATGCTGCCGGTCAAGAGGGCTTTTTTCAAAAAAGAAATCATCTCAACGGCCTAAATTATGCGCGTTCAGCTAGTTTTTTAACCTGTCGTTCCGTAGCGCCCACGTATTGGGTAAGCGGACGGATGAGTCGATTTGCGGCCGCCTGTTCAAAAACATGAGCGCTCCAACCGGCAGTGCGCGCCATTACGAAGATAGGGGTGAACATATCAATTTCAAAACCCATCAAATAGTAGGCGGGACCTGCCGGGAAATCCAAATTGGGATGAATATTCTTTTCTCGAAGCATAGTCGCCTTCAATACGTCGCTGATCTCGTGCCATTTCAATTCATTTTTCAGCGCAGCTACACGGCGTCCGTATTTATCCATAGTCGGAACGCGAGAATCTCCAGTTTTGTACACACGGTGACCAAAGCCCATAATTTTTCGTTTATTTTTTAGAGCATCCAACATCCAAACTTCTGCTTTTGAAGCATCAGCGACTTCTTTCAACATATGCATCACTTGTTCATTCGCGCCCCCATGCAGAGGTCCTTTTAGTGAACAAATGCCGGCCACCGTAGCCGAATAGATGTCCGACATGGTGGATGAAACAACGCGGGACGTGAAGGTCGATGCGTTGAATCCGTGTTCAGCATAGAGAGTCAGAGAGGCATCAAAGGCTTTTACGATTTCCTGGTGGGGCACTTCTCCAAAACACATGTGAAAAAAGTTCTCGGAGATCGAGAGATCTTTTTTGGGTGCGATGGGATCGAGGCCTTTGCGGCAGCGATAGTCAGCTGCGATCATGGTTGGGATTTTTGACAAGAGACTCAAGGCACGATCATAGTTCGAAGGCTTGCCGGCCCGTGCGTCTTTTGGGGACCAACTCTCCTCATTTTTAGACGACTCTTCCATCCCCAGGTAGCTGACCGCGGATCTGACGGTATCCATCGGATGAGCTGATTTAGGATAAAGACGAATGGAATCTAGCATCCCCTTCGAAAGCTGACGTTGGCTTCGTTCGGCTTCCGTAAAAGTTGCGAGCGCATTTTTATTTGGCAATTCATTATTCCAAAGAAGGTAGGCGACCTCTTCAAAGCTGCAGTTGTCTGCGAGATCCTGAACGGGATAACCACGATAAGTTAAAGAGTTTGTCTCAGGCATAACCTTGGAGACGGCACTTTCGTCGACAACCACACCCTCAAGACCCTTTTTGATTTCCACTCCACTCATGCCATCTCCTTTTCGTGATTAAACTTTAAAGTTAAACAAATTTGTATCGAAGCGATTGTAATCCTCGTATTTTAAAACTTCGTAAAGTCGGGCGCGCGTTTGCATTTTGGGAAGAAGTCCTTCCTGAGTGCCCTCATTTTCGATTTCCTTCAAACCATCCTCGACGGCCTTCATGGCCAATCGAAAATTAGTCATAGGATAGATCACCAGATTGTAGCCGAGGTTTTCTAGCTCTTTTCGATTCAATAACATTGATTTTCCAAACTCCGTCATGTTCGAAAGAAGTGGGACCTTGATGGCTTTACGAAAAGCCTCAAAATCAGAAGCGCTTTGCAAGGCTTCTGGAAAAATCGCGTCGGCGCCGGCGTCAACGTAGCTTTTGGCTCGCTCGATCGCTTGGGCTAAACCTTCGGATGCGGCGGCATCTGTGCGCGCCATGATCAAAAAATTCGGATCGCGTTTGGATTTTGCTGCCGCCTGGACTTTTTTCACCATTTCTTCGCGGCTCACCAAAGACTTGCCGTCCAGATGCCCACAGCGTTTTGGATTGATTTGATCTTCAAGGTGGCAACCCGCCAGCCCGAGGTCTTCAAGTTCGCGCACTGTGCGAGAGACGCTCATAGGTTCTCCAAAGCCAGTGTCGATATCCAAAAGGCTGGGTAGATCCGTGACGCGTGAAATGGCTCGAGCTCTTCCAAAAACTTCTTGTTGATTGGTGAGTCCAATATCCGGCAGCGCCAAATCGTTTGCGATCCCAGCACCGGAAATGTAGACGCCGTCAAAACCGGCATCTTCGATCATCAGAGAGATATAAGGAGAAAAAGCTCCGGGAAAGCGAAGAAGTTTCCCGGATTTTAAAGCACTCTGAAAATCGGCGCGTTTTTCTGCGCCTGATTTTTGGGTGAATAACATTAGAATATGCCTCGACGATCCCGCTCCCGGTGGGTCAATTGTTCCGGATTTACTTGAACATTCAGCTGAAGAATCTCTTCCGGCGTAAGTTTTTCGAGCTTTTCCACCAAGGCGATAAAACGAGCGCCCTCGGTAGGAGATACAATGCCCTCGGTCATCACGCGAAATTTGTTGATGTAGTCCGGGCGTTTAAAGGGCTTCGCTCCGAAGGGGTGGGCATTCGCAACCAACATTTCATCAACAAGCTTTTCGCCGTTTTTGAAGTAGATCTCGATGCGAGCGCCGAAGGCTTTTTTCGATGGATCCGGGTGATGATACATTTCCGTCCATTTCGGATCTTCGAAGGTCACAATTTTTTGCCAGAGGCGAACCGTATCTTCGCGTTGTGCGCGTTCGGCTTTGTAGGAATCTACATGATGCCAACGACCATCTTGTAGAGCCACCGCAAAAATGTACATGATCGAATGGTCCAAAGTCTCGCGCGATGCTTTGGGATCGTATTTCTGCGGATCGCCAGAGCCAGTTCCAATCACGTAGTGGGTGTGATGGCTGGTGTGAATTTCAATTTTTTCGACATCTTCGATGTTGGTAATTTTTGAGCGCATTCGGAAGGCAAGATCAATCAGGGCCTGAGATTGATACTCAGCCGAATGTTCTTTTGTGTAACTTTCCAAAATAGCGCGCTTTGACTGACCTTTTTCAGGAAGGGGTACTTCGTAGCGGCCTGATTTTCCGTCTAACATATAAGCGATGACGCTATCTTCGCCTTCGTAAATGGGCGAGGGTGCCTTTTCCCCGCGCATACAACGATCGACGGCTTCGACGGCCAGTTTTCCTGCGTGCGCCGGAGCGTAGGCCTTCCAGCTGGAAATTTCACCTTTGCGTGATTGACGAGTGCTGAAACCTACGTGCACGGCCTGCTGAATGGATTGGTAAATCGTGTCGGTGTCGAGTCGTAGCAGGGTGCCGATTCCGGCAGCTGCAGAGGGGCAAAGATGCGCGATGTGATCTTTCTTATGTTTGTGGAGACAGATCGCTTTCACAAGATCGATCTGTAATTCGTAGCCAGTCGCAAGACCACGGACGAGATCCGCTCCGCCGCGAGCACACTGTTGTGCGACGGCCAAAATTGCAGGGATGTTGTCGCCCGGGTGCGAATAATCGGCAGCTAAAAAAGTGTCATGCATATCGAGTTCACGGACAGCAGTTCCATTTGCCCAGGCTGCCCATTCGCAATCAAAACGTTGATTGTTCGGCATTCCGAAAACGGTGGCGCCACTTGTACGCGGGTGGGCGAGTGCCTGCGTGCGTGCATTAGCCACTGGCGGTCGATTGATGGCGCCCAATGCGACGGCCGCATTGTCGATGATGCGATTGCCGATCATTTCGACAACATCTGGATCGACGCCCACGGCATCGCTGGCAACTTCGGCCATTTTCCAGGCTAATTGTTCCATCTTGGGGAGAGGTTCTTTGGAGGGGAAAACTCTAACAATATGCTTTTTCATCAAGTTTTGGTCTAGGACCGCACCTAAGCGAATTCAAGCCCTTTAAGCGTTATTGATCACTGCGAAGCTAATGACTCTGGCCGATAAATGACATGACGCAAAAAGAGCGGGGGCGAGGAGCCTTATGCGAGGTTTTTTTGCATGCTGAGTTCCAAATGAAGGGGGAAGCCCTCCTCGCTCTCAAAGGAAATAACCAGCGGCTGTAGACCATGAATAGAGGGGGCCAAATGTTGGCGACCCATGGTGACCACTGGGCTTCGAAAGCTAAGCCGGAGTTTTCGAGCCTCCAACGATTCCCGTACTTTTTTCACGACTGTGGATAAAAAATCCTCGGCCAAATGGAGGTTTCTTTGGTGAACACTGCGTTCTTCTTGTTTGGTAATTTTCTTTGAGTACTCAAGAAAACTTTGGGCGGGAAATGCGATCGTGAAATTTCCAAATAGGTCTCCCTGGTCAAAGACTGAGGTGACGGAAAGATCACAGAGGTCTTTTTCCTTTCGGAGATCGACGCCTTTTCGAGTCAGATGACTTTTTGCCGACTCATCACAACTTTCTAAAAAAGCTTGGACAAAGGGATTTAAAAGCCGCACATCCAGCTTCCATTTAGGATCTTTGGCAGGTGCTTCCATTTGAATCACTGCCATCAAGGTGCTCTCCAAAACTTCGAGTCTAAAAGGTTTTGATAGGAAGGAAAATGGAATCTCTCCCATTTCAGTGGGTTTGCCAGCTTCATTGAGGTGAATCGATGTAATCAAAACCCTATTCACTTTTGGAAATTCGCTGCGGGTCATTAGGTGATCCAGGAGGCGATCTCCCTTTGGATGATTTGTCTTGTGATCCAGAATTGCGAGGCCCCAAGCGCGCTCAGCTAACTTTTTAGAGAAGTCCTCATCGC
The DNA here is from genome assembly GCA_964636255.1 of uncultured Bacteriovoracaceae bacterium. Classification (GTDB taxonomy): domain Bacteria; phylum Bdellovibrionota; class UBA2428; order UBA2428; family UBA2428; genus CAXNGS01. The sequence continues at coordinate 468,211 of CAZWNW010000001.1, read as the reverse complement.
TAGATGTCGCCGTAACTTCGATTTTTAAAGGAAGTGCTTCGATCACCTTTATAAGACTTTGTTGAAATCCCTCATTCGGTTCGCGCAAAAGTATTTGAACTGTGTGTGGCATCAGGAAGCTTTAGTTTGCCGTAAAGCGCCGATTGATTCCACAAATGCAGAGTTTTTATCTCGAATTAAAAAAGGTTTATTAAGCGGAAAGTCAAAGAGGGCTCGGCGATAAGCGTCATTACCTAGGGAGAGTTGAATATGTTGAGAATTCTTCACGTCTTATCAAGTCGTTTATTAGCGTTAGTTCTAGCGGCAAACATGGTGATTCCTGCCCAGTTGTGGGCTCAGAGCACCAATGCTCCGCCACGTGGTGGCGAAGGCGGTGGACGCGGACCAGGTGGCGGCGGTGATCGCGGACCCGGTGGCGGTGGACGCGGGCCAGGTGGAGGCGGTGGTGGTCCCAGACCCAATCCCAATCCCAATCCCAATCCCAATCCCAATCCCAATCCCAATCCCAATCCAAATCCAAATCCTCAGCCGCAACCTCCACAGGGGCCAACTGAGGAAGAGAAAAAACGGGCCCAGAAAAAGGGTCAAGATGATGGCACTCCCCAAGGTGTTCGTGAGGCCACAGATCGAGCACGTACCGAAGGAGAAGATCGCGGTGAACGTGATGGGCTCCGCGAAGGATTCAACGAATGCGAGGCCCAAGAGCGTCAAGATGCTTACGATGATGGACTGGCAGATGGCGGCCGCCGTGGCGCCCGTCTAGGTGAAGAACGAGGAATGAACGAAGCCGAGCGTGATGCCGAATCAAACGGTGTTCGCGACGGAGAAATCGCTGGACGCCAGAGTGCCGATAGAGATGCCAGAAACGCCGCAACTGGCCCTGGTCGTGACCAAGGATTGCGCGAGGCCAACGAATCGGATGCAAGCGAGCGAGGCCGCACCCAAGGTGAAATCGACGGTGATCGAGACGCTCTCGCGGAAGCGATTCGTGTGGATCGTGCTCAAGGTCGCGTTGATTATCGCAATGAACGCTATGCGGAAGATCCCGTAAATCGAGATCGCTTTTCAGTAAGAAAAGCTACCGCATTCTTTCTTCCGCAAAACGACTCGAGTGGACTTTTCGCAGCTCAGCGAGCCGGTGGTCCGGGTGGTGGAGCTGGGAAGTCGAGTGATGGGCATCGAAGACGTGATCGCCAGCGGGAAGACAATGATCGCAATCGACGTCCCGGCCATGGAAGTGGAAATGCTCCGGGCTCGGATGCGAATCCTGACAACCGTTACAATAAGCCTGGAAAGGTTTACGAAAACGATCTTCTCCAAGGGCTCTATGTAACGGCCTACGGAACTGCTTATCGCAGTCAGTTCAAATCGACCTATCGAGAGCTTTATAACCCAGCTTATGCTCGGGGATTTGCCCTAGGTGATCGTCGAGGTTGCCAAGAAGCTCGTCGCAGGGATTATCGGCATGACTATGTACGCGGTGAGAACGATGGTTACAATCGCGCCTACAATGCGACATACCGTCGAGTTTATGATCGTCTGTATGAACGCCTCTATCCTGAAATTCGCGAGCGTGTAGCCGGCGATACTTATGATCGCCTCTATAATGGATTCTACGATAACTACTTCGAGTCGGCGCGTTCCGCGGCCTACAACGAACGCTATCAATCGCTGTATCAGGCATCTTGGAGGCCGGCGCGCGATGGCACCTATGCTGAAAAATATCCAGTCTACGCTCGCGAGCAATATGAAAAAGGTCGTGAGATGGAAGCTGCGGAATTTGCCGCGCGTCCAGTGCGTATTACTGAGGTCGAAGTTGTGGAGAGCCGCCCCAATGGCGTAACTGAACCCGAGGAACTTCTGCGTGCGCGTGTTCAAATGCGAAACTTCGCAAATCATGCACTCGCGGGTGATCAGGTTTTGGTGAAAATCGAAGCCTTGAATGCTCAGCAGGCGGTGATCAGTGAAAGCGAGCATCGATTGCCTCGCAATTTGAAAGCCTCGAGCCGAAACGATGTTGAACAACTTTTCGAGATTCGACTTTTGCCAAGTTCACTCGGCAAGACTACGCAGTTCCGAGTGAGCGTTCGATATGAAGGGCGTGATATGGATAGCAAGGCCGTGGAAACGGTTACGAAACATCAGGTCGCCTTGAAGATGGATCGTACGCCGCAACTCTCGGAAGGTATGCCGATGCCTGTTGTGGTTGATGGCTATAATCAGTCGCAAGTCTCGTTGGCCAATGGAGCTAAAATGAATTTCCGTGCAGATTCGAATCTAGTTGAAGTGGTCCAGGCCACACAGGTGCTCCCGGAACTAGCAAGTGGTTCTACTGCACAGACTCAATTTCAGGTGATCGCACGAACCAAGGATCCGGCAATTCGTATCCCCTTCGTTTTCGATCTTCGAGCAAGCGATGGATGGTTGTTGGGTGCACTGGAAACGGTTCGCCAAGTCCCAGTCGTCAATGACTATCGTTTGGAACTTCGGGATAACCGCGTGCAGCAGCTACTGCAAGGCGCGGGCTTGGTACGAATTCCCTATCGACTGAGAAACGTTTCTTCACGGCTTCTTTTTAAAGGATTGCAGCTGCACATTCGTGCGACTGATTCAGTGACAGTCTTGGGACCCAATCCGCAGTATTTGATTCCGCTTCAAAGTGGCGAGTCGTTGGAATTTTCGATTCCCGTGCTGGTTCAAAATGCGGGAAGCAGTGGATCGATTGAGTTGGAAGTGCATGAAGACGGGAAGCTGGTCGTTGTTCACCAGATTCTTTTTTAAGGAGTGAGTGAGATGAAAACGATGAAGAAATTATTTAGAAACGGACTCCTACTAACAGTACTTGCCTTCATGCTTTCTGCCTGCGGTGGAATCCCGGCGGCCTATCAGGGTGAATTTCGAGACGATGCCTTAGGCGCATCGATGAAACTGAGCGGATCGGAAGGAATATTTACGGAGTCCGACGGTCTTGCGATCAAGACGCCTGCGATCGCATTGAGCTTTGAGGCATTGATGAAGGGCAAGCCAGGCATTTATCTAAGAAAAAATCCTGTTCGTCAGGATTTGATTGATGTCTACTGGATTCAACCCCGATTCACCGAGCGGCAGGAAGCCGGTGGACTTGTTTGGTATCCGAGTGAAGTTTACTACACCCTGGTATCTAAAACGCAGAAACAAAAGGTGCCATCGATCAAGATGATTTTCTCCGAGGAAGGCATGGTTACGCTGGAGCCTGGAACAAAATCTTGGCAAGTGGGCTGGCCGGCTCAGCCCGTTGAATACAATCTGCGACGTTTGAAATAATTAGGAGTCCTTTAAAATTTGTTTAAGAAAGCCTCTTCCGTTTGGCGGAAGAGGCTTTTTCTTGTTCACGAGTCAGCACTGCGGAGTCCAGATTTCAAATCCTTGATGCGCTCAATGTCGCCTACAACTAAAAGCTTATCGCCCGGAAGCAGGCGTAGGTCGGCGTCCGGATTGACGATTCGTTGGCCGTCTCTTTCGATGCCGACAATGAGACCGTTGATTGAATCCCGAATTCCACATTCTTTGATCGATTTGTTTGCAAAAGAATCTTCTGCGCTGATTTGAACGGACACCAAACCGACGGACTTCGCATCGCTTGGCGTGGCCTCAATTTTCTTTTCAAGCATTTCGCGAACCCGAGCCAGCTGTTCATCTGTTGCAATCATGTAAACTTTGTCATGAGGAAAAAGTTGATCGTTCCGTGTGGGAGCTACAATCCGCCGACTTCCGCGTTCAATCATTGCGACGGTTGCGCCGTAGTGTTCTTTGATTCTGAGATCCTGCAATCGAAGTCCCGCAGCCGAAGAATCCGAAGATACAGTGAATTCTGCCATCCTGCCTTGCCAGGGTGCGAGCTCCGGAATTTTTGCCTTTTCTTCTAACTCCAGCCGTTCGTTAGCACTGAGATTTGAGAGAAAACGCCCCTCGATGCGGCGGTAAATTGGGTCCGAGTAGCGGCTAAAGAATAGCGCTCCTAAAGTGGCGATGATCACGAAAATAACCCCCGTAAATGCAAGGACGCTGGTAAATTGGCTAACAATAAACGCGGCTAAACTGCTGCCGAGCAAAATACGAAAGAGCATAATCCCCAGTTGTAGATGTTGTAGCCGTTTCACTTTCGAAACTTCGAGGTTCTGAATATGTGAAGGGCCGCCGATAAATACAGCCCAGAGAAAAGGAGAGGCAATGATCAAAGCCAATCCACAAGCGATGAGATTGAGTTGAATGCTTCCATTGGCCATCGAAGTAGCCATCGGAAGTGCAAAGCGACTTATGGTTAGAGTTATGGCGATGATTACAACTGAATTCAAGAGGAGCTTAATTCCATATTCGCGCCAAAATAGTGAAAGAGCGCTCTGTCCATCACGCTCTGACATAATTGATTCGTAGCGCTGCAAGCGAATTCTGACGTTATGGGGAAGGCGGCGCTCAAGGGCTTGGTAAATATTTTCAGAATACTTAATGAGGTAGGGGGTGGTGAAGGTCGTCATCGCAGAAATAGCTACGGCAATCGGATATAGGAAATCACTCGTGACTTTCAAAGTCATGCCAAGTGTTGCAATGATAAATGAAAACTCACCGATCTGCGCTAGGCTCAGACCCCCTTTGACTGAAGTTCGCAGACTCTCGCCGGAAATCAGCGCGCCAATTGCACTACTTAAGAATTTTCCAATGATTGTCACGGCCGTCATCAAGAGAATAACGCCGTAGTATTCGCCTAATACCTTAGGATCCAACAACATGCCCACCGATACGAAAAACACGGCTGAGAATAGGTCTTTCACTGGCACGATCAAATGCTCTATCTTTCGTCCCTGACGTGTTTCGGCCAGGATCGATCCCATAACAAAAGCGCCTAGCGCGGGTGAAAAACCAATTTGGCTTGCGACGATCACCATCATGAGGCAGAGACCAATGGCAATGATGAGGGTGGTTTCATCAGTAAGATCCTTCTGAAACTTGTTGAGAAGTGCAGGCAGGAGATAGATTCCCAGCAGAAACCAGATCACCAAAAAAAAGGCCAAACGTAGTGAGGTGAAAATCAAATCACTTCCCGAAAGACTTTGCGTCAGGGCAACTGATGAAAGAAGTACGAGAATCAGAATCGCAAGAAGGTCCTCGACGATCAGCACTCCAAAGACAAGGGCAACAAATCCCTGTCCTTTCATCCGGAGCTCATCAAACGCGCGCACAATGATCGTGGTCGAGGAGATCGATAAAATGCCACCTAAAAATATGCTGTCCATTTTAGACCAGCCGAGAAATTGTCCTGCGACATAGCCCACTCCAAGCATCGAGATGATTTCAAAGGTGGCTGTAATGGTGGCACTCTTGCCAACCTTCGTGAGTTTTTTAAAACTAAACTCAAGGCCAAGCCCAAAGAGCATAAAAATAACGCCAATTTCTGCCCAGATCTTGATATTTGCGGTGTCCTTGATCGTCGGAAATAGGGGAACGTTGGGTCCCAACAGAAAACCCACGACCAAGTAGCCCAGTACGATGGGTTGATGGAGCCGTCGAAAAATAAGAGTGACTAGGGCTGCAGTCATCAATATGTAGCCAAGGTCTTCAATCAGTCCAGGCAGGTGATTCATCTAACTAAATACTATCGATAGATCGTAAGACCTCGCAAGGTTTGCGTGATTAAAATGGAAAATAGCTGACTCGAACATCCTGTCTTTTAGGCGGCGGGAATGAGGAATCTTCTTTGTTGGACTTCTATTTCTTAGCTGCGCTTATTTTGAGCGATGTAATCAGAGAGGCTACCGAGATCTTTGAAGATGTGCCGGGCGCCTGGACTGCTGTCGATTTTGACGTCGAAGCGCTTTTCGAGCGCAATGACGGCCTCCAAGATATCAACCGAATCTAGACCCAGACCACCCTGCATTAAGGAAGTCTCCCGAGAAATTTCAGCGCGATTTACGTTTCGTAGGTTCACAGCAGTGGAAATCACGTCGACAACAGCATTTAAAGTCTCGGCCGGAGCGGGCGTACCTGGGCTTGTGTTTGTAGGTTTTGGGGCTTCCATGACGGGGCAGTGTAATCCGACGAGACTGACTCGTCGAGTGCCTAAGTTTTTGCTACGCTTCTCCCATGCCAAAGACTTATGACGTGGCCATTATTGGCGGGGGACCCGCCGGTTCTCATGCGGGAGCTCTATTGGCCCGCCAAGGTTATCGTGTTGCGATTGTGGAAAAGGAGACATTTCCCCGCTTTCAAATTGGAGAATCTCTATTGCCTGCAAGCATGCCTTTACTCAAGGAAAGCGGCTTTCTCGAGAAGCTCTCTTCGGGCCGCTATCTCGAAAAGTACGGAGCTCGCTTCATCGATTATGGCAGTGATGAGGAAGTGTATTTCGGATTCGCAAATGGCATCAATGACGAAATCAATATGGCCTATGAAGTCCCACGCGCGGATTTTGATCTGGATCTTCTGCGACATGCGGAAACTTCGGGAGCGGAACTTTTTCTGAATTGGAATTTTTCAGGCTTTCAAGAATCCGAAGAGGGTGTGGAAATCACTTGCAATGAAGGCCAACTACATTCGCGCTTTCTGATCGATGCTTCGGGTCGCCAAGCGGTCGTCGCCAAACAGCTCGGCCTTAAAAAAATCGGTGGTGATTTTAATAATCTGGGCGTCTTTGCTCATTTCGAAGGTGTCAGCCGGGCTCCCGGAAAAAGTGAGGGCGATATCCGGATCGGTCTTCTGCGTGATCAATCCTGGTCCTGGCAAATACCCTTTCGCGGAAGCGTCACCTCTGTTGGAATTGTGTCGCGGCACAATGAAATTCCAAAAGACGCAGATTTGGGTGCGTATATCATCGAGAAGGTGGGTGGCACTCCCAAAATGCGTGCTTACATGGAGGGCGCAAAGCAGATCTCAGAAGCTCGTTTCATTTCCAATTACGGACAGGAATCCCAGAAATTTTGGGGTCGCCGGTGGCTCTCCATCGGAGACGCGGCCAAATTTTTAGATCCCTGTTTTTCTTCGGGGGTGCACAATGGTTTTAAATCGGCAAAACTAGCCACATCTGCAATCGATGACGCCCTAAAAAACGCCTCAGATTTGGAGTCCGAGGCGCGCGGTGCGCGCTATGAAGCGGAATTTCGAAAAGGAGTGAATCGTTTTCACCGATTGATCGGGATTTTCTACGGCGGAAATTTTGTCCATCAAATGAAGCGTACTCTCCAAATGCGAGAATTAGACCGTGCCTTCATCTCTGCCGTTTCGGGCGATATGTGGAACGACGACAACGTGCTCTTTCAAAAAGGTGTGCTGTAGGAGCGAAGACGATGGCAGGGATAGCGATGGCGCCTGAATCAAATCTGCATCTGATTCTCTCGGAAGTTATCGATATTCTTCATCTCTTTTGATCCTTTAAACTCCCCATCGTTTGACGCAGCGCATTAATAATGATATCGATAGCTCCTCATGCGCGTTCTTCTTTTGCTGTTGCTTAATTTTTCACCGGCTTGGGCCGCTAAATTTCAGATGTCCTGCCAGGGTCCGCTAAGCTCAGAGTGGCTCCAGCAAGAATTGAAGAATAAGGCATTGCCTAGGGCCCATCTTGACAATTTCTCAGGTAGCGAAGTTTTTAAATCCGAAGAAGGATTTGTTGAGGATTTAGAGTTTGAAAAATGGCTTGCAAGCTTCGGACGTATTGCGACTACCAACCTAGGTAAGGCCAGTCTTCGTTGGGCACTTGCAAATCCCTATCTGGACTCCGCACACATCAAAGAGCTGCAGAATTCCGTTCGGGCACTGCATGAAGAAAAAGAGCTTCGAGATGCTCTCCAAGCTTCGCTGACCTACATCCATCGATATGAGGATCATGACCTGTGGCGGGACAGAATCGTAAGGCGACTGTTAAGACTATTAGGAGTTTCAAATCCACTTAGTGATTCCAGAGATATTCAGAACCAGCTTTTACGAATTCAGAATCCAATCAAGCCACAGTCACTGAGATTCATTGCCTATGGTGGGGTCTTATCTGCGGGAATGCTAGCTCTTCTTCACACGCCTATGGCTACCGAATTCCTCTCTAACCGAGATGAAAGCTTATTCACACGCCTACCTCTGGCAGCTCTATTCAGCGCTTCGATTTTGGGGGCTCCAACTTTGGGGCTCCTCAACAACGTTTATTTTTTTTCTCATCGAATGAATCTGTCAGGAATGAAGATCGTAAGCTCCGAGACAAGGAAGCTCTATCCTAGGCTCAAGCAGAGCAGGGCTCCGTATCTTCGAGAGATGGGTGATTTTTTGGAGACTCTCTTTGAAGATAGCGGTGACTTTTCAAAAAATCTCCATAAACTCAGCGAGCTCAAAACTTCATTCAGTCCTCTGGCACGTTTGCTCGACGCAGTATATTTTTCCAATTTTCACTTTCCACAAATGCAAGAGGGGCTACGCGACGAATTTGTTCGAACTGTAGCCTTAGCGTCGCTGCTTGGCGAACTTGATATGCTGCTCGGATTTGGAAAACTGCTAGATGAAGGCTCGGTATTTCCCGAGATTTTGGATTCTGCTGCAACCCATGTCGAGATTGTTCAAGGAAAAAATCCCTATTTATTAGAACTCGCCCGCCGGGGTGAAGTTCCTAAGGTCGTCGCCAATGATTTTAGAATCTCCAACAGAAAGGATGGAGTCGAAGCAAAGATCCAACTTCTGACTGGACAGAATGGCGAAGGTAAAACCTCCTATATCCGAATGATCGCCATGCTTCTTTCCTTAGCCCAGAACGGTGCACCGGTTCCCGCTGACTCGATGAAATTCACGCCGACTTCGGTCATCACATCAATCAAGAATACAGATGATACCTCAGAGGGCAAAAGTCTTTTCATCAGTGAGGCTGGTCGAATTGCAAAGATTATTGAGCGGGCGCGTAGCGCAAAGAGACCGTTGATCTTGATGGATGAATCCTTCCGGGGAACAACGCATGAAGAAAAAGTCGCACTTGAATATGGAGCGCTGAAATATTTTTCGAAGCAAGATATTCTTGCCGTTTTCGCAACTCACAATCGCGCTCTTCAAGAAGTAACAGGAGAGATTGATGGGCTAATTAACTTTCACGTGAGTGATTCTCGTGAAAGACGCTTTCAAGTGCTGTCCGGGGCTTCTCATAGAACGAATGCTTTTGAGGTTGCCCGAGAGCAGGGCTTCCCTGAAGAAATTCTCAATTACGGTCGCGAGTATTTAAATAGGCAGTGAGATCTTATCTGCTAGAGAATCCATGGGACGGCCCAACAATTTCTATCAATCGCTAAAAGATTAAAGCAGAAGTCGAAAATAGCTTAGAGGTTATCCCACTCAAAGCCTTCTTTTTCTGCGGCATAATCGCCCAGGCCTTTGACGATCTCATCGTCGTTGGCGTCCATGCGACTAATGATCGTCCGAATGCGCTCGTCAGCCTGGAAAGCGAAAGCTTTAACGATCTGAATTTCCTGAGCGGCCTTTTCGACGCCGTTGTCTTCGATGGATTGAGTGACGCGGCTTAAGGTGCAGGCCAAGGTGTAAAGATCGATGATCACCTGGGCTAGACGTTTAGTGGCCAATTGTTTGTGGATGATATTTTTTCCATGTCGGACGATCAGCTTATCACTTAAGGCGCTTAGATATCGCGCGTGAGTTACAAAGATGGATTGTTCATCACTGAGTGCTGGGTGGGCCTTGCTCATAGTTGCGCCACCGAAGCCAGTAGAATTTGCGATCCAGCGACGCGAAACTTCCACGAAGGGCCCAAAGCCTTTGATCGGATCCGCAAAGATACTGACCAATTTTCCAGACTTGATTTCTTCGACACTCTTTTTCATGTCTTTGAAAACAGTTGCCGCATCGTTCATCGCGGTTAAGGCGATGAAGAGATGAAGGATCTCATTTGTTCCCTCAAAAATTCGATTGACCCGGCAATCGCGCAGGATGCGCTCATAGGGAAATTCACGCATGTATCCATTGCCACCAGCGATTTGCAGGGCCTCGTCAACGGTGCGCCACAAAGACTCTGAAGCGATCACTTTCGAAATAGCAGCTTCAACAGCATAGTCTGTGTAACCGGCATCAATAGTTCCGCTCACCATGTTCACTACCGATTCCGCCGTGTAACAATCGACGACCATTTGGCCGATTTTTTGTTTCATCAGTCCGAACTCAATGATTGATTGTCCGAATTGCTTGCGCATTTTGGCTTGTTGAGTGGCAAGTGTAATGAGTTGCTTCATGGCGCCCACGCTTCCGCCCCCGAGGCCTGTGCGTCCGTTATTGAGAATTTTCACGGCAACCTTGAAGCCTTTTCCGACTTCTCCCAAGACATTATTTGCTGGAACGCGCACGTTTTCAAAGCCAACCGTGGTGGTGCTGCTGCCCCGAAGTCCCATTTTATCTTCGTGTGGTCCCGTGCTCAGGCCGGCCATGTCGCGCGTGACAATAAAGGCCGTAATTTTTCCCTCCGGAGTATCCGTTCGGGCAAATACTGTGAAGAAGTCAGCGATACCGCCATTGGTGATCCAGATTTTTTCTCCATTCAGGATCCAATGATCGCCATTCTTTACGGCCTTGGTTTTGATCGATGCAGCGTCAGAGCCCGAGCCGGCTTCCGTTAGACAATAAGCCGCAATCATTTCTCCGCTGGCGAGTTTTGGAAGATAGCGTGCTTTTTGTTCGTCAGTTCCGAACATCACCAAGCCACGCATCCCTATGCTGGAATGTGCGCCGACGGTAATGGTTGTTGATCCGTCGAATCGCGACATTTCCTGGATAATTCTGGAATATGCAGTCGTTGAAAGGCCCACACCGCCAAATTCTTCAGGGATGATCAGGCTGAAGAGTCCAAACTCTTTCATTTCTCTTACGAGTTCATCGGGCAGATGTCCCTCGGCGTCCCACTTGCGGAATTCATCCCGTTTTGGTTCTAGCCAGGAATGGAGCGAGTCGATGATGCTACGACATGTCGCTTTTTCCTCGTCCCTCATTCGGGGAAAAGGGAAAATCAAATTTTGAAGGATCTGGCCGGCGCAGAGTGTGCGGGCAAAACTCTGATCCTTGTCGCCGTTTTCTTTCACATTGTCACTTGTTGGAACTGCTGCATCTGCCGAATCTCTTTGGGCCATCTGGGCTAACTCCTCTGTTGATCCTTCATTAAAGCACGTCTTGGCGCTAAGCTTCAACCGTTGCCAAGCTTTCGGTAAAGTGTGGCAAGGCTAAGCCCAAGTGCATCGGCGGTACTTTCCTTTGAACCCTGAAACTGGGCCAAAGTTTTTTGAATATGTTCCCTTTCAAATCGACGCACGGCTTCGCGCAATGAGTCCTTTTGAAGATTTTTCATTTCAGCGTTTTGGACAGTGAGAGGAAGGTCTCCGACTTCGATTTGAGTTCGATCAGCTTGCTGAGCCAAGAGTGCGCCGTGTTCCAAGGCGTTTTTGAGTTCAAGGATGTTTCCGGGCCACTCATACAAATAGATTTTTTCGAAAGATTGGGCGCTAACATCTTTTCGACCCATATGGTGCTTACGAGCAATTTCACCCAACAAGGCTTCACATAGAGCTTCTAGATCGCTGCGGCGCTGTCGCAGGGGGGGGATGACAAAATCAATGACGCTAAGTCGAAAATAGAGATCTTCTCGAAAGCGCTTTTGACGACACATTTCAGCTAAATCCGACCGGGTGCTGGCAACGATGCGTCCCTGGGGGCCCTCGCTAAAGTTTTTTAGGATTGGAATTAAGCGACCTTGTTCTTCCAGTCCGAGGGAATCGACGCCTTCGAGATAAAGAGTGCCCCCTCGGGCTTTATTGAGGAATCCACTCGGTCCTTCCTCTTCTCCATAAAAAGCTCTATCTAAAGTTTCCGCCTTTAGCTCCACGCAGGCCACTACCACAAAATTGGCCGACGGATTTTTTCCATGATCGTGCAGGGCGCGAGCGATTTGCTTTTTTCCCACGCCGCTTTCTCCTGTGATGATGACTGTGCTGGGCATGGCCGCGCATTTTCGAATCAAATCGCGTAGGGCCTCGGCTGCTTTGCTGGAGCCTTCGAGACCGTGCACTGGAAAAGGAATAGCATTTTGTGGGAAACCTCTTTCGGCCGGTGGGCTGAGGTCTGTGTCATTGTTCGAGGGAAAACTAAGAAGGTTGTTCAGTGCAGGTTCCGATTCTTTCTCTGAGCTAGCTCCGTGATTAGGATCAGCAATGCGAGCAGCGATCTCGCCCGCTAAATAAAGATCTCGTACGCCGACTGCAATGCCCAACTTGGCCATATTCCAGTCCCCGTTTTCAGTGTATCCCCACAACTGAGCATAAATTCCCTCTGGGCTTAGAGATTGAGCGACCAAATCTGCAAAAGACTCTCGCCAAGTGCGCAGCGTATAGGCATCAAGCGGTTCAGTTTTTGCGAGATCATTTAGATTTACGAGAATATGGCTGCAAAATGAAAGGAGTGACTTGATGCGATCCAACTCCAGCAATGAGCAGAAAACAAGCTGTGTGTTTTCGATAGAATCGAAGCCCGCAAGTGTCCGCGGAGAAAGACCCAAACTGATCACGAGTCGCGCTTTCTCTGACTTCATCCGTTTCTTATCGGTTTCTCAGATTCGAGAATTGAATCCAAGAAGGGAGATTTTTGACAGCTTCTGCGGTGCGACGTAAAGCTGAATTTCTTTCCTGGAGAGCACAAGTTAGCTTTGAGAAAATCCGAACAATAAAGAGGAGTTTTGATGAACGCGACGTCTTGGATTTCTCACCTGCTGCTCGGTCGTTTGTTTTTGGGGGCCATTTTTTGCCTATTTTTTAGCGCGTGTTCCGTACTAGGCGGACCTCTTCGGGAAGATACCAAAGCCAGCGGCTATCAGTTGAAAACTCCTCGAAACTGGAGTGCGGTTAATCCCGAAGTTACTCAGTCCACGGCTGATAGAATTTATCGGACGGCCGGTGGCGAGGCGATGATTGCTCTCAATTCACTTTGCCATCGATACGAAAGTACGAGTCTTGAGCGACTTGCGCGTCAGTATGAATCGGGGCTGCGGGACGCAGTAAGCTTGGGCGACGAAGAGTTGATGATTGATGGCCGACGAGCCTACCGTCTTCACCTTAAGGGAAATTATGATGGCGTGCCTTCGGAAATGATCATAGTTGTCCTTCGAAAGAATGAGTGTCTCTTTGACTTTTCCTTGGTCGGAGTGAGTCCGCTAAGTGAAAGAGTTATCAAAGAATTTCGCAGTTGGAGTGAGAGCTTTCGCTACGATTCATCTTCTGCTGAGGAAACGCGCTGATGGGCATTCAAACGGCACGCAAGTTCCGCTGGCTTTCAGCCCTCCATGATACCCAGTTGGGCCGGGCACTTGAGGAACTCGGCATCATGTGTCGGATGGTTGCGGATTCCGTCCGAGTCCTCTTTAAGAGCCCTCCGCGTTTCTCTGCCTTTACTTTCGAAATTTACCAGCTGGGAGTTCGATCTTTCCTAATTGTAGCCGTGGCTGCATTGGCTGTGGGATTGGTGATGGCCATCCAATTTGGATTTGGCTTGGCTCGCTTTGGAGCCAAACTTTATGTTCCAAAAATCGTTACAATCTCCATCGTCAGGGAGTTGGGCCCAATTTTTACGGCGCTTATGATGGCTGGCCGTGTGGCCGCAGGAATAACGAGCGAAGTCGGTTCGATGAAAGTCACCCAGCAAATTGATGCTATTCGCGCGTTGGGAACAGATCCCACTCAAAAAATTGTCCTGCCGAAAATCGTTGCCTGCATCATTGCAGCGCCGCTTTTAACGATCATCGCAAACTTCATCGGGATTTTTGGTGGCCTTTTGATATCGGCCTCCAATTTGAATCTCAGTGCCTACGATTATTTTTTCAAAAGTTTTGAAATTGTAACCGGGCGCGATGTTATGGGCGGCATTTTCAAGTCTGTCGTTTTCGGTTTTCTCATTGGAGTTACGGGTTGTTATTGTGGATTGGCGACTTCCGGGGGCACTCAAGGGGTTGGGCAGGCCACCACTCGCTCGGTGGTGATGGCTTCGGTCTTAGTGGTTTTTTCAGATTTTATCATGACCAAATTCCTCTGGCTTTTGGAGCATTTCTTTAGATCGGGGGGCATGTGAAGTCAGAGCCTGTCATCTCGGTTCGAGGATTCTGTAAAAGTTTCGGCTCAAAAGTCGTTCATGACGGAGTGGATTTGGATCTCTTTCAGGGCGAAGTGGTGAGCCTCATTGGTGGAAGCGGATCTGGAAAAAGCGTCTTGTTGCGAGCCTTGATTGGCTTGGAGCAGGCGGATTCGGGCCAGATTTTTTTTAAAGGCCGTGATGTTACTCGCCTTCGGGAAGAAGAGTGGCGGGTCGTTCGTAAAGAGATTGCCTTTGTTTTCCAAGGGGGAGCTTTATTTGATTCTCTCTCCGTCGAAGAAAATCTACTTTACCCATTGGATGCGCACACAGTGCTCACGCGCAAAGAGAAACAGTTAAAGGTTGATGAAACCCTTGAACTCTTAGGTTTAGAGAAAACCAATCAATTACTTCCGAGTGACCTTTCGGGAGGCATGCAAAAACGCGCCGGGCTTGCGCGAGCTTTAATCTTAGATCCTGAAGTGATTCTCTATGATGAGCCCACTGCTGGACTTGATCCCTTCAACACTAAAAATATTCAAGACATCATCGTTGACCTCAAGAAAAGAGGGCGCGGTGGCATTTTAGTTACTCATGATATCCCGACAAGCTTTGCTACCAGTGAACGCATGGCCCTTTTGCTACAGGGAAAAATTGCGGTTCAGGGGCGTGTCGAGGATCTTCGCGAAGGTAATTCACTGGTAAAATCATTCCTGACAGGAGAAATGGCCTATGGAACGCCCTAACAGCAAAGGTTCTCAAAATTTCATGGTCGGTCTATTTGTAGCGATCGCACTTTTGGTGAGCGCAGGATTTGTTGTTTTCATGGGAAAATCGGTCTTCGGTAGCGAGTACAGGATACGTGCATTGTTTAATGATGTTCGTGGGCTCAATATCGGTGCACCGGTGTTTTTGAGCGGCATTCAAATCGGCCGTGTTTCCGAGAAGCAATTCCCAAAATCCGCCGAAGAGGGGGCCGACAATCAGATCGTCGTAGTACTGTCGATTTATACAGAGCACTTCAATCGGATCAAACGTGATTCGGAAGTTAGCATCACGACCCAAGGTGTATTGGGCGACAAGGTGGTTGTGCTTTCCTCGGGGACCGCAACTGCACAAAATGTGAACGAACATGATTTCCTTCCGACGATTCAGCCCCGCGAACTCGAGGAGTTTTTTAACGAAGGCGGAAGCATGGTCGAGTCTTTAGCTAGTGCCTCAAAAGAATTAAGTATCCTATTAAAATCACTCAATGATTCTGGTCGACTGCCGCGGATCCTGGAAAATTTGGAATCGACGCTAAAACACACTCGTGAAATGGCGGCCAAGATCAATGATGGCAAGACTGTTGAAACCCTGGATGCCACTATGAAATCATTGAATCGTGTGATGGCCAAGGTTGACGAAGGGAAGGGGACGCTCGGCGTACTCGTCAACGATCCCACGCTCCACGAAGACCTCCGTGTTCTACTCGGCGGCGCCCAGCGCTCGAAGACTATCAACTTTCTATTGAAGCAGGCTATTTCCGCCTCGGACGATAAAAAGCCGGCAACAAAGCGATAAGGTTCTTTCATGGCTGAATCATTTGATGTCAGTGACAAGCTGACGAAAGCGGAAAAATACGAAAAGCTTTATTCTGAAGTCCGGCTGATGCTCGCGGATGAAAATAATGAGCTTGCCCGCATGAGCACAATCATTTGTGGCATCAAAGAAGTTTTTTCTTATCTGTGGGTCGGGGTCTACTTGCTGCTTGACGGCGAACTTTGCGTGGGACCTTACCAGGGGCCGCTTGCGTGTCTCCGAATCGGGCATGGACGCGGTGTTTGCGGTACTGCGCTGGCCCAGGAACAGAGTTTGCTGGTTGGGGACGTCTCAAGATTTCCCGGTCATATCGCGTGCAGTTCAAGGGCTCGATCAGAGATTGTCGTGCCTCTAATCCGCCACGGAAAAATATTCGGAGTTTTGGATGTTGATTCTGAGGAACTCAATGGCCTGGACCTGATAGATCTGCAGGGGCTCGAAAAGCTAGGCACCCTGGCTACGCTTCCCCGGTGATTTTCTGTTTTTGCCTATTTTGGTGAGGCTCGACCTGAGACATTTTTTAAGAAATTCAAGCCTTTAATTAGCCAAATCCACTGAGGGAAAAAAGGCTGTCATTGACTCTCTATCGAAGCCCCGAGTAAATTAAAGTCTCATTGGCAAGGACGTCACGTTTTCTCATTTTTGGTGATCAGAGTTGGCCTGCGGAATCTCTAGGGAAGTTTTTTTCCGACGAGAATGATGCGGGCGTATCTGTTTGGATTGATGGTCGTGGCTGGGTTCAAAATGGTCGCCGTGAGCAAAGCGCCAGCAGTCGAAAAAATGAAAACGCGAATCCCTTAGCGGCGATCGAGGGCATTAACTTAGGTGATGGCGATGCCAGTGGTGTCGTGGCCATCGTGGGCTTTCAGAATACAGATTCTGCTCAGGCGGTCGTTGACTCTCTTAAATCAAAAAATTCCGACATTAAAATTCTGCAGGTTGGCTCGCGCGATACGCGTTGCGCTTTAAATCAGCGGAAGCGATCGATTGCGTGGAAAGACTTGATTTCCCGCGGAGTTGATGAAGAAATTCTTCTTCTTTCGATGCAAAATCGAGTGCGTGATCTACGCACACATTTCAAGGATGCCGAAAAAGTTGCCATCATTTTGCAGGACGATCCCGATCCTGATGGCTTGGCCAGTGCTCTAGCGCTTCGCAAATTGTTGGGACGAAAGTCTCAGACAGCGCCTATCGTCACCTATGGAGTAATCACCCGACCGGAAAACGTCGCGATGGTGAAACTGCTTGGTATCGAAGTGGAAAAAATCGATAGCGATGAAGATCTAAAGAATTATTCGATGCGTGTGATGGTTGACTGTCAGCCAAGCTTTTTCCGCGGCCGAAATATTCAAGTGGACGCCGTTTTGGATCATCATCCGAAACCGCCCGCGGTGGATTATTCTTCGATCGCCATTGAAGAGATTCATCCGGAGTTGGGGGCAACTTCATCTTTAATGACCCTTTTATTAAGAGCAGCAGGCGAAGTGCCGTCGCAGCGTCTGGCGACTGCACTTTTGTATGGAATTAAATCGGACACTCTGATGTTGAATCGCGAGGTTTCGGAAATTGATTTGGATTCCTTTGTGTTTCTATACCCACTGAGCAATGGGAATACTCTGCGGCGCATTGAGCGTCCGGAACTTCCTATCGCTTATCTCGAACAGCTCAGAAAGGGTTTGCGATTTTTAAATACATCAGACGGAGTGACCGTGCTTCCGGTACCTCTGGTAGAGCGCGAGGAGTGGATTCCGCAGGCCGCAGATTTTGCACTGCAAGTTGAGGGAACTCTTTGGGCGGTGGGCATTGGAGCCTACGGAAAAAATATTGTTTTATCGGGACGCAATTGTGGATACGTTCAACATTGTGGGGACGTTTTCAAATCGCTATTCAATGAGATGGGTATCGCGGGAGGCCACAAATCAATGGCCAAAGCCATCATTCCGAAAGCTGTTTGGACCAAGGCATTCGGGACGGGTTCGATGGTTCCAGTGCGCCTGACGGAAATTGCGTCGCAGTTGATTTCGCGGGAAATCCAACGGCGTGAGGCCAAAGAAAGTGAAAAAACCCTTAGTTCGGGTTCAGCCTGAATAAAAAGATTCTTTAAATTCAGCATATTATCCAAAGAATCAAGGTGTGAAATGATTGCTGCGTTGCATTAATTGTGCTATGTTTGCCGCCGAATGAAGGGTGTTAATCTCCGCAGCATAGCTTTGTGTTTGCTGGCGCTTAGTTTTTATAGTCAGGCACGCTCCACTGGCGATCTGCCGCATGAATGGGATGATTGGTTGGCCTTCGTCAGCGATCTTCGAGAGCCTTTGAATCGCGATCTTGTTATGGAGAATCCGGAGGCCAGGAAATTTGAAGTCTGGCTGGCAACTGCCTCACCGTTTCGAATCAAACGCTTTGAATCTGCGTTGGAAAAAAGTTTTTTCCTCAGCGATCGTAAGCAACTCACGGATGGAGAAACTCTGAACCGTCGCCTGCAAATGGCGCGTGCGCTTTTTTCATTGCCGACATCAGTTAGGCTAGAGAACTTAGCAAAACGCTATCTCTTCGAGAGCCCGATAGCCGGAGAACGACTGCCTAAGGACATATTTAATTCCCATTTGTTTTTGAATCACTTTTTCTACTTTAAGCACTGGCGAGAATCATCTCTATGGTACTCGGCATTGACTGATTTGATACTACAACCACCGGCAATACTCGGCCACGATTCCACCTTCAAGTCCATCGTTGCGCAGAATGAGTCAGAGCGGATTGATCGCTGGCGAATTGTGATTCTCCGCGAGGAGTGGATGGATGCCGATGTAAGTTTGATTGTTCCTCTATTGGAGTTGCTGGTCACTCAAGGCATTTCCGACGAGCTCGAGGATTTTTTACTTCAAGAAGTTTTAAATCGGCCTGATATTATTCGTCAGTACGAATGGAAGGACTGGCTTTGGGCTCGTCTTGAAAAACGTTTCCCATATCTTCACGTAAGCCCTTATATGTTGGAACGAGCAAAATTGATCTTATCTCTTTTAAACACGCCAGGCGCCGAAAATCACGTCTCGATCATCGAGCGTGTCGTACGCGCAGGAAAAGCAGAGTTGGATGTTTTCATTGATGAAAAAATTTTGGAGGGTCGTAGCTTCAGAGGACATCCCCTCTTGATCAAAGTTGCGGATGCGCCGACCCCCACCTCGGCCCATTTACGGAGAGCCTTCAGTTCCGGAGAAAGCACTTATTTGTGGAGCCATTCGATTGGACGTTTTTGCCAGGCCCGATTGCGACGAGTCATCATTCAAAAGGGGCGCCAGCTCATGAATCATTTGATGCGAGATACCTCACCCGCGCACTGAGATCGATTCTCGGCTAGAAATTATAGGCACTGACTTTCGTTTCACATAGAAATTCCATTGCGAATTGAGGACCTTCACGAAACTGTCCGGCGCGTCCCATTCCACCATAAGGCATTTCATCCCAGCGTTTTGATGGGCTTTCATTGATCATCACTCCACCGAAAGGAAGTGCGGCTACGGCTTTTTCAGCAAGTTCGTGGTCCCGAGTAAAGACGGCACATTGAAGCCGGGAGGGAAGATCTCGGGCGATTCGCAAAAACTCGGAAAAATCCTCGACCGCGTGTACGGCTAAATAGGGGGCAAAGACTTCCTCGCGCAGAAAGGAATGCGTGGGGGGAACGCCCTCAAAGACAGTGGGTGGAACTGATGTGTGTGGCTCTACAAGGCTGTCACAAATCTGAGATTCAGCGACGATCGTCGCCCCCGAGTTTAGTAGATTTTTCCGAAGCGCTTGGCAGCGCTTGAAGGCTTCGGCATCGATAAGGTTTCCGACGAGAGAGCCAGTCGCACGAGATCCGTAGTGAATTTTGGCGACGGCACTTTGAATCCCACTTTTCACTTCCTCATAGCGGGAACGGTGAACGAATAAATTTTGAAGAGAAATGCAACTTTGCCCCGCATAGGAAAAAGCCGATAATAGGAGCTCTTCAATAGCTCTGCTCAAATCCGCATCGCTGTGAATATAGGCAGGTGCCGCGCCCCCGAGTTCCAAGGCTAAGGGTTTGGGACATCCTTCCGCTAGCGACCAGCCGACCTTTGCAGAACCGGTGAAGGAGACTTGCGCGATACGTGCATCACGAAGAGTTTTTCCAACAAGTTTGTCGTCCATCTGCAGGACCGCAAGAAATCCCGGCGGCAATGCTTCTGCCTGGATAAAATCCGCAAGACACAAAGAAGACAGAGCGGCTTTAGGCGATGGCTTCAAAAGTACAGGAATTCCAAGAGCCCAGGCCGGGGCCATTTTGTGCAATGCCAGATTGATGGGAAAGTTAAAGGGGCAAATCGCAAGTAGGGGGCCTCGGGCCACTCGTTGATACTCGATGCGCTTTGCAGATTTCGATTCGGGCGACAGGGCGCGCGTCTTAAGGAAATCGGGGGCGGCCTTGATAGTTGCGCTAATCGTTTCACGGGCGCGGCGGATTTCAAGGTGGGCAAGGTCTCGCGGTTTTCCGATCTCGCCGATGAGTATCTGAGCTAAATTTTCTTCTTGTTCTTCCAACTTGTCATGAAGACGTCCCAGAAAAGCTAAGCGTTCAGCGAGAGGAAAAATACCGACATCGCGGGCCTGTTGGTAAGTCTCCCAGAGACCTTGAAGGCTGGCCTCTAGAATCTCCTCGGATTCTGGGCAGTTGCTCTTCAGGTAGGAAATCGACGTTGGATGCAGGGGGTGGGTGGGGTCAGCCTTTTCCACCGCTCGGGCATGCGGGCTATGGATATATTGGCCGTGAACAAAGAGGCCGTATGTCCTTGATTTCTTGAACATCCCTAGCTTCTATGGGTTAGTCAGGCTGCAAGCAAGTCTGGACAACGCCCAAGAAAAACCGTACGTTAGAGCCCTCATGCCCCACTCGTCGGAAGCCTCAAACTTGGGGAACACACTTGCAAAGATCAATGAACTCTTGGGCTCTGTACGAAATCCTATTTTGAATGACTGGGATCCACTTGAACTTGGTTTGCTCTTGTCCAAACTTGAATATGAGGATCTTGATGTCGAGCGCGAGAAAACTCATTTTTATCGAACGCTAGAAAGTTTTATCGAGGATTTTGATCGTTCGCGCCCACTCTGGGATCAAGTTAATGATTTGATCAAAATCTATTCCGAGTCTTTAGGCTTCAAGGGCGACACGACTAATTATTACAACTTCAAGAATTCTTTCTTGAGCGATGTGCTTGTTCGTCGAAAGGGAATTCCTATTTCTTTGTCACTCGTTTTCATGGCCCTTTGCCGACGCGTGGGTCTACGCAGTGTTGGAATTTCATTTCCAGGTCACTTTCTGGTGCGGATCGTGAGTCCTGGTGATTTCGAAGGCTCGGTCGATTGGCAGCAACATCGCTACATCGATTGTTTCGAGGGCGGACGAATTCTCACTGTGAAAGATTGCGAAGCACGTTTGGAGCAGTGGACTCGGGGAGTCCTACGCTTTGGCCCAGATTCTTTGAAAGTCGCTCACCCTCAGGAAATTGCTTCAAGAACTTTGCGAAATCTGCGCGCGATCTTCCAAGAAAAAGAAGATCTTCCGCGGCTCTATTGGGTATTGTCGGCCTTGATCGAGGTTTGTCCTACAGAGCGAACCGAATCCTACAAGGAAAGAGGTCTTCTCTTGGGCAGAATGGGTCGTTACCACGCGGCTGCTGTTGATCTAAAGACCTACCTGACGATTTGTCCGGATCCTCAAAAGGCTTCTCATGCTGAAAGACTTTTGCTGCTTTTTGAATCCCAGCGTGATGTGACGAACTAGAACTCGTCTGTTCACAAGTACCTGTGAAGTGGAATGATTGAAAAGCATAGTTGGTGTGAACCCTATTGGAGGGTTTACCTCCTCGAGCCACAACACAGGGAAGATCTTCAGAAGTTTCGGTTCAGGCCTAATACCGACGGCGGAAGAACCGCGTTTTTTTTCATAGAAAAAGCCCGCCTTGGGAATGGCTCGAAGAGGTAATTCATCCAGTAGGGTTACTGATAAAATGGAGCAATGTTTTTGGGCAGTTAAGAATATTTTATTGTAAACACTTGGTGTTTTCATTAGTTAACACAGGTTATGCGCCCAACAGAAAACAGGATTGTTAGCGACGTACTCAAAGCTTCGCTAATTCGACGTCAAAGCCTGAATCGACGCTATTCCATTCGGGCGTTTGCCAGGGATTTGGGCGTCAGCCCAGCTTTTTTGAGCCTGGTCTTAAACGGCAAACGAAATTTGAGCATAGAAACGGTTGTAAAAATTGGTGAACGCTTGGGTCTTAGCTCAATTGAGAAAGCCAAGTTTCTACGAAAGGTACTGCCCTTTAAAGCGCAACGTTCATTTGCTGCACTTCAAAAAATCGACGACGACGAGATCCATAAGACTTTTCACGATTTGGACATCGATCATTTTCGACTGATCTCGGACTGGTACCACCTAGTGATTTTGGATTTTACGACCTGCACGAACTTCCGCAACGATCCCGAGTGGATTGCTTATAAGATTGGAATTCCAACAACTTTAGTTGAGGAAGCCCTCGGGCGCTTGCGTCGGATGGGTTTGATTCGGCAACATGGAAGCCGTTTGATCAAAACGAAGAACCGTCTTTTCATAAAGAGCGGTCTGTCCAAAGAATCCATTCGCGAGCACCACCGACAGATGATTCAAAAAGCGCTGGATGAGCTGTTGAAAATTTCGGACGCTGATTTTGCGCGACGATCCATTTCGTCGATCACCATTGCGATCAATCCCAAACGACTTAATGGGGCTTTTAAAAAAATTGCGAGTTTTCAAAAAAGCCTCGCAAACTATTTGTCTGATGGCGATTGTAGCGAGGTTTTTCAATTCAACCAGCAGTTAATTCCCCTCACGAAGAAAGAAGTGAATGCATGAGTTTGTATTGCTTAAAATTAGCAGGTCTACAGATTTTGTTGTTGAGCGCCGGGATGGTATTCGCAGAAAGTGGTGGCGCCACCGGTGTGGATCGCGGTGGGGATCCCCTTAGAAAAATTCCCGCGAATTGGAATCCCTTTGGCGAATCTATGAATCCTTACCCTTCGGTTGCTGGAAATTATTATGTCGCGCAGAACTTAATGGAAACGATTTTAAAACCGTCTCTTCATGCATATCTATCAAGCCTTGATCCCGACAAAGCCTTCTCGCCAAAAGTGGCTGCCTTGCTTAAGAAAATGCTAGTCGAAGGCCTGATTGAGGATTTGTCCTCGCCCTATTTTATTACTCGAAGATCTTTAGTGGTTGCAGAAAATCCCGTCGCCGCGGCCGCAATGTTCAACGACACTTTGGGCCCTATTTTTTTAAACGCGCGGTATTTCGAGGAAAGCCAATGGGGACCGATGGCCACTTGGGCAATAACTGCTGGCTTGGCTGTTCATGAACACGCTTGGCATTTGGGCATTGATGACAGCGATCACTCGATTTTTGAAGCCGTTGCTGAGAATTTCGTTGATTATCTGCAGAGCAGAGAGTGTGCGTTTTCACCCTTTCTCGGTCATTATTATTGTGGAAGCACATTTTACGGACCTTAAATTTTGTTCCAGTGTATTCACATGTAAACATTTATTGTCAATTGCTTGATTAGCTCTTTGCTCAATTTTATTTGCCCGGTAAACACCTGGCAGTTTCAAGGAGACTGCGAATGGGAATTAAAATCAATTCTTCAGTATTTTTATTTTTGAGCATTTTGTTCTGTGGGGCTTATACGAATGCCGCTGCGCAATCTACGACAATCGCTCGGCTGTCTAGTGTTCGACCTCTGAGCTACCGTGCCGTCGAAGTTAATTTTTATTTAAACGGGGGCTACGTACATTTGTGGGGATCAAATCCAGTCACGAACCACCCAAAGAAATACGAGATTCAACGATCCGAAAGTTCCTCTGGCCCCTGGGAAAGCGTTCACATCGCAAAAGTGAGCCACCACTCAGAAGCGGCTTACTATTACCGGCCCTATCAATTTGTTGATGAATCTCTAGCGCCCGGAAAGCAATACTATTACCGAATTTACACTTCAGGATCGTATAGTGGTAGTTTCTCCAACATTGGAACGACCTCAACTTTTTTGGGAGACTCCCCGGCTCACAGCCCTAAACTAGCCGCAGAAGGCCTTGGTCCCTTTCAAAATCTGTTGCGATGGAACTATCCAGCCTCGCATGAAAATCTCGCTGGCTTTATTGTTCAACGAAAAACCCAGGAAAACGAATACTATCAGACCATTCATTTTGGTCGCGATCCAAATCTTCGTTCCTTTTTAGACAGTAGACCCCACTCTTCACCCAACACCTATTACAGGGTTCTGGCCTATCAAGGAACCGAATCGGATCCGAACAGCTATTTTTTTATTCAAAGCTCAAACGAAGTTATTTTGGGTACCGCTCCAACACAAAATAGATTTTATTTATCCGTCAGTGAAGTCCCCGCAACTCAGGGCGTCGACACACCGTTCATGGGAACATCGGATCGCGACTCAATCCTAAATGTACACGCTCGTTTTTCAACACTGGCGCGCGACGAAAGTGGCAACACAATTGTCGCTCAACGCTTTTCAGGAACCCTGCAGCTGTGCGGACAAAATCTGCGGGCCCAGGGAGCCTTAGGTGACATACTGATTGTGAAAATGCGCCCCGATCGAAGCTGTGTGTGGCTTCGGGTCTTAAGCGCTAGTTTGGGGGCTGCCCCGATGACAATCAAAATCGACTCAGACAATAACATTGTTTTGGCTGGATCCTTTATCGGAACCCTGGCTCTTGATGCCACAACATCCCTTGAGGCCGACTGCCATGGAATCTTGTCCATCAACCACAGCTGCCTCAGCTCGGACATCTTCGTGATCAAGCTCTCACGCAACGGCCAATGGATCTGGAAACGCCAAATGGGTTCGTCACAAAATGATTCCATTTCCGACATTGCCATTGATAGCGAAAACTACGTTGTGCTGGTTGGGCTAACCACAACTGTGAATCAATCCTCAAGCGGCGGCTTTGTGAGTGAAAACTGTTACCCCAATGTGTATATCGCGCGGCTCAACGGCAAAACAGGCAGCGTATCGTGGTCAAAAAAATATCGTTATGACCATTCCAACACTCTCAACAAATGTGTGAGCACCCGACCCAACTCCTTTCGCCTCGCGGTCGACCCGAACGACAACATATTCGTCAGCGGTCATGTCGACGACTACATTTCGATTCTGGGTCGCCGACTTGTAAACGAAAATCCAAACGGGCGCTCGAATTTTTTGCTCAAAATCAACCGCAGCGGATCCGGCCAGTGGGTCAAGCTTTTGGAAGCTCCCGGCAACCGCGGAAATCTATCGATCCGAGCACTTGAATACGCAGCGCTTAGCCAAGAAATTGTTTTGGCGGGGAGCTATTATCGAGGCGCCCTGGATCTAGGGCTGGGCAATCTTCCCGCTCCAAGCCGACCCAGCGGCGGCATGGTGCTTGCGAAATTTGCCGCTGACGGAAGTCCGCGTTGGAACATTGCCGACACAGCTGCCAATGCAGTTTCGGCTTCGGGTCTGAATGCTATCGATCAAATTGCCATTCACCCCACAACAGGGCATTTGATGTTGATGGCGATTGTCAGTGGCGACAGCTATTTTTCGAACGAAAACCTAATAAAAACCGAACTTCCCGGAGTGGCCGAGGATGGAACTCCACAGCAGGTTTTAATTTGGACCGATGCAAATGGACGAAAGCTCTATCACCAAGTTCACTCGGCTTCATTACTTCCTGAGCTCGCCAATTATGCGAGTTATGAGGCCCCAGCATTTTCGGAAATGGTTTTTATGCACCCCACCAGCAATCACGATGTTGACTATCTGAGCTTCTATTCGGGAACGGAATCAGTGATGACCGTCCTTGAGAGATTCAACGATTGAGCAAGCTCTAAAAAAGTCAGGCCGCCCCAGCTTGCCGCATGCATAAAAGAGCTCAGCGGATTATCAGGTGTTATTTCTGAGGACGAGCTTCTGTCGGCCATGAGAAAGCACGGTCACTTGCAGGCAATTTCGGTCACGAATGTAACACTGGAAACTGGTGGAAGCCTGTCTGTGGCTCCTGCCTTTGGGGCGGGCCTGGCTCCAAGACCGAGCGAAATTAGCCGGCCAGGTCAGAAGTCAGAATTATGCCACTTACAAA
This sequence comes from uncultured Bacteriovoracaceae bacterium, assembly GCA_964636255.1. Classification (GTDB taxonomy): domain Bacteria; phylum Bdellovibrionota; class UBA2428; order UBA2428; family UBA2428; genus CAXNGS01. Next base: position 442,351 of record CAZWNW010000001.1, on the reverse strand, counting down.
AAAAATCAGAATATCTCACGCCCACCACAACTCCGCTATTTTCAGTGACCTGTTCCACGCGGGTGACAAACTGCCCATCAGCCAGGCTTCTGAAACTCGTTTTGAAGTAAGTACCGCCTTCAGGCTGAGGCCATGGGTGAATTTCGTTAAATAAAAAAATCGATTTTAAGTAACCGTTTTCACTCTCAACCGAGATGAATTCGAATTTTTAAGAGAGCCTTGATTCTATCCGCCAGTTCAAATCCCCAAAATTGTGAGGACTCTTACATCGCTCTGTCTAAGTCCGGCATTTCAATAATGAAAGTTGTTCCGCGTGAACTGGATTGGCACTCGATGCGTCCCTTATGAACTTCTATGATCTTCTTCACAATTGCTAGGCCCAACCCCGTGCCGCCAGTCGACTGTCCAGACGAGACAAATGGCTCGAATATCGATTTCAAAATATTGGAGGGCACTCCTGGCCCCTGGTCGCTAACTTTAATTTCGCACCATCGTTCATCTCGAAGCTGCGCCTCAATAAAAATTCCTCGCTCTTTGCCCATTCCATATTTAACAGCGTTGTCGACAAGGTTTCTAAAAACCTGCATCATAAGCTGCCGATTGCACATTATTGTCGTGAGGTGTTCGGAATATTGGACGTAGTTAGACTCGGCTCCAATACCAAGAATTTTCTCCACATCCATTATAAGAATTTGTAGATTCATACGCTCGACTTTCAGTGGAGTAAGTCCAAGAGAACCAAATTGTCGGAGATCATCTAAGCATTGATTGAGATATCTCGCGTTGGAGCCGATCCGCTCTAATAAGTGCCTCCCTTTTTGTTCAATAGTGTCTACGTAACGCTCCTGCAGAATTTGGGCGAATCCGATTATGGTACTAAGTGGACTTCTTAGTTCATGCGAAGTCGTCAAGGCAAATCGGGTAAGGCCAATATTAATCGCCTTTAACTCCTCAATTAGCTTGTCACGTTCGAGAAGGGTCGTTTTTTGCGTAGTGACGTCCTGCTGGATGCCAACAAAAAAAGGCGTGCTACCGTCTGCATCCTTTACGGGACTAATAGTCAAATGGTTCCAAAAAAGTGTGCCGTCCTTGCGGTAATTTAGAAGTTCTCCCCTGAAGTCAGTCTTGGCTTGAATTGCAGCGTGGATTTCACGAACCACTGCTCTATCGGATTCAGGGCCTTGAAGAAATCGACAGTTTTTTCCGATGATGTCGTCTTTGCTATAGCCCGTCAGTTTTTGGAAATAGGGATTTACATAAATAATGGGGTTATCGGCCAACCGATTGTCGGTCACGATAACTCCGGTGCTCGTAGCTTCGGCGGCGCTTTTAAAAATGAAATCCGGAGGGAGTGGTTCCATGTTTTACCTCGAAGGATTTATAGCACGAATACCACCTTTTCTTTCAGGAAACACAATGGGAACCTGTATTTCAGAGTCTCAGGAATTCCGTGCTCGATGAAAAGATCAGCCAGTATCAAAACTACATCCTGTGATCGGATCCGTCTTGCAACAAAACTTGCCAAACACTCTCAGTTGAAACCTGTGCCGGCAGAGGGGCTTTGTTTTCTCTATCCTTATAAATTTCAGTTATTTAAATTCCCACGACACAACGGTGAGCCGATCAGCTCGAGGGCCCCCGTTTTTTTCATCAATCTACAGGGATCCGAAAGGAGCTCAATTTTGTTAGTTTCTATTTTTGGTCTTTGAGCCCTCATTTGTGGATGCTAGCAAGCAATTATGATTCAGCTCTTTAGCCGACTATTTCTAGTGGCTCTTATCAGCGTCCCTACCGGGACGGCATTCGCTCGCAATCATTCCGCTGTCCTTGAAGTATTAGCTGAACTTCCAAGCGAAATTCATCTGCTTAACCGCCAAGATGTCCAAGCTGATTGGGAAAAGTTACAGATCTCGTTACCGGCCTCTCAAAATTATTCCGCAATTAGCGAATACGACGTCATTCGCCAGCTTAATTTAAGCGCCATCGAAATTTCCGAAAGCCTGGGCTTGACCCAATCAAATCTTCCGAGTTTTCGAGACTCTTACCAGAGAGGAAAATTTCCGGGCAATCGAAGCGAACGAAAGCAACAACGAGAAAAAATTCGCAATTTTCGCGCCGAAATCAACACCTTCATGGCAACGACCTATGTCCCCATTCCGACCGAACAATCTGCCCAAGCTCCAAACATTAGGTTTCATCCATTATTGGCCCAAGTAATATTGCAATTGGTTTCTGAAATGAAAATATTTCCTTTCATTGAAAAGGGTCCTGGAGTTGGATGGCGATTGCTGGCGGTTTTAAATGATCGAGAGGCAATGAGCTGGCAGGGTGAACAGCGCGCCTTAAGAATACACCAAGAATTTAAGACAAATTTCATTCCATTAAAAAATGCCCTTCGCTGGCTCTTGCTGGGCAGCGATCGCGATTGTTTGACTTGGGGATTCTGGCCACAAGCAGCCTCGGGAATTCTGAAAGCACTGGAAGTTAATTCCCAAGATCGAATATTGTGGTCAGAACAAATTGGCCAGGGCTCATTCCGAGACCTGGATTCCAAATACGCCTTTTCGAACCACGCTCACGTGCTAGCTCGCAATTTATCAACAAAACATCACCAAGCCTGCCCTTCGCTGGCGGATCCCACACAAATGGATGAATTCAAACACGAAGAACATTTGAAGCATCATGACTGGATTCAACATTCGTCGGTCGCTTGGTGGATTGACGTTGTTAAGGCCTTTCGAGAAATCTCATCTCGGTATTAGCCATGAGTTCTCCTCATAGCGAATTTTGACTATAAAACTCCATGCAGCAGAAGCTGAGAGGTTAATCATGAATTCGCACAGCACGAATTCCTTAAAGGTAGTAGATTGTAAGTTCAAACACTCTCCATCTTTTGCCTTGACCCGGAGTGCTGCGGTGCATAATTTTTTGCCGGTGCTGCGAATGAAAATTCCGGCCCTCATCCTCCGTTTGGGATTGGGGAGCTTCGCGGTGGGAGTCCTAGGATCAGAGGTCCAGGCCATGGAATCATCAAAGATTAGACCTCGGAGCTGTCAGGCTCCTCTGGCAGGAAATTTCTTTGATATCTATACCCGCGCGCGAATTCTCTTTTACTCTGCGCGGGCGACGACGGCCGATAAAAGAGAAAGTCTGATGAGCTTGGATCGAGCGATTCAAGATTTACGCGCGCGCGCCCAGCGAAACGAGGCCCATCCAAAAGAGCTAATGGTGCTTGAAGGCGAGTTGCTCGATTTTTTGGTGGAGTTCTATCCTGAAGCTCGGCCTATTCGTGGTCTGGCCTTGGATCGTCAGATTTTAAAAGCAGGCGACCTGCAACACATCCCGCTTTTGTTGCGCCACTATGAGGATTTGCGGCGCGGGCAAAGTGAATCCGCTCTTCTACGCCAAATTGAAGATTTATTGGAAGCAGTGGGGGCCGGGAACAATTGGACTGATAGCGGGCCGCTGCCCGAGAGTCCTTATCAAATCCAGTGGCGTCGAAAATTCTATGAAGTTTATTTAGGTGACTTGAGTGCGCGGGGAAGCAGTCGCTCAGAAAGTGAATCGCCCCCAAAGATCTTTTCGAATCAAATTCCCGTCCGTAAAACTCTCATGAATCTCGAGGAAGAAATTTCGCTCCTTGTTCGGGAGGGTCTTCGAGAGCACTTTTCAACGCGGGAAGCGGGAGATATGCGTGAATTCGCTCGCGCAACATCGGCCTTTTGGGCCGATGTCTTGGGTATCGAAACAGAGACAATGCCCGATTTCGAGGGCATAACGGATCATGGTCGTGAAGGTGATTTTCGTAGCGCGTTTTTCCTGTATTTAGGTGCACAGAAATTTTTGCGTCATCTGCAAAGCTTAAAAGTACAATCTGCAAACTCAACAAGAAATCCCTTGCTTCCATCCTCGCCTTTGATCGCGGAATTTCCGCGCATCTTGGGAGACATTTCGTGGATCTGGAAAGTATCAGACCATGATCAGATTTCGCGGCAGATCTTGGCTTCGAATCAACAGCTATTTCTTCCCGGCGTCCGCTATATTCTCGCTATGAAACACCTGCTGCTTCGCATTGAGACGGGAGTGGAGACTGCCCCTCGTGCGTTTCGAATGAGTGTGGAAGCATTGCGCGGCATCCTGGAGGATTCCGATCGTTTTCCCCAGGGGCTTCTGCCGACGCTAGATGCCATCAGCGAAGAAAATTCTGCACTGCGCTTAGTATTGCGACAGCTTCGCGCTCGCTAAGCCATCTGCGCGGCATCGCAGGAAATGCGGCGCGCATCAATGCTCAACAAATTCAGTTGATGCTTTTAGCCTTTTACGTCTTAATCACTGGGGATAGGGGATCAAAAATGCGGGCTTTTGGGATCGGCTTAGGTTTTTTGGTTTTTTTTAGTGGAGATGTTTTTGCACGGAATCCCGGACCTCGATCAACTGCACTTTGTTATCTTCATGGTGCCGAGGGCTTGAAGGTTGGATTTTCCAAGGAGCTTCTGAAAACCTTCAGTGATTTGCCGGGAACAAACGTTGTTATTTTTGATCTTGGCAAAAAAGGGGACATCGCAAGTCGCGCTCGTCGCTTTCAACAAAAATTGGAACTGGAACTTTCCAAGAAGCCAGATTTTCAATGTCATCTGATGGCCTATTCAATGGGGGGCGTCGTCGCACGCTATGCATTTTCAAAACTCGCCCTGCAAAATGATGTCGCTTGGGATTCTACTGTTTTGAGTCTGACGACGCTAGCAAGTCCGCATCGGGGGACTCCGATTGCTGATCTGATCTGGGAGTTTTTCCCCAATTTAATGGGCCGGGGACTGGAATCACTTTCTGAACGCGCCTTGAAGAATGTGAACAATGAATCTCACGATGATTACTGGGCCCAACCTGAGATCCCAACCTTCAGTTATCGAAGTTACATTGCTGAGCGCGATGAAGCCTATACTTTTGTTTATAAGTTTGGACATGAATTTATTCAAAAGGATGCCCGAAGGCGTGGCCTTGATCCTCGTAGCGACGGCCTGGTGCCCTATCGTTCACAAGCCATAGGTGAAGTTCTCGCGGATATTCGAGTACCGCATTCCTATTTCACTGATCTTCTGCCGGATTATTATCCTTCATCGGGTTTTGATCTCATTCGGATGCAGTGGGATTGCCTTGAAGGGGAAAGCTCGAGCGAGAGAGAAGATTTCTTATCGAGTTACTATTTTGAAGCCAGCGAAAGTTTTCTAAGTTTTTGCGGTGGGACGTCTAGAAGAGATAGGAAAGTCCACCTCGGGAATAGAGTCCTGTAAAATTTCGCGACTCGGCTTGCTGAATTCCGTCGTTCAAACTTTGTTTTGCAACCGAGGTGTATCGGTAGCCGACGTGGAAATCAATTGTCCAATCTGTCGTCCAAAAAAATCGCGCGCCCACTAAGGCTTGAGCTAGAAAACTTGCGGAGCTCTCCTTGTCGGCGGTGGCGGAGTTGTTCGTTGAATCCAGTTGAAAGCGATAGAGTCCCATTCCCATCCCTAGTTCTACGCTTGGCGTCCAGCGCTCTCGAAGAAACTGATACTTCACGCTTAAAAGTAGTGGGATTAGGCCTACGGATGCAGTTTGGAATTCGGTATTTACCCCTGCACTTGTATCGAGGCGCGTTTCAAAGCTTTCCCAGCCACTGGAAAGGCCAAAACTTAGAGTGGGCGACCAACCCATTTCGAATTCAACTCCCAAGGAACGACTGACCTGGAAATGAAAGTTTTCCCCTGCAGTAGAGCGGAAGGGGCGATTGATGGGCACATTGCTACCTAGCTGCAAAGCCAAGGCGAAATTAAAAGGGCGGGGACCGACCGGTCGATTGGGAGCTTCGGCTGCAGATTCGCCTATCAGGAGAGGGCTTGCAGACCAAGAGCTCGAATAGGCCAGGCTCAGAATTAGAAGAGCAAGTGATCCTAGGGACTTTTGGGGCGCTCGAAGACTCATGTCTAATATTTTGTAGTCTCCTGACTAAAAAGTCGACAGTCCAAGCCTTGAATTTATTGAAGAAAATTTGGCTCATAACTTGCACTTAACAAAGAGAAATAGCGGTCGAGGTGTGCAATGAGAAGAATCGTGAAAGAAAAAGACATAGATTTGGCTCTGGTAGCGGATTCCGGTCTTGCGATTGGATCTATCTACCCGATCAATGAATGCCGTTTAATCATCGGACGTCGTGTCGATGCTGCCATTCCGATTGATGATGTTAAAGCTTCTCGCGACCATGCTGTGTTGGATCGCAGAAATGGCCACTGCATCGTTGTAGATTTAGGAAGTACCAATGGTACTTACGTCAATGGACGAAAAATTTCTGAGGCCACCCGTATCAAGGTGGGGGATCATTTACGTATTGGAAACAGTGCTTTTCGAGTGGATCTCTACTCGAACGTACAAGAACGACTTACTGAAACACCTTGGAATGAGGAGACTCGTGTCGATCTTCAGCTAGAAATTCCTCGTAACGGACGCCCTGTGCCCCCCAAAGCTGCAAAAATAAAGGCTGAGACTCAGCGCCCGCTTCCTCCAGTAATTGAAGAAAAGTTGCTTGAGGCCGAGCTTGCTATGCCTGTTTTGAACATAGTTCCAGAAAACCTTTCTAATGAAATTACAAAAAAACGCATCGCTTTCGCCTTTGCATGTCTTGCCTTGATTTGCTCGGCAATCTTCTTCTTCTAAGTGCTAGCGCTTTAATTGATAGCGTCGCACATTCTCAGAGTGATCCTTATAATTCGAAGAAAAAACATGATCGCCATCGCCCTTAGACACAAAAAATAAATAGTCCGTTTGAGCGGGATCCAAAACAGCTTCGATGGCTTTTATGCCGGGGTTTGCGATCGGGCCCGCGGGAAGGCCGCGCACAACATAGGTATTCCAAAGGCTTGGTGCGCGGATGTCGCCGCGACGAATGTTTCCGTCAAAGTTGGGTAGCATCCCGTAGATGATGGTCGGATCGGATTCCAAGCGCATGCGTCTTTCAATGCGATTCCAAAACACAGACGCCACCACGGGCTGTTCAATAAAATTGCCACTCTCTTTTTCAACGATAGAAGCCAGAGTCAGGAGTTTGAATCGACCTTCGGCTGTTTTCCCCCAAGGATGCCGTTCAAGAAGAGGTCGAATTCGCCTTTGATATTGCGTGAGCATGCTCTCGAGCAGGATCTCTGCGGAATCCGATTTGAAATAGCTATAGGTTTCCGGAAAGAAAAAGCCCTCAAGGGTGCGCGCAGGTGTGGCGACGCTTTTCGGAACTTCCATTCGATTCAAAAGGTTCTCTTTTCGTATCCAACTTTGAAAGTCACCGTTACGGAATGCGATACCTTTTTCTTTCAAAAGAGCTTCAAGATCGTAAAGATTCGAGCCCTCCTTAAACGTTAAGCTGCGTGATAATGGAGTTCCAAAATAAATGTGATTAAGAATTTGCGAAGCGCTCCACTGCGGTTGAATTTCAAACTCTCCGATTCGTAACTTTTTCTCGACTCGGTGACGTCGAATCCATAATCGGCGCATCAAAGGATCAAAATTCAGCTGGCGTTCAGCGAGCTTTCGATTGAGGTTTGCAAGCGTTTCTCCACTGTGAATTTCAACGACAAAGGCTTCGGTCCCGGAGCCGGCCGGAGTGCTGCTAAACTGATAGTAACGGTAGCCAAAAACGCCAAGGCCTGAGAGTCCGAAAAGGAGTAATACACTCACGACAATGCGCCACATAGAAGTCCATTTTCATCGAGGTACTTAAGAATGGCAATCTGCTGGGGCGAGGGTGCAAAGCTATTTCATTTGGCGGCGCGATAGAAAGCTTCGTAGTATCACTGCGGCCGCTTCAGAATCATCGTGTTCCCCTGGACGGGCGACCTTCGAAGCTTCCCAGGAACTAAGACTCTCGTCCTCGTTTTCAATCGACAACTGGGTCAAGTCGCTAAGTTTTTTCAGAAAATTCGAGTAAGCGCGCAAATTCTTCTCAGTACTTTCTGCTCTCAAGGGGTTTCCGACGACGATCACTTTTGGTTCGAAATCAAGGAGGAGCTTTTTAATGAAGCTTTTGTCTTCGGCCGTCAAACTCCACAATTGGGGCGATTGAGGTCGAAAGTAGACCTCTCGCGGCGTGATCACGATGCCTTGAGGGTCAGCAGTGGCTACGCCCACTTTTTTCAGTCCCCAGTCAAGAGCGAGGTATCCCATGATGGGTCCGGATCAGCCGAAAACACTTCCAAATTTTTTCGCAAACCAATCAAAGACTCCCATACTAGAGAGGTCGTTCCGGGTCACAACAAGCATCAATGTCATCAGGGCAAGGAATCCTGCAGTGGACCAGACCTCTACAAACTTTTGATTCGGCTCACGGCGTGTAAGACCTTCAAAGAGGAAAAGCAACAAATGCCCACCATCCAAAACGGGGATCGGCAAGAGATTCAGCACAAAAAGATTGAGCGAAATGAAAGCCATCATAGAGAAAAACGCGCGCGCGCCCATTTTCACGCTGTCACCGGCGATTTGCCCAATGCGAAGGGGACCGCCGAGTGTTTTCATCGAAATGTCGCGATTGAAGAGATGATAAAAAGAGCGCAGCATCGTTGATGTCATTTTCACCGTCTGAGTCCAGCCCAGAACTAAGGCGTCGATAGGACCTTCTGCGCGAAGGATCTCTGTGTGAGGCTCCACCATATTTGGAAAAAAGCGAATGCCGATCTGAAACTGCTCTTTTTGGGCCATCGTGACGGGATCCTCGGTCATCGTTTTTTCAGGAACAACATCGCCTGACATCGGACTTCCATCACGAAGCCAAGTCAGCGACATGGTTTTTCCATGTCGGGCCAATGTTTGTATTTCGGTTCGGAAAGAATCAAAACTCAATACGTCTTTATCGTTGAGTTTCAGAAGGTAATCGCCAGCCTTTAGCCCAATTTTTTCCGCCGGGGTGCCTTCAGCCAAACCGTGAATGAGCAACTCGATCGAATAGGCCCCGACCGCCGGGAGGCTAGATAGAGTGGGTTGGCGGTTGGCTGTCCACGAAATTACTGTGGAAGCTTTTGGAATCGTTTCACCCTCTTTGGGAATGATGGGTTCTAATTGTTCGGTGAGAGCTTGGTAGCCGTGAAGTTCAAGTTGGGCATCTGGTAGAGAGCGTGCAATTGCGGCAATGCGAGCCCAGCTATTTTCAAGTTCATAGTAACGTCGGATTTCGAAGCTTTCTGTAACGGGGCCACCGCGCAAGTCGACGCGTTCAACCATAAAACCACTCCTCAAGCCTTCGCGATAGAGGAGTGAATCCTTGGAAATAAAAAGCATGCTGCCGCGAGCAATGCGTTCAGCTCCGACAATAGTGCCTTGCACCTTGGGAACCTGAAGATAAAAATCTTTGGCGACCTTTTCTTCCGGGGTGTAGTGGATGCTAATGGGCGTTTTGTCGCCCTTACGAAGGATCTCAAAGCGTAAAGGATTTCCCGCGTTGTCGCCTACATAGTTCAATAACTGGGGCAATTCTCTCGGCCTGAACTTTTTTCCATCAGTGCTTTCGATGAGGGCAACGCGGTCCCCACTTTGGAAACCAGCTTCGCTGGCAGGCGAATGAGCCAACACGCGCTCTAGTACCGGGGAAACCACCTGATTGCCTGCTACAAAGAGCATAACAAAAATGAGAAGAGCAAGGATCGCATTAAAGAGCGGTCCCGCTAAAACGATTATTGAACGTTGCCAAAGAGATTTCGCCCGAAAGGATTTTTGGCTTAGCTCGGGTCCGATTTCTTCGCGAGGGTCCTGTCCAGTCAATTTTACGTAGCCACCGATGGGAATCAAGCTGAGGGCGTATTCAGTTTCGCCCTTTTTAAATTTGAAGATTTTTTTACCCATTCCGATCGAAAAAATTTCAACGCGTACTCCACACCACTTTGCCGCTAGAAAGTGTCCGAGCTCGTGGATGAAAATAAGAATTCCCAATAAAGCCGCAAAGCCAAAAATATAATCAAAATCGAACATGACTATGAATTTACTGGAGGCCGAAGGAAAAACCCACCGAAATTTCTCTAAGCTTTGACAATTTCAGGCGAAATCTTGAACCAAGGCGATCAAAAGAGGAAGTAGAGAAGCGGGAAGACTAGGGCAAGACCATCAGCGCGATCCAAAATTCCCCCGTGACCAGGCATCAGTGTCCCCGAATCCTTGGTTCCCGAGGCGCGCTTCATCAAACTCTCCAAAAGATCTCCCATGATCGAGAGAGGTCCGACAATAAGGCCGATGAGGAAGGTGCCCGAAAGACTCAATACCTTTCCTTGACTCATTGCGAAGTAAAAAACGAGCCAACTAAGTGCGGCACCGAGAATTGCCCCCGCAAGACTACCGTAAACCCCTTCCCAGGTTTTGCCGGGTGATATCTCGGGCCAGAACTTCCGACGCCCCCATTTTTTACCAACAAAATAGGCGGTGGTGTCAGCAATGGCGATCGAAGCCATCCCTGTAATCAGGATCTGAAGTCCATGGGGAAGGCTCATAACCGGACCAATAAAACCAAAAAGTAAAAAGAGATAGGAAACACCCATAACAAAGCGACAGAGATCGCGCCAAGCGGCTGTGACATCTGTGCTCTGTTTAAAGACAAGACTTTCAACTCCCAACAAAAAGAAGCCGCCAAAAAAGGCCATCCATAACCATATCCACGAAAGACCAGCACCACCGCCTGAGGGGCCCGCAAAATAAGTGATCGACATCGATAGTGTCAGCCAGAGGTAGCCAAATTGGTGTATCAATGGGCGAGCCTTGAGGCCCATCATGCGGGCATATTCGCGCCAGGCTTGTAAAGCCACCAAAAGCGCCAATGCAAAAGTAGCTTCATCCGGAAGCACTAAAAAAGTCGTCAGCAAAATTACGATTGCAAAAGCAGCGCCAATCAAACGTTGGCGCAGTTCCAAACTCATTTGGCCATCTCCGCTTCCGGAATGCTTGTAGCTGGAATGATTTCGTCGGTTGAACCAAAGCGACGTTTGCGGCTGGCGTATGCGCGACAGGCTTCTTGAAGATTCTCCGGACGAAATTCTGGCCAACTGACGTCGGTGAAATAAAGTTCTGCGTAGGCCAATTGCCATAAGAGAAAATTAGATATTCGACTTTCTCCACTGGTTCTGATGATGAGATCGGGGTCCCGGAGTCCGGCCGTATAAAGTGCAGATGAAAAACGCTCTTCAGTGATTTCATCAGATCTAATTTCTCCGCGTTTAACTGATTCAGCCAAGTGGCGCGTGGCTTCGAGAATTTCCGTTCGTCCTCCGTAGGAGATGCAGAAGTTTAGAATCATTCCCGTGTTTTTCGAAAGATAGACTTCCGTTTCACGTACAAGTTTTTGCAAATGTGATGGAAGGCGATCGACCTGCCCCAAGGCTTGAAGACGCACGTTGTTTTTATGGAGCTCGTCACGTTCTTTGAGCAGATAATCTTTAAGAAGTTTCATCAAAATGGAAACTTCGTCTTCCGGGCGCTTCCAATTCTCGGTTGAAAAACAATAAAGCGTCAGAATCTTAATGCCCAGTCGATCGGATTCACGGATGATTTCCTTGACCTTAGAGGTGCCTTCCATGTGCCCTAAACTTCGAGGCAATCCGCGCGATCGAGCCCATCGGCCATTTCCATCCATAATGATTCCCACATGCTGGGGGATCGTGGATTCCGCTTTAGACACTCAGCCCTCTTTCTCTCAATCTACGATTTAGAGAGTCATCACATCTTTAATTTTGGCTTCGATCAGTTTGTCGACGTCGGTGACTGCTTGATCCGTGTGTTTCTGAATTTGTTCCTGAAGTCGTTTGGCTTCATCCTCGGATACGGCTTTAGATTTTTCTTGGGCCTTGATCGCCTCGTTGGAGTCGCGACGATGATTGCGGATAACAACCTTGGAATCTTCGCCCATTTTTTTCACGGATTTTGCGATGTCTTTTCGCCGATCTTCAGTGAGTGCCGGGACATTGAGGCGAATGATTTTCCCATCAACATTTGGAGTCAGGCCAATGTTGGCGGCAATGATGGATTTTTCGATCAAAGGAATCGCCGACTGATCCCAACTGGAGATCATGATCGTTTTAGGATCGGGTATCGAAATCTGCGCCATTTGGTTGATGGGGGTTGGCGTGCCATAATAATCCACCCGAAGGTTTTCGACCAAAGCGGGCGAAGCTCGACCTGTGCGCACGCGCGCCAAATCTGACTTGAGCGACTGCAATGCTTTGTCCATTTTGTCTTTAGCTTCTTCGGGCAGACTCATAATTTTTCTCCTTAAAACTAAACCGTAATCCGCGTACCTACATTTTCGCCGCGGGCCAGGCGCTGTAGAGCGCCCTTTTCCTGAAGGTCGAAAACGACTATCGGAAGTTTGTTGTCCATGCACAAGCTGATGGCAGTGCTGTCCATCACTTTAAGCCCATCGCGAAGAACGTCAATATAGGTGAGCGTTTCGAATTTTGTAGCGTCTTTGAATTTCATCGGATCTTTGTTGTAAACGCCGTCCACTTTAGTTGCTTTGATCAGAACATCGGCCTCAACTTCCATCGCGCGTAGTGCCGCCGCAGTGTCCGTCGAAAAATAGGGATTGCCTGTTCCACTGGCGAATACGACGACTCGGCCCTTTTCCAAGTGACGAACTGCTCGGCGTCGAATGTAAGGTTCAACGACCTGTTCCATGCGAATCGCACTTTGCACGCGTGTATCTACACCTTCGCGCTCAAGTGCGTCTTGCAGGGCCAATGCATTGATCGTCGTAGCAAGCATTCCCATGTAATCGCCGGTCGCACGATCCATTCCGTGTTGCGAGCCCTGGATGCCACGGAATATATTTCCGCCACCGACAACGATAGCGACATCCACCTTTTGGGCTCGAATACCTTTAATTTCCCGTGCGACAAATTCAAGAGTTTCTGCATCGAGACCAAAATCGCGCTTTCCGGCGAGAGCCTCGCCGGAAAGCTTCAATAGAATACGTTTAGACTTCGTAGGTGTCGCGACTGATCCCGATCCCATGACGGGTCGTACCTCGGGCCTTAACCGCCCACCTGGGCGGCAACTTCGGCTGCGAAGTCGTTAGATTTCTTTTCGATACCTTCACCCATTTCCCAACGGACAAAACGACGCACTTGAATGTTTTCACCCAATTTCGCCACAAGCTCGGTCAGAAGGGTCGAGATTTTTTTGTCTGGATCTTTAACAAAACCTTGGTTCATTAAACAAATTTCATCGAAGTATTTTTGAACTTTTCCTTCAACGATTTTGTCAAGAACGGCAGCCGGTTTCCCGGACTGCTTGGCCTGATCCAGGGCAATTTCGCGCTCTTTAGCGATGGCTTCCGGCGAAACTTCGTCACTTTTCACGTACTGGGGCTTCTGAGCCGCAATGTGAAGGCAAATGTCTCGGACGAAATTTTGGAAGTCATCCGTCTTAGCGACAAAATCGGTTTCGCAATTTACTTCGACCAAAACGCCGATTTGACCGCCAGCGTGAATGTAGCTGGAGACGACACCTTCGGCAGCGATTCGACCAGCCTTCTTAGCGGCCGCGGCTAGACCTTTTTTCCGCAAAGTTTCCGAAGCCTTATCCAAATCACCGCCGGTTTCGGTGAGGGCTTTTTTACAATCCATCATTCCCGCGCCGGTTTTTTTGCGAAGCTCGTTTACAAGAGCTGCAGTAATTTCCGCCATGTCTCAGTCCTTTCTAGTTGCGATCCGTGGATTTAACTGAGCGACGCACTTCTACGTTGACCGTTCGGCCTTCGCGATCCGTTGTCGAGGTTTTACCAGGGATGAATGCCGACTCTTCTGCCGCCAATTCTTCTGCCAGAGCAGCCGTTGCCGAAGCAGCCGTTGCGCTCTCTGCAGCGTTTTGAGCTTGCGTACCGACAGAACGCGTTCGCTCTTCAAAAATCTTCAAGCCATCCAATACAGCATCCGCCACCGCGGTGGAGAAGAGCTTGATGCTTTTTACGGCGTCATCGTTACCAGGAACGATGTAATCGATGGGGTCCGGATCACAGTTCGTGTCTGTAATTGCAACAATCGGAATACGCAGGCACGCAGCTTCTGCGACAGCAATGTGTTCCTTAGAAGGGTCGATGATGAAAATTACGCCGGGGCGATCGCGAAGATTGCGAAGACCGCCGAGGTTACGCATTAAACGCGCGTATTCCTTTTCCATCGCGGCTTTTTCTTTTTTCGGCATGTCATCGATCAGGCCGGTGTCTTTCTTTTGTTGAATTTTCTCTAAGCTTCCAAGGCAACCTTGGACCGTTTGGAAATTGGTGAGCGTGCCGCCCAACCAACGTGTTGTTACATAAGGCATGCCACAACGATCGGCTTCGGTGCGAATGACTTCTTGAGCTTGGGGTTTTGTGCCGACAAAGAGAACTTTCTGGCCGCTTGAGGCGATCTTTGTGATGTAGGTCAGAGCGTCCTTCGCTAAGCCGACCGTTTTTTGAAGGTCGATGATGTAGATCCCATTTCGTGAGCCGAAAATGTAGGGCTTCATCTTGGGATTCCACCGGCTGGTCTGGTGGCCAAAGTGTACGCCGGCTTCCAATAGATCTTTCATGGTTACAGTTGCAGTCATTAATCCTCCTTCAACTTGGTTGAGCCTCCGCCGGAACCTCGTTTGCTTTCAAAACAAACGACCAAGTCGAATTCGTTGAATCCGGCGTGTGTATTTTTGTTGATGTCTGAAAGACATCAATCGACGGGGAGGCTACATCATCCGACCCCTCGATCAAGCGAAAAAAGCCTGGAAATTCGGCCAATCAGCCGGAGGCCCTCACTTCTGCTTGACCCAAGTAAAGGGGACTGATAGACGCAGTGCGTTATGAAGGGGTTTCGGTACTTCGCGATAGTAATTTGTGGAGTGCTGTGCCTCGGGGGCCTTTCTAGAGGCAAGGCCTGCGAAGGGCCCCTGGGTGAGGGGGCCCTTCGAGACCGTTTAACAGAGACCACTCCACTCAAAGAACGTCTTTCTGAACTTTTTCCGGGGCTATCAGACCGACTTCTTCTTGCAGCCATTCCGCAGCATGAGATTTCCCAACTTGTGGTCAAAGTTGGAAACTCCACCGCGGTCATTGATGGAAAACTTCTACCACCCGATGTGCATTTTCTGAGTCCCACACCGCGCGTGATCGAACACATCCTTGCCGAAACTCGCAGCGGTGAATTTTACCGATTTCGAGTGGAAGCCATCGCACGATTGATGAGTGTTGGACCGGGTTCTTTTCCAAAGACAGACGTTGCTTACTATCATTATCACTTTCACCCGTTGCTTTTGGCGCTTTCATCAGAGGTAGGATTTGCGAATTTAGGTTATTCGGCAGGATTAGGCTCACTGTCTCTTTCTGCAGTATCCGAAGTTGAGTACTCCTCAGACGGAAAGTTATTTGTATCTATTTCCCGTGAACGTTTGATTCCCAATCCGATTCTAAGTTCTGAAAATCTTAAATCTGTGAGTCTACTTTGCAGGGGCGACATCACCTTTCAATATGAGATTTATTTGGAATGACTTCAGCAAGAGTCTATAGCTGCTGCGTGCGAGTTTTTTTCCCGGCCGTTATTTTTATGGCCCTACTTTTCCTGCCTTCAACTTCGGCACACGCTAAAACTTCTCTGAGTGATTGCTGGCGATCTCTCAGCTCCAGTGTTGCCTGGTACGAGTACGCACTGACGCGAAGAGCTTTACTCGTTGGCGCGCGTTTTCTGAGTGAAGAGACCGTGCTTCGAGTTGCGGCGGAAAAGGCAAAGTGGGGGCCCCGGCGTGAGGTGCAGGATCCGGATTTTGCGATCTTTCAGGAAAAACATCGACTCTACGTCTCGCTCACCACTTCGCCAGAGCGCATCGAGAAACTTCCGGCTCTTTTGGAAACGTTGGATTGGGATTCCATTGAAAGTCTAATTTTGTCGCTTCCGGAAAAATTCTCACGTAGCTCTAAGGAATACAAAATTCCAACTTTCCTCCTGACGCATCCGAAGATTAAAATTCTTCGTCCCGAAGTGGACGAGGGCCCCGCAAGTAAATTGCTCACTGCGGCCACTTATTTGAGGGACCTGGATCCGGATGCGCTACTGGTGACGATCGATGACGACACCTTTTACCCTCGGGGTATGCTTCGTGAACTTTCGTGGATTGCCTATCATCGACCCGGCGAAGTGCTTACATCATCGGGACGCAATTGGGAAAGTATGGAGATTGATGGTCCCCGCTCTCTTCGACAGAGTCCAATGCAGATTAATGACGTCAGAGTCTCCAGCATCGATCTCGCGGAGGGTTACGGCGGTGTTCTGTATTGGGTCGAGAATGTACCTTTAGAATTGATTCGTGATCTTAATGAAGCTTGACGCGAAACTTTTCTCTCTGATGATCTATCGATTAGCTATGCCCACGCCTTGCGAGGGGTGCCAAGAACACAGATCGACTCGCCTTATTATCGGCGCGGAAAAATCATTCAGGTGCCTCATGGATTTCAAGAAGACGCACTTCATCTGGGCGCCGGGGTGGATGATTCAAAAAACGCGATTGAGCGTTACCAGATTGCCTTTCAACAAATGCAGTCAGTGTTGGGAAGGGCTAGCCGCAATGATGAAGTGGAAAGCTTCTCTGAGCGACCCACTTTTGGAAGTAGCCCGGCCCTTCAACTTCTGAACAGTCCCTGAGTGAACAATATAAGTTAATCTGTTTACAAAAAGCAGATTCGATTTTTTGTAAACATATTGTTATCAAAATACTTGCGAAACTTCTGCCAAGCAGATTAACAAGCGTCCATGAGTCAATCGTTAGTGGAGCAGAGCCGGGAACGGCAAGATCGTGCTAAATTGCTTCGGGCCTGTTCAGGCGACTTCCGAAAGTTTCTCCAAGAAGAGCTCTCTCTTCGAATTCGCACGAATTCTCAGTACTCTTTGCGATCGTTTGCGCGCCTACTGGGGATCAGTGCGCCCTATCTGTCACTGATTTTGAGTGGAAAGAGAAAACTCAATCGAAAGACAATTTTGAAACTTGGAAAAGCTTTTGGACTCTCTCCCTATGAAATGAGTTTTTTTGTTGATGAGCGAGCGGAACAGAGAGATTTGGGTAGTGAATTGCAGCCGGAAAATTTCCGACAAATCGCATTTGACCATTTTCAGGCAATTTCAGATTGGCATCATTACGCAATTTTGGAATTGACGAAGGTCAAGGGCTTCAAATCCAATGTTCGGTGGGTGGCAAGGGTCCTGGGAATTTCCCCTAACGAAGTGAATGCGGCCATCGAGCGACTTGTGAAGCTTGAGATGTTGGCGATCAAAAGGGGTGTTTGGGTTGACGTCTCTGGCGAGCTGACCAACCTTGACAATGAATATATAGCTATCGCTCGACGAAAATTACAAAAACAGATTCTGGAAAAGGCAATTGATGCCCTGGAAAGCCTACCTTCAACCGAGCGTGACCAATCATCTATGACTTTTGCTATGGATTCGTCGCTCTTGCCCGAGGCCAAAAGACGGTTAACGAATTTTCGGCGAAAGCTCACAAAATTTTTAGAATCTGGAAAATCGAAAGACAAAGTCTTTCATTTAAGTCTCTCGCTCTATCCGGTAACCAATGAAAGGAATGAATCATGAATCGACATATAGTAAAAATTTGCTTGTTGGGAACTCTGCTTGGATCCGGAACTTCATTTTCGGCTAAAGAAGGTAACGGAGGGTCTCGTTCAGAATTGAAATTTCGCTCGATTGCATACAGGGCTGCAAAAGTCATCGCTGAAAACCAGGCTGTCTTTCCGACTGTCCCGGCCGAGAAGTTTTCTAAAATGATTGAAGATATGGACGTTGAAATGGTTTTAGAAGAACTATACGTCGATGGAGTAAAGAAAGATGCCGTCAATTATCCAGACCTAAAGCTGATTAAAATCTATCGACCCTCATGGCTGGGGCTCACGGCACGTTCCGCTGAACAGGTTTCACTTGTTGCACATGAAGTTTTTGCTTTGATCGGAATTGATGATTCAAGATATCAGCTCAGCACTCGAATTTTGGCACTTTTGCCGACGGATGCCGGGCCGCTTTTTAGATGGAGTTGTTCTGCGGCTTCTGTGCGTGGAGGATTTGGGGAAATCAGGTGGGCTTATGGTGAGGGAGATACTGCTGGTGAAGCGTGGCGTGAGCTTAACGAAATAGCGGAGGGATATTGGGGAAACGAGGGATACTCAATGGTCACTGGTGTTCAGGGTGGCCATTATGTAAACGTATCAAGCCTGGAGCCGGCAACGATTTTGAATTCTTGCCTCAAGAACTGAGACTGGGCATGAAAGCCATTGGATTTATCTTTGTGCTATCACTTGTGTGGACGAGTGGGTGGGCCGAGAAATCGATTCCGGCTTGGAGCTGCAGTGCATACTGCCAATCAACAAGTGAAAAACCGCTGGTTGCTGAAGGGCAAACAGCGGTCATCGCTCTGGAAAAACTCCGGCGACTCTGTGTAGGGGAACTCATAAGTTGGGAAGCTCGCCTACATCATACATTCTATGACTTGGGTTTCCCTACCAAGGAGGTGCGCAAGTTGATTGAGGGTCACAAACTTAGTCCTAGCGAACAGAGCAGATACAATGCTGTGAAAAAGTACGAATATACTAAATACCGTCTAAAGCCGTCTTCCCTCAAGAATTCTTGTTTGGAAAATTAGTACATTGCCGTGCAAAAACTGCCAACGGTTACGTTGGAAAAATAGCCCGGCCCTTCAACTTCTGAAGAGTCCCTGAAAAACGTTCGGGAAGCTGCTAGATTAGATCTGGCCACTATGACGGAAACACGCTTGCATCCACTGGACGATCCGGCTCGCGCCGAACACTTGGCGAGTCTTCTGGGGAATCTACCTCAGGGTCCCGGTGTCTACCTGATGAAAGATCAGGACGGAAAAATCATGTATGTGGGAAAGGCCAAGAGTCTTCGCTCGCGCGTGCGCAGTTATTTTCAGCGCTCCGAAGATTTATCAGCAAAGACTCAGCATCTAGTGCAACGCATTTTTGATTTGGAATGTTTATTGGCCGGAAGCGAAGTCGAGGCACTGCTTCTCGAGAATAATCTCATCAAAAAATGGAAGCCCAAATACAATATTCGTCTCAAGGACGATAAGACCTATCCCTATGTGCGATTGGATTTAGCTCATCCCTTTCCTCGTCCCTATGTTGCTCGAAAGCAGCGAAAAGGCGACGGATCGCGCTATTTCGGCCCCTTTACGGACGGATTGGCATTGAGAGAATTTTTGAGAAACGGTGCACGGGTCTTCCAGCTGCGCGACTGCCGTGATCACGATTTTGCGAATCGATCGCGTCCCTGTCTCAGCTATGAAATTGGTCAATGTACGGCTCCTTGTGTGGGACTTGTGGATCAGAAAACTTATGCCGGACAGGTCGAAGATTTTACGGCTTTTCTTGAGGGACGGCAGGATCGACTGCTGCGAGCTTGGGAAGACGAGATGCTTAAAGCCAGCGAGCGCATGGATTACGAGCGGGCAGCGTTGATCCGCGATCGCTTGCAACGGGTGCAAGGTCTGGTCGGAGAAGAGCAGCGGATGGTACAGACTGATCTCTGCGATCGTGATGTTTGGACCTGGTGGCCCAAGAATTTCGAAGGCGCGATTTTCGTGGTGCTCCTTTTGCAGTTTCGAAACGGAAAATTACTGGGGCGCATGCATTGGAGTGCGGCGGACGAGGAAGCACTGGAGACCGAAGATTTCTTGGGGGCTTTTCTTTTGCAGCATTACGCAAAAAATCCTTTGCCAATGGAAGTTGTGGTGCCGGATGAGTCGCTCCGACTTGAACGAGCGGAATTTGAATCAGCCTTGCGAAAAGTTGGCGAATCATTTGTTCCTCTGACGACGGTTGAAAAAGAGGCGGAAGCTTCAGCTGAGACGATTGATGAGTTGGGGATCTCGAGTTTTGAATCACTTCGCTTTTCTCATGAAAACGATACTACGGCGCAGATCATGGAACTTGCGGATCAGCAGGCCGAACAAGTGTGGAGCGATAAGAAGCGGCGATTGGAGATGAGTCACGATGCGCTTCGAAAAGTTGCTCGCTTTTTGAAACTCGACGCAGTACCGAAAGTTATGGAATGCATCGATATTTCTAATTTTCAAGGCGAAGCCAATGTCGCCAGTTGCGTTGTTTTTGTCGATGGAAGGCCTGAAAAATCCCTCTATCGTCATTATAAAATTCAGGGTTTTTCCGGGCAGAACGATTTTAAAAGTCTTCAAGAATTAGTCACGCGTCGTTACCTGAAGACAGACTCTCCACGTCCCGATCTTCTGGTGGTGGACGGCGGCAGAGCCCAACTAGCCAGTGTCTCCGAGATACTCTCTGGAGCTGGCCTAAACTTTCCGGTGGTGGGTCTAGCGAAAGCGCGCACGGAGAGCGATTTCGCCGCCGAGGAAGTCCAGTCGACAGAAGAACGAATTTTTTTCCCAAATCAGAAAAATGCAAAAACGCTGAAAGATCCGGATGTGAAAAAACTACTGACCCATTTGCGTGATGAAGCCCATCGATTCGCGATCGAATTCCACCGCAAACAACGATCGAAAAATCGCGGGATTTGATTGTAATTTCGAGCTATCCCCATCTTGTTCAAAGATGAAACTGCACGTAAACTTTTTCTGTGGCTTGGATTATCTTCGGATTGTCGCTTTTGAATCTTGCAACTTTTGGACTGACCGTGAAGGGCCTTGCCTTTCGACAAGATCAGGAAAATCCTCTGGGCCTTCGTCTTTTGAAAGCGGCTTTTATTTTATTGAGCTTGCTGCAGATCTGGGTGCTCTATGGATGGGCCGAAGCGGGCATTAGCTTTGAATCAACCGCTGATATTGCGCAAATTGGTGGCGGTATCGCACTCCTTCTTCTTTCCAAAGGTCTTTTCTGGTGGGCTCGGGCCGCAAATCGTGCTCGTCCTCTAAGTCTAGCATTTCAAAGCGATCTGCCTCAGCATCTCAATCGACAGGGACCCTATCGTTATATTCGGCATCCTTTTTACACGGCCTACTTGTTAACTTTCATCGCAAACTACGTTTTGACTCTGAATCCACTTTTGATTTTGGTCATCGTCATCGAGGCGGCCATCTATGCGGCAGCGGCGCGTTTTGAGGAAAAGAAATTCGCGTCCACCGGGCTATCTGGCGAATACGAAAAGTTTAGAAAAGAAGCCGGCATGTTCTGGCCTAAAATCCCACTTCCCTGAGATAATTTGAGCCTCCAGAGGCTAAATTCGTATTTGACGCAACGCGTCATTTCGGCTATATTCTGCGCCTCTATGGCGTGGAAAGTCCCTCTAGCTTTCGCTTTGATCTTTGTCGTCTCTAGCAGTTACGCCGCTGATAAAGCGGGAATCATTAATCCAACGGAAGCAATTCATCGCCTTTCAGAAGAGTCGGAAGTAAAGAAAATCGTAGTTTTTGGGGACAGTCTCGCAAAAAGCTATTGGCATAACTCGAATATCTTCGATTCCTTGCAACGCATGAGCAAAGCGATCGGTAAAGATTGGGCCGTTGACCAGGAGGAGGATGCGATCGACAGTCTCTTTGAACGCATCAAACGCCAGAATCCTCGACACCCTCTTCACATCAAAAATTATGCCACTGTGGGCGCCAAACTGGGCAAAGACAAATCTCCCTTGGCTCAGTTGAAAGCCACTGCTGGGGTAAAATCCCTCGACGAACAGATTCGCGATTTTCAGAGCGATGGCGGGAAAGCAAATCTGATCCTACTCTTGATTGGTCACAATGATCTTGATTGGGATGAGGGCCTTTCTGCAGAAGAGAAGGAGTCGCTTAGTGAAAGCGAAAGGCTTCTCCGCCATAAAAAGAATTTTCTGACGACTTATAAGCTTCGACTTCAAGAAATCCAGTCTCTATTTTCAGATGGGGAAGAGCCGCTCGATATCGTCGTACTGGGCCTGATTGATTTTGAAAGTTTTCTCATAGCCCATGAAGAAGCCGAGAAAGCTCATCAGAATGATCCGAAAAGCTTTCCTCACCTGCCGTCGACTCATTCTGTGATGGGGGTCATCAAGAAGGATCGTAGGCAAACGGCACTCAAAATGGGCCGGATGCTAAACGAGGGTTTAGAGGCGCTTGTGCAAGAGCTCAATGAGCTCAGCACTCTCGGCAAAACATTTCATTTTTCAGCAGCTCTTTCCCAAAATAGAGGACTATCTACAATGCAGATCTTGCATCCCAAAGATGGACTACATCTCTCTGACGAGGGTCATGATCTTGTGGCCGAGTCCGTTTATCGATCTTTGGAAACGATCGAAATTCTACCCTTTCGCTAAACGACGCCTTTCCACTTAATAAGCTTTAGCGTTTTCTGCGGCCTCGGCCGCACGTTTGTCAGAGAGCGATTTCTTCGATTCTCGGGGCCGCATCAATTTGCTGCGCAGTAAATCCGCTAGCGGGCGAAAGAGTCGGTAGAATCGAATGCGTACAGCCGTCAACGGGTCCTGAGAGTAGTAGTCGTTCGAGACGACATAATCATAAACATCGGCCAGTAGAAGATTCCAGAGAATGGGCCCAACGGTTTGACCTTTGATCACCTTTGAAATGTCAAAGAGGAAAAGATAGTGATCGTGGTCAGCTAAATCGCCGTGCCTAAAGGGGTCTCCGACAAGTTGCGCGCCAAATTTAAGATAGAAACTATCCATCATATCTTTGGTAGCGCTTGAAACTGCGTATCGCCTTCCGGCGTGGGCCATCACTAAAAAGAGTTGCCTCATCATTCCAAAAATAAGATCGCCGCCCTGCCAATGGGGATCGATACAAAATCGTGTGACCTCCACGAACTCGTCTTTTCGCGGGAACCAATCCGGAATCTTTGCGAATCGTTCATGCTCCAGTGAGTCTTCCGAATCGTGAAACATGATACGCATCGTGGAAACAAGCTTTCCTCGATAGCGGGCCATGAGTATTCGTGAACGTGTATCAAAGGAATCGCCCATTTCTTCGGCCGTTCGATTCGGATCGATTTTCCCAGATTGGCGATAAGCCACAAGGCGAAGCTTTAAGACCTCTTCGAAATCTTCTTTGGTCTTTGCATAGGAATAGCTGACTTTGTCGGCGACGGTTTTGGGTAAAAGCGAGTCTGATTTAACATCATCGATATTGGTGTTCGGCGAAAACTGCAATACATAGTTGGCGATCATGGAAAGTAAACTTCGTTGCGGATTGATGAGAGAAGCGCCAATAGAGAGAAAGTCTTTTCCGCGGTCGGATTGAACGCGTACGTCGATCACCTTAACGCGCACCTGTGCCTGTCCGAACATGGGAAAACTAATCGTCGTAGTGAGTTCCATGCCAGGAATGATGTAACGGTTCCTGAGGCTGGTAAAAATGCGAAGGCCACCTTTGGAGAGGTCCTTGATTCGAAAGTGAATGAAGTCGCCAAAACGAAGGGGGTTCGGAGCGATGCCGGTGGGAAGAAACTCCTCGCCACAAAGCCAACGACGGTGACTTCTACGTTCGGATCCTGGAGTATTCTGCGTCTGCTGTTCAGCGAACCAACGTATGCCAATGAGATCAACATTACGTTCGCGGCCCTGTTGGGAAACAACAAGTCCTTTGAAACTGCATTTCTGTTTTTTTATTGTGAGTTCTAGGTCGAGTGCGTGGCCCATTTGGAATTGGCTACCGGTCGTGCTATCGATTGCGAGCTCTATCCCCAGAGGGCTCATCCGCCACACAGGCAATTCAAAAACGGTGTCTGAATTTGGAATTCGAACGACAGCCTTAATGTTTTCGCCTTGGTAAACTTCAAAAGGAATGAAAGGGCTGTGAATATCCGCCGCTCTTTCGGATGCTTGCTGGGGGGGGCTAATGATTTTGATGCTGGATTGGCTCATGAGGCTCTCCTGTTGAATTCATCAATATTCTGAGAATCGAGTTCTGCAATAAGTTCACTAACGTGGGCGAGATTCTTGTCATCGCTTTCGACGCAATAAAGATGTGTTTCTTCCGGGAAATCGCGAATCTTAAGATTGAGTGCAAGAAGCGAGATCTCGATGATGTTATGTTTCCAGTTAGCGCGAAAAAGGGCCTCCATACTCATTTTGTCGAGTATGACCGCATTTTTCGGAAGACAGTCTAGGAAGGCCTTGACCTTGGTGAGTTGGTCAATTCGAGACAAAATATTTGCCGGTCTGCCCATGACCGTGATTTCCCGAGCATTCTCACTGCCACCAATATTTCCGACAAGCGCATGGCCAAAAGAGATCGAGACGAATCGCTTGATTTCAAATTGGCTTTCCATCATGTTTTCATTCATTTGGTTATTTGTATTGATAAGATCGATGCCGGTTTTGAGGGCTTTCAAAATTGAAAGGCGGGGCTCCCAGTCAAAGTAAGAGAAAACTAAGTCGCCCACGAGGCGGGGAATGCCGCCATTAGATTCCACGACTTCTGTCGAAACTTTGATATTCGGGATCGCCACTTCATTCAGAAAAGTTAATGAAGCGCTGGAGAGTTTGGTGTAGCCGCGGATATCCGAGTAGAGACAGGCGACGGGTGTTTCTCGAAGTCGGGTCACTTGATCCATGGCCGCCAGCGAGCTCGCGCGCCGTGATTGCACAAGTGAAGTGAAGCGGTCATGAATGATCTTTGGTAAAAAGGCTTTGATCTGATTGTTGAGTTCCATTTGGGCTTCTACGAGTCGCTTCTGTGTCTCGAGGTTTTCAATGGTTGCAACAAAGGCGCGAATATCGGTGCTCATGCGGGCGCGCAAAACTACGATCGCGGTTCCACACAAACAGATGCCACTGATGATGTAGGGTAGTTCTTCACTGCGACTGGCAAGTGCGGGCCAAGAACTCAATGTGATGAAGAGGAAATAACTCAAGGTGATGAAGGGTGAGGAGCGAATCGCTAATGCGATCAAAAACGCGACAACTAGACATAGTTCTTGGGGAACCTTCTCACTCCACAAGAGAGTTTCAAATTGATAGTGGGCGGCAATGAAGCCCCAAACAAAGAACGGGACCTTCACCCAGCGATGACCAAAGCGTTGGACGTACTCACTTGCCATCCAAGCGATGATTGCAAGGCCCGCCATTGAAAAGCGATAGCTCGTCCATTTTGAGGCTGGTTCGAGCTTTAGTCCTGGGTCGATCAGAAAGTGGTGGGCGAGGTGTCCTACGGCATAGAGCCAAAGTCCGTACTTGATGGTGACCAGAAAACGGAACTTTTCTTCTTCCAACCAAAGGCTTTGATAGCGCGGCGGAATCAGCCAATCTGGGAGTAAAAATCGAAAGGCTTTATTGATCCATCTCATGGTGTAGGTTTCCTAGGGACTTATCGGATTTCAGAAGTCGAGAATTGAGCTTCAATTAGGGACGGCTAACGCTGCGCAATAAGATTATTTGCCGCGGAGCATTAGGAAAAATTGCTCGCGCTTTGCGACATCGAAATTTCTGCTGGTGATGAATTCGACGCCCTGCTGGGGCTGATTCCAATCGAGCTGAATTCCCCAAAGTGGCTCTAGCGAGTTCGGGATAAGAGAGTAGCGAAAGTCGATCAAAAAATCAGGATTCTCCGGATGGTAGCCGATGACGCCTTCTGAAAACCATGAGAATCGGCGGATATCATTTGCGAGACGTGAATCAACGGGGACTTTTTGGGCCAAATCTATGGGGCCAAAGCTGGGTGCACAAGTTCCTTCGTAAAAACGGGTGGGCGCCCAAAATGGATTGTATACCGCAAGTGCACAGTGGCGACCGGGTAATGAATAATTCACACGCCACAACCAAAGATTCAAGACCGTAGGTTTGGCATCAATATGAAATGCTTCTTTGATCTTTTGCGCCCTTAAATGGGCGCGGGTGAGAGCCTCTGCACGCTGATTTTGTATCAAGCCAATCGCGAGATAAACAAAGCTCAATCCAAATAGATAAATAAATAGTTTTTGTTTTTTTCGATAGGCTGCAAAAATTGCCGCTAGTAAAAGTCCGGTGTAGAGGGGATCAATAATTGCTATAATGCTCCACGACACGCGGGTATCGGAAAAGGGCCACCAAAGCAGAGTTCCATAGCTTGTGCAGGCATCCAGAAGGCCGTGCGTTGCATAACCGAAAAAGGCGGCAGGGAAGAAGTCTCTCCATAACTTCGGTCGACCCCTTAAAAGAGCAAGTGCCAATGCGACCAAGAGTCCTCCCAGTGGCACGAATGCCAGAGAGTGGCTGAAGTGGCGGTGATACTGCAAATACATGAGTGAGTCTTCGGAGGATTGAATGAGCACATCGAGATCTGCGGCCATGCCGCCCAATGCGCCCAGAATGATTGTCTGAATGGGAGGATCTTTTTTCCGAAAGGCCAGCGCTACGACCGCGCCCAATGCGCCCTGAGTAAGTGGATCCATAGTGCGTATTTTATCCGACTTTAGAAAAGTTTTCCGTTTTCAAAGGCAGCCTGCTGATTTCGCCAGCCCTCAATTCGCTTTTCGAGTTTTTGGATTGCTTCTGCCAGCCGCTCAAAGTGAGCGGCAAAGTCCTCCTCAATCTTGAGACGCAGTTTTTCAATGCGGGTCGGATCATTAATCAGGGTGTCGAAGTTCCACGCAAGACTTTTTCGAGCCTTTCGTAAATAACTGCTGACGGCATCCAAACGCCTTCTGAGATCCATGCGCACGCTTTGCAATCGGTCCAAGCTTTTGATTTGGGATAAGTGAATCGAGGTAGAGGCCGAATTTCCTCCCTCGAGCAGCAGTACAAGTGACTCCAAACTTTCTACGGAGCCTTCTTCCCAAGCTTCTTGAACATCAAACCATAATTCGCGCATTTTTTGCGGCAGATCACGGTTGTGATCCGGGTGAAGCTTGCGTGCAAGTTTTCGGTAGAGAGCTTTGCGGCGCAATTCCTCTGCGTCGGTTGATTCCCGCCTTCGGTGCCGCGAAGTTTTGGACAAATCACGTGCAAAGTTCTCTTCACTAGGACTTCCGTTAAAATGCTTGGCGTCAAAAAGGTCTTCATCCGGGTCAGGGAAATCACTTGAGAAAAAAACGTCCTCAAAGGGGGCATCGAGAAAAGGGCGTGCATCTCCCTGAATTTTTTCTACGCGCATAAATGCTTCGGTTTCGCTGCATCCCCACAAGGCGGCTTCACTTTCGACACTGATCGTGAGTTGAAGTAGTCGCGCCAGCCGAGAGCGAAGCCTTTTGTGCGGCTCAAATTTTGCAGAGAATTCCTTCCTAAGCCAATTGCGATAGCGTGGCTGAGATTCTTGGCGAAAGGCTTCGACTTCAAGGTGAAGATTTTCAAGCTGATCCAAAAGATCCGCACAATGTTGGCTTTCCCGAGCGAGCAGCGGGCTTTTGTCGATCCAAATAATTGCGGACTGTGCGCGGGGCTGATCTTCGGCAAAAAGAGGAAGGGAATCAAAGAGTGAGAGATTCTCGGGAGAAGATTTCCGACTTAAACGTGCCACAATTCGGGACGCTAATTGAGTCTTTGCAATTGCTCAAATCTAAAGATGGCGAATGATGTCGATGTAGTTTTTGATTGTCCAAATGACGACCACTCCGACCACTGTGATAAATAGAAATGATTTAACGGCCTGCGGGCGATAGAAGAGTGAAAAGCGCTTCTGAGGCGCCATGATGGCCGGCTTCTTAGATTGATAACGAAGAATTTGAATCGTTTCGCGGCGCGTATCAAGCGTCTTCGCCCGGTAGAGGCTACGCAGGATATTAAAGAGGCTGAGCGGTAAGGAAAAGAAGCTCACAGGACTATTCTCTAATCATTCTGAGAATTTGGGAAGGGGGGTCAAAAATTTTTCGCTCGCGCCCAAAGTGGCTACTTCGATGATGCCAACTAGTAATTAATGACAAAGGCACCCAGCAGAGTGAAGTAGGAACCCGAGCGACTGAGCTCGCTACCAACCCGTGCTGATGCGTCGGGCCAAAAAATGTAGTGGTAGCGCAAGTCGATCGCCAGATAGAGCTTTTCTTTATAAACATCGAACTGAACTCCGCCACCGAAACTCACGCCGAAAGCGGTCGAATTGTTCGCTTCGCTGGACTGCCAATCCTCCATCGACCCCGTAAAACCACCGGTCGTTGCCTCCGCAAGATTGTCGGGTTTTTCTGATCGAAAAATAAGTTCTCCATTCAAGGAAAGGTAGGGATTTAGCGTTGTGAATCCGCGGGGTAGGGCTTCCTGGTCAAAGCCATAGCGAAAACCGAGTGAGGGAACGAGTAAACGAGTCGAAAAAGCGTAATCGATATTGGAATCTCCGGTATTCGACGGAGTGTAGGCCGCACTACCATGGCGAGCGAAAAGCCCGCCGAGTTCCATGGCCCAAATCTGGTCAAAATAAAGCACAAAACGAAGGCCAATGTTGAGGCCGGGACCATAAGCGCTACCTAGGCCGCCGGTCGCAAGGCCGGTTCCGAAAAGAATTTCGCTTTGGAAAAAACGACCAAAGATCTCGCGTGATTCTTGATCGAGCGCTACGGGCTCTGCAGAAAACTGTGTGAAGTCATCGTAACTTTGTGCCCAGCTTTGAGCAAAGGGAGTCAAAACTAGTGTTAGCCCAAGTGCGAGTGAGCGTTTCCAATGATTGGATTGTGCCTTCATCGTGTGTCCTCGTTAGAAGTAGTAGTGAACCCCAAAGAAAACCTTGGAATTTAAACGCATGCCATTCGCAGATTCCAAATCGAAACCGCCACCAAAGCTAAGTCCGGTGTTGGGAAATTCAGAAAAGTAGACGCGAGATCCGGCTCCGCCCTCCAGCGAATAACCATTACCCGAACTTCGAGACAGATAACCAAATCCTGCAAAGAGAAAAAAATCTTGATGATCTTCGACAAAAAGATTGCGGGTGCTGCGAATCCCAAGGCGCAGCTCATTTGAAGAACTGACGCTTTTCAAACCGACTAAGACTTCGAATCCTCCGGCCTCTGAACTTTGCCAATCCATCGAAAGCGAGGGCGACTGACCTGTGCCGATATTGTTGACGCCGAATCCGAAGTCACCGACGACGTTTTTAGGGGCCGCGAAGGCTTTCGAGCCCCAATAATGCCCGGTACTTAGAAGCAAAACAAAGATCACACCGAACCGTGAAACTTTCATGCTTCCATGGTACCCTCAAAGCCCATGAATGACCAACTCAGTGTCCAAATTAAGGTAGAGAAGCTGATGCAGCTTCTCAAAGTTATCGGCGGTCTCGTAGTCTTGGCTGCGGCGGCTTACGGTTTCTATCACTGGCGTGAAGAAGGCCGACGTGAAAAATCTGTTCAAGCCTTCGAAGCTTTGTTCGAAGTAGAGGCGATGGAAGAAAAAGCCATGAAAGAAGCCGAGCTTTTGTCCTCGGATCCCCTGGCGGTTTTCAAAACCTGGCCAGCAGAAAAGAAGGCTGAGTATTTAGACAAACTCGCCGAAGTGCAAAGGAAGTTTCCGGGGACGGCGGCGGCAGCTTCGGCCGGTCTGAAGATCGGTCGCTGGCATGTCGAGGAAAAAGCTTATGATGAGGCAACGAAAGCTTACCGCGCCATTGTCGAAAGTCCGATCAGCAAACACTATCCGCTTTATGCGGCGATGGCCTTGGAGGGTTGGGGTGTTTCCCTGGAATCCCTCAACAAAAACGAGGAAGCTCTAGGAATTTACGAAAAATCCCTCAATCTTCAAAAAAATCCCCTAAAACCATTGGCCTATATGGGTAAAGCTAGAAATTTGAAAGCAGTTGGTAAAGTGGATGATGCTCGAAAGGTCTACGAATCTCTGATCGCAGAATTTCCATCGACCTCTTATGAAAAGAAGGCGCGCATTTTGATGGAGACCCTTTCATTATGAGTCGTGGGTGGAGTCTTCTTGGGGGATTTTTCTTAGTTGGGACTTTGAGTGCGGAGGCCTTGATTCGAAGTCCTAAGCCTCCAAAGCTCCCACTCATGGAAGCCTTGGCCGCGCACAGTCTCTCTGAATCTTATGTAGAAAAAAACGTCTCTTTAGGGAAAAAAGACAAAACTTGGCAATGGAATGGGCGAAATTCTATTGGAGCCCCTTCGCAAAGTTTCGCAAGCCCCCTGCCTGTCGGAGATGGACGAGTGCTTTTAGGGGTCTTGGGCGCGGGACTACAACTGCGGGATCTGAAAACAGGTGCGCTGATATGGTCACTTGCTATCCCTTTGGGCGTGGGAGCAGAGCCGTGGCTTTCAGAACCCTTCGTCTATGCGGCAGGTATGGACGCCAAAGCGCGCAAAATCCGTCTCAGTACGGGTGAAGAAATTTGGAAATCAACACTTTCCGTTGAGTCAACGGGCGGCGTAGTGGTCTCTCGCGGGGCGGTTTATGTAACCACGGCCGATGACAGCCTCTGGGCCTTGGACGATGGAAGTGGGAAACCACTCTGGCGCTATAAGCGGCCATCACCGACGGGTTCGGTTTATTGGTCTCTCAGGGGGGCGGCGCGCCCCTTGATCAGTGCCGATGGCACGCGTGTTTTTGTTGGTTTTTCAGACGGAGCCTTTGTCGCATTGGATGCGGAAAGTGGACGTGTGAAATGGGAGCGAAACTTTGGAAATCGCAAAGGCCGTTTTCAAGATGCAGATTTAAGTCCGATCTTAGGGCCTAATGGTCGCAGCGTGGTACTGTCGCTGGTGGACGGCGACTTAATTGCCTTAAGCCCCGAGAACGGCGATTCTCTATGGAGTTTGGCCTTGAAGTGCGCATCCAGCCCGGTGATTTCAAACGATGGCAGTCGGATTTTTCAGGCATCAACTGATGGGCATGTCTATGCAATTGCGCCCATCGAGGGCCGTGTTGAGTGGAAAGTGAAAGTCTCTGCTGCAGGATCTCCGGCAACACTGGGACTTCTTCCGGAGGGAAAAATAGCCGCATCACTATCAGGAAACGGATTTAAAATCTTGGAAACTAGTGATGGTAAAACCCTCTGGGAAGATGCCAGTTTTTGGAATAGCGCTTCCGCTCCCGTTGCCGATGGCAATCGCGTGATGTTTATGAGTGCGCGAAACCAACTTCTCGTCTACCAATTGAACACGGCGGAAAGCCGAAAAAATTAGGGCGATTTTTTTTAGTAATTAATGACAACGCAAACTACAGATTCCCAATCCGGTGTTGTAGGAGAGTGGCTTGTCATCCAGGAAAAGAATCCCCAAGCTCTTCGGGGAGCTTTTCATTTTCAAAATGGCAAATTGGAAAAGAAGAGTCTCGAAAAGGCCTCTCGAGTTTTTGATCTGGCATCCCTGACTAAAGTAATTCTCACATCGACCCTGCTTGTTGACCAATTAGAGAAAAATTACGAATCCGATTGGTCGCGATTTCTTGATCTCAATCTTCGTGATGAGCTGCCTGAATTTGCCTTAATCCCGGATTGGATCGATCTACGCATTCGTAGTCTGTGGGAACATCGAAGTTCCTTGATGCCCCATTTTTACCTAAGTGGATCAGAAGACAGGCGGTTGCGTTTCGAGGGACCTCGCTCGGCGATGTGGAAGCGCATTGCGGGGCGAATCTGCGAAGAGCATCATGCTCTGCAGGCGCAACGCTCTGAAACTCGATATTCAGACTTGGGGTTTTGGCCACTGGGATATTTTTTGGAAAATCGCGAAGGCCTTGATCTCGAAAAAATATGGTCAAAGTGGAAGAAGTTGCAGCCGCAGATTTCTCCCGAAGAGCTTTTATTTTCGACGGAGATAAAAGATTTTTCCTCGGTGGTACCTACAGAAACGCGACATGCTGTAGGTGAAGTGAACGACGACAATGCTTATTGGATGCATTCTGTGGCACCTCATGCTGGTTTATTTGGGAGCGCTGATGGGGTTTATTCTTGGTTTCAGGTAATACAAAAATGGATCGGAAAAAACCCGGCTCTCAAGTTCTGGATCACGCGGCAGGATTCTT
The DNA here is from genome assembly GCA_964636255.1 of uncultured Bacteriovoracaceae bacterium. Lineage (GTDB taxonomy): Bacteria > Bdellovibrionota > UBA2428 > UBA2428 > UBA2428 > CAXNGS01. The sequence goes on along the minus strand of CAZWNW010000001.1, from coordinate 410,480 downwards.
CACAAAGCCGCTTTTGGCTAGGATGGGATACGGCCTCGGGCGAAATGGATTCACCGGCGGGTTCTCATTTTGCCGGCCCCAAAGTCATCGGCCATCTGGGCTGGACGGGAACCTCTCTTTGGTGGGATCCGGCCGGGCGGGCCTTTGGAGTTTTACTCAGCAATCGGACTTATCCCCAACACTCAGAGAGCTCGCAAATGTGGATGCGAAAACTTCGCTGCGAATTTTTCTCCGATCTCTGGCAGTCTAAAATTGCAGAAAATTGGTTGCCTTAGTGTCGTAGAGGGAGCTGGCTCGGAGCCCTTTCTCGTCATCACTCTAATTCTATTGGAACGATTATTGATCGCCGTCTGGAGCTAAAGACCGCATTGAAATGCACTCTCAAATAGAAAAGTTCATCAAGGCAAAGAACTTCTGCACAGTCGGAACGAATCTTTTGTTGGTGAAAGCTTCTGAATTGCATTCAGTGTTCGTTGCTCTATAATTTTACAATATGAAACCTATCGGCCTTTCGACTATCTTATGTTTTTTAGCTTCCTGTGCCACTGGTCTGAACCCGGAAGCCGCGAGGGTAGAGTTAATATTGGCCGACAATGCCCCCCTTAAAGTTAATAAAAATGGAAAACAACTGCCGGCGGTACAACATGACTGCCAATTGATTACTAAGTCACATTTTACGAGTCCCTATGCTGACGAAGCGAGCGTAAAAAATTTAGCGAGAAATTCTGCTTATTCGATGGGCGGAAATACGGTTGTTGGGAATGGCTTCTATTCACGTGGCTCGTTTCATATCGTCGGCGCTGTTTTAAAATGTAAAAAATAGTGGGCTCACGTTAGGATTTCACCACAATCCCTAAAATCTGAGATGGGCCGTGTTTCGAAATTTTCGGAATTAAAGTAGTGGCCGCCAAGATTTTGACGACTGACTGCTATTGCGCGGTTTCCGCCAACTCTAACGGGCATCGATAAAATCGAAATTAAGGGATTGTGATGGTTGTACGTATGGTAAGCTCGGGAAATGCAGTTTGCGTTAAGAGTTATCTCTGTGTTGAATATATTCATTTTCAACACCTCGCATGGCGCAACCAGCATTGAACAATACAAATCTTTGAAAATGGAAAGCCGTCTCTTGAGGCAGGAGTTCATGCCCCAAGAACCGGTTGAAGTCGAACTTATACTTCGAAACAGTAGTCGAACTAAGGTAATCGGCTGTCTATCAGATAACTTCACGTACGAAATTACGACTCAAAATGGATTTGGCGCAATGGGTTCGAGTTCCAGTCATCCCGACTGCAAAGAAAAGTTTTCACTCAACCCGAACGGTAGTTTTAAGTTCACTCGAATAGTAAAAATGCCGGCGGAACGCGGTCCCGCGAAATTAAAACTTTCGATTCAGATCTTGGATCCAAAAACATGCGGGCCAATGGGCTGCAGGGGCCTTTCAATTGAATCATCTCAAACTTTAAGCTTCGTTGTTAAGTAATAAAAAATTTGTTCCGACTGCGCAGATGTTCTTTGCCTTGATGAACTTTTCCGCTTGAGAGTGCATTTCAATGTGGTCTTAAGCGCCGGTGCATTGGCCATTGAGAAGTTAGCGGTCTACTGCCGCTAGCGGTAGTGGAATCCAACGGATCATCAGAATGCGTTTTGACGAACGCAAAGACAGCTGTGTGCGCTCAGCACCCGTATAAATTGCACTGCGTCAAGTAGCCGACTCCTCACTAGAGTAGGAAAGTCTCGGTCGGCGCTTTAGAATAGGGGAATCATGCGCGCGGAAATTGAAAAGTGGGCCCATTTAGTTGCGATCGGTGGAACGGGAATGGGAGCGCTGGCTTCGCTTCTGCAGGACTTGGGCTTTTTCGTCACCGGTAGCGACGGTGTGCTCTATCCGCCTATGAGTGATTTTTTGGATCAACGAAAAATTCCACGCGCCGAATCTTACAGTGTCGCGCATCTCGGAGGTTCGCACTGGGGTCTAAACAAAACATGTCCGGATTTGGTCATTGTTGGTAATGCCATCAGTCGCGGCAATCCAGAGGCTGACCACATTGAGATTTTAATTAATGAAAAACGCACTCGGCGCATGAGTTTCGCCGAAGCCCTAGCAGAATTTGCAATTGTGGATAAGGAAAGTTTTGTCGTGGCCGGCACGCATGGGAAGACGACGACGACGAGCTTGATGGCTTGGGGATTTGAGGCTCTCGGAGAAAAGCCCGGATTTTTTATCGGCGGAATTCCGACCAACTTTGGTATTGGATGTCGACTTGGATCTGGAAAAGTTTTCGTATCGGAAGGCGACGAATACGACACTGCCTACTGGGACAAAGTTTCGAAATTTCTTCATTACCGACCTCACTGGGTGCTCTGCACGGGGGTCGAATATGATCACGCCGATATTTATCCAGACCTCATATCGATTCAGCGCAGTTTTCAAAAGTTGGTCGAAAAGACACGCTCCGGTTGGGTGCTGGTCGAAGATGCTTCTGCGCCCGAAGCTCAGGTTGTTAAACAACTCGCCAGCGACCTTGCAGCCCATGGCCTGAAGTGTTGTCGCTACGGTTTTAGCGCGGATTCCGAAGCACGCGTCTTGTCCATGAAGACGATGGCACTCCCGAATTCCGCGCGCGGCACGGAATGCGTTTTCCAGCTTCCGGAAGTGGGCCGTGTCGAAGTGCTTTTGCCGATGAACGGACGACACAATGTCTTGAATCTTCTGGGCGTCTTGGCCACCATGGCGCTTGCTGGAAAACTGCAAGATCAGACTCCCGAAAAAATGCGCGAAATTTTTCTTCCCTTTCGCGGTATCAAAAGGCGTCAAGAAGAGCTTTACGTCGATGCCAAATTGATTGTCATCGATGATTTTGCCCATCACCCAACGGCCATCCGTGAAACAATTTCCGCCATCAAATTTCGCTACCCGGAGAGAAAACTTTTCGCATTCTTTGAGGCGCGTTCCGCGACCAGTGCCCGCAATATATTTCTGGAGGAATTTGGCGCGGCCTTTAACGAAGCGGAACATGTTTTTTTAGTACCCCCCACTAAATCAAATGTGCCGGAAAGCGAACGCCTCAATATCGAAGGGGTCGCAGAGCGCGTACGTCGTGCAGGTGTCGCCGTTCACGTAGAAAAGGATCTTGATCGCTTGCGCGAGGATTTCTTTCAGGTTTTAAAATCTGAGTCGGCAGCGGTTGTCGCTCTGATCATGTCCAATGGTGCCTTTGGCGGCCTTCATCAAAAAATCATTCGGGAAATTCCCGCTCGCGTGGGAAAATAAAAAATGTTTAATCAGCGCCGATCAGGTCAAGCGGCACTTGAATATATATTGATTCTGGCGCTAGTGGTTGGCGTCTTTGTGGGTATTTTTGCGCCGATCCTTGCCGTGCGGGTCAATGCCCTTCAGGAAAGCCTTCGCGATCGCGCAAGTTCAGTTCTAGCCCAGGACCGACTTGGCATTCCGCTGCAGTGGTTTGGAATTGATGATCGCGACTTGGCGCGATTAGAGGGCGCACTGGCGCGTTTGGACAACGCGAACTTTGGCCCTGGCGCGGGCGGTGGTGATGGAGCCGGTGGAGCAGGTGAGGGTCCGGGCGCAGATGGCGCGGGGGGTGGAGACGGCGGCGGTGGAAATCGCGCTCCGCCGCCCATTTCGAATAACAATCAGACAGGTGCGGGCGGTGCTGCGGCGACTGGGGGAGCTGGCGGTGACACTGCAGGTGCAGGAGCGGGTGCAGAAGGAGATGCTGGTGGCGGAGACAACATCCGAGGGGCGACCCGTAGAGGCGGAGGAGGCGGCGATCGAGGTTTCGACGGCTCCACCGGTGGTGGTCGAGGGGCAGAAGGCGGGCAAGCGGCCGAGGGCGAGGAAAGTGAATCGGGTGGTGATGCGAGCGACTCTTCGAAAAAAGCCCCGAAATTTGCAAACCGCGACGAGCAGCGTGAAGGTGCCGGCTGTCAGGCCTTTGATAGCTTTCTCATTATAAAGATCATCGCAATTCTTGGTATCCTTATTCTTATCGGGGGAATGTTGTTCTCTGGGAAGGGTGGCAAAGAGGGGGGCTGAGTCTTTTTTCGACTCAGTGAAGTGCAATTCATGTCTGCCATCACTCTTTCCGCAAAAACTCGTTGATTTAACAAATATTCGTTATTTAGATGTTCCTATGAGCTTTGAGCCGGTCAACGATCTCGAGCGCTCGCTGGTAAAGGCCGCTGTGGATCCGGCCTATCGCCCTCAATTTTATCGCGATCTTTTAGGAGCTGAACTTTTCATGCCTCAAGATGGAAAGTCCGAGTCAGGTCTTGGCAAAAGCAGCGTTGCGAAAGACGAAGTTCTTGAACTCATGACTTTCGAACATGAGGGAAAACGATTGATTCCACTCTTTTCATCTCTGGAACGATTGCGTGAATTCATTGAAGAAGAAACCCAGTACCTGCTCATGAAAGCCATCGATCTCTTTCAGATCACACGCGGAGAAATGTTGGTGTTGAATCCTGGTGCGGATTTTGGCAAAGAATTCACGCCGGAGGAAGTGACGTGGATGCTGGAGGCTTCATTCAGTGCAGTTGGCCAGGAGCAAACTCTGGACTCTGATACCGAAGTGATTCTCGGAGAGCCGGCCGTTAGACCGGAAGAACTCATCGAAACCCTGGTCCGATATTTCAAAACCGCTCCGGCGGTCCAAAAAGCCTATTTAGCGCAGTTTATGAATCCAAAGGCCGACGAACGCCCCCATACATTGATCGCAGTTGAGGTGAGCGACGGTTGGGAAGGTATCGTCAGAGATCTTGGCCTGATCGTGGGCGAGGTCGAAGTCCCAGATCCCCCGGTTGATTTCATTCGCTACACGAGTGAGGGATCACTGGCAGAATATTTCCGCGAAACAAAGGCTTTCTACGAGAAAAAGAAAAAGCTTTTTGGAATTCTGGGCTAAGACCTGATTGTTCAATACAGTTGCTAGGGTCAAATGGTTGGCTATCCACATGCCAAAACTGCATGTAATACTCAGGACATCATGAATAAGTTCAGTGCTTGTTGTGCGTTGATAACATTGGTCTCTACGACTATTTTTTTACCCACTGCTCGAAGCCAATCCGACATCAAGATCCCGTGGAATTCTGCTAGCGAAGTTACTTTGTTTTTAGATAAGAAAACAAGTGTTTCTGACGGAGATGGGAACCGCTTATCTCCGGCTCGCATGAAGATCAAACTACCTAGTTTGCGCCATCCTTCTGGGAACAGCTTTGCCGAGTTCTCAGCAAGGAGCAATTACTTTACGGTGGCTGGTTCTGATATTGTTGCCGGAACCTATGAACGTAAGAAGATTGTCGCATCGATTGAGAGATCAATAGCAACCATTCAAAAAGCCCTTTCCAATCCAAAAAACAAAATTAAACTTCCCGCTCGATGTATGTCTGATAAATGTGATCCATTAAAGTTTGGGGAGATAGAAATTCAAATTCTTAGCAGTGCGGAACCGCCTAAAATACTTACGTTAAATTTACAGACAGCACTCGATAAATTGGCTGAGGTCTATGCCGCTCAGTGGATCATTGACAGGTACAAGCATATTCCGATGAGCGATTTGAAAGGCACAGCAGCCGGTACAGAGTTAAAAGCAGCTCAGAAAACTTTAGCAAGGGAAAAAAACTTCGTTTCGCACTTCCCTGCGTCTGAGGATGCCGGCAGCTCGGTCGAATTTGCTCCAGAGGCATCCAAAGGAACTCATTGAACGTTTCTTCCCTGCCAATGGCGCATTCTGAAATCTCTAATCTTTGGGCTGGACACCGTTTCGAATAGCTCGCATTTCATGCGATGCCCGCCGATATTTTGTCTTAAAACTGGTTTCGGCGTTTAAGTCCCAACTTTCCCACGTGCCGGGGAACCTAGAATCAAGGGACAACAAATTGGCAGCTGTTCTGATTATCCTTCTAGCTAGTGCGCTAGAATTTAGATGGATGAAAAAAATTGAGCGTATACAGCATTTTGTCTACGGCGCTCTTCTTGGAATTAGTGTGATCGGTTTTTCAGGTCTGTTCATTGCTATATTCCTTGGAGAGGTTGCGGCTGGCACGGGCAGATTGTTAAGACAAGGTCTGGTAACCATTCCCCTCATTCCTCTAATTTTTGCGACGGGGATTATATCCATAAGATTGATAAGAGGATTTCGCGCGGGAAGTCTAATCTTGGGATGGCCAGGTACGCTCATTGTAATTTTTCTTGTTGGGTCAGGTATCTGGATAACGACTGATCTCATATTCAAGCATGAGTTTTTAGAAGCAATTCTAAGTGGGCTTTTGTTTTTCGGCGCAGGATGGTGTGTCCGATGGGCCACCCGAAGAGCCGAGCAATTAAACCAATGATAAAAATCTAAGTGGCGCTTCGATAGTCCCAGCTTTTCGACTAAGCGAATGATTTTCATCAACACTGTGATTTTTCGCATTGTCGTAGGAACTTCACTGCCGCTAACGGCAGTGAATGAAAAAAAAGCCTACCGATGTCCTAATGAATATTCACATAATTAAAGGCGGGACTCATTTCAAAGTGCCTTGTCCATGGTTACAGCTATCTCTCCTGCCTCTACGCGCTCGGACCTGACACAATTTTGGTCAGCCTGTAAAAAACTTCGACGCAGTTTTTGCCCGAGAGGGCTTTTTTGGGCATCTTAGCCCTTTCTGCAAACATCTGAAATTACAGGATAAATCAAGAAAATCCCGAAATTACAGTGACTTGGAATGAATCCTGCATCCCATCCGGCGATAGCCCATCAGGAGGATTTTATGGTGCGAAGGAACGTACAGTTTTCTAAACAAATTTCATTTTCTCTATTAACTTTTGGATTTCTAGCATTCGGAAACTTTGCAGTTGCCGAAGAAGTCACCAACACGGCCGACGAGGTCACCGCAGTGCCCGAGGCTCTGGTCGCCGCGCCCGTTGTTGTGAATTCAAGTCTAAATCCGGAAACCGTGCCCTTACGCTCGACTGAAGCAGTGACTACTGAGCTTCGTTCGAGTGGTGCGAGCTCGACAATTAATACAGGCGAATTGCGACAAGCGGAACAATCGAACGTTTTTGATGCTCTCAGTGATTCTGCGGATGGCGTGTCGACTTCGGCCAATAGAAATGCGACCGGTACTCAGATCGTAATCAATAACAACCAAGACCAAAAAGCCGCAAGTCAAAATGGCAATGCTAACGAAAACGGACTTGTGAGCGAAAATCAACTTATGGGTGCAGATGCTCTTCGACGAGAGCGCATGCGCCAAGAACTTCGTAACGAAGGCCGCCTTTTAGAAAAGATCGAAGAAGGTCGCATCAATTCTGAGTTGAAGCGATCTGACACGATCGAAGGCGTCGATTTCTCTGCCGCCAACGGAGCGAACAGCAACAATCTTGAAACTTCTCAAGTGGCCGCAGTATCAGTTGATGGACCGGCTCAGGTTCAAGTGGCTCAGGTCGCTAATTCGGGAATTGGATTGTCTGGATCGACCGAAACGACGAGTGATTCTCGCTCTTCTTTTCTCTCGAACGGCAACCTGACCTTCAGCGCAGGTTATCGATGGATGCCCCAAGACGATCGCACGGGTGAGTACGACATTATGAACCTGGGTTACTTCAACGTGGCTTTCGGATCGAACATCGCGAGTTTCTTCGGCTTGGAAGCATCCGTAGGTTACGGACGCGATCGTTTTGATTCGAACTACAACTATTCTTATTACGAGATTTACCGTTCACGAGATGTCTTCGATGTCGCAACAAACGCGAAAATCGGAATGCTCAAAGGCCGCACCCAAGCTTATGTCTTGGGCGGAATTGGAGCCATCCACCAGCGTTACAACATCGACGACCAATACACGACCGAGCAGGCAGAATTCGCAGGTTGGACACGCACCAGCACGCGTTTGATGTCGAATCTAGGCATCGGATTGGAATACGCGATGAATCGGAATATGGGAATCGGAGCTCGCTTTGAGTGGAACCACATCTTGAATGGCAAATCGAATCCTATGGATGCCATCTGGGGCGATAGCCATGATCGAATGAAGATCATGGGCGGCCTTCAGCTTCGCTTCTAATCAGGATTCTCAAAGTCAAAGAACCTTCACCACGCTCCTATTAACAATCAATTGGGCTAAGCCCGGGACTCTGGAAACAGAGCCCCGGGCTTTTTTTTATCCAAGTCAGAAAAACCGGCAGCGTGCTTTAACTTCTGTGAACGAACTCAGGTTTCTACTGCTCCCAACAATAATCTCGATGTCTTTGAGAAGCCTTTCGTAATTAAGTGTCCTTGCTGGACACTGCCCCAAGGCGGGCAGATTGCTACGTAGAAAAGTAAAGCGCCTTCGCCGCCGGGGTGAGGAGTCTCTGGGATTGGTAATGAGCTTCCCTCTGTTGTGTCCAGTGAGGACACTTAATTACGAAAGGCTTCCCACAGCCTCGTGAGTTCCCAAGGTAAACGCTTAGCTTCTGAAGCCATCTTTGCTATGATGACTTCTAAGAGGCAGATCAAAGAGTGTTCAAAACTTCTACAGCGATCGTCGGTTTACTTTTGGGGATCACGCTCGCTCCTATGGCGTTCGGTCGGGAGAATAGTTTTCCTGAAATGGCCTTCAGATCAGAGTGGGATCAAGGATGCCAAGACTGGCCACTCTCTTTTCATAAGAATGGCCGCGAGGCGAACCCCAGTTTCCACGTGCAAAAGGGACGCAAAGATTTTCGCATACAAGGTAAGTTGAAGGTCGAAAGGATGTTGGGCGAGGGAGCCGACTCATTTCAGCAGTCCTTGTCGCTGATCACCGAGAACTTCAAGGAATACCCGCAGTGGGTGATGCCGGGCGTGAATGTCCACCCCGAAGGAAGGAGTTATTTCGTAGAACTCAGCGATCTCACTACTCAGGTTTTAACTAAACAATCCTTTAATTTAACGGGACCTTTTCTCTTTAAACTGCTGTGGATTCGAAAAGACGGGCGCACCACAATCCAGAGCCGATTATTTGAGGAGAAAGTTCCAGACTGCCCGGCTTTCAGTGAATGGAAATCGCAGTCTCAAAAGCTTTTGCGTTTTCGGATGATTCCGCGCCCCGATCTTTTGGATTGGATGATCGGTGAAGTATGGGTGCTCAGCGGCACTACCCATAGCGAAGTGAGGGCGCGTTCAGTAATCCGTCCGGCCCGTCGAGTTTTCGAGTTGATGCCGGAAACCTTAATGCAACGGGAGATTCAATACCGTGGTGAACGCGTTTTAGAAAATCTCCTGGAGTTTAGAAAAAATAGGGCCCTGAAAAAATAGTGGCGTCTCCGTCGCGATTGCGTAACCGATCTGCTTTGGGCTGAAACTTTAGATCCGGAACCTCAAAGCGCTGATAGGATCGCAGTCGGCCTTTGTCGTTCGGCACAATGAGGCGCAAAAATTTTCCGAACTCACGAGCCAGTCGATAGCCATCGGGTGGCGTTTGCACCCAGTTTCCACTTTGCGAATCGGGGCGTTTTGTCGCCTCCTCTTGTGGACCCCAGAAGAGCAATTCAAAAATTTCGGCGCTAAGCTCGGACTCTTTTGCATTCACTTCGCGAACTTTCCAAACAATTTTCCAGTGGACACGATGACGTTCGCGTTGATCCCAGTGCAGATAATAATAGCGAAGACTTTCGTCGATGACCCAAACGCCCTCGTACCAGTGTTGTTTGCGTTTGGATTCGGGATGGACACGATCGAGCAAGCGGTTTTGCCTCAAATGCCACTCTAATTGGGCGCGGACTTTTTTGGCGGGGATCGGCAATCGCTCCGTGAAGCGCTCATGATCGGGTGAGTCATAGAGAGGTATGCCATAACGAGCGCAGCCACCAAAGCAGATCCCAGTTGCGAGGAGAAATGCGAAAAATCCTCGTGAATTAGGCATATTCCGAGGAATTTTAGCAATGATCGGGTAAAATAACCATCGTGCCAATTGAGCTCATAGTGGTTTTTATGTGTTTGTTGGTGAGTTTCTGTTTTTCCGGAGCGGAAACAGCTCTCACCTCTCTAGGCCGCCTGGAAATTCAAAATCTCATGTCCGGAGGCGGCGCTCGTGCGCGGCTGATTCAGTACTGGGTGCGACAACCGAACAAAGTGCTCATCACGATCCTGGTGGGTAACAATCTCGCTAATATCGCAGCTTCCTCGATATTTGCCTTATGGGCTGCACAACGTTTTCAGGCGCATGTCTCGATCGCGGTCATTGTGCTCACGGTGATTTTCATCATTTTCGCTGAAATATTGCCGAAAATGCTGGCGCGTGCACTCTCTTTAAAAGTTGCGCCCACTGCTGTGCGTTTTCTAAAATTTACCGGCGTTGTATTGGCTCCGATCATTTGGCTAATTTCAAAAGTCACTTCAGGCATCGTTTTTCTTTCCGGCATGCCTGGTCGCGAAGCCCGCGTGCCCATCACGGAAGAAATGGTTTCCCACACGATCGAGATGGCGACGAAAGAAGGCGGTCTGGACCGGGCAACTGGCGAAGTACTTTCGAACATGATCGAGTTTACGGATCGCTTGGCGGTACACGTGATGACCACCCGCAATCAGGTAAGTGCGATCTCGGTTTCCTGGAATTGGGATCAAGTTTTGCGTTATGTCGCGATGGACGGACATTCGCGCTATCCCGTATACCGCAAAAGTTTGGATGACATCGTTGGACTCATCCTAGTTAAAGATCTGCTTAGAGAATTTCAGAAACCGGGGACTGCTTCATGGACCGGAAAAATCCGCAGACCCTACTATGTTTCCGAATTGGCTCCGCTGGGGATGATTTTGCGAGACATGAAAAAGTGGGGCACCCATTTGGCCCTGGTTCGCAACGAAACGGGCCTCTTCACCGGCCTCGTCACGCTGGAGGATTTGTTAGAAGAAATTGTTGGAGAAATTCGCGATGAGCACGATGATCCCTCAGAAGGTGGCAGTGAACATTTGGGCGGACCTCGCATCGTGAGTGGCGAAATTTCCATTGTGGATCTCAATGATCGTTTTGATTTGGCTTTGGCGATTGATGCGTCCTATGCAACGCTGAACGGATACCTTTTATCTCGGGCAGGCGGTCAGATCCCGCCGCCTGGTACTCTGATCATCGACGAACAGGTTTCCTTTCGTGTGCAATCTATAAGTGACCAAGGAGTGGTTACAGTGGAAATCATTGAAAATGCCGGATCGATTACCGAAGAAGATTAAGATGAACGAAAGAGTTGCATCTTTTCTCTTCCTCTGTGAAAATCCCGGCGATGAAAAATCGTTGTATTAAACCTTTGCTGGTCCTCTCCTTTTCGCTTCTTAGCACCGGTGCACTAGCACAAAGTGCCAAATCTGCCAGTCCCGACCTTAGCGTGAATTTACTAGGTCTTCTTCGCTATGGTGATTCGTTATCATCTGACCGGCTGGACCACGGGGCGCAGGGACATGCTCTCCAAGGGGCAGAAATTCAGATGACTTCGGACGTTGATCCCTATTTTCGAGCTGCAGCTGTGTTTGCACTGCACCCAGAAGAAGGCGAGTTTCATTTCGATGTCGAGGAACTTTATTTTGAGTCGCTTTCCATCAATGCGCTCACTTTAAAAGGGGGAAAATTCAAGGCCGCCTTTGGCAAACATAACCCTCTTCATACTCACGCTTATCCTTTTGTAGATGCTCCGTTGACGAATGAAATTATTTTCGGCGAGGAAGGATTGAATGAGGTTGGCCTGTCTGCTTCGGCACTTTTACCGATCGCTTCCTGGTTTTCAGAGCTCACCGTTCAGCTATTGAATGCATCGAATGAAGAGCTATTCGACTCGCCGAATTCTGCAGATGTCGCCGCCTTGGCACGCTGGAAAAATCTCTGGGATTTCGGAGCCTCGACGACTCTGGAATTTGGTCTGAGCGCGCTGACCGGAAAAAATAAGGCTCTAGAAAAATCCGAAGCCTGGGGTGCCGATCTCACTCTGAAGTGGCGACCAACAATGGGTGGCAAGTATCGTTCACTGGCTTGGACGAGCGAATACATCGGGGCTCGACGCAGTGATTGGATCGATGCGGAGTCCGGCCGCAGTGCTGAAGATTTGGGCGGGATTACGACCGCGCTTCAGTATCAATTGGCCGAACGCTGGTCTGTGGGAAGCCGTTATGAACGGCGAGGCATTCCCACCTCTGGTGGCTACCCCATGATCACTAAAGTCGATGCACTTCTTGGTTTTTTCCCCTCTGAATTTTCAGGCTTTCGTTTGCAATACACTTATGCCAGACCGCACGCCGGTGATGCAGAAAATTCAGTGGCACTCCAATATAATTTAAGTTTCGGTGCCCATCCCGCGCATGCCTATTAATTTTGTAGCCCGCTTTATTTTTGTTTTCATTGGCCTGGCTATTTCCAAGCTCGGCCTGGCCGCTCCACTGCGTGTTGTGACGACAACTTCGGACCTCGCGTCCATAGTTGAAAGCATAGGCGGAGCAGAGGTGAGCGTGGAATCCTTGGCCAAAGGAACCCAGGACCCGCATTATCTCGAGGCCAAGCCTTCCTACATGTTGAAGTTAAATAAAGCAGATCTCTTGATCTCCATAGGTCTGGACTTGGAAACTGCTTGGCTCTCTCATGTCGTGCGGGGCGCGCGCAATCCGCAATTGAATGCGGGAGCAATTGGCCAATTAGAAGTAGGTCCTCTGGTCGAAAGACTGGAGAAACCCGAGGGCGAAATCAGCCGGGCAGATGGTGATGTCCATCCTGAAGGGAATCCGCACGTTCTTTTGGATCCCTTGCGTGCAATAACAATTTCCAAAGCCATCACCGAACGATTGTCGAGACTTCGTCCCCAGAAGCAAAAGTCCTTTGAAGATGCATTTTTAGCTCTTGAAAAGAAAATCAAGAACTCGCTGATTCTTTGGACGCAAAGAATGGAGAAGACCGCGATTAAGAAGGTCGTGACTCATCACCGGACGCTCAGTTATTTCCTGGATCGTTTTGGTATTGAAACGGCGGAACTTCTCGAACCCAAGCCAGGCATTCCGCCTACCAGCGCCCATATCATCCGTGTCGTAAAGACTATTCGAGACGAGAAGATTCCTCTGATCTTGATTGAGAACTACTTTGATCCCAGCCCTTTGAAAAAAATCCGCCAGAAAGTGCCCGGAATTCGTGGCGCAGTGGTTCCAGTTTCGGTTGGCGGGACCTCCGAGATTCGAGATCTGCACGATCTCTACGAAACGCTCGTCAAAACCTTTGAAGGTGCCGAGTGAACGCGGCAAGTTTTCCTGAAGTTGTTTCATTTTTGGGGCCGCCCTTTGTGATGTGCCTTATTCTGGCGGGAATTCATTGTTATATGGGCCTGCATGTTTTGGCGCGCGGTGTGATTTTCGTAGACCTTAGCCTGGCCCAGGTGTCGGCTTTTGGCGCCACCTTTGCAATGCTCCTTGGATTTGAGCATCACTCTTCGGCAAGTTATGGACTCGCTCTGATGAGCACATTGTTGGCGGCCTTAGTTTTTGCTTGGGCGCGCAAGGAAGAAAAACGCTTTCCCCAGGAGGCCGTGATTGGTGTGACCTATGCATTGGCCTCTGCGGCTGTCATCTTGGTGACCGATCGTTTGGCCCACGGAGCTGAACACATCAAGGAACTTCTTGTTGGACAAATTCTGTGGGTCACTTGGGGTGATGTGGCGCGGACAGCGCTTATTTATGGAGTGGTTTCCCTTATTCATTGGTATTTCAGACGCCCGCTCCTAGCGGCTTCCTTCAAGGAATTCAGCAAAAATTCAAACGAACCCACGCTCAAGTGGGATTTTCTTTTTTACGCGCTCTTTGGAGTCGTTATCACTTCGTCGGTGAGCTTTGTGGGAGTATTGCAAGTTTTTGCCTATCTCATAGTGCCGGCGTTGGTGGTGAATGCTTATTTTTCAGCTTTCAAGCAACGCCTGCTTTTGGGATGGCTTTTGGGAAGTGTTTTGAGTTTTGTTGGGATTTCTCTCAGCTATCTCTGGGATTTTCCACCCGGAGCCTTCATCGTAGTTAGTTTCGCGATTTTCCCGCTAATTCTGCTTCTCTTTACAAGCATGCGGAAAAGTCTTCTTGCGCGCTAAAAATCTCAGAGCTCTAAGATGACTAGAGTGTTTCGCCTAGACCGTATTTCGGTGAGCCTTGATAAATATCTTGGACTTTTGCGGCCATTTTTTGGAGTTCCTTGATGCGGCTTGAAGGCGAGGGATGAGTGGATAAGAAGCCTGGAGTACCCCCACCTCCAGTTGCCTTTGAAAAGCGTTCCCAAAACCGAAAGCCTTCCTCGGGATCATAACCGGCGCCGGCCGCATATTCTAATCCGATGGTGTCTGCTTCGCTTTCATGATTCCGTGAAAAAGGGAGCATTACGCCCACCTGAGCTCCCAGGCCCAATGCGGCCATAATGATATTGCCGCTTTCACCTTTTTTTCCGAGACCCAAGGCTGCGCTGGTAAGAATCAAACCTCCTTGCATCATCATCGCTTGTGACATGCGCTGGGCTCCGTGACGAGCAACCGCATGCGCAATTTCGTGACCCATGACGATGGCCATGCCGGCTTCGTTTTGGAGACTTGGAACAATGCCGGTGTAAAAGGCGACCTTGCCACCGGGCAGACAGAAAGCATTCATGTCTTTGGAATCGATCAAAGTGAACTGCCAATCATACTTAACCGGAGCTTGGGCAGCGACCCGCTGGCCCACCCGTTGAAGAATAGCGTTCAGTCGGGAATCTCGGGAAATCCGTTCTTTCGCTAGAATTTCTGCATAAGCGCGGGTGCCCATTTTTTTTTCTTCGGACTCGGAAACTAGAATCACCGCACTTTTATTGGAGCCAGGCACGGTGACACAGGCTGAAAAAAAGAGCAACAAACTAAAATTAAGGAATTTTTGAATCATAGGCGTTTTCCTCTCAATCTCTTTTGTTTATCCTCTAAATAGCGGCAATGTCCATGAATCACGTGACGATGGGCTGTTGGACTAAAATCCATTTGTTCTGCCACGGTGTCCTGAAGGGTTTCGATGCGTGGATTTTTGAATTCAAAGACCTCTCCACAATCCAGACACAAAATATGGTCGTGGTGGGATTCATCGGGAAGCTCGTAGACATCCCGTCCGTGAATATTTTGGTGCGTGGGTTCTAAGAGACCGGCATCACAGAGAACCTTAATATTGCGGTAAATAGTTGCCGCGCCGATACTTGGATGGGCCTTGCCCACACGTTCAATAATTTCTTGGGCATCAAGGTGGCCGCCCGTCTCCAAAATGAGTTTAGCCATCAACCAACGTTGTTCAGTGAATTTTAGTTTTTTTTCCATCAAAAATTCTTTGAAGGATTGTTTGTATTCCTCGATTTTTTTTCGACTCGGGGGCGGTTGAGGATTTTGGCGGGGTCGGCCGCAAGGATATTGTGACATGGATCGATCAATTCCTTTTCACTTTATTTGCCTCGCAGATCGCGCACTTGTTCCAAAAGGCGCTGGATCGCACCGCGAGAATCTTCCAGATGGTTGGCTTCTTGAGAGGCTTTGTCACGCCAAGAGTCTAGTGCGCTTTTGTCGCGAAGAATAGTGCTCAAAAGCCGCTGCAGATCACGGGCTTCTGAGACCTCTTTCACGGCACCATCCAGGATCAGACGGCGAGCGTCACCTTGATTTTCGATTCGGGGCCCGCAGATCACAGGAATACGCCAGAGAAGTGCCTCCAAAACATTGTGAAGTCCACGACCAAATGCGCCGCCAATATAGGCGACCGAATAGCCATGATAAGCCTCAAGGAGAACTCCTTGAAGGGCCAACACGCGAGCCTCAGGGATGAGCTGTCGAATACTTGCAACTTCGTGAAGATTTTCCGAATCGTGGGGAAGGGCGACGAGTTGAAGCTGAGCACGTTCATCGTCTGAAAGAAGATCGAGTGCTTGGCGCCATACATGCGCGTCTTCTTTCCAAACAGATCCTAAGAGTATGGAAATTTTCGCGGACTGAGGTTCGGCGCCAAAATCCGCCAAAATGTGTCCGTCAGGATCATCTTTGGCTTCGGCGATGCGGCCTAGGATTCGGTCAATACGCGGATTTCCCATGACGCGAATATCGACTTGTGAATTACGGAATTCACTCTGCCAACGGTCACGATCACTTGAGCTTCGATAAGATACACCTAAGAGTTGGGTCTCCTTCAGGGCGGGTAGCAGTCGTGGGAGTCGCCTCTTTCCTGCGGGAAGCCAGATGATGCCTTTAAATGACTTTCGACGTCTTAATCGCTCCAGGAGGCGCGGCCATAAATCGTTTTGATTTATTATTAGAAACTCCGGATTCAATAAATCTAGAAATTGATCAATTTCCCGCGCGTTCTCGGGGGGTAGGGGACCCGTGTAACGATAGCCATGGCGTTTTTTCCACTTTAAAAGTCGGGATTCAGCAGAGGGGGAAGAGCTGGTGAGGATGCAGGACTCCGGCGTGTAGCGGAGTTCTTTGAGGCGATCAGGATCCAGAAAGAGGCTGGCGAGATCTTCTAATTCGCCGACCGAAGCTCCGTGAATCCAAAGTGCGCCGCGACTACTGGAGGCGAGTGCAGTTTCGGAAACATAATGCTGCCAATTACGGCGGTAAATCAGGGCTTTCGAAAGATCGCCTGGTAAACTGATCCAACCATCAGTCCACTCTAGTCCGCGATAGAGCATCTCTGAGCCTAGGCCTAATATCTCGATCAAGTAAGCTCCTTTCGCCTTCGTGAAAACTCTTCTAAATGGGCCAAAACATTTTCAGGCAGAATGCCTTTCATACAGGCATGTCGATTTTCTCCTGAAAGATGGCACGGACCATCACCGTGCAAAGTGCAGGGACGGCAGGGCAAATCCATCGAAAGTTCCCGACTCTCCGAAAGAAAAGGGCTGAAACCGAAACCCGAATGGAGCGGACCAAGGAGACTCACCACGGGAGTGCCAACGCTTTCTGCTATGTGTTGCCATGCAGTGTTTCCGCATACGCAAACATGGTGTTGGGCCGCGATCTTTGCAAGCTCGCTTATTTTCGTATCTCCAATTCGATTTCGTATAAAGGGTAATTTATTCAGAGCGGAAAGAGTTTCGTGATCAAATGAGGACGCGCGTCCGACCAAAGTGACGCGTACGGAATCTGTTGGCCAACGCCCTAAGGTTTCGATCAGTTCCAGCCAGTGCTCACGGGGCCAGATTTTTTTCCAATGTTGCGCATCTACTGCCAGGAGTACCGAAAATATTTGAGGTGTCTGACGCGTTTCTCTGAGCTGCGGTAAAAAGTTTTGCTTCAGAGTTAATAAATCTTGGGAGATTCGGTACACGTGAAAGTTTGTTGCATCCGAGGTTTTCTTTCGGAAAAGAAGTCGCCAGCGTTCCCAACGCTTTTTAGACACTCGCAGAGTGCTGAGCGGAAACCGATGAAAGAGTGCTGCCAATCGAAGACCTCCACAGAGAAGAAAACTTTTTACAACACTGTGAAGATCGTAAACTCGAATTTCTTTAGCGCCCAAGCCCCTTGCTGCTTGAAACAAGCTAAAACCTTGCAAAATGTAGGAAAGAATTTTTAGCTTTCCACGCCGTACACCAAAAAAATGCACCTTCATTGGAAAGGAATCTTCAATCAGGCCCTTGAACTGCGGTGAAGTCACATAGATTACGGGCTCATCCGGTTTTTCTTTAGCTAGCTTTTGTAGAAAACCCGTGGTCAATACCAGGTCGCCCAGAGCAGATAGACGAATCACTATGTGGGCCACGCGATTTTCGGACATGCTTACATTTGCTCAGGGGCCCGGATTCCCAAGAGGCTTAATGATGTTTTCAAAATCTGGCGAGTTCCCTTCGAAAGCGTGAGTAGGACTTCAACAGTTTGCGGGTCTTTCTCATCCAAAAAACGATGACGATGATAAAGTTGATTGAAGGATTTAGCGATGTTCAAGACAGCGGTCGCAATTTGCGAGGGATCACGCTGTTCCAGTGCTCGATCCGCGAAAACTTCGAAGTAGGCCCAATCCAAGAGGAGGTTCACTACGGCTTCATCTTCAATCAATTCCTGGCAACGAGCCGAGATTTCGCTGCCCGTCGCTTTTTCCAAGCCGGCTGCGTGGGCGCGGACTTTTTCAATCAGCGATGAGGTGCGGGCGTGGGTATATTGGACAAAGGGACCCGTATCACCCTCAAAGCTCAGGGCTTGTTCCCAGCTAAAGCGGATATCATGGCCCCGGTTTTGCGAAAGGTCGAAAAAAAGCAATGCCCCCATGCCTACAGCATCAGCGGTCTCTTCGGCGTCTTTCAAATTGGGATTTTTCTGGCGAATCAATTCTAAGGCGCGATTTCGGCCCTCATCCAAAGCGTCACGAAGAAAAATGGCGTTTCCTTCGCGGCTTTTCATTGTTTTCGAGCCGAAAGACAACATCCCGAAACTTATGTGTTCGCAGCGCTCAGCAAAGGGAGCTTTCATCAGCTTCAGTATTTCAAAGAGCTGACGAAAATGAAGCTTTTGTTGAACCGCGACGACATAAAGAGAGTGATCAAAGGAAAAACGCTCCCATCGGTCAAAAGCGGCCGCGATATCGCGAGTCAGATAAAGAGAGGCCCCGTCGTCCTTTTGCAACAAAGCCGGGATCTCGTGGCCCGGTAGATCTACGACCCTGGCACCATCACTGATGCGTGTGCCAATGCGTTTTTCAACGTCTTCCAAGACCGCAGCCAATCGTGCTTCGTAGAGACTTTCGCCGTCGAAGTAATCAAAGGGAATCCCAAGGCGTGCATAAAGCTCTTTAAATTCCGCTATTGAGACCTCGCAGAAAAGCTTCCAAATGCGACGGTAATCTGCGTTGCCGGATTCCAGATCACGAAAGGCAGTCTTGGCATCGATACTAAGGCTGGGATCATTTTTTTCGGCCTGATTAAAGCGCACATAAAGGTCCAGCATATAACTGAGACCCTCGGTTTTGAGAGTCTCTTCATCGCCGAACTTCTTCAAAGCGAGAATCAGCTTTCCGAAAGACGTTCCCCAATCGCCCAGATAATTGATACGGAAAGTTTTGTAGCCGTGAAAGGCAAAGATATTGGCCAAGGCGTGACCCAAAGCCGTTGATCGTAAATGATGGAGACCAATTTCTTTGGCGACATTGGTCGACGAATAATCCAAGACAACCGTCTTGCCGGCACCCTGTTTCGAAGTCCCCAGGCCTTCCGTCGAAGTCAGTGCGCGTGGGCTAAAAGCATCAAAGAGTCCGCGACCACTGAAGTAGATGTTGACGTAAGGGCCTTGAATTTCAAGCCGAGAAAACCAAGGCGCTTTCGAAAATTTTTCTTTAAGAAGGGCGCCAATACGTTCGGCAACTTTAGGGGGTGGCAGTCCTAGTGCTTTAGCCCAGCGAAAGCAGGGCACTGCAAGATGACCCAATTTTCGGTTCGGGGGCACAGACCAATCGAATTGCTGAAAATTCTGGCCAAGCTCAGCCTCGATCACAGCTCGCAGGTCGCGGATGATTTCTCTCATGGAAGTCGCTAATTTATCAGCCTTTAGGGGTAGAGAGAACAATTCTTTTCATGCTCTAAAAGAAGAGTCTTCAATTCACTGCCCAGCGCAAAACCGCCGAGTAGCCCTCCGGCTGCTTTGATGCGATGGCAAGGTATAAAAAGCGGCAGGGGATTTTTATTCAGCGCCTGTCCAACGGCGCGTGAAGCTTGGGCCTTTCCTATTTTTCTCGCAAGTCCGCCATAGGTGATGGTCTCAGAGAAAGATAAGTCTTGAGCCGCCCGCCAGACCTGGCGCTGAAACTCAGTACCTTGCTCCCAATTGACATCGAGCTTTCGAAGAGAGGATTCGTCACCCTTCCAGTAAGCCTCGAAAGCCTTAACGATTTTTGCCTCCCAAGCTGAAATTTCCCTGGACGGAGCTGTGGCTTGTTTAGTTTTCTTTCGCAAAAAATTGATCGCTAATATGCGCCTTCCGTCATGCCGAAGACAGAGCTCCCATCCATTAAACGGAGAAGGCACTACTAATTCTTGATCCATTGAATGATCTCCTCTCGTGAATCCCGCAGACCCTTGTAAACAAGGGACTCTGGACTCATCGAATTCAGCGCAGAAATCAGCGCATCCCGTAGGCTTGGATCCGCCTTGATCTCCGAGACTTCTTGAAAATAGGTCCGAATCGTAAATAGGGCACATTTAATCTCGGGGAAAGGGACTAAACACTGTCTTTCAGTGCGGATATAGAGCCGGGGGAATTGAGGATCAAATTGTCGGCCTGTCCATTCTTCTGGTCTTATTCCCGTCGGGGGCGTTGGATGGTGGTTGAGACGCCGATCAGTAGCTATCCCCCATGCAAAACGCGTAAAAGGACCCTTGAAGATCATGGTTTCGGCCATCTGCCGGGCATTTTTATTGATGCTCTCAATCCCAGCCACCGGTTCGTGGACCCGTGCAAAGGAGTGACCGATCTTATCTTCGGGCGACCAGTGATTCGGGGATAGTACGGAAATCGCAGCCAACCATTCACGATCATCGGCCAGTTTCCAGATCGCCAGGTCCTCCTGGACCTGAAGAGAAAGTGCCTTCCAGAGCTCAAGTGGGTCACCGTTGAGCTTCAATTCCTCCTTCGAGATCTGGCAATTTAAGATTCCCAGAGATTTGTCGTAGTGGAATAAGCGGGGATGCTCATCGTTAAGTCTTTCAGCTATGAAGTGGGCGACTCGATGGAATTCCGAGACTTCTAGCTTGTGGAGCCCAAGATATTTTTCCGCGCGATCAGCAAGCGCGCCTTCCTTGGATGAACGGTAATCAATCCACTCACGGTCCACGTGAAAGACCGCGCCGTCGCTGTTACCTGAATTTTCGACTAAATCAAGCTTCTTCAATAGTGGAGCAACTTGATAAAGGCCGCGGTCGAATGGGGTAAAGACTCGGGGAGGGGGAAGTTCCCCTGCTTCAGTCACCTTCATTATACGCGGTCCCCGCGCCAAGAAGTGCCTAAAATGTGACCCATCATGGGCAGTTTTTTATCAGAAAAAAATATTGTTTGGAAAAAAAGAAGTTTTCGTATAACTTTCCGACCCTTCAGGCGACCAACATTAAATTTGTTTAACTTTGAAAAAACTGGAAGGAAATAGGGCAAAAGAACATGGAAAAAACGCAGATCAGAAAATTGGGTGAGTATCTACGTGAGAAACGAGTTAAAGCAGATTTGACTCAAGGTTTTGTTGCTCAGAAAATGGGATTTACCTCTCCCCAATTCATTTCCAATATCGAGCGCGGACTCTGTTCCCCGCCGATGGATGTTCTGAAGAGAATGATCCGTCTCTACAAACTCCGCTCTCCGGAAGTTGTACGCGTTTTGACTCGTCTCCAAGAAGAATACTTCGAGAAGTCACTCCGCTAATTTTTATCAATCACTTTTCCTTCGAAGCGAAGTAGGCGCCGCCTAACTTCGCTTTTCTTATTTCTCTTAGCATCAAGCAGAAATTTTAAAGTCAGGAACCGACGACTGCGTAAAAGGCATGTAGATAATCGGATTCTGGAAAAGCGCTTTGAGCGCCGTGGTCCGGCGAGGGGCCGCCGCGGTCTATGATCCGCAAATCACGGCGGGTGGAGTGTGAGGCTTCGCGAAGCGTCTCCAATAGGTCAGCGGCTGTGATGTGATGGCTGCAAGACGAGGTCACAAGGAGTCCGCCTGGCTGGAGTGTTTTCATGGCTTGGCGATGTAGCTCAAAGTAACCCCGCAATGCATGACCTTTTTCTTTGCGGCTTCGAGTAAAAGAGGGCGGATCCAAGATAATTGCCGGGACGGAACGCGGCTCTTTTTGCCCGGCTTCTTTTAGAAAGCGAAAAACATCGTCGCGTATGAGTTTGTGTTGATCTGGATTGATCTTATTAGCTTCGAGATTCTCGCGTAGAGTCCCGAGCGCTTGCTCAGACTGATCAAGAAAAAGTACCTCGAGGCCTGCTTTTGCAAGGTGAAGTCCAAAACCGCCTTCAAAACAACAGAGATCCCAGGCCCTCTGGATTCCTAATCGTCTTGCCCATTCGAGACTCCGCAAATGATTTTCACGTTGGTCTAGATAGGCGCCCGTTTTTTGCGAAGCTCCTGGGCGGAACTTCCATTGTAGTCCATTCCAATTGATCCACTGAGTGGAAGTCTCGGCAACTGCACCGGGAGCTTCAATGGAAAGTCCTTCGATTTTTCGAAGCCCGGAGCTTCGATCCTCGATCCAACGGATGTCAGTTTTTTCGGGGAAGGCTTGGCACCAAGCTTTCTCAAGAATCTCCTTCAGGACCGGCCAAAAATATTCCAGCGGAGCGGTCTGGATCTGTGCCACGAGGCTGCGGTCAAATACATCTAAGACCAAACCCGGAAGTCCTTGGTTCTCGGCAAAGATCCAGCGAAAGCAAGCATCTCCATTCACAAGTTGCGACTGTAAGCGTGCGTGCCGAAGAAATTCCGTCGTTAGAGGGCTCGCAAAGTGCTCCTGAAATTCTGCTGTCGAGGTGATCAAACGATTGCGGGGCACCGATTCTCCGGGCCACAAGCGCGCACCAGGACCCAGTCGGCGCAATTTCAACTTTCCATGGGGAGTATAGAGGAAGAAATGTTCACCAAGTGCGATGAGGCCGGGCTCTTGGGGCCAGCTTTGGCAATTGACCATGTCGTCATAGAGCCAGGGGTGGCCACTGCGCAATTGTCGAAGGCCTTTGGGATTTAGAGTCATTAGGTCCATAGCTTCTAGCTTTCGACGGACAACGTAGAAGCGAAGACTCGACTTAGCAACTTGAAAGCAGCTGCCGAAACCTCACTCGAGGGCTTGATCCTTTTCCGATCTATGCAAAAGTGCCCGTAGGAGTGCCTGAAAAACCTGGAATCGGCGTCGGCAATTTTCAAGAAACTTCTTCATCACTGAATAGTGTCTGGAGCAGATGCTTGATTGTCAAATCCCATTGCTCGCATTGAGCGCCAAGTGCATCTTCAGCCATAATTGATAACATTCCGCAGCAAATTGGTGCTCTGCGAAGTCCTTTGTTAAGATAAATCTAATGGGTTTTGCCTGTGTGCGGGGCTACCAATTGGCACTGACGTCAACGGATGTCTATTTATCTTGGTCTTCGCATTTCTTGGGTTTCGTAAATGATCGGGATCGCAGTTGGGCCGAAATCCTTAAGTCTTTGGAAAAAGCAGAGCGTGGACATTACGATGCTCTGTATCTCCCGCTATCCTCTGCGCAAAATCCCCATTTTTATCGCTTGCTGAGCGCGGCACAAAAGAAGTCCTTCCAAATCGTAATTCAGCTTTCTGCAAGTCAACTGCAGCGAGGCGCCCTTAGGGACCTTGAGTCTTTGTTACAATGGACTCGATCACAATCCCTTCCACTACTTTTAAATTATGTGGAAGATACTTGGGAGCCCGACAATTGGATTCGGCCTCCCGATTCCATCAGTTTTGATTTTGCGACAATTCTCGGCACCCAGGTCACAAATAGTGTTTTTCTTGCAAAGAAACTTCAGCAGGCGCTGCCGCAGTTGAAGCTCTACTTTCAATTTCCCCTTAATACCGGTAACCCCGATCTTTCGCTTTCCGTGGGTGCTGCACGTGCGGAAATGAAAAATCTTCGCTCAATATTTGGAAAACTTTTGCCTCCACCCGGTTTAGATTTTTATGATCCTCGGGGAAGGGTGCACGAGGACTTCGAGCTACTAGATCCTCCAGAATTCGCGTGTTTTGATCCTGAGGCGCGCCCCAGAATTTCTGTTGTGATTCCAACTTTCGATCAAAAATCCTACCTCCTGAATGTATTGCAGCATTTGGAAGTGCAGGACCTTCCGAAATCAGATTTTGAGATTGTGATCATTGATGATGGCAGCCCCGACAGTGCCCGCAAAGATCTCTTGGAGGCTTTGAAAGCGGGCAAACTTGACCTAAATTTTCGCTATTTTTATTTTCCGCGCAAAGGTGATCGGGAAATGGGAGATGCCCAGTTTCGCGCCGGCCTTGCGAGAAATTGGGGCGCGCGCGAGGCTCGCGGTGACTATCTGCTCTTCCTCGATTCCGATATTTTACTACCCTCTGATTATCTTTCAGGTCGATTGGCCCGGCACCAGAAAACCGACGTGATTCAGGGGGCCCGATTCGAACTCAAAGAAAGCGCAAGTGCCCCTTCCACTTCCTACGGAGAACTGTGCGTCGAAAATGATACCTACACGGTCGACAGAGGTTACTGGCTTGATTTTTTCAAAGAAGCTAACTGGCAGGAGATTTCCGGTGGATGGCGTTATACCTGCACTCATAGTTTATCGCTTCGAAAGGAAATATTTTTTAAAGTAGGTGCCTTTCGCAAGTCATTTCTCGGCTATGGGCACGAGGATAGCGAGCTCGGTTACAAGCTTTGGAATAAGAATTATCGTTTCGCATTGGATCCAAAGCCAATTTTTCATCTCTATCATGGGGACGGTCGCAGTGAATTCGCAAATTCCTTCGAACGAAAGTTGGAGCTACTTCGAAAAACGGGAAGGGTGTTTTATTTTCACACGCTCGATGAAGCGGTTCTTGAGCATTGTCAGTACATTTCAGAGCACGAAGGTTGGGGGGCGCGTTTTCTTCGAGCACTTTGCTCGCGGTATCGGCGTCGCGTTTTGAGGAGGAAAGATTCTATGGAGAAATCCTATTTCGGAATCCTGTGGCATTTTACAACGGAGGTGATCAAAATTCTGATCACCCTTACTTTGACGCTTCTCGCGCCACTAGAGGAAAGCTGGCAGAATCCACGACATAGCAGATTTTGGCACCGGCCAAAGCAATTGGTAGATTCACTTACTGTGGCAACGAGTCGATTGACTTCGCGGTGGAAGCATATTGAACCCCGCATTCAGCGGAACCGAGAAACCGTAAAAATGGGACTGCGAAAATCTTATTCTGCACTTCTTATTTTTCGGGGCTACCTGCAGATCGGGAGAAGTCGACTTTTACAGCTCGCATGGCTGTTGAGTTATCCATTTCGGAAAATTGTCTATTTTCTGCGTTTTCAGCTTTCTGAATTTGATCAGCACCAACGGGTTGCAGAACGCGAGTATCTTTTTCTCCAGGCTCGAAGACGGGGTGTCGAGGTAGCTCTGGGTAAAAAGACAGATCTGTTGGGGGAAATCGAAATTTTAATTTTAAGCTTACATTTCTATCTGAGCCGCAAGTTATCGAGAGGGAAAAACCATGTTGCCAGAACTTAATGATCTCAGTCCTGATGAGATTTACTTACGACTTGAATCCCGAAAGACGATCGAAGAAGATGCTGGCAAAGCAAAGCTGAAAGACTTTACTGTAAGCACGTCGCCCGATGAAGCGACGCTCATTTTTGAACGCAGTTTGAAAGTACGCAACGAGCTTCGCCTGTCGGTCGTGACGCCTTTTATACCGCAACGTAGGCGTGAATTTCTGAACTTCCTGTCTTCGCTTTCTGCACAAAATTTCTCACGAGAACTTTGGGAGCTTGTAGTGGTCGTGGATGGCCAAGAGCCTTTGGGTCTCGAGGTTGAAGTTGCCCTAGCTCAGATTTCTCAGCTGCGAGTCTATGCACTCGCCCGCCCGCCCGAGTGCAAATCTTTTCGCCTTTCCAAGCTGCGTAATTTTGGAGCTTCACGGGCGCGGGGAAAATTCCTTTTGTTTTCAGATTCGGATCTGTGGTTGGGCCCGCAACTCTTGCAGGCGGTGGATCGAGCCTTGGGAGACCGTGATGATTGGGTTCAACTCTTGCGACAGCAGACTTCGAAGCTTTTGGGTCGATTGGATGGTCAACACTGGAGACAATTTGCGAGTGATAATTTTCGTTGGAACGAAGAGCGTGCTCCTTGGCGTTGGGCAAGTTCCTATTGTTTTGCACTTCGGAAGGAAAGTTTTTTTGAACTAGGTGGCTTCGAAGAATCCTTTTCTCAGTATGGATTTGAAGATGCCGAACTAGGTTATCGGAGCTATTCAACGGGCCGAGCATTTAGCTGTTTGCGGCTTCCCGTCTTACATCTCGAACGTGGTCCCCGGGTCCTCCTCAAAAAGCTTTCTCTCCGATTGTGGGGTTTACAGGCCTCGGCCCAACATTTTTACAGATTGCACCGAGACCCCGTCATTTACGAGGAGCTATTTAGCTTTATGGGGTCCAATCGGATCTTACGCGCTTTTCTCGTCTGGACGACGAATCAGTTTCCCAAGATTTTGTGGCGACCCATTTTTCGACTTTTAGGTGGCGAAATTGAAATTTCTCCACGCAAAGGCTTGTTGCGAATTTGGAACTACTACCGAATGCACTATCAAAGAAACTATCGACGCCTTTGGCAGTAAAATCAAAAGATGTCGCCGCACGAATTAGCTCTCTTCTTGGCTTTGTTGTCGAACCTTTCCTTCGCCGGCGCCAGTCTAGTCTTTGCCGTTTATAGCCGCCGCTTGTCGGCCTACTGGATGAATGCCTTTAAGGCGATTCTTTGCTTCCTCGTTTTTTTGATTCCAGTTCTTTTTTTTACGCGCCTAGAGCTGATCGTTTTTCCCGTGATTTGGCCTTTGGTTCTGAGTGGTTTCATTGGCCTTTGTCTGGGTGATTTTTTTATCTTGAGTTCATTTGCTCGAATTGGCCCGGCCCGGACGCTCACGTTATTCGGATTCCAGCCCCTAATCATCGCAGCTGTCGGCACGATGTTTCTCGATCAAGAGTTTGGATGGCATCGCTTTATGGCGATTCTGGCAATGATGTTTTGTCTTTTTCTTTTTAGTCTGGAGGCTTATCGAAAATCGGGAAAATGGGAATTGGGTGGGCTTGTTTTTGCCTTAGGGGGAATGCTCTTTGATACTGCAGGAATTTTTCTCACACGATGGACTTTTGACCGCTTTCCCGAGGTGAGTCCGCTTCAGGGGCATTTTGTGCGAAGTTCTGGGGCAGTGCTGGGTTTTATGATTCTGAGTTATTATAAACCGCTCAAGCTCTGGAGCGTATTCATCGGACAAGATCTGAGATCCCGATGGGCGATCACGACTGCTTCATTGATGGCGACTGGACTGGCGTTATTACTCTATCTTTGGGCAGTACAGATAGGTCACCTGGCCTCGATTTCGGCAATTGCTATAACTTGCCCTCTCTTTGCGACCTTGATCGAGAGTATGTATTATCGAAGACGACCGTCTTGGTATCTTTTGTGGGCTACGGTATCTTTCGCAATAGGATTTTTTATGATGTTGGGGGTGAAATAGATGGGAAATCCGGGGTTAACACGCATCGCCCCAACTCCCAGTGGTTGGTTGCACGTTGGAAATCTCTGTTCCTTTCTCCTCACGCGATTGTGGGCGGATTTTCACGGTATTCAGGTCATACTCCGCATTGATGACTTGGACCGAGATCGTACCAAGGACATTTATATCGACGATATCCTCCAGCAATTGGAATGGGCCGGGATCCGTTGGGAATTCGGTGCCTTCAGCTTGGAAAACCATCATCGCCACTTTTCCCAATCCAGTAGATTCAATGACTTTCTTGAGAAGTTGCAAGTAGTCCGCCAACTTTTTCCACAGTATTTTTTTGTATGTGCATGCTCACGAAAGGATAAGGAAGCGGGCGCAAGCTGTCGTTGTCGTGAGCAATCGATCGAACTTCAAGCTGGACAAAACGCATTGTTTTTTGATTTGGAGCCCTTCATTAATCGTCCTTTGACAGTCCTGAACGAGGAGGGGGTCCAACAAAATTTTCGTTTTGGTTTCGAAGAAAACGAAATTCCTCTGATTCGGCGCGAGGGATTTCCGGCTTATCATTGGGTCTCGCTCTGTGAAGATCGCCATTGGAAAGTAAGTCATATTGTTCGTGGACGGGATTTGTGGGAATGCACTCTTTTGCAGAATTTACTGGAGACCTTGCTGTTTCCGGATGAACCAATTTTTAGTCGAGCGAAATTTTTGCATCATGAACTGCTCCGCGGTCCGGGAGGCGAGAAGTTGTCAAAGTCTGAGAAGAGTCAAAGCGTGCTTGAGCTTCGTGCTAATGGCTTTAGCCGCGAGCACCTATATCGCGTTTTCTCCGACTTCATGGGAATTGATTTTGGTGAAAAGCTAGAGTTTTCGGCACTTCGCGACGAAGTCTTTTCACGCTGGAGCAAGAATCAGTAGAGCGTCGATCGTGGTTAGGCGCATTTCCGGCAATTCAAAAAATCTTCGAGATTCTGTGTATAGCTTCTCTAAGAATGCGTCCGGAAGTCGGTCGGCTGGGAGTTCTTGGGCTGATTCGATCACCCCCTGAAGACTGGTGATTTCATGCGACTTTCCACTGCGATAGGAATAGGCGCTCAGTTTTAAACTTGCGGAACTATTTGCTTCTCGGGTGCCAAAAACAAAATAGAGATCACTGTTCTGTGCTGCCCCGATCTTTCCCAGAGCCAGGCGGCCATTATCCGAGGCCAGCAGTAGATCCAGACTTTCGATGAATTCTGGATGATCAACAGTAAAATATGTGTAATCCTCTCGGGCCAAAGCAATCCGGCGGTCAAAAACCAAAACCTTTTCGCCTTCACCGCCGAGTCCGGGAAAGTGATCCACAAACATTAAACTGGAGGCCGAAATTTTAAGGCTCCCCTGGGTATCAAAATCTTCGACTTCAACGCCAAAGAGTTCATAGAGTTCTTCCAGAAAAGGATGAATGTTGATGTCGCTGAGTCTTTCAACCTCGGAGCCCAACGCTGCAGCGTTGGGGTCAAAACAAAATAATTCGAAGCCGAGTCGTTTCTGTAAATTCTCCAAATCTTGGGCCGAAGCTGTCAGCAGTGACTTGAGCTTCTCGATTGCTGTTGTATTTCCATTTGAACGGGCCTCGTCGAAGGCCGTTTTGAAATCTTCTGCGTCACGAAGGCTTGCGCCAGTCCAAGGTTTATCGAATATCTCGAAAATATCTTTATGGGCCTCGAAGAGAAATTCATCCGGAGATCCCTCTTCGACCGGGCACCAAACACGAACAGTTTTTTTCTGCCCAATTCGATCGAGTCGCCCAATGCGTTGCTCTAAAACTGCGGGATCCTCAGGAAGATCACAGAGGAGCATTTCCGAGCAGAACTGAAAATTGCGACCCTCTCCGCCAATTTCTGAGGATAATAAAAATCGGGCGCCTTCAGGACTCGAAAAATAAGCCGCCTGTCGATCACGTTCGATTAGATCCATTCCTTCGTGAAAAAAAGCGAAATGATTACCAAAACGATTAACGAGCTTTCTTCCAAGTTCCTTGACTTGCGCTTCATGTGAAGTGACCAGAAAGACCTTTTCCTTGTCAGTTGATTTAAGTTTTTCTTCGATGTGGTGAAATATCCACTCTTCGCGATTTTGGGTGAAGGCCGTTTCCAATTGCCGAAAACTAGGGAGATCGATCTCTTGTCGCCGGGTTCTAAATACTCGAGGAGAGCAATCGACGTTGAGTCTCAGGACTTCAACCAGAGACTGTAGTCCGGCCACACCTCTTACAAGTGGGGTGGCACTTAGAAAGAGAGCATGCCGAGCTCGTCGAAGAAGAATCTCGGCCTCCTGCCTACGCTCGGTTTCCAAAAATCGATGGGCTTCGTCCACGATCACAAGATCCGCGCCTTCCAGATTTTCGGACAGACGGTCAAAAGAGGTGATCACGTAATCTCGAAAATCCTCGCTTTCGATCATGTCTTCATGATCCAATCGGAAGCGAATATTAAAACGGCGGTAGAGTTCTGTGAGCCACTGCACTTTCAAGGCTTCGGGCACTACGACCACAACACGGGCGAGTTTTTCCCGCACTGCCAAAGCGGACAAAATGAGCCCAGCTTCAATGGTTTTACCAAGTCCGACTTCGTCGCAAAGAAAGGCGCGGATCTGGGGCATTTCTAAACAGCGAGCGACTACTTGAAGCTGGTGTTCCAGGATCTCAACCCGGCATCCAGCGACTCCTCGCAGTGGACTATTTTCGCGAAGGGAGCGGAGTTCCCAGGCTTCGCGGCGGAGGCGCCATGCGCGCAGTTTGGAATAGTGCTGGTGTTCCAGAAGATCCACGACTCCCAAAGTTTGGGGAATTTCGATTACATCATTTTCCGTGAAGCTAAGACCCTCGCAATCAAAGTGAAAAATTCCGAAGTTTTCAGAAAGGCTTGTGATCTGCAATTCTTTGGCTACGCCGTCGCCTTGGTCGAAGACGATCCGCTGCTCGGGACGGTATTCAACGCGGCGGAAGGGAGGATTTTTTTTGGCAAAGCGCCGAAGATCCTGGTCCCTCAGAAAGCGAACAAGCAGAAAGCCCTCGGGACTATCTTCAATGATGCGCGCTGGACCGAGGCTTAGATCGCTCGTGATCCAGACAATCTGCTCTACTTTCCATTTCATCACTTATACTTTTAGGACTCTCGGTGGGAATGCGCAAGCTTCTGCCTCTATCTGCCCGCGATGATCGGATCACTTCCCCTGTAGCGTGCGAACTGACGCCGTAATTTTTCGACATCGCGTAGATAGGCCGATAAATTGTGGCTCCCACAGCGAGTAACGGATTTTAGGCCCTGTTTGTGAACCTTGGCGGCGATGGCCGCTCCGCAAAGGTGAACAACGGGCGCGAGTCTTGTCCAGGACGCTCCACCACGGGCATCCAATCGGCGAAGTTCTCGATGCAAATTTTGAGCGGCTTTTTCGATGGACTCTCCCGGAGCCAGGCGTGTGGGTAAGGTCCAACCTAAATCGGGACAATCACGATTTTTGCAAAGTTTCTGCACGTCTTGATAGGTGCCGCGAGTGAATTGAAACAAACCCACGGCACTTGAAGCGGGTCGATAGAGATCAAAGGCATTACGGGGTCGGAAGTTAAATTGCCAGCTTGGACTTGCCCAGGGACTGCCGGAGCTTTCCTTTTGCGCAAGGGCGGCCATAAGCTCGGCCTCTAAACCGAATTTTTCAGAAGCGACAAAGTGGCTTCCATAACTGCTCCAGGTTTCGCTCGGTGATTTGTAGTGGAGAAATGCAAAAAACGACAAAGTCTCCGAAGGCTTTCGATAAAGTTGAACAAGAAAATTAATGGAAAAATAGGCCAGCACTATGAGGATGATTTGAAATTTCGGATTACTGAGTATTTTACGTTTCCAGCGCGATTTAGATTTTCTTTTTTTGGAGCCCACCTTGATCGATTTTACGTTGCAAATTGCCTGGGAAGTCGGTGGTAATTTGACACCCAAAATGGGGCAGGCTCCCGTTTTCAGTTGCTTGCTGCGCGGCGCAGGTCCGCACAAATTTCGCTGCTAGCGGTCGCGGAGCTTTGGACTTATAGTCTTTTTCATATGCAAACTCATAAATCATTTTTGGTCCTCGCTGTCATGGCTAGTTTTGGATTGGGAGCCTGTGCTTCCCGACACAAAGCCGAAACAAAGGACACAAGACTTGAAAAAGCAACGAGCAATGGAAATCAGGAAGTCGGTCTTCGTGATGGCAAAGTCGTGGTTCAGAGAAAAGTGCTTCTCGCCGAAGAGCTCCGAAAGTTGGAACATCAGGTTTATCTCACAGAGGACGAGATTTACGGCAACGAACAATACGGCACCGCAGGATTGGTCGGTGTTTTGAAGGATTGCAATCGACGTTTGGCTGATCCGCGGATCGGGGGCAATGGAAAATTAAAGCGCCCCTATAAAATTGATCGCGTGACCGAAAAAGAAGAAAAATTGAAATTTGTTATCGATGAAAAGGGCGATCTGGTGGGACTTACAGAAGAGTATTTGCGTGATCGCATGGACCGATTCCAGGGCTATCGCAAAATTCTAAGCGAGCGTCGAAACGAAGTGAACACAGACTTGGAAATTTGCGAGAATGATTACCAAGTTGCCTTGATCAATCAGGGCCTTAATCCCGCCGATAGCAAGGCCGAGGGTGAATGGGTACGGGGCAAGGGCGGCTACAATGTTTGGCGCGCCAAGAAAAAAGAAAGCAACGATCCTGAAGAAGTCGCGCGTCGCAAGGCCGAACGGGTGAAATCTGAAGATAAATCCGAAAATTGATCTGATCAATCAAAGATCGGGCAGGCTGTTAAGATGCATTGCAAGCATTTGAACAGCCTGCCCGCATCCTCCTTTTTCAGCAAAAACGCCTCCGGCACCATCTTTCCACGCGTAGATATCCAGATGTGCCCAGGGTTTTTGCCCCACAAAATCTTCTAAAAAGAGTGCCGCTGTGATGACGGCGCCATAGGAGGTGCTCGCGGAATTTTCGAGATCAGCAAAACTACTCTTGAGGTAGCTTCGGTACTGCGGCCAGAGCGGTAATTGCCAACAAGCGTCGCCGCGTTCCTGACCCGATGACATCAAGGATGCAGCTAGTGAATCTGTGTTGGAAAAGAGACTAGCAATGTCCGGGCCCAGCGCAATCTTTCCTGCGCCCGTGAGGGTCGCAACATTGATGATATGGTCTTTGGGTCCCAGTTTATTTCCGAGTCTTTCACTAGCCAAAGCAAGAGAATCGGCCAGCACCAGTCTGCCTTCTGCGTCCGTGTTAGAAATTTCAACGGTTTTTCCATTTCGAGCCGTGTAAATGTCACCGGGGCGAAAACTATCTTCATCCACGGCGTTCTCCGCCAATGGGAAATAAAATTCGAGTTCCAGATTTGGCTTTCGTTCCAGAACCCAAAGAGCCAATCCAAAAACTGCAGCAGCTCCGCCCATGTCTTTTTTCATTAGGCGCATTCCAGCCGAGGGTTTTATATCCAGCCCGCCGGAATCAAAGGTGATGCCTTTACCGACCAAAGCAATTTTTGCTTCGGGCTTTCGGCCTTGGTAGCGCAGCATCACCAGCCGTGATCGCTCCTCTGCACCGGCGCCGACAGCGACATGGAGATTCATTTTTTCTTTCTTAAGACGCTCCTCATTCCAAACTTCACAAGTCCAACCCTTTTTCTTTGTGAAAGTTTTTTGAATGAGTTCCGCAAAAGTTTTAGGATTCAGAATATTAGGAGGAAGATTGATTAAGTGACGCGCAGCCTGACTTCCTTCGGCCAACGCACGGGCTTCACTTAGAATTTCCTGGTCAATACCTTTAGGGATTTTCAGGCGGGGAAGCGAAGCCTTTTCGGGACGGAAGTTGTAACTGGCAAGTTCAAGCCCCACGAGTGTTCCGAGTAATTCCTCCTGATCGAGTTCATCCCACTCCAGGACGAGTTCCCCAATTTTTCGAGAAAGAAGAGTCCGGATTCCCTGGCCAGTTTCATCTCGAAAGCGCGAATAGAGGCTGGGGCTTAAAAGGCCTCCATGACTTTTAACTTCGGTCTCGCTTGGACGGGGGCAAAGATAGAGGGTGCATCCCCGAGCAGTGTTTTCCAGGAGAGAATTCGTTTTCCCCGCCAGAAAATCGCTTAGTTGCTCACCGCTATAGGCCTTCGAGGCGCCCAGCTTGGGTTTTCGGCGAGAGGAGAAAATCACTAGACGAGCTTTGCTCTTGGATTGGGGGGCGGGCTTTGGAGGCTTATTAAAGGAGGCGTAATTGAGTAGCATTCAGTGCCTTTTAGCAGGACTCGGAAAAAGTCACACGGGCCTTTTTTCCCGTGTCATTTCATCGGCTGTCTCTTGCCTCCTGAGGGTCCTAGTGGCACTCTGCAGTCAAGATGCAAGAAATCAGAATCAGCCAAACAGTGGCCGTCCTTGTCGACGGAAACAATATTGAACGCAGTCTTCAGTCCCTGACCGGGCAAGAAGGTGCCATGGTAAATTTCGATAACCTCGTCCCTCGACTTGTCGGCAATCGCTCACTCAATCGATTGATTTATTTCCGAGAAGGCCGTCAGATCTCTTCAAAATTGGCTGAGCGACTTCACGCCCTCTATCACGGCTCGGTCCGTCCTTGTCATAAATCCGCAGATATTCCTTTGACCATCAAAGCCACCCAGCTTTCTGGCAAAGTCGACACCATCATTATACTTTCAGGAGACTCTGACTATGTGGAACTGGTTTCTCATTTAAAGTCAGAAGGGGTGCGTGTTGAAATTGCTGCGGTTGATAAAAATACGGCTCAGGTTTTGATCGACGAGGCTGATTATTTTCATTCCATTGGCCGTGACGATTGCTTTTTCTATCAAGTCTCGAAAGCACGTGAGGTCCCCAAAAATCGCCCCCGGCGTGCCACGAAGGGGGCCAATGCCCGCTAAGCTTCCTTCAAAAGCTCGGATTGAATTCATTCGTCGCAAATTAGAGAGTCTCTTTCCAAAAACCGAAGCGCCTTTAGTCCATCAAGATCCTTTTAGCTTGCTGGTGGCGGTGGTCCTTTCAGCTCAGACGACCGATAAAAAGGTAAACGAAGTGACTCCGGCTCTTTTCCGAAAAGCACCAGATCCCAAATCAATGGCTGCGCTGTCGATTGAAGAAATTCATGCTTTCATAAAAGTTCTAGGTCTGGCTCCGCAAAAGGCTAAAGCCCTTTCGGGTCTTTCAAAAATGCTCATCGAGGAATTTGGCGGAGAGGTTCCGCGCGATCGAGAGTCTTTGGAGCGACTCCCGGGTGTGGGTCGTAAGACAGCGTCGGTCGTTTTGGCTCAAGCTTTTGGGATAGCAGCATTTCCGGTAGATACACATATTCACCGTCTCGCTCTGCGATGGGGCTTAAGTTCCAGTCAGAACGTACGCCAGGTGGAAGAAGACCTTAAAAAACTTTATCCAGAAGAACTCTGGAACAAGTTTCATCTGCAAATTATTTTTTATGGACGCCAGTATTGTGGAGCTCGGCAGTGTGATGCCACTCGCTGCGAAATCTGTGCCTGGTGTCGGTCCGAAGAAGAAAAGTTGAAGAGGCGAGGGCCTA
This sequence comes from uncultured Bacteriovoracaceae bacterium, assembly GCA_964636255.1. GTDB lineage: Bacteria > Bdellovibrionota > UBA2428 > UBA2428 > UBA2428 > CAXNGS01. Next base: position 375,721 of record CAZWNW010000001.1, on the reverse strand, counting down.
AGTCTTCGAAGGCCCGGACGCGAAGCCCTAAATCTAAAATTAGTTCGAAGCGAAATTCCTAAAAATAACGATGTTTAATTTCTGGGGAATGGAAGCCTCAGCAAAACTTAACACAACTACTTCTATAGATGTGTTAGACCTAGGATGCTCCGTTGCATGTGTCCTGGTCCTGCGCCCCCCAAAGGAAACCTAAAAAGGACATAATCATGCAAATTCCTTTTCTAGACATTCGTCAGAAATGGTACGTCGTTAATTCTCAACGCAAGGAACAATTTGGTCCGCTATCAACTTACCATTTGCAAGATTATCTTCTTCGACTGGATACAATGTCACTTCCGAACACGCTGATCCGTAGTCCAAATTCAGATAAGTGGTACAACGGTAGAGACATATTGAAGGTTCTCAGGGTATTGCAAATTCCCTATGAAGCGTCGCCGTCACCCGCTCTCGAGCCCGCGCTAAAAATGCACGTGGCCGACACGGCATCTGCACTTTTTACTGATGCAATATTTGTGGTGAAACGAAAGTTTCCTAGGATCTCGGGTAAATTAAATGTATTCATAATTTCCGGAAAAATATGTGTTCGAACGGGAACCCGTACACTGTCGATGGGAGGTTTAGGACTCGAACCGGCAATTCCCAGAGAAATGTTTTTACCCAATAGTAAGGCGGTACTTTCCATAAAAGATTCTTCTACTCCTGGAATTGTTGTCACTCTGTCAAGTGTCGCCAATCGGCACAACGACAATTCTGTGAGGTGTGCACGTTTTCAAGAACTGCGAGGATCCGCAATGATTACTTATTTTGATTGGATTAGGGAGATGGGGGGCTGACGAACTGCTTTTTCTGATTTGGCGAGTTTGGTGAACAAAGATTATTTAATTATTAAGCTCGGAAATTGCCTTTAAAATCAAGATCCCGTCAGATAAACTATTAAGTGAGGAACGTTTGGTGAAGGACGAAAATAAATCTGCTGCGAAAGCTGCCTTTGAGATTTTTGGCAACTACGCGTTGCTAGAGCGCATTGCCTATGGCGGGATGGCCTCTGTGTTTCTGGCGCGTCCCTCCCACTCTAATGCGAATGGCCGCTTGCTGGTCATTAAGCGCATTTTGCCTCATGTGGCCAACGATGCTGACTTTGTCAGGATGTTTCGCGCTGAAATTCAGGTTTGCATGGGATTCAATCATCCCAACATTGTGCAACTTTTCGACTTTGGCCAAATCGCAGGTCAGCCCTATCTTGCCATGGAGTACATTGAAGGAAAAAATGTGCGCGAGATTTTATCTCAATTCGGCAATGGAAACGAGTCGGTACCCATTCCGGTCGCGGTTAGTATCGCGTCTCAGGCAGCTGCTGGATTGCATTATGCGCATACTTTTAAAAACCCAGTCACAGGAGAAGATCTCAAAACCACTCACCGGGATGTAAGTCCGCAGAATATCATCGTCACTTACGACGGAAACGTAAAGGTAATTGATTTCGGAATCGCAAAAGCCGAAGTGCAAAGTACTGAGACGACGCGTACGGGAATGATCAAAGGAAAAATTTCTTATCTTTCTCCTGAGCAGGCCGCGCTTAGGACACTTGATGGACGTTCGGATGTCTTCTCATTGGGCATCGTTCTCTGGGAGATGCTGACAGGAAAAAGGCTCTTCACTCTTGGGGGCGGCGACGAAATTCAGCTCCTCATGAACATCAAAAACTGCGACAAGTTTATTCAAGCCCCATCCAAAGTGAAAGCAGGAATTCCTGAAGAGCTAGACAAAATTGTTCTGAAAAGTCTGGCTTGCAATCCCGCGGATCGCTTTGAAAATGCCCTTGAATTTCAAAAAGCATTGCGGGAGTTTTTAATTCACGCTTTCTCGGGCTTTGGCTACTCGGACGTGGCTGATACGCTTAAACACATTTTCAAGAATGAGATGAAGCAGGAACGCGCGCGCATCCGAAAGATCAATGCCGAGGCTCAGATTATATTGGCTCAGCAGGAACCAACCACGCCGCTCATTACTGAGGAGTTGCCCGGATTCATTCCGAAGTTCATTTCAGGAAAGGAGCCGGGCCAAACAGGGTCCATTGAGGCAGCGACTACTCAACTTGGGGCGTGGGGAAGCCTGTCGGGCCAAAGTCAAATCCGGGGATCCGACGGAGTCCCAGGCTCAATGGTGGCTGTTCAATTGCCCAATGGGTCAGGCACGGCCTTTGTGCCGGTTTCAGCTATGGATCTCGAAACTTTGTTTCGTCCCCGCTCCGGTTTTTGGAGCTTTCCATCCATCACGCGAACGAAGCTACTGGTCTTGTTGTTGGGAGTTAGTTTGATGTGGCTTGCAGAGACCGATCGTGAGCATATGTTGATGGAGAAGTTCTTCCTGTCGACGAACTTTGACAATCAAGTAACTCGCCTTATCGGTCATCGGAGTGCGCGCCAACCCAGTTCAATGGGGGCGATTTCCCTTTCTAAGGCTGATGGGGTTACTGATGTCGTTGCAATGCAAAAAGTGGAAGATGTTCTGCTCCGGGTGGAAGTCTTCCCAAAAAATCGCCGGATCCCGACAGTGATCAAGGTAAACGGGCAGATTCTTAGTGCAAAGTCGCCCCAGATTCGGGTTCCCATGGATGAGTCTATTTTGGTTCAGGTAAAGAGAAAATCCTACAAGGACTACGAAGGCGAACTCATTCTTAAATCAAGCGAGGCCGATCTTAAAACTAAGGTCTATAGACTGCCCGTGAAGCTCGTACGCAGGAAAAAGTAAGCTTCATCTTGTCATTTCATTTCTTCCCGGCTGTTGATCACCACAATTTTATAAAGTTTCTCTTCAGGACTTCGATCTTCCAGATGTTTGTAGTACATAGAGGGCAGCCTCAGTGTAATTTCTCCAGTGATTGGGTTTTGGCAAAACCATCGACTTCCACCAAGTGGGGTTCCATTGCCGGGTTGGACCAGCATCTCATACATGTTTTGATGGGGTTCGCCGTTGCGACTGATGATCGCACCGATTTTAAGATCCGCATCGTAAAGAATTTCGAGCCGAGGAAGTCCGAGTTCGCGGGCGGTGGTGCGGCCTGAGGTGGCTCTCGGGAATTGAAACATCCTGAGAAGTGCTTTGCTTGGGTTGAGCGCAGGTCCACTGTAATAGAGTATGGAAGTCTCTTCGCCTTCCTGGATGTAGATTGTAAAAGGTGAGCTAAGGGGTTTGGCGCAAGGAGAGTTTGATGGTGTACTTAGTGCTTCGGACTTAGACGGTTCTTGGGGATTTGATGCGAAATTCGCACCGGAGTAGCTCAATGCGATGAATAAAATTCCTACTCTCAGACCCATGACCTAAACTCCCAGAAAGTGTACTTCAAAGTAGTTCGACCATAGAGGGGCGCCCTACTAACTGTCTGACTGTTTTTTATGCAAATTAGTACAAGATGTATCAGCCTATTCATCTCTGTTGGTAATCAAATAGATCATGTTTAAAAAAACCAAAAATAACTAACCTTTTTTCTCTCCGTGACGCAGGTGACACTGGTATACGATGCAGAATCTGCTTATGTTTGGTGGCGTGAAAATATCTTGGATATTTCGGGGAACATTAGCTGCAACAATTTTATCATTGCCCCTCGGGGGAAATGCTACGACGTTTCGTCGCTCCACAGCCATTGCAAGGGAGATTGATTCAACTCAAAAACCTGCGCGCCTAAGAAGGCCCCTACTTTTGGTGGCAGGCACGGGGGAAAGTTTCCCATACTTTTGGGTCTCGCAAGAAGAACAGGACAAGCTCTATGGAGTTGCGAGATTTCTAAATATTGATATCGAGACGCCGCTTTGGGATGGGGAGACTCGCCTGTATCGTCAGATCGGTGTGAGCGTACTGAAATCAATTTCGATCACTCGGTGGATATTGAATATCGCGGGAGAGCTGGAAATTCATCACACCACGGAATACAGCTCCTATGTTGTTCAGGAAGGGCCGGAGGGTGAGTTGAAGCGGGTGGAATCACTTCCACTGAGTGAGTCCATATCTCGAATTACAAAAGTTCCGTACTGGCCCAATGATCTGAGTATTGGCTTTGCGCTCGACCCTGAAATTCCAGCCGATTTTAAAAAGGTACGAGAGGCATTTAATCTAGCCTTGGGTAGGCGAGCACCGCATCTTACAGGCGATTTGCGTCGTCGATTTTTAACACGTCAAAATATTCGACGCTGTCAGGGGCCACTGCGAAAAGGTTAGTGCAGCTAGAAGGTCTAGTGCATTAGTTTAGGCCGCAGCGGCTAACGTAGGCGTTCTTGAAGGGAATGCGTCCAGCGGCGCGAGTGATTTCAAGTTCGAAACGGGTAGTTTCACACTCATCAAGAACTCCGCCAAGGTGCACAACTTCGTGCACCAAGACCTGGGCCACGAAGGACTGGGAAAATTGGTCAGAAAGTTCGCAAACAAAGATTTCAAGTTGATCATTGGGGTGAAGAACAAAGGCGGCGGTCATTGATTTTTCGTTGCAGGGCGTGCCGTCTTGGTTTTCTAGGTAGTTTACCGAAGCATTCATCAAAAGTTTGTGAAGCTTTTTGAGCTTGGCGCCTTCTTGTGAGGACCATTCTTCTGAGCTCATGGATTCTTCGATCCAGCGACCGGCTTCCATTCGAGAATCTTGGTATTTTTTGGGAGCGATTTCGAAATCGAAGTTTCTTTCGATTTGGGATCCGCAGGCGGTCAACAGGGTAATAAGGTACAAGGCGCTAGCCTTTAGCGTTTTTCTCAACATACATTCCTCAAGTATCAGTAAAACAGATGCGACTTGAGGTGCGTGTAAAGATTGAATGTTTAGACGTAAATAGCTGAATATATTAGCTAATTGTCTTGATAAAAATCATTGACAGCGCAATTGTCAAAAGCAGAAGCCCTTGAAAAGCTTGCTGTGTGCTGAGCGTCGATTTGCGTGAACTTCCTCGTCGATCCGACGAGTAAACCCTGCGGGTCGCTGGCCCCTGTGCGCCAAGTTGTACCTGGACGGCGCGAATCTTTATGGTCTCTTCACCTATTTGTAAAATGCTTCCATTCGAGAGGGAAAAACTTTCCTCGTTGCCTATGCGTTTGCCATTCAAAAGGGCGGGGATTTCTCTGCGCTCGCCGCGATGGAGGGTGAGGCCGAAGTCTTGGTCGAAATGAAAGTCGAGATCTGATGCCGCACCACTTTTATCGTCACGAGCTTCGAGATGGGCCTTGGGCTTGCTAGCTGTCAGAAGCAAGCTTTTCCGATCATGGGAGTTTTTCAGCAGAATGAGCTTAAAGCCAATGTTGAGTTCCTTCTTGGTGTATAGCGTCTCTCGGATATTGCTTCGTTTCATAGCTCAGTTGCCTCTCCATCCTTTTGTAAGGATTGTATTATGAAGAGCAAGCTACGGGCCTATAGAGAATAACGACTTAAGAGAAATTGCCACGGGATAAGGCTTAATTGCGCCAGCGACTGTAGAAAGTTTAGACAGTCAGACTCCTGCTTTGAAAAATTTTCATAGAACGGCCATTTTGGGTCTTTTCACTTTTGTCAGTCTTCCGTCGAAAGTTTTTCTTGAGGCGTGTCGCGTCGATCCCGTAAACTATAAGAAATCGAATTTTTACAAACTAAATTTATAACGGGAACAGAGAGAGCAGGGGGAGAAGATAGGGATTATGAAAAATTTCCGAGATGTTTATAAGACTTTAAAGGTGGAAGAGGCCGTGAACGAATACACCCATAAGGCGCGTGTGCAAGGGCGTTGGGTTCGTTTACAGGTTAGCAGTCAGGTGAAAAAGCAGTTCGATCAGGTCGAAGAGCTCATTCAGGTACCCCAGTCCCAATTGAAAAAGATTAGCGATACCCTTCATCATGATGTGGGCGCACTGAAAAAATTCTACGAAGCGCAACGCAAAGAGATTCAGCGTTTGGGAAGAAACTTCCGAAAAAATGGAAGTCGTTTTTTGGTAAAATCCAAGATCCTTTCGACATTTGCGAATTCGAACACTCAAACCGCAAGTGAAGAAAACGATACCTCTGCAGCCTGAGCCCTGATCTTTCTACCTTAAGACTTGCCGGGATTCTGGGAATTGGCCTAATGTCCCGGCCATGTCGAGCATCGATAAAAATCTGGCCCAAGAAGTTTTGGATCGTTCACAGAGTCTTCAAAAGATCGTGATCCCCTTGAGGCGTTCAATCCACGAAAATCCAGAAATTGGCTTTGACCTCTTCGAAACTGCTAAAAAAATTGAAAAGGCCCTCGAAGGTTTAGGTCTTAATTTGAAAACGGGCGTGGCGAAAAGTGGAATCCTCGCTGAACTTGAAGTGAACGCAGATTATCCGTGGGTGGCTCTGCGGGCCGATATGGACGCACTTCCCATGAATGAGGGTAGTGGCGAAAATTTTACATCGCAAATTCAGGGTGCGGCGCACATGTGTGGCCATGATGCACACTCGGCTATGTTGGTGGGGGCGGCCCACGTCTTGTCTCAGCTTAAAAGCAAACTTCGCCGCAATGTGCGCTTTATTTTTCAGCCGAGTGAAGAGGCCCTTCCGGGTGGTGCGCCCGGAATGATCGAGGGAGGGGCACTCGAAGGGGTTGAAGAAGTTTTCGGTATTCATGTTTGGCCGTTTTTAAAATCCGGGGATGTAGGAATCTGTCAGGGGCCAACGATGGCACAACCCGACACATTTGAAATTGAAATTACCGGCATCGGCGGACATGCGGCGGTTCCGCAGCTTTGTATAGATCCGATACTGGTCGCGTCGCATCTCATTCAGGCCTTTCAAAGTCTTGTGAGTCGAAGCACCGACCCGTTGAAATCCTGCGTACTCAGTGTGACGCGGATACAGGGCGGTTCGGCCGACAACGTAATTCCCGAAAAAATCACACTCGGCGGAACCATGCGCACCTTTGAAGCGGATGTGAAAAAGAGAGCTTTGTCGCGCCTGCGTGAAATTGTGGAAACACTGCCAAGAGCCTTCGGTGCACGTGCAACATTGAGCTACCAAGACGGCTATCCGCCACTGATTAACGAGAAAAATGCGAGTGAAAAAGCCCGCCAGGTCGCTGAAGCTCTAGTCGGTTCGAAGAAAACAATTTGGCCTGCGGAGCCTTGCATGGGCGGCGAAGATTTTGCATTTTACCTGCAGAATAAGCCCGGAACTTTTGTTTTCCTTGGCAATCACAACGAAGAAGTTGGTGCTACATTTATGTGCCATGATCCACGTTTTCGTGTGGACGAGGGAATCTTTCCCCTCGGAGTTAGCCTTCACAGTCTTTTCGCTCTCACGCGCTAAATTTTGTTTAGGCAAAGATTTCATGTCTCATGCGCCGAGCCATAGTTTTATTGTTTAAGTTAAATTAAGACACTCCGGGACTTTTGCTTTTCAGAATCTGGACCATCATCAAGTGGTGGGGTTGGGGAAACCTGATCCTCTGGGAGGGTAATCTTGATGTTCAAAGGTCTTTTGTTTACGGCTACGCTTTTATTGACAAGTTCCGCTATGGCATTCGAAAGCTTCGATGATTTTATGCGTCAGGGACGCAATCAACAATCGCGAGATGAGTTCAGCTCGAAAGTCATCTACGGCGAAGACGATCGCACGGACTGGTACGATTTTAAGAGTGAAGAACTGAAAAACATCGCTCGCTCGTCTGCGGCGCTTATTCGTAAATCGAAGCTGACGCGCAGTGCCCATGAAGGCTGGATGAAAATCGATGCTCAAGCCTATGGCGCAGGTATGCAAATGTGTTCAACTGAGCGCTTTGTGGAACAGCCCACTGCAACATTTTGTTCTGGCTTCCTGGCTGCTCCAGATAAAATCGTCACTGCTGGTCACTGTATCGAAAGCGAGTCCGAATGCATGAACACGGCCTTCGTTTTCGACTTTACTAAGTTCGATGCTGACTATGACCCAACGAATGTTTTGGCCGAATCAGTTTACAACTGTAAACGCGTCATCCACACCGCGCTTGATTCTGCCGGAAACGACTATGCGATTATTCAGTTGGATCGTGAAGTCCAGGACCGTCAACCCGTGCGTCTTCGTCGCGAGGGCAAGCTGGAGGATTTCTCCGAAGTTGTCGTTCTAGGCTATCCCCATGGAATTCCGTTGAAGTCATCTGTGGGCAAAGTCCGTACGAACACACACGACAAATATTTCACCGCAACACTTGATACCTACGGCGGAAATTCGGGCTCGATGGTTCTGAGCACGGCTTCTCTAGAAGTTGAGGGTATCTTGGTTCGAGGTGAGCCGGACGTCATTTATGACCGCGAAAAGCAGTGTTATGTCTCTAAGGTTTGCGCAGAAGATGCATGTTATGGCGAAGAGTCTTCGCGCATCTCAGCGGTTATTCCTTATTTGGAAGCCGCCTTTCTTTGGGCGCCTCGTTGATCAACAATGTTAGTTAGGGCTTTGCCCTCTCTCTCTTCGTTCATGATCTCTCTCGTTTCTCTCTCAAAATAGAAAAAGGCGGCCCCAGGGAGAGGGGGGGCCGCCTTTCTCTTTTTGGGAAGCTCGCCTAGACTTGGGCTGTGGCTAGTAGTTCGGAGCGGCTGAGTCTGCCGATTGATGCAGAAATTCCAGAGATTCTGCGTCAACTCGATGAAGAGCCCTATCGACTGGTACTGCAATCTCCCCCCGGCAGTGGGAAAAGCACCCGACTTCCGCCGGCATTGATCCACCATCTTCCTGGCCGCGTTTGTCTTTTGCAGCCGCGACGTTCGGCGACCCTTTTACTTGCGCGACGAATTGCTGCCGAGGAAGGCTGGACGCTTGGAAAAGAAATTGGTTACGCGATGCGCTTTGCGCACGAGTTTTTGCAATCGACCCGCCTGCTGGTCGCCACTCACGGAAGTTTTTTGCAAATGCTCGTGCATGATCCGTTTCTTGAGGGAATTTCCTGCGTAGTTCTAGATGAATTTCATGAACGAACACTGGATCTGGACCTGATCAGCGGCCTGCTTCTTCAAACGCAAAAAGAGGTGCGTCCAGATCTAAAAATCGTTTGGATGTCGGCCACTCTTTCTCTTGATGAGGTGGCGGATAAATTGAAAGCCAAGCGCCGTCAGTTGGAGGGACGAAGCTATCCATTGGAAATTCATTATCTGCCTCCGAAAAAAAAATCTCAGCGCCCGATTGATGATCTTGAGGGCGTTTTAAAAGAGAGTTTAAACTCGATTTATTCTCAGGATCCAAAGGCAAGGACGCTCGTTTTTCTACCTGGAAAGGGTGAAATCGATGCTGTTTCGCGCCAGCTCTCTAGTATGAATATGAAGATTTCCAAACTTCACGGATCGCTGGATCTTGCAGATCAAGAAAACATACTGCGTAGCCAGAGTCCGGCTGAGATCATTTTGTCTACGAATATTGCAGAATCTTCCGTCACTCTCCAAAACGTCAACTACGTAGTGGATAGCGGGCTCGTAAAGCTTTTGGATCTGGATCCAAGTTCGGGTCAGGAATTTCTACGCATCGAACGTCTCAGTCGTGATTCAGCCGATCAACGCGCTGGTCGCGCCGCACGTACTGCTCCTGGTCGTTGCTACCGCTTGTGGTCCGAGGATGAGCAGCGATTTCTGCGAGCGACGCAACGCCCTGAGATTCTTCGACGTTCACTGGAGACCGTGATTTTGCGTATGCTGGATGCCGGTTTTAGCAACTACAAAAATTTTCCTTGGCTAAGCGAGCCGGATCCTCAGGCCTTGTTCAGGGCGGAGCGTGCGCTCGGCCGTTTGGGACTTCTAACTGATGAGAAAATCTTGAGTCCGTTGGGGAAGAGGATTCTAACCTGGCCGCTTCCAATTCGATGGGCACTTTTTATTGAAATCATTGCTCGTGATTCGCCAGCAGATCTGGAGGTCGCACTGAGACTAACCACTTCATTGGGGGGCGAAGGGACGTCGATCAGAGAGGCCGACGTTGCGGAAGGCTTGGATCGTATTCTGAAAACGGAATTTTCCACGCAGGCAGAAAAACAAATCCACGCCGATTTAGTGAAACGCGCCGAGCGTCTTGGATATTACAAAAAATCTTCTGATTTCTCTCAGAGCAAATCCCGAGGAATTGTCCGTGCACTTCTTGCTGCTTTTCCCGAAAAGCTTTGTCGGCGTCGCGACGGTGCCGACAAAGAGGCATTGATGGTTTCCAGGCGAGGCGTAGTGTGGCGTGATTCGGGTCCGCAATCTAAGTTTTTTCTAGCTCTTTCACTGCAGTTTCGACCGGAACATTCGGACTCCTTTTTACAAGCTTGGATCGAGTTGAATGAGTCAGATTTAGATGTGTCCGCAGATTGGATCGAGGAGCACTATCTTACGGAAGAAAAAGACGGGAAAATGCGTTTTTTTAAGCAAAGATGTTTTTTGGACCTTCCGCTGGCGATGCCGCAACCACTTAAAGTTACTGCAACTGATGAAATAAAAATTTTGAAAGACTTGGTCGCAACAGCTTGGAAAGAAGTTTTGGAGAACAACTCGAGTCTTCAGCAATGGAGACGGCGCTGGATGATCGCATTTCCACGAGAGGTGTTCCCACTAGAAAACTGGGCATTTCTAGAAGCGGCTCTGAGACGAGAGCCGGGAAAATTCCTGGAGCGAAAATTTCTCGAATCCTATGATTTTTCCTCCGTCGCTGCTGAGATCTTCAATTATGCAAGTCTGTCCAAGTTAGAAAGGCTCGCACCGACTCATCTGGAAGTTTTCAATGGAAGAATGCGGCGATTGAGTTATTTGGCTGATGGGAATGTGGACGTGGAAGTCATTCTGCAGGATTTATTGGGGCAAACGCGTCATCCTGTCGTGGGGCAGGAAAGGATTCCCCTCCGCATACATCTGCTGAGCCCCGCCCGACGCCCTATTCAGGTAACAAAAGATCTCCCAGGTTTTTGGCAGACTTCCTATCCGGAGATTCGCAAAGAGCTTCGGGGCCGCTACCCCAAACATCCATGGCCGGAAGATCCACGAGAACGACCTCCGCCCAAAAAAAAGCGATGAGGCCGAAGCCACTATTTTTTCGATTTATCTTTCACGGAATCCGCGCTTGCGGGAGCAGGAGTAGCGGATCCGGCTAAGGCTCGGTCCATGGTGTTGAAGGCAACTTCATACAATCCGATGAGCTCTTTAAGTTGATCTGCGACTTTTTCGTTATAGTAATCCGTGTGCATATTACGCGCGATTCCAGAGCTCAGGGCATAGAGTTTTTCATTTGCTCGGGCTTCTTCGACGCTCATGGGTTTTGCAAGATCATCGCCAAAAAGAAACTGGCGGATTTTAACTGTGGCAACTGCATTCGCAAGGTGATCTAGAGCAATCTCAGAATTCACTTCGGCATCAATCATCAAATTATTTTCTTCGCGGTTCAGTTTTTTACCCTCATCCATCATCCGACGGTATTTGAGAGCAGTTTCTTTGTGTTGAAGATGCTCCAGCATCCGCTGCGACATCAAGTCTGCCAGAAGCACCGGATCCATGAACTCAGCAGAAAATAAATAAAATCGACCGTCGCGAAGGTTGGGTGGAAGTGCCTGTTGGAAAAGACGAAATTTAATTGCGAATCGGGTTTGAAGTTCAGTCCACGCAATTTCGCGTTCATCTGCAGATCCTTTTTTCTCCAACGTTTTTTTCATTTCTTCGACCAACAACTTAACGTCCGAAAGTTTTTCACGAGCGCCGTTCTGACTGATCACCCATTCTTGAAGACCTTCGTAGACAAAGGCGAGATCCTTTGACCCGCGTTGTCGCAAGTAGGCCAGCAACGGAGTGATGCCCGGTTCAGTGTAGGCGGTTTGAAGTTGAATGGTGCTTGATATGAGCACGGCATTACCCACCTGTTTTGCAAATCCGGTGCCCGCGCGGGCAGCGATGTTGGAACCTTTTTCCCAGGCGAAATGCATGCCGCCATAAAGCATGGCTGCAATTGTGGGAGCTTTCATAAAGCTGATGCGATCTTTCCACTGCGTCGCCTGAGGTCCGCGAGAAATATAGAGATCTACGATTGCATCATCGTAGATTTGCGCCAGCGTGCGCTCTGCATAGACGGGATCTGCGGCGGCCTTGACCGGGTCCATGTATTTAGACTTGTGTTGCTTCCAGTATTCTCGAAAGAGCTTTTCATTTCCGCCTTGAATTTTGCTAGTTTTCTTCACATAGTCAGCGAAGGCTTCTTCTAGCTCATCGACGTTTTTGAAATCCTTGAGCCTCTTTTGCGCGAGATCCGCTTGTTTTCGCGCAAGGTCAACGCGAGCAGGCACGGGCACGCCAGGATATTTTTTCATGCGATGATAAACTGCGCCTGTGGCGACAAGTCCAAGACTCGCATCTATTGCAGCTTGGTCGCGCTTCCCGCGAAAATAATCTGCGATTTCTGGTTTCTTGGCTCGCTCGGCCTCACCCACGTTGTGGTGGTGTCCAGCCATCTCTGCAAGATTGAGGCCCGTGAAGCCAAGTCCTGCGACGCCAAAGGCTTGGAAAATACGACGGGTCGTTAGCTGAGCAGCACCGACCGATATGGGCTTTCCAACGGCGCGGGCGCCTTGCAGGATAACTGCGGGTTGGGCGACAAGTGCAACTCCGGAAAAGATCATCGAATAAATCAATGTTTCATCTGCTGTGTCGGCATGTTTTTCGATGAAGCTACACCAGAAACTACCGTTATTTCGATTTGCATCAATTCCTGCGGAAGCTGCAGTTAAGCCCATGCCGATTCCAAGACCTCCAGCAGAAACTGCGCCGAATTTTGTGACAGCTGCACCGGTAGCGGCGTAACCTAGCGCGGGCAGAGCCTTTACTGCGACGGGGAATGCGATGCCGGCCGCGACTGCGATTTTTGCGGCTCTTTGGGCGGATTCGATTGTTTTAATTCCCCTTGCAATCGCATCTGCTTCTTTTAAATGAGCTTCTTTCAGCAATTGACGAATTTGCGCTTGGAGTGAGGGATCCACGCCTAGTCTTTCTTTGAAGTACTTCTCGCGAATCAGAAGTCGTCGATGCGCCCCCTCGGCAACTAATTCCGCAGAGCTGGGTTCATTTTTCTTTCGACCACGCAATCTACCTTCCATCAGAGAAAAGTAGCTGCTCTGAGCTTGCCCAGCCTTCATGTACTCTTCCAAATCTTTTACGAAGCCATCTAAATTGCTGAGTAGATTCTTTTGGTATTGAGCTGAGCTTTGCACTTTTCCGGTCGGTAGTAGCACGTGGGCGGGACCGAGGGGCAAGGCGCGCTTTGCGATGGGCCGACCGCTGCCATCGACTTCGTCGGCCACGTGCGGGAAAAAAACTGCTAGGGCATTTTTTAAGGCTTCGTTGTTTTGCAGAGAATTCAATTTGAGATTTGTGAGGTCCCATCCTGAATCAGTAAGTCGAGCCCCAGCAGCCAGCATGGGTGCGAGATGTCTCTTTGAACTTTCTCGGATTGCCGCAAGATACTGTTCCGGATTTTCAATAGAAGAATTTTTTAATAAACTAAGAATCTTTGCATCGCCCTCGGCGCTTTGCTGAAAGAGATCTTTGATCATCATGCCTTCGGATTTTTGATCTGCGTCCATTGCCAGAAGGGCGAGTACCTGACTCTTCTGTTCACTGGACCAATCTTTTTTGGCAAAATTGTTTTTAACGATACTTGCAGCCTGGTGGCCCGGAATCTGCCCAGATCTCACCTGGGCCAGCAGATCCTTCATTTCGTCAAAGAGAATTTGTGCATCGGGCGGTAGATTTTTAAAACAATAGGTGGATTGATTATCCACTCCGCGAGCTCTCGTTGAATGATCTGTAGTGTTTTGTGCTGCGACAAAAAGAGGCAAAACAGTAATCACGCTTCCCACAGAAATCTTTGCAGCGTAGATCGTCTTGAATAAACGCGTGAACATCCTTTGTTCTTTTCGTCACTTATCGAAAAGAACCTGAGAGATTACAGCAGAGAGCTGCATTGCATCAAGACGCTGAATTCACAGTCAGCAAAGATTATCCTTTGGAGTGGAGTCCCTGGCCTACGATAAACTGCCTGCGTTCCTGGATCCAAGTCTCAAGTCGGGCTTGGTCCTCAGCGGAAATTTTGGCTTCAAACGATCGCTTTAAGGCACGAAGTACGAAGGTCTCGACTCCGTAGGATCCATCGATCACTTCGTCACAGAGAATTTTTCTGGAGGCAACGTGATTTTCCGGGCAAACACGGTGTTGTAATCCAATTCCTTCCGTTTGCTGATCCGAGTGCCGAGCCGCATGAAAAAGAAGTCCCAATCTGTAGATACGATTCAAAAAGGACGTTGAAAGCTGCATTCGATCTAGACGTAAATTGCGTGCATCCACCAAAAACTGGAGAAGTCCCACCGATGCACCGCTAACGACAATCGGTTCGAGAGAAGAAATCGCAATGAGCGGAGAATTCGTCGGCGCATTCATCGCGCTGAGCTGGGCACCGAGATTGATGATAGGAATTTCCTCTATGTTTTCCTCTAAGCCAATCTTTCGCATCCGGCCTAAGAGAAAACGAACCCGCATTTGAAGCCATTCCATGGGTCGTTGCTGAATCTCCTGCAGGGCCAGAGACTTTTTCTCCTCGCCATGGAATTCGAAATGATCTCGACGGAGCTCGTTTATTAACTCCAAATCTTCGAGCATTAACTTGCGATCCGAAGGCATGACCGACGAGTCGACGTGAATTGTAATTTCGGGACTTCTATTGGAAGTTTGGACCGGATCGGCCGTAAAACCTAGAGCAGATGTAAGACTTGGGATCAGGCCTAGAAGGAAGCGAAAAATAGGTTTCATGGATGGTCTCGATTCTTATTGTGCTAGCATGTTTGCCGCGCCGCAGCAATAATCTTCGCCCGCCCACACTTCCTGGTTGACGCGCTGTGTCGGAAGGCTCTATGGTCCCCCTCCGATGGCTTGGTGCAAAGCTTTATGCGGTCCTCTGCTGTTTTTTAGCCTTTTGACCTCAGTTTCCTGGGCACAAAGCTCAGCCCCAACGGAGTGTGAAGCGCATTTCCAAAACCCAGAAAGCGCCCTCATTCGCCTCAATGAATTGGCCGGAGCGCGCGAAATGGCTGAGGGTCCTGCGGCCTTTTACAAGGTCGTCAACCAGATGAGTGCTTTGGCCGAAGGGGCGATCCGCTTTCAACGCAATGATGTTCTCAAGGCGCTATTGAATAGTTCGGTCCGTTTTCCCCTTAACGAGTACGTCGATAGCAGCAACGTAGAAATTTACCGCTTCGGCCGAAATCTCTTCGAAGTAGCAATAGAGGTTTCCAATCTAGAGGCGATGAAACTTTTGCTAGCTACTAAGGGCAAAGAGAAAATTGGGCTGGGTCGAAACCCTTCTCCGGCGCTCTTGCAGGTGATCGATAAAAGTCCTGAGATCCAAGCGGTCTTGTCCGAGGCGGGCCGCCTTCCGGATCTCAAGCGTGCACGGCATTTTCTACTCACCGAAGAACTCGAAGAAGATCTACGCGACTTTGTTCAGGATCATAGCAATGACGAACTTCTCCGAAAAATTCTGCGCCAGTTGCTGCCGACAGGTTGGCTCCACATCCCCATCGGAAAAGAGCAAAGCCCCCGAGATTTTATCGGCGTCGCGGACCACGGTAAATTCGGGGGTGACGAGTGGAGCTTTAGAATTGATTTTAATGATCACGAAGAATTCCATGATGGCTGGATCAATAAATATTATAAAGTTGAGACCAAATTCAGTTTGGTTAAAGGCCCACATTCCAGAACAATTAGGGCCAGCTTTGTGGGAGGGGTCTTCCGCGTAACGTTGGAAAGAGATGAAATGGGTCGAAACGATGGCCGAACGGCAAGCGACCTTACAGAGCGTTTTCAAGAGCTGAAGTTAGTTTTCCATGAGGGACGTCTGACCCACATCACGTTGTCGAATTGGAACACGGTATTTTGGGTGACCACCCAGACGGCTACGATACCGGCAACAGTTGTTCAACAAGACACCGCATACATGGATGGTTATGAACACGAAGCTCGTCGAAGTTATTCGACAAGGGCAACTGAGGTTTTTAAGTGGAAGGGACCCAAGAATTAGAGTTGAGAGGCAGCCATTTGATTTTGTCGTTGCCCTAGATCTTCTTGGCCGAAGTTTCTGTAAAAAAGTCCTCGAATTTCTGACAGGCCGTGATGGGCATGATGAACCACAAAAGGCAAAGCCCCGTAAAGCGCCATGGATGCCGGAGTATTCGCTCCTTTATACTCATGGCTTATCTTTACAGGGCCAGTCGCTTCGATGCGAGCAGTTTCCTAGAAATCAAAGGGCGAGAAAGCTTGGACAGTGTTCAGCGCATCGCCATTGAGAGAGCGAATGTGAAGCAAGAATTCGCCGTTTAGGTCTGCGCGTACTTGAAATCGAGCTTCCCAGGGACGGGCTTGACCTGTTTCAAAACAGCTTCCGTCGTAGTGAGCCATCGGTAGAACCGAGAGCACTTCTCCGGCTTCATAATTCACTTTTACGTCAGCAATATTCAAGCAATTGCTATGGAAGGTGCCGCGCAAGAGAAATTCGCGTGGACCGACACGAATCACCTGAGTGACCGGAGCGTAGATATGGTTGTCTGGGTTAATTGAAGGGGCATCGCGAACGCTCAGAGTGCGCGTAGTTCGCGATTCCTGGTTCACGGAAACAGTGTAATCACCTTTGTCGAGAACCCCGACCGAGATTTCCTGTTGGAAAGGAACGTAGACCTGTAAGCAATAGTCGCTTTGCTTGCGATAGGCAGTTACTTCGATATCAATGCGTTTTGTGGTTTGATCAACCCGATACTGAGTGTGACCAACTTGATAGCAAGAATTTGGATAGCCTCCGGTAACAATGATTTGTGAATTGTCGTTGTTGTCGAAACCTTGCGGAATGAAACTGCGGTGAATCGGTGCGAGTACTTGTTCCGGTTTTAATGGTGGTCCCGCAACTGCGCTTGTACTGATGACAAGACTCGCGGCGAGCAAGATGGTGGTTGTTAAAAGTTTTTTCATGAAATCCCTCTCTCTAAAACTGCAGCGAATCCTACCCTCAGAATTCGCAATCCTCTCTCTGGATCAACCTCCTTTAATCACAAGTAGCTGCGTAGGGCAGTGGGCAATTGAGGTAAAAATTCTTTGCAAATTCGAATTCAGTGTCTTCTTAGGGTTAATCTTAAATTATTAGAATTAATAGAAAATTAAGTCTTACGTAAGAGTCAGTCTTTGTGCACCGCATAGAAAGCTTCCGTGAAAGAGTGCCGATAAGTGACCGATGGCCAACACTGCAGCTTCGAAAAACTATAAAGCCGGCGACGTATTGATTCGCGAAAATGAACTTTCGCGGAAAATGTACGTGATTAAAAAAGGCAAAGTTCGGGTTTTTAAAACCTACATGGGTCAGAAAGTGACCTTGGGAATTTTCGGGGATGGCGAGGTCTTTGGAGAACTCAGTTTCATAGACGCGCAACCACGATCTGCAAGTGTCGAGGCCATCACCGATGTGGAAACCCACATCATCGATGGATCAGACGCTGAAAAACAATTGAGTCAGTTACCAGAGTGGATTCTCGGCGTACTGAAGACAGTGTTTCATCGCTTTCGCGAACTGGACGCGAAGCTCGTTGTTTATCAAAGCATGAGTGAAAAGGAACGAAGACATTTTCGCACGGACCGCATCGCAACAATCATTTACCAGGAACTATTGCGATTTAATCGTGTATTGGAACTTGTCCATCAGCGCATCGTGGCGCAACAGAGCCCTCTACGGGAAGAACTTGTCTACTCCGAACTCAAGGATCTGCTCGGCGATTGCAAAATCAGCGTTGAGCTCTATTGGAAACTGTTGAAGCGCTTTGATTTTGTAGATGAAAGTCATCTGAATCGAACCGGTCATTTAAAAGTCAACCTCGAGAACTTGCAAAAGTTTCAGAATTACCTGGAACGCGAACACAAAGCGGGAACTTATCGTTTGATGAGTCATTCCGGCTTCGGATTTCTTCGTAAGGTCATCAATTGGGCACAGCAGGAAAAGTTCGGGCAAATTCAAACGATCGACATACCGTTTGCAGATTTGCGCTGGGAAACGATGCCATTTTTTGAAGAAGCGATTAAAGATCTGAACGCGCATTCCCTTATTCTCTACTCCGATCAACGCACTCTGCAGTTTGCGGGAGAGGCTAGTTTTACGAGCTTTCTCTACCAAAGTATCCTGAAAGCCTTTGACAACCTGAACGTTGCGATGGATTAGAGCCTCATGAGTTCCAAGATAAAGACTCTTTGTTTCCTGTGGGCTTTTTCGCTAACCTTCCTTGCCATGGCCCAAAAAAAAGAATTCAAAAAAGTCGATGCCGCCGAACTTAAAAAGCGTCTCAGTCCGCTTCAGTATGAGGTGACTCAAAAGGATGGAACCGAACGTCCCTTTCAAAATGAGTATTGGGACAATAAGCGTCCCGGAATTTATGTGGACATCACCACGGGCGAGCCGCTCTTTAGTTCCGAAGATAAATTTGACAGCGGTACCGGTTGGCCAAGTTTTAGCAAACCGATCGAGAAAAAATCCGTCAGGACTAAAACCGACGGAAAGTTGATGATGAAACGAACAGAAGTCCGCTCGGCAACAGGTGATGCACATCTTGGACACGTCTTTGAAGATGGGCCCAAGGAGCAAGGTGGTCTTCGTTATTGTGTCAATTCGGCTTCCATGCGCTTTGTTGCCTATGAGGATCTCGTGAAAGAAGGATATGCGGAATATCTCTCACTCTTTTCCTCGAATGAAAAAGCTGTAGCAAACACCGAGCGCTTGCCTCAGTCTGAAAAGAAATCTCAGGGCCTTTCAAAAACCGAGACGGCGACATTGGCCGGTGGTTGTTTTTGGGGAATGGAAGATCTCTTGCGTAAAATTCCAGGTGTTGTTGATACCTGGGTCGGATACACGGGGGGGAACACTGAACGGCCTCGATATGAAGATGTGAAGACCGGAAACACGGGTCATGCGGAAGCCGTACAGGTTGTTTTTGATCCATCGAAAACGAACTATGAGAAGATTCTCATCGAGTTTTTTAAGATGCACGATCCGACGACGGCCAATCGGCAGGGAAATGATGTTGGCACCCAGTATCGCTCGGCCATTTTTTATCACGATGAGGCTCAGCGAAAGGCCGCCGTACAAATGAAAGTCCGTGTCGATAAAAGCGGAGCGTGGAAAAAACCCGTAGTGACTGAGATTCTACCCTTCGCCGCTTTTTTCAAAGCCGAGGACTATCACCAGGACTATTTGGAAAAAAATCCCGGTGGTTATACCTGCCACTTCACCAGAAAAATCGAATTTTAATCAGGATGAAACCGTGGCGATAAAAAACAAAGTTAAAATCGCCGAGTTAAAAAATACGGGATGGTGTTTTCCAACGTTGATTTATCGCGAATCTTTGACCACTGGTCGAGCCCGGAAAGATCGTTTCCTGGAAGCATTGGTCCGTGAGTGTTATCAGCTGCGTGATTTCGATGAAGCCGGTCGCAGGTGGTGCCGAGACAATTATCCTTTTGGTTATACAAGTTATGGCTCTATGAGCGAGCTCTACAGTTTTTCCTCAAGCTTTGATGAATTGCGGATTGCGATAGACGCCCATGTGAAGAAATTTGCCAAGAAACTTCAGTGGAATTTGGCGGGCGGCCAATTGCGCATGCAGAATCTCTGGGTCAACATCAATGGACCCGCAAGTTATCACGGCCTTCATCTTCATCCTCTCTCGGTTGTGAGTGGAACGATTTACATCCAAGTCCCTTCGAAGTCGGGTTCACTAAAATTTGAAGATCCTCGCATGGCTGCATTCATGGGAAGTCCCACAGTTTTGGAAAATGCCGGACTCGAAAATCAGCGATTTCTCACTATAGAACCCAAAGAAGGTGAAATCGTTCTTTTTGAGAGTTGGCTTCGTCACGAAGTAACGCAGAACCACTCTCAGAAAGATCGCATCAGTGCAAGTTTCAATTACCAGTGGTGCTAACTAGCGACGGCGGCCCATCAGACGCAAAAGATGTAAGAAAAGGTTGATGAAATCAAGATAGAGAATCAAGGCGCCGTGAATGGCCTCTTTTTTGTCTTCATCTGTTCCTTCATTGCCGAGGATGTTACTGGCTTTTATTTTTTGCGTATCATAGGCCGTTAGACCCGCAAAAATGATCACGCCTATGATCCCCGTAATCTTTTGGGCTTTCTCGCCCATCATACTCGGGAAGAAGAGCGAAATTAGATAATATCCCAGCAGACCAAACAGTCCCATCATGCAAAAGGCGCCGAGTGGCCCCAGATCTTTTTTTGTAAAGTATCCAAAGGCACTCAATCCCCCAAAAGAAAAGGCGGTAATGGCAAAAACGTTCAGGATACTTTGTTGGGTATAAACCAGAAAGATCACAGAAAGCGTCATGCCAGAGAGTGCGCAATAGCTGAGATAGAGGAGGGTGGCCGCCGATGCGGATATTTTCTTTAGAAGCATGCTGAAGCTAAAGACCGCAGCAAGTTGTGCAATGATAAGCCCGAAAAATATGATGCGATTACCTAAGACCATTGCGCTGGCCTCGGGACTGGAGGCCACAAAGTGAGCGACTGAACCCGAAAGTAAAATTCCACCGCACATCCAAGAATAGACCTTAGACATAAACCGTGCGTTCTCTTCTTGGATCGCAATGGAGGAATGTTGGTGGGCCTGAAAAGGTAAATTCATGGCGTTTATTTTAGCCCTGCTGTCGGCGAATGCAAGGGATGCTGAAAGTTCTATTCAAATGAATTCGGATCGCGATCCTTCCAGGATACGATCCACTAGCGGGACCGAAGTATGATTTTTTCCCGGTGACCCCCTAAACACAGGATTGAATCGGATGATGTGTAAACTAAATGCCAGTCTCTGAAAAAGATTTTAGTTTACAAATCGCTGGACGTTTTCTGCAGTTTATTATACCTTCGTACACGCAATGAAGGCAAAGCAGCTGTCGTTTTTGAATCCCGTCCAAAAGTCTTATGGGGGCGAGCTGATGAAAAAGCGAAAAGGGCGTCGGCTGGGGGGAAGGCCGATCAGTAGTCGGGAAAGCATGCATCTGGTACTGCGTTCGTCCCAAGCGAGGGGTACGTTCTCTTTTAAGACGACAAAAAACGAACGGGCCATTCGCGTAATCTTAAAGAAGTTTTGCGAGAAGTATGCGGTTCACGTCTATTCGTTAGCAAATGTGGGAAATCACCTACATTTTCATTTAAAGTTTTCGCATCGAAGAAGCTATAAACCGTTTATCCGAGCCATTACTTCAGCTATTGCGATGGCTGTGACTGGGGCTAATCGCTGGGGCGCTTCACTTGAAACGCTGGGCATGAAAAAATTCTGGGATTACAGACCCTTTAGCCGCATCGTCTCAGGCGGAATAAAGTGTTTTCTGGGACTTAAGGACTACGTCTCAATCAATGTGTTGGAAGGTCGTGGAATCCCTAGAGCAAAAGCACAGATTCTAATTCGAGGCCATGGTCCGCCACGTGCTGTGTAGCTAGGAATGCGTATCGATGAACTGACAGTTCGGGCTCCGTATTTAAAATGATTAATTCTCGTTTGTGAATGCGCGCAATTGCTTCAAGATCTTTGTCCATTGCTGTGAGTTTTCTTGCCCCATATGACAACTGCTATTGAGTCGGAAAAAAAGACTTCTTGCCAGTTCAAAGGGTCGGCGACCTTTCGCTGCCATTTGCATCAGCTCTGTCTCGGTGAACTGATCATCGATGAGCCACTGATGCTTTTTAAAAGTGGAATCCAATGGCCAGAGAAGGGCCGAGGCCTGAGGAAATGCGGAACAGTGATGGGGATCCAGCATTTCAATCAGAAGCAGACTTTTAAAGGCGTAAATAATGTCAGACTTCACTTTCGGATAACGTTCACGAATCCCGCCCACCAGCAAATTCGAATGCGGTTCATAATCCAATATCGGGTAGACCTGGGCCATGGAGAGGGATTCATAGAGTGCGCGTGTGACTGATGGTTGCGGAGACTTCAAGAAGCAAAAAAATCCGGCTTCTTCAGCATTGCGTAGAGGCTTTGGACGCTCGATTCCAGTACTTTCAATAAAGGCGCGAAGATGGCTACGGAGTTTTCTTGGATCAGCTTCTTTTGGAAGCTCGGCCCAGGCCTCGATAGGAAAGCTAGGTTCAAGAGATCTAAGAAAGGCTTCAGGGTCATAGGTAGGATCATTGAGATCCGGGTAGACTTTTCGACCAAGATCTCGGCCTGTTTCGGGATCAATCGTCGAACAGTGGAAATGGTCACCGAATTGAGGAAGCTGAGTCTTCTCAGTAGCTTCCACCTGTAGGCATGAAAGCCAGAGAAGCAGAAAGATGGCGGGAGTACGGGATTTCATAAGTTGCCGCAAAGCATCGTGGATTTGCAGTTTTGGGTCAATAGAAAATGTTTAAAGCAGTTTGCGAAAGAGCCGAAAGCAATCTGCCTACGCCGCTTTAATCTGCCTCTGCGCTCGCCTTTGAAAACCGACACTCATGCGCCAGGCGGATAGTGTGGAGAGCAATGCGAATGCCGACATGCCGAGCATCACGGCGCTCCAACCAAAATGTTGGGAGACGTATCCCGCACTAAACGCGGCGATGGCTCCGCCCACGTATCCCAACCCATCAATGAGCCCTGTGCAGGTACCTGCGGCTTTGGCGCCCGCAATGTCCAAGGTCAAACTGCCGCTACTCATGGAGTAGGGTCCATAAAGAAAAAAGCCAGAGAGCCCCAGTAGGAATACGACCGTCGAGAGTGCAGTGGAGCCGAGTGGATCAGTGCCCCTTGTTGTGAAATACATCATCAAAAGGCATACAGTCAGTCCGACAAGCATGATCCACATCATGCGTGCGCGGTCACCGTTTTTAGCGTAGCGATCCGTGTACCAACCTAAAAGGATGGTTCCGATACAGCCCAGAGCTGGGAAGATCAGGGCTTTAAATACGCCCTCCTTTTGTCCAAGTCCGATATCAATGAGAAGTTTCGGCGCCCAGAGCACAAAAACCGAACGCAAAAATGTGGTCAGAAAGCTAAAGACCAGTACATGACGAAAGAGCGAAATGGAAAGTAGATTTCGAATGGTTGTGAAAATTGGTTCTTTTTCGACTTCCTTGGTGAGATTTTCTTCGGCCGCGATTGAGCGCCGACCCGTTGGACTTTTTCCAAACTTCGTTTCAGGCACAACGTCAGAAGGTTTGTCGCGGGAAGCAAAATAAGAATAAAAGAGAACGATCGTACCAACGATCGCCGGATAAATGAAAACATCCTGCCAACGTCCGCTCCAAGCGAGCACGAGACCGGCGATTGCGCCGGCAACGACGCCGCCAAATTGAAAATTGATGCTGATCCAACCCATCACGGTGCCGTTTTTCTCGGGTTCGAACCAATTTCCAATGACCTTCGCAAGTCCGCCCCATCCCATTGCTAAAAAGTAACGACAGATGCACCAGACTACGATGAACCACCAAAGATGATCCCCAACGGCAAAGGCAAGATTGGCCAGGATCGCACCCGCAAGGCCGAGGAGAAACATTTTGCGGCCGCCGACTTTATCTGCAAGTGGTCCATTGATAAATTTTCCGACCGCATAAGCAAGTTCGCTGATGCCGGCGATCATTCCGAGTTCCGTATTCGTATAACCCAGAGCGATTTCCATCGGCTTAAAGGCGACACTGAGATTCTGTCTGACGATGTAATAACCAACGTAGCCAATAAGCATCACAAAGAAGGTACTGATACGCCAGCGCTGGAGTCGGTGGAAGTCATTTTCCGGAATGCCAAAGACATTTGCAGATCGAAACATGATCGCTGCAGGGTAGCATCACTTCAGACTTGTGTCCCAGTCCTCATCGCTTTAAACAATGCAGTCTGATGAGAGAAATCGGGAAAATATTCATCGTTAAAAATGCAATGCGTTATCGTCTTGCCTTGGGTCTCTTTTTACTAAGTTTAGGAAATCCAGCTCTGGCCCGGAAGGATTTTCACACGATCGCACACCGAGGAGCCTCCGGTTACTTGCCCGAGCACACACTGCCGGCCGTAGCGCTTGCCCATCAAATGGGCGTGGCATTTATCGAACCCGATCTGGTGCTTACAAAGGATAAAGTTCTAATTGTATTGCACGATATTCATCTCGAAGGCACCACCAACGTCGAGGAAGTCTTTCCGCGCCGCAAAAGAAAAGATGGCAGGTACTACGCGATCGATTTTACATGGAAAGAGATTCAAAGACTGGAAGTTCGCGAGCGTACTCCTGTACAGACTGCGCATCGTCCAGGACCGGATCGAAGTCCAAGCCGTTTTCCGCACCAATTCCATTTAACTTCACTGCGCATTCCTAGCTTTGGCGAATACTTGAATTTTATCGAAGGCCTAAATCGTTCAACAGGACGCGAGATTCGCATCATTCCGGAACTCAAAAATCCTCAGTTTCATCAGACAGAAAAAAAGGACCTCTTGCCTGCATTTTACAAAGATCTAGCAGATCGGCCCTACTGGACTCCGGATCGCGTTGTTGTTCAGTGTTTTGATCCCGCGCTTTTGAAGCGATTAAAAGAAGACGGTCGCTTCCCCGCGGAAAGACTTCAACTTATCGATACTGAAAATGACGGTAGCGGCGTGGATTATGCACGAATGCTTACACCTGAGGGCCTGCGTGAAATCAGTGAATACGCATCAGCAATTGGACCCTCGATATTTCAAATTTTTGACTTCGATGATCGCGGACGCTTGAAAGCTAAAAAAATATTGAAGGAAGCGCGAAAATTAAAGATCGGTGTCATGCCTTATACCCATCGCAGCGATCGCATCCCGCCGGGTTTAAAGGAAAAAGATCTATTGAAGTCCTTGGTGAAGGAAAAGGCCATCACGGGACTTTTCAGTGATTTCCCTGACCGCGTGCTGGCAGTTCTGAAGTAAGAACTTTGAAAATAGATGATGAAGCACGGGCATTAAGTTCTCACCTGCGGAGTTGAAAATTCAATGTTTCATTCCGGCAACTTCTGAGTCAGGTGTTGAGGGAGATTGCCAGCTATCAGGCCAATCAAAATCAAAGCTCCTCCGAACAGCATAAGCGTACCTAGTGGCTCATCGAACAAGAAGTAGCCAAAGGCTGTTGCTGACAACGTGTGAAAGCCATCGAACAACGCCAATCTGTGGCCGTCGATATAATTTAAAAGCCAGTAGAGCAACGAGTAACAAAACACACAGGCAACAACTGAAACAAAGGCGGCGGCCAAAAGACCATTGACGGAAAGATGAGCAATCTCTGAAGTCTGATGGAAAACCAATCCTTGCAATATCCACATCAAAAGTGCCGTCGAGATTTGCGCAATCGCTAGATACTGAACCGAGCTCACTTTGCTCTTAAATTTTTTCGAAAAAACAAAAACCAACGCCTCAAGCACATAGCCCCCAAGAGTGAAGCATGTGCTGAAACCCGCAACTGAAAATGATGAAACTTTGTACTTGCCAACAACTAAGATCAGTAATCCAAATATGCTTAACGGAAGTGCAAAATAGAAGAGTCGTCGAGGACGTTCACTTAATAGCCAAACCGAGATCATTGCTGTTATCACGGGGCTCAAAGCACTCATGAGCGCAAAATTAGTAACTCCTCCAATTTTTAGACCGTAGAGCGTGCCTAAAGATGCAATACCGAATCCTAAAATCCCCAAAAGAGAGACCCAAGAAAAATCCTTGAAAGACATTTGTTTCCAGGTTTGGGTTATCGTCAGATAAAGAAAAAAGATGATGCCCGAAATGGTCCAGCGAATTGCGATATAGAGTTCAACAGGAATTTCCTCAATAACAACTTTGGAAGCACTTGGAACAAGGCCCCATACAATTTGCAAAAGTATGGCAATGACTAAGAATGCATTAGCCGAGAGCTTCCTGGACTTAATCGTCATTCAAACTCACTAATAGTTCAGCAAGTGCACGCGCTCGACTCTCGATGGAGGCTGTTACTACGAATTCATCCTCTCGGTGCATATGTCCACCGCAGGCACCTAGGCCATCAATTACAAGAATTCCTTCGCGAGCCATATAGCATACATCGGCTGCGCCTCCGGAACGGACAGACTTCAGATCCTTGCGCTTTTCGATGCGCGATAATATCTCCAGATAATGATCAGCCAATTTTCGGGAGGCTCGTGTGGATTTCAGCGGGGGACAATCGTCCACGATCTCATAAAGCGTTTCCGTTTGACGGCCATTTGAAAGTGCTTTGAGAGTGGGGCGGCTCAAGATTCGATGAATGCGCCGATGAGCGCGTTCCCGTGATTTTGCATCTAAAAAACGCAAATCAATTTTGGCAGTCGCAGTGCCAGCCACTAAATTATATGTCGGTTGCGGGGAAGAGATTTCGCCAATGTTTAGAGAGAGACCTTTGGATAACTTGTTGAGCCGAAGAAGTTTCGGAATCTTCAAACCAAAGTCATGTAAAGCACTGAGTCCTTTTTCTGGATCGCGACCCGAGTGGGCAGAGAGACCTCGAACTTCAACTTTGTACCATCGGTTGCCACGCCTCTCGGTGATGATGTGCGATCCATCGTAGGCGGGCTCTAGTCCTAAAACCACTGCGCTGTCTTCCGCAAAGCGATCGAAGAGTTGATGAAATCCGCGAGATCCCAACTCCTCATTCGGAGATGAAACAAAGCGCAGCCCATAGGCTCGCTCTAGATTCTTTGCGAGAAAGAGTCCCAGCGCCCAAAGTCCCACAACTTGTGAGGCTTTGTCGTCCAGAACTCCGGGAGCCGTCATCTGCTCATCACTGCGGAAAACTGGGATTTCCGCATCTTCTCCGATTCCATGATCCAAGGTGTCCGCGTGACTTATGAAAGTAATGAACTTCCTTTGATAGCCCGGTAGGTAGGCCTCTAATAGCGGAGCACTCACACTCTCGCCGAAAGCATTGCTATGCCACTTAAGAGAAAAATTGAGTTTTAAAAACTGCTGAGCGAGAAAATCTTGGGCGCGTCTCACGCCTTCATGATTGAGACTTCCCGATGAGATCTTCGTGTAGTGCTCCAGAAGAGTGAGAGCTTCATTAAGATCTTGAATGCCTGGCATAGAGACAACTCTCGCTAATTGCGAAATTCCAAGGGCAGTGTCACGGAGCTTAGTGATTTCTGTTTTCCGAAATTCAATTGCGCGATCAAAATCTGCAGTTCACGCAGCTGTCTTTTGGCGAGAAGTGAGAATTCCCCTGCGTGACGAAGAGTGGAGCAAAGGTGGTGGACCTGGCGAACAGCTCCGGTTTTATTGACTTGAAAACGAAAGGAGACATAACCCTGGGTGCCGAATTGAAAGAGCTTTAGTTTTCTCATGGAACTTAGCAGGCGATCCAATTCTCGTTCCAAAAGTTTCGGATCTAGCCTTCCCTCGATAAATGGCCGAGGGGGATGAAACCATCCGTGCATGACAAGTCGTGCGCTTTTCAGATCATCAGATCCACTCACGCGGCTAACTCCATGGGGCACGCGTGGATCGAAGATGGTCAACTGATTAAAATGCGGCTTGATGCTGTGAAAGATTTCCGAGGTTTCAAAGCTTCGACCATCTAGTGACTGGCTCCAATAATCGAGAATTTGATCTTTTAAAATCAGCGTCTCACCGCCCTGATAGTGCGGTTTTTTCGGTGACAAGGAATAAACAAAGGCCCAGGGACCATGGGGTCGATCCGCGTGAAGACGTTGTTCGCATCCGTCGGTATAGGCACTCAGCCAAAGGGGAGTGATTCCGTGGCAACCCAATTGTTGGCGTCCAAAATGCACAAGAGATTCCATAAAAGGATTGATGATATCGGCTGGAAAAAAATTAACAGCGGGCGTGCGGTGGAGTTTGTATTGTTTTGGGACGTGCCAAAAATCCCAGGAAAAGCGTTCCGGTCTAACATCTTTCTTTTCGTCGTAGACCTCATCGAAAAAATTACGAAGTCGATTTGCTCCTCGGTAAAAATTCGGAAGCTGTAGAATCCCTGATTTTTTAGCCATCGATGGATTAAAAATCTGCCTGGCCGGGGGCCCGGGGAAAGGGGATACAGTCGCGAACGTTCGTGAGTCCGGTCACATAAGAAATACAGCGCTCGAAGCCGAGACCAAATCCTGCATGCGGCACGCTACCAAAACGACGCAGATCCAAGTACCAGGAATACTGCTCGGGATCGAGGTGGTGCTCCTTCATGCGTGCACTCAAAATCTCCAGGTTATCTTCGCGCTGCGAACCGCCGATGATTTCGCCGATCCCGGGGGCTAATACATCCATGCAGGCCACTGTTTTACCATCCGGATTGAGCTTCATGTAAAAGGATTTGATCTCCTTCGGATAATTGGTCACGACAACCGGTCGTTTTGCCCATTCTTCGCAGAGCCAACGTTCATGTTCAGTTTGCAGATCCATGCCCCAGCTGATCGGAAAATCAAAAGTCTTTCCAGAGGCAGCAAGTTTTTTAACGGCCTCTGTGTAATCGATGATTTCGAAACTTTGACTGACAAAACTCTCCAGGCGCGTGATGCAGTTCTTGTCGATGCGTTCAGCGAAAAAGCGCAGGTCGTCCTGGTTTTTTTCCAGCACCTCATTAAAGATCGATTTCAGCAGCGCTTCCGCAAGTTCAATGTCTTCTTTTAATGTGGCAAAAGCGATCTCCGGTTCGATCATCCAAAACTCAGCGATGTGGCGGCTCGTGTTGGAGTTTTCAGCTCTAAATGTCGGCCCAAATGTATAAATTTTACTCAAAGCCGAGGCATAACATTCGCCGTTAAGTTGTCCGCTAACGGTCAGATAGGCTTCTTTACCGAAAAAATCCTGCGAGAAATCAACTTTATTGGCCGGCGTCTTTTTAATATTCAAGAGATCCAGAGTCGAGACGCGAAAAAGTTGACCCGCTCCTTCGCAGTCACTGGTTGTGATGATCGGCGTATGGACCCAAAAATAACCCTCGCGATCAAAGAAATCATGAACGGCTTTCGCGAGACGATGGCGAATGCGAGCCATCGCACCAAAGGTGTTGGTGCGCGGACGCAGATGAGCCACTTCCCGCAGGAACTCCATTGTGTGACCTTTTTTGGAAATCGGATAGTTCTCGGGATTGTCGACCCATCCAATCACCTCGACTTTATCCGCATGAATCTCGACACTTTGACCTTTGCCTTCCGAAGCCAGCAATTTTCCAACGGCGCGGACCGAAGCACCTGTTGGAAGTTTCAAAATATCTGTTGCATAGTTCGAGAGCGCTGCCGGACACACGACCTGCAGACTGTCGAAACAACTGCCATCATTGATGGCCACAAAGGAAAAGCCGCCTTTTGAGTCGCGCCGCGTGCGGACCCATCCGCGAACTTCGACCGTTTGGCCGATGGAGACTTGTTTTGAAAGAAGAGACTTTACTGATGAATACCGCTCGGTGGGCATGAAGGCACTATGCCGCGATTCCCCATTCCCATCAAGTCGAGATTAGAACTCTTCCAGGTGGAGCGGCCGCATTGGCATAAGTATTTTCAAGGGTGGCGAGCATGCATGGTGCCCCAGCCGCAAATCCGAATTTCAGCTCGTGTCCCTTACGAAGATAGGCGCGAAGGCGTTGAAAAAGTCCATCAACCGGCAAGAGCCAGGAAAAGGGCCTTTGCTTCCAATAGGAGCCTCGCCAGATGCGAGCGCGCAGAGCTCGTTTTTCAATCAACTTTCTGGGGATCAAGCCTCCCAGACTTCGTAAAAACCCCTGCAGATCAGAGCGTTTCTGACAGTGTAGGAGAATTTGTAGGTCCTTAGAACTTGCGATGCGGGCCGAGTAAACGCGGATCTGAAAGCGACGCGCCAAACGCATCAACAAGCGCAAAATCCAGCGTTCGTTGTGCAAAAGACTAGAACTGCCACCCCTAGAGGTCGATTCAAAAGCCAGAAAGAGTGGAAAACGCTTCGACACTGGGCGGGCTCGTCGCGCGTGACCCTTTAAGAGTGGTCCCCCAAAAGCAAAGCGACGATCAAATTTCAGCGGAGGCAAATGAGGTTGCGAAACAAAGGGCATGAATCAATTGTAACCTGTGATTCAGCGATGTCAACCTCGCGATTTTTATGATTAAAAGCGTCCGAAGAAAATCGAATTGTCGACTTACGCGAAGGAAAACTAAAAGGAAGCGGTTGTTAATGGCGGCGCGTCAATCGTTCTCAGAAATACAAATAGAGCAGAAAGCTGATGGCGAGTGTGGCGATCAGATTCAGTGCGAATCCGCGTCGGATCATAAGTTGAAGTGGGATGCGCCCAGTTCCATAGACGAGCGCGTTGGGAGGAGTTCCGACGGGCATCATGAAGGCCAAACTACATCCTAGAGCCACCGCAAAAGTTGTAGCGTGTTGGCCGATGCCGGCAGCAACGGCAAGAGGCATAATGAGGGGCAACAAGATTCCCACGGCTGCCGTATTGGATAAGATCTCACTCAAGAAAATACAAAAAATGACTACAAAAGGAATGAAGAGCCACGCATGTGCCGCAAGCCATTCTAAGGGTAGGCCCTCGGAAACTCGCAGCGCTAGGTTGGAATCTGTCATCAGTTGACCGAGGCTGAGGCCGCCGCCAAAAAGTAGCAAGGTGCCCCAGTCAATTTGCCGGGCGTCTTTCCACGTAAGTACGGATTGACCCGATTGTCCCGGCAGCACAAAAAGCAGCGAGGCTGCAAAAAGGGCAACCCAAGCTTCGCTAAATCGCGACTCGGTCCACTGGGCGAGCGTATTATTCTCGCCTAGTGCATAAGTTAAGAGATCGGGAAGCATCCAAAGACTAAAGGCCAGCGCAAGGACAAATACAGTCATCACCTGAGCCCGATTCCAATCACCAATTTCACGAAGACGATTTCGGATTGAAGTGATATCAACCGGACGCCGTCTTTCCGATGGCGGCAAGCTGCGGAGGGTGATCAAACCTAAAATCCCGAGCAAGATCACCGCAAGTGGAATGCCGACACGCATCCATTCAAAAAAGTTAATTTTCTCGCCTGAAAAACTCGACAGGAATCCTAGCGCAAGGATGTTGGGTGGGGAACCCACCGGAGTTCCGATGCCGCCGATGCTAGCCGCGTAAGCGACTGCGAGTAAGAGCGAGGCCTGAGCCTTCGGATTATTGGTGCCCATGCGCAATGAAAGGGCAGAAACAAGGGGAAGCATCAACGCCGTCGTCGCCGTATTGGAGAGAAGCATTGAAAGTCCGCCCGAGAGGAAGAGGACAACCCAAACTACACGTGAGGTTCGCTTTTGAATTATGGGAAAACTCAGCAGTCGAAGCGCAATGCGCTCATCGCAACCGTGAACCTCAAAAGCGCGTGCGATCCAAAAACTTCCTAAGAAGAGATAAATTACGGGATTGGAGAATGCGACCCAAACATTGCTTTCAGGCACGACGTTGAAGAGAGTGGCCAGAAGAGGAACCAGTAGTGCGGTGACTGGTAGCGGAATCGGTTCAAAAACCCACCATAGAAAGACCCACGCCAGAATTCCGAGTGTTTGGCGTTCTGCGATGGGGAGTGAAGAAAATGACCAAATCAAGAGCGCCAGAAGAGGGCCCGCGAGATATGCGGCGATGCGCGCCAAACGTTTTGTCACTAGAAACTGCCTCAGTTCTTTTCGTCTGAGGCTTCAGCATCAATATCAACTAAGATTTTTTTCTTCATTTGATTTGATCGATCAATTTTATTGAGCTCTTTTTCCGCATCGGCGCTCATGCGATCTAATTCAAGGACCGTCTGTGCCATTTGGGGTAGGGCGGCAGTTCGGTAATTCGAAATATCCTGAAGTGCCTGCTTGAGATCGTCAAAGGCCGTTTTCAGGCTATTCATGTCGAGCATGGCACCCGACGCTTGCTTTTGAATTTCCACTCCTTGGGTTTTTAGGCGGGCGGCCGTTCCGGCGATCAAATCACTTGTTGTTTTGTTTACGGCAGTGACTTTGTCGAGCGTGATCTTTTGATTCGCAAGAGCCATGGCGACGGTGGCCCCCACATTCAAGGCGGATATTGTCACGTTTAATGTTCGGGCCACACCGCGGATCAATTCTTTGTTGTTGCGGATGATCAATTCCGTCGCAATTGCTCCCTGTTGCGACACAGCCATTTGTTGTTGCAAGTCTATGATGCGTTGGCGCAGTGGGAAGAGTAGTTCTTCGCGGACAAATTTCGATCGTTCCTCATCTGCCTCAGTGTCTCGCGACAAACGATACTCCAGGTCTTGGTCAATCAGCTGAGCCAAGCGAATGGACTGTTGTAGTTTGATGGCAGTTTCCTTCATCAGCAGCTGGTCGTTTTGCAGGGTGATGTTGTCACGACCAAGCTGGTCCTTGCCTTTTTCCAGTGAACTAACGATGGAGGCGATAACGGACTGGGCACTTTCGAATTTTGAAAAATACTTTTTTAGTGGTTGTCCAACGGCCGGCAGGAAGCCCAGCATTCGACTGAACCAACCAGCTTCGAAATTAAATTTGGCAGGATCTAGTCGTTCCACTTCCATCTTGAGATCGATCAACGAGGTCGAAACAGTTTTCCCACCTTCGCCACCGCCTTCGGACATCAATCGAATGGGTTGTTTCAGGAGCTCACTTTCACGCGCGGCTTTTCGCTGAAGCTCAGTTGCGAGATTCTCAACGGAGGCCTGGGCTTCTTGTCGTTTCGAAAGTTCGTCAGGACTAATTTCATAGAGTTTGCCGCTGATTGCTTTTGCGCGCTCGAGTAGCTGCTTTTCATCGACTTTGAGGCTGAGATCTTGGTTGAAGCTTTGTTTGAAAACTTCTAGATCCGTGGTTTTAACGGCAGTGATGACCTTAGATTCATTTTTTTCTTCGTTCTTAGCCATAAAATTCAGCCTTTCTCTTGCAGATCATACCTTCGAATAAGCTTTTGCTCGTTCGGCCAACTCACGTAGCTGGCGATAGGTTTCTTCACGCCTGGCTTCGCTTTCTAGACTATCAGTTTTCATTTCCATTAAAGCAATCAGAATTCGATCAAACTCTGTTACGCCTCGCTCCAGATCAGAAAAAATCTGCGTAATTTTGCCTTGTAATTCTTCAGCCAGCTTGCGGCGATCCTGAATCGAGGTCTCTTCGGTATCGTTATCTTTTAGTTTTGGTAGATCAAAACTGCCTAGTATCTTTAGGCGTTCGGCTGCCTCGCGAATTTGACTTAAAATCACTCGATGACATTCCTCTGCTGCCTGAAGGTAGCGGCCGTATGTTAGTTCGGTAGGGCTCAAGCGGCTGCTTAAAGCAGTGCGAAACTCAGCTTCCCGCTTTTCAAGACGAAGGTAGATATTAAAGAGTCGCTCGGCATCGTTTTCAATGTTCTCGCGAAGTCGTAGGCGCCCCAAATCTTGGCGCAAATTCTGTTGGGGAATGGAAAGCGCTTCGGTTCCCGGCACGGTGCGAAGAAGGTTTCTAAGTCCACGGCCGCCGAGAAAAAGTCCGATGAATAGCGGAAGTATAGAGAGGGCCCCAAAACCCAGAAAAAATCCAAAAAACGAGAGGCCGCCAAGTATTAGGCCTATCAAAATCCAAATTAGAGCCATTTTGGCAGGTTTGATAGAACGAGAGTGAGCTAAAACAGGTGGCCGATTTTCTTTCATTGGCTGTGGTCTTTCTACTTGGCCGGCCCTATCATAGCATTGACTTAAAAGGAAAGCTGAGGGCCTATGGGAATTTTTGGTTTTCTCAAAAAACAATTTATCGACGTTATTGAATGGAACGAAGACGGAAACGGCACGCTCGCCATCCGCTTTCCCATGCAGGATAACGAAATCCAAAATGGGGCGCAGCTTACCGTTCGAGAAACGCAGTTGGCGCTTTTTGTGAACGAGGGTGAGCTTGCAGATCTCTTTAGTCCGGGCCGCCACACCTTAACGACCAAAACGCTTCCAATTTTGACGAATCTCAAGAACTGGGACAAGGCCTTTCAATCTCCGTTTAAATCGGATCTTTATTTTTTCTCGACCCGGGAACAGGTTGATCAGCGTTGGGGAACTCAGCAACCCATCGTTTTACGGGACAAAGAATTCGGTGCCATTAGGCTTCGCGCCAACGGTATTTATTCCTACCGCATCAAAAGCCCCCAGGTTTTCTTTAAAAAGGTAAGCGGCACGCGAGAAGTCTACTCGACTCACGATTTCGAGGGCCAATTGCGCGGAACCATCATGACCTCGCTGGCCACATTCTTTGGATCCAGTCCTGTCGGCTTTGTAGAGATGGCCGGAAATCAGACGAAGTTTTCTGAGACTCTGCAGCAAGCTTTGGCGCCGGCGTTCGAAAATTACGGATTGGAACTTCGCTCATTTTTTGTGCAAAGCCTATCTCTGCCAGAGGAACTACAAGCCTACCTCGACAAAGGTGCGCAGATGCGCATGGTGGGCGACTTGCGAAATTACTCGCAGTTCCAGGCCGCAGACTCCATTAAAGATGCAGCCCAGAATCCCGGAGGTCTAGCAAGTCTTGGCGCGGGGGTGGGGGTAGCTGCCGGAATAGGATCAGCGATGAAGGATGCTTTCTCGACTGGAAGCTCCTCGGAGTCCAAGTCGGATGTGATGGCAAGCCTTGAGAAACTGCATGAGCTCCATAAGAAGGGAATTCTGACGGATGCCGAATTCGAGACCAAAAAGGCGGAACTCTTAAAAAAGATCTAGAGACGCATGCCACACAGTTTTTCCTGTCCCTCTTGCGGAGCAGAAATAGTTTTTAAATCTACGATTACGGTCTATGGGATTTGCGCGTCCTGTAAATCTACGGTGCTTCGAAACGATAGCGGCGTGGAACGTATTGGCGAGGTGGCAGAAGTTCCAGACGATTTGTCTCCGCTAAAAATTGCTTCTACGGGCCTATACAAAGGACACAGTTTCGAAATCCTTGGCCGTCTCAAGGTCCAGTGGGAAGAGGGGCTGTGGAACGAATGGTATTGTGTTTTCGGCAGCGGTCGTGATGCTTGGCTTGCCGAAGCTCAAGGCTTTTGGGGCCTTTGTTTTCGTCGAGATCTAAAGGATCTCCCTCATCCTACACAAATGAAAGTCGGAGGAGTCTACAATATAGATAAATACGGGCCATTTTTGGTCGACGATCGCAAAACAAATAAAGTTGTCGCAGCGGAAGGTGAACTTCCCTTCAAAGCGCCTCTGGGTCTTGAGCGTTTCAGTGTGGATTTAACCGGCGAAAACAGGCGCTTTGCTACCGCCGAGGTCTGCGAGGGGGCAACACGTCTTTATGTCGGACGCTATTTGAGCCTTCGAGAGCTTCGCATGAAGGGGCTTCGGGAAATCGAGGGGTGGCCACGATGGAATCATTAGCCCCCTCTAAAGCCGCAAGAGTAAAATCTTTTAGCTGCACAAATTGCGGCGGTGCGATCGAAATTCATGCTCCTGGCTTTTCTGTAAGTGCCGTATGCGCTTCCTGTGGGAGCATCATCGACATCAATCATCCAGATTTATTGATCATACAGAGGGTCGAGCTGCGTGCTAAAGAAGTGGATCCTCTGATTCCTTTAAATAGTCGAGGGAATCTCAAGGGTATTCATTGGGAGGTCATCGGCGTTGTCGTCCGTTGTGAACGTACGGGTTTCTATTCATGGACGGAATACCTATTGTATTCACCCTATGAGGGTTTTGCCTGGCTTGTAGAAAACGAAGGCCACTGGAATTTTGTGCGGATGATTAAAGAGCGCCCAAAAGCAGGCTCTGGCTCTTCGGCAAAAATGGTGACTGAAGCAACTTCGCTTCGAACAGTTAACTTTGAAAATCGGGTCTATAAGCTTTTCAATAAAGGCGAAATCCGTGTACGACATGTTCTGGGCGAATTTTATTGGCGCATTAGTGTCGATCAGAAGAGTCAGTCCGCTGATTTTGTTTCACCTCCTTTTATGCTCTCCTATGAAGGCAATCGGGAGGAAACTGTTTGGTCGAAGGCTGAATATTTAGAGCCCTCGGAATTGACAAAAGCCTTTCCGAAATTGCGTCTGTTTAAGTTTCGCCAGGGTGTTGGCGCAAACCAACCGTCATGGGCATCGCAGAACGCTGGGAAGATCTGGCGTAGCTTCATTGTGTTTGCGGCTCTTGCGGCGGGGCTTCAGTTTTTACATTTGGCGCGTTTTACGAGAACTCCGATGGGAAATTTCTCCTTCACATTTAACGAAACAGAACCCGGCCCTCAGCGAAGCCCAAGTTTTCAACTTCCTTCGGGCATGAAAAATCTGGAATTAACGCTATCTGCTCCGGTACGAAATACTTGGTTCGACGCCGATATAAAGCTGATCAATGAAGCAACTGGCCGGGAGGAAGAAGACCTAAGTATCGGAGTTGAGTTTTATGATGGAAGGGATGGTGGGGAATATTGGTCAGAGGGCTCCCAGCAAAATTCCGTTGTTTCTTCCGACATTCGGCCCGGTAATTATCATTTGATGATTCAACCTGCGGTTCCGAAATTCAATTCCGCCTATGTAAATCGTTATTCGACTATTCCATTTCAAATTGCGCTGGCCCAGAATAGCCCCAACTTCTCCGCCTTTGTTTGGACGATTGTGCTTCTGGGCCTTCTTCCGCTCTTCATGCTCGTCGTATCCAGCAACATTGAAACCAAACGTTGGTCCAATTCGGACTATTCTCCCTAGAAGGCAAATAAATGATGACAAGAGCTTATTTTATATTCGGTCTTTTTATTCTCAGTGCTTTTGCCTATTCGTCATGGAGCGGTGCTGCGCTCTTTTCACTCTTTAGCTCTAAACGATGGAGTCCGGCCGCGAAGGCACGGCATCATAAGTAAATTTTTTTTGGAGGAAAACATGGAAGACGCAGGAACACTTATCAACGGAATGCTTAGTATCAAAAATTTATGGGCCGCAATTGTCTATTCACTGCTTGGAATAATTGTTTTGGCCCTATCCTTTTTTGCCTTTGACCGGCTGACACCCGGAAATCTCTGGGTGGAAATTGTTCAAAACAAAAACGTTGCTTTGGCGGTGACTGCGGGTGCCATGATCCTTGCTATGGCTCAGATCATCGCAGCGGCGATCCAAGGCTAGAGAGACAAAAGAAAGGTGAGCACACTTTTACTCATCTCGGTCTTTGTTGTTGCGACTTGCGGACTGATCTACGAACTGATCGCGGGTTCTCTGGCAAGTTACCTCTTGGGTGATTCGATCACGCAGTTTTCGACAATCATCGGAGTTTATTTATTTTCAATGGGAATTGGGTCTTGGCTTTCCAAGTATATTCACCGCAATCTCATCGCAAAATTTATTCAAGTCGAGATTCTCATTGGTTTGGTAGGCGGCTTTTCGGCGGCGATTCTCTTCCTGTCCTTTGACTGGATCGAGCACTTTCGAGTCCTCCTTTATGGCATGGTCACGTTGATCGGTACGCTGGTGGGTTTAGAAATTCCGCTTCTAATGCGTATATTGAAGGACCGCTTTGAATTCAAAGACCTTGTTTCTAATGTCTTCACCTTCGATTGTGTGGGGGCGCTGGTAGCCTCATTGCTTTTCCCGCTCTTATTGGTTCCGCATGTCGGTATCATGCGGACCTCATTTCTTTTTGGCCTATTGAATGTGGGAGTCGCAATTTTTACATTGTATCGATTCCGCGACGAAATGAGATGGACCTACTATCTCAAGGGACAAGGTTTTTTAGCCTTAGCCCTACTTGTTTTTGGCTTTGCCTATTCCGAGAAGCTTTTGTCCTGGGCCGAGGTAGCTGCCTATCAGGACAAGGTAATATTTTCTAAAACTAGTCCCTATCAAAAAATAGTGCTGACTCGTTCGGATCACGATCTTCGACTTTTCCTGAATGGAAATCTGCAGTTTAGTTCGGACGATGAATACCGCTATCATGAGGCTTTGGTACATCCCGCAGCTGCTGGGCAACAACGGCTGCGGAAGGTTTTGGTTTTGGGCGGCGGTGACGGATTGGCGGCCCGCGAAATTCTTCGTTATCCGCAAGTCGAGAGGATCATGCTCGTTGACCTTGATCCCGAGATGACCCGTCTTTTTAAAGAAAATTCGGAACTGCAATTGCTGAATTTGAATGCGCTGAATGATTCACGGGTGGAAATCGTGAATCAAGACGCCTTCAGCTGGCTGCGGAAAAATAACGAAGTCTTCGATTTGATCATCATTGATTTTCCGGATCCTTCGAATTTTTCATTAGGTAAACTCTATTCGCAATCATTTTACCGTCAGTTGGGCTTAGCGCTGGCGCCAAATGGAAGATTTGCTGTTCAGAGTACCTCGCCTTATTTCGCGAAACGATCTTTTTGGATCATCAACCACACCATTCGGGCCTCCGGATTTGAGACAGTTCCTTATCATGCTTACGTCCCCAGTTTCGGAGAATGGGGTTTTATATTGGGGGCACGCGTGGCTCCTGAATTGCCTTTGTCTTTGCCGAAAGATTTACGTTTCCTGAATTTGCAAACAATGCGGCAGATGACGGAGTTCCCGCCCGATATGCTGGTCGAAAGCTCAGAAGTGAATCGACTCAACAATCAGGTACTCGTGAGAACCTTTGAAGATGAATGGTCAAAGTACACGCAGTAGAGCTAAGTTTTCACGAAGAGAATTTCTTCTAGCCACGGCCTCGGCAGGGGCTGCTTTGGCTTTTGCTCGTTGGCAATTGGCCGAGAGAACAAAGCATTCAACCTTTCAACTGAAGCGAAAGATACCTGGCTCGATCAAGGGGGCTTCCAGCCAGGCAGGTCATTTGATCCGTCAGTCTATGAGTCTCGAAGCGACTTCCGAATCGAAAACTGATGTTGTGATTGTGGGATCGGGCATTGCGGCTTTGTCAGCTGCGTGGTGGCTGCAGAAGAATGGGGTAGAGGATTTTCTTCTTTTGGAACTGGAAAAAAATCCGGGAGGCAATTCGCAGAGCGATCAGAATGCAGTGACTCGTTTCCCCTGGGGCGCGCATTATCTTCCCTTACCGACAGACAGCGGGAAGTACGTCATCGAATTGTTGGAAGAAGCCGGCGTTATTGTAGGCCGAGATGCCAATGGGCGAAGAATATATAAAGACGAGTTTCTTTGTCATGATCCCAAAGAGCGGCTTTTTCAGGGCGGGCAGTGGCAAGACAGTATGATTCCGAGCCGCGGACTTCGAGTAGAAGAAGACGAAGAAATAGAACGATTTCTCTCTCTTATTGAAAGTTTTAAAATGCGGCGGGGGCGTGACGGGAAAGCGGCCTTCGCAGTTCCAATTGAAATGTCATCAAAGGATAAGAAGTTGCGAGATCTCGATAAGATTAGTCTCGCTGACTATTTAAAGTCTCAGGGCTTCCAATCACAGCCTCTAGGTTGGTACGTGGACTACTGTTGCAGGGATGATTTTGGTGTTGGGGCAGAAAAAGTTTCTGCATGGATTGGCCTTCAGTATTTTGCGGCGCGCGCAGGTCAGGCGGCCAATGCAGAGGAGAATAGTGTGCTCACTTGGCCCGAAGGCAACGGTTACCTAGTTGATTATCTGCGAAAGTCGTCACAGGCGAAAATCCAAACGGAATCATTGGTCACGCGTATCGAAGTTTTAGCAAACGGCGCCGAGGTCTCCTGTCTCGATATTACTAGGAACGAACTGGCGAAAATTCAGTCTAAGCAAGTAATTTTTGCGGCTCCGCGATTCACCGCGCCTTATCTTATTCACAGTGCTGTTGATAGCGAGAGAGTTTTTTACCCTCGAGAATTAGAATACGATCCTTGGATGGTCGCAAATATTACGCTATCGAGCCATCCCGAAGGCGAGGGCGCACCACTTTCCTGGGACAACGTCAGTTACTATGGCAAGTCTCTTGGCTATGTCGTGGCGACTCACCAAAAGCTTTCTCCGGCCGTCGGCAAGACCGTTCTGACAATGTATTGGCCCTTGAGCGAGGGAGATCCGAAGTCCGAACGGCAACGTGCACTGGAGAGATCGCACGACGACTGGGTTTTGGAAATTGTCCGCGAACTTGTGGCAATGCACCCCACAATTGAAGAATCGATTGAAAACATCGACGTTTGGATTTGGGGCCATGCTATGGCTCGGCCTTCGCCCGGATTTATCTGGGGAGCAGCGCGGGAAAAGATGAAAGAATCTTTTGGGAAAAATATACATTTTGCGCATTCGGATATGAGTGGTTACAGTGTTTTTGAGGAAGCGCAGTTTTGGGGCGTCACGGCCGCGCGCAAAGTGATTGCGCGTTTAGGAACTTCTAGCGGATGACGAAAACGCTCAAGGGGACGTGGATTCACACGCCCTTATTTGATCTTCTCTTTATTTTAAGTCCAGGCATCGTTACGGCGCTCTTTTGTTTAATGAATGCGGACATCGTAAATCGCTGGGAAGATGGGATTCAAGCTTGGCATTGGTTTCTTCTTGTCGTTCTTGTTGATGTTGCGCATGTTTACACAACTCTTTGGAGAAGTTATTTCGATCCTAAAGAGAGATCAAAATACCCCACGCTTCTTTGGATGATCCCGCTTTTTTGCTTTCTTTCCGGAGTCGCACTCTACGGATTGGGGTCAGAGGCCTTCTGGCGTGTCCTGGCATACCTTGCTCTTTTTCATTTTGTTCGACAACAATATGGCTTTTTCCGCCTCTATGAACGAAGCGAACCTGCCGCGACATCCTTTGAACGCTTCGTAAGTCACGGCACGCTTTATGCGAGCATGTTTATCCCCGTGCTTTACTGGCACACGGAGCCGCGAAAATTTCATTGGTTTGTAGATGGGGATTTTTTGCAGATCAATGCCGCCCTTGGAAAACTCCTCCTAGGAGCCTACCTTGTTTTTTGTCTGGCCTATGTCTTCCTTGAAGTTAGGCGAAGTTTTCATCGGCGTAGCTTCAATTTGCCGAAGAACCTACTTTTGATTGCTACGGCGCTATCCTGGTGGACCGGAATCGTAATCTTTAATTCGGATTTCGCATTTACGCTGACGAATGTTTTGACTCATGGAATTCCCTACATGGCACTGGTCTGGCTTTATGATCGGCGTCAATCTGGAACCCCGATGAGGTGGATTGCTCGTGTCCCGCGGCTGGGCTACCAAGCTCGGCTCTTTGCTGGAATTTTTCTTTTCCTGGCGCTTCCTATAGGACTTGCGGTTTTCGAAGAAGCGATTTGGGATACGGTTCTTTGGCGCGAACACGGAGTCTACTTCGATTTTTTCTATTTCCTTCCCAAAGTGGAAAGCGAGACGGTACTTATGTGGCTTGTGCCACTCCTGGCTTTGCCACAAAGCACACACTATGTTCTTGATGGCTTTATTTGGAGACTAAGGGGACAGGCTTCTGCTGCAAGGCAAGACGTGCTTTCGGGTTCAAATGCTCGATAGCTTGCACTCTTAAGCTGTACTAAGAGTGAGCCCTATGAAATCGACGATCCTTTTTCTCGGAATATTTGTGGCGATCGCCCTCAGTCTTGTTGCAATTTTTGCAGTCTTTTCGACTAGTGATTCCGGATTCGTGAGTTTTTTGCGGCGGGATGCTCCGACTGTGCAATATGATATTGATGAAAAACAAAACTTAAGCATCGCGGGAATCAAAAGCCTTCAAGTCGAGGCGAAGAGCGCGGATATAAAAATCGAAAGCATGGAGGTTGAAGACAGCTTGGGAGCCGAACTTAGCTTAAATTTAAGTGGCCAATCACACCTAGAGAAGCCTTTGTCATTTCAACGCATTGGAGACCGCCTGCAAGTCAACGTTGAATCCGATCAACACGAGGGCATTACCTTTCGTGGGAAGCTTGGCAACGGTTTAAAGTTAGTTGTGAAACTACCCAAGATTTTCACCGAAAATCTGCGCCTGGAGTCGGGCTCAGGTGAAATAGATCTACGAGATCTTGCGATTAAAAATGTAGAACTGGTCACGGGTTCAGGAGAAGTTGGCGTTGCTAGAGCGGATTTCGATCACTTAGAAATGACCGTCGGAAGTGGTGATGTCAGCGTTTCCGGTTCCATTCGTAATTTACGGGTAGAAACGGGCTCTGGGGAGATCGATGTCACAGAACTCAAGAGCGAGCGGGCTTGGCTTCAAAGTGGCTCAGGTGAAATTGAGATCAGAGGTGTTACGGCACAAAGAATCGAGGCGCAGACTGGTTCAGGTGATGTTGTGGCACGCCTTGGGAATTTGAGCCTTTGGTCTGCGCGGGCTCGAACAGGAAGCGGAGAAATTCGAAGCGGATTTAGTGGAAGTGAAAAGATAGAGGGCCGCGAAGAAGTTAAGTTTGGAAGTGGGGCGCAAGAGATTGACGTCAAAACGGGTTCAGGAAACGTAAGCATAGTGCAGTAGGCTCTTGGCTAAAATCTACTGCTTCAACATACTCTCTAAAACAAGGAGTCCGTAATTTTCGGCTTCTGGGCTAAATCCGGCCACGCCATTCAGTACGAAAGTAAAAAGTAGCGGAGGGCCACGTTCCGGAAAGACTAAACCCGCCAGGGAGTTTACATTTTTGAGAGTTCCTGTCTTCATGCGGGCACGTCCGGCAATACGCTTGAACTTGGATTTGAGTGTGCCGTCCTGACCACTGACAGGAAGGCTCGCGATGAAGTCGGGCGCCGTGTCCGATCGTAGATAACTCTGAAGAAATTGGTTGAAAGCTGCAGTCTTAATCGTGGAATTTTTTGAAAGTCCTGATGCATTTTCCAATTTCAAATCGCCGCTCGACACGCCGTGCCTTTTGAAGCAGTTTTTGAGAACTTTCATCGCTTTTTCGCGTGTTGCCGGAAGTCCAAATTCGTGGCCCGCGGCTGCTAAAAGAATCATTTCTGAGCTTAAATTTAGTGAGCTTTTATTCACATCTCGAACCAGCATGCTGAGTGAACGGGATTCATGGCGACTGAGCAGGGCGGCTCCGCGAGAGTTGTTGATCAAAGTCAATCCGGGATTTTTCCACTCGCCCCCCGACTGCTTCCAAAGTGCTGCGAACGTTTCGTAGAAATAAGCATAGGGATCCGGAACAGATCGATAGAGCGCCTTCGGGAGGTGAGCGGGATCAAAACTTCCCGAAACGATCACTTGCTGTTTCTTGGGCTCGTAACGCACATGAGAATTCCCAGGGTTCAGGCCCCCCGCTTTTATTTTTACTCCATGGAAATCCAATTTTAAGGGGATCGCCTGGTTGGGAAAGATTTCGACCAGGGCTTTATTCTCATTCGGGCTGGAGGCGATCCAAACAGAAAAAGCGTTGTAGTTGAAAATCAGTGAAGTCAATTCGGCCGTGAAGGCTCGTCCCTCGTCGCCGCCAAAGGCTTCGGAAATAGGCATGCGTGCGCTAGCTAAAAAAGATGTGTCAATTTCCAAAGGACCATCAAGCGTTTGAATATTGTAGAGACTTCGCAGTCGGGCTACCTGTTCGCGCAAATCTTCGATCACGAAGGAGGGATCCCCCGAAGCCTTGAGGATAAGGGATCGATTCAATCGGCCGTTTTCAATGCGTCCGCGACTCAGAAACTCTGTTGCAAACTGATATTCCGGTCTCAAGACCTCGAGGCTGCAGGCCGTTGACAAGACCTTTGCAATACTTGCAGGTGTTTTTGGACTTCCAGAATTGAAGTCCATAAGCTTTTCACCGTTCATAGAGTGAATCGTGAGAGAAGCTTTTTCTCCCAGAGGGCTCAATTTTTTCCTTAAAGTCTCCACCCAAGGTAGGTCGGCCGCTCTGGCTGGGAGAGTTGAAAATTGGCTCATTATAAGTATCGCCATCAGGGGAAGCTTCATAAGTCCATGTTAGGCCGAGTGCGTAGCTCTTCAAGTGCTATTAAGACGGAATCTTTGACGGGCCGTGCATTCATTGC
The DNA here is from genome assembly GCA_964636255.1 of uncultured Bacteriovoracaceae bacterium. Lineage (GTDB taxonomy): Bacteria > Bdellovibrionota > UBA2428 > UBA2428 > UBA2428 > CAXNGS01. The sequence goes on along the minus strand of CAZWNW010000001.1, from coordinate 331,981 downwards.
AGTTTCTCCCGAGAAGGAATAGAAAATACCGATGGATTTTAGCCAGGTACTGGTCTTCGATGGCGGGGTCGGAACCGAGCTCTATGAGCGCGGATTTTACATCAATCGGCCCTTTGAAGAATTGAATCTCAATGCCCCAGACGATGTGGTGCGTGTGCATCGTGATTACATCGACGCCGGAGCTGACGTCATCACGACCAACACTTTTTCCATTGCCAAGCATCAGTTGCGAAAGTTCGACATCGAAGAAGTTCAAGAGAGAATCATTAAATCTTCATTGGAAAATGCGGCTAAAGCCTGTCAGGGACGCGATGTGTCCATCGCTTTTTCGATCGGCCCCTTGGGCGTCTTGGTGGAACCCCTCGGGCCCACGGGACTTGACGAGGCACGCGCGGAATTTTCCGAGATTGCGGCGTTGGCCAAAAAGAACGGTCATTTTGATCTTTATATTTTAGAAACTTTCACCAATGTTGACGAGATCCTTGCAGCGATCAGTGGCATCCGGGAATCCGATAAGACCACACCGATTATTGCCTCTATGGTTTTACGCAGTCAGCAAGGGGAAAAGATCTCCGATTTTGCTGAACGCGTTGCCAAACGAAGCGACATTCAAGCCATAGGGATCAATTGCTCCGACGGTCCGAGTGATCTTTTGTCTACCCTGAAAAAACTTGCGCCCATTACGGATAAGCCCATCATCGCACAACCCAACGCGGGAGTTCCACGTAACATCAACGGACGCTATTTTTATATGACGAGTCCCGATTACCTGGGCAAATATGCCAAACGATATTTGGAATTGGGTGTTGCTGGGGTGGGCGGCTGTTGTGGAACTGGGCCTGATCATATCCGAGCTGTTCGCTCTGCCGTAAAAATGGCTGGGGCTCGAAAACGTGCGACCGTTAAAATTGAAGGGGCGCCAAAGGAAATCGAGCGAAGTCCTCGCCCTAGCTTGGAAGAGCGAAAAGATTCTCCGATTGCGCGAGCCCTGAGTCGTGGCGAAAAAATTTATTCAATGGAAATTCTGCCACCTCGCGGTGTTTGCACAGAGAAGCTTTTCCGCGATTTAGAATCTATCGTGGCGCATGGGAAATATAGCTATGTGAACATCCCGGATGGGGCACGGGCCAGCACCCGCGTGGGTTCGATGCATTTAGCTGCAAAAATCCAAAATCATTTTCAAGGTCGTTTGAACGCGCTTCCGCACTTCACGACTCGCGATCGCAATTTGATTGCTCTTCAATCCGACTTATTGGGAGCCTGGGTGAATGGAGTACGCGATGTCCTTTTGGTTACTGGGGATCCTCCCAAACTTGGCAATAATCGCGACGCCACAGCTGTCTATGACATCGATTCAATCGGCTTAACTTACCTTGCCGATTCATTGAATCGGGGCACCTCACCTCTGGGCGAGGCTTTGGGGCGGGGCACAGGATTTGCTATTGGTGTCGCGACGAATCCAACGGCCTCGGACATGAGTCTGGAAATTTCCCGTTGGCGCTATAAAATTGAATCCGGTGCGGACTTTGCAGTGACGCAACCTATTTTCGACCCGGAATCTTTTCTTTTGTGGATGGATAAAATTCAGAAAGACTATCGTCCGCATTTGATTGGAATTTGGCCCCTTGTGAGTTTGCGAAATGCAGAGTTCATGGCAAACGAAGTGCCCGGTATTCATGTGCCGAAATGGGTTTTAAGTGAAATGGAAAAAGCCGGAGATTCCAAAGAAGATGCCGTCAAACGCGGAATCGATATTTCTCGAAAGGTGATTGAACGATTGGAATCCTTGGCCGGCGGATTCTGCATTAGTGCTCCCATGGGTCGAGTCGAGGTGGCCCTTGAGGTTCTTAAGTGAAAATTAGTGTTCTTGTCGCCGGCGAAGTTCGGGTGATACAGGTTCCGGCGGGACCTACACTTTTGGAATTTCTGCGTGGTGAGGATATTTATGTCAATGCGGCCTGTGGCGGGCGTGGCAGTTGTCAAAAATGTCGTGTGCGCGTGAGTGACGGTTTTCTCGGAATCACGGCGGCCGATCAACGCGCATTTAGCTCGAAAGAAATTCAAGAAGGTTGGCGCCTCAGTTGTCAGGCGCGTCCACGTGGAAATCTAGAGTGCCTACTGCCGAGTGTAGAGTCCACGAAATCACCTCCTCGTTTGATCTGGAAACAGAAACAGTCAATTGTCGTCGGATCGCAAGCTCCTCGCTTGGTTGTTGATCTCGGTTCAACGGGTGTAGTCGCGGCTCTATGTGATCAAGAAAACGGTTTGCTCTTGGAGGCCCATGTTTTAAATCAGCAGGTATTGCTGGGGGCCGATGTAATGACCCGGCTCCAATATGTACAGGGGCATGGAAACGCGCGGGCTCGCGAACTAATGATTCAGACCCTCCGAAGTCTATTTTTGGCTTTGGAAAACGCAGTGCCCGAAACTTTTGCTCGTTCTCTCGAGCATGAAATCCCGGTGGCCGGCAACAGCGTGATGATGAGCCTCCTACATGACTGGGATTCATCCACTCTCGCTGTTGCGCCCTTTCGTCCTGTGCAGTTGGCAAGCGCAGAATCTGTAATCGATGGGCGCTATTGTTTGCGTTCCTTAGATCTCCTCGGTGGTTTTGTAGGCGCAGACGCCTTGTCGGGAGCTCTGCATTTGGAATTGGGACTCAAGATTGCAGGCCCTTGGGCCTTGATCGATGTGGGGACAAACACCGAGATCATTATTAAAAATTCCGAGGGCGATTATTATTTTTCCTCTGCGCCGGCCGGACCGGCCTTCGAGGGTGGAAATATTCTTTGTGGAATGCGCGCCGAGCCCGGCGCAATTTCGAAGGCTCGTTTTCAGGAATCATCTTGGGTATTGGAAACCATCGGCGGTGACATTGCTCGCGGTATTTGCGGGTCAGGACTTTTCGACATCATTGCAGAATCGTTGGACCATGGAATACTGCACAAGGATGGATTTCTGCCCGCCGCACGAATAGAGCTAGTGGATGGCGTGAGTCTCATCGCGAACGATGTGCGTGAGTTTCAGTTAGCTAAGGCCGCTACACGCACAGCAGTTGAAATCTTGGCCGATCGCGCGGGAGCAATGCCTCCGGTGATCTATCTTGCGGGAAGTTTCGCGGAACATATCGCGTTGCCATCTCTTGAGCGGGTTGGAATTCTTCCCGAAGGTGGAATGAAACATCATATCGGAAATGCTTCGCTATTGGGCCTTAGAGATTGGGCACTTTCTGATCCTTCTCTGCGTGCGGAGGTCTTGGCTCGGGTGCTTGATCGCCGTAAGGGAATTGAACTTGCACTAGAGACCGATTTTCAAGAGCGTTTCGTACAGAATATTAACTTCCGCTGATCAGTGGTAAAGTTCACTTTGCATGTCAGGTAGAGGCGATTTTCGAAAAGCACTGGGTAAAGAAATCTTAGTACTCGATGGCTCGATGGGGGCCTTGCTGCAATCGCGGGGTCTTCCGGCTGGCATGGCGCCCGATGTGTGGATGATGGATAGCGAGGCGCCGATTCTGGGCGCGCACCAAGAATATGTAAATGCAGGTGCGGACATTATTCTCACAAACACATTCGGAGCCAGTCGCCTTCGACTGGCGGAATATCAGGCCGAAGGTCGGATTCGAGAAATCAATGCTCGCGCCGTTGAAATCGCGCGCAAGGCGGCCGGCGATCGGGCCTGGGTTGCAGGAGACATTGGGCCCTCTGGCGAAACAATTTATCCAACGGGAAAGCGTGCTTTTGATGAAATTGCCGCGATCTTTTACGAGCAAGCAAAAATTCTAGTCGAGCTCGGTGTTGATCTCATTGTTGTTGAAACACTTTTCGACAGCCTAGAATTTCGCGCCGCCCTTTCGGGTGTGCGTGCAGCATCTCTTTCGATGCCGGTATTGGCACATGCGACTTTCAATACGGACGGACTAACGGATACCGGTGCCAGTCCAGACAACATCGCGGCCATCGCCGAAGGCTTTCATGTTGATGGCGTTGGATTGAATTGTTCCACGGGCCCAGCGCCCATGGTGGAAGTACTCAAGCGCATGTTTCAAGTGAGCCGCCTGCCATTATCCGTGCAGCCCAACGCCGGACTTCCGCAGTTGAAAGACGGGCGTACACAATTTCCAATGAACCCGGACGATATGGAAGTTTTTATCGATCCATTTATTGAGGCGGGTGCTGCTGTAATTGGTGGATGTTGTGGAACGGTCCCAGAATTCATTCGCCGTGTGAAAGAGCGAGTTCGCGGGCGTCGTCCGATTGAACGCATCGCAAAGACTCCGCGGGTGCTAGTCTCGTCCTTGAGCCGTTCAGTGAGTCTCGGCTCACAATCTCGATTTCTCCCCATCGGAGAGAAGATGAATCCCTCGGGAAGGAAAAAATTGAGTGAATCATTAAAATCTGGCTCCCTTGAACTGCTTTTGCAAGATGCTGATCTGCAATTCGAATGCGGTGCACGTATTTTAGATCTCAATGTTGGAGTTCCTTTGGTCGATGAAGCTCAGCTGATGCTGGAAGCAGTTGTCTCTGTTCAGAACCGCGTGCCCCTTCCGCTTATGATCGACAGCTCAAATACTTGGGCACTGGATCGCGGAGCAGCTGTTTATTACGGGCGTCCGCTTCTCAATAGCCTCAATGCAGAAGAAGAAAAACTCGTTGAAGCCATTCCGGTCGTGAAAAAACATGGTGCAGCCGTCGTCTGTATGACAACCGGTACAGAAGTTCCGGTTTTGGGAATTGATCGCTTAAAAAATGCACAGAAAATCGCAAAACTATTGATCGAAAAACATGGATTCCGTGAAGAGGATCTTGTCTTTGATTGTTTGGGGCTTGTGGTGTCGGCAATGCGCGAAGGGGCGCGGGAAACTCTCAACACCATCGCGCTGGTGAAAGAATATTTTCCGGGCTCTGCAACAACGCTGGGTCTCAGCAATGTGAGCTTCGGGTTGCCGAACCGCGCTGTTGTGAATGGTGCTTTTCTCTCGGCCGCGGTTCAGCATGGATTGGATAGTGCAATCATGTCGGTTAGTGAACCGATGCTGGCTGCGCTTGGGGCAGCGTCCGAAATGTTCGGTAAAAAAGAAAATGCCATTTCTGATTTTATGGACGGCTATTCGAAGAAACTTGATCTTGGGGCTAACTCCGAGTCCAAGGCCGGAGCAAATAAATCACCGGTGCCGTCTTCGGGACCAGCGATCCCACCCGAACCAGTCTTCGTCAAAGAACTCACTTCGCGTGAGCAGGAAATTTTCCGTGCGGTCGTCGACGGCGAGAAGGCTCAGTTGGAATCTCTGCTTAAGAATCTGATCAGCGAAATTCCTGAATCCGACAACAAAGCTGCAATGCATGTTTTTTTGGAGGTGATGACTCCGGCCATTCGTTATTTGGGCGACCTCTTCGGCGCACGCGTAAAATTCATACCCCATTTGATGGCTTCGGCCGAAGCGATGAAGGTGGGAGTGGCCCTTTTGGAGCCCCTTTTATTGCGAGCGAGACAGTTCAGTGGCGAAGACTCTAAAGGCATCGTGATCTTTGCTACGGTCAAAGGTGATATTCATGACATCGGTAAAAACATTTGCATATTGATGCTACGAAATTTTGGTTATGAAGTTGTCGACTTGGGTCGAAATGTTGATTCTGAATTGATTCTGCAAACAGCGATCGAAAAGAAGGCATCCGTTATTGCGCTTTCTGCATTGATGACAACTACGATGATGCAAATGAAAGTTGTGATCGATGCTGTGAAGGAACGTGGACTGCCATTCAAGGTTGTGATCGGGGGCGCCGTGGTCACACCTGAATTCGCAAAGGAAATTCAAGCCGACGGCTATTCAACTGATGTTGGAACAGTAGTTTCCGAGATGGAACGCGTTATCGCAATCTTGCGGGCGACGGCTTAATTGCCAGACACCGGCCAATGTGACGCTTAATTTGTGATCTTCTCAGAGGCAGGGTGCTCGAGAATTTCAACTCCGCTTGCAAGCCACTCGTTCTTAGGTGCGTCGCTTGCTCGCATGCGGATCTTGTGTCCGACCAAAGTCTTGGGCACAAAGAAACTGTAATTTTCAAAGCGTACTTTTTTCTCAGTACCGCCGGCAGTTTTCACATTCATCCAACAACCTTTTTCTTTGCAGACATCGGTAACTTCCCCGTCGATCACTTTCCCTGATCCTTCGGCGACAGCTTTTCCGTATTTTCCAGCTTTGATTGCCTGCAGTTCTGCATTCACGTCGACTTCGGCCATTTGATCGCAGGCTGGACTTGACGGACTAAGGACGAGTCCGACAAAAGCTGCGAGATAAAAGAGTCCTGTGATTTGAAAGCTTCTTTTCATGCCGACACTATAATCGCCGCTCATGATATCTTCAACGCGGCCTTAGCGGATCTTTTAGGGATCTTTGACCCCGAGTTCCTTAAGAAATGCCAGTGCAGCGCGTGAAAGCGGGCGATTTTTGCGCCATATCAAAAAAGGTTGGAACTTATGTACGTTAGAAAAACTTAGCGGTAGGCGCTTCAACAAACCATTCTGCAGTTCCTTACGAATCAGGTAGTCCGGAAGCCATCCGTAACCGAGTCCCGAAAGAATTGCGTTTCGTTTAGAATGAAAATCTCCCACATGAATCGACGATTCCAAATGAAGTTCTCGAGTTGGAAGTTCAAGACGCTCATCCGAGCCGCGAAGAGTGATCAACGAATGGGCGCGCAGGTTTGGAACATCCAACTTTTTACCTCGAGTGAAGAGCGGATGATTTCGGTGGGCCACCAGGCTTGCAGTGATGGGGTTAAGAGCGCGGGCTTCAAGCTGTTTACCGGACATTGGAAGGACCGAGATCATGAGGTCGGCGTCGTGCCGATGAAAATCATCTTCGACATCGGACAAAAATCCAGTGAAAGTTAGAACTTTGGTGGGAAGATTTAATTTTCGGAAGGCCGCAACTGCCATAAGAATTTCCGATGAATCAATCAATCCATCATAGACAATCTTAAGGCTGGGGTCCCAATCTCCAGCTAGTTGAGTTGCAAATGCATAAACTTCAGATTCGGCTTGGATGAGTTTTTCACAGTGTCGGAGAAGTTCCCGTCCTGAGTCGGTCATTTGTGAGCGACGACCGACTCGCTGAAAAATTTTCATTTTAAGTTCAGCTTCAAGAGAGCGAACAGCATAAAGAAGTGCCGTGTGCGCTTTATTAAGAGCGAGCGAAGCCTTTTCATAGCTCCCTTCGCGATCGAGCGCTAAAAGCACGTGAGCCTGGTCAAGGGTGATGCGCACTCTTTAATTATATAATTTGTATACATGTATTGTCAAATACTTGTAGTATTTTTGTACATTAATTCTGCTACAATTGAAGAGGAAAAGGGGCTCAAATAATTTATGGGATTTATCTCCGAAAAAGACTTCACGCCAACTCACAACGATCTCCGACTGGAGGGAATCGATTTTGTTGAGTTCTCCTCGAGTGATGCGGTAGCGCTTCGAAAAGTATTCTTCGATTTCGGATTTTCGCGAACCCACAAAGATCCTTCGCGTGACATCGAGTATTTTACACAAAACGACATCCATTTTTTGATAAATTCGGCAGAGGGAACTTTTGGAGCTGAATTTGCAAAGGCGCATGGGCCTTCGATTTCTTCGATGGGCTGGCGTTTTGAAGACGCCGCCCAGGCTCATCGCCTAGCTCTACAGCGGGGAGCGCGTGATGCCGCAGGTGATTATTGCTATGCGAACGGAAAGAAAATTCTAGCAATCTACGGCATTGGGGACAGTTTGATTTATTTCGTAGATCGGAAGGCCGGAGCAAATATTGCTGAACAGGCGGGTTTTGAGCGACTCGCGCGTCCTGATCTGCAACCTACAAAGGGATTCTTGGCAATCGACCATCTCACGAACAATGTTTACAACGGCACGATGGGAGAGTGGGCAAAGTTTTACAAGGATATTTTCGGATTCACGGAAGTTCGTTATTTTGACATCAAAGGTAAAAAGACGGGACTTCAGTCTTATGCTCTTCGTGCTCCCTGCGGAAATTTCTCAATTCCTATTAACGAAGCTCAAGATAAAAAGTCCCAGATCAATGAATATCTTGAGGAGTACAAGGGGCCTGGGGTGCAGCATCTAGCCTTTTCAACAGGTGATATGCTGTCTTCAATTCAGGCTTTGCAGAAAACCTCGATTGAAACATTGGATATTGCGCCGAATTATTACCAAGAAGTTTTTCAGCGCGTTCCGGCGGTAACGGAAGACCGTTCGGAAATTGAACGATTGAATATTCTCGTAGATGGCGATGAAGAGGGTTATCTGCTTCAGATTTTCACAAAAAATCTGGTTGGACCCATATTCATTGAAATCATCCAAAGAAAAAACCACCATTCCTTCGGCGAAGGAAATTTCCAAGCCCTCTTCGAAAGCATCGAACGCGACCAAGAACGCCGCGGCTACCTCAAGTAACTGTGCGCCGGGAAGAGGAGCTGATGGGGTTGTTTTTGCAGTCGAGTGGGGATTTGGAAAAAACATTTTTACGATCAGTTTAGGCGATTGTGGTTAGCTTTAACTCAGAGACTTCTATCGAAGTTGCTGAGTTCTTCGCAGATATTTGTCAGGAATCTGGGACTGCCAAAAGCATTTAAAATCTCTATTGAGATCCTGGAGGTCTTTCTCGCGGGATCGTTTATGGAAGACATCTCTGAATTCCAGAATTCTTGTTTCTAGTTTTAGATGCTGAGCTGGAGATGTTTTGTGTGCTTCGGGGCGTCGGACTTGCAATTTTGTAAATTGAGGAGCCATGTAGTTTTTGTGAACCATAAAGAGCGCATATTTTTGGCACATTGCCGCGTGGGTTTTGCTGAAGGAGATTGTTTCGCGGGTGAAGGCGGCAAGTTGCTTTCTGATGATAAGGTCTGCATGATTAACGGGAAAAAGAATGTTTTGGAAGTTTCTGCAGGCCTTAGCGCTTACAGTTTCATGTTTAATCTTTAGATGTCTAAGGTCTCGACGGATGGCACGCCGGTATTGAAAATGTTCATCGCTGAGAAGACGAAATTGGAAGCTAGGAGCGCGTTTTTCATAGAGGCGCTGGAGAATTTCTCGGGTCGCAACGCGAATCGCAGATCGGTCATAACGTCCAAGAGTAGAGTTTATTTCAATGAGACGCTGCTTTTGCCAGTCAGACATGTGGCCCTTTCGATTCATACTGGCTAAGTTGAAATCATAGATAAAGAGAGATCGTTCGCCAATTGCTTGCTGGATATTATTCACGTCATATTGGCTGCCAGCAAAATTTTCAACACCATCAAAGCAAATGCCTTCCGTTATAAGAAGTTGTCTTGTTTTGTGAGAGTGAAAATGCAGAGCTTGCTGAGCCATTCTTAGAATGCGAATACGTACACAATGCTCGCTGACGTGCAACAAGCGGGCTATCGCTCTATTAGGAATTCCATTAATGCACAGGTGGAAGATTTTACCGTTCAGGGCTGGATCCGTTTTTTTAAAGCGAAAAGAAAGGTTCGAGAAATTGTCTGTGAAGCGGCGTTTGCAGGAAAGACATCGAAGACGCTGGCGACGCCGACCGTGAAGGGAGAGAAGTCCCTGACTATAACCCGAACGAGAAACGGAGTTAGAGCTACAGTGGGGACAAGAAGACTGCGAAGCCATGACAAACTAACCCAGTGCAGGAACTGTACCAACTTAGTCTCAACGCTTAGAAGATAGCTCCTCTTCCCGGCGCACAGTTATTTAGAGGGTGCTGCAGAGTTCGGTGATGGGGACGACTACGTCCCATGTTCGGGCTGGGATTTTGTGTGGGTCGTCCGCGTCTGGTGGAGCATAGCGGACGGTGAAGGTATAGCGAATAGCATCGTTGAAGTCGGGCTGCATTGTCGCCATAACTCGCCAACGACACGCGCTGTTTTGGCTCTGGTAGGTGCCTCCGCAGGGAGTGCCATCATCGGTGACCATATTTCCTGGAGCAGGGGTTAGCGTAATGATCGACCAGCCCGGCTTTCCATCTGCGCCCGCCCAGCGATTGTCAACGCTGGAATTGAAATCCTTGATACCTGTTTGGAAACTGCTGCCACCCCCACAACTTGCGTGGTTTCGGCAGTTACCACCCGAGGAGGTACAACCGACGCCTACATTGCAGCGGATACACTCTGCTGCGCAGGACCAAGCACTGGATCCAGCTTTTACAGAATTACAACGTGCCTTTTCAGAAAGGGCCATCGAGGTAATGTATTTTTCCAGGCCCTGACGTCCAATAAATACGTCTGATTTACTAACGTTTCTTTGAGAGCTGACTAAAAGTTGGGAAACGCCTAGGCTGATCACAAGCATGATGGTTGCCGCGATCAATATTTCGACCACGGTAAAACCGGTCCTAGCTGACCGAAATAGCCTAAACTTCCTGATATCCTTCATGGCTCCTTCCATGATGCCCAATTTCTAAGTAGTCTTTTGTTAAGATTAGGTTAGCGGTGACTTATTGCTTTTGGAAGCTTCGCTGCGATTTTTTCTTTTCCTAAGTACTGGGATTCTGACGTTGTGGTGGCAGAATAGAAGAAGATTAAATGAAGAAGTACTTAGGCTATTTTTTGGGGATCGGGATATTCGCTCTCGCAGTTCTGATTTCACAGCAGATTCGCTTGGTTGATTCCGAGATCTGGACCTATTACCTGGGACGTCATTTTGAATTTTCCGCGTCCGGTTTAAACGGTTTTTTTTGGAAGCCACTGAGCAATTTAATGTTGAAGGTCTTGGGAAGCTTGACCGTCTCATTTTCCGACGAGGTTTACTTTCGATTAGGAAGAGTTTTGTGGGCCTCTTTCTTTTTGCTGCAGGCCCTTCTTCTTAATCGAATCGCAGTTCGGCTCGGCGCTGATATTCGCAGTCGAATGCTAGGCCTGGCCATACTATTTTCCACTCGTTATTACTTAAGCGAAAGTCTTCACATTCGTGCAGATCATTTTGCAATTTTATTTCTACTCCTGCTATTCGAATTAATTTTAGATGCCAAAAATATTGAAAGACGTGACAGAAATGTTTGGGTCGCCAAAGCGTCGCTTCTGGCTTTTTTGACGATTTGTGCAACTCCAAAATTTCTTCCCCAAGTTTTTCTATTATTCGTGTGTGGGGGAATTTTCCTCCGAAATTCGGGCCGGATGTTGATTGCAAGTTCGTTACTTTGTTTTGTGGGACTGGGGGCTGTCGTCCTCTTGTTTTTACAGTCCGGAGGAAGCATTCGCCAGCTAATGCCGCTTTATCGTTCTTTTTCCGAAGCCATGCATTCGAGTTTTTTTGCCTCCGCCAATTCAATCTTCGTTTGGGACCAAGTCCTTTATCTTAGTCCTTTGTGGCTGCTCGCCTTCTTTCAAGTTCTGAGAGTTAAAACTGATAAGAGCTCTTCACCGGGAGCCTATTTTTTGCCTGTCTTTGCTTTGACCAATTCGGCGATCGTTTTGATTCATCCCGAACCCTATCCGTGGTATGCCGCGACGACTTTGCCCTTTTTACTTCTCGCAATTCTGCCAATCCTAAGAGATTTGCAAAGTATTCTTAAATTCCAGAAGACCTATCGATTGATTCTGCTCTTAGTTTTTTCGATCGCTTTGACGATGTCCTTTTCTGTCATCCGCCGCTTCGGTGGCTTCAATACTCAATTGGAACTGATGGCTTCGCTAACTCGCTATGCGAATGATCTTGGAATTGAGAATTTTTTCGATAGTACGGGACTCATTCAGGGTAAGCGGCACTCTTTGCCTTTTCTGACAGAGGGGCAGGATTTCGATTTTGAAATTGCCGTTCGAGAATTTCATAAAAACTCGCCAGATTTGGTGATTCGAACCGGAAGACTGGCTCACATTTTGCCGCGCATTCACCAGCACCTAAACAGCGAGTATCTAACTGTGACTTCGGAACTTGGCATTTGGGTTCATAAAGACCGAGCTCTTCAGCTTTCTGTCTCCCGGAAGGGGGAACTTAAGCGAATGAACGGCGAAACTATAAATTTTTCGGAATACCCCTTTGGCCTACTCCTCTATTTTTCCGACTCAAATAAGCAGGGTCTCTTATGCCGGACCCACGCGTGTCCTGCCCTCTCACAGCATCAATCTAATCAAGTCAGTGCCCTTCCGGCTCCGCCGCCGCTGGGTCAAGTCAGTCTTGATCGTATTTTTTCACCGGCTTTGGGTTACTTCTGAGGGGGATAATTGCAGTCGCTGATTAATAATAGCCGCGCCGGGTCAGTGGTCTTTTGTTTTTTGCGTTGCTTGCTAAAATGATGAGGAAAGAGGATGGGTCCAAAAGTGGAAAGTGGCCAAAATCAACGGAAGTTGAAAAATTTTGTTGTTAACAGGGGATATCAATTAAAGCAGGTCATTTGGATCGCGACCGTCATGCTTGGCCTAAGTGTTTCATTCGTGTCAGTTGTGATGATTTGGATCCGCGCTATTTTTCAGGAAGCTGCGATCACCTCAATCATTGATCTCAACGTGCTCTTCTGGAACTTGACTGTGGTCGTTATCCTATTCGTGGGGATGAGCATTGTATTTGCAGTAATCTTGAGCCATCGTACGGCGGGACCAATGTTTAATTTCAAGAAAGTTTTTATGGCGATTCGAAATGGCGACCGCACTGCGCGCGTAACGCTTCGACCCGGCGATGATTTCCGAGACGTCGCAGACGAGTTCAATGCCATGATGGATTCACTGAATATCAAGTAATTATTTTGTAAGCGCAAAAAAGGTCGGTAGGGTTCCTAGTAAGATAAGAATGATGATGATCCATTCTAAAAGCTCCATACGGCTGGTGGACTGGCGACCTTGAATATCGTTGACGATATCGCGTAAATTGCCCATCTTTCTTTCAATTCCCTTCGTAAGGGCTCGAAGAAGCATCGCATTTACGGCAACCTCATGAATCTGTGCGAGATAATTATCAGACGCCAGCTTGAAGCTCTGTTCGACCTTTTCGGCAATCAGAAGTGAATCAAGATGAATCATGTTGAGCTTATGGGCCGAGACGTCTCCCTTGCTACGTCCAAAGATTTCGAAAGCTCTTTTCCAAAAGCTTTCTCGCTTGGAACTCTCTTCTTCATAGAGGCTCATGAGAGTTCGATCCAAGCGTGAATCAATGAAGCTGAGTTCGAGATATTGCATATTCGCCAGCTCTAAAATATCGATGGTTTCATCTGGATCTTCGTCGAAGATAATGCCCGAAGTTCCCGACACAAAAACCATATCAACGTCGCTATAGGTAATCACCTGTTGCAAGGTTCGCTTGATCTCGTTGGCACCGATGGGTTCGATCGAAGCTTTGAGTGTTTTAGCAATGTCGCGACCCAAGACAGTGCGAGTTTCATCCAAAGTAAGTGAGCGATTCATTTCCTGAATTGCGAAAACAAAGTGGGTCGACGGTGTGGGAAAAAATTCCGGATTTACAATTGCGGGCTTTATAACCTGGAAAACTTCGTTCCCAAGTTTAGCAGCTGCCGTTAAAAGTGAAGGTGACTTTTCTAGGTCTTCTGCAATTGCCGGTAGTTCCTCGAAGGCACCTTCGAGGGTACAAATAAACTCTAAGCTGAGCGCGCCCACTTCAAAAAAAGTGGCAAAAACTTGAACAGCTTTTGGGCGGTTAAAGAGTTCAATTTCGATGGGCTGTAAACCAATGCGAATGGGTTCCAGGCTTCGATTGATGCTTTGACTTACGGGCCGATATTTGACCGCAAGCGCCTTCCAGTTTTTAGCTACGATCTCTAGAAGCTTTGACGGACGAATTTCAAAGCCCACGTCATAAGCGACGTGGATATGGACGGATCCTCTTTTGATGCGAAGGTCGCGACTGGTGATTTCGGCAATTCCTGAAGCATTTCCATTTGTCGCACTACCGCTGGTGTCCTGAAGCATAGTTCCAATCTAGCGGGAATCAGCATGAATTCCAGACAAGAATCCTGACAGAGACTTCGCGTTCCGGGTTTCAACGACTTAGCATTGAGCTCCAGCGATATTGGTGCCGCAAGCACCGCGTTAATTGGAAGCGCGTTCAATTAAGTGCGTATTTTTTGCGGAGACGAGCCAGATCAATTTGGCGCGCCCGCACCAGCATGCGCACCCCTTCGTTTTCAAAGTTTTCGCGAAGGACCCGCATTTCACTTCGAATGTCGCCGATGATGCCCTTGATGTCGTAGCGAACAAAGACTTCTTCGTCGACCATGCCCTTTTCAAAGTGGTTGATGATGCGCTCTCGCATAGTGCGGATGTCTTCAGGGTTAAGTGTCGAAATCAAAATTGCATCGCGAAATTCACGCTTCAGCCACTTTATCTCATCAAGGGAAAGTTTATCAATTTTGTTGAAGACCAGCAGGCTCTCAGATTCAGCGCCGACTTCGTCCAGTACTTGGCGCGTGACCTCCAGCTGAGAGCGAAAACTGGGATCCGAAGAGTCGACAACAAATAGCAAAAGTGAAGCACTTAAAGCTTCATCCAAAGTAGATTTAAAGGAAGCCACCAAATCATGCGGAAGCTTTTTGACAAAGCCCACTGTGTCGGTTACTAAAATTCGGGGCTGACTGTCCGGATACAAAGCGCGAACAGTTGTATCAAGAGTGGCAAAGAGCTTGTCTTCGACTAAGACCTGACTTCCCGTAAGTGCGCGCATTAGACTAGATTTTCCAGCGTTCGTGTAGCCCACCAAAGCCACGGTTGCTTGTTCTAAGCGTTCTGCGCGTCTTTTTGATTGTTCGCGCTGGACGGACTCCAGCTCGGTCTTCAGGAAAGTAATTCGGTCGCGAATGTTTCGGCGATCCAGCTCAAGCGCGCTTTCGCCGGCACCGCGGCCGCCTTGACGCTCGCCAGCACTGTTGCCGGCAACTTCTCGCAGGCGAGGGGCTTGATACTTAAGGCGCGCAATTTCTACCTGCAGTTTGGCTGCGCGGGATTTCGCATGTCGGCTGAAGATCTCGATGATGACACCGGTCCGATCCAGAACTTCTACCCCAAAGGCAGTTTCGAGGTTTCGAAGCTGTGATGGCGTCAGGTCACAATCAAGAACCACGACCGTGGCCGGGTTTTTGAGTAAAGGATGAGTGTCTGGGAGAATTTCAGGCTCAAGACCCAAGGCCTCAGCCAATTCTTCCTCGTCGCCTGCGGGGATCTCTGCTTTGGATTTGTTTCCTGTTAACCGCGCCAGTTCCAGAAGTTTTCCGCGTCCCAAGACGTGAGACGTTTTGGTGGATGTGCGATTTTGTCTTTCTTTGCCCACAACCAAAAAGCCTAGCGTGGTGACGAGTCTTTCCAATTCAGCCAGTGATTCATTGGAATCTTCTGCTGAGATGTCAGGCGTTCGAATCGAAATCAGCAAGGCGCGCAGAGGAGCGGTTTCAGTGTTTTTCAATCGGGGAGCCTCAGGCGCAGATCATAACACAGAAGGGCAGTATTGAAGTGACGTCTTTAGTCGTTCCCGCATTGAAGCGAAAAAATATTACCTTAGCGTAGTAACCCATACTTTTGCCTCCGTAACTGCCATCGTCGTCGGGCCTTTCTGATCCAAAGAAGTCGGCCAACGTTTCCCATCGAGGGTCTTATGGCCAGGACTGAGGTTAAAAAGACCCCGTAAGCACGCACGCTTTGGTAGGTGAGGGGAATGGAAGAAATACGCATCAAGTATGCAAGCGTTACGCTGACTCGGAAAAATGTAGATAAATAGAATAGGTTTTTAAATGTCCATCCACTTTCCAGCAGATGGCCCCCGATTTGGGCGCCGGCCATGGCGCCCAGGTTCATCAGGGCCATGTGCAGGGCGATGGGTTTTAAGCTACGTGATCCGTATCGAAGTCGAAGAATCATCAAGGCGCAAAGTTCAAAGCCTCCCCACATGATACCGGACAGCATTTCAAGGAACATGAGAAATCCATAGTAGGGAAAGGCTACCCAGAGACCGGGAACCAAAGCGATTCCAAATCCCGCCACTGTTAGTCCGAGGAAAGGTTTCATTCCGTCGACTGTTCGACCCCAGTTGGCCAAAAATAGAAAGCGGCCCACGAAAGGTATCGAAGTCAGGGCTGTGTATTCCACAAGAGAGTACTTTAACTCCTGAACCATGAAGGGCATAAAATAAGGACTCGATGTCGAGGCGGCGGCTTTGAAAAAAACCGTGAAGAGAAACATTTCAACAATGGGAACCCGGGCAGCAACAACTGTCTTGTACGATGAATCGTTCTGATCAAAATCATTCAGTTCACGCGACTGCAATTCGGAGAGATTTGAGTTAGCTTGGGGCTTGGAGGGTAGGGAGATCCAGGCTTGCAAAATCAGCGATAAAAAGCGAGCCAGGCAACCAAACGAGAACGCTATTAAAAAACGCGAGCTCTCTTCTCCTCGGCTAAGATAGACCGAAGTTCCTAAATAGGCAGCAACTGTGATCAAGGATACGAAGGCATTCCGCTTGGAAAAAAATATGCTGAAAATTTTTGTCGGCACCTCTGACGAAACCCAGTTGAGCCACAAGGGCGCGCTCCCCATGCCGCCGATCCAATAAAGAACAAGGGCTGAAAAAATCCACTTCTGCGGGTGGGGGCTTTGTGTTGCAACGATCAATAGGGCGACTCCCACAACCTGGATGCCATAACAAAGGAGCTTCCAAAAGCGCTCGGTATTTTCCTTCACAAGGAAAGGAATCAACCACTGACTCAACGAACCCAAGACGATCGGAAGGGTAGAGAGCAAGCCGAGCTCTGTGTATGAAATTCCGGACTTCAGTGCGAAGTAAAGAGCGAAGCTCTCAGTTGTGCCGACCATGATGGCATAAAGTCCGCCCTCCCAATAGCTGCCACGAATGATCTTCCTGAGTCGCTTAAAGGTTTTCATGATTAATAAAAGAGGCCGTCGACAATCGATTTTATCGAAGTGCGTTTGACCTGTCGCGGGAGTCTTAGCGTCACTTTTCCACAATGAAAAGGTGAACATTCTGACCGGGCTATTTCCGGCGGTTTTCTGACTCTCCTGGCCCCGCTCTGGGACCCAAATTCTATTATTCTTGGAGGGTGGGGGTTTGCATGAATAGACACAACGGACTTGGAGTTCTTTTTATCGCGGCTATTGCGGCCTGCACCCCCCAAAGACAATCGGTGGACGCATTCCAGCTTAATCTAGGCGCAGAACCCGCGACTCTGCACCCACTCAATTCAACGGATAGCTACTCGTCAGCAGTGCATCGTTATGTTCTAGAGAGTCTTTTGGACCGAGATCCCGACACGAATGATTGGCGCAGCGGACTCGCCTCTAAATGGGAGATCTCCCAGGACGGAAAAATCTTTAGCTTTCAAATTCGACCAGAAGCCGTCTGGTCCGATGGCAAGCCCGTCACGGCAGAAGACGTAAAATTCAGTTTCGATGCAATTTTCGATCCGCAATTTCAAACCGCTCATTTGCGGCCTTATCTCGAAGGACTTTCCAAAGTTGAGATCGTCGCAGAGCGCGAAGTTCGCTTCTATGCAAAAGAAACCTATTTCGGAAATTTCGACAGTGCGGCTTCACTGGCTGTATTGCCAAAGCATGTCTATGGCGATCCCAGGCTTGATAAAGCAAAATGGAACCGAGATGTCATCGGCTCGGGACCCTATGTTCTTTCGAAATACGACCAAGGAAAATCCATCACCCTTAGCAAAAATCCGAATTGGTGGGGTAGCAAAGATCCCAGCCGAAATGGCGAGTGGAATTTCAATCGCGTTCGTCTCAAGTTTGTTCAAGACCCCAGTGTGTCCATTGAAATGCTTAAAAAGGGTGAGATCGATTTTGAAGCTTTGGGCCCTGAAGAGTTTATGGCCAAAACTACAGGTGCGGGTTGGGGCGATCGTTGGATTAAGGTTCAAACCCAAAACCGGTCTCCCAAGGGATTCGGTTTCGTTGGATTTAATTTACGCGGAAGTCTTTTCAAGGATGTGAAGACGCGGAAAGCTTTGGCCCATCTATTCAATCGAGATTTGATGATCGAAAAATTTCTCTATGGACTCTCGGACAAAGCTACGGGTCCCTGGCACCGTGCCTCTGTTTATGCCTCTGAAAAGGTCGAGCCCATTCCTTTTGACTCCGAGGCCGCGGCAAAGCTTCTTGAAAGTGCCGGATGGAAAGATGCGGATAAAAACGGATTACTTGAACGCAGCGCTAAAAATGGATCAAAGGAAGAATTCCGATTTTCACTCTTACTTCCCACGAAAGAAATGGAAAAGTACTTCACAATTTTCAAAGAAGATCTGAAGAAGGCTGGAATCGATATGACGATTCAGCTAGTGGAGTGGAATGCCTTCTTGAAATTACTAGACGAGAACAAATTTGATGCCGTCGCATTGGGTTGGGGGGCGGGCTCTGTTGATATTGACCCGAAACAAATCTGGCACTCCGCAAGTGATGTCAAAGGTGGCTCCAATTTTATTGGCTACCGCAATAAAGAAGTCGATCGTTTGATTGATCAGGCAAGGAAAACGATGGAAAAAGAAAAACGCATACCAGTACTCAAAAAGGCTTTTGAGATCATCGCTGCCGACGTTCCCTATATTTTCATGTTCAATTCACGTTACGTTTTTTATGCCCACACAAAACGGATAAAAAAGCCGAAAGACACATTCACCTATACGATCGGACAAAGTTATTGGAGCTTCCAAGAAAAATAGAGAAGGTCCGAAATGTTTGAATATCTCCTGAGGCGCCTCGCGATTTCCATTCCGACGCTGCTGGGAATTACGCTGCTTGTATTTGTTATCATCAATCTGGCGCCCGGCAGTCCCATCGAACAGAAACTGCAGGAAATGCGATTCGGAGGGGTGGGAGCGCGCGCAGAATCCACGTCTGGAACCCGCGGCGGCAACACCGGCGTGAGTGATGAAGTTGTCGAGGCAATGAAAAAGCAGTACGGCTTTGATAAACCGCTACTGACTCGCTACGGAATTTGGATTTCGAATTTGCTACGATTTGATTTCGGGGAGAGTTTCAAGTATCAAGACTCCGCACTTAAGGTAATCGTTTCCAAATTTCCAGTTTCTCTCACCTTTGGCATAAGCTCATTTTTCATCAGCTATTTCGTTTGCATCATTCTTGGTGTTTTCCTGGCTCTTCGTGAGAACTCATTTGCGGATCGAGCCGTTGGATTTATCCTCTTCGTCGCTTACTCCATTCCACCTTTCATGTTGGCAATCCTACTCATCGTCTTTTTTGCGGGCGGAAGCTTCTGGAGTTGGTTTCCTACGGGAGGTTTGGTTTCGGATTACTACGATGAACTCGGTTTTTTCGCTAAACTCCAAGACCGCCTGAGTCACATGGTTTTGCCTCTGATTTGCTTTTTGATCGGCTCATTCACGAGTCTCACAGTTTTGGTGAAAAACTCCGTACTGGATGAAGTTAAAAAGGACTATGTACGCACGGCTCGCGCGAAGGGAGTCGAAGAACGTCGAATACTTTTTGTCCATGTCCTTCGAAATGCTTTAATTCCCCTAGTCGCGGGCATTGCCTCATTCCTTGAAATATTTTTCGTAGGTTCCCTATTTCTGGAAACCATCTTTCAACTCGATGGTATTGGGTTGCTCGGTTACCAGAGCGTCTTGGTCCGCGACTACAACGTTCTGATGGCTCTGATATTCCTGCAGAGCTTTGCGATGCTCATTAGTAATATGTTGACGGACTTTCTCTACGTTGTGGTGGATCCAAGGATTGATTACCGATGAGAGTGGAGACAATTTTTTTTCGTCGGGTGAAGGTTTTTCTTTCAGATCGCCCGGCTGCCTTATCTCTAGTTCTTCTCCTTTTGGCGGCGGCCTTTTCACTGAGCGGGGAATTCTGGTCCAACAGTCGCCCACTGTTGTTGAAGTACCAGTCTCAGTACTACTTTCCTGTGATCAAAAACTACCATCCAAGTGTTTTTGCGTTGGAGGGAGTGACCACGGATTATAGAAAGCTTGATATTTCCAGGGAACGAGGAGATTGGGCGCTATGGCCCTTGAACTCTTGGGATCCCTTTGAAAGCAATCTCAACGTTGCGACCTATCCCGCAAAACCAAGCACGGAGAATCTGATGGGCACAGATGACCGAGGGCGCGACGTTTTTGCGCGGCTCCTCTACGGATTTCGCTACAGCCTAGGTTATGCCGTATTGGTGTGGATGCTTGCGACCACGATCGGAGTCATCTTGGGTGCCTTGATGGGTTACGCCGGATCCTGGGTTGATTTTCTGGGGCAAAGACTGGTGGAAATTTGGTCCACCGTGCCGGTTATCTTTCTCATGATTATGCTTGTTGCAATTTTTCAGCCGAATATCGTCTTCCTGGCTATTATCACGACCTGCTTTTCGTGGATGGGGATGAGCTATTACACGCGGGCTGAATTTCTGAAGCTCCGGCGCCAGGACTTCGTCGAAGCCGCGCGGGCGCAAGGAGCCGGACTCTTTCGCATCCTTTTCACCCATCTGCTTCCCAATGCATTGACTCCCGTCATTACCTTCGCACCCTTCATCATCGCTGGCCATGTCTACGGTCTCGCAGGATTGGATTACCTCGGCTTCGGATTGCCGCCACCAACTCCCAGCTGGGGTGAACTCCTTCGACAAGCTCATTCAAATTTCACAACGGCGTGGTGGCTTGCGGCCTATCCTTCGCTTGCACTTTTTTCTACGCTCGTGCTACTGGCGACAATCGGACAAGGTGTTCGCCGAGCTTTTGATCCACGAGTAGTAGTTTAAGAAAGTTTTCAAACAAACTAAATCATTTAGAAGAGATATCAATCGTCGGTTTCTATAGCGAGAGCATCAAGCGCATCCTTCGGAAAATCCCATTTCTGATAGGCCTTCTGCAAGACTTGCAGAAAATTTTTGCTCAGGGGGCCGATGTCGCCCTCTCGGGATGGATGCGTAGTGAAAGCAGTCGCCACGACTTCGCCATGTTTCTTCGAAGAAAGCTTTAGCTCAAGAGCTATGGAAGCGCCGGTTCGAATGCCTTCTTTGTGTTCAACAGCCGGCCAATCTTCATCTTCGACACTAAACAAAACACCATAAACTTTCGATCCAGGTTTTGCTTTCAAACCTGCAACTCGGCCCCCCCAAAAATTAGATGGGAAGTTAAAAACAAGTTCGTAGTTCTCCAGGGCAATCAGCTCGCCTCCGTCTAGCTTCCAATCCGCATATCCATGCTGGGCCTTCCAGATTTCTAGGGCATCAGAATCGAGGGCGCTGGAATAACAAAAATACTGCTTCATTTTTTCAATCCTATTAGGGAGGAGCCTATTTTTTGCTCGCAAACTAAGGTCCCCGTCAAAAACCACGACGAAGATTCTTCGAGATCATGATTGCGAAAAAAACTTAGAGAATAGGTTCGCGTTTTCTCTCCCATTTGCGTACGCGTCGCTTTTGTAACAAGCATTAATTTCTGGCTATCGAATCCATTGTCTTCTTTAGTTTTGAGAAACATCATTCCGCCCCAACCATTACGACCCCGCGGATTGTCATCACGAGAGGTTTCGGGATCTTCAGCCTTCCTGGGGGAAGAAAAAACCGGGGGAGATTTTTTGTCAGAAAGCCGCAGGTTTCTGATTTCCATCCACTGTTCATCTTCGCTCTGATGATCAAGCATTTTTACATTGCGAACGTCGAAAGGATTGCCGTAGGTGATTTCACGCGTGATGGGATCTTCATCTCGGGTGTGTCCAATAAAGACGCAGTCAAAGCTACGGTGGAGACTTGTATCCGCCATTGCAAGAGTCGCCATCAAAAAACTCATCGCAACTAAAACTCTACTAAAAAAAACATTCATCATCGCCCCGTTCCTTCTCATGGCAGCCAAAACTAGTGGCTTGCTTGGGTCCTGGCAATGCAGCATGACACGAAAAGTCGAAAGCTTTCTATTTGACCAA
Source organism: uncultured Bacteriovoracaceae bacterium (assembly GCA_964636255.1). Lineage (GTDB taxonomy): Bacteria > Bdellovibrionota > UBA2428 > UBA2428 > UBA2428 > CAXNGS01. The sequence continues at coordinate 310,109 of CAZWNW010000001.1, read as the reverse complement.
GTGCAATGTCTTTTGCAAAGTGCCCGCTAGATGGCCTCACTCTCTCAGACTCCCCAGGGACGAAAACTTCTTTTCTACCTCCTCTACATCAGTGAAGGAGCTCCCATTGGTTTTATTTGGTGGGCACTACCGACACTTTTAGCGACCAAGAGTGTACCTGTAGATCAGATCGCAGAACTTGGTGCGGTGCTTGTGCTTCCCTGGGCCTTGAAGATTCTATGGGCACCACTTCTCGATGTTTTGCAGTTTCGACGCTGGAATCTACGCTCTTCCATCATTCTCATGCAGATTTTGATGGGGCTCACGCTATTGCCGCTGGCATATCTAGACATCGCTGCGGATTTTGCAATTATTCGCAATTTTCTAATCGCTCACGCGGTCTTTGCCGCAAGCCAAGATGTTTGTATCGACGCGTGGGCGATCAAGTCGACACCCAAAGCTGAATTGGGTCGCATCAATTCCTTTATGCAAATGGGCATGCTTAGTGGTCGATGGTTTTTTGCTTCTGGATATCTCCTTCTTTCGCATCATCTCAGTCAAACGCAGGTTATATTCATCTTGGTAGGCCTCATTTGGTCGATGGCCTTGGTCGTTATTTTCAACCGAGACAAGAAGCTTGAACGAAACGAGGCCCGAAGCATCGGCGTGCGGATGAAGACTTTTCTCACCCATCTCGGGATGGTTTTAAAACGAAAAACTACCTGGGCGGGCCTTGCCTTTGCGTTGGTGGCCGGAGCAGGTTTTCACGGGGCAACAGCTGTCTTGGGTCCCTATCTCATTCACCGCGGACTTAGTGAAGTTAGCGTCGGTCACTTCTTTTCTTGGAATATTGTTGGGCTATTCCTGGGTTCTCTGTTGGGTGGAATCTTGGCAGATCGATTCGGCAAGCGTCGTATGACCGCCCTCTTTCTTTGCCTCATAGCCTTCAACGTAATTTTGATCGCTAGTGCCGATCACTTTCTTCAGTCGCCGTGGCTGATATTCGGGCTCTTTCAACTGCTTCATTTTTGTATCGGGCTATTCACAGTCGCATCCTATGGAATGCTCATGGAAGTCACGGATCCGGATGTGAGTGCAACTCAGTATTCGACTTTTATGGGAGCTGTGAATGCTTGTGAGTCATGGACATCCAGTGCTTTTGCCTCGCTCTTTCGCGCCCACGCATCTTATGCGTTAAATTTCGGAGCATTTGCGATCATTTCTTTAATAGGTCTTTTAGTTCTGCCGATGATGAGGCGTCTTCAATCGAAAAGAGATTCTGAAATTCCCGCAAGCGCTTGAATCTCATCGCTCCACCATTGGTCGCTTCCGAAAAGGGGCCACAAAGATGGGAACGAAGGATCAGACCAACGCTCTGCAATCCACCGAGAAAAATGGATCATGCGAAGTGCGCGCAATGGCCGCACCAAGCGCAATTCGGCTTGGGGCCATGGGCGAAATTCCTCATAGGAAGCTAAAATCGTCTCCCAATCTTCACGGTTTTCTTCGCTGGGGTCACCTACGATCATCCACAAATCTTGGATCGCTGGACCCATCGTTAGATCATCAAAATCTAAAAAGGCTGGAGCTCCTTCACTCCAAAGTAAATTCCCGATGTGACAGTCCCCATGCAGACATAAAATCTCTGGTGAAACATTCTGCCAGATAGTTTCGATTTGGGTGATCAGTTCGTCGCACTGTTGTGTGTAGCGCTGAGCCATCGGGCTATTCAACCAGCGATGTTTTTCCAAGTAGTCGAGGGATGCGTGGCCGCGAGTCTTGGGATTCAAGGCGGGGCGGTGCTTGATTTTCTGCCGGGCCCCCGCCAGATGCAGGCGGGCAATCAATCGGCCCAAGACATGGAGATCTTCCTGAGAATACTCGTCCTTGATGCGGCCACGAAATTTCGGGAATACGACAAAGTAAAATTCTCCGTCGGCTGTTTTGAAAAGTGAATCTCCTACGCGTAACTTTGTATTCGCCGAGCCCTTAAGGGGTGCGACGACTGGGATCTCTAGACTCTCGAGTTTTTGAAGAAACGTATGTTCTTCCAGTAGCGCTGCCGCAGGCCAGCGGCCGGGTCGGTAAAATTTAACGACCACGCTATTTCCACTCTCCATCGGCAGCTCAAGAACCCGGTTTTCGACACTGTTCAATGCCGCATAGGAGCCTTGACTTCGTTCACCCAGGGCGGCCTCGACCGAATCCAGGATGATTTCCGGGCTTAGCTTTTCGAAGGGGCGTGCCGCAAGCGGCTCATCTGCAGGCATAGATGGATCTTCGCGTGCTCACGCTTGATTGTCCAGATTTCCTGCGCGCTTCGCGATCTTGTAGGAAGAATTTAAAAAATCTGCCTGACAGAGCGCCGCTCTCGGTTCTATAACTGGGCAACTACGGAGGTTCTATGCAAGTTTGGGGAATCACAGCGCTTACCGGTTCTGGTCGTCGGACAGCCGCGAACTATTTAACCGAAAAAGGCTTTCCGGTTGTTGATGTCGATGATCTTTCCCGTCGTCTTGTGGATCGCAACACGGAGATGGGAAAAGAGGGCTTTGAGCGGATCTACAAACTTTTTGGAAACACCGTTTTAAATAGTCTTGGTGAATTGGATCGCTCGAAACTTATGAAGCGTCTCATGGTGAATCCTAACGAGAAAGCTCAACTGGAAAGCGCGCTTGATCCCCTGGTACACCGGCATATTGAAAAGCTTCGTGTGGATTGGAACGCGAATGGTGTGAACTTGGCTTTTATCCACAGTGTTCGTCTTTTGGATGCAGGATTTCAAAAGTCTCTACGCGGCATGATTCGTGTCAGCGCCAGTTTCGACCAGCGCGTGAAGCGGGTCATGAAACGAGATGCAATGGGAAAAGAGGAAGTCACTCTGATGTTCCAGATGCAAGACAATCAAACGCACCTTGAGCGCAACACGCAGGTAAACTGGAAAAACGACAACAAGTTGAGCGACCTCAAAAAAAATATCGACGCATGGATTTCCGAACAATTATCGAAAGCCTAGTTTGAGCTGTTAATTCCTCGAAGCTCCTTTTGACTTCACAAGTCGCATGATCTCGGATCCCAGTTCTAATACCTCAAAGGGTTTCGACATATGAGTATCAAATCCCGCTTCAAGTACCTTTTTAAGATCATCCTCGGAAGCATAGGCAGTTAAAGCTAAAGCAGGAACCATCCGGACGGGCGTCTCTTGGTTACGAAGCTTTCTAATGAAACTGTAACCATCCTCATCTGGCATCGCGATATCACTGACTATTACGTTTGGAACTTCGCTACGGAGAACTTCCAGAGCCTGGGAAACCTTTGAAGCTAGAAGAGTTTCTGCGCCGAATCCGCTCAAAGACTCGCTTAAAGTTTCAAGAGTGTAGGGATCGTCTTCAACGATCAGGATTTTCAATCCATTCAAATTAGGCTTCTCAATTTCTCTGAGCGCCCCGGCGGATTCAATATGAGAGCCTTTTTTCATCTGTCGAGCGTCTGAACTGACGGGCAAAAGAACGGTGAAAGTCGATCCCTGACCCAGGCCTTTACTTTCGGCCTTTACGCTACCTCCGTGAAGCAAGGTCAAATCTCGAACAAGTGCGAGACCCAAGCCTAGCCCTCCGTGGTTACGAATGGAGCTGCTGTCGGCTTGCGAGAAGCGCTCAAACAACCTGGGGAGAAAGGTCTCTTCAATGCCTTTGCCGTGATCCACGACCTGAACAGATACGTTGCGTTTACCTTCAATTAAAGGTGATTCGACCCTCACCTGAACCGTAGATCCGCTTGTCGAAAATTTTACGGCGTTCGTGAGAAGATTCCAGACAATTTGTTGCAAGCGATCCGGATCGCCCCAGATTTTTTCGGACTTAATAGCAAACTCTTCCTCAATTTTGACACCGTTTGTTTCCGCTAACGGCCTAACAGCCGCAATTGCGGACTGAATCACTTCCAGGACATCAAGTTCAACAAATTTTGTCGAAAGTTTCCCAGATTGAATCCGGGCCGTATCCAAAAGATCATCAATCAGCTGCCCCTGCATTTTGGCCGACTTTTCAATGATCTGCAGGCCATGTCGAGTGCGATCCGAATCCAAGTTGTTGCGTAAAATCAGCTGTGCCCAAGACAAGATCGATGTCAAAGGTGTGCGCAGTTCATGGGATAGGGTGGCAAGAAAGAGGTCTTTTTCCGCATTTTTTCGTTCGGCTTTGAGCTTTCTCTCTTCTGACTGCACTCTGGCAAGCCGTTCCTGATCAAGCATCGACTTTCGTTCCTCGGAAATTTTCTTAGCTTCACTGATGTCGTGAATAATGACGGTCACCCGGGTCTCGGAGCCTGTTTTAATAGGTGTGAGAGAAATATCGACAGGAAACTCACTGCCATCTTTGCGGCGTGCAGAAAGTTCCATCCCACGATCCATAAGCCGAGCGCGTGCCTCGTTAAAATACTCTTTATGTAAAGTCTCGTGCGCAATACGTTTAGCTTCAGGAATCAACACAGCTAAGGAATTCCCAATGAGTTCCGACTCGGGATATCGGAAAGATTTCAGCGCCTGTTGATTGCAAAATTCGATGCTGCCTTTCGTGTCGATGATCAAGATGGCATCGTGGGCAGATTCGACCACTCTGCGAAAACGATCTTCGGATTGTTCCAGGGCGCGTCCAAGCATTCGCCGATCAGTGATATCGTCCAAGGATAGCAAGAGAGCGCGGGGGAGGGAATCTTCCCATTGAATGGGTCGAGCATTCAGCAAGTAGATACGTCGTCCCAGGGTGGGAGTTTCAACTTCGATCTCGCTTTCTTTAAGTGCGGATTCGTGGGCGAAAACCTCGTTCAGTCGATCACGCAGGTCGGGCTGGCGGAGCCCTCGTCTTTGAAGGACTTCAAGTATCTCCTTGCCAACGTGCTTTATCGGATCCAGATCGAAAACTTTATAAAACTCCGAATTAGCGGAGATTAGATTGAAATTCTCACCCAAAACAAAAAGCGGTGTGCGCAGCGTATTCGACACCGCGGCGGCGTATCTCAATGCGCGCTGATGTTCATCGAGATTCTTTTTCATCGCTGTGATATCGATCAAGCTAATCACAGCTCCATCAATTTTTGAATCAACGGTGCGGTAGGGGCGGGTCTGAAGTCGCATCCAGAGATTGGGATTAACTTCAACATCAGCTTCCTGAGGGACGAGGGTCGAAATTGCCTTGCTGACCATTTCTTCTAATTGGCATTCAAATTTGGGATTTAAGTCACTGAGAGGCCGACCAATATCTCCAGCTATCAAATTGAAGATCTCTTCAGCTCGGGGGGTAAAGCGGCGAATCCGAAAATCCGGACCCACAATCACAACCGCAGTTTCGACATTGTTCAGAAGATTTTTAAGGTCACTACTCAACTGAATGAGCTCACCGTTGCGGCTTTGCAATTCGTCATTAACGGTCGTTAATTCTTCGTTGGACGATTGCAGTTCTTCCTTTGAAGTTTCTAACTCTTCATTGGCGCTTTGTAATTCTTCATTGGTGCTTTGCAGTTCCTCGTTAGAGGAAGTGAGTTCTTCCTGCACTGTTTCAAACTCTTCTGTTAGAGTTTTATGAAACTGCTGGCTTGAAACTAATTCAGACTCAAGCTGACGCATTTGCCGTTCGGATTCGGCATCGCCATCTTCTACTTCTTTTCGTTTTGTTACTGGTAGATTTGAAACTTCCTCGAAAAAAATCGCATAGTGTCTCTGATCAGGTGATGAATTCGGCTTGGTGGGGATGACTTCAATATTGACTTCACGCTTATGACCGTCAACAACAATGGAAAGGTTTTCTATACGAGCATTCCGATTCTCGGCTGCAGCTAGTTGAGTTACGGAGTGGAGCCCTTGAACCAATTCACGACGGGCCATCTTAAAAAGCGAATTAGTAGGGGCACCCGAGACCGGTTCAAGATAGGGGACACTGCGACCATGAAATTGCAAAATTTCCATTTCAGAATTCACCAGTACAAAGGGCGGAACATAGCGAGTCAGAGCAAGTTTTTCCGCATCTCGCTGCACAGCAACTTCACTTCTCACTTTTTCAAATCCACTCCGGACCGGCGCGGTTGCAGGTCCATCATGAGCCACGGGATTTCGGTAGTTTGCCGGAGTGGCAATATTTTCCCTTGTGTAAAGTCGATGCTTCTTGTCGATCAGCGAAAAAAGTTTCGAATATGAACCAAGACTTTCCGATTTGCCTAAAAACAAAAAGCCGCTGGGATTCAGAGCATAGTGAAAAGTCGGAATAATGCGTTTTTGAAGCGCATTCGAGAAGTAGATCAACATATTACGACAGGAGATGAGATCCAATTTCGAAAAGGGAGGATCCCGCGTAAGGTCATGCTTTGAAAATAAACAGAGATCTCTGAGGACCTTTGTCGTTTTATATCCTGTTTCGACCTTCTCGAAAAAGAGCTCTAAACGCTCCTTGCTCATCGTACTTTCAATAGTCTGTGGATAAATGCCTTGGCGGGCCTTTTGAAGCGATTCTTCGCTTAGGTCGGTGGCAAAAATTTGAACCGGGAATCGAATTCCACTGCGCTGCTGGTATTCCAACAGAAGTATCCCGATAGAGTAGGCCTCTTCGCCCGTGGAACATCCGGGAACCCAAATGCGCAAGGGATGATCCGTGGGGGATTTTTGGGCGATCTGTGGCAGAACCAGCTCTTCGAGAGCCTTGAAAGATTCCGGATCGCGAAAAAATTCTGTCACATGAATTAGCATGTCGGCTGCGAGCAATTTGACCTCGTCTGGATTATCCGAAAGGAATTTTCCATAGGCCTCGATACTCTCGGATTTTCGAACCATCATTCGCCGTTGAATCCGGCGCAGTGTGGTTGATTCTTTATAAGTGGAAAAATCAATTCGCGATTGCCGTTTCAGTATTTGGAAAATCTTAAGTAGTGCTTCATTCTGAAGGCCGTCGTCTTCCGTTGCTTCCGTGGGAACAAGATCCCCGCTCCCGCTAAATAAGTCGGGGCCGGTCGCTATGTTTGCTATGTATGGATGATCCGAGATTCGTGCCAGTTCCAGGGCAATGTCTTTTGGATTCAAGATCAAATCTACAAAGCCAGAATGAATAGCACTTTCGGGCATGCCGCGATATTTTGCCGAATCCGGGTCTTGCGCAATCGTTAAGCCGCCTTCAGCCTTGATTGCACGTAGGCCTTCAGTGCCATCCGAAGCAGTTCCCGAGAGGACTACGCCGATCGAACGACTTTTGTGCTCTTTTCCCAGTGATTGGAAAAAAGCATCAATGACGAGATGTTGGCCGCGGCTTCCAGATTTTAATGGCAAAAGTACTAGGACTTCTTTGGAGATTTCCAACCCGTGATTGGGGGGAATAAGGTAGATGTGATTGGGCTCTACAGGCATTTGATTCTTGGCTTCCTGCACCGGCATTTTTGTCGTGCGCGCAAGAATCTCCGGCCCCAGACTTTCGTGGCGTGGATCCAAATGTTGAACCAAGATAAAGGCCATACCGGTATCTTCGGGAAGCTTTGCTAGCAATTCGCGAACGGCTTCTAGACCACCCGCCGAAGATCCGACGCCGACAATCGGGAAAAATTTATCTGCCTTTGATTTTGAAGTGCTTGAATTGACGGGAGCTTTCACTGCCCCGCTTACCTTATTTTGAGTTTTACGCATTAAACCGCATCAAGACCATTATGGCCTGACGGGTCGCAATTAATGAAGTTGATGAAAACATGATCCGTCCAATCTACTTGCAGGTCGCCCACACATTGCAACTAATCATAGGTTATACACCCTAGACCTTGAGTGACCTATCTTATTATTAATCATTTACGGTCATAGTGACGGCTGTCGCAAGCCATTAGAAGCCGTCTGGATAATTGATAATTGACCAAATATTTGAGGGATGTCAAAAAGTCCCGATGCTATTTGTGGGGGATACAGGCATTAGGGCTCGCAAAGCTTTAGAAGTGCTAAAGCCTTTCTATTTTCTCTTCTTATTCTTTCTGAGCCTGAGTGCTCTAGCCAAGGATTCAGTTTTGAAGGAGTGCGAGGGTCGCCTCGGAATCATGAGAAGCGATGAATATTTGTGGGACAATTGGATTGTCTGGGATCCAAAAGAGCGGCGCTATTTACGCTACGTTCTCTCGGCTCCTCGGAGCGTGGGGCCTGACGCCAGACATCTTAATGCTCGCCTACGCATCTACTCGAGCAAAGAGGGCGAGTCTTGGAGGGATGAAGGCCTTTTATGGCCTGATCAATGGGTCTGGAGTGGTCAAAGCTATTTTGATGCGACAACAAAGCAGTTTCATCTGTTTCACACGCGCCCATATTTCCAGAGCGTCCCATCAAAAAACAGCAACGCCGAGATTTATCAACGAATTGCTGTCGCTCGATCAGATAACGGAATTCACTTTGAGGATCCAGAGATTCTCTTTGATCCGACTGATTTGAAGCATCGGCAACGGGCCTTGGAATTTGGCTACGATTTGGATCGCGGGGATGGCCTGGTTCCGGCCAGCCGCGATCCTTTTTACTTCGAAGGCAAAATTTATTTTGCTGCAAAGGCTATCGATAAAAAATCGCTTCGCAGTCGTCCGGCCATCGGTGTACTGGCGCCCAACAATCAAGGAGAATGGGAAGTAGAAGCCCCAATTCATATCGAGCTTGAAGAGGGAATCACTCAGCTGGAACTTCCGAATTTTATCCGTGTCCCGAATGGAAAAATTTTGATGAGTCTTAATCTTTCGTCGCGTCGCTTTGACGAAGAAGATTCCGCCACGGTTCAGACTTCGGTCCGGCTTTTTTGGATTGACCACCCTTCCATGAGGACCCCGCCTGTTCCTGCGGCGGAACTCGTGGGTAATCCATTGGGGGAAGTCTTTGCGCCCAGTGATCGAGTCTACGGGTGGAATATGAGTGCGCGCATTACTGAAACAGAAATCGAAATTTTTGGAGGAGCTTTCAAGCGTCGAGCCTTGAATCGATTGGATGATCACAGCCTCACACCACTACGAGTATTTCGATTCAAAAAGAATCCTTAAATCGAAGCTGTTCTTTTAATCTTCTGTTCGAAGAACGCGGTGATTTTCATCCAAAACAACAACGCGTGGCTGGCTTTGGACGCCTTCTAAACCCGAAGTGCGCCCGCGAAGACTCCACATGATCCAACCGAGTATGGAGGAAATGGTGGCAATCACCAAGAAGCCGCCAAGAATGGGGAGCAAAAGTAAAAATGCAGCAAGTAAAAAAAGCATGACCCACGGACCGCGGGAAGCTCTCATCATTACAAATCTCATAACGGGCTAAAGCCTATCACAAAGTTTAAGGGCTTCCAAATCAGATGCTTAGCAGTGATTCGGCTTAAATAACTTTCGTTTTAGAAGGATTTGCCCAAAACTTCTTTAAGTTCCGGATGCTGGCCTATGCGCTCTTGGAAACGACGTCGATCAGCAGAGCGTTGCCGGGCGCGTTCTGCGGCTTCCTGATGGAGTCTTTTTTGCGTGGGATTTTGAAGCTCAAGCCGGGGCACCCTGGCCGGCTTTCCATGAGCATCCAATGCGACAAAAGTTAAAAAGGCTTGCGTGGTTTGCACGCGCTCGTTTCTAATTGGATCCTCGGCCCAGGCGCCCACGGAAATCTCCATTGAACTTTTGCCGACAAAAGTTATGAAACCCTCCAAGACCACATGATGGCCGGGGCGGACCGGAGCCAAAAATGCGATGTGATCGATCGATGCGGTGACGACGGGAAGGCTCGCGTGTCTTTGAGCAACCATGGCGCCCACTTTGTCCATCCATGACATGAGCGTTCCCCCGAAGAGACTTCCCATGGAATTGATCTGATCGGGCATGACAAGTTTTCGAGAGAGAACGTAGGAATCAGCCGGACTTTTCATGGGCGGCATTTTTTTATCGGACTTAGGCTGTTTCTTCACAAATCACCTCGTTGCCTAGAATATGAAAACCCCTTCCGGCCTTTTCTTTCCCGTTTCTGAGCAAACACTGAGCCACTTGCTGATCCCAAACCGGACGCAGGCTTCGTAGCGGTCCTCGAAATACAAAAAGAAAAGGTTTTAACACCGTCCGCGCAAGAGTTTCGACTGGGCGGGAATCTTTACGGTCACCTAGCAGTAGTGAGGGGCGAAGTATAATCGCGTCTGTAATCTTCCCGTTTAGTAAAAGCGAATGCACAAAATCTTCCAGTTGGCCCTTGATGCGATTATAGAAAATCAAGGATTTCACATTGGCTTGGGCGGCACTGACCATGAAGATTCGCTTTACACCGACACGCACACAGACCTGAATGATTTTCATCGCCTGATCTAATTCCATTCGCACAAAAGAGGCCTTGGATCCTGCTTGCTTCAATGTGCTGCCGTAGCAAAAATAGAGATCATCAGCCTGACCCAACTTGTCCGCATGTAGATCAAATTCGTCGAATAAAAAAACTGGATTCGAGAGCTTGGCGTGACTGAGACTCAGGGGACGTCGGGTGGGAGCCGATACTTCCGAGACTTCAGGGTCTTTCAGCAGAAGATCCAGAAGTTGAGATCCGACTAAACCACTGGCCCCAATAAGAATCACTTTTCGAGATGCGGTCATACGTTGTTCTGCCTCATGCTGACTGGAGCTAAGCTCCGACAAAGAAGATTAGCAGTTTAGAAGGTAAGAGAAAATGAGCGGAGCCACAATCGTTGCGTCAGATTCGATGACATACTTCGGTGTGTCGGCTCCGAGCTTGCCCCAGGTAATCTTTTCGTTGGGGACAGCCCCTGAATAGCCACCATAACTGGTCGTGGAGTCACTGATTTGGCAGAAATATGCCCAAAGTGGTGTCGCTATCTCAAGATCGTCGTTGATGAGCGGGACAACACAGATCGGGAAATCGCCGGCGATACCGCCACCAATCTGAAAGAAACCAATGGGAGTATTGGCTGCCGTTTCCCGGTACCAACGCACCAACTCGATCATATACTCAATGCCCGGTTTTACGACGTTTGTCGTCTTAACCTCGCCTTTGATTACGCGCGCGGCGAAAAAATTAGCCGTCGTGGAATCTTCCCAGCCCGGTACGAAAATGGGCAGATTTTTCTCACACGCAGCTACGAGCCAGCTGTTTTTAGGGTCAATTTGCATTTGATCCTTCAAAAGACCGCGACGAATGACTTCATACAAAAATTCGTGCGGAAAACGCCGAATGTTTTTATCGGCCGCTTCTTGCCAGACTTGGATCAATGGCTGCTCTACCCGTCGCATGGCTTCATGTTCGGGAATGCAAGTATCGGTGACGCGGTTAAGGTCACGGTCTTTGAGTTTTTGCTCTTCAGCTGGCGAAAGTTCGCGCCAATGGGGAATGCGCACATAGTGCTCGTGAGCAACTAAGTTAAAAATATCCTCTTCAAGATTCGCACCCGTACAGGAGATCGCATGAACTTTGTCCTGGCGAATCATTTCCGCCAAACTCAGTCCCAATTCCGCGGTGCTCATAGCGCCCGCGAGCGTTACAAACATTTTGCCATTCTTATCGAGCAGTTCTTCCCAACCCACTGCCGCGTCCTTAACGGTAGCAGCATTAAAGTGACGGTAATGATGAAGTATAAACTGACTGATAGGTCCGCGTGTCCGTGCCTTTTTCATGCGCCAAAAACTAGTCAATCTTGAGGGCCAATGCAAAACGAATTCCCAAAAAACTAAGATCCTCTGCCTCTAGGGCGTCTCTAGGCGCCAGAGATCTTCAATCGTCTCGCGACGGCGAATCTCGATAACTTCTCCAGAATCCTTAACCAATAGCTGGCATGTACGCGGACGCGAGTTGTAGGTGCTTTCCATCGATACGCCGTAGGCGCCCGCATCTTGGATGGCCAGCAATTCACCTTTTTCCATTGTTGGCAGGAGAAGATTTTTTCCAAATACGTCGGAGCTTTCGCAAATAGGTCCCACGACATCGACCAGTTCATTGGGTGTTGAACTTCTGTCTCGGATGGAAAGGATTTCATGCTGGGCTTCGTAGAGGGCAGGTCGAATGAGTTCACTCATGCCGGTGTCGAGAATTAGAAAAGTCTTCGAAGACTGCGTCTTTCGATGAAGAATACGGGCCAAGAGCAATCCAGATTCTGCGATCACATAACGGCCAGGTTCCATAATGATCTCGAAATTCTTCAAATCAAGTCCCGAAAAGGCGCGAGAAACCAGCTCGGCGAAGCGATCGGCGCTGATCACTTTTTCTGAATTGTACTGAATCCCTAGTCCACCTCCTATATCTAAATGGCGAAGGGGTAGGCCGGCATCCAAAAGTTGCCGAACGACCGAGGCGAAGAGTCGAAGTGATTTTTCAATGGGCTCTTCTTCTGTAAGTTGAGACCCAATGTGCATGTCCAAGCCGACCCAGCAGAGCGCGGGATCATCACGGTAGCGGAAGATCAGGTGAAGGGCACGATTGACGGAGACACCAAATTTTGAGTCATGAGTTCCGGTCGTGATGTATTCGTGAGTTAAGGCGTCCACGTCCGGATTGATGCGAAGGGCGACATTGGCCCGCTTGCCCAATTTAACGGCGCGGTCTCGTAAATCCAACAGCTCGCTCTCCGATTCAACATTGATCATTTTGAGATCGTGCTGAAGCGCAAAATCAAGTTCATCGGGGGATTTTCCACTTCCGGAAAGCACGATATCCTGGCCGCGGGCCCCCACAGCTAAACAGCGCTTCATTTCGCCCAGCGATACGGTGTCGAAGGCTTCACCCGCAGAGCGCACGAGTGAAAGAATCCCCAGGAGTGGGTTAGCTTTCACGCTGTAATGAATGCGGACCGGCAGGCCGCGCTTTTGAAAAGCTGATTTCAATGTCGAGAGCTGCTCGCGGATTTTCTTTTCTGAATAGACGAACAACGGTGTTCCATAACGCTCGGCCGCTTTTTCAAGTAGGGCGCCATTGATAGGAAGGAGAGCGTTGTAGGCTTCAGGCATTTCCGCTTTTCCCCTCAAGCTCAAAAGATTTGTGAAGTGCTCGGATAGCAGGCTCGATTTTTTCCGAAGGTACAACGCAGGTTAGGCTGATTTCAGATGAACTGGTGCAGAGAATGGGAATCGCATTGTCCGACAAAACGCGGAAAACTTTTGCTGCCACTCCGCTATGAGTTCTCATGCCACTTCCTACAAGTGCGAGCTTTGAAAGACCGGTTTTTACCGTGAAGGCGAGTTTTAATTCTTTCATCAGGTCTTCGACTGGGGACAAGTCGTCTTTAGGACACGAAAAGCTGAGATCAAAATTGCCTTCTCGGTCGGGTGCGGAATTAGAGATGATGTCAATCACCACGCTCTTTGCGGATAGCGGGCCAAAGATGCGTGCATAATCACCAACAGCATCTTTAACTTTATGGACCGTGACCAATATCATATTGTGATCGTAACTTAATGCGGTGACCACGGGTGCTTCCAGACCGCCTTGTTGAGCTATATTTTGAATCACCGTATTCTCTCCTTCTTTGAAACTGTTGATCACGCGTAGCGGTATTTGGTACTTCGCGGCGATTTCTACACAACGCGGATGAAGTACTTTGGCGCCGAGACTTGCGAGTTCCATACATTCCTCGAACGAGAGTTGTGGAATGCGACGGGCTTCTGGACACATACGAGGATCGGCCGTGTAGACCCCCGACACGTCGGTATAAATGTCGCAGACATCGGCCTTTAAGGCTGCAGCCAATGCAACGGCCGACGTGTCCGAACCGCCTCGACCAAGAGTGGTGATCGAGCCTTGGGAATCAATGCCTTGAAATCCGGCGACTACGGGAATTTCTCCGTCCTTCCAAAGTTTTTCGATGTGGTCGACTTGAATCGATTCAATCTTAGCTTTGGAGTGTTGGGCGTCAGTACGAAAGCCTGCTTGAAAACCCAACAACGGACGCGCATTGACTCCGATTATCTTGAGCGCTGCGCTCAATAACGAGGCCGAGGCCTGTTCGCCACTTGCAAGCAGAAGATCGTATTCTCTTGTCTCCAGTTGAGCGCCTAGGCTGCGATAAAGTGCGACAAGTCGATCAGTTTCTCCGGACATCGCCGACACCACGACTGCTAGATGAGGATCCTTTAAGGCCTCACGCTTTATTATTCCAGCGACATGCTGAATGCGTTCAATGCTACCAACAGACGTTCCTCCGAATTTTAAGACGCGCATTTCGTGCCTATTTTACGGCAGGCGATGGGGCGAGCAAGGTCTAAATGACTTTGCGACAAAGTTCTACCATGTCCGGCACTTGCCTTAGGGGAAGTGAAGCCCCTAAAGTAGGCATATGCCGATTTGTTTTTGGAGGCACGGCCAGCCTAACTACGAGAGCGATCCTTCTGATCCTGTCCTGAGTGAGGTGGGGCGCGAGCAGTCCTCTCGTTCCGCGGATGAAATCCTGATTCGAGCCAAAACTGCGGGGGCTCAGAGCTTCCAGCTGATTTCGAGTCCTCTAAAGCGGTGTTTGGAAACCATCGCCGCGCTCGCCAAACGGCTAAACTCAAAAGCTGAGATACAAGAGCACCTACGACTTCGTGATCATTGGGAATCCGGCGACGAATTTCAACAGAGACTTTCCCGGCCCTTGGATCTTTACCGAGGTGTCGAAAGTCAAAAGCTCCTGGTTATTTGCACGCATGCGGATGTCTTGGACTTCTACCTAGCAAAATTTCAAGGTCCACCGACTGAAATCGGTAAAGCAAATTTTTTCTGGGTCAGCGACGGCGGTCGCGTGAACGAAGTCAATCCCCTGCGATTTCGCTAAGCTTGTCCCCGTGTGCCAGCAATCTTCTTTGTTTTATCGATCTTTTCCGCCTGAAAATCCGGATAGTAGTAGGCGTTTCGCAGATAGGTCTTCAAGTCTTCCGCTTCTTCGTTTTCGGATTCGAGCCACTCAAAGGCCCGATCAGCTTTTAGAAAAAGCGGGCTTCGGTCGTGGCCTGTTTGGAGAATAAAGGGCGATGGCGGCATAGTGATAATGCTGAATGATTGAAGGCTATTGAAAATTCCCGCCGCAAATAGAACTTCGTCTTGAGCTTTGCCGAGCGAAAATTGTGCCAGCCAGTTATCGCTATCGGAGGTCCATATGTATTCAAAAAAGCCGCTCATCGGCACTAGGCAATGATTTTGGATGAAGTGCTTCTTGAAAGAAGGCTTTTCCTCAATGCTTTCCACGCGGGCATTGTGAAATCGCTTTTTCTTTTCTTTGTCCCAAAGGGGTACAAGTCCAAATTCCATGAGTTCCAGAGTGGGAGCATTATCAATTCTATGGATCACAGGCGCTTTGGATTTGGGATAGAAGCGCCAACTGTCTTTCGACAATTCTTCTTTTCCTAGGCGTAGAGACTGCAGATGAAAGCGGCGAACCAATTCTTCCGGACTCAGTTTCAACAAATATTGAGCACACATAGTCTCTAAGGATTTTCATCCGGAGAAGCGGGTGGAATCAAGACCTGTTCGAAGGCATTTGAGTCAATTTTCTTATCCAGTCCAAAGGGCAGGGCTCTGAGTAGGCGCCCGCTGGAATTAAACTCGATGCCCGTCGCGGTTAGACGAATTTTATCGACCTCAAGCGAACCCAGAGTCGAAAATGTGACATCTTGAATAGGTGCGCTTACATCCCGCAGTAATCGAAAGAAATCACTGACCAAAGGAACCTTGCCTGTGACCTCATTGATAGAGTTGGCCGCCCCGCTGATGGGACGCCATCGAATACGAATGGGTCCAGACTTTACAAACTGTTTACGAGTGAAGAAACGTGTGGCCACTCGGTAAAAGGAAATTTCAATATAAGGACGAAGGCTCTCTGGTCTGGTGTCGCCACAGACAAAAATCCAGGAATTTTTGGGAATCTTCAGAACAATGCCAAAATTAGCTGGCCCTAGATAAATGTCTTCCTTATCCAGACGTATAAGAAAATTCGAGAAATATTCGCGATAGGGCTCGTGCTCGAAAGAGCCTTGGGCAAGAATTTCGCCACCCAAGGGATGGTCAATTAGCTTAGGAATATGCGGTAAATGACTTTCATAAAGCCCGTGGAAAAGTTCATTCATCCATCCCTGCACCTCGAGGGTTGAGCTGGGGCAGCCCTCGACCGAAAGAGAATTTTCGCTTTCAAGGGGCGTCGGCTCAAGCAGAATTTGATAGAACCATTTTTTAACTGTGGGATCGAATTGAATGCTTCCGCGGCAGCCAACCGGCGACCAGGCTCCTTGATCACGACTTCTTAGTGTGGCCACTTCGCATTCAGTGGTGAGATTGATTTCCTGACTGGAGAGTGAAACGGTTGGATCGAGTCCCATGGCTGTCCAATGAAGTGAGCGAATACCGACTATAAATTCCCCAAGTCGTTTGGATTCAAATACGACCGGAAGCATGGCGGAGGAATGATCGCCACCATTTTGAAAATCAAGAGTGGCATCAAAGACACCATCTGCGCGAAGAAGAGCTGTTAGAGCGACAAAGAGCCCGGCTTCACCGATTTTTAGTTTTGGCACAAGAGAACGGGCAATATCATCATCGAGTTTCGAAGGATCCGTGAGCTCTAAGTAAAGCGCATCATTTAACTGAAAACGAGTGGTCAATTTACGCAAAACTTCCGAGTCTTCTCCAGCACTCGAAAATTCATAGGAAAGTTTCATGCGTCCGAGACTTTTCAATAGCGAAATAAGGGGCGGGGGAACCTCGTGCCGAATCACTTCTGATTTCCCCGCAAAGCTGATAGCCGCGTTCGCAAGAACGCCGAAAAAAAGAAGACGTAGATAGGCCCTCATGCGATAGGATTCCATGCAATTCGTGTGCCCTCTTCCAGATGGCTATCTAGTCCTAGTGGACCGAAATATCTGTCCAAGTTTTCGACAAGTCTTGGCCGTTTTTGTTCTCGACACCACGTCGCATTAAAAAGTGAGGTCATAAAACATGCGCTCCAATTGACGGAGGGGGCCAGTGAATAGTGGATTCGACCGTGGAGAAGCATGAGGAAACTGATTTACATTTTATTGCAAGTCTTCACAATCATTCCTTTTTGGGCCGGCGCTGCCATCCAAAGACCCTGTGATGGAGCTCAAAAAGACAACGACATTTGGTGGTCCGGTATTCAACACGACTCTTTCCTCGAGGATTTTCGTAAACCCTTTGGTGCAGTGCCCGCGGCCTCTGGCGAAGTGCGGCTCCGCTTTCAAAGTTGCGCAAATGACATAAGCGCCGTACGCCTGGTGGTCTGGGATGCGGTGAAACGAGAGAGAAATTTCTATCCAATGCAGTCTGTCGCTCAGAAAGAGAGCTCCGATTTTGGGCCTTTGGAAGCCTGGGAAATCCGCCTTCAAATCCCTCGTGAGGCGACAATTCTCTACTATTTTTTTGAACTAAGAGATGGCAGAGACGTGGATTTTTTTGTCGACGACGATCCCCGACATTTTCCCGGGGGAGCGGGTTCGATGGTGGAAGAGTGGGATGATTCTCGTTCCTTTCAGGTGACGGTCTATGATCCCCGCTTTGAAGTGTCTGAAGCGATTCAGGGGAAGATTGCCTATCAAATTTTTCCGGACCGATTCAAGAATGGACGACGGGACAACGATGTTTCGCAGGAAAATCGACGCTGGGTTTACGGACAAGACGCCCGAGCGCTGCAATGGAACGAAAAACTTTGCGATCCCTATTCGTCCGAATGTCCGCATGAAAAGTACAATCTCTATTACGGAGGCGATCTCGAGGGTATTCGCCAAAAGATTCCTTATTTAAATTCTCTAGGAGTCGAGATTCTTTATCTGAATCCCATTTTTTCTTCGCCCACAAATCACCGCTACGATTCCAGTGATCCCTTTCAGATCGACCCCCTCTTGGGTTCCAATCAGGAATTTCAGGATTTGGTAGTCGAAGCGCGGAATGCAGGCATTCAAATCATCCTCGATGGCGTCTTCAATCATCTTTCGTCTGACAGTCCCTATTTTGATTTATGGAGTAGGTGGAATGAAAGAGGTGAATTGATCAGTCCACGTGGACCTGGTTCCAATGATGGCTCAGGAGCCTGCGAGTCTTCCCAATCACCCTACCGAAGTTGGTTTTACATTCCGGACATCGGGAATCCGGCCTGGAATCGATCGGCGAATGCTGCCTATCGTTGTCCCCAAACCGCTGTAGCTGGATCTCTGGAATTTCCCCAGACTTTCGAAGCCTGGTTCGGACTTTTCAATGTCCCGAAGATCAATGTTCAAAATCCGGAGGTTCAAGATTGGATCATGGGTGCCCATGATCGATCCTTACTGGGACACTGGGCAAAAGAGGGAATCGCCGGCTGGCGTTTGGACGTGGGTGGGGACATTGATCCGGGCCACAGCCGTGATCCCTGGAACTCATTTTGGGAAAGTTTCCGTCATCGCCAAAAATCCTTAAACCCAGAGAGTTGGATCGTCGGCGAGGAGTGGGGAAATCCCAGTCCGTGGTTATTGGGAAACGAGTGGGACTCCGCGATGAACTACAGTCTGCGTTCCTCGCTCTTGCGCTGGGTTTATGATAGCTGCCGCGGCGAGGGTTGCGACCTGGGTGGCCGCATCTTTCGCGATAACGACAGTAACGAAGGGAGTCCTTTGGGACCACTCTATCCGATTTCTGAAAGCCTCTTTGCGCGTCAGGTGACCGGTGTTCAGGAATGGCTTCCGCCCGAGGCTTTTCACTCGATGATGAATCTGTTGGGTTCCCATGATACAAACCGCATTCTATTTTTATTAGAAAAAATTTCCGGTGAGAATCGTGAAGTTGCTTTGAGGAAACTTCAATTTCTTTATTCATTCCTTTTCGCATATCCCGGAGTTCCGACGGTTTACTACGGCGACGAAGTGGCGATCAATGCTGGCGGAAGATGGGTGAATGGCCAGTGGATCGATGATCCCTATAACCGAGCCACCTATCCATGGCCCGAAGACGGGATGGAAGGAAACGAAGAAATTTTGTCCTTCGTGAGTCGGCTGGGGCAGTTGAGAAAAAACCATTCGGCTCTGAGTCGCGGCGATCTACGTTTCTTACAACTCGACGACGAAAAACGTGTGATCACCTTTCTCCGAACTCATCAAACGAGCGGATCAATGGAGCAAATACTCGTTGTCATGAATCGATCGTCCGGCCGTCTCGATGACTACAGCATCAAGGTGGGAAACTTGGCTGCTTCTGGCAGGAAAGTTTGGAGAGATCTTTTCAGCGGCAGAAGTTTTTCTGAATTCGAGGGTAAAATTGAAATCAACGGAGTCCAGGGACTCTCGGCTCTCTATCTAAAGCAAGAGAACTGAAGACGAGCTTTCAGGAGAATAGAGAACGACCGCCGAAACTCAGCGCGCCGTTCAGGATTAGGTAATAGAGGGCGAAACGGGGAATGCGCAGGAGGCTTGCTATGGCGACATAGCGAAACGGCGTATTCAAAAGACCCGCGGTCCAGGTGGTCAGGGAATAAGGCAGTGGTGTGAGCGCACCCAGCGCAACACTAATAAGACCAAATTTTTTCATCAGCTCTTCGCCCGCCTCCAATTTTTTCCCAAAAATCCATTGAGGCAAGCGGGTTCCTCGAAGCTTCCGGCCTAAAAGCCACCCCCCCATTCCGGCCGCAGAGCTAGCTAGCCCGAAGACAAAAACCCAAAGATACCAACGCGCACTTTCCGGAGAATGCGACAAAACAACAAGTGCCAAATCCGGAGGAATGGGTGAAACGATAAGATCGTTAACGCCAATAAAAAGGGTCATCCCCAGTATTCCGAAGCGTTCAAAGATAAACTCGGCGGCCCCCTTGATTTGGTCTTCGAAAAAATAGCTTACAGTCCCCACAAGAAGGAAAAGAAGAAAAAGGGCCGCGAGAGTTTGTCGAAAATGCGAGCGGAGTTCCTCTTCATCAGAGGCACTCATTCGGGCGCGCGGCTCGCTTTTTTTCATCCGTCATAAATTAGCATTCTTTCCGTGAGGACACCATGACAGGCCTTTCTCGGAACGCTTCTTTTCCAAATCGTTTTTAATGGAAAGCCAGAATCATCTTCACCAAATCTTCACACAGCCCGATCCACCAAAGACTTAAAATAAGATTATGGGACGCCCCGTGAAGAGGACCTATGCTTTGATTATTCTTTTCGGGCTTTTCATCGCTGCCTGTAATCCCCGATCTCAGTTGGGGGTGGGAGTGCTGGCTGATGAAGTGCTTTCGGATGTCGAAGGTGGTGGAGGCCTTAGTTTCCGAGAGGGAAAGATTCTTGTTTCGAAGGCAATTCAAAAGGACATTTTTGGAAGTTTAGGCCCCGAATACTGTTTCGATAATAGTCGCGATTCCAAGTATGGTTGTGTCACTCAAGTCGCCGGATCAAGCATTGGCGGCCAACAAGGCAGCACCCCGGTTTTCCTCACCCGCATTCAGCTTCATTTTCTCACCCGCAGCAATATGTACGGCCTGAGCGAAACGAGCGCGGCCGATGAACTCGAAGTGAGTGTCCCCACTGCGGTATTGATTACCGCGATTCCCACAATCAATCCTGATACCGGTGATTTTGTTTTTGTGCGCCGAAAGCGCTTTCTCTTCGAGGGTGGCAACGACCCCATCGAATTACAAAGTAATCTTCAAGTTCCCTGTGTTCCAGGTGTGAATGGTGCTGTCGGTTTTGTAGACCAGCCAGGCTATGCCTTAACTGGTCTACATGTTTTTGAAGAAGGTATCAGTTATGCAAGTAGTCTGAACGGCATGCACGCTGCAAAGGTCGAAGTCGAATCCTATTCCTTAAGCGCATCGAGCGGAAGTCTAGCGGCTCGTGCTAATGGTGAAGTCGTTTTCGGAAGGTACCGGGGGAGCACGAACCCGCCTGGAGATGCATTGCATGCCGGGCCCGACCTTCGAGTCCCCGATTCGGTCTTGGCAGCGGAAAGCCAAAACGGAGTTCTGCCTCGAGCGATTACGGGATTATGCATTCGCTCCATCAAGCGAAACGACGAGCACCAGCTCATTCGGGTCGGTCTCTTTGGCCTTCGCGGAGTCTTCTATAAAGGGCGATTTCGCTAAAAGTCCGGTCTCATTGGCCCCGATTCTGCCTCGTTGACAAATAATTTCGCTATTTTATCTGTGCATTCGGGCTTGAATTTTGCCTCAAGGATGACTAGTAAAGGCCTGGGCCCCTTATTGGGGCCTTTTGGTATTTTATTGGCGAAATCAAAGGATTTGGACAAAGTTTGAAGCGCATTACGGTCAGCAAAAGTTCTCAAGAAGTAGATTTAATCGAAAAGCTTGAGCCTGTTTTGCGGGAACTTGGATACGAATGTCGCGATGTCGAAATCCATACGGGTGGACAGTCCGTGGTCCGGGTCCTTATTGATGCGCCTCTTGATACAAATGGTCGGCGTGCCCCCATCAGCGTCGATGACTGCGCCAAGGTGCATCGGATCCTAGGTCCGATGTTCGATGTCTGGGATCCTTTTCCGGGAACCTATTCATTAGAGATGTCGAGCGCGGGCGAGTGTCCAAATCTTCGGACTTTGGAACATTTTCAGGAGGCAGTTGGCTCCGAGCTTCGTTTCCAAACGATCGATGCTCTTCCAGTTCCGCCACCGGCTAAACCCCGGCGCAAATGGGAGGGACGATTGGAATCCGTTTCCTCTGAGGGCGTGCTGACAGTAAAGGATGCCTTGGGCGAATATCAGATTCCCTTAGATAAGGTAAAGAATGCGACCTGGCTCCGTGTGTGGACGGTGCAAGACGCAAAAGATCAGGAGAAAGAACGATTATGATCAATGAATTGGGAAAAGTTTTAGAGCAAGTTGGAAAAGACAAAGGCATCGATCGTGCGATTTTAATTTCAGCCGTTGAAGAAGCCTTGGTTACGGTTGCCCGTAAAAAGTATGGTCTCACTCGCGACATTGAAGCCCGCTTCAATGAGGACAGTGGTGAGGTGGACCTTTATCAATTCATGAACGTTGTTGAAGCTGTCTCTGACAGCAATAAAGAACTCTCCGTCGATGAGGCCAAAACCTACGATCCGCAAGTTCAGGTCGGCGATAGCATCGGCATTAAGCTCGACACCACTCTTATTTCCCGGATTGCGGCACAAACCGCAAAACAGGTCATTGTTCAAAAACTCCGCGATGCGGAACGTGAAATCATTTTCAATGAATTTCAGCACCGAAAAGGTGAAATCATCACGGGTCTTATCCGTCGGGTGGACCGCGGGGCAGTGATCGTAGACTTAGGGAAAACTGAAGCCTACATGCCCACGACGGAACAAATCCCCGGTGAAAACTACATTCCCGGCGATCGAATACAGGCTTACTTGTTGGATGTGCAGTTATCTCCCAAAGGTCCACGCATTATTTTATCGCGTGCTTGTCCAGAATATCTAATCGCACTTTTCATGAACGAAGTGCCTGAAATTCGCGAAGGCTTGGTGGTCATCAAGGGAGCTGCTCGTGATCCTGGTGTTCGTGCAAAAATCGCGGTTTTCTCTCGTGATCCAGACGTCGAGCCGGTGGGGGCTTGTGTCGGTGTTCGCGGAAGCCGTGTAAAAAATATTGTGCAAGAGTTGCGGGGCGAACGCATTGATATTGTGCCCTGGGACGAAGACATTACGCGTTTTGTTTGTAACGCTTTGGCGCCGGCCGAAGTCCAAAAAGTGGTCATCGACGACGAAGATAAATCAATCGAAGTTGTTGTTCCCGACAGCCATCTATCCATCGGAATTGGCAAACGTGGACAGAACGTTCGCCTGGCTAGCCAACTCACGGGTTGGAGGCTTGATATTATGTCGGAAGCGGCTTCTGCACGTAAAACAATGGATGCAAAAGATCAACTGATGTTGATCCAATCAGTTTCAGACACCCAAGCAATGGCGCTCTATCAGTCCGGTTTTAACTCAGTCGGAGAAGTAGCCGCTGTAGATTTCTCCTTCCTGGTGGACGTTCCCGGTTTTGACGAGGCATCCGCCCGAGACTTGGTGAAAAATGCTCAAGAAGCTCTCGCTAGTGGCGTGGTTACAAAATATCTCGAAGAGAAAGCCGCTCGTGATGCCGCAGAAAAGGCCGCAATCGCCAAAGAAAAATCAACCGAAGGTGGTGCCATGAGTGGCATTGAAGCCAAATTGCGAGCAGAATTGGCTGCACACGATAAGGCGAAAGAGGAAAGCGAAAGCAAGTCCTGATAGCGTAGACTGCGTTAGATAGATAAAAGGAATTGACGAAAAAAAGCATGAAAGTTTTTGAACTAGCAAAAGAATTTGAGATCAAGGCCTTGGAACTTATCGACAAGGTCAAACCGCTGAATATCGGCATTAAGAATCACATGTCGACTCTGGATCCCGGAGATATCGAGAAAATCCGGACTTTCATGCAGGAGACATCAACGCCAGCCGAAGTCGCAAAACCGAAACGCGTAGTGCGAAAAAAATCGGCGGCTGCAGGCACGGCAGCAAGCACTCGCAAGGTCATCACCCGGACGACTCGCAAATCAGAAGTTGAGGAAAGCCCAACGCCTGAACCGACAGCGCCCGCTGCGGCAAACGGCGTGGTCCGCCGCAGTCCCGACGTCATCGTTCGTCGTGAAGATGAGGCAAAGACAGATGCTGAGATGGCGCAAAGCGATAGTTCTTTGGAAACATCGGCCGTGGAAGTGAGTGAGAAAAGCGAAGTCGCTATTGAGGCTTCTCCCGAGACAGTAGCAGTTCCGGTTAAAACCCCTGGGAAAGTCACTCCGGCGGATAAAGAAGCTGAAGAAGAGAGCGAACTTAAAGAATCTGCCCAAGCTGAATTGGGTCATGAATTTACAGAAGAAACCTTCCTTCAACGCCGAAAGATCGAAGATGAGGAAGTTGTTGTGGAAGCTCCGCCACCCGAGGCAATCAAAGAAGAGGGTACGGCCCCTGTGCGACCTCGTTATTCCATGCTCCGCGTGGTGAATATGGATTCCATCAAGCGCGATAAGCCTCTTATCGTCAAAGAAGCCGATCCCCGCGCTGCTGCAGAAGCTGCGAAGGCGGGTGCATCCGGCACCAAGTCTTTTACTCCGCAAGATTTTGCAAAGAATCCGAATCTGCTTCGCGAAATCGAAGATGAAGAAGCGGCTCAACGAAAGAAAAAGGCAAGTCCGGCTCCGCGATCGGTCAAAGAAGACTTATCGCAGTCGTTCAAGTCCACGGACTTTTTGCGTCGAGAACGCGTTTATACGCCGAAGAAAAAGAAACTACTCATCGGGCGAAGTTCCAGTAAGCCTCAATTGACAACTCCCTCGGCACACAAACGTATCGTCGAATTCAATAAAGAGATTTCTGTAGCTGATCTTGCTCATCAAATGAGCACAAAAGGTAAATTGGTCGCCAAGAAACTTTTGGCATTGGGATTAAGTTACCCTGATGAAGCCGACGGTCTTGAAGAATGGGTATTGGATTTGGAGGCGGCGCAATTGGCTGCCGGTGAATTCCAATTCGAAGTGAAGAATATCACGCCAAACGCAGAAGACATGCTGCAAAGTAGTCGAGCGAAATCTGTGAAAGAATCCGATGAAGAAGGCGCTCCTCGGGGTCCTGTGATCACGATCATGGGTCACGTCGATCATGGAAAGACCTCACTTCTTGATCTCATTCGCCAATCGCGCGTCGTCTCTAAAGAAGCTGGGGGCATCACTCAACACATTGGTGCCTACAAAATCAACGCCGCAAGTGCAGTCGAAAACCTGCGCGCTTTTCAAGCCTCCAAAGACGAGGCTGCCAGCAAAGAGGCTGCGAAAAAAGGCAAGAAAACCAAAGGGGCCAAGGAAAAAGTTGCAGCTCCCAAGTCAGCGGCGTCCGGCTATCTCACTTTTCTTGATACTCCGGGCCACGCGGCTTTTTCTGCGATTCGTTCGCGCGGAGCACAGTGCACAGACATCGTCATTCTGGTGGTGGCTGCAAGCGAAGGAGTTATGCCCCAAACGCGTGAAGCCATTGATCACGCGAAGGCAGCCGGTGTTCCGATTATTGTAGCTATGAACAAAATGGATTTGCCTGATGCCAATCCCGATAAGCTTCGCCAACAACTGAGTGAAGTCGGCTTAATTTCAGAAGAGTGGGGTGGCGACACAATTTTCGTCCCTGTGTCGGCTCATACCGGATTGGGTGTCGACAAACTTTTAGAGATGATTCAACTCCAGGCCGAGCTCTTAGAATTAAAAGCACGGCCCGAGGGTTTCGCCGACGGTGTTATTATCGAAGCCAAGCTCGACAAAAGTCGCGGACCACTGGCGACCGTACTGGTTCGCAATGGCCATTTGAAAGTTGGTGATTACGTTGCCGCAGGCGAATGGTTCGGCCGTGTGCGCGCTCTCCTTGATGATGCTGGAAAAAATACGACCGAAGCTGGTCCTTCGACACCGGTCGAGATCATGGGACTTGCAGGTGTGCCCGAAGCAGGGGACACGCTGAATGCGGTGCCTAATGAGCGCTCAGCAAAGGCACTTGCGGAACTTCGAATCGAAGAACGTCGTAAAGAAGACTCAGCACCGAAGGTCAATAGTGTAGAAGATGTCTACGCTATGATGGCTATGGGCGATTTGAAGGAACTTCCAATCATCATTAAATCTGATGTGAAGGGTTCAGCGGAAGCCATTGAAGGATCATTAGCAAAATTACCGCAGCAGAAAGTGCGCCTCAAAATACTGGCAGCTTCGGTCGGTGGTATTTCTGAGAACGATATTTTGCTCGCCGCTGCATCAAAAGCCATTGTCATTGGTTTCAACGTGCGCCCCGATGCTAAGGCACAGGCCTTGGCAGATTCTAAGAAAGTTCCCCTGAAGACTTACACCATCATCTACAATCTGATTGATGATGTTTCGAATGCAATGGTCGGTCTCTTGGAGCCCACCATTCGAGAGCAAGTCACTGGACAAGCCGAAGTACGAAACGTCTTCAACGTTTCCAAGGTTGGCACCGTGGCCGGTTGTATGGTCACCAGTGGAAAGATTACCCGTAGCGATATGGTACGCGTAATCCGTGATGGCCGCGTTATTTACACAAACAAATTGTCAGGCTTGAAACGATTCAAAGACGACGCTCGCGAAGTGGCCCAGGGTTTCGAATGTGGAATATCTGTTGAAAATTTCAACGACGTGAAGCCTGGTGATATTTTGGAAACCTTCGTGCAAGAAAAGATTCTCCCCACTCTTGAAGACGGCGGAAAATCTTCTCACGCGAATGCTTGATCGAATTTGAGTTTTTAAATGGCATTGGCGCTTCTTTGGAAAGAGCGGGGAATCCCTTCCCAGGAAGCGCTTTATCAATTTCTGAAGGCCGGACCTTTCGCAAAACGTAAGGGACGACAGGGAATCGGTCACGCGGGAACGCTGGATCCATTTGCTGAAGGCTGGCTTTTGGTCGGCGTCGACGAAGGCACAAAATTACTCAGTTTTTTTCAAGGCCTCGACAAAGAATACATCGCCGAAATGATTCTGGGCGCGACTAGCATTTCGCTCGACACCGATGAGGTGCTTGAGAAGGCACCCGAGGGACTCTTAGAAAATTTTCTGGCGCGGGCCGATTGGGAAGATCAATTGCGGCGCCACCTTGCTTCATCACTAGGTGAATTCCAGCAGGTGCCTCCTCAATTCAGCGCGATCCGAGTGGGAGGAGCAAAAAGAGCCTACGATTTTGCCCGCGCCGGGAAAACTGTCGAGTTGAAGGCGCGAGCGGCGAGACTTTTGGAAGCGGAGCATCTCGGGGCCTCAGTTTCGGGTGAGACTGGGCTCTTGCATTGGAAAATTCGCCTTCGTGTTAGCTCAGGCACCTATATTCGGGCTCTTGCGCGGGACTGGGCCCAGACTTTAATCGGCTTTCCGGGGCTACTGTGTGGCCTCCTGCGCACCCGCATCAGCACATTGGGCGCAAACCATCCGCATGCCGGCCACCAGTACTTAAAATTAGAGGATCTCCGGGATTTTTTTGAAGTGATCGAAGTCTCAGA
Source organism: uncultured Bacteriovoracaceae bacterium (assembly GCA_964636255.1). GTDB lineage: Bacteria > Bdellovibrionota > UBA2428 > UBA2428 > UBA2428 > CAXNGS01. Next base: position 283,207 of record CAZWNW010000001.1, on the reverse strand, counting down.
AAACGAAATCCAATCTCTCCGAAAAGGGGGATTGTGGCATCCGCGGCCCTCGAAAATGCCGCAAGTCCTTGTTTCTCGGCACAGTGGCGAGGCTCTGGCCTTTACCGAAGTCGGCAGTGGAAAGTTGGTGCGAGTCTTTTTGTCAGACCCCTTTTCGGTACCTCCAGTTTTGGAAAGTCAGGGCTGATTTCTAGTTGAAAGATTTCAAAGACTTGTCTACTGTTCGAGCCATAAAATAATAGGAGTAAATAGAAAGAACATGGCTATTAATGCAATTGAAAAGCAACAGGTAATTGAGGGTTACAAAACTCACGAGAAGGACTCGGGTTCGCCTGAAGTTCAGGTCGCATTGCTCTCGACCCGTATTAGTAATCTGACGGGTCATTTGAAGAAACACGTTAAAGATTTTCACACGCGCCGAGGTCTCTTGATGCTCGTCGGTCGTCGTCGTCGCCTGCTGGACTATTTGAAGTCGCGCTCTCCGGATCGCTACAACAAATTGATTTCGAGCCTCGGACTACGCAAATAAATTAATTTTATTGGCTTTCGACCGACTCGGGATTTTTGAGTTCCTGAAGTTCAGCAACATTCTTTTATAGTTGCCGCGCCTATCAAAGTCGCACTTCTACACATCCGTCGAAGGCCCATTTAGGGAGAAAAAAACATATGGCAAAAATTTACGAACCCACAATAGTGGAAACAACGATCAACGGTCGCACTTTCCGATTGGAATCCGGGCGCCTGGCTAAACAAGCACACGGCTCAGTTTTGGTAAGCTTTGGGGAAACAACGGCACTTGTCACCGCAGTGAGTGATTACGAAGATGCGAAACTCGATTTCTTTCCTCTAACGATTGAGTTTCAAGAGAAATTTTACGCTGCTGGAAAAATTCCGGGTGGCTTTTTCAAACGAGAGGCTCGACCCTCCGAATGGGCGACTCTGAATGCGCGTCTCACCGACCGTCCCTTGCGTCCTCTCTTTCCCGAAGGCTACCGCTGTCCGACCCAAGTCGTGATCACGATTCTCTCCTATGACAACGAAAACGAAGCGGAAACTATCGCAGGTGTGGGTGCCTCGGCAGCTTTGCTCATCTCGGATATTCCCTTTGAGAGTCCCATCGCCACCGTGCGCGTTGGTCGCATCAATGGGCAATTTGTTGTGAACCCGAAACTTTCTGATTTAAAAAATTCCGACATGTCGGTCCTGGTCGCGGGAAGCCGTGATGCCATCATGATGGTCGAAGGTGAAGCAGACGCCGTTCCCGAAGAAGAATTTTTGGATGGGGTCTTTTTCGGTTTCAAAGAGCTTCAAAAAATCATCGATATCCAAGAAGAACTCCGCCGTAAGGTTGGAAAAGAGAAACGGGTATGGGTACCGAAAGCGGCGCCCACCATTGAAGGCCTAAAAGAGATGGTCTTCGAGAGAGCTAAGCCTCTTCTTAGCGAAGCTTACAAGAATCGCGAGAAGTCAGTGAGATATTCAGCGATCGAGGCCGCCGAAGAAACTGTCTTGAACGAAGTCATTGCGAAATTTAAGCCCGCAGACGAAAAGGTGGAAGAAGTAAAAGGACTTGCCAGCAAGGCCTTTGGAAAGGCGCAAAAAGAATTTGCGCGCGATTTAACGTTGAACTCTGGAAAGCGTATTGATGGTCGTGCCTATAACGAGGTCCGTCCCATTGAAGTCGAAGCCGGTATTTTACCGCGTGTCCACGGATCGGCGCTCTTCACTCGTGGCGAAACCCAAGCACTTGCGATTGTCACATTGGGCACCGGCGAAGACGAACAAATGATCGATAGTCTACGTGGTAAATTTAATAAACGTTTCTTGCTGCATTATAACTTTCCTCCTTTTTCTGTGGGTGAAACGGGCCGTATCGGGTTCACGAGCCGTCGTGAAGTCGGCCATGCAACACTTGCCGAGCGCGCAGTATCTCACATTGTTCCGAAGGAAGACGATCCAAGTTTTCCTTATGTGATTCGAGTTGTTTCAGAAGTTTTAGAGAGTAACGGTTCTTCATCGATGGCCACAGTTTGTGCCTCCAGCATGGCATTGATGGACGCCGGCGTGCCTGTTACAGGTCCGGTTTCCGGCATTGCGATGGGACTTATGGTCCAGGGTGAAAAGGTTGTGGTCTTGTCGGATATCTTGGGTGATGAAGATCACTTGGGCGACATGGACTTCAAAGTTTGTGGCACTCCAAAAGGTGTTACGGCTGTGCAGATGGATATCAAAATCAAGGGCGTCAGCCGTGACGTCATGATGCAGGCATTGTCACAGGCTCGCGAAGGGCGCATTCATATCCTGAAGGAAATGGAAGCCGTGATCAAAGAGCGTCGCGCAGAAGTTTCTGAATATGCTCCGCGTTTCGTTACTCTGAAAATCAGCCAGGAACGCATCAAGGACCTCATCGGTCCGGGTGGAAAAAACATCAAAGGCATCGTGGCGGCAACTGGCGTGAAGATCGATATCGACGATACAGGCACGGTTCGATTGGCCTCGACGGATGTTGCGGCTACCGAAAAGGCCGTTCAAATGGTCAAAGACCTCACTGAAGATGCTGAAGTGGGCAAGGTTTACATGGGTACCGTTAAACGCATTGCGGATTTTGGCGCCTTCATTGAAATTCTTCCCGGCACCGACGGCCTCTGCCATATCTCCGAATTGGATCACCAGCGAGTGAATGCAGTTCGCGACGTTTTGGAAGAGGGCGATCAGGTTCCAGTAAAAGTTCTTGAAGTGGATCGTCAGGGCAAGATTCGCCTCAGCCGCAAGGCAGCGATGCCCCAAAACCAAGCTTAAGGATTTTGCATGAAGCCGGTTGAGTTGAAATGGAAAAAATTGCACGGCGCCGCTCAGATACCGGCTCCCCAATCAAAGGGAGCCGCGTGTTTTGATCTCTGCGCTGCGTTCGACGCGAGTGAGATCACTTTAGAGCCGGGGCAAATCACTTTGCTCCCAACCGGGCTTGCTGTGGAAATCCCCGAAGGTTTTGAAATGCAGGTTCGGGCCCGTAGTGGACTGGCCGCAAAATCGGGACTTGCGTTGGTGAACGGCGTTGGCACAATTGATTGTGATTATCGTGGTGAATTGAAAGTGATCGCCATTTTGTTAGGGAAAAATCCTCTGACGATCAAAAAGGGCGATCGTATCGCACAAGCTTTGATTGCTCCTGTGCTTCCAGTCACACACACTGTGGTTGAGAATCTCACAAGCACGGAACGTGCCGAGGGTGGATTCGGTTCGACCGGGGTGCGCACGTGAAGAAGATTCTCGTCGTCGGCGCAGGCCAGATGGGATCGGGAATTGCACAAGTCGCCGCTCAAAGTGCTTATAGTGTTCTCCTGGTGGACAGTTTTCCAGGAGCTTTGGAAAAGGCGAAGGGCTCTATCGCAAAGAGCTTGGAAAAACTAAGCGAAAAAAAGCTTATTGAAGAAAAGCCGCTAGATGTATCGGCCCGTATTCAATTTGCTCCGGAACTGAGCAATGCGAAAACTTTTCAACCCGACTTAGTGATCGAGGCCATCATAGAAAACATCGAAGCAAAACAAAAAATCTTCGCGGAACTCGATACAATCCTCTCTTCAGAGACAATTTTCGCTTCAAACACTTCGTCGATCAGCATCACAAAACTTGCTGCCGTCGTAAAAAATCCAGCTTGTTTCATGGGCATGCATTTCATGAATCCAGTGCCGATCATGCAGCTTGTTGAATTGATCGAAGGCTTGGAAACGAGCCCAGCAACCTCAAAGGCCGTACGCACAGTCGCAGAAAAAATGGGCAAAATCTGCGTCGTATCCAAAGACCGCGCAGGCTTTATCATCAATCGCATTTTAATGCCGATGATCAATGAAGCCTTCATTGTATTGGACGAAGGAATCGCGACCGCTGACGACATCGACACCGGAATGAAGCTCGGCACAAACCAACCGATGGGCCCTTTGGCATTGGCAGATTTTATCGGACTCGATACCTGTCTTTCGATTATGGAAGTCCTGCATAAATTCTTGGGAGATTCGAAGTACCGCCCAGCACCACTTTTACGGCAGTACGTTGAAGCGGGTCGTTTAGGCAAGAAATCCAAGCACGGCGTTTATGGCTATTGATTTCACTGAAGTTTAAGCATGCTTACAGGACTAAACAAACAAGCTTGACGCGAAGTATCAACGCAGCTAGGAATCGTCTTTTAGGGGGATTTTATGAAAATATCTTTATATTTGTCGTTTCTTCTTCTCAGTTTTTCCTCCTCTGCTGCTGCAGGCCAATTTCTCACCGGCCCTGAGGCTGAAGCCATGTTCAACGGAATTGCGATTACCGGAAGTCCTACCGTTGTCGAAGCAGGCAGTCGTAGCGGGGATGATCATGAGTACCTAAAGTCTTTGGCGCAAAATTTGATGGCGCAAAACAAAGCAAAAATCAAACAACGTGAATATGCGGAAAAATGGGTTGGATCTTCTGTCGTGGAAAACAATGCTTATTTATGTTCGAAGATTCTTAAAATTCGGGCTGGGCGAGTAGATCATGGGCTGCAACATGATCCTAATTTTGTTAAATTTTTGGTCGGCTCAGAATGGACTCCAATGGTTTTTAATCACTATGCCGGCTTAGTTCACGTATACGTTTGTTATTCAAAATAACCTCAAGGTTTTCCATTCAACGTCAAAAAAATTTAGTTGCTGTGGTCTTCGCTAATGAGAAGATGTGGAGGATATTGTCCATATAGTTCCGAAGGAGACCGTTCCAATGTCAAAAGCCTACATTTGTCTCTGGTCCAATCATCAAGCTGAAGAGATAGTGAAGTTTTATAAATCTGTCTTTAAAGGGACCAAGGTCGGCAAGTTTTCTTATTGGGGCAAGAATCCCATGGGAGTTAAAGAAGGCTCGGTACTCACGGCACACATCACCCTATTAGGGCAAAAGATCATGCTCTTGAACGGATTCATGGATATGCCGTTTAATGAATCGATTTCGATGGTCGTTCCTTGCAAAACTCAGCGGGAGATTGATTCTTATTGGAAGAAGCTCACGGCCGGTGGCGGGAAGCCGGTGGAATGTGGTTGGTTGATCGACAAATTCGGGCTCCGCTGGCAGATCGTACCTGCGGATTTCGACAAGTGGAATACAACTAAAAACAAGGCGAAGAAAGAGGCTGTGATGGCCGAGATGTGGAAGATGAAAAGGCTCGACATCAAGAAGCTGAAAGCGGCCTTTGATAACGCTTGAGGGGCCAGTTTCCAGCTCGGCTCATTTTCCCTTTAGGTCTGCCTGTATTAAACTCAAGCTATGGGCGCATTGTGGTCGGAAAGCTTTCTAACAGATGAACATTTAGCGATCGCGGAAGTGGCGCGTAACTTCGCCAACAAAGAGGTGCGGCCGCGGGCGCGAGAAATTGACGAGAAACATCAGTTTCCTTCAGATCTCATCGCGAAACTTTCTGAACTTGGTTTCATGGGCATGATGGTTTCGCCGGAATGGGGTGGGGCAGGACTTGATTGTTTGTCCTATACCGTGGCTCTCGAGGAAATTGCCGTTGCCTGTGCTTCGACCGCCGTCATTATGAGTGTCAACAACAGTCTTGTTTGTCATCCGATCGAAAAGTTCGGAACCGAAGTGCAAAAGGAACGTTATCTGCGAGATTTAGCGACGGGAAAAAAGTTGGGATGTTATTGTCTCTCCGAACCGGGTACGGGTTCGGATGCGGCTGCCATGAAAACGCGCGCTGTGAAAAAGGAAACAAATGGACTCTATCGGGCGTGAAGAATTTCATCACGAATGGACGTGAAGCGGAAGTCGCCATCATCTATGCCATGGTGGATCCCGCCCTGGGACACAAGGGAATTGCTGCCTTTATCGTTGAAAAGGGAACTAAGGGTTATGGCATCGGCAAACTTGAGGAAAAGCTCGGGATCAATGGGTCCAGCACGGCACAAATACATTTAGATAATGTCGAAGTTTCCGAAGAAGCACTTCTTGGAAAAGTAGGCGAAGGTTTCAAAGTTGCGATGAATACCTTGGATGGTGGCCGCATTGGGATCGCCACCCAAGCTCTAGGAATTGCGCGCGCATCACTTGAAGAGGCTGTCGCATATGCGCTTCAACGGGAGGCCTTTGGAAAGCCAATTGCTGATTTAGGAGCCATACAAATCCATTTAGCGGAAATGGCTACTCGCACCGATGCCTCCCGTCTTTTGATTCGGGCCGCCGCACTTTTAAAGGACCAGGGGAAGCCATTTTCCCGCCAGGCTGCCGAGGCTAAGCTCTTCGCTTCCGAAACTGCCATGGAAGTTGCTACCCGAGGAATTCAAGTCTTGGGCGGCTACGGATATACGAAAGATTATCCCATGGAGCGCCACTTTCGAGATGCAAAAATTACAGAAATCTACGAGGGAACCAGCGAAATACAACGCATTGTGATTGCGCGGAACCTCGCTAAAGAGATCCAGAGTTGAAGTTTCAGGTAAAGGTTGCCGCGAATTTAAATTTGCCTCTAAACTTCTAAAAATCTTCTGATTTTTCGCTCGGCCCCTTGCGTCTCAGGGGAAGCTTTCCTAAAACAAGCTTGTTCCAAATCTCCAGCTCATCGAGGTACCAAATGTCTGCTCTTCTTTGTTACTTGAATTCAACTGTCGGGCGAAAATACATCATGGCCCTTACGGGACTTGCCCTCTCGGGCTTTGTCTTTACGCACATGGCGGCCAACATGCTCATTTTTGTAGGGGCTCGTGCTTACAACGGTTACGGGCATGCTTTGACGACCAATCCCTTTTTTCCACTGATCTCGGGTGGATTGTTGGCGTGCTTTTTATTGCATGCGGCGATGGGCATTCTACTCAGTAAACAAAACCGGGCCGCGCGAGGTGAAAATGCCTACGCTATGAGTGCTGATGACGCCGGAAAGGCGACTCCGGTCTCTTCAAAGACAATGATTTTCTCGGGCTCGCTCGTTCTCTTCTTTTTGGTAACACATCTTTTGAGCTTCAAATGGGGAACTTTTTATTCCGTGACCTATGGCGGAGTCGAAATGCGGGATCTGCATCGCTTGATCATCGAAAAGTTTCAAAGTCCCTTTTATGTATATGGATATCTGATTTGCTTGGTGGTTTTGGGATTTCATTTGAAGCACGGATTTGCGGCACTCTTTCAGTCCTTGGGTCTGAATCATCCGCGCTACACGCCGATCATCAAAAAAACTAGTATTGTTTATACATTGGTTGTGATCTTGGGCTTTATCTCCCAGCCCATTTATGTCTACTTTTTCTATCGAGGATGAGCGAAATGACACGAGTCTTGGATTCTAAAGTTCCTGGTGGCGATCTAGCTGACAAATGGTCTAATCATAAATTCGAGTCAAAGCTCGTCAATCCGGCCAATCGCCGGAAGTTCAGTGTGATTGTTGTGGGTTCCGGACTTGCCGGCGCAGCAGCTGCCGCAACTTTGGCAGAACAGGGCTACAAGGTGAAGTGCCTCACCTTCCACGATAGTCCGCGCCGCGCGCATTCGATCGCGGCCCAGGGGGGCATCAACGCGGCAAAAAATTATCAAAACGATGGTGATTCTGTGTTTCGACTTTTCTACGACACCATCAAAGGTGGCGATTATCGGGCCCGCGAAGCGAACGTCTATCGACTGGCCGAAGTCAGCGTCAACATCATCGATCAGTGTGTGGCTCAAGGTGTGCCCTTTGCACGTGATTATGGTGGACTGCTCGCAAACCGCTCTTTCGGAGGCGCTCAGGTCTCGCGTACTTTTTATGCGCGCGGGCAAACCGGCCAGCAACTTTTGCTCGGTGCTTATAGCGCACTGATGCGCCAAGTAGGTCTAAAAAAGGTCGACCTTCAGGCGCGCAAAGAAATGCTGGATTTAATTTTAGTCGACGGAAAAGCTCGAGGTGTGGTCACCCGTTGTCTCATCACCGGAAAAATCGAGCGTCACGTCGCCGATGCCGTGCTCTTGTGCACGGGGGGTTACAGCAATGCGTACTATTTATCGACCTCGGCGCGGATGTCGAATGCGACCGCTATTTGGCGCGCACATCGTCGCGGGGCTGCCTTCGCAAATCCCTGTTATGTTCAAATTCACCCGACTTGTATTCCTGTGGCGGGCGACTACCAATCCAAATTGACGCTGATGTCGGAATCGCTGCGAAACGACGGACGTGTATGGGTTCCCAAGGCCGAGGGTGACAAGCGGCATCCGGATCAAATCCCGGACAGCGAGCGGGATTATTATCTCGAGCGCATTTATCCAAGTTTTGGAAACTTAGCTCCACGTGATGTGAGTTCTAGGGCGGCAAAACGCATGTGCGATGAAAATCGCGGTGTTGGCTCTTCGGGCTTGGCCGTATATCTCGACTTCCGCGATGCCATCAAGCGTGATGGCGTCCCCCAGATCAAAGCCAAATACGGAAATCTCTTTGATATGTATCATCACATCACAGATGAAAATCCTTACGAGCTACCCATGCGCATTTATCCCGCGCCCCACTACACTATGGGCGGTCTGTGGGTGGACTACAATTTGATGTCCAACATTCCAGGGCTCTTTGTTCTGGGAGAAGCCAATTTCTCGGATCACGGAGCGAACCGTTTAGGTGCCTCGGCATTGATGCAGGGATTAGCAGACGGTTATTTTGTGATTTCACACACCTTGGCAGCCTATTTGGGAGCTCAAAAACTAAGCGCGGTGACAGCTGATCACGACGCCGCAAAGGCAACTGAGGCCGAAGTCATGGAAGCCACCAAGAAACTACTTTCTGTCAAAGGATCTAAGACTGTTGATGAATTCCACAAACAATTGGGACGGCTTCTTTGGGATAATGTAGGTATGGCCCGAAATGAAAAAGGTCTAAAATCAGTTGTCGGTGAGATTCGTAAATTAAAAGGTGAATTCTGGACCGATCTCCGCGTCACAGGAGAGGGCGAAGCCTTTAACCAAGAGTTAGAAAAAGCGGGACGCGTGGCCGACTATTTTGAATTGGGCGAACTGATGGCTCAAGATGCTCTCCACCGTGATGAGTCTTGTGGCGGTCACTTTCGCGAGGAGCACCAAACAGAAGACGGGGAAGCCAAACGTAATGATGAGAAATTCGCCTATGTAGGTTCCTGGTTTTTTGAAGGGGCAGATAAGGCGTCAACTTTGATTAAAGAAGACCTGAAGTTCGAGAACGTAAAGCTCGCTACACGCAGTTATAAATAGCAAAGTAGGAATTGAAGAGATGGCACAGGCAGTAACGGAAAGTAAAACAGCACAAAAAACCTTGTCGCTCACACTACGAGTTTGGCGACAAAAATCTGCATCGAGTGAGGGGCGTTTCGAAGAATACGCACTGGACGGCATTATTCCTGAGATGTCTTTTTTGGAGATGATGGATGTTTTGAATCAAAAGATTATCAAGGTGGGCGGCGATCCCATTGCCTTTGATCACGATTGCCGCGAGGGAATTTGTGGGAGCTGTTTGATGGTGATCAATGGCTGCGCTCATGGTCCCGAGCGCGGTGTGACCACCTGCCAACTTCATTTGCGCCGTTTTCAAGATGGCGATACGATTATTATCGAACCGGCGCGTGCCAAGGCTTTTCCTATAGTGAAAGACCTGGTCGTTAATCGTAGCAATTTAGACAAAGTAATTTCGGCAGGGGGATTCGTTTCCGTCAATACGGGCAATGCGCCGGACGCGAACGCATTACCGATCCCCTTCGAGAGTGCGGAATTAGCTATGGACGCTGCAGCCTGCATTGGTTGTGGGGCTTGCGTGGCCGCGTGCAAAAACGCTTCGGCAATGCTTTTCACTTCTGCCAAGGTTTCGCAGTTGTCGCGTTTGCCTCAAGGGCAGCCCGAGCGTGATTCGCGGGTGCGGGCGATGATCGCCGCCCATGATCAGGCCGGTTTTGGTGCCTGTACGGTAACAGGCGCCTGCGAGGCAGCCTGTCCCAAAGAAATTAGCCTTGAACACATCGCGCGATTGAATCAGGATTACCTTAAAGCAATTCTATTTGGTCGAAAATAGTTCAGTCAGCCAGAAAGCGGGTCTCCAAATGTTCGAAAAGTGGAACTTTCAAGTGACTCAAAGTCTGCCGCAAAAACTCAGTGGTTTTTATCTTTTTCTAGGCGATCTCAATCGCTTTGCTAAAAAGAAAAGTGCGCCGTCTCTCGATACAGAAACCCATCGCCGGATATTTGAAAAAATTCAGAAAAAGCTAAAGGATTTAGAAGCCCCAAAGCCAAAGTCTTTGCCCAGCGTGCACGTTGAGATCTCGACCTTGGAAGGAGATCACTTCTGCGTTTTTCTCTTCGACAGCACTTCTTCTCCCTTTGATCGACAAAGTCTTTTGGCCGAACACCTGGGAAACTTTCTAAGTGAATTAGAAGCCGATGATACTCCAAGTCTTGTCGTAGAAATCGATGATGGTCTGGGGGGCGATCTACAGAGGAAGCTCTTGTCGGAGTTTCTGCTATTGGCTCGGACTCACCAGTGGAAGCCAAAAAAATATGTTCAAGAAAAGGCCGGAAAAGACAAGAAACCGAAGGCCACTAAAAAGGGCTGTGAGTTTTGGATCCTGAGCCGCTTGAGTGATTCAGAGGTAGAGACTTTAAAAGTTCAAGCCTTCTCTTTGGGCGAGGCTGTAAATCGCGTACGAAGCCTTGCGGAAACTCCGGCCAATGAGCTGACGCCAACAAAATATCGAAGTCGAATCAGTGAAATGGTCGCATCCCATAAAGGTGTGAAAATGTCTTTTCTGGATTTTGCGAAACTGAAACAAATGAAGGCTGGCGCATTTCTAGCTGTAGCCCAGGCGGCTGGCGAAAAAGCTGGCGCCGGAATTCTTCGGCTCACCTACCGTCCTGCAAATAAACTCAAAAATCCATCGGTTGCCTTGGTCGGGAAAGGTATTTGTTTTGATACCGGCGGATACAATGTCAAAACCGAGGCCTACATGCTCGGCATGCATCGTGACATGACGGGTTCTGCAGTCGCCTTGGCACTTTTTCTACATTTAGTGGAAACGCAGTGGCCCGGACCATTGGATGCTTATCTCGCTCTAGCAGAAAATCATATTTCTCCTGAAGCCTTCAAAATGAACGATGTCGTCCACGCGCTCAATGGACTGAGTATTGAAGTGGTGCACACAGATGCAGAGGGGCGAATGGTCTTGGCAGACACCCTAACTTTGGCGGCTCAGGCCAAACCGGATCTCATCATGGATTTCGCGACGCTTACCGGAGCCTGTGTCTATGCTCTCGATTCCCGAATGTCCGGTGTTTTTTCAACCGACGAAGCACTGGGAAGAATTGCCGTCGAGGCGGGCCGCGAAAGCGGCGAAAGAGTTTGGCCTTTTCCTCTGGAAGGTGATTTCTACCGCTCTCTGGATTCGAAGGTGGCCGACATTAAACAATGTCATATTAAGGGCGCCGGAGACCATATTTACGCGTCCTGTTTTCTGAGCCGCTTCTTGCCCGAAGGGCAAGAATGGCTTCATGTTGATCTAGCAACAGAAAATCGTGAAGGTGGTTTGGGATTGATCAAAAGCGAAACGACCGGATTTGGTGTGCGATTTGCTCGCGAATTCTTGGATCGTTACGTTCAAGAGAAAGGTAAATAGTATGGCTTTAGTTCACACTCCCCCGGCCCAAAACGGCAGTTCTTGCCCAGATTTTGAATTGCCCGCAGTTTTTGGTGAAAAGAAATTCGGTCTAAAAAGCTTCGACCGCGCGGATGCTTTGGTCGTGATGTTCATCTGTAATCACTGCCCCTATGTGAAGGCGGTCGAGGATCGCTTGATTGATATGGCGAAAGTCTATCGGGCCAAAGGAGTCTCATTCGTGGCCATTTCTTCGAATGATCCGGAGGAATACCCAGAGGATAGCCCCGAGGCTTTGGGAAAAAGAGCCCAAGAGAAGGGTTATCCCTTTCCCTATCTCTTTGATGAAACCCAGGAAGTCGCAAAGCGCTTTGGAGCCGTCTGCACTCCTGACTTCTTTGTCTATGATCGCGGACGAAAACTCGCCTATCGCGGGCGCTTGGACGACTCTTGGAAAGACCCCTCGCTGGTGAAGTCGCAAGATTTATCAGAAGCCTTAGAGTGCGTCTTAGAAGGCGAAGCTCTTCCCGAAATTCAGCATCCCTCGATGGGTTGTTCGATCAAGTGGAAGTAAATCCCTTAATTCTTCTTACAAGTAGCTGAAAAGTCCTAGATTTTCGATATTTCGGTCGAATTATGTCTTGAGTAACACAATGCGTTAGTCTACGCCTTCTATGACAATTGGTGAGTTCTCAAAGAAGGGGGTTCTTTTGCCAGATTTGATGCGGGTGAGTTCCGGGGTCTATTTGCTCATAGTTTTCACCTTTTTCTCCGGCCAATATGCCCAGGCTCAGAAAGCTGATTTTACATTTGAGATCAAGGGACGATCTACAGAGGGCAGCAATCGGCGCGAGCGGCGGGCACAAGAATCTAAAGAGCAAATTCAACTTCTCTGGGGAGCTGAGAAAAAACAAAGTCATGTCGATACCTATCTCACCAAGAGATTGTCGATCGAAGATCCCAGCCGTTTCAACCTGACACTTGCATTGGCAGATGCCATTCAACATGGTTTGCGGCTGGCGGGAAACGAAGCTGCGGGCGATATGTCGAGTGAAGCTGTTCGCGAGGCTTTGCTCAAAATCTATTCCACACAATCAGCGCGTGTCATCGCGGATGGATTCCGCGCACTAGGTTTACCGACTTACAACAACATCGCGCTCATTGGTCCTTCGGGCGTCGGAAAAACGCACACGATCAATCAATTGGTGGCGATGTTATCCTTTGGTGTTATTCCTGATTTTCTCAAAGAGGATTTGGGAATTACGGAAAATTATCCTTCACCCTCACTCGAGCGGATCAGAAATGCTTTTTTCGGAAAAACTCAAATCGTTAGAATTAATCAAGAGCTCTTGGGATATGACAACACGCGCGAGGGCCAGGCATGGGGCAAGGCGGATACCCGCGAAAAACAAGTGTTGAATGAACTCATGAACGAAGCCCGACGTGATTTTCGGGAAAACGGAGTGCGTACGCTATTTGTTCTTGAAGAAGCACAAACCCTCTCGGATCAGGCGCATCAAGCATTGAAAAGCCTTCTTGATTCCACCGGTTTTGTAGACGGAAGCGATCCAATTGAACAGGGCAAAGAATCCGGTTATTCGCTTCTTTTGGTCACTACCGTGAATGAGTATCGGGAAATTGTGGCTCGCGATCGTGGCTTGGCAACGGACCGACGTTATGTGCCGGTGACCATACTGGAACCCAATGAGACAGAAGCGCTGGAAATCGTAAAAAAGACTCGAGATCGTGCCTCCGCGCGGCATGAATTGAAAATGGATGACTCCGTTTTGGAATTTCTGATTTCTATGCGGAAATTTTTCGCGATTCCGCCCACCGCTATGCCCGGTTCCATCATTAAAATTGTTGAAGAACTATTTTCATGGTCTGCGGATTATCGAAATCGCCAGAATCCAGATACGATCACAGAGGATGCCGCATATCGATTCCTGGTTTATCGTTCGAAATTGCCCGCAGATGTTTGGGCACCGGCCGACGGTAGTCCTCCGCTCCTTCATCTCTCGCCAAAAACCCAGGAAAGAGTCGTCGGCCACAAGGAAGCCATAGACGCCATCGTTCGGAAGGTGAAGACAGGTCGAGTGAATGGATTTCACGAAGTGCCGGTTTTTATCATCATGGGGCCTACAGGTAGTGGAAAAGACACGATAGCCAATAGCCTCAACTCCGCGCTTTTTGGTCGCGAGGATACCCGGCTAAATTTCAGTTTGGCTCAGTTAAGTCTTTCCGAGATTTTCGAAGGTGATCGCCAAAGTCCTCCGCGCCTGGTTCAGGCACTCTCGGATGGTCCGCCGCACGGGGTGATTGTTCTCAACGAAGCCAAGGATGCCGAGTCATCTAGTTTTGAAATTCTAAAGGTTGTTGTGGAACAAGGCGAAATTCGTCCGCAAGGAATTGATCCGCGCGAACGTCCCTTGGGTTTGAGTGCGATTTTTATAATGGGTCAGTGGGGCGAAGAACTCTTTGTAAATGCAAAAAGCGATGAGGAAGTTCAGCAGATCTTGGATCGTCTAAGTGAAAAAGACTTGATTGAAATCTTGATGCGCGGAAAACCCACACAGGCCTATGGCGACAAATATGACGGGAAACATGGAGCCTTGCCCGAGGCGCTGATTCAACGTTCAATCCGAAGCGGTGGAATTCTCATGCTGGGACCAGTTCCTACCAGTCGTTTCCGAGAAATCGTGCGACTCAATCTTGAAAAAATTCGCAGCAGAGTTCGGGTTTCAAACCAGACCGAGCTTGAGGTCGATGATTTGCTTGTTGATCTCGTAGTGAAAAAGGCGATCGAGGCCGGACGTGGAACGCGAGGCCTCGATGGTGTGCTCACAGATTTTACTTTGACTGCGATTTCCCAGTCAGTTGATCGCGGATTGCCATCCCGCAAGGCAAAGTTGGTGATCACGGCGGATCCTCAAACGGAAACGGTCATCGTGAAGCACTTGCTCGATTCAGGTGAAAGCAAGAGCTACGACTTTCATATCAAGGATCTCATGCGCATGAAGTGCGAAAGTCATCTGAGCCCAGAAGTGAACTGAATTATTTCTGATTGTGAACGGTCCTGACTTCCTGTGCAGCTAGGGCGCGATCGCTCAGTTCTCGGATGTACTTTTCATCGGCCGCGAGCTGTCGACGTTTTTCATGTCCAGCGAAGGCCGATTCAAAAGATTGAAGGAGCTGTTTTTTGTCGGCTTGTGAAGCCTGACAATCGCTCTCCAACTGAGACAGTTGCCCTTCAATTGATTCGCCCGATTGAGGGTCGTGAGCGGCGGCCTTCCACTGAGTCTCGAAACTAGGCGCAAGATCTCCTGAGCGTTCGGTGAAGACCAGTACGCGTTCTATTTGAAATTTACCTTTCAAATGGGGATGCTTTTTATGCAAATCTTTCAAGAGTGATTTTACCGCCTTTTCACTTTCGGCATGTTGATCGTAGCGGCTTTTGTAAGCCTGTTGGAAACAGGCGTTGTCGGCGAATTCCTTCGCGATCGATCCTCTTGGAATATACGTGTGGGTGCCCGATTCTTCGAGCTCCTGCAATATGAAGTGATCATTCTTGTAAATAATTTGCGTTGAGTAACTCGTGGTGAACTGGCGCTGTTTGCTCCCCGCGAAGGTTGCAGGAGTCGACCAAGAATCTCCTCGAAAAAGTGCCCCTATGAGACCGCCGCCTAAGTCGGCCTTTGCCGGCATTCCCAGAAGGAAAATGATGAAAGCAAAGGTCCAGTGTCTTAACACAAAATTAACAAGCATAAATTCACCCCTCGTAGTCAATGGGAGCAATCTTCATGCCAACAGGCTTCTAGAAAAAACAGACTCTTAGCAGGCCGATTTCTAGGCTAAGTGTCGAACTATGTTTCGATTGCCTAGTGAATAACGTGATTTAGCTAGGCGAGGGAACTTCGTCTCCAATTTGGGTTGGAATCTGGAGCCCTTGTTTTTCGAGTTCCCCTCTTAGGACACCCAGAGACCAATTTTCCAAGACTGCTGGATCCCTATTCAGGTCTTCGATGAGCATCGGTTTATGGAATTCAATGCGAGCTTTCAGGCCGCGTTTGGCAAGCATCTTGGAAAAGTGTGGGAAAAAGTGATCCTTGTCGATGTAGGCGGCCCGACGCGCTGGTTCGTAAACTAAAGAAAATGCCTGCACAGGGATTTTGTATTCATGAGCAATTTTGAAGACTCCTCGGCGCCACGTTTTTCCGTAGAGACTGGTGGTTCCTTCCGGAAAAACTACAATTTGCCGCGCATCATTTCGAATAGCTGATACGATCGCTTCGGCGGTTGCAAGCTTCGAGTTTTTTGAGTTTCGTTTGACGAAAATTGTGCCCCCAAGAGCTGCGGCCTTTCCAATGATAGGCCATTTGAGGATCTCGGATTTAGCGACAAAATTTGCAGGCACAATCGAGTAGAGAAGCAAAATATCCAGATAACTCATGTGGTTCCCAACAAAAATGCAAGGTTCAGTTGAAGGAGCTTCTCCTTTGACCTCCGCATGGACCCTCATGTCCCCCAGGATGGACTCGCCCCAAGAATTTACAGCCTCTTTGAAGTGAAGTTTTCCTAGCTCTTTGTCAGGCATGCGCCGAGCTCGAAGGACCTTCCTCGCGGTTCGAAAGGTCTTGAAGTAGGCCTTGAAGAGCAAAGGGGGCACAAGTGCCAGGTCGGCGAACTTCATATTGTCTGGTCGATCTAGCAAATACATAGCCCTTTTGAAATAAAACTTTCTCTAAGGAAGACAACGGCTTGTAAAGACAAGCTAGGGTGATTATTTTGTACGGAAAATGGCAAGTGCAAACGAAATCATCCCGACAAAAACCTATTTTGAATCGGCGCTTCCTAGTCCGCGAACGGAGCCTATCGGAAGCCCGAAAGATATTGCCACAACCGCTGCAGCGTTAGAGTCAAAGGTCCCTGGAGCCGTGTTGAAGGTCGAAAAAGATCACCCCGGTGATCCCTATCTTTTGGTGCGATCCGATCGCATCAAAGACGTTCTGCAGTTTTTGCGCGATGACGAGTCCTTCCTTTGCCAGAGCCTTACAGTCATTGGTGCCACCGATTTTTTAAAAAAGGATGCGACCGAATCAACTCCGGCTCAGGAAGCCCGTATCGAAGTCGTTTACGTGCTTTATTCCTATCATCACCGGCACCAAATTACGGTAAAGGTGCAGCTGCCCCGAGAGGACGCCGCCCTGCCAACAGTCAGTGATCTTTATCGCGCGGCTAACTGGTACGAACGAGAGTGTTTTGACATGATCGGCGTTGTCTTTACGGGACATCCCAATTTGAAACGCATTCTGACTTCGCCAGATTGGGTGGGACACCCTCTGCGTCGCGATTATGTTTTCCCTGAAGAATACAACGGGATGAAGGTTCCCCTTTAAACGAGAGGCTCCAATAGAGATGCAAGATTTTACAAGCCCGGCCACACGAGAACTTCGCACTGACGAGATGATCATTAACATGGGACCTCAGCATCCTTCGACTCACGGAGTGTTGAGGTTGGAACTCATCAGCGACGGGGAAATTATAAAGGCCGCTTATCCCGACATCGGTTATCTCCACCGTTGTTTCGAGAAACACGCAGAGGCTCGCGACTACATTGGGGTTGTGCCTTTTTGTGATCGGATGGACTATGTCGCCGCGATGAACATGGAATTTGGATACGCGCTCGCAGTGGAAAAACTCTTGGGTTTCGAAGCGCCGGAACGGGCTCAAGCCATTCGAGTGATTGTCGCCGAACTTCAGCGAATCGCTTCGCATCTCTTGGCGATCGGCACTTATGGGATCGATATCGGGGGCTTTACGCCTTTCATTTACGCCTTTCGTGACCGTGAAAAGATTTTGCGCATGTTCGAAGAGCTTTGCGGCGCCCGCTTACTCTACAACTACATCCGGCCGGGTGGTGTTTCGCGAGATATGAGCCCCGGCTTGGTTGAAAAGGCCAAGGAGTTTTGCCGCTATTTCAAACCTCAATTGGATGAAATGGACGACTTGCTGACAAACAACGCGATCTTCGTTCATCGCACCGCCAGTGTCGGGATCATCCCGGCAGATGTGGCCGTTTCTTACGGATTCTCGGGTCCCAATCTTCGCGGCAGCGGTGTGAATTTTGATTTGCGAAAGGCGCATCCCTATTCTGGATATGAAAAATACGCTTTTGATGTGGCCGTGGGCCAAGGCATCAAGGGCACTGTCGGTGATTGCTGGGACCGCTACTACTGCCGCATTTTAGAAATGTACGAATCGATGAAAATCATTCAACAAGCTTGCGAGCAAATTCCCGAAGGCGAATTCATGGGCAAGATTCCAAAAACGCCCAAACCAATTGGCGAATGTTATGTGGCAACCGAATGTCCTCGTGGGGCTTTGGGCTATTATATTATTGGAAGTGGCGATCGAAAGCCTTACCGCGTGAAGGCAAAGTCACCCTGTTTTATTTCGGTCAGTTGTATGGATGAAATGTGCCGCGGAATGATGCTCGCGGATGTCGTGGCCATTCTTGGAAGCATCGACATCGTATTAGGAGAGGTGGATCGTTAATGGAAAAGTCTGCGCGCAAGGATAGATCTCCGTTCCAGGAATGGTGCGACAATGTTTATGATGCTGTTGTGTCGACCTACAAGGGCATGCGTGTAACGTTTCGCGCCTTTTTGAAGGTCCAAGGCTTTAAGAAAGTTTTGGGTGGCTATGACTATGGCGCAGGTCCGGTGACGATCAACTATCCAGAAGTGAAAGACGAGCTACCCGCGATTTCTCGCAATCGTCTCTTCATGCATGCCGAAGGTTGTATTTCTTGTAACCAGTGTGCCGTAATTTGTCCGGTTGAATGCATCACCATTGAAAGCCGCAAGAAAACGGCGGATGAAAATCCTGATGAACGTACACCCGCACATTTTGGCAATAAGCCGGTAAAACTGAAGCTTTTGCGTTTCGATATCGATGAAGCTCTTTGTTGTTTTTGCGGACTTTGTACCGAGGTCTGCCCAACCGAATGTTTGGTTCACACTACGGAGTATGAATACTCTAAGTATGATCGAGACCAGCTTGTTTATGATTATCTAAATTTTTCGGATGAAAATCCGCTGCCGCGCGAATGACGGATTCTTCGGGCCCGCCAAAAATTCCCCTTTTCCAGTCGCGGCGAGATTCGAGCCAGGATCAACGAAAGAATTTTAAAAACTTCTTCTTAATTTTTGGCTCCTTAATCCTGATCGGTGTAGTTTTCAGCTGGTCCTTGGGGCGATTGGTCTGGAAAAATCCTTCGCCCGACGAGGTATTGCCGATTGTTTTTGAAGGACCAGGCCAGGGGCGACGGGCCGCAATCGGTGAATGGGCTTTTCAGTTGCAAAGCGCCGAAGCCCGGCAGGATCAAGAGGCTCTGAATAAATGGCGGCCGCGGGCGAATTTGATCGAACGGCTACAGAGGATATTGCGCGAATCAATCGAGGGTGGGGATTCCTTATTTTTATCTTCAGTCGTCACCGTTCTTGCCTTCAGCCAGGAAGATAAAGAGAAGAATTCAGAGATTTTTCTTCAATCACTGCAAAATGAACGAGTTTTCTCCAACCCGCAGCTCGGTATTTATTTGCTATTGGGTTTGGCTCGTTTAGAGGAGGCTCCTTCCTCAGAGCAATGGCCGATCCTGAAACGTTATTTAGACGCTTCAGAGCCCTCGATACGTAAGGCTTTGGCCTTTACTTTGGGGGCATTAAAGGGAAGTGCCGAATTCACCACATTTTCCAGACCGCTACTCTATCGTTTGCTCCGAGACCCGGTGGCGGATGTAAGATGGAATGCCGCCTTCAGTCTCTTAAAGCAGGGCGATCAAGAGGCGGAAGGGGTTCTGATCGAAATTTTGGAGCGCGCTGAAGCATTTTCAAGCGCTTCCTCCAGTGAGCCTCTCACAGAAGAGCTACTTCTGGCTTTTAGTGAGGCCTTCAAATGGCTCAAAAAAGACCCGGGGTCTCGATTCCAAAAACGTTTAGAAAAAATTGCAAAAGAGCATCCCAGTCTGAAAGTCCGTCAGAAGGCTCTGGAGGTCCTCTGAACCCTCACGAAGGGAGCGAGGCGAATGAAAAATGCGGTGCGTTAAAATTTTCATCCTTGCTCTGCCTCTTAGAACAAAAAGCAAAGACTATTCGCAAGATAGGACCTACAATATTTTCCGAAATCCAGGTGACTTAGCTCGTCAATGATGATTATTAACCAGTACTTAGAAAAAATGCACCCAGGAGAGTGTTCTTGATGGCTGAACAAAGCGCAGCAGCAGATGGTGTGACTCGTCGTGAATTTATGTCGTGGTTTTGGGTGGGGTGGGCCGCCTTCGGCGTCGCCACGGCTGTAATCACTACGTTATTTGGTCGATTCATGTTTCCGAACGTTCTCTTTGAACCACCACAAACTTTTCGTGCTGGTAAACCGGAAGAGTATGGCCTCGGTGTTGATGAACGTTTCAAAGACACTCAAAAAGTATGGCTGGTAAAAAATCCCGATAACACAATGTATGCACTCTCGACTGTGTGCACGCACTTGGGTTGCACTCCCAACTGGCTTGCGAGTGAAAAGAAATTCAAATGTCCCTGTCACGGCAGCGGCTTTCGAGCGTCTGGCCTAAACTTCGAAGGCCCGGCTCCTCGTCCTCTAGAGCGCTATTCCATTTTTCTGGATTCCACAGGAACTATCAAAGTCGATAAATCTAAAACAGTGCGTGACCAGATCCGATGGACGGATCCAGAATTCTTAATAAAGGTTTAAAGTTGAGATGAATCCCTTAAAAAAACTCTGGAACTACATTCGTGAAACTCAAGTTTGGCAGTCTATATTTCGGCACAACCTGCCGGACAATCCACGTGATCAATCGCTGGCGATTCTCACAAACGTTGCACTGCACCTGCATCCCGTAAAGACACGAAAATCCGGAGTGCGCATGTCTTTTACCTGGTGCATGGGTGGATTGACCTTCTTCTTATTTTTGATCGAAACAGTCACCGGAATTTTGTTGATGTTCTACTACCGCCCAACTTTGCAGTTTGCATATAACGACATCATTGCTCTACGCGAGCACGTTCCACTTGGAATATTGCGCGAAATCCACCGTTGGGGCGCGCACGCGATGGTAATCACAGTTTGGCTTCACATGTTCCGTGTTTTTATGACGGGTTCGTATAAACCCCCTCGAGAATTCAACTGGGGTGTGGGTGTGATCTTACTAGTCCTCACGATGCTTCTTTCCTTTACCGGATATCTTTTGCCTTGGGACCAGTTGGCCATTTGGGCGATTACGGTTGGAGCGAACATGGCGGCTGCGACGCCCTTTGCCGGAATCGAGGGTCCGGGCACGATGCTGCTGAAGTTAGGGGATGTCCCCCTCGTGCACTCAGGCAATGATGCTAAATTTGGACTTCTGGCAGGGCGCTTCATCGGAGAGTCCACGCTGTTGCGTTTTTATGTTCTACATTGTGTTGCCATTCCGATGGTCGTGGCGCTTTTGATTGCGCTTCACTTTTGGCGGGTGAGAAAGGACGGAGGGATCTCAGGACCCCTTTGATCGGAAATACAGCATGTTGTTTGATCTCTTTCGTGCCTCGATAAACTTTCTTTCCAATCCTACAATCTTTTTCACACTCTCGTGCGTTGGCTACTGGTGGATCATGAAATATCCCGAGAAGTGGACGCAGCCCAAGGTAATGAAGATTGTCTTAGTCGTTTCACTTGTGCTTTTGGGAATCGCACTCATTGACCCTAATTTTCGTAAAGAAGCCCTAAAGCCCGACAACGTACCCATTTGGTTTCTGACTTATGCAACGGGTGGACTTTTTTGGTTGGCAATGTACAAAGCCATTCGAAACGATCAGCGCGTCGCAAATGGTGATGTGACTTTCGAAAAAACGGAATCCGATAAAAAAGTCTACACGTGGCCGGACCTCGTTTACTCGGAACTCATTTGCATGGTGATTTTCACCGCCTTTTTGATCGTTTGGGCGATTGTTTTCAAATCACCCTTGGAAGATCCAGCAAACGCGGGTGTTACGCCGGCTGTTGCCAAGGCTCCCTGGTACTTTTTGGGCCTGCAGGAAATCCTTGTTTATTATGATCCTTGGATGGCCGGCGTTGTGCTTCCGGGAATGATTGTTGTGGGCCTGATTGCAATGCCCTACTTTGATCGAAATCCGCTTGGTAATGGTTACTATACTTTGAAAGAACGCTTTGGCGCGATTTGGCTCTTTGGATTTGGTTTCTTCGTTTTGTGGATCGCGCTGATCTTTCTAGGTACTTTTATGCGCGGACCTGGTTGGAACTTTTTTGGTCCCTTTGAATATTGGGACAGCCATAAGATTGTGGCGCTCTCGAACGTGAACCTTTCTGAAATTATTTGGGTTAAATTTTTGGGAACCGGACTGCCTCAGAATATTCTTCTCAGGGAATCCGTAGGCCTCATTCTGAGCGTCGTCTACATTGTGGTGCTCCCGCCCATTCTGGGAGCGACTCTCTTAAAGGAGTGGTATGTGAAGATGGGTTTCATTCGCTACAATCTGGTGGTGAACCTGCTTCTTGTAATGATCTCACTACCAATCAAGATGTACCTGCGGTGGGGCTTCAATTTGAAGTATATCGTCGCGATTCCAGAATACATGTTCAATATTTAGGAAGAGCGGAAGAGAAAAAATGGCTGGAACCGGACCCAAACAAGAAACTGTCTACCAAACAAAAACACTTTCGAAGTGGTTTGCGATTGGCTCCATCATCCTGTTGGTGAGTGTCGTATGGGCTGCGATTCAAGACTACGCGAGACCCTGGAAGGTCTATCAGCGGCAGTTCAAGGCTGTCGCCGAAAATCATGCTCGCCGCCAAATCGAACGTGTTGATCAAATGATGGAGCAATCCAAACAGATCGAAAAACTGAATTCCTTAAATGCTGAAATCGAAAAATTATCCGCTGAAATGAATTTGGATGTTCTTTTAGAGGAAGTCGAATCCGGCATCCAAAAGCGTCAAGGTGAATATTACAAAGTAAACAGCCGCTACCAGATCTCCAAGGCTAATTTGGATGCCTTAGTTTATGAAGTGGAACATGCAGTGATGCTGGATCCCAAGGCAGCCGCAGTTAAAAAAGAAAAATTGGCCAGAGAAAGCGCAAAGACCGAAGTTTTACGCTTGGAAGAAGAAAAATATCGTCTTGCATTGAATGAGCTCAAAGATCGTAAGGCGGAAATTCTGAAAAAGCGCAATGATCTAGAAGATCAAATTGCTAAACTCTTAAAGAGTCGTGATTTGCTTCAAAAAACTGTTCGTGAAAACGAACAAAGTATCGGCAACCTTGTGCGAAACGCGCCGGTTGTAGATTTCGTTGCTCCCACTATTAAAATCAACCAAATCATCCTCGACGGGCTTTACGATGATTACTTCTTCAACAAAGTGGCCCGTGTTGATCGCTGCATGACCTGCCACGTAACAGCGGATTTACCGGGCTACGAAAAGTATCCGCAACCCTTTAAGACGCACCCCAAACTGCATTTGATGGTGGGACCGGAAAGTCCGCACCCCTATGAAAAGGTGGGTTGCACGACCTGTCACGGCGGGGTTCCTCAATCCGTGGATTTCAACATGGCGGCCCACACGCCTCGTGATCCTGTGCAAAATGCTGAGTGGGGAGCACAGTATGGCTTCTACGCCAGTCATCACATCAAGACCCACATGGTTCCTCTTCAAATGACCGAGGGCAAGTGTATTCAGTGTCACGCTAAAGAGGTTCACTTGGATGAAGCGCCCACCTTCAACGCTGGAATGCGTTTGATCGAGCAGTATGGTTGTTACACCTGTCACAAATTTACCGGGCATTTCGAAGAACTAGCAAAAGAAAGAAAACCGGGTCCTCCACTCACTCATATTGCCGGCAAACTGAGTCCGGAATGGGTTTCGAAGTGGATTTGGGATCCGAAAGCATTTCGACCCACCACGACCATGCCTAATTTTTGGAAAACGCATAACAATTCCGATCCGGCTTCGATGGCCCGCGGAATTGTCGAAGTAGAAGCCATTACCCATTGGTTATTTGCTAACTCCGAAAACTACGAGCCGCTAAACCCTCCAGGTGTTGGGGCAAGTGGGACGGGAAATGACGCAAAATTATTGCGGGCATCTGCTGCTATGGGAGACGCAGGTCGAGGTAAAAAGACCTTCAGTGAAGTCGGCTGTCTGGCTTGTCACGCCAGCGCTGATTTTCCTCGGCCGAACGTTGCCGAAGGGCAGCCGGGTTATATGGATCCTCGTCTTCCGCTCTTTGGACCTGAACTCAACCAAATGGGTTCAAAGGTGGGCGCGGACTGGCTTTATTCCTGGCTTATGAATCCCAAACACTATTCGCCTGATGCCAACATGCCGAGCATGAAGCTGTCCTCTCAGGAAGCCAAAGACTTAACGGCCTATCTGCTGGAGAAGAAAAATCTACGCTTTGAACGGACTCGTTTGGCTAGTGGTAATGACAAGATTCGCGACGCGGTGACTTTGGAGTTTCTGCGGGCCGAACGCTCTTCACCGGAAGCCGATCGCGCGCTGCTGGCGATGTCTGTTGATGAAAAGAAAACTTACGTTGGGCAAAAATTGATTTCTCACTATGGCTGCTATAGCTGTCATGCGATCAAAGGTTTTGAGGATGCTCCAAATTTGGGAGCAGAACTCAGTCTTCATGGATCCAAGGAAGTCACGAAGTTCGCTTTTGAAAACGTTCATATCCCACACACTTCACGTGAGTGGTGGATCTTCACCAAAGTACGGACTCCGCGAATTTGGGATGTGGGAAAAATTCGCGATTTTCAAGCCAAAGCCCGAATGCCACATTTTGGGTTTACGCCCGAGCAGGCCACCGCAATTACCGCGGTGGTCATTGGCCACGAGTCCAAAAAGGTTGATGATGAAAAAATTCGGCCAGTGGACGGACGTCTAGAAAAAATCATCGCCGGTCACAGAGCTCTTCATAAACATAACTGTATTGGCTGTCATGCCATCGAAGGCCGTGGTGGGGGAGTTCTGGCGCAGTATAAGGATCCGTCTGAAGGTCCACCGAATCTCAATACCCAGGGACATAAGACGCAACACGAATGGCTCTTTGCCTTTTTGAAGAATACGGATTTGATGATCCGTCCGTGGGTTAAGATTCGCATGCCGCAGTTTGAAATGACTGATGAGGACGCGCGCATATTGACCTCCTATTTTGCGGCTGTTGATCGTGCGCAGTATCCCTTTGTCTCTAGCCATGCGGATCCATTGACTCGCGATGAAGTCGCTCAAGTTGAAAAAATTGTGGACGCCTTGGGTTGCATGACCTGTCACGCAGTTCGAAGGAACGGGGAAGATCTAGCAAGCTCTGCGCCGCACTTTCAAAACGTGAAAGCGCGGTTGAATGGAGCATGGGTTCCGACATGGTTACGTGATCCAAATAGCATCATGCCCGGTACACGCATGCCGCAACTCTGGCCCCCTGTGAACCCCGAAGATCCCAAGGAAGGTTATATGGCGGTACCCGGATATTTCGGAGACAACGCAGAACTTCAAATGAAAAAAGTTTCTGATTATTTGTTCCAATATCCCGGCCAGGCGGAAGTACCTCCCAAGCCGACGAGCACACCTCTTCGTCGCACGATAGTGAAAGATCAGGCGGGATCAGATTCTGCGGCTGCCCGCTAAGGGCGCCGCAGTGTTGTGGATCTTGAATGGATTTGTCGACAATATCTGAAGTCTAAATTTAAATCGAAGGAACTTGTGCGGACTTCAAAACTGAGAAATCGAAGAGAGAAGGTCGGAACTTCTATTTGCTCTTAAGTTGAAAGGTCCCGACTTGTAAAAACTTCCCATCATGGACAATAACTAAACGCAGTCGGTAGTCAGAGCGATCTGGCAAATTCACCGAAAGAATTGCCGGTAGAGTTTTTCCCTCGAAATTCACAAAGTTTCCATAAAGAATTCGTCCACTACTTCGAAGTTGGGTCTTGAATCCTTTGTGAGAAAACACAAAATCGCCTCTAATATCTTCTTTCGCACCAAAGTCCGACTCAAACTTTGCGTTGATGCGTGGGCCGTAAATTCGAAAATTTGAACTATTCCGATCAACGGCCTCAATACTAATTCTCGTATCGACCGAAAAAGACTCATTGTAGAACTCATACAACTTACTCAAGGGACTCAGGTGGGGTACGTTTCGGAGAACAATCGGGGCTGTGAATGTAAATTTGGAGTAATCATTGGAATCTTCCAAAACGAGGGTGCGATTGTGATCGATCGAATTAAAAAGGAAAGCGTTTTTGTCATCCGCAATTAAATTCTTTATTCCTTTGGTCATGATCGTGCCTTCAATATGATCAATTCCATAGGTGTGGCCAATCTCGTGAAGTAAAATAGCCTGCAACTTTCCCTCTTTTTCCCACTTAATCTTGGAAGTATTTGCAGCAACCCAGATGTATCCCTTGCCCCACAACTTTCGTTTGTTGAAAGATGATAGCTGAGCAAATGCAAGTGGATCTAGATGCTTTTGCTTGTCTTTAGCAACTTCTTCGTTTTCGGATCCAAAAAAGAAAGTCAGATCTTCTGTCCCGCTGCAAATGTCAGAAATATGGTATTCCTTTGCAAATCCAACAGGTGATTTATAGGCCTTATAAGCGTCGGGAAAGTTCAACTTTTCATCTGGAGCCAATCTCAGACTCCATCCGATTTTTCGCGTTTTAATGTAATCGACCCAAGTGTCTAACGCGTTTTTCACTTCGGATTTGAGAATATTCTCAGAGAGGCCGAATTTTTTTGAAACATCGAGACATACATTTACTGTTCGGTCTCTCCGGCCGAACCAGACAAAGACTTCGTTTGGGCCTCGAATTTGATCTCCACCCCCGCCACTGTAGCCACCATCTCCCGCCAGGCTTGGTCCTGAAAAAACCGCTGCAACTAGAAGCAGTGCTGAGATAAATAATCTTGAAATTTGAATTTTCGTATTCATATCAACTTCCTACAACGCATCCGGATTCATAAGGGAGGCCAAAATTGCGCGGCTCATTATGCCCGTTTTCGGCTCTCCCAGTAAAGCGGATTCGCAATAACTAAATAATTGTAATTTAAAGATTTCGCACATTAAAGGACCTCCTCGTAGATTACGTTTCTGGGAATCAGATCACTTAAACGCACAGGATGTGTGCACGCGCGGGCCTCTTGGTACTTGCGATTGCGGTAACGTAGAAACTCACTCGAAGAATCCTCCAGAAATACGTCCGTCAGGCCACGAAAGTCTACACAGTAGCGCGCTTTGGCCATCGGCACATTGGGCGATGTCCCGTCGTTGCGACTAGCCAGCTCATGAAAAATTTTGAAATCGAGTGCTGCCTTTTTTGTTAGCTCAAGCGTACTGGAGAGAACATTACCCCAGCGAAGTCTTGAGAAATCCTGTTTGAAGGGAAGAAGCACCCTCTCAAAGATTGAAGGCTTCACATCTTTTTCAGGTAGGAGCTCACGCTCCCAAATCACAAATGCCCGCTCGAATACATCAGCCTCTGGTAGGGCTATCACGTTAATGTTTTTTTCAAATTTCTGGAGCCGCGCCCTTTGCGCAGGACTTGAGACGAGCTCAAGTTCATAGCCCAAGACACCTTGGTATTCTTGAACTTGCAGTGGAATTCCATGCTGATCCTTTGGCAGGGGTCTTGGCATGATGAAAACATTTGACCTGATCTTTTCATCTCGGTCTCGTTTCCACTGCAATTGATCGGGCAAATAGTAGTAGGTGCTTGAATCTTTAGCGGATCTGTAGATCTCAAGCGATTGGCCGTATTCTTGAAGCACACTAGAAAGAATCGGCGCAGCTGCTTTTAAATTACCGCCATCAAGAATGATTTTTTCCTCTCCACTGAAGACTTCTTCCTGGCTTAAATCGGGATTATGCGGATGGGAGCCTTCCTCCCAGCTCTCAGTGCAGCCCAGCAGACTTGCCATTACTAAGGCCATTAAAGTTCCATTCAACAAAGAATCGCTTTTCACGATTTACCTCACTTTCGTTTTCGAAAGTCTTTATGCCTAGACCCCGAGAGCGCTGCGAGCTTAAATTTATTAAAAGATACTGATAAAATTTAGTAAAACTAAATTTAAGATGGCTGCGGAAATTGCAGTGAAAGGTAGCTTTCGTTTCAATAATACGAGAAATTTAATCAGCGTGCCTGGTAGGACGGATAGCGCGGCCCACATAAATGCAAATTGAAAATCGCCCTTATAGAAGAGATGCTTCGGCAGAAAAAAACTAGGGCTCCCCCTAGAGTGATTGCCCAACCAAGCGCTTTTCAGTCGACGGTTAAAAACGCGAAGGAGCAGGAGGCGCTCGTTAGAATTCAATTTCGCAGACAAGAAATCGAAGTTTTCTCCTGACATTAAAAAGGGGCTAGCCTGCATCGTTTTAGTTAGCATGTTTACAGAGTCGCGGTGATAGTAGGCGCCCACCTCTGGACTCCAGGCCATTTCACTCATGAGACCACACATAAGAACTAGCCAAGCCTGAAGATCCTCACCACGTTTAGCCAAGGGATGCTCTGGAAACAAGCTTCGAACTTGAGGTGAATTTTCTACACAGGCAACATTTGAACACGTAGGCCGGATCCCCTCCACTGATAAGTCTAAATATCTTCGGAGCGAGATTATGTGTGGGCCTTCGCCGCCGTACCGTAGAGAGTAGGGGTCTCGAAGAGATTTGCTGCCGAGCCGATATTCCCATGCACAGGACAAGAATTTCGCCGAAGGAAAGCTTTGAGAAAGCTGCAACAGATTTTCAAGATGAGCGTCGGTCCATTCATCGTCAGCATCCAAAAAAGCGATCCATCGACCCCGAGCCTCCGAGATTCCTAAATTCCTTGCAACACCCGGACCTCTGGGACTGGAGTGACCTGCGTGGATCAAGCGAATGCGCGGATCGCTAAATCTACCAAGCTCCTCGACACTTGAATCAGTAGAACCGTCATTAACAACCAGTAGTTCCCACGAGTCACAAGATTGTCTTAATACTGAAGAGATGCTTCGGGCTACATGGGGCGCCTTATTGTAAAGCGGCATCACCACAGAAAAGATGCACGGCATCGCCTATCGTTTATACTGTAAATTGTTTGGATTTGCTAAGTCATGAGGAAGCATTCAAGGTCTAATCCTTGATGATGATTAATTCAGATCCAGCTAGGTAACCACATCCAAACGGGGGGTAAACGCGAATTTATCTCCAGCGCAGAAAGTATCGGAAAATAAAACCCAAATAAGATGCCGCTAGTTCCAAGGAAAATATACTTAGCCGCCCTGAAGTTCGAGATCTTTCCTTTGCTAAGAAAGTGAGCGATCACGCTAAGCCATCCTGCACCCCAAACCATCCAAAGATAGGTGCTCGCCCCTACCTCTGCATCTGCCGGAAGCAGGATGCGCATCAGTGCCAGGAGCGAAAGCAAGGTAAAAAATAGATCGAGATTTTGCATTCGATAAAAAACAAAAGTAATGGCAAAGCTGAGAAGAACGGCCGCGGGATAATAATAGTAATAGAAGAAGACGCTTCGAGGCACGGCGAGCCAGCAGAGTGAAAAGGCGAAATAAAATATAGAAATCAAAAAAGCTGCACTCGATCGTTTTGCGATCCAAGCCCAAAGGCATGCCAAGGTCGCAGCGATGCCCGACCACATCACCAACGGATTGCCGAGATAAACAATCCCCTGTGCAACCTCGAACTTATCGGGAACTTCGCGGAAGGCATACCATATTGGTCTCGTCATCAGAAACCACTGAGTCAAATCGCTAGCGTAGTGGTGGCCACCAAAGTTCTGCGTTAGAAGTCTCCAGGTTTCAATTTGATAGCTCGTTAAAAGTTGCAGGAAGCTATATTTAAAACCCTCCAGTTTTAATAGCGGTACTAGACTCAAAATATAGGCCAGGACTGGGAGGCCAAGAAAAACAGCATAGTAGAATCCTATTCCGGCTTTTCTCCATAGCTCTAGGGGATACCAAGATTGAAAGACGCGACTCCCCATCCATCGAGACATGAAAAAGGGAAGGGGTATCGCAAGGCAGAGTCCCATAGACACAATTGCAGTCCACTTGCAGCCGATCGCAAATCCTAAAAATACAGCACTCAATGTCCAATGCCTTCGAATAATGCGCGTGGGCATTGCATCGTTCCACGACATAAAAAACATCGCCCATGACCAGGCTAGAAATGCGAACATGAATGTGTCGAGCATCGCAATCCGAGATTGCACGTAGAAAACGAAATTGAAGCCCGTCAAAAGTGTGCAGAAGATTGCCGGGGCGATTGACCCAGAAAAAATCGCCAATGCCATTATAAAAACCGCGACCAGACTTAGCGAGCCTGCGACCGTGCTCATCAGACGCCAACCTAAAGGTTGGTCTCCGGCTACGCGCATTCCTACTGCGATGAGTTCCTTGGCTAGAGGAGGGTGTTCGGGATTTAATTGTTGGCCCGACTTTAAAATTTCTCTAGCAGCGCCGACATAATAGTGCTCGTCGTAGACTTCGTAGCTTGGAATATCGATGCGGATCAGGAGTAAAACTTGCGCGATTAAATAAATCGAAATGCACCAAGCGAATAGCCGGCGCCCTGTAAGCATGGCCGCAGAGCCTTAGCTATTACTGCCGTCGTCCGAGGGCGATTCACTAGGACTCGGCGATGGCGAATCTGAGGGCGAAGGAGAAGGCGACGGTGCACAACTGGGAGGATCGTATGTTACCTTCGTGACCGCGGGAACATTCTTAGAACGGCATGGAGCAGGGGCAGGATAGGTAGTGGTCTTGGTGCAATTTACTGTTTCAAGGTAAATTCTTCCATCGCTATTTGTCTTTATTGTTGGGTCTGACGTAACGTCGACTTCACTCGAGGTGAATACTGCCTCTTCGCAGATACCACGATTCGTTGAAATAACTCTCGTTTTGATCATTACCGAACAAATGCTGGGATGATCATGAGAGAAATGGTTGCCCCGCGTATCAACAGTTACCGGAGACCAGGCCAAGCAACTTCCGTCTGCTTTGGTAAATCCCGACCAGGTATTGGAGATGGATCGTTTTACATATTCCCCAGTTTTCGTATCTTCAAAACATCTTGGGGCTTGATTGTGATAGGTTTGCAAATATAGTTTTTTGTAAGCTTCCATAGTTGAAAAGCCGCCTGGTTTGCACTGATTGCCACACACCGGTACCATTCCGTCGCCGCAGGTTGATTGAGCAAATGCACTACTGACGAAGCCGATGTCATTGCGACCGCTAACGTAGCTTTGACCCAAACCAAGCACGCCAAAAATGGAAAGAACGAAGAGAAATGTCCAAAAGCCGGCAAACGCAAATTTTTGTTTCTTTTCCTTACTCATTCAAAAGATCCCCCAACCGAAATTCAGCACCTCGAGAGATCTTAACATCGGCCACTTTCGCAAAAGAGTTAAGATTTGAACTATGCAACTGCTACAAAGACTGAAGCTCTTGAAACTGCGGGCTTTTCCTTTATGCGATGAAGATTTAGAATTAACTATAGATCAAAAAGTGATCTGTCCTAAAAATAGCGTATTATCAAATACTTAGAAGCAAGATCTCGACATATTTGCCGCCCTGCGATATAAGCGCGCGATGGACGCCCTGACGCGAGAGAAGCTGCGCGAATTTTTGCCGCACGACTTTCGTGATGAGACTCTTCTTTTTGAGGCGCTCACTCATAAATCGCATTTCAACGAAAATCGTCTGCACAATTTTAACGAGCGACTCGAATTCTTAGGTGACGCTGTTTTGAATCTGGCCATTTCTGAAATGTTGATGGAGCGCTTGCCGCTGGCAAGTGAGGGCCTTTTATCGAAAGTGCGTTCACAGCTGGTTAACGAAACGACCTTGGCGCAGGTAGCGCGTGAATTGAATCTGGGTGATTTTTTAAACCTGGGTAAGGGCGAAGAAAAAGGTGGGGGGCGTAATCGCGATTCGCTCTTAGCGGACGCTTTGGAAGCTTTGCTAGGCGCCCTTTATTTGGATGCCGGTTTAAAAATGGTAACGAAGTTCATTTTGGAAAATTTTCCGCAGTTCGAAGAGAACACTCCGATTCACTGGGAAGATCTTTCCTTGGGGCTGGCACGTATGGATCACAAGAGCCGATTCCAGGAATATTGCCAGCAATCACTTTTGGGAACGCCACGTTATGAGTGCATTTTGGAAGAGGGAGCAAACCCTTCCGAAGGTCCATTTACAATGATACTCAAAATCCAGGACATTGAAGTCGATCGCACGATCAGTCGGTCTAAGAAGTCAGCGACTCAAACTTTAGCGAAAAAAATGTTGGAAATTCCCGAAGAGGAATTCGTCAAAATGCTTCAATCGCGGGGAATCGAAAGCAAGAGAGAGATGGAGAAAATTTAAATGACGCGAACTGCGGATAATTTCCGGTGCTCACAGGTAGCCATTATTGGTCGACCGAACGCTGGAAAATCAACTTTGTTAAATTCATTGATGGAATCCGCCCTGAGCGGAGTTTCACCGCGTGCACAAACGACACGAAAGAACGTGCGCGGTATCTTAAACTTCTTTGACGGTAAAAAAGTGGAAGATCGCATCTGGACCGGTCAATTGGTTTTGGTCGACACTCCGGGAGTGAATTTGCGTCGCGGTCTCTTGGATCGATCCATGTATGCCGCGATCGAAGCCGCACTGGAAAGCGTTGATTTGATTTGCTGGGTTGCCGATGCGCGCGAGTGGATGCAGGAATTGGAAGATCTCGAGATGGACCGAAGCGGAGATGACCGCTTAGCTGTTTGGTTAAAGGACCAGCTGAAGCGAAAATACAGCGCTAAAAAATGGTTTTTGGTTCTAACTAAGGCAGATATGATGGCCAAAGCCGAACTTCTGCCCCTGATTCAAAAAACAAGTGAAATTCTACCGGAGCTTTTTGCCATTATTCCTGTCGTGGGAAAAAAGCCGTTGAGCGAGTCCGATTCCAATTTGCAGACCTTGATATCGACTCTGCGAACGGAAAGCAAAGTTCAGGCCCCTCTTTTCGGAGAAGACGAATGGACAGATCTCAACGAAAAAGAATTGCTGCTCAATCTGTTGCGTGAAGCAGTTTTCTGCACAAATTTTAAAGAAGTTCCCTATGAATGTGACTGCCAGATCGATCATTGGCAGGAACCCACTAATGAAAAACGGAAAACTGAAGTTGATGCTTCGATTCTTGTGAGCCGAGAAAGTTTGAAGGCGATTCTGGTAGGAAAAGCAGGAAGTCGCATTCGGGACATCGGAACGATGGCCCGTCGCCGCTTTGAACAGGTCACGGGGACAGAGATTATTTTACGACTTCATGTGAAAGTCTCAGACCGTTGGATGGACCGTGCGCCCGTTTTACGGGAGTTGGGCTATGAGCTTAGAGGATAAGGAAGTCTTCTCGGCTCCGCGTGAACCGACCATTGTATTGATTGGTCCGACGAATGTCGGAAAGTCGACTCTCTTCAATCGACTCTCCCGCACGCGAAAAGCCATTGTTTGTGATCGTCCCGGAGTGACCGTGGATCGCAACGACCTGCGTGTGGCGAAATCGCCCATCGGTCCCTTCCGTTTGATCGATACTGGTGGCGTTGGTTCGGAAGCCTTGAAACACCCATTAGGAGCGGAAATCGAACGCGCTGCCGAAGTCGCGGTCAAAGAAGCCGACCTAATTTTATTCGTGGTGGACGGCACCATTGAACCTAATCTCGAAACTATAGAGATTGCTACTTGGCTTCGAAAACGATTGCGTTCGGGCAATGATCGCATCGTTGTCGTTGCCAATAAGAGTGACGTGCGCAAATTTTCTGCGGAGGCTTACACGAGTCTGGGATTTAACCCCGTCTTGGCAGTTTCCGCCGAAAATAATCTAGGGATCGAGGATCTCTGGGATTTTCTTAGATCAAAAGTTGGCGAAGCTCCCGAAGACGAAACGGATCCGACTTCCGCCGAATCACCGAAGCCGCGCTTACTCGTCTTAGGTCGGCCTAATGTTGGAAAATCGACTCTTTTGAATTCGATCATTGGCCGTGAACGGCATGTCGTTTCTGCTGTTGCCGGAACGACACGTGATCCCATTGAGAGCGAGCACAGCTTTCACGGTATGACATGGAAACTATGCGACACGCCCGGACTCCGCAGAGCGGGGCGGCTTGAGCGAGACGTCGAGTGGGTTGCGAAAGAAAAATTAAAAGACATCGCACGTGAGGCTGATCTGGCGCTGGTGATTGTTGACTCAGAAGAGGGAGTTACCGAGCAAGACGCGCACATTGCCGGTATGGCCATTGATTTTGGTCTGAGCGTGATCGTGGTTTTCAATAAGTGGGATTTGATGGGAGCAGGTTCGGAACGTGACGACAAGCTTTCGAAATTAGAACGTGGCAATGATCTAAAACTTGATTTCTTGCGTTGGTCACCGCGGGTGCGTGTGTCGGGACTTTCGGGCCGCGGGATTCCGAACCTTTTGAAAACAATTGAACGGGTAATGGAAGCCCGAATCCAGCGCGTTCAAACAGCAAAACTTAATAAAGTTTTTGAACAACGTTTCCGAGGTCACGGCCATCCGGCAGTCTCCGGAAAGGTCGCGAAATTCTATTACCTATCGCAGGTCAAATCTTCGCCGCCTGAATTTGTTTTGTTTTCAAATGTTCCTTCGCAGTCCGTCCATTTTTCCTATCGTCGTTTTGTGGTCAACACCTTGCGTTCGGAATTCGGCTTCGAAGGCACTCCAATCAAACTTCATTTCAAAACTGCGCAGTGAACGGGTGAGGTAGCCGAGTCATGTCCTCGCGCTCCAAGCAACTTCCCAATCATTGGAGTTTGGCGCGACAACACCAAGTTATATATCTGGCCCTTGGTTCTGCAATGGGGATTGGAAATCTTGTGATCTTTCCGTCGCTGCTGGCGCGCTATGGAATTCTCTCGGTCTTTTTTCTGCATTTGATGATGCTTTTGGTTTTTTCTTTGCCTCTAATGCTGGCCGAAATGATTTGGAGCCGGTGGTTGCAGCGATCTCTGGCCGAATCCTTTCGATCCATTGGAATCATTGGTGCGCTGATTTGGCCGATCATCGTTTTGGCCTGGATAGATGTCACTCCCGGATACCTCATCGAACTAGGTCGGCTCATCAGTGAATTAGTGGAACCCTGGTGGGCATTTCAGGACAGATTAGCGACGTGGATTGGCGGATCGGTTTCGGCAGCAAGATCACTTGTGAGTTACGGCATGGCCATGATCTTGATGGCGGTATCACTCATGTTTTGTGTTCTCCCGAAACGTCGTCTTGTCCGCCTTTTTCGCATTCTCTGTTTTGGAGTTCTAGCTTCTGCCTTGATTCTTATCGGCGGCATACTTGCCGGCACGACTTGGTCGGGTGATTATTCGGGCGTCTTTGCTCTAGAATTTCGCCGATTGAATGAAGGCGCACTCCTTGAGATCTTTACTTATTCTCTCTTCACTCTCTCGGCCGCGTTGGGAATCCACTACACTTTTGTTTTCTATGGAAGTCAGAAGGCTTCGAGTCCAAGATCGCGCGAAGGTTTTTGGAAATCTCCAGGAAGCCTCTTGCGTTTGGCCGCTTGGGTCACACTTGGTGATGTTATATTTAGTATTTTGGCTGCCCTGCTATTGGTAAGTTACCTGGGTAGTAATCTCTATTTGGGTTCCGAACATGATTTTTCGCACCCGGAATTTTTTGTCCTGCATGCCTTTCCTCAGATTCTTCTTCGACTGAAGGCAGGTTTTTTCTTTTATTCCCTGTATTTGTTTTTGCTCCTTGCAGCGGGCTTTATGGCGCTACTGTCTTTGATTGATGTTGCATTGTTGACCATCGAGAAAGAATTGAAAATGCATCGATGGGGAGCTGCTTTGCTTGTTGGTTTTCTCCTGGCACTTTTATCGGCAGCCCCCCTTATTCCAGTAGTTCGAGAATGGGTCTCTGATTTTGGACAGGGCTTTTTGCTTCCGATTGCCGCACTGTTGTGGAGCCTGGTTGCAGGTTGGGGGATGCCGAGACGGGCTCAGGCCTCACTGATTGGCCGTGGTCCAATATTGGATGGAATTCTGCTTCTCTGGCGCTTTATTGTCCGCTGGCTTCTTCCTTCGGTACTTTTTTATCTACTGATTGTCCGGATCTTCGGACTCCGCAGTTAAAAAGTTCGGAATTCTGAAATCTTTACGCCTCTTCTACAGCAATTTTGGGTCCCCACAGCTGGCACGGTGCTTGCTTTGGCTGCTGCCAGGAGGATTTAGTAATGATCTCAAAATATAAAGTTTCTGCCCTGTCGCTTCTTTCAATTGTCGGATCTTTTGTGTCCTGTGGAGTACAAAAAGAGAAAGCTGCCGATCCAAGAAAATCCGGAGATGAAATTTCGGCTCAATCTAGTCCGGAGACCCAAAATCTTCAGACTCAGATTCCCGAGCAGCCCAAAGCCTTTCAAAGTCCTTCTGGACTTCTGCGGCTTATTCCCGTTGATACTTTCGACGGTGGCCTGGAGGCCGAGATTCGGGTGCTTTGGGAAGAAATCGCCGATGAACAGGTATGGCTTTTTCGCCACGCCTTTGGAAAAACCGAAGAAGTCGCCGTTCTACGCAGAGAGGACCAACATCGCCGGCCCTTGATTGAAAGCAATTTAAAAAGTGGTGTGAAGTATACCTATTTCATCGTTCACAGCCGCGACTCTCACGTCAGAGACCCCCAACATACGGCGACGATGCTGATGCCGCTTCGTTTATCTTTAGAAACGGGACAGAAAATCTCTCTCAGAGAAATTACGGCCCGCTACCCCGATGCGGTCACACAAAAAACAGATCATAAAGTCATTCACTTTGGCCGGATGGTGATGAATGCGAATTCCGTACTTTTTAGCGAAGGCGAAAACTGGAAAATTCGAATCGACAATCTTCAAGTCCGCGGGAAGGGTGCTGAAATCACAAGTTTCCCTGCGGGCACTACCGCACCCGCTCAACGTGATGGTCGATCAAGTGGTCAAATAGTATTGGAAGTAGCTACCGTAAGTGGTGAAGCTTTAATGCTGTTTTCTCGAGGAGAACGCGGTGGCAAAGGTGTGGATGGTAAAAATGGGTCCAATGGTTCGAACGGAAATGCTGGAAAAGATGCCGTCGTCGTCCAGATAAGTCACTTTGGAAGCAGTAGACCTGTTTGCGCGCGCCGCGCCAGCTGGGGCTCTACAGCAAAGGCCGGTGAACGAGGTCAAGACGGCGGTACGGGATATCGCGGCGGGGATGCTTTGCCCTTTGGAGTTCGATTTTTGGGCAATGGTTCGAAGGCCTTCGCTTTCCGTGCAGAATCCGGAGCCGGCGGAGACGGTGGCAGTGCAGGGCGTGGCGGATCAGGCGGCACACGGGTGGTGGGAAAAACCATCAAGCCGTGCAAAAAGCCTGGTAAGCCCAAGAATATACGCGCAGCTGGGGGCGCCAACGGAAGCAATGGCCGCAGCGGCCAAGGAGGTCGAGTTAAGGCCGATGGTCTGTGTTACGCCAACGGTGCAGGACACTTTTTAGTACGCTGTCTTGGTGGCGAGGTCCTGTGGTAAAATTAATGGTCTAATGACAGATCCCTTTATCGAAGAGATCGCGAATCGAATCCGAGAGGCACTTAATCCTCTCGAGCTTTCGATTCGCGATTTTTCAGCTGAGCATGCTGGTCACTACCACGATGCGCACAAGCACCCCGCAGGCACTCATATTGAAATCAGCATTCGATCGGAACTTTTCGACGGGAAATCTCGCGTTCAGCGGCAGCGAATGGTCCATGAAATCTTTAAAGACGAACTGAGCAGTGCTCGCATTCACGCTCTTGTGTTGATTCTCAAAGGAAGCGACGAAGGCTCCGCTTAGCTCTCGATGCAGCGAAAAAAGCTTCTGATATACGGCGGACTGGGATTACTGATTATTCTGCTTATTCTCGACGAAGAAAATAAAGTTAATTATTGGAACGACCGATTGCTGCCCGCTGTTGATATTCGTTGCCTGCATGAATTGCAGGCGACGGATTCGGATCTTCAAGCTCGACAGCTTTATTGCCGTTGTGTCTCAGGAAAATTTGAAGGCTTTTGGAAGAGCGATGAAGTCTTTCAGACCCAGTTGGGGGAATCAGTAACCGTGCTTCGAAATACGGAAGCTTCTTTGAAGGGGAAAGCGCGACGCAATTCCTTGGAACTCGCCGAAGGGGAATCCGATCTTTTTCGCCGGGATCTTTTGATGCGCCTTGGGGCCCGGCGAGTTCATCCAAAGTTGAAGGAAAGTCAGGATCTCGTCCTGAGGCTAGTCGAGGGCATCTATCAAAGAGCCCAGAGAGCTTGTCTAAGGAAATAGCTAAGTTATCGCTGCAATCTTTTTTTATCTGTACTCTAAAATGTAAATGATTTACCTCCATTGAAGGAATTATTTATGCTGATATCCAAAAGTTCCTTTTGGAAGCCTTTCTTCTTAGTGTTTTTAGTTTTTTCGCGGCTAACGTTTCCTGCTGAGGACGGGTGTTCTAATATTGAAGTCGTGATGAGCAGCAGCGGGGTCAAAGTCGACATACTCCGATCAGAAAGCCATGATCCCCGCGGAGTGATTTTATTGGGGCACGGGCTGAACAATCCCGCTTCACTGATGCATGAGCTCGGTCGTGACCTGTGTCAGATGGGTTACACCATTGTCTTTCTCAAGTTAAAGGGACATGACCGAAAGAATCCAGATCAGGAGATTCGTCACGTTCAAGCCGAAGACTGGTTAGAGGATGCCGAAGTAGGACTCCATTTCGCTCAGGAATTGGCGGAAAAAGAGGAGATTCCCCTCCATCTCGTGGCCTATTCCCTCAGTGCTCTTGTTTTGGAAAGCTATCTCAACCTGAATCCTAATCAGGTGAAAGTATCGAGTGCCGTCTACTTGGCTCCAGCAATTGGTCTTCGGGCCCGAACTCATCTACTGCGCTTCATTCCTGCGCCAGGAAGACTGTTAATTCCATCCCTAAATCGGCCGGATAGCCGTGTGAACTCTGGAACTTCGCTTGCGGCATACCGGGCCCTCTTTAAACTCCGCTCAAGAGTTCTCAAGACTTCGTTTCAAGAATCAAAATTTCCTCATCTACTGATTTTGAACCAAGGCGACGAAGTCGTCGCCACTAAAAAAACTGAGAAAATGTTGAGAAAATTTTCGTTGGATCACTGGCGATTGGAAAGTGTTACAAAAAATCCCGTCGCTCGAGAACATTCGCATCAACATTTGTTTGTGAGTCGGGAGTCGTTGGGAAGCGAGAGTTACACGAAGATGCTCCGAAGTATTCAGAATTTTCTTAGTTCTGAACCCAATTAGCCTCTAAGGCGGAATCCTCGCTTTTTTGATTAAGTTCCTATTTAGACTCATTGCGTTGCCCGTCATTTTCCTATCGGTTTTTTGACGTTCGACCGAAAAGAACTGCGGAGGCTTATGGGCTTTCGGAGTTATACAACATTTGCATTCTCAGCTTTCTCTCTTTTCGCTTTTAAACCTCTATGGGCAGGCAACGTGCGACCTTGCGAGGCTTTGCATCGCGATGATCACAGTGCGGTTTATCAATGTGAGAGCGTAAAGGTCGTTAAGATCCTGGGCGACGCCAGTGAAAGGGCCGAGCGACTAGGGGCACTGCACCGTCACGGCGTTTTATCAAATCGATTGTTAGAGGAATTTTCGACAAAAGCTCAGAGAACGGTCTCTTCAAACCGCATCATTCAGAAGCTCGTAGGTGTCTATCTTGATCAATGGATCGGACAACGAACAATGCACCTGCGTGCACGCCAACACGATGAGCTAAAAATATTTGCGAAGAGCTCGGGTTTTCCTGAACGTTACCTTAAACGTGCGCTATTTATTCCAGATCTTGGCACCTATTCCGAGGGTAAAGACTCCTTGGGCTGCACCAGTGCAGTAATCCGCGGGCCCGATGGCGATCTGAGTGTGGGGCGTAATCTAGATTTTGCCGGGGTAGGGGCTTTTGATACTACACCAACAATTTTAGTTTATCTTCCGACAGGCCGAAGTCACGAACACGCTTACCTTTCCGCCGCGGCTGAAGGTGTGCCCTGGGCGGGGATCACGGGAATGAACGAGGCGGGTCTTTATTTTGCCGTTCACCAGAATTTCACAACGGACACAAAATCCAAAAAAGCGAATCCCTTGCTATTTGTCGGCGATGGTCTATTGCGTGTGGCGGGAAATTTGGAGGAAGCCATTCACTATCTCAGTAAAAACCGTCCTTATGGACTTTGGACCTTTGTCTTGGTTGATTTTCCAAATAAGAAAGCTGCAACGGTAGAAGTTTCCGCTAATCGTTTTGCTGTAAGACGGATGACTGCCGATCAATTCGCACAAAGCAATCACCTACTGGCTATAAAGGATCGTGATGCAATTGAAAGCGGAACCTTTTCACGCCAAGTGAATTCGCGATTTCGCTATGAGAAAGTTCTGGAGAATCTCGAGTGGATCAGTGCCTCAGGAAAGGCCGATCATCCTTTGCACGGACTTCTGGAAATATTGGCTTATCAGGATTCACCGGACGGACAATACTCTGCATTTCGCGACATCCAGCGAGCCGATACAATTCAGTCGGTCGCGATTGAAAATGGATCTATGGAAGAGGCGAAATTCTGGATAGGAATTGACCGCGCTCCCACAGCTACAGGGCGATTTGCAGGCTTTCGCATCGAAGATTTTTGGAAACGTGATCTCGGCGTGCTCCCGGAATATAGACTTCGAGATTCCTCGGTTGAAAAAGAACGCCGAATACGTCAGATATTATATGCAAATGTCTACTTCCATGCAGAAGAGCGAAAAGATCTTCGGAGCGCCTACTCGCTTTTGAAGGATGAAACTTCACTTTCCGGACGGCTGATGCGAGCCTATTTGGCGCTAAAGATTAAGAAGCCAGAAGCTGCATTAAGGGATGTTGAAAACGGACTTGATCTACTCGGGAATGAGGCTCGGGGTCACGAAATGCTGGAGGAAAGTTACTGGGTTTTGAAGGCACGGGTTTTGAGCGAAATTGGGCGCAGTGAGATGGCTCGTCGATGGGCTCGAGACCGACTGAATGAGCGAAAGTCCTTTTACAATCCGGATAGACAGCGCTACCTTGAGCGGATGCTTGAGATGCAACGTGTCGGACACGGAAAGTGGCAAGAGCTACGCTTTCGAAATCCCGAAAAATTGAAATGGAATTATGCATTTGGGGACTTTAGATAGCTAAGTCCGATAACAAACATTATGTAAACTAATACCTATGACAGTCAAAAAACCTCGCCCCACACCTCAGTATGATCGCTACCGACTCTATGAAGCGTCCGTCCAATCTCCTAAAAGCGACATTGATTTTGCTCTCGGTCTCTACAAAAAATTGCGCGGTCGAAAACCCCGAACTCTGCGCGAAGATTTTTGCGGAGTCGCCTCCAATGCGATCGAATTCATAAAACGTGATTCCACTTACTCTGCAGTGGGCATCGATCTCGATCCCGAAGCTCTTGCCTATTCCAGAAAACACAAATTAAAGCGGCTGACCGAGCAGGAGCGAAAACGCCTGACCTTGGTCCGAGAAGATGTTTTGAAAGCCGCACATATTAAAAATGATCTCACGATCGCATTAAATTTTTCTTATTTCATATTCAAAGATCGCATCACTCTGCTTCGATACTTTAAATCTGTGCGCGCGGCTCTGCGCCCGGGAGGCATCTTTGTGATGGATGCCTTTGGCGGGACTGATACCATGGACACCTATAAAGACGAGCGGCGCTATCGGAATTTCTCTTACTATTGGGAGTGCCAACGCTTTGACGTTCTAACGCAGGAGTGTCTTTATGCCATTCACTTCAAGTGGCCTCGGAAGCGTGGCAAATTTTACAAAAATGCATTTCGCTATGACTGGCGCCACTGGACTTTGCCAGAACTGAAAGATCTTTTGCAGGAAGCCGGTTTTCGGCTCGCAGACGTCTATTGGGAAGGCTCAACAAGCCGTGGAATGGGCAACGGAGTTTTCAAAAAGGTCAAAAGAGCCGATAACATTGCCTCGTGGCTATGCTACATCGTTTCCCAGTAGAAAGTGCAGGAAAATCACTAACGTCGGAATCTCATCATTGAGGATTCACTCATGCAGTTTTAAAGTGATCTTGTGCATATTTCCAAGGGAGTTTCGAGTCGTCTATTTTCTTCACTTTT
The DNA here is from genome assembly GCA_964636255.1 of uncultured Bacteriovoracaceae bacterium. Classification (GTDB taxonomy): domain Bacteria; phylum Bdellovibrionota; class UBA2428; order UBA2428; family UBA2428; genus CAXNGS01. Next base: position 241,400 of record CAZWNW010000001.1, on the reverse strand, counting down.
TCTAATTGCGTTGGTGTCAGCTCCATGGGCAAGTGCAAAAAAATCCCAGGCAGATTTTAGTGCATCCAGTAGTGGAGGGCCGCAACTTAAGCCCTATGATTATCCTCAATTTGTGAAATGTGTAGATTTCATTGCCCGAGATCCTCAGGAAGAGGATTTTACCTATGCATTGACTTGCGATACGAACGATTTTTTAGAAGGGCTACGAAAAATTAGCAGTCCTGATCCAGGTTTTCGCTATCTCGTGGCTCGCATAATTTTAAAGCAAATTACGGATCTGAAGAAACAACTTCTTGTGTCGCAGTCCATTCCTCCCGACGACAGTGGAAAGCTTTCGAATCTTGGCCCACCCGAAAGTGCCCCCGCACTTTTTCGATCTAAATCCGAGGCGTGGTTGCAGGACTTAACTTATTGGATTGCTCCTCTTTTGGATAAAAAACGCCCAGAATCAATATTGGCTCCCGAGGCCGCCTTTGTGGAGATTCAATATCTCGGTGAAAGTTTGATGTTTCCGGAACTACAAAAGAAACTTGTCGAGCACAGTTTTCTTCTGGAGAATTTTCGAAGCCGCAGCCGCTTGCTGAGAATGGTCTCTGACTGGAGTCGTACGGAAAACGAAGTACTGCGTCCGTGGCTCCTTCAGCAATTGAAAAGATTTCGAAGTTCCGAAATTCGCGGGCGCGACGATGAATATTTCTATTGGGTGCGAAGCTTGGAATTGGAATCCGAGTTGCCAGACCGTGAATCTCGGGCCGCTCTAAAGTCCGTACTGCGTTCTCTTTGGATTGCCTTTCCACAGCGCGAGGACGGCAAAAAGCTTTTGGAACTTGCCGCAAAATTCCGCATCAAGCGTACTGACATTGCCCCCACCCCTCGGCAAATGAACATCAAAGAGTTGATCACTCGGGCTAAAGCTGAACTTTCGCTCGTTAAAGGTGATGAGGCATTGCAGTCCATTCAAACTGCATTGAAATTACCGAAAGAGACCTATACCCAGGAAGAACTTTGGGAGGCCTTTGAGTTGCATGTGCGTATTCTGCGTATTTTAGATAAGCGTCACCTGATTCCTGGAATCATGGATCGCTACATCCGCATCGGACATTTCATTGATATCCCCAAAGATAAATCTAAGGTCCAAGATTTCTTCGACCGTTTGTACCGTATAGCGCGCCTTCAATGGAGCTATGATACGCAGACACAGGCTCTTAAAACTTTGGATCGCATTCTCACGCTAAATCTTCGGTCGGGGACCACTTATTCTATGGAAGGCGCCTATTATATTCGCGCGCGCATCATGGAGCAACAAACCGACAAACGCATTGCTCGTGATTACTTCGAAGAGTCAATTGAGGTTTTGAAAACCGCGGGCCGTAAACAAGGTGATTTGATCGACGATCTGATGTGGCGAAACTTTTTCGTGAATTACGATATTGCCGTTGAGACCAAGGATTTCAGCAAACTCCTGGCCTTGGTACAGGGAATTCGTGGGCATCTTAATTGGGCCGAAGAAAAATCCCGTTGGTATTATTGGGCTGGAAAAACCTACGAGCTAAATGATCAGAAGGACGAAGCCATCCGAAATTACGAACTCTCCTACAAGGAAGACTTGATGGGCTTCTACGGGATCACCTCGGCTTTGGCTTTGCAAAGTCTCGGAAAGTCCGTTTCGGATTGGAAGCTTCCTTCTGCTACTGAATTCTGGAATTCCCCGGAAAAATGGAAAGAGGCCTCTTGGTCTAGTTATTTTGATGTGAAAACAGGGAAACTTAAGGAGCGTTCCTACGAGCCGATGGCGCGCATTTATTATCTGGCGCGCAGTGGGCACTATTCCTTGATCAACGCCGATTTGGTGGCCTTAGAAAAAGTTGCCTATGCAGTGGCCGGTCGACGCAGAGAATCCGAAAGCCGACGTCGCAAAGTCGTGCGCGATATTGCTTGGTTGCGGCTTGCAGTGGGTGACGGCATCGGCAGCATTCGTATGGCGGAAATGGCACGCTATACATTCAACTCCAAGATGAGCGATGAGGAACTGGCATTTCTCTACCCCACCCCGTTTCAGTCGCTTATTCAGTCAGGGGCGAAGGCTGCTGACATTAATCCCTGGTTTGCGAAGTCTTTGATTCGGCAGGAGAGTGCCTTTAACCCACGAGCGCGCTCTCACGCCAATGCCCTGGGACTGATGCAGATGATTCCTCCGGTGGCAGAGGCCGAAGCCAAAAAAATGAAAGTCGATCCATTCGATGTCGAAGACCTCTATCGGCCCGAGCTGGCTGTAAAACTTGGCACAAATCACTTGGGTGATCTCTATCGACACTTTGGTCAGTCCTGGATCTGCGCGACAGCAGGCTACAATGCGGGCCGTAGCCCGGTTTACAACTGGATTGATGCCTACTCTAACCCGAATCCGGTTGTATTCATTGAACGCATTTCCTTTGTTGAAACCCGAAAATATGTGCGTTCGATCCTAAGAAATTTTGTTAACTACCAGCGCATTTACGGTAATCCCCAGATCGATATAGCGGAACTCACCCGCATGCCAGAAAAAATCCCAGGCACTCCGGTGAAGGTGATCGCTACAGAGACTCAAAATGCTTCCTTACAAGGCGCCGATTAGACTTTATAAAGCCTTTGACTTTTTACGAGGCCGGCTTTGGAATGGTCAGCAATAATGAAAATTCGCATTTCGTCGCGAAAAAGCGATTTGGCTCGAATCCAAACTTATCAGGTGGCCGAGGCCCTGCGGGCCGTCCATCCGGGAATTGAAATCAGCTTTCAGTTTTCTCAGTCACTTGGAGATAAAAATTTGGAAGATCCTCTTTGGCAGATGCCGGAGAAAGGCGTCTTCACACGCGATTTACAGGATGAGCTTATTGAGAATCGAACAGATCTTGTTGTGCATTCTTGGAAAGATCTTCCCATCGAGGGATTCCAAACTACTGAAGTCTATGCAACTCTTGCACGCGAAGACATGCGGGATTTGTTGCTTTTCAAAAACGAAAGTTTCGAGAAATACAAAAAGAAAAAACATGCACCGCTTAAAATACTTTCCTCGTCGCCGCGCCGATCACACAATCTGTCTCGCTACTTGTCGACTTCTCTGCCCTTCTTGGAGCCTGGAATCTCCTTTTTGCCCATTCGAGGCAATGTCGGAACGCGGATAAAAAAGTTTTTGGAATCTGATGCGGATGGCATGATCTTGGCCGCAGCGGCAGTTGATCGCCTGCTGAATCCTCCTCTGGGAATAGAGAAATCTTTAGAAACTTCTGCATCCCATTTAAAGACGACCCTTGAATCTCTTTTGTGGAGCTTCCTCCCTTTGCGTGAAAATCCAACGGCGGCAGCCCAAGGTGCTCTGGCGATTGAGTTGAGAAAGGATCGCGATGATCTGAAAAAACTTCTCGACTCCATCAACAATCGAGATGTTTTTCAGGATGTCTCCGAGGAACGGAAGATGTTGGCAAATTTCGGTGGTGGCTGCCATCAAAAACTCGGCATCTCAATTATCCGTCGCCCTTTTGGCCGAGTACTGAGCGTGCGCGGTGAGAGTCCGAATGGCGATCCAATCGAGCGCTGGGAGATTCTCGAGACCAAGACCGTCAGTAAAAAGCGGAGCCTTAAATCTGCGGACCTTTGGCCTCGGAATCCCAGTGAGGCTCGTTTCTTTGAACGTGAAACTATGCGAGTAGAAAAACCCGAGGGATTTGCAGCTTTTTTCGTGAGTCGAAGTGAGTCCTGGCCAACTTCTTGGACATCAAATCCCATGGCCGAAATCATTTGGGTCAGCGGCGCGAAGAGCTGGAAGAAACTTGCTTCTCAGGGACTTTGGGTTCACGGATCAAGTGAAAGTCTCGGCGAGGAACGGCCGCGATCTTTGTTTAAAAAACCTATAGACCGCTCTCTGAAGCTCACCCACGAGGAGTCGGCTGCCACATCTCCGGAAAGTCTAGCGACCTATCGTCTAGTTGCCCTCGAAAAGGAGGATCTGCCGGCCTTTCAGAGTTACCGCGCCTATTATTGGATGAGTGCCTCGGCATTCCTAAGAGCTCTGGAGCTTGATCCTGTACTTTGGAAAGCTGAACACGCCTGCGGACCCGGCAATACCTACAAAAGGCTATCACCCCTCTTTCAAGCAAAGGGACTCCATCTTGAACTTTGCTTGGATCACGAGCACTGGATGAAAAGCCTGCTCGGCGATTAAAGTCGTCTATTGGACTCATCTGCTTCTTTTTCCCTCATTCGACTTGGCGCCTTCTTTAAAGGGTTTTAAAAGGTAGCTATGGCGATCGCGAATCCTCTCTTTCAAAAGGCATGTGCTCGGGAAGCTCAAAAAGTACCTCCTATCTGGATGATGCGCCAAGCGGGCCGTTATCATGCTCACTATCAAAATCTGCGTGCTCAACATTCCTTTATGGATCTTTGCAAAATTCCGGAACTAGCTGCGGAAACAGCCCGCGGCCCAATTGCAGACTTTGATTTTGATGTCGCTATTCTTTTCAGCGATCTTCTCTTTCCCTTGGAAGCGTTGGGAATGGGACTGAGTTATTTAGATGGACCTCCAAAGCTGGGTTGGCACCTTGACGCCGAAAATCTTTCCAATTTGCGTTCGCTGGAAGAAGCTCTTCCGCATTTGGCTTTTCAAAAGGCAGCCCTTCAAGCAACCCGCAGTGTCTTGCCTCGGGATAAAAGTCTGATTGGTTTTGTGGGCGGCCCCTGGACACTTTTTTCATATGCATGCCAGGGAAGTCACAGCGGCGGTCTTCAGGAAACGAAAGCCAAAATGGATCTTTTCGAACCCTTCATGAAATCGCTCCTGCCACTTCTCATTGAAAACATTCGCCTTCAAAAGGAAGGCGGAGCCGAAGTTGTGATGATTTTCGACACCGCTGCCGGCGAAGTTTCTGCACAGCTTTTTACGGAACTTATTTTACCGCAACTAGAGAAACTGGCCGCGGCATTTCCCGCTTTTCTTGCTTACTATTCCAAGGGAACTCTTCCTGATCATTTCAAATTTCAGTCTCCGCAATCCTGGGTCGGTTTTGGCTTTGACCACCGCTGGGACATCAAAAAGAGACTGGAAGAATCCGCTCATGGTTTTGTGCAAGGGAATTTCGATCAGTCATTATTTTTTCTTGAAACCGCGTCCTACAAAAAAGAATTAGATCGCTACTTGGCACCCCTTCTGGAACTTTCACCCGAAAAACGCAGGGGTTGGGTGGCGGGGCTCGGGCACGGAGTCTTGCCCAAGACACCCGAGACTCATGTGCGTTACTACGTGGACCGAGTGCGTGATGTCTTCGGCCGATAAAGCTCGGCATGGTGCCTTGCTCCTAAATCTAGGCTCGCCGACCGCTCCGACAACTTCGGCTGTTCGCCGTTATTTGCAAGAATTTTTGATGGATCCAGATGTGATTGATATCGCGTGGCCCCTGCGTGCTCTTTTGGTCTATGGGCCAATCTCGCTCTTTCGCGCAGGAAAATCTGCGCATGCCTATGAAAAGGTTTGGATCAAAGAGAGCCGTCCCGGGGGAGCACCTCTTCTTCACTACAGTCAGCTGTGTCTAGAAAAGCTACGGGAAAAAATCTCTCTGCCGATCGAGCTGGGAATGCGCTATCAAAATCCCTCGATCGGCAATGCTTTGGATTCCCTTCCCCTTAATGAGCTGGACGAGCTACGAGTTCTGCCCCTCTATCCTCAGTATGCGCTGTCCAGCACACTAACTGCTGAGAAAAAGGTGCTCCAAGAGCTTAAGCGACGGAACTTTAAAGGTCGTATCAAGATGCTGAATGCTTTTTATGATTTTGATCCCTATCTCGAAGCCCAAGCAGCCACTGCCCGCAGTCTGTGGGAGAGTGGACGCTACGACTACCTACTCTTTAGTTTCCACGGCGTGCCGGAGCGACAGATTGAGCGATTGCGGACCAATGCTTCTGATTGTTTGATTGAGAAAAGTTGCTGTGAAAATCCCAAAAACCTATCTTTTTGTTACCGCGCCCAGGCCTTTCACAATGCTCAATCTCTAGCGAAGAAACTGAATCTGCCCGTGGATAGCTGGTCAGTGAGCTTTCAGTCCCGTCTGGGCCGCACTCCTTGGATCAAACCCTACACTGACGAAGTGCTCCCGGATCTTGTGAAAAAAGGAAAAAAACGACTCCTCGTCTTGTGCCCAAGTTTCGTCGCAGATTGTTTAGAAACTCTAGAAGAGATCGCAATCCGAGAGCGCGAAAGTTTTTTAGCCGCAGGTGGCCAGGACCTGCAACTCATCCCTAGTCTCAATGATTCTGAAATCTGGATCAATGCGCTGGGGAGTCTCATCAGTGGGAACGACGATCGTTTTCGAAGTGTCGATCTTTGAGTTTCGACTATTTTAGAAGTGCTTTAATTTCGTACAAACGCCGCTCCTAGAGCGTGATCCAATATCTGCGTTTCGCGGGGAGATCCGGACCTTGCTCAAGAATGTTCTCTAAAATACCGCCACATTTTTCGATGGTTTTTCGTGAGCCAATATTCGAGTCATCACAGGTGACTAAAACCTTTTCTAGTCCGAGCGATTGAGCCACAGGAAATGATTGTCGTAACATTTCCGTCGCAAATCCCTTGCGTCGGTGTTGGGGTAAAACTCCGTAGCCGATGTTACCGCCAATTTTTAGCAGGTGTTCTGTGAGCCGGTGGCGAATCGACAAGGCTCCAACGATTTCATCGCCTCGAAAGCGTGTAAAAATGATTCCGCTACAAAATTCGGAGGAAGATCAATGCCACGTTCGCGATTTTCTAGGCGCTGCACATATTCACTTATGCTTAGCTCGTCTTCCCACAATGTCCTCATCGTGAAACCACTATTTCCGTCCCAAGTAGGAAGAGCACGGCGTAGTGCTGATTCATCATCAACAGTGAGACGTCGTAAAAGCATAAATTTAAATCTCAGTTTTTGATCACGGCCAGAGAAATTTGCGCGCACCTTTTGCGAGAATTCCGCTGAATGCTTTGTCTGCCAGGGATTCCGGCTTACAACGGCTTGTGCCAATCTCGCGATGGCGAAGAAGTTCGCCACTCGTGGAGTCGCCAACGACGATGTCCAAAATCCAAGGATCTTGGGTGCCTTTTCGATGGGCCAAAGCGCCGATGGGGCTATCGTTTTTTCCACCCATTTTAATAACAAAGGCGCGTTCGCAGCGGCTGGCCCAAGAAGCTTCAGAATCTTCCACATAGCGAAGTTTTGCCAATAGATTTTCATCAGCCGTTCGACAGAGGACACCCACACTACCCTGACAAGGCGCAGGCAGCATGACTTCGGATTGTAGCGACACGTAAAATCGTGGCGAAATATTCAGTCGTTTTAATGTAGCCCAGGCCAAGATCAAGGCATCGGCTTCGTCGGTGTCCAATTTTTTCAGTCGCTCGTTAACATCCAAATTGTGCGCACTGATGAATTTAATGTCTTCACGCAAGGCACGAACCTGCATCAGGCGGCGACGCGAGCTGGCACAGAGCCGGGAATTTCGCGGCAACTCTTGGATAGCGCCGTATGTGGAACGAGCGACCAAAACATCGCGGGGATCTTCGCGACGTAAAACCGCAGCAAGTTGCAGTGACTCGGACAAATTCAAGGGAATGTCTTTAACGTTGGCGACCACCATATCGACTTCAGAGTTTTCCAATCGTGCAAGAAGTTCACGAATTGAAGAAGTCATTGGACTGTCTGAATGTGCCGTGAAGCTAAATTTCACCGGAGTCAGAGAGTCCTGGGCATGTTTAGATTTATAAATCTCTTTCATCTCGGCCAAGTAGGCCGGACCAAGAGGATGGTCAATAGTGGCAACTGTATAGGAACCGGGATCAAAAACGGGACCGGTACTTTGCTTTTTTTGGTCCAGCTTCTTTGAATCTTTGTTTTTTCGAATTGGAAACATCCCGATGAAGTCGAAATTAGAAGCTTTTGCCGTAGCTTTTTTTGCAGTTGATGCAGTCGAAGCCTTTGCCGTTGCTTTGGAGCTTTCAGCTTTTTTTGTGGCCGCAGATCGGGTCGGCTGCGCCTTTTGCGTCGTGCTCTTGCCTGCGGGAGAAGATTTTATCGCCGTCGTTTTTGGTCTTGCTTTTGCCATAGATTGATCAAACTTCGCCTGAAATATCCCTCACTTAATACGTGACTTGGGAAATTCATTTTTTTCCTTTTCCGCGTTTACCAAATCCCCGCTCGTCGTTAATCGCTTAACGACCTCCTCCAGTCGATCACCGTCGAGTTCCTCAACCACCTGTATCAGTTGGTGAAGAAGTTTGGAAAAAAGGCTTTTCACTTCATAGCCGATTTTTGTGTTTTCTTCCAGCGGCAAATCACGAAGACTCGACTCCAACCAATTGGAAAAATGCTTATGTATTTCAGCCATTTGTGGAGCCTTCGTCCAGTGCTCCCAGCTTCGTCGAAAGGCCGCCAGCTCGACATTCAGAAGTGCTTCGGCGGCTAAGAGTGCTTGTTTTCGTCGATGGGACTCGGAATCCGTGCGGTCTCGAAATTCATCCACGTTACGGACAAAAAAATCCACGCGGCGGTGAATACTGGCATCAATATTTCTGGGCAGCCCTAAATCCAAAAGAATGCGGGGGCCATTCACAGCGTTTGGCGGAGTAACAGGCGTGATCAGTTCTTCGCGTTTTAAAATTTGAGTCGGGCTCGCCGTGGCAAAAATGCTCACATGATGTTGCCAGGCCAATAGCGGAATCTGCGAAAATTCAGCGATTGTCACGTGTTGAGCGAGAGGATGTGTACTGATTTTCTCGCGTGTGCGATTCACCCAGGTCACCTCTTTCAAACCCAATCGAAAGAGTCGTTCCAAAGATTGGACCGCCATAGGTCCCGCGCCGACCAGTAGCGCGCGCTTTCCCTCAAGACCTTCAAAAACGTCCTGCAACCCATCAACGGCCGCATGGGCCACACTTACAGTGCCTTCACCGATGCGAGTTTCACTTCGCAATTTTTTTGTAACTCGTAGGACTTGTTGAGAGCAGCGATCCAGGGTTCCCTTCAAAAACCCTCGTGTGCGCGCCCAATCCAATGCATCTTTCATTTGTCCCGTGATCTGGGTTTCGCCGAGTACCTCGCTATCAAGGCTAGCGGCGACCCGAATCCAATGTTCCACGGCGGAAATTCCACGGTAAACGCGGGCACGAAAAACATCGGTGCCTTTAAGCTTGGACCATAAGGCCAATAAATCTTCGACGGCGATCCCGTAAGCAAAAATTTCTATGCGATGACATGTGCCCAGATAAAAAAGACTGACGTCGGCAGCGGGCATCTTCGATTGAAATTCGCGATGCCAATTTGCCAATACGGCTTCCTGCTCGGCTGCTGTTAGGGCAACAACTTCACGCAGGGGAGCTTGATGTTGCAGGCGACTGGAAAAACTCAGGCAGACAATGGCCTCGAGTTCAAGTCCAAGACTTTCCGTCATGCGAAAAGCCACCGCAGCGGACTGTGAAAATTTGAATCTTTCACCAAAGTCCAAAGGACGAAACTCAGTAGAAAAATTAGCGAAAAGAAAAGATAACTTCGATAGGCTTTGGCTTTGAACTCTTGATTTTTCGTTATGAAATAATTTGCCCCTAGAATCATCCAAAAGGCAGCGACACCCAAAATCTGATCGTCCAAAAGGAGCGATCCCAATGTGGCCAATTCACGGGTGCGCGCAGATAAGAGCAAAGTGGCCGCAGCAAGTAGCGAGCCTCCGCTCCAAAATACAAAAGCAAAGAGGGCCGAGAGATGGCTCACGCGTGACAAGCTTTCAAGAGAAGGCAAACGAAGCGCCTGGCCACGGCGCTGCCAGGAATCCGAACGGAGTCGCAGTTCCTGCAGAAACCACAGAAAAGATGAGACTAGGAGCGTTAAGACCGATGCCAAACCCGCAGTGAGGAGCGCAACATGAGTTTGAATCCAAAACTTAGAAATGCCGACAGCGATTTCATCAGCGGGCGGTCGTTCGATGAATGCGAAAGTCCAAAATATCATCCAGGCAGCCGCCAACAGCCACTTAGCGCGTAGAAGGCCTTTTCGTAAACGCGGGTCACGAATTTGTTGTCGAAGTACCGCAAGTACCAAAATGAGGGTCCAGAGAGTCGAACCCAGAAGCGTGTTAAAGACGCGGGTGCCGCAGAGAATTTCCAGCAACCAAGGTAATAGTGCAATGATCCAAAGACTCGATGACTTCATCAATCAATCTCTCCTATGTCACTCCGTGGTGATCTGACGAAGATTCTCAGTTGAGACTCAGGGAAAAGCGTCTTATAAAACGACTAATTATGGGCATTTCTGAAGTACAAGATAACACCTTCGATCAAGAAGTTCTACAATCCAACCTGCCGGTTCTAGTTGATTTCTGGGCAGCATGGTGTGGCCCCTGCCGGGCTTTGGCTCCGAAGATCGAAGAGATCTCGAAGACCTATGACGGCAAGGTTCGCTTCGTAAAGCTTGATGTCGAAGGCAATCCCTCAGTTCCGGCAAAATACGGAATTCGTGGAATCCCGACACTCATTTTATTTAAGGGTGGGAAAATGGTTGATCAAATCGTGGGCAATCAGCCCAAAGATGTGATCGAACAACTTCTCGCCAAAGTTCTCTAGCCGACGAGAGAAGACCGTGGTTCCGCCGGAAAGTTCCCCGCCGCCTCAGGGATTCCTGAGAAAAGTTTTGTCGGAGGATAAAACGGCGGTGATTTCCGCTGTCGATTTGACGCCCATTCTGCAATCGCGGGTGGATCAAACGGATGACTTCCCGGCTTCGTTGAATCACCTAGGACAAGGTTGTTTGGGGGCGGTACTTCTTCAATCGCTATCCGACACCGATGAAAACGAAAAGGTCGAACTGCAATGGCAAAGTACCGGACCTTTCGGCAATCTCTATGCTGACGCATTGGGAACTGGAAGAATCCGTGGCACGATTCAAAAACCTAAGGCGGAAGTCGCCTCACTTAAGGTTTCGCTGGGCCCAGGAATTTTTCAGGTGCGGCGCAGTCAAGGTAAAGACTTGAAGTCAACCGGACTGGTGCAATCGACCGGTCGAGTTGCCCAAGATCTTGTGGCTTATTTACGCCAATCAGAGCAAAAGATTTGCGGACTGAATCTTCATGTTGGAATGGAGATGTCGGAAAAAGAAAATCGTTTGATCGTGTCGGGTGCGGTCGCTTTTATCATTCATGTCCTACCGAGTGAGGGGTCGAAAATGGAAAGCGCCGAGCTCTCAGAACTCTGGGAACACCGCATGCGCGTGATGGGACCCTTGAATGAATGGAAATTACCGGATGCCCCCGAAGAATCCACACGTTCAATGATTGAATGGCTAACGGTTGGATCCAAACCCCTTCCCCTTCGCAGTTACCCGATTGCCGCCTATTGCACATGCTCTGAGGAACGCGCCGCACGCGCCGTTGGGCTTTTAACAACTCGAGAAAAAAATTGGATTTTAAGTGGCGAAGGAAAACCCTCTGAGAAGAAGAATTCCGAGACTGTTGAAATCAACTGCGAGTATTGCGGGGCAGTTTATAAATTAAGTCGCGAAAACATCGACGCAACCTGAAATTGAAGGACGGGGAACTTCAAAGCTGGGCTGCAGTTGCGGGTTCCGGGCCGTGGGTGCGCTCTCGAGCCTTTTTCTTTTTATACCAACGATCAATGACAGCTCGGACAATGGGGCCCGCGACTCGACTACCGGCACATTGATTCATTCCGAATGCCGCGACAACAATTTCCGGATTCTCGTAGGGTGCAAAACCGACAAACCATGCATGGTGGCGGCGTTCATAGGGAAGTTCTTCACATTTCATAAAGAGTTCGCGGCGATCTTTCGTGATCACCTGGGTCGTTCCACTTTTGCCGGCAATTTTCACGTCGGGGTGGCGCACGTAGTAGTAGCCCGTACCCCCAACCTCGTTCACGACCTTTGAGAGTCCATCACGAATGGCGGCAAGATAGCTATCATCCATCTTTCTTTTGCTAATGAGTTTGGGTTCGAAGGATTTCACCACACGTCCCTCGCGGTCCACGACCTTAGAAACTAGGTAAGGCATGTAAAGTAAGCCTTTATTCCCAACAGCTCCAAAGGCTGCCGCCATCTGCAAGGGTGAGCTCAAAATGTATCCTTGTCCGATAGCTGCCGATAGTGTTTCCCCCGAAAACCAAGGCTCACGAAAATTTCTTTGCTTCCATTCTTCATCTGGAATCAGTCCAGGCACCTCGTTCGGAAGATCAATGCCAAGCCTGGATCCCAAGCCAAAGCTTCTAGCGACTTCCGCGATTTGGTTGATGTTCAGGCGTAGGGCCAGTTGCCACACATAAACGTTCGAACTTTTTTTGATGGCCTCGCGCAAATCAATTGTTCCGAAACCTGCGCGATTGTGCTCGTGATAAGGGCGTCCCGCGAAGTTCAGAATTGGCGGACAGCTCAGATAACTGTTGGTGTTAATAATGCCATTTTCCAGCGCTGCAAGGGCCGTAAAAATTTTGAATGTCGAGCCGGGCGAGAAGTGATCTTGGATCGCTTTGTTGCGGAGAGGGCCAAAGGGATTGCGATTGAGTCCATCATGAATTGCACGGTCTTGTGAGGAAAGATCGGTGGGATCAAAACTCGGTTGCGATATCATCGCCAGCACTTCGCCACTTCTGGGATCCAAGGCGACCACGGCACCCATCATGCCGGTCATGGCCTCGGCGGCGGCGAGTTGGAGATCACTGTCGAGAGTTAGAACCAGACTGCTTCCCGCTTCGGGGGGCAAATCCTCGCGAACCATGTTGGCTACGGCCGGGTCAATGGCTTCATTGGGGCTAGCGCGGTGTCCATGGGCGTCGACCACCACATAACGTTCCCCATCTTTACCTCGTAAAAATCGCTCCCACTGTTTTTCCAAACCAAAGCGCCCAATGTAATCACCGGACTCATAAAAGAGATTTCTTTGCGCCATGAGTTCAATGTCGTTTTTACCGACCTCATTGACGTAGCCAAAAACCTGCGCGCCGATGCTGCCCAATAGATAGGTACGCCGAATCCGGGTTTCGACATCCACACCGGAAAGTCCATCTTTTGAACTTTCGATTTTCACAACAAGATCCCAGGGCGCATTCGGAATGATCGTGATGGGTTGAAACCTCGGGGCTTTTCTGGATTCTCGGTTGTAGAGATCGATGAGTCGTTGCGGAGTTTCATTGTTAAGAATCGCCAGACGAGTCATTGTTTCGTCTGGATCACGTACGAACTGGGGAGTGACGACCACGTCGAGCTGCAGCCGATTATCAACAAGGAGCCGACCAAAGCGATCAAACATTTGGCCTCGAGGACCCGGAAGACGCTCTTTTCGAACCGAGTTACTCTCAGAGAATCTGCGGTACATCGAACCACGAAAAATCTGCAACTGAATCATGCGCAGTTCCAAAACGCCAAAACCAGCAAGAATAAAGTAAAAGACAATCGGAAATCGATTTTGGAAGAGCTTGAGAATTTCGCCTTGGCCTAGCATTTTTTGGCTCCCCCTTTCCTCCGATCAACTATTTGATCGTTTCCTTTTCTTCTTCACTCAGATGTTCGAAGTATGCATCCCATTTTACAAAAATGGGATACAAAAGCCAGCCTAGAAGACCATTGACGATCACGTGCACGAAAGATTGTAGAAAAAACAGTCCCGCCGCCGGTACATAGGCAAAATGACCCAAGAGAAACCAAAGGCCAAGTTTTTGGAAAAAAACAAACCAGGCACAAAGGACAATGAACGAATTTCGACCCTCTAAATTAAAGGCACTCGTCAAAAGTTTGGCAAAAAGAGTCGCCCAGACCATACTGACGATGAAAAGAGTGGCGTGAGTGCCAGCCGATGCTGAAGCTACAAAGGCGAAGAGATAGGAAAGAATGGCCGTATTTTGCCAGCCCCGCGTGTAGGCAATGTAGGCCAGAAGTGTGGGAAAAAGAGAGAGTGAACCCAAGCTCCAGGGAAGTGTCGACAAACTGATTTCGACGGCCTGCAAGAACCAAAATGCCATCAGGAGAAAAGGAATTTCAGCCCATTTTTTTTGAGCCTTGGTCATTGCGTGCTCGTCGGCGGATTTGGTCCAACGGCCAAGGGTTCTAGACTTTCGTCCAGGTACTCGGCAGTGACCGGATTATCGAGAAGGACCATAACTTCCTCAAGACGCCCAATATCCGCAGATGCTCGTACTTCAGCCCTTTGCATGATGCCGCTTTTCGGGCGATGAACTTTTACAATCGAGCCGATCTTGAGGCCCCGAGGAAATACGCCGTCAAGGCCACTGGTGACGACACTATCACCGACGCGCACATCTTCGGCGCGATCGAGATATTTGAGTTGGCCAATGAGTGGTTTCCCCTGCCCTTGCACGATGAAACGGGCCCGCGATCGACGGATCGTTCCATCGACAGCATGTGACGGGTCTTGGATGGAAGCAAAAAGTGAGTAATAGGGATAGACCCGTACGATGGTCCCAACGACTCCCGCTGAACTAATCACGGGCATACGGGCTTTGACCCCAACATTTGATCCCACGTTAATGAAATAGCCTAAGCTTTCAGGGCTGGAATCTTGACCAATGAGTTGCGCTGTTACAAAGCGAGATTTGGGGACGATTGGCATGTTCAAGATCTTTTTCAATCGCTCATTTTCAGATTGAATCTCTTCGAGCTCTAAAACTTGCGCGCGCAGGTCTTCATTCTCTGCTTTCAGCTTTTCATTGTGAATTTGTACATCCACGAGACTCAGATAGCGATCGAAGAGTACGCCTGTTCCCCGGCGAGCATTGTGGAGGCCCTCGGCCGTGGGATGGACCAGGAAGGACTGCACTTTGTCGTAGAGGTGGAGTCGAGGGATGGGTGGCGCTTTCATGATCAAAAGCGGAATGAGCGGCGACAAAAGCAGCGCCAGTTTCAAAATTAAAGCACGATTGTTACGCCAAAAACGATGGAAAATGGGCACCTTAAGAATCATTTTAGCATGCCTTCCAGAGATCTCCAGAGTCCAGAGAGGAGCGTTTTTTCAAGGCTCGGCTTCTTGTTCTTCTTGGGCTTTGCATTTAGAAACGAGGGCTATGCTTGATCTCATTCGTCGTTACCGGGCACTTTTTTCAATTGTTTTCGTTATGGCCGCCTTGGGGCTGATTATGAGTGACTTTGGTCGCCAGGTCACAGGCATGAATATGGGGATGGGCGCTGGAATTGTGGCCCGCGTCGATGGCGAAGACATTAAAACTACCGAATTCTCGAAAATATACGAACGCACGGTCGGTCAAATCGAAGAGGCCATTTCAGAGCAAAGCGCAGGCAATCCTGAGCAGCTTGATATGATGCGAAAAATCTACATGATGCAGGCCAATCCCGAAAACCTGTTGAATCGTTTGATTGAGCAAAAATTTCGCGAAGCAACAGCCCGTGCCGAGGGCATTGAGGCCAGTCCTGCAAGGATTCGGGAAGCTCTAG
Organism: uncultured Bacteriovoracaceae bacterium; assembly: GCA_964636255.1. Lineage (GTDB taxonomy): Bacteria > Bdellovibrionota > UBA2428 > UBA2428 > UBA2428 > CAXNGS01. The sequence continues at coordinate 225,942 of CAZWNW010000001.1, read as the reverse complement.
CGGAATATGAAGTTTTTCAGAGTGATGGACGCTTTGATCCGGTTCGCTACAAAAATCTTCTGGCTGCAAATGGACTTCGTCCGGCCGATTTCGAAGAATCGATCGCAGGGAATCTCCGGGTACAAGCTCTGGATCAGGCTTTTCGCACGGGTATGACGGTGCAATCTGAACTCGAGGTCAGCATGGAGAAAGATTTGAAACGAGGTCGAATTTTTGAAGTTGCTGCTATTTCGCCGCGAGCGCTTCCTGAACCCAAGACCCCAGGAGCGGATGCACTAAAGGTATTCACCGAAGATCTCAACCAACGCATTCATTTTGAAACCTATTATAACGATCACATTGAGGAATTCAGAAAATCCGAGGCTGTCGAAGCCCGCCATATTCTTTTTGCAGACAATGCAGAAGGAAAGGCAAAAGCGGAAGAGGTTTTAAAGCAATTGAAAGCCGGGAGCCTTGCCTTCGAAGAGGCGGCGAAAACGCATTCACTGGACAAATCCAACGCTAATCGTGGCGGAGATCTGGGATTTTTTGAACGAGGCGTGATGGATCCGGCCTTTGAAAAGGCAGCCTTTGAAATCGTCAATCCGAATGATTTTGCGCCGGTCGTAAAGTCTTCCTTTGGTTTTCACATCATTCAGTTGCAACAAAAACGAGCTGCAACTGAGAGAAATCTAGAAAGTGTGCTTACAGAGATCGCGCCAAAAGTCTGGGCCGAAGCAGAAAAGAAAAAAGGACTTCAAGAGAAATTAGCTCAGTGGGCCAAGAGCCCCAATGGTCCTTCGGCTGCAGATTTGAAAATTTATAAGGCCGAATGGAAAGAACTTCCCCCCTGGACTCCAATGGATGATCGGCTTGGCCCCTACAGTGGCATGGCAAGCTCGGTCGGCGATTTGATCGATTTGGGTGCGAAAAAGCCCTTCCTCTCAAAGGCTTTGGAAAAGGGCGGTCAGTGGATTCTCGTGCGTTGGAAAAAAGATGCAGCCGCGGAAAAGGCTGCTGACGCAGAGGGAGTAGATTCTCAGAAGAAATACCAAGAAGCCCTCGGCTTCTACTTCGAGAATCGCTACAAAACGCTAGAAAAACAAAAGAAAATCGTGCGCTCAGATCAAACTCTGGCGCGCTTTAGGGAAGATTTCAGCCGGCGGCAACAATAGTAGGCTAGTCACGCAGTCGACAAAGGATTGACGTCCGGAGCCTATCGGCTGCGACTAAACTATTTTTATGACATTAACCAAGCCCGTAGCTGGACTCCTATTCCTAGGATCGATGAGCCTCTTCCTACTTGCAGAACCCCAAGTCGCTTCTGGAACGAAGAAGCTAGGTGAAGTCGAAGAATCCGCAGATTCCTATCGCGACCCGGGCTTCTCCAACCAAGGGGCAAGCCAAAGTCGAGATCCTTCGATCTTGAATTTCAAAGGCAACAGAGCACCCGGGCTTCCAGAGAAATTAAAGGAAGACGAGATCCCAAAATTTCCAAATTTTCGTTTTGCTGAGAATGGAAAGGTGATCCTTTATGGCGTTGATCGAAATGGTAAACGCTTTGAAGAAGAAATCACCCGCGCCGATTTCGACCAACGACGAGCAGCTTTTGAAAAATCAGAACTCGAGAAATCAAAAAAGACTGAAGAAGCGCCGAAAAAAGCTGATACTAAAACTCCACAAAAGATTGGAAGCGAAGCTCAGGCTCATAATTGAGCAGAGCTTGAAAAGCTATTCAGTCTATTTTCTTTTAAGGCCGAGTTTTCTCAAGACTACATACTCGCTGGGATATTCTACCGTTCCATTCGTTTCGCCTGTAACTAAGAGATCAAAATTCTTGTGGGGCGTGACAATTTTGAAATCCACTTCGCGCGATTTGCCGACCTCCATTTGACCTGCGTTTTGCCAGTCAGGAGAATTTTTTGCGCGGGTCCACACCGAATAAACTCGCAGATCCGGATTCAAGGATTGGGGAAGAGCCATGTGCTTTACCTTCAAATGGGCTGATGTATTGTTATTAGGCCCTCTTCCGACTTCGATTTCGGCATCGGCCGCGGGATTCATTGCGGTCGCCGGGATGGTGTTGCGACTGGCGCAAGAAGAAATAAGTAGAACGAAAAGGCTAAGAATTGGGGAATTGATTTTTTTCATAAGTCGAAGACTAGAAAAAGAGGGCGGACCTGGCCAAAGTAATCCACAAGCACACCCGAATCAGACCCAAAATGGATGAATCCTCACCGATAATAAATAATTTTTATTGATTCCTACAAAATGCTTAATTCAGCACTTAATTGAAAAGATCTAAGTCCTAACTGAGAGCAGTCCAAATGCTTTGCAAGTCTTTTAAAAGTGCGGGCATTTGCGAGAGCTGAAGTGAGTTGGGTCCGTCACAAAGAGCTTCATCCGGACGAGGATGGGTCTCGAGAAAGAGCCCGTCGATCCCGACCGCCATCGCCGCGCGCGCCAGAACTTGGATCATTTCGCGACGACCCCCGCTAACACCGCCACCGGGAAGCTGCACGGAATGCGTGGCATCCATGATCACAGGACAACCGGTTTTACGCATCTCCACCAAGCCGGTCATGTCGTTAACTAAACGATTGTAGCCAAAAGAAACACCACGCTCACACAGAAGGATTTTGCGATTTCCCGTCGAATAAGCCTTTTCAACGATGGGCCCCATATCCCAAGGCGCCATGAACTGACCCTTTTTTATATTCACAACCTTCCCCGTTTTTGCCGCCGCAATTACAAGATCAGTTTGTCGGCAGAGAAAGGCCGGAATCTGCAAAACATCCGCGATCTCGGCAGTTCGTGCGATTTGCTCGCTATCATGTAGATCAGTGAGCAGATGACAGGAAACCTTGGACTTGATGCGCCCGAGGCCCGCAAGCGCCTTCTCCATTCCTGGCCCGCGATAGGAAGCAAGACTCTGTCGATTTGCTTTGTCAAAGGAGCATTTTAAAATCCACGGAATCCCAAGTTCCGCGGTCACCCGCTTTAACTCCTGCGCAACTTCGAGAACCATCCCTTCGTCTTCAAAAATATCGGGGCCCGCGAAAAGTACCCATTGTTTGGAATCGCCCCAGCGAATTTGATCGACTTCAACAATTTCCTTGAGGGGAGAAAGATGCTTCATAGGAACTTTCTCTCACAGTTTAGCGCGCCTTAAAAGAGCCCAGACGATTACTAGAAAAGAGTAGATTAGTGGGAGGTTTGGGAAAACTTGCGAGCCCATTCCAGATCAGAGGCAAGGTCGATGCCCCGAAAGCTCTCTTGCTTGGCAGTTGCAGCCTGCATCACATAGATTTTAATTCCATCTGCAAGCGGACGCAGCTGCTCGAGTCCCTCAGCCATTTCCAGAGGATGAGGAGGCAGATTCGAAATCCGATCCAGCACCTTTTTCCGATAGGCGTAAACGCCAATATGAGAGCGAGCAATCAATTGTTTGGGGTCACTCGGCAATTCCACACGACCGTAGGGAATGGGGAGCCGCGAAAAATAGAGCGCGTGATGTTCATTTCCCACAAGAGCCTTCACAATGCCGGAGCTTCGATAGTCTTCGATACTTTTGAAATCCTCGGCCATCGTTGCCATACCAAAACTCGCATCGATTTGAGCCAAGCGTTCGATGAAAGCCTTCAGCGCGCCCCGAGAAAGAAAGGGCATGTCTCCCTGCAAATTCACGATCCAGCTATCATCTTCCGCGATCGATTTGATGGCGGCATAGACACGGTCTGTGCCGGATGGAAGCTCTGGATCAGTCATATGAATCTGTATTTGATCTTCGTAGGCTCGCAGCAACTTGCGCGCTTTTTCAGAGTCGAGCGCTAAATGCGAAACTACATTCGGCATAGATTCCTGCAGCGCCAGTGCGTGTTCGGCCATGCTGACTAGAAGAGGCTTGCCTTGGATCTCAATGAAAATTTTTTCAGGAATGCGTGCGGATGCGGCTCGCATTGGAACTACGAGATGTACTTTAGATAAGGTCATGGATCCTCACGAGTCCCAGGAGCTGCTTAGTTTCACTCACAACCGGTGCGCAGCCGATTTTTTTGTCATTTTGTTCCATCAAAGACAAGGCATCCTCGATGATCATCTCGTCTCTGAGACAGACGGGATCGCGGTTCATGATTTTTTCTGCTGCACTCTCTAAGTCGATTCCTTTTGCGATTGCGCGCCGCAGATCGCCTTCCGTGATGATGCCGACCAATTGCTCGTTTTCTGTTACACAAAAAGCTCCCAAGGGATGAAGACTCATCGCCTTGGCGACTTCTCGAAGACTGCTCTTTTTTGGTCCAAGCGCGCATTTATTCAGGGAGTGATAAACTTCCTTCACCTGATGATTGAGCCTCTTTCCAAGAGATCCACCCGGGTGAAAAACAGCGAATTCCTCGCGCGTAAATCCAGTCATTGATACGAGCGTCGCCACAAGAGCGTCACCCAAAGCCAATGCCACCGTTGTGCTAGCCGAGGGCATCAGATTGATTGGGCAGGCTTCTTTTTCTACGCTGGCGTCTAAAACAAATTCGCATTGACGCGCAATGGGAGACGACAAGTTTCCCGTGATCACGATCGAAGGATTGCGGCGGCGTAAAAACGGGAGCAGTCCCAGCAACTCCGCGGTGGTGCCACTTTTTGAGATCAAAATACACACATCACCGGGATGAATGATTCCTAAATCTCCGTGAAGCGCTTCGCCCGGATGAACAAAAATTGCGGTAACCCCGGTGCTCATAAAGGAAGCTGCCAATTTGCGAGCGACGTAGTGACTCTTTCCCACGCCCATAAGAATAATTTTCTTTTTTTCTTTATGAGCAGCGAAAATCGTTTCAACAGCTCGTTCAAAACTTTCATCCAAACGAAGTGCCGCACCTTCGATTGCCTGTGCTTCGACCTGCAAAAGATCGCGGGCAAGTTTTAAAACGTCCATCTTAACCATAATCTAGGCGTAGAACTTCCCATTCCCCTTGGCAAATGCCTTCAAGGCATCAGAGGGTTGAAAGCGCGGGCCGTGCTTTGCGGCAAGACTTTCGAGTTCGGAAACTATTGTCGTGAGTCCCACGCTGTCCGCATAGCGAAGAAGGCCGCCCCGAAAAGGCGGAAAACCCGTTCCAAAAATCATGGCAAGATCAACTTGCTCAGGAGCAGCTGCGATTTTCTCCTCTAATATGACGGCTGCTTCGTTAATCATCGGAAAAATCATGCGTCGGCAGAGTGCTTCGTCAGAAAGTTTTTCTGGTGTCGGACGTGTGTTTCCAAAAAGTAGCGCGTCGACGGCTTCGGTATCCGGCGCCTGGCGATAGCCTCCTGGACCATCCCAACGATAAAAACCAAGCCCCGACTTTCGACCAAGACGTGGCGGTTTTACTTCCTGGTTTTTAGCTAAGACTTTTTCTACTGCAGGAGAACTCTGGCTTCGCGCGCCTAAATCTTTCTCCAGAATATGCGCTACCTTCATTGCAACATCTAATCCGATTTCATCCAGCAGCTCGCATGGACCCATGGGCATGCCAAAATCCTTTAGAATGCGATCCAAATCCTCGATGCGATAACCCTCGCTCAAACAAAAGCCCGCTTCATTCAACCAAGGCATCAAGATACGATTGACGAGGAAACCAGGTCCATCGCCCACCACGACCGGGGTCTTGCCGATCGCTTTAACATAAGCAACGGAACGTGCGACGGCCTCTTCCGAAGAAGCCTCATGCTTGACGACTTCAACAAGTGGCATTTTGTGGACGGGATTAAAAAAGTGAAGTCCGACAAAGCGCTCAGGATGTTTGAAGGCGGGGACCATGTCTTTTAGGCGTAGGCTCGATGTATTCGTGGCTATCAAACACTCACTGCCGACATGATTTTCGAGATCAGAAAATACTTTTTTCTTAACATCAAGGTTTTCGACGACCGCTTCAATCACAAGATCTACGCCCCGGAAACCCGAGTAATCCGTTTGTCCACGAATGCGTCCCATAATTTGATTGAGATCAACTTTTGTGAGGCGCTTTTTCTTTACCTGGCCAGCCAAGAGATCATGCGCATGCGAGAGAGCCTTGGAGACCGCGTCCCAGTTGAGATCCTTAACAAGGGTGCGAAGACCGCCCTTCCCAGCGCTTTGGTAGGCGATTCCGCCCCCCATCACACCGGCCCCCAAAACACCCAGCCCACGCACCGGCGGAAGTTTTTTCACAGCCTCGCTACTGAGCGAGCATCCGGTATCTTTTTTGGCCATCTCATTTAGAAAAAACAAGCCGACAAGGTTTTTTGATTCGTGCGTTGCCCAGAGATCTGCAAAAACTTCGGCCTCGGCTTGCAAAAAATCTTCGCGGGAGTCTCCATAGTGGGATTCCAAGAGTCGTAGCGCCCGCAGAGGGGCGGGATAATTCCCACGAGTTTTTTTCATCACACTGCTTTTGGCCTTGGAAAATATTAAACGTCTTCCAAGAAGGTTGGATTCCAGAATCGGAGTTGGGTTCTTCAGAACATAGGCAAAATTCACGACGCGTGTCTCTGAGGGTTTCCATCCACTCGCTAATTTTTTTGCAAACTCGAGACTCTTTTCTTCGAAGAGGTCCGCCGGAATGACATCGTGCACGAGGCCGATTTTTTTCGCCTTCGATGCATAAATGTTTTTTCCTGTCAGAATCATCTCTAGTCCCACGTCGAGACCTAAAAGTTTTGGTAGACGATAACAGCCACCCCAGCCGGGGATGAAGCCAAGATTAATCTCAGGAACCGCAATCATGGTCTTGGGACTATCCGAGCAAATGCGATAAGTGCAGCAGATGCTCACCTCTGTGCCACCACCCATCGAGGCGCCGTGAATTGCTGCCACACTGGGGATGCCAAGGTCTTCGAATTTCGAGAAGGTGAGCTGCCCTTCGCGCGAAGCCTTAAAAGCGTCTTCACGTTGAGTCATGGATTTGATCTGCTCGAGGTCAGCTCCCACGATGTAGGAATCTTTTTTTGCGGAACGAAAGAGAAGACTTTTTAAATGTTTGTGTTGGTCCCGAATTTCATCCAAAAGTTTTCCCAGTTCCGGAACCGAGACCGCCGAAAACTTATTGATCCGCTCATTTTCGTAGTCGAAGGTGATGATTCCCACGCCTTCCCATTCGTCCAAGCGGAAACAGCGACCGGAAAAAAGACGTTTCGATACTTTTTCGACACTTTCAAGATTCTTCATTCCAAGTTCTCCAATACGACCGCTCCGCCCTGCCCGCCACCAATGCAAAGTGTGGCCAGCGCGTATTTGCCATTTCTTCTTTTCATTTCATAGGCGGCCGTCATGGTAATGCGCGTTCCGGTCGCTCCCACAGGGTGCCCCAGTGCGATCGCGCCTCCGTTGGGATTCAAGATCTGCGGATCGATTTCCCCTAAAGCTGCATCCACGCCAAGATGTTTCTTGGATTCTTCTTTCGAAGCAAAAACCCGGAGACAACCCAGAACCTGTGCGGCAAAGGCCTCGTTTATTTCCACGACGCTCATATCTTTAAGAGAGAGGCCCGCGGCTTGAAGTGCCTTATGGCTGGCGTAAACCGGCCCCAGCCCCATGCGCCGAGGATCCAGTCCCGCAAAGGCGTAGGAGCGAATCCGCGCAATCGCTTTAGCGCCGCCCAATTTTTTCAAACCTTCCTCTGAAGCGATGATTGTCATTCCGGCGCCGTCTGTGATCGGGCAAGCATTTCCGGCCGTGACGGTGCCGTATTTTTTATCAAAAAAAGGCCGCAATTTGCTGAGCGCTTCGATCGTTTGATTCTTTCGCGGTCCAGAGTCGCTGGTGAGAATTCGCGAATAATCAGGTGGAATCGCATAGGGAGCTACTTCGCCTTCTAAACGCTTCTGGCTCTCTGCCTCGACGGCACGACGGTGGCTCTCGAGCGCGTAGACATCCTGCTCTTCGCGAGAAATCTGGAACTCTTTGGCTAGAACTTCAGCGGTTTGCCCCATGTTGAGTCCGCAAGTCGGATCCGTAAGTCCTTCCATAATGCCGATGCGGGGATTCAGAAATTCTTTGACCGGAATCTTTGCTAAAACGCGAACGCGGTCTTGGAGAGTTTTTGCCCGGCTAAGTTTTTCAAAGAAATCGACAGCTCGCTGATTATAAATCAATGGAGCCTGAGACATGGATTCCGTGCCGCCTGCGATATATACGTCGCCGACTCCGGCTTCAATTTTCAGAGCGGCTTGGGCGATGCTTTCCATTCCCGAAGCGCAATTTCGGTGTACGGTATAAGCTGAGATTCTCTCTGGAAGCCCTGCCATCAAGGCGACGACGCGACTGATATTGGCGCTGTCGGCCGGCGTGCCGGCGTTTCCGATGATCACTTCATCGATGAATTTTCCGATTTCATCGAGGCTCATATTTCGGCGCGCTAAAAGCTCTGCTAATGCAAAACGTCCGAGTTCTACTGCATGAACCGATTTCAGATCTGTCCCGGCTTTGGCGAAGGGACTGCGCACCCCATCCACTAAATAAACATTTGATTTCATAGGGACTAACTCTAGGCCCCGGGGGCCTAATCCTCAAGTGAGGGATCGGGAAAGGGCTAATTATTTCGGCTCAGTGAATCGAGGCTCGTAGCCTTCGTTGCCGCCGGCTCGCTGATTTTTGAATCAGGTCCATTGATCTTCGTTAGGGAAGAATCGGCTGCGCTTTGGTTTGGGCCAGGTCTTTTCAGGCCTTGAATGCGGGCCGCGATTTCGGCTTCCAAGCCATCATGAATCTTAGTCATACGCCCTTCGACCTGGCTACGAGCCTTTTTCCAGTCCCTTTGGTAGAGCATGGGATCAAAGTCACAGGCCGTGCATTTCAGGGTTTCCCTGAGCTGAATCCAGTGAAGAAACTCGAAAAGTGCCCAAAGCGGCAGATATAATACTGCGGCCTTCAAAGCCACCCCTGGCCCCATCGTTAAATAGGCCAAAGCCGAGATTAGGATCGTCAACAATGTCATTTGAACGTGGCGAATAAAGGGAAGCCGCCCATTCAATTCTCTCTCCATCGGAGCGCGACAGACGGGGCAAAGATAGGTTTGACTCATGGGTCTATCTTAAAGCTTTTATGGGCAATTGGACTCGTCAAAAAACCGCAATCTCTGCCAGATGCCCCAGAGCTGGCTTCGAAAATAAAAACAGCCCCTTAGGGGCATAAGCCCTTGACACTCGGCAAGTGGGATCATTAGAAGGCTTCTGTTCATTGACCTTGGACAATTATTTGTAGGAACGAAGTATTTAATAGGAAAACAAACGAATGAGCGCAAAAGCAAAATCGACCAAGACCCCCGCTCGCGGAACAGCTAAAAAAGTTGTTAAGGCTGCCCAATCTCAAAAGAAGGCAAGCGCGAAGACTCTGGTTCGAACCTCTCGAACAACCATCCGAGCTGAAAAAGCAGAGAAGAACAAAAAGGGTAAATCACCCACTTCCCGCATGAAGACAAAACTTCCGGGCCACTCGCCCCAGTCGGCGCGTATTTCCGCTCCGAAGGGTTCGGTGACACCTCTTGCGGCTCGCACCCAGTTTTTGTCGCGTGATGCGGCCGATCGTAAATGGTTACTGGTTGATGCCAGTGGCCAAACTGTTGGACGCCTGGCTTCGCAAATTGCGGTTCTCCTTCGCGGAAAACACAAAGCAAACTTTACACCGAACAATGACACCGGTGATTTCGTCGTTGTGATCAATGCCGATAAAGTTATGTTCACCGGAAACAAAGAGACCGCAAAGGCTTATCACTGGCACTCGCAGCACATCGGCGGCATTAAAACGACGACGCCTGAGCGTCTTCGCGGCAAATACCCCGAGCGTATTTTAGAGAGTGCGGTTAAAGGCATGATTACTCGTGGACCTTTGGGCCGCGACCAAATGCGAAAACTTAAAATTTACTCTGGAGATCAACATCCGCACGCGGCGCAAAACCCGGTCGTTTGGAAGCTCCGCTATGATTCTATAAAGGAGACTAAAGTCTAATGGCGCAGCAATTTATTTGGGCAACTGGCCGAAGAAGAACTTCTGTAGCACGCGTACGATTGAAACCCGGAAAAGGTGAAATCGTCATCAACGGAGAAAAGGTTGAAGAATACTTCAAGCGTCCGGTTCTCCGCTTGGTGATCAACCAACCCTTGGCGGAATTGGGTCTTGAAGGCAAATTCGATATCCTCGCTAATTGCAGCGGTGGCGGACACTCGGGCCAAGCCGGCGCACTTCGCCATGGCATTTCTCGTGCATTGACAGAATTCGACACAGCATTGCGCGGTCCCTTGAAAAAAGCGGGCATGCTCACTCGTGACAGCCGCGCGAAAGAGCGTAAAAAATACGGTCTTCGTGGCGCTCGTCGCGGAACACAGTTCTCGAAGCGTTAATTTTTTACACGCAAACTGCGATTCAAATCCTGGCTTTCCATTTCGGAAGGCCAGGATTTTTTTTGCGCTGGGAATTTGCGGTAGTTCGAGCTGGCTTGCACTTAAAAATAAGAAAGCAGGCAGGGTGCTTTCACAGAGGCTCGAAATTTATATCTCTTGATCACAATACAGAAATGCTGCTTAGGAATCCCTGATGAAGCCTCACCCCGGCGGCGGATAGCTTAGACCTTTCTTTGAACTAAGTTGCCCGCCTTGGGGCAGTGATCAAGAGATATAAATTTAGAGCTTCTGTGAATGAACTCTCGGTTTCTTATTTTCAAAATCAGAGTCAGGCCCGAAGGTTCACGATACTCCGGCATTAAGTGACAGCCGGGCTTTTAAAATCATTGGAATCTAGACCGGTCGTCCAAACGCAATGGATCGCCGCTGGACGACATATCTGCGTCTGTTATATTTATTACCATGTTTTCCAAAATCTTTCGGTTAGTTCCTTTTCTTTGCTGCATTTGTGTTCCTTGTATTGGAGTAACTTCGACTTCAAAGGTAAGACCCACTCGAGAAATAAAACCGACGAATTGGACCGGCGATAATAAGAATATACCGATCTACGCGACCAAAGATTCTAAAGCGAAAGCCGCTGGAATAGTGGAAGACAGTTGGAAAATCGTCGGGAAATGCATTTTAGTAAATAGAGATTATCGGCTTACTGAAATTGAATCCTCAGTCCTACCTTTGGTATTTGAAATATACAGAAAAGATGGCACCAAAACCCATAGTGGTAGCGGAACATTTGGCGGGGACTTTGAAGCTAATCCAAAGGAATCGTGGTGGCTCCTGCGAGAGGAGCCCGAGGGCTTCCTGGTGGCATTTAAAATTCTACGGTCGGATTGTTCGATTGCAGAAGTCGTCGTTCGTGAGCAGCCCTCTGACTGTGGCCGCACTCAGTTCGCAAGTGACACTACGGCAACAATTGAATGTGATAAAAGAAGAGTAAACATCAACTCCGCAGGAACATATGAGATTCAAGGCGTAGAAAAATAGTTATTTGCTACATGAAGTTCAAGCTCGAGTAGGAGTTGAATTACGAATACCTAAAAACCACTAGATTTAGTTCTCCCATCAGCTTTTTAAAGCCCAGATTTTCCGAACCTCGACACCCATGTTAATGCCCTACCAAGCAGGATTGCTATTTCATTTCCAAAAATTCTAGCTGTCGCAAAGCTTCGAAGGTTACGATGCCCACGCACATGGCGAGGTTCATGGAGCGGACGCCTTGTTGGGGGATGCGGAGGGTGCGGCCTGGGTATTTTTCGGATAGGGAATCGGGGATGCCGTCTTGTTCGTCGCCGAAAATTAAGACGTCGGACTTTTGGAAATTGGCTTTGGAATAAGTTGTTTCTCCCGTGTTTTCTACGAGCCATGGATTTGCCTTTGGGTTGGCTTCGATCCATTCGTCTAGCGAGTTGTAGACCAATACATCCAATAGTGGCCAATAGTCGAGGCCGGCGCGGATCAGCTTTCGATCATCGATTTCAAATAGAGGGCGGATCAGTTCAAGGCGGGAGCCGGTTGCGGCCGAGAGGCGGGCGATGGAGCCGGTGTTTTGTGGGATGCGGGGGTGCAAGAGGACTATGCGTAGGCCGTCGGGATGGGTGAGTTTTCGATCGCGGGGGGCGCGCTCTTCGGCTGCGATGAAGGTATTTTGCTTTCGGCCCATTTGAAATCGTTTAGCCGATTTAGCGCGAGCAGAAAAGAAAACGACCTCGGAAGCGCTGACTTTGGCTTCCGAGGTCTTGTGCGTAAACCGCAATTTCTTAAGGAGTGGACGTTCAACTCTAGATCTGCGGGAATCTAGTTTTCACTCAACTCAGCTCAGCGTTTTTCAACTCCGCGCCGCGCAACTCAACTTTTTTCAACACAGCAAGAGAGCATTATCTTAGTAATACTTCGAGAAGCTGAAGCCTGCGTCGAAGTAGAAGTTGCTACCGCCCGAGATTCCAACGTTCACGTTCAGATAATTTCCAGATCCATAGACCGGGATATAAGGAACGTAGTGGTAGTGGTGAATGGTGTATGGGATATAGTACCAGTAGACGTTATTCCAGCCCCACTGATTATGATTACCCCAGTAACCCCAAACACTGCCCCACGAAGTGTGGATCGCGTTCATCAAGTAAGAGAAAACGTGAGAGACTTTGCGGATCCGTGAGTATCCCCAGTGATCGTACTGCAAACGAACTTCAGCACTCGACATCAAATCAAAGGCAAATTGTCCGGAGAAGGCTCCGAAATCCAAGCGGCCAAAGAGTGATACGTTTGCGGAATCTACGTTCGACGGTAGGGTCACATAACATGCGCAGTGCTCAGCAATGACTCGGAGACGATCACGTAGTTGCAGCCAAGTATAGGCAATGCTACCTGTGGGATTTCCAGCCAATACGTCGACGTTTGGATCGCCAGTGTTAGCGATTTGAACATCTTTCAACACGATGACATTACCCCAAGTTGCTTGCAGGTTTTGTACGATCATATCGCTGACGTCAAAGTTAACCGACGGTTGCTGAGGCAGAGTCGATGTCAGTCGCTGTGAGCGCGGCAAACAGTGTGTTGGTATGCGATCGAAACCGCTGCCAACGACGCCTCTGTCCTCGTAATCGCGGATTTCATTGCGATAACGATCGCAACTGTCCGCAGTGTCTTTGTCCTTTTTACCGCAGGCCGCGAATGTAAGGGCCGTGGCAGCAAGAAGGAATCCTAAGAAAGAATTGTGCTTCTTCATATATCCTCCAAAATTCATTAACCACCAACGAGCCGATAGAAATCTTTCTAGGCAATTGAATGCAGGACTTGTGCCAAGTTAATCTGCTCTTAATAAATCCTGTTTAATTCATGAATTTCAAAGAGATAGCCCGACCAGCTTGTCGACACTGACTGTTGAAAGTTTAGACAGGCGACGGCGCTTTTTTGTAAAGGCTGCCGAAATCAAGCTCTTCGCTTGATACAACACGAATCTCAGATCCTAATTCCTGTCCCAACCAAAGGGCACCGTCGGAGTCCATGCGGCGAATGATGTAATCTTTCCCATCGCTTTTTAATTTTACTGAGCGTCCGAGAAGTTTGGAAAATGCCTCTGCCATCAAAGATTGAACCAATCGAGCGGAATAGCGCGTGGGGTCCAGAGTCCAAGTTTCAAAAGCCAAAATAAAATGCTTTGCCACTTCCTCGCAAAATCTTCGGCGCGCCGAAAGATCCGTGAAATCGAGAGCCTGCTCCCAAACCTCGGAAAGGGCGCCACCTTCCGACACATCACTGGGAACTGCAACGAGATTCACGCCCATTCCCACTAAAAGACGGCTCCCCTTTAGTTCAAGAAGGATGCCGGCAGTTTTCTTCCAATGGACGTCTGCTGAGGTTAAACAAAGATCATTTGGCCACTTGATCGCCAGCTTTTCCATCGGGCAATCAAAAAATTTCAATGTCTGCCAAAGAGAATCGATGGCCACTAAGGATAGAAAGGGGAGTGGGAGCTGCAACTTCTCTTTTGGAAGTACGGTTCCTAGGGAAAATAAAATCTGTTGACCCGAAACTTCCGTATTAAGCCAGCTGCGCGAGCGAGTTCCGCGCCCCCGTGATTGGCGATTGGCCAGAACCCCACTCCACTGCTGAATTTCCGGCTCCTGTAAATTTGCGAAAAGTTGATCTTGGGTGCTACCAAGCAGATCGTGGTCTTCGATCCGGATTTTAGCCATCAATCTCGTTGAGTTCGTCGAGAACTCTCGCCAGTTGCTTTTCAAGTTCCTCGCGAAGTATGGGGCGAAACTTCTGTTCAATTTCTGCGGCCACAATGCGACGGATGTCTTCACCTTGAGGTGTAGCCTTCGCAGCCGTTGAACGATTCATCGCTGCCTGCTGTTCAGCCAAGCCAGGAATGGAGCGACCCGGACTGGTGTATTTAATTTCAGAATGCTTCGGCAGGGCAATGCGTTCCGAAAAGCCTTCATCGGTCGGGGCATTTTCGGGGACCGGGCTTTCCCACAAGGCATTGGAGGTCGAAGCCGAAGCCGAGTTTTCCGCATCGTCTGCGAATGCGGCTTCCTGGCGCTGCGCGTCGTCGATGGTTTTTCTAATCCGCATCAGTTCTCTCTGCTCATCGGGGCTAGGATTTTTAAACTCCTCGGCCTCTTCAGGGAAAGAGGTGTCATCATCAAAGGCTCCACCAAAGGTGGCCTCGGTCATTTCCTTGATGACCTCTTTTCCGGGATTAGTTAGCTCGCGGATATTCGGACGGAAAAGTTCAGCAATACTTCCACGCTGTTTTCCGGGCCGAGGCGGCGCAGGCAATTTAGCCGTCTCCTCAACCGCGGGTAGCGGGCCACTAGCTTTTGAAGCCGTGGGTCGCTGACTTGGGGGCACTGGCGGCGGAGTCGAAGGTCGCGGCGGCATCTCTTTCGAGGTCCGCGATGAAAGTTGCCGGGTGCTCGACGACGCTTCAGCTCGTTTCGGAAGCGGCGGCGGCATCGTCAAAGGTGCGGTTTCCTCGGCCGGCCCCCTAGGACTTAGACGTAGGGGTGCTGTGGATTCCACGACGGCACTGACTGTTCCCCCGCCCTCTGCATTCGAAAAATCCGCTTTAAGTAAAGTTTCAATTAAGGCCAGTAAGACGTGGGCTTCAAAGGGTTTCCAGAGTCGTCCGTCGCTCGGAACGGATTCCAATTCTGCGTCTTCAAGTTTTTCAAAACTGCTCAAAAGCAAAATTACTTTAGAAGCCTCCAACTGGGGATTTGTTTTGATTTCACGACAAAGCTCGATCCCGCTTTTCTCCGGAAGATCCCAATCAAGTAGTACGATCTGCGGGCGCTGCTCGAGGATCATGCGTTCAGCGTCTGCACCCGTAGTCGCAATGATCAAATCACAAGCCATTTTCTTCAAAGCCAGCGTTACGGCTCGATGCATGGTGACAGAATCGTCCGCAAGTAGAATCTTCAGGCCGGATTTCAACGGGTTAGACACAGGAATAGTTTCACGGATTTTTTTCGTTCCTGCAAGCCACCTTCGGAGTTATACTAAATCCAACGTCAGGGAAGTCTGCCCGGTGCGATAAGGACAGGACAAACATTTTGTCCGATGTATTTTCAAACGGGAGTCCTGCCTGCGGAAGGTGTGCAAGCCGCTCTCTCCTTCGGGACTGCTGCGGAAGCCTAAATTCCGTAATGCCCAGTCTGACTGGGCTTAGGACACCCACCTCAATTATTTTGGGGCGAAATGCGTTCTGTCGACCGGCCAGGGTGGTGCCCTGACTTTTTTCTAACTTGTGCTTCGGTCCGCTTCGCCTTAAACTTTCATTATGGCGAAAAACGGACCGAATCTTCGAGACTTCCGCATTGATTCTCGAGAAATCCCTGAGGATTCTGTTACCCATCCTCGTCAAACTATTAACACTCGCTTAAATTCCTCGGTCCAAGAGTGGGGCTCGAATTCCTGGCAGGGTCGCGATCATGGTGATCTCTGGCAAAGCTGGGAAGAGGACGAAGAGTTTCAACGTCAGACTCAAAAGCTTGAAAGCCCCGCGATTCAAAAAGCGGAAACTGAAGGCGGCGAAGCTCACCTAAGTCTAGGCCCTACTGCCGGACGAGCCGAGAAAATCTCTCAGAAATCTCCTCGAGCAGAAAACGTAACCCCAGCTCCCACTCAGCGAAATTCGCAGAACAGAAAAGCTGCAGAGCCTGAGTCCGTTCCGGGCCAACAGCCGATGACTGGAAGTCTCTCGTCTACGGCAGTTTTAGCCTGGGCTACGGAACTCGCGTTAGAAGAACGAAAAATGGATCGTATGGGAGTTGTGGATTTCAGCAACTCTTTCAAGAAGCAAGACCTTCTAAAGCGCATGACCCGCGAATTCATGAGAAAACTTCGCGAGAGTTTTCAGCGCGACATTGAAGTTTTCAATGGCTCTCGACAATCCGCCTCTCACGGCGTGCACCTCTACCGAGTCAGCAACACCGAAGAAGACTTCATGCTTTTTAGAAATGGCGTAAAACTTGTTGTCTCGGGCGAGCGCAGCGGCCGCGTCGTTTTGGCTTTCAACCAGTTTCTCGGACAGATCTTCACCCCAAGTCAGCAGCAACCTTCTTTTGAATTGGAAGCCAGTTGGGGCGCCTTTGACCAGCTTCACTGGAATTACCGCGGCGAGCGCGTCTCTATTCCCGATGTGGTTCGCTATTTCCTCAGTGAATTTGTCCGCCAGAGCTATAAATAAAATTCATTGCTCTCATCTAGGAGTTTCCTGCTGCAGTTCAGGTCCAACCCTTGGTGCACCCCACGCGCAGGCGATCGCTCATTTCCTTTAGACCTTCCTCAGCACTTTGAGGAAGAAACTTGTAGGATTCTTGAAAAAGGGAGCCGACCAATCGACAATCCTTCGGGCGCGGAATTGTGAGCTCGGGATTGTCGTCCACCGAAGAATCCATAATCAGGCTTTCATCGTAACCAAACTGTCGGCAAAACAAGCGACCGAATTCGTAACGTGAATAACCCCTTTCAGGTGCAATATTCAAAAGCGTGGATTTCATCGGAGCCTTGCCTAAAAACTTTTTAAAGGCCCGCACTAAATCCCCCACGTAGAGCGAAGAGCGAATTTGATCGCGGTAGAGTGAAACACGCTCACCCGCCTCGAGATTGCGCTGCAGCCACTGGAGCCATGAATCCCGCGGAAACTGTGGGCCACCAAGCCTTTCACCATAAACATTCGGCAAACGAAAAACATAAGTAAGGCGATTGTGATTGTAGACCATCGCTTCGCCCTTCTTCTTTGTGAGCGCAAGCGTGTTGACGGCCTTGGCCCGCGCCTGTTCGTTGAAGGGTGCCTTAAGAGTGTCGCCGAAAATCACATCCGCCCCAAAGTAAACAAAGGGCACTGGTTTCGGCAGAACCTTGAAGAAGATTGCAGGTGCGCGGAAATTCAGGGCCTCGGCAACCTGTGGCAATTCTTCGCATTGATCAGTTGAGGTCATGCCGGCGCAATAAACCACCAGGTCCGGATTGTAGCGTGTGATGGAAGAGAGGATTTCGCCCCCCATCAAGCAATTCATTTTCAGCCCAGTCACACCCTCGATGCGGACCGGATGATCGTAATAGCTTCCGAAAACTTCATAGTCATCGCGTAGGCCAAGGGCCAAGGCCGAGCCTATATAGCCAGAAATCCCCGCTATGAAAATTCGGCGGAAGCGCCCCTCTTCGACCGTCTGACTAAAATCAGGCGCTTTCCAACGATCAATCTCGCTGCGAACACTTTTTAATTCTTCCGTTTCAAAAACAATGTCGTCGTCATTGGAGGCCATAAATACTCAAAGAATTCTGCCACAGTTTTTCTCGAATTACTTCTAGGCTTTCTTCGCGAATTTCTGACAGCGTTTCTAATACTCGTAAAACCCACGCAGGTTGATTGCTGCGTCCTCGGTAGGGAGGCGGAGCCAAGTAGGGCGAGTCAGTTTCGATCAATAGACGATCGAGTGGCACCATGCGGGCAACTGATCGTAAGGCATCCGCGTTTTTGAAGGCAAGAATGCCAGAAAAGGAAATATGGAAATTCATATCCAGTAGTCGTTTTGCTGTTTCCTCGTCTTCTGTAAAACAGTGGAGAATTCCTGGATTCGGGTGTGCGCGAAGTTCTTCGCGATCCAGGAGTTTCAAGACATCTTGGCGTGCATCCCGCAGGTGAATCACCAGAGGTTTTTTAAGTTCGCAGGCCAGCTGTATATGAAAATCAAAGACGGATCGCTGAACATCATGCTCAGAAAAATTGTAGTGATAATCCAATCCGGTTTCGCCAATGGCATGAGCCCCGAGGGCTTTTTTTCGAATTTCACTTTCCAGTTCGGCATTGAAAAAACGTGCTTCGTGCGGATGCAGACCCATCGTGTAGGCCACATGAAATTCTTGACTAGGTCTTGGGATGGAGAGGGGAAATTCTGGAAAGGCCGCGATATTTGTAGGATCAGCGCAAATCACGCAAACTCCCCCGACCCCGCTAGCTGCGGCGTTTTGAAGGAGTTCCTGACCGCTGTCTCTCAATTTTTCGTCATGGAGATGGCAATGAGTATCGAATATCACGTTTCGCGTGATCCTTGATTGCGAGGACGGCGACGATTGCGCTGCCGATTCCCCGATCGATTGTCTGAATCAGAGCCAGCGTTGACGCCAGATCCACTAGGATTTTCGTTCGAACTTTGACTTTGTGATCGATCGTCTTGCTTTTGTTCATCTCGACCAGAACTTTGCGAGCCGGCATCCGTCGGTCCTGTACGAGTATCTCGATTCTCTTGGCGGTCGGCAGTCTGTCCATGTCCATCACGCCGCTGGTTAGGTCTAGAATTACGGGAATCGCGTCCCCGATTGCTGTCGCCACGCGGTCTTTGGTCTCGATCATTACGTTCATTGGGGCGGGCCTGGCGCTCTTCGTTTGACTCCAAGCCTTCCCCATCTTCGTCTCCATCTCCGCCTTCAGCGACCTGACCACCCGGGCCAAATTTTCGTCGCACTTCGCTGGAGAGAAAAGTTTCATAAGCCCCGTCTTCAAAACGTACGGTCACACGAGCCTGCAAAATATCAAGTTTAACTACGCGCGCGTCGCCCTTCGGAGTTAAAACCGCTTTGCCGACTTTTGGCAGGCCTTGGCCGAGTTCTAAATAGTTTTGGTGCTCATAACCCAAACAACATAGCAGGCGCCCGCACTGACCATTGATGCTGTCCGGATCAAGAGACAGACCTTGGTCCTTGGCCATACGAATGGAAATCTGCTGAAAATCCGGCAGCCAAGTCGAACAACAAAGGCTCAATCCGCATTTTCCAATACCGCCCGACAGCCGAGCTGCATCGCGAATGCCAACCGGCCTAAGTTCCACACGCATTTTAAATCGCTGCGCAACTTCGACGGCGAGTTCGCGATGATTAAAGCGTTTTTGTTCACTTGCGAAATAGATGATCAGCTTTTGTCCGCCATTGCCCTTTTCAATATCTACTAGTTTCACTCCATTAAGTTCACGCGAGCGCACTCGGGTGTCGAAGAAGGACTTCACATCGGAGCGAAAATCTCCGGTGATTTTATTCATGCCAATTTCTCGATCATTAGCGATCCGCAAAACTGAAGGCAGATTTTGATCTTCCCGGCGAGCCAGCCGAATACGAGGTGCGATCATTACGGTACCGATCAGTTCATCACCATCGTCGGTTTGAACCACGACACTTTCGCCCCGTTTTAAGGTGAGATTGTGGGCGTTACGAAACTCATACATCTTTCCAGGCCACAGAAAACGGACCCGAACGATCTCAAGTAGACTCATAGGGAAAACCTATCACAAAAAGGTCTTTTGGCCTAAGAGGCCGTTCCTAAATAGGATCCAAATTTCCCGCTAAATCTCTAATTTCTTGGCAATTCGCCCTGTTGGAGAGTCAGCCATTGAAGGCCCGCATTGCCATGACCTTTGAGCCTAATGACTAGGCTTTCTAGCCTTTGAAAAAAAGCCAAGACTCGGCGGGCGTGGGCCAAATCCCAAGCCGACCAGCGCTCCCGAAGAGCTTCCCACGCCTGGCCATAGATATCGCTAATCTCCTGAATCGCAGATTCGCGCTCTTTCCAATAGGCATCGTTAAAAGGAGGCAAGCTAGCCGGAAAGGTATCCGATCGGGCCCCACCCTGATCCAACCAACGTAAAAGTGCCTGCCAATCTTCGGCAAGCGCGGCGGCCACCGGCGAAAGAAGATTTGGCGAAACCCGATAAAGTTGGCAGCGGCTCTTAACGGTCGCCAAAAGGCGATGGCTTTCCTGTGTGCAAAGGATCAAAAATGTGTCTTGTCGGGGTTCTTCGAGAATCTTGAGCAAAGCGTTAGCGGGTGCGGACGCCGCAGCGGATAATCCCTCGGCCCCCATCACCAAGAGTATCCGGTTTCGCGCCGTTGCTCGCGTGAGTGAAAATGACCGCTTCAGCTCCTTGATCGCATCGACCGTGTAGTCGCTCCGATCATTCGACGGATAAAGAATATGAAGATCAGGATGGGCAAGTTCTCTCAAGCCTCCCGAAGTAAATATGCGACAACTTTCGCAACGGCCGCAGGCCCCATCACTGGTGGGCTCGCGACAGGCCAAAGCTTTCAAGAGTCGGAGGATTTCGTTTTCAAATTCGTCCGCCCCGCGCTGCGAATATTGTAAAATAACGCCGTGGCCTAAATGACTGGCTTTTTCGGCGCGAATCAAACGATCAACGATCTCTGCGGCCTTCATTGTGGAAGATGCTCGCGCAAGTCGTTTTGGAGTTGTTGAAAAATGCTATCAATCGCCTCTCGAGCATCCAGGACAAGATAGCGCTCGGGCTCACGCCGCGCGATCTCTCGATAACTCTCACGGACGATGTCATGATAGCTGAGACTTTCTTGTTCCAAGCGATCCAGTTTGCCGTCGTTTCGTACACGTGCGCGCTCTAAGCCTGCCTTAGGATCAGCATCAAAAAGATAGACGCGGTCAGGATGGAGATCTCGGGTTCCCCAAGAATTCAAAGCATCAATTGCTGAAAAGCCCAGTGAGCGCGCCCCGCCCTGATAAGCCCGTGAGGCGTCCCAGTATCGGTCACAAAGAACTATCCGACCACTTGCAAGGGCTGGCTCGATCACCTTTGTCACATGTTCTGCGCGCGCCGCCGCAAATAGCAAGGCTTCACAGCGGGCATCCATTGCGGGGATCGAGGGGTCTAAAATAAACTCGCGGATTTTCTGCCCCAAGGGCGTTCCACCGGGTTCAAATGTGACGAGAGTTTCGCGCTTTAATTCCGTTTCAATCCAAGTTTTAAGTTTATGGATCTGCGTTGTTTTTCCGGTTCCCTCGCCACCTTCAAAAACAATAAAAAAACCCCTGGTCGTTGTCATCACGACCAAGGGTTTTAAGTTCAGTTTCGACCGAAGTCGAGCTTAGTTTTATCGGCCTGATAGCTCTTGATCGATCATGCTCTTAAATTGATCAAAAGGAAGGGCTCCGCTCACCTTTCGTCCGTTGACGAAGAATGTGGGTGTAGAATTCACCCCAAGAGTTTCTGCCGCTTTCATGTCAGACTCCAAGGCAGCCTTGACGGTCGAGTCTTCTTGGCATTTTTTGAACTCGTCCACATTGAGCGTAAGTTCCTTGGCCCAAGCTTGGTAGTTCTTTTCGTTCAAAGCTTTTTGATTGTCGAAAGCCTTGTCGTGGAACTCCCAGAATTTGCCTTGCTTATGAGCACAAAGTGCCGCGATCGCCGCTGGTTCAGCGTTGGGGTGGAAATCCAAAGGAAAGTTTCGGAAAACGATTTTAACTTTGTCGCCGTAAGCTTGTTTGATCTGATTTACGACTGTTTTGCCACGCGCACAGTAGGGACACTCGAAATCGCTGAATTCGTGAATCACAACTTTAGCGTCTTTCGAACCAGCAAAGGGCTCGTCACCATTCAAAGCAATCTTCACGCGCGGCTCTTCAATTTTCACCTTAGGCTCTACGTCGCTTCGCAATTTTGCAATGAAAGCCTGTTGTTGTTCTTGCATCGACTGGCGCGCCAAGAACTGGCGAATGTCGTCGCGGCTAACTTTTTCAACTTTTCCAGTACGAGGATCTTTTTGCGGCTTATCAAGGCCGTTTTGTTTCATGAACGCAGTCACTTCGTCTTCAGACGGCTGACGGGGCTCAACTTTACGCATCATCAATTCCTGCGGAGAACTGACGCCTTCTTTTTTAGCTTCGGCTTCCAAAAGCTTCATCACAAGTGCACGATTGGCGGCTTGCTTGTATTGCTCGAGGATTTGCGTTTGCACTTCCTTCATTCCAGGAGCCAAATCTTTCTCAACATCTTTGGCGGTGATTTTGCCGCCTTTGTATTCGATGATGACAAAATTGTCGGCCAAGGGGCGGACAATATCTTCGGCTTTATTGGCTTGTTTTCCTTGAGTGCAGGAAAGTAAGGACACACCAAGAACCAGGGACACAGCTGAATAATAAATTTTCTTTTTCACAGGCCTAACTCCTTCAACGTCAACATCTGATGACTGGGGCCATTTCAACCTACCTTGGCCGAGAATTCAAAGCATGGAAATGACAAGGTTCAACGCAGCGAGTCAGTTAAGGCTCACATGCCTTCGCGTTTTTTCAGAAATTGTTCGATGAACTGGGTGTGTTCGTCTCTGAAATCAAAGACGCGCGTGTTTCCAACTACGTCCCCTACCCGGATCCCGCTGCGTAAAACAAAGATAAAATAGGTTTCCAGCGCTACTAGGGCAACGCCCAAGGCCAAGAGGCCGGTGGAGATCAATGAAGTTCCCGCAACCCCCAGAGAGCAGAGCATAAAGGGGACATTGCGTATGAGTCCGTTATAAAGTCGCGGCAAAGTTCCACGCTGCACGTCAATTGTATGCAGGCCCAACAACCACTTCCCCGGAGACTGTCCTCGACCCCAGCCGTCAATCCAGGACCAGGCAAATACGAGAGCAATCCAACTTGTGCGGGGGAAGAAGAAAGAAATGCTCAGAAAAAAAACATGTACCAAAACCCAATCAATCACCTTCGCCCAAACCCGGTTTTCCGGAGTCCCTCGCTGACGGCTGGTGATCAGCGCTTCTTTTGCTAGCTGCGGAAAACGCTGTTCAGACTTATTTCGGAGCATGAGACTTATACTAGCTCGTCGCCCGTCGAAATTAAATGGACAAGAAACCGACTACGGAATTCTGGATCGTTTTTGAGATCCTCATTGGCTCGCCGAAGAATGATTTCGTGTGCCTCAGTCCCGTCAATGCGCAAAATCTCTCGCTCAGAGAGCTGTCGATTGCCTGAAGCGGTCAAAACGGAAACTTCCGGACCACTCCAATGCTCTAGAATGCAGGAGACATGGGCGGAAACTTTGATGCGCTGTACCCCTTCGTTAACCACAATGAAATAGCTTTCCATATGGGGCAATTTGATCAAGGGTGCTTGACCCTGGAAGCGTAGATTAGCTCGAAACGAATCATCCAACGAGATGGGCGCATTCAACGAAACTCTTGCAGATGTCCCACCTCGGCGACTTCCAAACCAAACTAGACCCGCAATTAGTAGGCTCAATCCTCCACCAATAAAAAACACCATTGCGGCAATGGGCGTGGGCGCAAAATTTTTCGAACCCCAAATACCAACAGCAAGGCCAATGAGAAAAAGGCCTTCACAAGCAAGGAAGACGGCCCAATCTTTAATCCGAAACTTCATTTATTTTTTATGCGATTTTTCTCGTCCACGTAAATGAGCTTTGGACGGAAAGTATTCGCCCCCTGAAGCTCAGTATCATTGAATTCCGCATAAGACGCAATGATGACCAAATCTCCAGGTTGAACCATTCGAGCTGCGGCGCCGTTCAAACAGATTTCGGCATCGCCCCCCGGAATCACATAAGTGGCAAATCGCGCCCCGTTATTGCAATTGTAAATTTCAACGCGTTCAAAAAAGAGCAAATCCGCAGCTTCACAGAGTTTGGGATCTATGGAAATACTGCCTTCGTAGTTCAAATTGGCTTCGGTGACCGTCGCGCGGTGGATTTTAGACTTCAGCATTGTGCGTCGCATTTTGAGCACCTCGCTTTCGCATTAACGATTGGGGTCGGTTCATCTCAAGCGCTTGAAAAATTCCTTGATGAACCAGATCTGGGACCAATGCATCGAAGACTCCCGCGTTTTCAAAAAGCCGCGAAAAACCTCCGGTGCCAATGATAAAGGCTTTCTCTTTTCCAAAAGCTTCACGTGCTATTTTTTCACTGATCCATGTAACGGCTGCCAAATGCGAGAAGTAAAGTCCGCCCTGGATGGATTCAATGGTGGAGCGGCCAATGATCTCTTCGCTTGCAACTATGGGAACCTTAGGCAATTGGGCTGTTTTTGATTCAAGAGCCTCCATGGAAAGTCGAAGACCTGGAATGATGAGCCCACCTAAATATTCATGCTTTTCTGTCACTGCACAAAAAGTTGTAGCGGTGCCAAAGTCTATGATGATCAAGTTCTTTCCCGAATAACGATGCAAGGCACCGATCGCATTGGCGATGCGGTCAGCGCCCACCTCTAATGGATTGCGATATTTAATCTTCAGCCCCGTCTTCACTCCGGCCTTCAATTGAAAGGGCGCCATGCCAAAATATTTTACGATGGCACTACCCAAAGTATGGTTGATATCCGGCACGACTGAGCAAAAGGCCACTTGCTCCACGTCACCTTCTCGAATCCCTTGCTCGCGCAAGACTGAGCGAAGAAACAAACCAATCTCATCGGAGCTACTGCCATGATGAGTGGATTTTCGAAACTGAAAGAGAACTCGGGGGCCATCAAATACGGCGCCGTAAATCTGGCTATTGCCCACATCAAGACTCAAGATCATTTGACTGCTCCTTTTCGCCTTTCCTAAGAGCCACATTATCAATCAAACGCACGTTTGCTAAATGGGCCGCTACAAAGCGTCGGCCTCTTTGCCGGGTCAGATAATCCACGGCAAAGCCCTCACTTTCAAGCTTTCTACGCGCCTCTTCGTCTGACTGCGAAAAATCACTCAGGATTCTGGGCAAAATCATGGCTTTCTTTCTCGCTTCACTGCTTAAACGAGCATTCCGCGAGCTCATCGCCAGTCCGTCTGCTTCTCGAACCGTTTCGACGCCAATAATCTTCACTGGCAAAAATAGGGCCGCAATCATTCCCTCAATCAGAGTGAATTGTTGAAAATCCTTGAGCCCCATCACGAGAAACTGAGGCTTCACGATGTTGAGGAGTTTTAAAACGACGGTCAGCACACCGTCAAAATGTCCTGGCCGGTGCGCGCCACAAAGTTCCCGGCTCCAATCAGTCTCGTGCAGACGGTAGGTGTAATCATCCGGATAAAGTTCTTTTTCTTTCGGGAGAAAGAGCGCATTCACTCCACGCGCTCGCAGAGCTTCGCGATCTGCTTCAAGACTTCGCGGGTAATTCTTGTAATCATTGGCATCATTGAATTGTTTTCCATTAACGAAAATGCTGACGATGACCGTGGGCGAGATCTTTTTAGCCTCATCGACCAACCTGAGGTGGCCTTCGTGGAGATTTCCCATGGTCGGCACAAAGGCGACGGCACCTTTGGAGGAAAGCGAAGTCCTATACTCAGCAAAACCTGAAAGACCTTCGAAGATTATCATGGGCCATAGCTCTCTTTTTCATTGGGAAAGGTTTTTTCCACGACATCGGCCGCATAATTCTTCAACGCTTCGGGGATGATGGCTGCTAGATTGGAATACTTTCGCAAGAATTTCGGGTTAAATTCGTCATTGGCCCCCAGGAGATCTTGCAAAACCAGAATCTGCCCATCGACTTCGACCCCAGCGCCAATGCCAATAACGGGAATGCGGAGTCTTTTTGCGATCTCTGCGGCTAGTTTCGCGGGAACACACTCTAAAACGAGAGAAAAACAACCCAGCTTTTCTAACTCCTCGGCGTCCTGGAGAATTTTTTCTGCTTGATCGATGTTTTTCCCCTGTACCTTGTGACCTCCAAGTGTGAGATGTGATTGTGGTGTAAGTCCCAAATGCCCCATGACAGGAATTCCGGATTCTACCAAGTGCTTCACCACGTCTTCATGCCCGTCTAAACCCTCAAGTTTTACGGAATGCGCGCCCGCACGCAAAAAGCGCATGGCCACATTGAATGCCACAGTAGAACCCTGACGAAAACTTCCAAAGGGCATATCGGCAATGATCCATTTTTCGCTGCGCAAACCTCGGCGTACGGCTGCGACGTGGCTTTCAATCATCTCAGTTGTTGCATGAATAGTGCTGTCGAAACCATGAAGTACCATTGCGACACTGTCACCGACAAGAATCATGTCCAAAGGAAGCTTATCGATCAAGCGCGCAGTCCAGGCGTCGTAACAAGTTACCGTTACCAACTTTTCACCGCGATCAATTTTATCTTGAAAGATTTTATGCGAGATCATTTGCCCTGCTTTCCGATTTTCGTTCGCTTGCACTTTCGTAGAATTGTTTTAGTCCCATCGCGTAGAACGCCGCCAATTGTGGGCTTCGATTCAGCAGGGCATCAGAATTTTTTTGAATAGTCTCTAAATCAGAGCGCACCCAGGGCCCCGTTAGCGCGGCCCTACCCATTTCCAAGAAGTTTTTTGCGATACCTTCCGTGTAGCGCCTCCAAAAATCAGCAGGAATCGCTAGTTCCCTTTGCATCGCCTTTTCGACATCAGCCCAAATGAGAAGCGGCAATGCGGCACCCAGCACACAAAGCGCGTGGTAAAAATCTCGATCACTATTTGCCAGTCGCACGTTTGGATTCGAAAATTTAGGGAAAAGTTCCGCAAATGACCGAGCGCCTCGATCAAGTATGAATGGAATACGAGCAAATTCTTCGGGACTGATTTCTCTGCCCGAAAAGCTGTAGAGTGGATGTGCGCGTTCGGCCCGCGGGTCGGATCGAGTGGCGGCAAAGTGAATCCAGATTGTCTCGCGCTTGCAAGTGTGGAATTGGTCCAAAAATGGAGTTATCTCCCGATCTGGAAGCGCCAAGAGAACTCGATCGCTACATTCGATCAAGGAAGTGATTTCGGCCGCACTTTGATTGCGAGATACGGCACTCACGCTTTCACCAAAAGACCTGAGCGCATTGAAGAGTGCGCTGCCCAAACGGCCTTTGCCTACAAGTAGCCACATAAGTGATCGAGGGGAGCTTTGCGGTGGCGGTTCCTGTCGCATAATGCTGATCAGTCCTTCCGTAGGAGAGTGAAATTACTTAAAAATTTGAGCTCTCGAACCATTGTCTAGGTTTCAAGGCTTCGACTTCTTATACGAGCCTTTAGCGTGGGCTTCAAGGGTCTTTTGATTTAGAAGAAATACTATGGACATCCAGCAAGTCCTGGAAATTGATGAAGAAGGCTATCCCATGTTTTCAGGCATTCGCTCGCAAGACGAGGACCTGAATCGAGAGATTCTTTCGAATATCAGGAGAAGCGATCCTAGCCGACTCAGCTCGCGACTATGGACACATTTTGACGGAGGCAAAGCAGCTTGGATTCAAGCCTTTGATTCTCCTCTGGTGGCGCAGTCCGTAGTCCTTGTTAATGGAGATTTGGATCAGCCCGTCCGCCTGAAGCTGCATTTCCCAGGAGGCTTCCAAGACGAAATTTCCCTGAGTGAGATCGAATGTGATGCTTTTGATCGTCTCCATACTTTTCTGGGCCCCGATAAAGTTCCTGTCGTTTTTTCCCGCAAAGCTCAGGCCTCGCTTTTGCATCAGCCCGGCATTCCAGAAAAGCTAGTCCCAAAGGTATTTCGTTCTAGTGACAGTCCTGCTCATCACGCAAAATTTTGGACAGAACTCTATGCCAATGGTGGTGATCGTTGGGAGCTGGGACAATGCGCGCCCCCTTTTTCAAAAAGAATTGCAAAAATGAAATTACCAGACAAGGGAAAGATTGCTGTCCCGGCAGCTGGTCGAGGACACGAAGCAAAATTCCTGGAAGAGCTCGGATTTGAAGTTCATGCTTTGGATTTCGCCGCCGCCGCTGAGGCCGAATACCGGCGCCTCTATCCCAATTCGAAAATCCACTATGAAATTTGTGATGCACTTTCTTTTTTGGAGTCTCGGCCCGAATTTTTTGATGGAATTTTGGAGCACACATTTTATTGTGCCATTCCCCCGAGCGATCGGCCTCGTTATTGGACCGCAGCAAGCGCGGCTCTCAAGAAGGGTGCCCCTCTCTTTGGACTTTATTATTTAAAGACACACCCAGGTGGACCACCCTTTGGCACTAGCCAATGGGAAATTCGTCAGTTCGCCGAACGCAATTTTGATATTCGAAAATGGGAAATCGCCGAAGACTCCACCCCAGAGCGTTTCGGCGAAGAAATTTGGGTTGAGCTTGTGAAGCGCTGAGTGAAGAAACTTCAATCAATCAACGTCAGCACGTAAAATTTTGCCGGAAAAGTGAATCGCCTGACCCGCGAGTGGATGATTGCCATCGATCCAAACTTTTTTCTCATCGACTTTAGTTACGCGAAAGCGGTGAAGTTTTTTATCGGGTCCCAAGGTTTCAAAATACATTCCCTCAGAGAGTTCTCCGAGATGCGCGGGAAGTTTTCGTCGACTCACTTCTAAAGCCAGATCCTCATTTCTTTCACCAAAGGCCAAAGCTCCCTCAAGTGTAAAATCGAATGGCTCACCTACTCCCAATTTTTCTAAGAGTGATTCGAGGTGAGGATTGAGACGACCGCTGCCCAAGACAAATTCAAATGGTTTTTCTTCTGGAGCCGCATCGATAATCTCATCGTCCGTCTCAAGTGAAAATGCGATCGATAATCGCTGTCCTTTTTGAAGAGCCATTTGAATCACCATTACCACGATACAAGAGGTGGCATCGAACAAAGAATTGCCTCCGGATTGCCTCCGGAATCGAAACCAAATTTGGTTCCCCGGTCATAAAGGAGATTGAATTCGACGTAAGCCCCACGTTTCTTAAGCTGAGTCTCGCGGTCTGCTGGAGTGAAGACTTCGTTGATGCGCTTTTGATAGATCGGCATGATCGATTCCAGAAAATGGTTACCGACAGATTTCCACATCTTCAAATCATCTTCCGGCTTTTCGGTCCTGTAATGGTCAAAGAAAATGCCCCCGACACCGCGCTCCCGATTGTAGTGTTTTATGAAGTAGTACTCTTTAGCCGCTTGCATCAGCCGCGGGTAAAGCTCCAAGCCGAAGGGATCTAGCGATTTTTTTGCGATCGAGTGAAAATGTGCGGTGTCTTCATCAAAAGGAAAACCCATTGGAGTGAGATCAAAACCACCCCCGAGCCAGGAAGTGTCTCCGCGCTCAAGGTAACGAATGTTGAAATGTACGGTGGGTGCTTTGGGATTGGCCATGTGCGTGATGAGACTCACGCCAGTTGCAAAGAAAGCTTCCTTTTTTTCTCCCTCTTTGGTCCCGGGAAAAACATCGCCGGAGACGCCTGACCAATTCACGGCCGCTTTTTCGAATACTTTTCCCCTAAGCACCGACATTTCTCCGCCGCCACTTCCTTTTTGATAGTTCCAGCTACTGCGTTGGAAGTGATCGTCCCCATTTTCGAGGGATTCAAAGCCACTGCAAATCCGATCCCGGAGATTTTTCAAATATTGAATAACTTCTTCGCGATTTGTAGCCATCAGCGGAAAGACTATCAGGCCTATGTTCGCCTTTCACTGAAATCGTGAAAATTGTGATTTACCTTTGCGTATACGTTAAAAGGATTCTCCGGCGGGTTTAACGATCAAGCTTCGCAGTCGTAAAGTTTGTGCGTACTCATAGGCGAGTTTCTCCAGGAGGCGCTTTCGTCCCTCGTCACTCTCTAAATCTCTCACGTCCAGCCCATCCAACCAGTCATTTCTCAATAATCCAAAAAAGTTAAGGGCCGCTATATAAGAGTCGGAAAGAAGAATTTCCTCGCTTCTCCCCTCGATCGTTCGCCTCCAGATAGGTAAAGCCACTGGAATCTGGGTCGAAATTTTCGATGCATAAGCCGCAATTCGGTGATGTTGATCGTAGAGAAGCACTCGACCATCGGGCAGAAAAACTCCACTGAAGATCATATTCTTGAGGCCAGGATCGCGTAGTGCCGACTCGATTCCCTCGCGCTCATGATTGGTCTGCGTTCGAATCAACCAATCATAGGGTACAAAAGCCACGGGGCCCACTCGGCCTTGACGGTCACGGTAGCTAAGTCGACTGCCCGATGGAAAAAGCAGCGTTCTTTCATCAAGAGCCTTAATGGGAAAATTGCTTTGCTGCGATAAAAACACTTTAAGCGAGTGGCGTTTCCTACGCTTTGAGAGCTCCGTGGCTTCTGCCTCGGCTTCCGCAGCTGGAGGTGCCTCCCACTTCTTTGTCAAAAATTCTTCAATACATTTCCGACGTGCAACTGACTTTGCACCTTCGGGCCGACAGCGACTATGAGCTTCTCGAAGGCTACTTTCGAGGTGACTTAAAATCGACCAGGCGGGAATACTACCCAGCAAAGCATCTAGTCTTGCTTGCATTAACTCAATTGAAGGCGCCTCCACAGAGGCTTCTCCGAGGAGACTGAAAATCTCCTCCGCCTGAAATGTCTCGCGCAATAGGTGCCATGCGCCGGACTCAGTTAAGGCGACTCCATCCCACTCTGCTTGAAGTTTTTTGAAGCGCAGCGCGAGATCCCCAAAAGCGACACTTTCTAGGACTGGATCCCTCGATTTCCGATCTAATGAAAAGCCTACAACGAGTGGTTGATAGCAGTGACGAAGAAGGTCTCGAAAACCTGCCTGCGCCGTTGAAGACCAAAGGAGCGCGACGAGCAGCCCAATTCCCAGACCTCGATGCACAAAGATCCCAAGGGAATTCAGCATAATTTCATGTGATTAACGCGTTGCAGCATTTAAGTCAAGAGTCTTCCGCGCCAGCTTAATAATCCTTACAAGGCCCTAAGCTTCTGGCTCTATCTTAGAAGAAACATTATCTTCGCCGCTCTGCATCACGGTGAGAAAATGAGAATACAAATTTCAAGCATTTCATTGGGCTTTTTGAAGCTTTTTTTGTCTTATTTTTTGTTTAGCTGCCCTGGAAGCTCGGCCGCCCAAGATGGCGACTCATCTCGGGCTCCGAAAAACTCTAGCCTCTCAGCTGAAGTTGAGGATCTCGATCATAGGGTTTTGCGACGTTTTCAAAACTGGAAAGAAATCGAGCGCGCAATCTTAGAAGGTCATGGCGTAAAATTACGAGGAGCCTTCAATGCCATCGCCAG
This sequence comes from uncultured Bacteriovoracaceae bacterium, assembly GCA_964636255.1. Taxonomy (GTDB): domain Bacteria; phylum Bdellovibrionota; class UBA2428; order UBA2428; family UBA2428; genus CAXNGS01. The sequence continues at coordinate 194,810 of CAZWNW010000001.1, read as the reverse complement.
CAATAAGGAATTTCATGTGCGGGAAGCCGTAGATCTTGTGCAAAAGCGCTTGGAACGTGAGATGAGGCTCATAGTCATTCACCGTGCCGGAGAAGTTGATGAGACCGCCGTTGAGGCCTCGCTGGACTGTCTCCGCACACTGATGACCAAAGAGGACCTAGCCGCCGCCGAATTACTCGAAGAAAAATTTAAAGTCCTAATCCCACAGAATCAGAAACTTTGGCGGGAAACTATTGGCCCGAAACTTCAAGCCTTGCAGAATAGCCTAAAAACAAGAGACGAGAGTCTGCCCTCTCTCCACATGAGCCTCTTGCGGAGCACGCGCATTGATTTTGATAAGATCGTGATCGTTGGGCCTTTAAGTCGTCAGGAGATCAATACTTCTGGTCGCCAAGCTGATCGTGCACTTGATCAAATGGAAGCTTTGCAAAGCTACATGAGCGAAAGAGTCTTCGGGCAAGATATTGCTATCGAAGCTTTTGCAGGCATCGAGCTGAGACGCCAGATCTTCAAATCTCGCGAAAAACCTGAATCAATTTGGCTCACGGGACTTAAAGGTAGCGGCATGAGCCTACTTGCCAAGACCTTTATCGATGGCATTCACAAGCGTGACCGTGCGCACCGACAACATCTTTTCACGCTTCCGGCTATTAAGGACGAACATGAACTTTGGACCCACCTCGGCTCCCCTCCGGGTCTGCAGGGCTCACAAATGCAGAGTCAGCTGATCAAGTTCCTCGTGAGGCACTCCTGCGGTCGATACAAGATCAAGCAGCAGATGGATATGTCAGGTCTTTCGGAGTACGTCGTAGAAAATCCCCAGTGGGACCCATCACAACGCTGCCCCGAGGGCTATTCCCGGCCCGATGAAGCTGTGCTCTTTTTTGACCATCTGAATTCATGGGGAAAAAATGTCAAAGACTCTTTCATTGGTCCCGCGTTGAGCGAAGGAAAATTTATCATCAACAATCCCGCATCAGGAATTCGCGAGATCATCGTACCTGTGACCTTCGTTTTGGCATCCACGGACGGAGCCTCCCTCATCGCGTCGCGCGAAAGTAACGGCGAACGCTTCGGCAGACCCCTGACCTTTCCCGAACTCCATGGCCGATGGGATAATAATCACCGAAATCCCATTGCTGTGAATGAAGTTTTGACTCGAGAAAACCGCCTCGGGGACACGGACACCTCGAACTCGATCGAGTTTGTACAAAGCGTAAAAAAGATTGTCTTACTAGCTCCAATTTCGCCCGAGAATTTGCAAAAAATCATCCGCCGTCAACTGCGAACCTTTGCAGCCGTCCTCGCGAAAGATTCTGGACTTGGTAGCTTAAAGCTCACCTGGGACGTAAAGGTTGAAGAACTTGTGCTGCACTTTCAGGAAGATCCTGAACAAGGAGCCAGTTCCATCGAAAGCAAAGTCGAAAGACTCATCGAAGACTCACTACTGAAAGCCATCGCAAGTGGCCAAATTCCTATCGACAAAAAAGATAAAGAACTTCATCTCACAATTGAAAATCATGCAGACCGCACTTCCTCTTTGCTGATTACGGATCTCAAAAAAGCACCCGGCGAAGGAAATGTGGCTCAAGTATTAATAGAAGGCACTAAAATTCTTAGCCCTCGCCCGCGCATGAGCCGCGAAAGGATCGAGCACCTCAAAAATCTGGGTACGCGTCTAGGGGATCAGGTCTTTGGCATCGAGCCGGTTCTAGAACGACTCACGCGCGCGCTCTTAATTTGGGAAGATGAAAAAAATTCAGTGGGAGTCGGGGAACGAGCCAAGCTTCCTGCTCGCAAATTCATGTTTTTGGGTCCTTCTTCGACCGGAAAGACGCGGACCCCGATGGCAATTGCCAAGGAACTTAAAGGCCGCGAAGAAGCCATGGTCACCATCAGTTTCGCTGGCATCAAAACCGAAGAAGACATGCGAGAAAAGATCCTCGGCCGCCGCGGGCCGGACGGAAAAGCAATCTTGAGTGATTTCATGAAAGAGTACGATCGAAGACAAGGAGATGTGCTTTTTGTCTTTGACGAGTTAGCAAACTGTCCCCGCGAAGTGCTCATCGCTCTGTACGACATTTTGCGCGAACCTGTCGTTACGACTTTCTCGGACGGTCGCGAACGCAACATGCACAATGTCTTGATCACGATGACGGGAAATGCCACAGAAGAGTTTTACAAAAAAATTCCTCACGACATTCCGCTCTCTCAGAAAATCGCGGCCGCACAACAGATCTATGAAAAACTGCAGAAAGATCCCGATCTCGTTCGGCATTTTTTAGAAAAGTATTTCACAACAGCATTTTTGGCCCGTGTCGGTATTGATAACGTTTTTCTATATCCTCCGTTGACCGCTACGGCACTCCGACGGTTGACGCGATCCAAGCTGATTGACTCCCTGACGCGCATCAAGGCTGGTGACAGCACTTGGGGCTGGGACATCGGCTTTGATTCGACGGATTCCTTCGAAGAAACTGCTGAGCTTTTAGAGAACGTCGGCTTTGTGGTCGAAGAACAAGGCGCATCGATTGATCGCTTCGTGAAAGAAGGCTTTTACGATTCTGTCAAATTCCTACTAATGACTTCGGACATCGCCGCAGGAACTCGCATTCTGATTCGCCCCACCCAAAAGGTCGCGGATCTTAATCATGAAACCGACGCTTTAGAGTTCGAGCTTCAATATGCACAAGGAGTGGCACCTCTAAAACTGCGCATTCCGATTCCTCAACGCTCTCGCTATCTGCCTGAAAATTCCGACACGCAAATCATCACTGCAATGCACGAGGCGGGACACAATCTGGTACGCGCGACCCTTTTTGGTGATTTTTTTAAAGCCAACGAGATCAGCGTGATTCCAGGCGTGGCCGAAATTAATGGGGAAATCGTTTGTTACGAGGGAATTGCTTCCCATGAACAGGCACAGAGATTTCCGACAACGCTTGGAACTATCCTGCGTGAAATGGCGGTTCTGATGGCTGGGCGGGTGGCTCAACAACTAGTTTCGAACGGATCTTTTGCTGATGCGGGCCAAACCAATGATATCCAACGCGCGAATACCATGGCTCAGAAAGCAATCATTGTTTTTGGCCTTGTCCCGGAATGGGGCCTCAGTGTGGCCGGATTCAGCAGCGAGGAATCCCTCAAAGACTACATCGCAAAACTTCCTGCAGACCGACGTACAAAACTGGATGAGTTGAGCTCCAATCTTTTGAAAAAAGCTGAACAAATTGCTCAGATTACGTTGATCAAAAACAAAACTCATCTAATTTCACTCGGAAATCTTCTTGCAGAAAAGGGACGAATGGACGAAGCGGCCCTCAAAAACTTTTATTCCAGCCGCCAACTCGTGATGCCCAAAGACTCCGATTTAAAAAATGTGGATGAAATTTGGCGCAGTGAAGTTCGCCCCGAGGAAGAAAAGATTTTTGGTTCAATTTTCCCGAGCCTCAGAGATGATATCGAAAAGCCTAAGTCGGTCGCCTTGATTGAAGATGTAATTCGCGAGGCGCGTGAAAAGGACCTGGCTCGACTTGGCCCAGCCAAAAATGTACCTCTGTGGCAAATCAAAGACCTGAAGGTTTGCGAGAGCTCACTCCAAACAAACTAAAGCAGTTCAGATTTCATACATTTTTTGCAATACTTTGATAATCCTCACGCCTTTGTAAATAGATGTTCTTTATTATGTAAGAAATTTCTCAGACTTCACAGCTTAAGTGGAGCCACCCCTCGTCGTGGGGCGTAAAAAACTTTTATTCAATGCTTTTCAGTATTACAAAAAGGTCAAGTCAGTCACTGAATGCAATTTGGTCACGAATAAATACTTTGAATTTAATACCGGTCTCTGAACTTAACACAGGAGTGAACATGACTTTTGATTGGGCCAGAAGAATCCAGGCAAAGCAAACCCAAGTTCGCTTTGTCTTGATCACTATTACGATGATGCTTCTTGCCACACCTAGCTTGGCACAGAGTGGACTTGAAGGACGAATTGTCACAACCATAGGCCTTCTGACTCGGATTGCTAACGTCTTAATCGCGGGTTTTATTGTTTGGGCTGGCTTGTTAATTGCGAAAGGCGAAAGCTCAGGTTTTCAAAAACTGGTTTATGGAATTGTGGGACTAATTGTCGTCAACGCCGCCTATTTGATTGTGAATTATTTTAGGTGATCGAAGGTCGAGAAGGAATTGAAGATGCGAACACCCGTTTATCGAAATCTCGACCGAGCCTTTCAGATCTTCGGAATGACTCCGCTCGAACTTTGTCTACTTTCAGTTTTTTTTATTGGAGTTGGAGAAGTCAGCGATGCGCTTGATCTACATCGAGTCTGGGGTTTTGTATTAACTGGGATTCTGGTCATCGGCCTTTTCTACTTTCGACGTTCAATGGGGGAAATGTTTGCTGCGCGTCTCTTTCGTTTTGCATCGCTACCTTCAGAAATATCGCCCCGTCTTTTTCGCACTGGAGCAAGTCGTGAACCTTCGTAAATGGATAGGTGAGTGTCATCCCAGAAAACCTGCCTTTTTGGAGGATTTTTCAAAGTTCAAGCATGTGAACGAAGAAGGTTTTCTCTTCAGCGACGGCTCGACAGGAATGATGTTTTTGCTGGAAGGAATCGACGGTTCTTGCCTTTCTAACGAAGAACTGAGCAGCCTTCACCATGGGTGGCGATCTATTCTTCGCTTTTTGCCCGGAGAAGAGCTGCAGATTGTTTTTCGAAAGCGAGTCGATTTTTCAGAGTGGGTAGAAATGCAATTGAAACAAAGTTTTCTGTCCGAGAACCGCTATGGACGCCGGATTCTGTTGGATCGTTTGTTAGATCAGATGAACGATATGGGGCAGGACGGACCAAAGCTCTTGTCCCAGAAAATCATTGCATGCTTTTGGACAAGCGAAGCACTCCAAGAGGAGGAGCTTATCGAAAAGCGCTCGCTTCTGCGTTCACAACTCGGGTCCTTCGGATTCAGCGTGCAAATATTAGACAAAAACGCGGTACGAGAGGAAATGAAGCACAGTGCTCAGACTTTGACTTCCTCCCCACATGACGAGGCAGAGTGGCCACATCTTAAAATTGAAGCTGGGCAGATTAATATTGAAGGCAATCAGTTTCGCGCATTAGAGCTTTCAAAATTGCCGGAATCATTTACCGAGATTGGAATGATTCAATCCATCAGTCGCTTGCCCTACCCCATAGATCTTTCGGTTCGCCTCAGGGCCCGAGATGAGCGTCCCATGGTCACACGCCTCCAACGAAAGAGAAATCTTCTGAATGCGCAGCGAGGTAGCAAAGATTCCCCATCACCTCAAAACGACAGCCAGATTGAACAGATCGATGAGATTCTACGAAGCCTTGCTGATCGCTCGGAAGCCATTTTCGATATGAGCGTCACGGTGGGTTTAAGGTTGCCTAAGGAGCAGTCTTCCTTTCTTCGCAAAGCTCTCGCGTCAATTAGGCGTTTAGGAGCAAAATTAAATTTCAGCGAATTCGAAGAGTGCACCATAGGTACCTTCGACTCATATCTAGAGTGCATTCCAGGTTTCCAAGGAAAAAACATCCGGCAGCACATCGTGCTTGGCTCAAATGCCATTCATTTTCTACCGTTTTTTAGACCTTTCAAAGGCGACAAACGACCCATCATCACTTTCCAAGGCAGAAATGCAAGTCTTTGTAGTATTGATCCAGTAGACCCGCATCTGGCCAATTACAATTGGCTCGTGAGCGGCACGAGCGGCGCAGGCAAAAGTTTCTTCGTAAATTCACTGTTAGCCCAAAGCGCGTCAATCAATCCAAATATATTTATCGTCGACATTGGAGGCTCCTACAACAAGCTGAGCCACTTTCTAGGGGGAAAGGTCATGAGTTTAGAACCAGGTCACGGATTCGAACTTAGTCCTTTTTTTCTTCCTAAATCCTCGGATGCAAAAGAGGAAAGAATGCGTCGGCAACATGTACACCAAATCTTTTTAGAAATGATCCGAATCGATGGTGAATTACCCTCAATTGAGCTCCGGCATCTTCTTTCTGAAATTTTACGAGAAGTATTTGAAATGGACTCGATCCCCGAACGACCCATTACATATCTTGTCGACCAGCTTTCAAAAAACCCTGGAAGAGAGGCTCGCCGATTGAGCCTGCTTTTGCAGCCTTGGAGTTACAGAAACGGATTCTTTGGACAATATCTCGACAACAACCGAATAGTGGCGCTTGATGATCCAGTCTTGGCCTTCGATTTGAAGGGGCTTACAGAATTTGAGGATCTTTCTCGAGTGGTTCAACTGATTGTATGCGCGAGTTTATGGGCCAGAATCCGACAAAGTGACAATCAAAAATTCTCGTGGATCGTCCTGGACGAAGTTGCCTTCTCACTGCTGAAAACTCAACCAGAGTTCGTTGATGAACTTGTCTCGACCCTTCGTAAATATTTCGCGGGGGCCGTCATCGTAGTCCAAGACATGGAAAAAGTGACTTCTAACTTTGCCGGTTCAAGCATCCTTCAGAATACACAAAGCAAAGCCCTTCTCCAGCAGCGAGGAGATCCTAGAAATTACGCGGACGCCTTGTCGCTCAACCAAGTTGATGAGTGGGCAATCGAATCACTCAACCGAGAAAAAGGGCGTTTTTCAGAGGTATTTTTGATGCGAGATCGCAACAAAACGGTGATCCGTCATGTCCCTAGCCCTCTTGAGTACTGGCTCGGAACAACGGCGCCTGAGGACACGCGGGAACTGAAAAACGCTATGAGCACGTCAAGCGAAAATTATCAAAAACAGATTATCGATTTTGTTAGTCACAAGAGGTCCCAAATGAAACTTTCATTGCTAGTCCTTTTCATTTTTTCCAGCCTTTCAGCGTTTCTTCCCGCTCAGTCGTCCATTCTTCCATCCGAGACGCTACAACTTCAAAAACTCATCGCAGTTTCTGAACAACAGCTAAAGGCTGTAGGAGAGCTCCTGGCTCACTCACAAAGAGATTCCGCATCCTTAGAAAAAGCATCGAAGATCCTTGGAGAGTTGGCATCAGGAATCAATCAGTCCATTGAAAAATATCAGGGAAGCAAGGCCTATGAAATGGCACTTCTTCAATTTCAACTTGAAGGGCTCGAGGAGAAATCAAGTGACTTGGAGCAAGCGACGCAGAAGCAGAGCAAAAAATCAGAGCGATTCATGAAATTTCAGAATGAGAGTGTACAAGCAAATCTCTCAGACCTTGACCAGCAAAAGAAGTTGGAGGCAGCGTTACGATCAACAGACCCAGGCTTTATACCCAAGCTTCAAACGCAGGCCCAAATTGGTTCCTGGCAGGCCAGCACACGAGTTTCCACACAAATTTCGGAGCTCCTCGCAATCATCGAAGATTTGCGCTCCGAAATAAGAAGCACAAATCACGGTGCATTCGCAACGATTGTCCAGGGATCCGAGCTTCAAAACGATCGTCAAAGAAAGGGGCGAAGTCGTGATTCGCGCCAATGACCTGATTGAAGCTTTTCCAATTGCAACTTCGGCTTTTGGTCTGCGCCCGGACTGGCTGCCAACTTTTGCCAGCAAACTGATAGGGCCGGCTTATATTTTGATAATTCTATTCTTAGTAGCATACGTGGGAATCATGGTGCTCAAACGTTTTGAGCATGTCGACCTATCGAGCAAGGCCTGGAATTTTCCTATTCTAATGGTGATCATTGCATTTTGGCCCACGCTTGTTTTGGGGCTGAAAGATCTCGTCGACACTTTCAATACTTTCCTTGTGCAGGACATTTTTAAAATCCCATGGAATGGTTTTGGCTTTCCGAGCCTATCATCGTTCGGAGCACTGACACTACTGCCGTCGGAAGGGTTAGCCCGTTTACTCCCTAACCTTGCGTACTGGATCATTTATGCTTTTTTTATGATTTTCTTTTTCTTTTATTCTGTTCTGGGTCCCATCATTCTTGCCAAAGGCGTTTTATATGACGAGATGGAATCATTCTTTGCGCTCGCAAAGGAACTCGTAATCCTGCTTTTGTGGCAATCAAGCCTAATTGTCATCGTGGCGTTCATTATGCCTGATATTGTCAGTGGGAAACCTTTTCCACCAAATCCCCCAGCCAACTTTTACTTTTTGTCGATCATTCTCGGGATCATGATCTTCTTCATTCCTCCCCTAACTCGCAAATTCGCGGCTCAAATGGGTGGTCCGATTCTTCCTGCGGGTTTTCGATGGGGAGGTGCCGGATTAGCCATGGGGCTTGGGATGAAATTGGGGGGATCGGTCTTTTCGGCGGCGGGAGTACGCGCAGTTCATCATATGGGCGGAATTAGAGAAAAGATTTCCAAAGCTGATTTGTATACCGACCTATATCGGGCCCGAAATGAAATTTATGAAGCTCAATCCGCCAAGCAGAAAAAGGATTCGATGCTCCGTGATGAAGTAGAAAACGAAGAAAATATGTCGAAGGCAATCGATTCTTCCCATAGTAGTTCAGAACAAGCAGCGCAAGGCGAAGAAAGTTCAGATAACTTCCTTGAACTTTCCAAGACTGCAAAAAAGGAAATAGACGAAGATGAAAGTCCAAGTCGCTAAATGCATCCTGGCCGGATTTTTTTTATCTGCTTCAATTAATGTAAACTCTCTTGCGTCGAGCCATAGGGCTGTCCGCCAAGTGACAAGTAGTTCCTGCCAGGTGATCCCAGTTAAGGTGGGTATTGGAAGAACAACACAAGTAGTTCTGGAGCAGGCGCCGAAAACAACGCTGCATGCAGACAAAAAACATTTCAAGATCATCAGCGATCCCTCTTCACCTCGGAGTCTTGCGATTATTCCAACGATTGATGGTACGGATCTCGAAATGCTTAGAATCCCCGAACGCACGCTGCGATCTCCTCCTGCGCTGGCGGCGGCGTTAAATAAAAGTTTCAAGACTAATCTTTTTGTCTTCTTCGAGCATAACAATCAGCTCATCTTTGAGATCCAAATTGTCGAGAAGGATCGTGCCGATAACATCCTCAAAGTAACCCAAACCTTTAACAGCGAGTGCGAGCTATGAGTTTGGACGAACTTTTGAAAAATCCGGATGGCTCTTCGAACTGGAAGTCACAACGAAGTAAATTAATTCGCCTAAGTATTGTGCTTATTGTTTTAGCGGCAGGACTTATAGCCGGCGTTCTTGTTCTCATTTCTACAGAAAAAAGTTCTACGATTTATCAAACAACTACAGAAGTAGATGCGAAGGCTCTCGAACATCTCATGAGAATTCAGGAGAACGCAGAGTTGCTTCAGGCCCACCTCCTGCGGCTAAGAGAAGAAAAATCCTTACCTCCAGCTCAAGGGGGCGAACGATCGCGCAGCCGAAGTTCGGAACCTCTTCCGATTTTGAATTACGAGTTTGGAGAAGGTTTTACTTCTCTTCAGACCGCAAGGCGGGAGATATACATTCCTACCGGAGCGGTCTTTAGGGCGAGCCTGGTGACCCCAATCAAAACCTCCGTTCAGAAAACCTTTGTGATCGCCGAGACTACACATGAATTCAGAATGGACATGAAGAGAAAAATTCCGAAGGGATCACGGCTGATTGGGCGTTCCTATCTCGATCCAGTTTTAAAAGGAGTCGTTGTTGAATTTGACACTCTTGTGCTGCCAAGTGGAATCGAAAGTTCAATGAATGGCCTAGCACTTTCTCGCAATGCCCTGCCCGAGCTGGAGGGCCTCTACTTTTCAGACCGATTGGCAACCTATGGCACGGCGCTCGCATTCGGATTTTTGAGTGGATTTTCGGATGCCGCCCGGGAGCGAGAAGGCACAGCGTTTGGCAGCCAACCGAGCGTCAGTGTGGCAAATCAAGTGCTTGGTGGCTTGAGCACAGCTTCCTTCCAGGTCGCCAATGAAATGCTTCGCGATATCCGAGAGAACTCCATCGAATATGTCGTTGTACCTGCCGGAGAACTGATTTTCGTGGCCCTAACCAGTCGTTACCAGATTGAAGGAATTTCAAATTGAAGATTTCAAAACAAGCCGACCGTCTAAGTTCAAAATTAACGGGATTTGTCCTTGTGACGTTGCTGACGCTCACACAGGGCTGCGCTACGTCCCGAACTGGAAATATTGTCATGGGAATGGTAGCGGGAAGTGCGGTCGGAGCTGCGGTGGGAAACATGTATGTTCACCATGGACGCTATAAGCAGTATGAGACCCGCAACACGATCATAACTTCGGTTATTTTTGCAATGGCAACCGGAGCAATTCTGAACTGGCACTATCTTCAATTGCAAAAAAACGAAGTGGAGATTTCCAGCAGATATTCCCGCTATCGACTCTGCAATCCCGATGAAATGATTCCAAATCTCAGCGAGCGGATGGGAGCTAACGAGGACCTTCAAAATATTATGCAGATGCAGCCGGGGCAAATCGGAAAACAAGCTTTGACTTTAGACGACAACACAAAATGGGTTTTTCCCGTGTTTCGGAAACGCTTTTTGCCTCCAGAACAAGGAGAGAATTCGATCGTTTCGACTCGATATATTTGGGAAATCATGAAACCTGGGACTTTCGTAACTCGAAGTCAGGCGCCTCAATATTTCTTCGAGGGGAATGGAGATACAATCAATGAGCAAGAATAGTTCGTTTCTTCGTCTCAGCGTCTTGTATTGGGTTTTGGCTTCGTGCGGGACCCAAGATTACGAGCCGAGACCCAAGACTGAAGCAAAAGCCAAAAGTGATCAAGAAATCATTGCTGATGGTGTTCCTATTCCTATTCCTGTTCCTATTCCAGAAAGTATTGACGATCCGTCGGAAAAAATTTTAACGGTCGAGATCGAAGAGAAAGCTCCGACCTCAGATGCTGACGACTCGACCTTACAAGAACGTCTTTTCGAAAGAGACCCTGCTACTGGATATCTATGGCGATTGCTAGAGACCGCAGGAGTTCCACCCGAGACTCTCGACACTTTAGCTCAGCCTTTAGAAGATTTACCTGGGGTCAATCGCTTCGAAGCTTTTGGGACCTCAGTCGTGGGCGGAGCTATCTTTGGTGTGCTTGTAAGATATTCTGGATCTTGGTTTTTGGGAAAGCCCGCCGATACAACAAGGGGCGCATGGATTTGGGATCGCTTCGGAGCCCATCTAAGCAATACCGGTAACGGGCTTTTGCGTGGAGGTCTTTACGGCGGGCTATGCGAAACTGCCTTGGCCGGCGGGAATATCATTCCCTTTGCAGGTATTTTGGGACAGAATTTTTCGGCCCTATCCGCGGCAATTTCGCTCGGTTCAATTTCATCGGTTGCGGCCGGCTCATTCGCGAAGAAATGGGTAGGCGAAATTCCAAAACATACGCGCAAGAAAAAGACATTGCCGAAGAGCAAACAAAAACTTGTACTGGCGCGACTCCAGCATTGGTCTCAGACCACTCCACTGGGTCAGACTTTACGTTATCGAGTGCTGCCGGGTATTTCATTCGTTCTTGTGGGCAGCGGCGTTGGTTTGCTGGTCTACGATAGCCTTCAAATGAATGCGGCAATGCAGGCTGAAATGGAGTCCGCCAAGGTCGAATAAAGCTTTTGACGCACAGCGGTATATTGAGTACAAGAGCTGACAATGTGCCGAAGCTGTCACGGATTCCTTCTTCTATTGATTGTTTTCGTTCTCTTTTTCCCCTCCCGAGGACTTAGTCAGGAAGAATGTGAACGTGCGGTTTGGCTCGATAGCTTTAACCCAGAGGCCATTGAAAAGCAGCAGGATGAATTCGTGCATTCTCGCTTCAAAAGCGTTGTCGCGCGCTCTGAGAAACTTCGCAAAGATTTGGCGGCCAGGATTGCGCGTGGCGAAAAGCCTCGTTTTGACTGGATCATCTTGGGCGCGGGGCCTCATGGAACTTCATTCGCAGCAGAACTTCTAGCTCAGAACCCCGCCCTTAAAATTCTGGTGGTTGATTCATCGGCCGGAGATCCCGGTACATTTGCAAAACTTGAAGAGGCTCTGCGCGTGAATAGCAGCGAACAGCCGCGCGCTTCCGGCAATACCTTTCCGGGTATGCCGATTCAACTAAAAGACTTTAATGTTGACCACTCAAAGTATGTGACCGGAAAACCATTGGGACATTTAACGCGCCTGGAAATGGCGATGAATGATTTACCGATTTTATTCCAGGCAATACTTAAACCTCTAGGTTTCAGAAAAGAAGGCGAGTCCATCATTCTGGAATTCGACATCCCGGGCTTGGGACGTGTTGAGTCACTGAATTCGACTTGGGCTCCAGGAATGGGCAAAAACGCATCGCGCAGTAAGGATCCTGAAACCAATAGGCTCCTTGAAGAGGGAAGACTTAGATTGGAAGCCGGGGAGCTTCCCCGCGGTCTCATGCATTCGGATGACTACTTGGCCGCTTCAAAAAAGCTTGTACGCCGTGGCCAAGACCCGAATAAAAATTTCATCAACGAAGATATCGTCACGGTCGGAAAAGGTGATGGTAACAACATCGTACTGGATGGACTGATGCGTTCCAATTGGTATCTCAATCCCGACAGACGCTGGGTGGATTTGCCATTGCGGATTCATAACCTCAATCAAGTAACGACACCTGAAGCTTTTTTTAATCAGATCCCGGAACACAAACGCGATCGTTATGGACACCTGGCTGCGTTTTTTGGTCGTCGCATTTTCGGATACGAGGGACGTTTTCTGCGCGCTGAAATCATCGAAACTGAACCCGTGGAGCTTTATCGACTACACTACAAGTTAGCCAACGGCACTGTCTTTCATCGAGATACCAAACATGCAATTCTTGCGCTAGGTTACGAAAGCGTCATTCCCGAATTGCTCGCCCCTTTTGGACAAACTGAAGTTGAAGATTTTGTAGCAAATCCGGATGATTTCACTTCCTACATGATCTTAGATAACTCGCGCACAGTAGCACGCAAAGTGAAGGGACTGCCGATTTATATTGTCGGCAACGCGGCCGAAATCGAGGACATCCCTGAAGTGATGAACAATCCTCAGGTGAATGGCGGCTTCCTCGATGTCTTACTTCCCTTGACTCGGGCCGCGGGTCGCCAGTTGGCGAAAAATTCGAATTCAATCAGCGAAGCCCCGTTTCGAATTTCGATGAGCGTATTTGGAGTGAAAACTGCATTAGCCTGCAGATCGCTGGAACCAAGTCCTGAAATGATTTCTTCGCCGAAATCCTATGACATTTTGAAATTACAGGCCCGATATGAATTCGGACGAGTGATCGTCAAGAGCCATCTGCGCTTCGATCCGAAAGTGGTTTTAAAACTACGCTTTAATCGACAGGGACAGATTCAACTTTCCGATACCAACGGAAATTTTCCCGTTGTCGAAGATCTAGCGACGCTCAGAAAATACTTCATGGAGCATCCCAGCTTCTTCGAAACCCTAAAAGAAATCTTTGCAAAACCGGGCCGCAGTGAAGTTCGCTTTACATTTTCGACCGACAGCGAGGGCGTAGCCCGACTCGAAAACTTGGACTTGGATCTCCGATAAGCGAGCGTTAAGTGGAGACTGGGACTTTTCGAATTTCGCGGATACTATCGATCACCTATCCGGTCTTGCTGGGGTATGTGAGTGTCGGTTTTGTCTTTGGCGTATTGGCCCGCGCAGCTGATCACAGTGTGGCATTTGCGGCACTGACCAGTATTGGACTCTTTGCCGGGGCTGCGCAGTTTTTGTTGCTGCGACTGATTCAAAGCTCGACTCCGCTGATCGAAATTTTCCTCGCAGTCTTTCTGCTAAACCTACGGCACATTTTTTATTACAAACCGGTGCAGAAAAAACTGCCTCCGCGCGGGCCGAAATCTTGGTACACCATTTTTGCTATGACCGATGAAAGCTTCGCTCTTTTAACCGAGGACAATGTACGCGCCGAAGATAGTTTTTGGATTCTGCTCTTCAATCAGGCCTATTGGGTGGCGGGAACAGTCATGGGCGCTTTTTTTGGAGTGCTTCTCGCAAGTCAACTTGAAGGATTGGATTTTTCGCTCTTGGCACTTTTTCTCGTTCTGCTTTTGGAAAAAATCCGTTTTTCCCAAGATAAATCTCTTTTGTCATGGTGCTTGGCTGTCTGTCTTGTGGGATGGCTGCTTTTTCCACCCCAGTTCTTTTTGATACTCAGCATTCTGCTTTCATTTCTGATCATTGGCTGCCGGGCGCGGAGGACTGATGTTTGAAAATTATGCTATGTGGGCGCTAGCGATCGCGATTCTGGCTACGGCTTTGATCCGAGCCTCAGGCTCACTTCTTGCTCGTTCACCCATTCTCAATAGAATTCCTGAGGAGATTCTATCGCGTCATTTACCCATGAGTATTTTGTTTTGCTTAGTGTTTAAAGAAATCGCCTCCGAGGCTAACGCGGGTCTAAGCCCTCTCTCGATCAAGATCGGAGCAGTAATTCTGGTCATCGCCTTGCATTTGTGGCGAAAAAATCTCTTCATTTCCGTCATCGGCGGCACTGCCTTTTACGTGCTGCTGCTTAGACTTTTCGGCAACTCGTGACTTGGACCGGTCAAAAATGACTTCCGCTAGGTCATTTCACAAAGCAGAACAATTTTCTAAAAGCTCCGTGGTCTCTTCAAGCTTCATTTGGCAGGCTGCTTCAGAATCCTTCAAAGCACTGAGGCGATCCTCCTCAGGAAAGCTTCCCGCATGAACAACACGAGATCCTTCGCTCCTTGATCTTTGATACAAACCTACGGAGACGCTTTCGATGGAAGTGCTATCGACGACCTCAGTTCGGGTTTCGGTGGAAGTCACTCTGACTTGATCACCATAGGGCCGAACACAAACATTTACTTTTTTTATCAGATAACTGAATCGACTTTGGCCGATCAAATAGGCGTTGTAGTCGATTGTTTGAGCAACATTCAGAGTGCCTTCTTGGATGCGAAGGCTCTTAATCACACCGTCATTTCGACAAGTTCCGACCTTGGCAAGACAGGTAGACTCTACAAAACACTGCATTTCTGCGTTTGCGAAACTAAGATTTCCTATTGCAACCAAAGCGCAGGACAAAACGAATTTTTTCATAAAATTTTCCTCTCAGATACGTGTTTAACAACTGCGTTGTGAATAGG
The DNA here is from genome assembly GCA_964636255.1 of uncultured Bacteriovoracaceae bacterium. GTDB lineage: Bacteria > Bdellovibrionota > UBA2428 > UBA2428 > UBA2428 > CAXNGS01. The sequence continues at coordinate 179,755 of CAZWNW010000001.1, read as the reverse complement.
GTTCTGAATTGTTCTTAATTCGGATAACCGCTGCGGCAGATACCCGCTTGGGTTAAGTAACTATTAAATTCAATAAAAGGTACCCAATGATCCCGCCACGTGACAATTCTCATCTGTGTTCAGATTGCTTCGATCAACAGTTACACCGAATTTTTCGTGTAATTGTTTTTCGATTTCCTCGCCAGAGCCCCTCTGACCTTCCAACCTTCTGTTCAAAAGTCCGACCAATTTTTCACCTGCTCGAAGACGGAAAGCTTTTTTATCAAGCATTTCTCTGATGCTCTTGGCGCTGGGAGGAATGTGAATCCTCATTTCGGGATTGTTGGCGAACTTTCGAATCATGTCTTCGAGCTGTGCTTGATTTAGACCGTTTACGAAATCTGGATTGTATGATGCCTTTAAACTTTCAATAATCTTCTGTCGTTCTTGGTCTGTTAGAGTCTCTGCTGTTTTGCCTGGCCAAGAAAAAATAACGTTCCCTTTGTCAAAAAGAGAGCTCAGAATTGCACGCATATCTTCAATCTCGCCTTTTGAAAGGTTTCCCTCTTCCGTCAGGTACTTGAATTCGCCACAAACGGTCTGAACCGAGGCTACGAGCATTGTAGTCCGCGCGGGCTTCATTTTCTGAGCAGAAACGTTAGCAGTAAAGAATATAAAAATTCCAAAGAGAAGCACTCGATTGTATTTCATTTACGCTCCGTTCGGCGAGCTTCGGACCTTTCGAGTGTTCCGCCTTCGCTCCACACTCGAACGGGCTTTTGCGCATCAGAATCGTCCACAGGACAATTTTGTTTCCACGCTCTGCGTGGCTGCGCAAAATGGTACCCCGGGCCGGACTTGAACCGGCACGCCGCTTTCGCAGCACAGGATTTTAAGTCCTGTGTGTCTACCGATTCCACCACCGGGGCCTGCTCAAAAAGGGCTACTAAAGCCCAGAAAGCTTGTCGAGAGGCTCTGAAATTAGGGGATCTCTAGGCTCCTTAGCTCCTCGTCAATATGCCGATCAAGATCATAGTCTTGTTGGATGCTCTGCGGAGCTTCACCAAAATATTCCTCAACAAGCCGGGAGGCTTCTTTGCTTAGAATTGTATTGATCGCCGACGAAACCGAAGATTTCAGGATCCAGTGCACGAGAGCGTTCACGAAGTTTTCCGTCCGTCGATTCCAGGCGGGTGAGATCTTCTTGATCTCCATCGTCATACCTAGATTTGTCTTACTGAGACGCGTGATTTTCAACTTACGGAGCTTTAACTCGTAAACTTCGATGCGAGCATTTCGTTCGCGTCGAGGGTCAGGAATGATGCGAAGACCGATCAGACCACCCTCGGCGTGTGCACGGCCGGCAAAACCGGAATCCCAGCACGCCCAGGGACCGGATTCTTTGCTTTGACCCGCAAAGTTGATATTTTTCACGTGGAAACGAAGATCCAAACCACCCTCTTCAGAGAGAAAGTTCACATCGACTTCGTCAAACTGGAAATTCCAAGCTACGGAATATTTTTCGATTCCGTCACAAAAGCCGCTGCCGGTTTTCTTTATCTTTGATTGTCCGCCCTTGTATACCCGGTCTGGGATCATCGCCTCTTCCGCGTAGGAGCTAATTGAAAATGTCGTCAGTATTAAAAAGAAGAAAAGCCAGACTTTATGAAGATTCACCATGTTGCTAGGCCTCCATTCCCTCACAGAGTTTAATAGGAAAAGCATCTAGCTATGTCGAAAAATAAGTCCAGAAATTGTCTTTGCAAATGACCACTCGCTCCAGAGCGCTGCGCCAGAAACTCTAGTACAAGCCTGAAGCGACTTGGCGATCTAATCTAATTTAATTCACCCCAATTTTTTCCATAGGCAGCATCGGCCTTCATGGGTACAAGGAACGAAGCACAAGCAAAGTCAGCCAATAAATTTCTACGCTCCAAAACCTGTACTGCGGCTTTTGTGAAAGCTTCGATTTCACTTTCGGGAACTTCAAAGAGAAGTTCGTCGTGGACCTGCAGAATCATGCGTGCCTCAGGGTAAAGAGAGAGCACTTCTTTTTGAACACGGATCATGGCAGCCTTCATAAGATCCGCCGCTGTTCCCTGAAGTGGTGAATTGATGGCCGTGCGTTCTGCGAAGTTTTTTAAAGAAGGATTTTTCGAGTGAATATCCGGCAAGTAGCGGATGCGGCCGGTGAGAGTTGTTACAAATCCCTTTTCATGAGCCCCTGCAATCAAACTGTCCATAAAGCCCTTGATTTTAGGATAGGTTGCAAAATAACCATCGATAAATTTCTGCGCCTGCTTACGATCGATTTGAAGCGCGGATGCTAAACCAAAGGCCGTCTGACCATAGACGATGCCGAAGTTAATCGCCTTGGCCATGCGTCGTTCGTCGGAATTGATCTCAGATTCGCTTTTTCCAAAGACCAAGGCTGCCGTGCGGCGGTGAATGTCGGCTCCCTCGTTAAAAGCTTTCAAAAGTTCGGGGTCCTCTGACATATGGGCCAAGACCCGCAGTTCAATTTGTGAATAATCGATGCCCAGTAAGAGCATTCCCGGCGGCACCGTAAATGCAAAGCGTATGCGCTTCCCCTTTTCCGTTCGAATGGGAATATTCTGAAGATTTGGATTCGAAGAAGCCAGTCGCCCCGTGACTGCAATTGTTTGCGAAAAATCAGTGTGAAGGCGGGATCGTCCGCCTTGAACAAGTTCGGGAAGAGCGTCTACGTAGGTGCCTAGAAGTTTAGACAGTTCCCGAATTTCCAAAACAGCTTTCGGGAAGGGGTGGCGATGCGCCAACTCTTCCATGACCGATACATCCGTCGAGGGCCCAGTCTTGCCCTTTTTTATTACCGGTAATTTCAACTCTTCAAAGAGTACCTTCGCGATCTGTTTTGGCGAATTCAAATTAAATCCAGGGCCACAGTGAATCCCGTCAGCCTTTAAAAGTTCAATCGCGGCGCTTTCCTTTTGCAGCAACTCCTCATGGAGTTCCCGCGAAAGATTTCGCAGATAGGGCACATCCAGCAAGACCCCCTGCTCTTCCATTTTTTGTAAGATCGCGATCAAAGGTCGATCGAGTAGATCATAAACTCGCCACAAGTTTTCCGCGTCTAATTTACTCTTGAGTAGAGTCCATAACTTCCAAGTGACCCAAGCATCTTCCGCAGCATACTGGGTGGCGATATCTAACGGAACTTCGGCAAAAGTTTTGCGGTCAGCCAGAACGTCCTTGAACTTCATCGTGTTGTAATTGAGATGCCGCAAGGCCATCTCATCCATACCGTGCCGATCCGATGGGTTCAGGACAAAACTAGCGATCATCGTGTCTTCGATGCGATGAAGCGGGACGCGCAGGCCCTCTCGGGCCAAGGCATGAAGATCGAACTTTGCGTTCTGAAAAACAATGCGGCAAAGCGGGTTCGTTGTGAAAAAGAATGATTGGAGCCGATTCACCACTGTTTCAATGGAAAGATCTCCTGATTTTTCCTCATGGCGAAGGGGCACATAATAGGCCTCGGTCTCGCTGCCGCAAAAGCTGATCCCTACCAAATTTTCCTCGTTATGAACGGAAAGCCCATGTGTTTCCGTATCAAGAGCTATCAAATTGCTACGTTGATGTTTAAGGAGCATTTCCTCAAGGGCCGCTAGCGTAGTGATCGTTTGAAATGTGGCGCGCGCCTCGGATTTTGGTGCCGTGTTTTCAAGTGGTAGTTCGGGCGATTTCGAACCCGGGTGCAAAATGCGATTCAATGTTTCAACAATCCGCTGAAACCCCATTTTGTCCGTCCAGCTCTTGAGTTCCGGTGACGCAACCTGCAATTGGAAAACCTCTTCGCGAAATTCAATAGGCACATCAATCGAAAGGCGTACAAGTTTTAAACTCAAATGGATCTGGTCAATGTGAGTTGCGATGGCTTCTAGTTTTTTGCCCTTCAAAGCATCTTTAGAAGGTCGCTCTTTTTCTGGAAGTTGCCATCGCCGTGTGGCCTCGGCCAAAACCGCCTCCAGAGATCCAAATTCGTTGATGAGCTGCGAAGCGCCCTTGGGCCCAATACCTGGAGCGCCAGGAATATTATCCACTGAATCTCCGCAAAGTGCCTGCACGTCTTCGATCTTCTCCGGGGCCACTCCGAACTTAAGCAATGCAGTTTGTAGACCGCCCCATTGGTTTTTTAGCGTGTCCAGGCACCATACATTAGGGCCGACAAGTTGAAGCAAGTCTTTGTCACCAGTAACGATTACAAATTTTTGTTCGGGATGACGGCGCACCAATGTTGCAATCACATCATCAGCTTCAAATCCGCGGCAATCGAATTGGGGTAGTCCAAAGAGGCGTGCTGCTTCGCGGGAATTTTCAATCTGAATGCTGAGATCCTCAGGAGGAATCGCACGATTGGCTTTGTAAGCTGGAAAGATTTCGTGACGAAAGCCCTTTTCCTTTTGATCCCAAACCAAGGCGCATCGATTGACTCGATGGTCACGGAACAGTGACTGCAGCATCTGCAGAAATCCGAAAGTTGCGTGTGTGGGGGTCCCATCAGGCGCAGTTAGTGGCGTCATAATCCCGTAATAAGCGCGAAAAATATACGAGGAAGAATCCACGAGATAAACAGCATCTTTTAGATACTCGTCAGTCGGGGCTAAGACTTCTGTTTTGTCGGAACTAAGATTCACACAAGCGTTTTAACAACAAGTCTCGGGAAGACGCAATTTTTATACCCACTGAATTCGTTGTCAGAAAATCTTAGATAGGTGATAATCCACTTTGATGAGACTTATTCAGCTGCTGCTGCTTTTAGCAAGCCTGGCCGAAGCCCGCCCGGCCATAGCAGCCGATTGGAAACACCTTCTCAAAGGGCCGGAAATTCTCAGTGACGAAGTCGTGAAAAAAGTTTACCCAAAGGAAAGAGACCCAGGCCGGCATAATGGCATTACGTTGAGTAATTATCTCAAGGAATTTGAGCTCCAGACCCAAAAACTTCCAAGAGGCTGTTTCCGTCCGAAGCTTCAGAAATGGCTTGTGGAATCTACCATTTACCTTCGTCCGAATTCGGCCACAGAAATTTATCAGGGAAAGGCTCGCTGGCAGCCGCTTGCGGATTTCAATTGCCGATCTCAAGACAGCTTTTTTAACACCTGGGAGGGCAGCCACTTTCATGAGCAGCAACACTATCTTTTGCGCGACGAACGACTGCAAAAATTTATGAAGGAGCTGAGGACCCTGCAACTAAAAACCTGCGAAGCTTCGGAAGATGCTGCAAAACTTGTGGTTCTGAAGGCTCTCGAACAGTTTTTGATCGAGGTCCATGCCGCAGATACTGAAGATCGTGCCGAAGCTTTGGAGCATGATTTCTATGTCCAAGCTTACGAAAGACTGAGCGGCACAAAATGCGCGCTTTCGACTTCCGCAAATAAAAGGTCAGATTGATGAGCTCCATTCGCGTTACTCCCATTTTTTTCGGCCAATTTGCTTTGGACGGCGGAGCTATGTTTGGAATTGTCCCGAAGGCATTGTGGTCTCGTCGGAGTGCGGTCGACGAAAAGAACCGAATCCCACTAGGACTTCGTAGCCTTCTCATTGAAGGCAACGGTTTTAAAGCGCTGGTCGATGCCGGGATGGGGAGTAAGTGGGATCCCAAGTCCGAAGAACGTTACCTCTATCAAAATCAAAGCTACGAAGAAGCTTTGGAAAAAAATCTAGGTTTCAAAACATCAGAGATTACCCACGTACTGGTGACTCACCTTCATTTTGATCATGTCGGAGGGCTTACCAGATGGAATCCAGGGACCAAAAAATTAGAATCCGTCTTTTCCAATGCAGAAATACTAGTTCATGAGCGCAACTTGAAACGAGCGGAAACCGCCAGTCTTCGAGAAAAGGCATCCTACAGGGCCGAGAATTGGCAGTTGCTCAAGGACAATGGCCAAATCAGAACTTTTCGCGGTGAAAATGGCAGTTTATTGGCGGGAATTAACTTCGAAACAAGTTACGGACACACCGAAGGGCAAGCCCTGTACCATGTGGCAGCGAGCGATGCCCACTACGTATTTTGTGGAGACCTAATCCCAACCCAAGCACATTTGGAGCCGGTCTGGGGCATGGGTTATGACACCGAACCCTTAACAATGACTGAAGAAAAATCACGTTTTTTGCTTGAAGCGAGTCGAAACAATTGGCGGCTTGCATTTTCTCATGATCCCAAAGTGCCTTGGCTAAGGTCTGCTTTTGATGCGAAAGCTAAAAATTATTACTGGCTCGATGAGGGTTGAGTTTCGCGGTTACGTTTGCGACTTTCAATTCCCCATTGAAACTTCGGAACTTTTCGAAAACCGCAATCCAATCCGCCGCGCCAAAAATCCAGGCCCGTCCCTAGTCGCACGTGAGAAGAAAACGGCGAACGAAAAATAAGATTTTCTTCGGATTTTGCATCGACGAACTCTAAGTTTTGTCCTCGTAGATATGGGCAAAAATTCCAGAGAAAGCTGTCAGGTCGTTCATAGCTTCTGGGGCTATCATAAAAATGAAGTGATTGTATCTGGAGGCTATGTCTCCCAGCTTTTGCCGATGGCACACAGATCACACGGCGCAGGGCTGAGGTGTTCAAAAGTCCAGTGGCACGAAATCTCTGGCTTGCAGAATCGACAGGAATCCAAAGACTCATAGTCGGCAAAAATGCGACACAATCTGAATTGACTTCACCCACAAATGTTTTCCAAAATGCCACGGGTTGGTTGGAGCTTCCCAAGTCCAGTGCGGCTTTTTTTGGGCCTTCTTCCTTAATGGTGTAAAGCGAGGTCGTCCACAAAACGGATTGAAAGCTCTCTCCACCAAATGGCGCGTTGAAAATTACTTGCGTCCCGCGATTGAAGAAACTTCGGTCAATTCCCAATACACGTCGGCGATCAAAATCTGCCCGCGACCTTTTTTCGGTAATTTTCAAAATTGCGGCCTGAATCAGTCGATCACGGCGCACGAGCGAAAAGGGACCAGCTTCCCAATGAGAAAATGATTCGGGCACTTCTTCTATCCAACGTGGGCGCGGATTCGATGAAGCATCCAAGACATGGGGGCTGAGGTCATTCCAAAGACCCACAGCAAGGGCCTTGGCCAAAACTGCCGGGCTTTCTGCTCTTAGATACGGACAATCTGTAAGCTGCGTTTTTACAAATCTAATGATTGCGGTGGCCGGGTAATGACGATGACTTCCAATGAAAATTCGAGGACTTTCGGTCAATACCTCATCCACAATCGAAACCTTCAGCTGACTTCGTTGGAGGTGATTCAAGATTACGAATTGCTCGTCATCAGTTGGGGCCGGATCCTTTAGAGACTGAAACCATGCCAGTCTTTCACCCAAGTGCTCATGGAGGTGAAGTGCGGCTACTGCCGATGACAGATTCTTTCCTACAATGGCTAGTTGGGGCCCTTCATTGCTCATGCTGAATCTCCATTTAAAGACTTGAATTCACGCTTGGCAATGGGCTTCACTGCAGTGGGCCATGTCACAGTGTCGACAGCCCTTAGAATCAGTAGACTTTGGGCTAATATAAGCTTCATGGGGACGGAAAAATATCTTCGACAGATTTATCTCTTTGATTCCTTTACGGAAGCCATGATCAAAGCCCTGGGTGAAAAAACCAGCCTCTTGCAATGTAGCATGGGGCAGATCCTCATTGAACAGGGAAAAATGAACCAATCTCTTTGGATGCTCCTCAAGGGAAGCGCCAAAGTTTTCGAAGTCGATGGAAAACGCAGAGCGGAAGTCTTCACCCTGAAGCCCGGTGATATTTTTGGCGAACTTTCCTATGCTGATACCCTTCCTGCAAGTGCCGCCGTGGAAGCTCATGAGGATTCCGTGGTCTTGCGCGTAAAGTTTCGCGATCTCGATGAAGTCTTATCGAAGCAACCCCTCATTAAATCCATGCTGCTACGTAAGATGATCCACATCATCAGCCAGCGACTACGTAAGGCCAACGAACTGCTACGTAAACAACTCAATATGGGTGAGATCAAAACGCCTGAAAACGTCGAAACAGCCAATTCTTTGAAGACGATGGAAATGTCCTTCGGGAATCTGAGAGCCGTGGGCCATTTGCCCAGTGATGCAAAAAGCATCTCGAAATCAACTCCCATGGCTTCGGGGAAGTTTTTTGATGGGGCCCTCGACGATTTCAATGAAAACGAGAACACCAGCCTCTTCGACATGGAAGATTTTTCTATTGAGATTAAACCTTTTTCAGATGATTGATCACTAATGCTCATCGTGGGTGCCTGTCGCGTTGTCTTGGATTTCTACGGCAATAACTTTGTGGAAAAGAAACAGAGTGAATTGAAAAAGCTCATAAAAAAAGTACGCATTAAGTTTCATGTTGATTTCGCAGAAGTCGACGATTTTACGGATCCTGAAAAATGCACCTTGGCCTTTGCCGTCGTGGGTTCAGAAGTGAAAAAAGTTAAAAAACGTCTTCAATCCGTTACAGCCTATATCGACGAAATTTCATTTGCTCGCGTCGTCGCCAGTGAAGAGGAGTTTTTCCGCCATGAGTGAAATCTCCAAAGCAAATTTAATTTTTCTTTTAACTTTGATTCTCTTTTCCTATGTCTGGGTTCGTTTTTCATCCGCGCTAACTTTTATGCTTTTTCGACCCTTGTTTGACAGACTGAAAAGAAGGCGAAAACTGAGCACAGCCGGCATTTTTCGGCTCGGCCTTTTTTTCCAAACAACCCTACTCTTGATGGCCTATGCCGCATTTTTGATTTCTTTGCCCCTGATATTGGACATTCTCTATCCTCTCAGTGACAGCATTCCCCAAGGATTTATTGGCCTCTCTCTGATTGTTTTCTTTTGCGCGAATTGGTTGATGGGCATTCAGCGATGGAATGCCGATATTGACCAGATCCAGCTCTGATTTCGTTAAGACTTTGAAAGGGGACTCCGTCTAAGACCTTGGCTAGGGCTTTCCCTTGGGATGAAGGCACTGGGGCGTTGGGCATTTTTCTGTGCGTTGATTTTTCCGCTCGTCGTATTTTCCTACACTGAAAGGATTAAGAATCCAGCAGCAGAAACTTTCACACTCGAGGACGACTTCCCTGACTGGAATTTCCTCACGGAATACTATATTCCGTCACCACTTGGACCCCTGGAACTCAAGGAAATTATCGGCGTGGAGAGCGAAGCAAAGAATCTCTCCCAACTCAACCAACATAGCGATGCGGTGAAAAGAATCCTCTTTCGAATATTGCAATACACTCTTCAAGTCCCCTTCGACGCCACAGCCCAGACACGGTGGGGGAGTCTCGCGGAAATGCGTTATAGTTATTTGCGCGATTTATTCACAGCATTGTCCCTGACACCGAATACCTACTGGCAAGCCACGGACTTTCGACTGCGTGACGGTTCGTATGTGTTTGCGGGAAAAATTAAAGAACTCTTGATTGTTCGTGCCTATGACGGCGCTCTGATCAAAATTCACCAGAGCAAGGCTTTTGAAAAGGAAAGCTGGATACTTCGCGATAATTTACCGATTTTATCTTTGCCACAATTTTCCTGCGCTGACACACTTTCAGACGCGAGCTAAATACTCTCAGTTTGTTTTTGGAACCTTTCGTCTGATAACGCAAGTTAATCTTGGCTCTTCTTCACGGCTAGAACAGTATTGAAAAAACTCAACACCGACCGAAGGAGGATCCAAAAATGAAGTCTGTAAAAACATTGAGCATCATCTTAGCAATCGGCATGTCCGGACTTTCCATTGCAGCAAATTACAGCGATGGAGAAATAACTGCGATCATTAAAGCCACAGACAAAGCCGCAATCGAAGCCGCCGAAGAAGCGCAAAAAAAAGCTACCGATTCTCGAGTTCGCGATTTTGCCAAACGCATAGTCAAATCTCACAAGGAAGACCGAAATGCAGTGGCGAATCTGGCAAAAAAGGAAAAAATCGAAGAAGATCTTAGTAGTAAAGAAGTCGGAGTTTGGCTGCGAGACAAAACGAATAGGACAGAACTCGCCATAAAGGATGGGCAAAGCTTCGATCGTGCCTATATCGAAAACGAGATCCGCAGTCATCGCAGCCTTCTAGATGACTTGAATCAGCGATTCATTCCGAACGCCACAAATCCCCAACTGAAAGCTCACCTGGAGAAAACTCGTTCAAAGGTTGAAAAGCATTTGGAAGAAGCCCGCGCCATCGACAACAGTCTGCCGACGACTGGGGGTTGAGAAAGAAAAGACCTCGAAGCCGCATGAAAATTGCGGACTTCGAGGTTTCTCCTGATTAATGAACCTTAGGCTGCTTTGAAGAAGGGCAGCTTTTCAGAAGGCACCCATGTTTTTTTCAAATGGCTGTAACGACGTAGATCGCGAACTACAGCTTTTCGATAAACTTGAGTGTGACGTGCGAAGAGACGGTCCAAGTGACGATAGTAAGTCACATGTAGATGATTGCTTAGGAATGTACGCCAGAAACTTACAGGAAATTTCGGGCCTACAGGATATTTTTTGGCAAAAGTAGAAATTTCACGATTCATCATCGTGTACCACTGAGTAGCTTCTTTTTGATGAACAAAATTTCCAACAAAAATGCTACGGCCTTGTAGGTGAAAACCTACTTCCCAACCTTCCCCAGCTTTTGTGAAGTAACTCCAGCAACGCAGTGACTTAGGACCAAAGAACTTTTTTTTCATTGAGTGAATCTCCTTTAAACAAATTGCGCCCTTAAATGCGGCGCCCCCAACCTTTCGGAGCGCTTTCCCATAAACTGAGAATAATTCTCGGAAAACTGTGCCGCAGAGCAGAGTTTTATGCTCCGTGTAAAGGAACGTTAAGTTGCCGGTAAATCCTTGAATCCTTAGATCTTTGTGTCTCCTCGATGGAGCACAAAGAAGGTGGAGCATTTCAAAGCGATTTCTGCTGCTGGCTAGTTTCTTCAACGTATTTGCCGCACTTTTGCAGCCAGTTGCTTACGCGCGTGATCCGTCCTGCGAAAGCGCGCTTCAGCCAGACGTTATTCCCTTTGTAGAAAATCTCAAGGCCCACATCGCACACCCTGAAGTCCCTGACCTCGATGCTGTCCGCATTTGCCGGACGGCACCCTTCAATTCTTACGTGAAGCTCTCCGCTTCTGACGGACTCTCGGACCCTCGCCTCGAGGAAGCCCGTTTTCGATCTCTCTTTCCTGATTTCAAGAGTCTCTCGGATGCGCGACTCAGAAATCAGCTAAATCTTCTGCCAGGCTCGAAGCTTATGTCGGAGACTGAGCTACGAAACTACATTGCAAATAACTACGAATTTAATCACGAACTTTCGGTTGGACCGTCCGATCTGATTAGTCCCCTGAATCGGACCGTGTCAGACGATAGTCTGCACTTAGCAACAATAAAGCATATCGAAAAAATGTGGCCTCATTTGTTAAAAACAGCAAAACTTGAAAGAGGAAGCTCCCTTCTTCCTACTCCTTTTCCTTTTTTCATCGCGGCCGGGCGATTCACAGAATGGTATTACTGGGACACCTACTTCGCGGTCGAAGCATTGCTTTTGCAAGGGCGTTTGGAACTGGCGCAAATGCAAGTCGAAAATCTGCTGGAACAAATTCGGCGTTACGGTTTCATTCCCAATGGCGGAAGAGATTACTATCTCTCACGCTCGCAACCGCCCATGATTTCTTCGATGGTGAAACGGATCTACGAGGCCAGCGTTCAAGCTGGACAGAATGAAAACGCGACCCGCTGGCTCCGCCTACGCGCACTACCACTTCTTAAAAGTGATTATGAAAAATTTTGGATGAATCCGGCAACACGATTCGACAAAGAAAGTGGGCTTAACCACCATTGGGATGCCTTTGATCTTCCCCGACCCGAACGCCACAGTTTAGACCGCGACGAAGATTTGGGCCGCAGTTACCGCGATGTGCGTGCGGGTGCGGAAAGTGGACTTGATTTCACGGACAGTTATCTGGGCGAAGCTTCCCAGGTCGCTGGCGTACTTTTGAATGCGATGCTCTTCAAAACGGAAAATGATTTAGCCTGGATGAGCGAAGAAATCGGAGAAATAGAAGAATCCACAAAGTTCCGACGCGCGGCCGAATTGCGCTCCCACCGCATGAACACTTTGATGTGGAATCCGGACCGCGGTCGCTATGAGAATTATCACCTGAAACGGAAATCGCGCATTGAAATACTAAGCGCGGAGAACACCTTCGCACTCATGGCGGGGCTTCCCAGTCCGCTGCAAGCCAATCAAATACGTGAGGCTCTTATCGAACTTGAAACGGATGGCGGTTTAATGGCTACGGAACTTCTGAATTCACACCACCAATGGGATGGACAGAATGCCTGGGCCCCCTACCATTTTGCGGCTGTGAAGGGTTATCTCAATTACTCACTTCACAGGGACGCTGAACGCATTGGCAAGAAGTTTGTCGAACTGGTGACCGAAGTCTTCGAAAAACACGGTGCAATTTACGAACGCATGGACCCCGTAAAACGTGACCGGCCACAAATCGATGCCCATAAATACCCGGTGCAGGAAGGTTTCCTCTGGACCAATTCGGTTTTTCTATGGATCCTATTGGAAGGCCTTCCGGCTGCACAGGGCCAATAATGTCAGCGAATCCCCAATAGAATGCCTCCTGAGCTTTCTGGCTTCCCGAAATTTCAGCTCATTTAAGTTGTGAGGGCCTGCTCCGGAGGGGAAGTTTTAAGGCATGAAAGACTTGCGTGTTTCCAGGTCAGTTATTTTTAGTTTGATGCTTCTTAGCTTCTCAATTCTTGCTGCCCCATCTTACGCACATCCAGATCGAGAAGAACCTATTGTGCGTGAATGCGGAGTCTCGGGTTCATATTTCCAGGTCTGGACCGCCAGCGGGAAAAAAGAAAAATATGTGGGAGGTCAGGCGCTTGATTATTCCTGTGGCCGTGATGTTGCGGCAGCAATTTTTGGCTCCTCATTTGTTTTCTTTAATGGTGAAAAGTTCGTAGAAAAATACGTCACCTCGGTTTCCTCTCAATCGAGCCGTCTTCAGGTCAATGAGAATTTAGCTGTCGCGGTCATGGGACCCTATTTTGTTTTTGCGAGCCGGGCCTCGGGCCTGATCCAAGAGAGACATGTAACGACGCCGAGTGATTATGGACGAGAAGTGCGCCTTGCCGTAGGTACAACCTTGGGTGTGGCGACGATGGGTTCCTATTTGGTGACTACCGACGGCAAAACGGTCAGCGAAAAATACGTAGGATCTAGTCTCTCCAAAGACGCTTTTATCGCAGTCGGACGTCACACGGCGGGGGTATTGGCTGGGTCTAATTTTTACGCCATCAAGGGCACAAAAGTTTTGGAAAAGTACGTGGGATCTTCTCAACCAAGGCTATTGGTCGCCAAAGGCGATTTAGTGGCCTTGATCGCTGGATCAACATTTTTTGTTTACAATGGTCAAAAAGACGTCATTCGAGATACCTATGTCGGGAGTCTTCGTGGCGAGGCTCGCTTAACGATTCGTGGCAATGTTGCGGTTCTAAGCGACGACCAATCACCCCACTTAAAAAGCTACTCGGTGACTCAGGATCGATTTGAATAGAGATCTGATTTCCCTGAGTGGCTTCTAGTTTCCAGGGACAAGATTTTCTACGAATCTCTGATAGGGACGAATCAAAAGCATAAATATAACAGCCGTGATCAAATTAAAGCCCGTGTGGCCCCAGGCCAAAGCTCGGGCGGGGTCCGAAAAACTTGAATCGAGCAAGTTCCCAAAGGGCGTAATAAACGGAAGAAAGAGCAAAACACCGGCGACGTTAAAGACTGCATGCGCAACCGCTGTTCTTCGGGCTGGAGCTTCCATGCGAAGGCTCGCCAATATTGCCGTGATGCTTGTTCCAGCATTCGCACCGATAACCATAGGAAGTGCCGTCGGAAGGCCCAAAACTCCGCTTTGCACCAACAAAACTGCGATTCCTGTTGTTACGGAGCTGCTTTGAACAAGAGCCGTAAATATTACACCGGCAAAAACACCCAGGACCGCGCCCCGATACTCCGAAATGAATGATCGCACTACGGGATTTTCCGCCAGTGGCATGAGTGTATCGCTCAGAAGATCCAAAGCAAAAAAGACAAAGCCAAAATAGAAAACACTTTTTCCGAAAACACGCAGTCGATCCGGACCAATGGACAAAAGACCACCAAAAATAATGAGTAAGGGCGCGAATTCTGTAAGCTTCAGGGCAACAAGTTGGGCCGTGATCGTCGTGCCCACATTGCTGCCAATGATGACTCCTAAACTAGCCGTGAAGGTGAGAAGGCGGGCTTGGACAAGAGTGGTTGCAAGCACCGATACGGCGGTACTCGATTGAAGTAGAGCGGTTACTAGAAATCCTGAAACAAAACCTTTTGCAGGGGTCCGCGTGATATTGGCAATCCATCCCTTGAGTCGATCGCCGCCGATGCGCTGCATTTCTCGACCCAGATGCTCGATGCCGTAGAGAAAGAGGATGAGGGCCGCAAGCGCCATCACCAAACCGCGCAAATCACTTAGAAGCATAATACCTTCATCCCATCGAAGGACAGTTTTTACAAGATAGCTGAAGTCTGCACCTAGGCTTAATTCATGATACGGGTTTGGAACTTTCGTCTCTGATGACTAAAGGAAGTATCATAAAAAACACAGCCCGAGTTTTGGGGCTCCATGATGTATTCTTCGCCTTTTAAGCTCAGCCCGATCATGGCATGGGCGCCCGAATCTTCGGGTCGCTCACCATCCTTGATTTTATAATTGCGACCCACCACTACTGAACTGTCGACCTTCATAGCGCGCATCAGATCGTTGGCCATCGAAGAAAACTCACGACAGTTCCCCTCCAAACGCCCCAGCCCGTCCAACAAGTGATGGGGGCGGTTTTCATTGTTGTATTTCAGCAGCCGGGAACTAATGCAGGTCGCAAGACATGCGCGCTGGCAGCTCTGAAGATTCTCTTTTTTAGCTTTCTGAATCGCGAATTTTTTTAACACCGCGTAACTCCCGCTATTAGAGGCTTCCTGCCAGTAGGAAGCGTCCTCGCTTGATGTGACGACGGCGCGCAGGAAAGATTTCCCCTGACGCAAGATCGCGCGCTCTTGGTGGTAGATATTATACTGAAGACGATAGCCCAGCTGACCGAGCCGCCCGTCTAAATCAAGCGTATTCCCATCTACCAAGTGATTGCATTGCATCTGCTTGAAGGTTTTCTTGAGACAATGGTTGATGGCATCCACATAACGCTCATCTGGACTCGATGTGCTGTCTGGGCCGGCAGCTCTCACGAAAGCACTGTAAGCCAGTAGTAAAAGCAGAAGTTTCGATGAGCGCATGCTGAGGACAAAATGCGCGCTGGGCCTTGGCCAGTCAGCTTAGTAGATCTTACATCGGCTGATAGTAAGTCGAATTAAGTCAGCTCGTCATTCAACTTTAAATGAATTCTGTTGATGAGCTTCAGGCGGAGGAGATTTGGCCGATTAGGAAATTGTCGAGATAATCTCGCGCGCGGGATCAAGTCACCGCGCGCAAAAAAAACAATATTTAGAGTTGGGCGGGGGCGCAAACCTCACTTTGCTCCATAACAGAGAAAGCTTTGTCGACAGTGTCGTAACATTGATTGTCGAGAATCAGACCGTCGTAAAGGATTCCATACGATCTGTTGCAGTAGCGGTTGTGGTTGTCGAGACGATTTGGGAAGCTGATTCTACAATCGCCGTACGCGACGTCTTTGGCACATGCGCGAGTGGATTCCATCGCCGTAAATGCTGCATCCAAGTTGGCGTAGCACGAGTTCGTCGTCATAAATCCTTTATAGCTGACTCCGAAACCTTGGCTACAGTAGCGATTGGTTTCGTCGATGCGCAAGGTATAAACGATCGAACAGTTAGCAAGATCATCGTCTTTCTCGCAGGATGGGCTAGCGCGCATTGTTCTCATGGCCTCGGTCATAGTGCTGTAGCAATCATTGCTGATCAGGAAACCGTTGTAAGTTACTCCATAGCCCGCCGAGCAGTATCGATCATTTCTATCTGTTGTTAAGGGATTTAAAATTTTGCAATCACCAAAAACAGGCGAAGCCATAGTCTCAGCGCTTTTCGTGGCGTGCGAGGCCAGCTTGACGACACCCTGTTCTGAAAATGACAAAGACGAAGCCACCACGAGTGCCGCCGCACAAAGTTTTTTTACTCTCATTTAAAATTCCTCCCAGGAGGTCAACCTGGCCCGAGAGAGCGGCCATGTAAAACAGTGATTAGAAGATTTAATGCTGCGGCATGTATTTTTCATGACAGAGAGCATCGACGCAGGGAGCTCCGATTCCCCCAATTTTCGCGATTGCGAAAATTTGGCGCACCCTGCCGGGTGCGCCGATCCTCCGTGGCTCGCGCCCGCTAGAGTTGGCGAAACAATAACTGGACGACGCTTTTTGCCTTCAGACCAAATCAAGATTTATGAAAAACTTCTGACGCCTGAATCTCTACAACTCGAAGCCGCAAACTGCTAAGCTTCTAACTTAAATTGATTGGTCTGTGACAAAAGGGGGATGGTCAATGAAGACTTCAAAATGGATTTTTTCCGGAGCGGCAGCTGTAGGCGCAGCTTTCGTTGTCAGTTGCAGCGGTGGTGGAGATAACCAAGGCGGGGGAGACTCCTTCAATACACTCAGACTTCTCTTGCAAAGCTCTAGTATTACAGCCCTAGCTGAGAAATTTTCCGCTCCTCTTGCTGGGATGGCAGCATGCTCAGTAAGCATCGATGGCGTTAACACGAATGGTAATTGCACCGACATTTTGTGGATGAAGGCAGCCGCGCAGAAATTCCATGTTAATAGCTCTTACGGAGGAAGCGGCCCAACGCGCCTGCTCGACTATGCGGCCGCGGAAGAAGGAGGCTTTGACGGGCCCTTCGGTTTTTTAGGTATGGCGAACTTTGATTTCCAGAACCCCGCAGCCTCCAATAATCTCTACAGCGAAGACAGCATCCAAGATGCGACCATCGGAACGATTTACAATCAAGCGTCTATTAGCTTAGGCGGGGTGGAATATCGCTTCAATGCTCCCAATTCAGCCACGCCGTATTGGACGGTGCGATTGCCCTTTATCGATCAAGACCTGAGTGATGTGAGCACGGGATCAGAAACTTTGGAGCAGTGCCTAGCAGGTCGCACCGAGACCCTCGAGAAGCTCGAAACGGAAAAAGTTTTTGATGGTCCCATGGGCTTTTTGGCCGGCGATATGCTCTTGTGCAAGAAGGCGGGCGCAGGCGACGAATGTGCCGATGGCGACTTCCAATGGATCAATTCCGGTGACGGCTCACTTACGGGGACCCGTCCTGGAAGCCCGGTGCGCATCAGCGGATCAAATTTGATTATCAATGCCTCGTGCAGCACTGACGGAGAGCACCCTGACGTTACTCTTCCAACCGCGGACATGCGCTTTGGATTAACCGAAGGCTTTAAGATCAGCAAAGAATTCCTAGACGGAGGTCTTCCGCACTACACCTTCCAAGGAGAATGCACGGCTACGGGTGCCACCACGGGAACTTGCACGGGTGCGGAGAGCGAAGGCACTTATATCGATGTGACCGTCGATTTTGATCTATCGCAAGCTTTGTTTATCGATAACACCTTAGATTTGAACAGCGACTCTGATGCTGTCTTGCAAGCTGGCTTGGATGGCATTCTGCCGAAATCGCTTTACATCGATAACTATAAAGTGGGCGAAGGCACAGGAGACGACCCAGGGATTGTAGCCGAAATTACTGCTACCCTCACCGAAAGCGCGCCAGCCGACTTCGAAGAAGAATAAGCACACGACAGTTTCAAAATTAAGGATTTTGCTTTCATCGGCGCGGCAACGGTGCGTGGATTCCCCGAAGGCTAAGCTGACGCGAAGGAAGCGCCAGCTTCCGAAGCTAGTGGCGCACCCGGCAGGGATCGAACCTACAACCCCCAGATTCGAAGTCTGGTGCTCTATCCAATTGAGCTACGGATGCTTTTTCAAGGACTTAATGGGACATATCAAAGGCCTTTGAAATTGGCGAGTCCTCTATCGCATCATTCTCATCTGAATCCGCCATATCCTCAAAAGCGTATTTAAGGTGCCGTAGGCCCGAGAATTTCGGATCTTTCAGGCGTTTATCGTAGCGGCTGATCATCAGCGGAGAGGTCCATCCGGCCATCTGTTGGACTCCTCGATGGGTGGCTCCCTCGTCCAAAGCGAAAGTAATTGCGGTCGCTCGCAGCATGTGAGGAGAAACGCGCGAGACAATTCCAGCGCGCCGACTGGATTTTCTTACGATGTGAGCAATCTCAGAGGTGGAAAGAGCTTTTGCTCCTGCCGTTTGCGAACGCGTGGAAATCAGCAAGGGTCGCAGTTCGTGCGCACGCAACCAACGTAACCATTCAGCCGGCGCTTCCAGTAGCGTCTCGCGTGGGGCTTCGTCATAGAGGCGCTGTAACCACTGAGCCCATGTGCGTAGGAGTTTCGGAGGAAGTGGCAAGAGTCGCTCGCGATTCCCCTTTCCCTGCACGCGCAAAAGCCATTCCTCGTGCACATATGTGAGATCGCCGAGGCGGATGGCTGCGGCTTCACTGCGACGAAGACCCAGCATTAGAAGACTCTCAACTGTCACCTTGGATAGCGCGCGGAAAAGTCCCATCCCGGAAATTTCATTAAAATCCCGCAGCAAGCGATTGATTTCTCCCCGGCTAAGATAGCCAGTTTTTGATTCCTGGTTTTGGGGGAAGGCGCGCACAAGTTCCGCTGGATTTTCACCCACTAAACCCCTAACCCGCGCCCATTTGAAGAAACTCTTTACGACGGCAATTTTCCGCGTCGCCGTGCTTTTCGATAGTCCTCGGTCTCCGACCAAGTGATCGCGGAATTCAGCGACCATCAGAGCACTCATCGTTTCCGCCCAATTTTTAGCGGTGACCCCTTTTAACAGAACGAAAGAGAAAAAATCCTTAAGGTCATTCGTGTAGGCCCGACGCGTGTGCTGACTCAGTTGAATACCGGCAAATTCATCGGCCGCTAAAAAGAAGGCACGCGAATTCTGCCTTCTTCCCCCCCCTTTTTCGGGCAAATTCTGGGGGTATTCTAGGACCTCGAAATCGGCCACCTCATTTTCAGCAGAAATCTCAGCAATTTTGGAGCTTTTTGGCCGAGCTTTTGCAAGGGCTTCCGGCAAATGCTTTGGCCTTCGCTTTTTTTCAATCAAAAGCCGCGCTCTCGATCGAGATCGTTTTCTTCCGCCCAAGACGCGACGGACTTTGGCAAAAAATACTGTCCAAAAGCGCTTCAAATGATGTTTTTTCATTTTTTCCTTAAAAACAAATACTTACTATGAGTGATAATTTAACTTATCGAGCATTAAAGCTCAAATTACTCCGCTCTAATTCTAAATCGCGGCGCGTTGTAGCGAGCTTGATTTCAGTTTTTCTGGGTTTTTGGATTTGGACTCAATCTGAAAAGGGCGCATCAAAATCAACTTTGGAATATCGATCAAAAAAGCAGGGTTTTTCGTCCATATCTGTGATGACTTTTAATCTTCAAAATCTCTTCGACACTCGACATGATGCCGGAAAGGGAGATTGGGCATTTTTACCCAAATCGGAAAAGCGCGGAGCCGAATTCGTGGATTTTTGTTTGCGGGTGCGCCAGCCAAAATGGAAAAAAGAGTGTTTCGAACAGAATTGGGATGAAAGAGCACTTTCCGCGAAAATTCCGGCTCTGGCAGAGGTGATTTTAGCCAAAAACGAGCCTCCCTTCTTTTTACTTCTCCAGGAAGTGGAAAACCAAGCTGTTTTGAAGAGACTCCAGCAGAGGCTCGGAACGAATTACTATCCGGGTGCCTATCTTATAGAGGGGAAAGATTCCCGTGGAATCGATGTTGCTCTGCTTTCAAGAATTCCGGCAAAATCCCCCCCGATCCTACATCCGGTAGCATTTATGAAAAATGGTCGCGGCTGGAAAAAGCGAGGAAAACTCATCCATCTTCGTGGCATTTTAGAAGTCCGCTTTGATTTTTGTGAGAAGAGTGGCGCTCCGAAGTGCCGAGAGCTGGTGATACTGGTTCTCCACCTACCCTCGGCCGCCAGCCCGCCTTCTTTTCGCGCGCGAGTCATTGAGCGACTGAATGAAATCAGCCAAGAAATTCCTGATTCGGCAACTGTCATTGCCGGCGGAGATTTCAACATCCACCCAAGAGAAGAGAAAAAGTGGCGCCTAATTAAAACCTATCTCCAAGATCACTGGTGGATTTCAAAAGACGAAAAACAGCACGGGAGTCCAGGAAGCTACTTTGATCATTGGAGGCGTTCATGGTCGCAGCTGGATCTGATACTGGTGCGCAGAGGCAAAGAGACTAAATCACCCTTTCTTCGTGTCGAAGTCGGCAATGAAAATAGTAGAAAGCCGCCCCATGCTTTTGATCCGATCAGCCTTCAAGGTGATTCCGACCATCACCCTGTACGCGCGTGGATCCGCTAAGCTAAACTTAGACTGTGCTCCGGGAAGCTATGGAGAGCTTGAAGTTAGGTAAAGGGATTTTTCAAAATTGCTTTAAAACTTTTATGGCTGTTGCAAGAACTCTTCGACAATCTGCGCGATCAGTTTCGCTTAACTTGTCTTCTGACTTAGACAAAAGAATCTTGAATCCAGCTGTATATTCTTCAAGGCTCAGCTTCCAGCGTATTTGAGGATTCTTTTCCTGGCCGATTAAGATTTTGGCCATTTGAACCATTTCAACTTTTAAAATTTCTTCCAACACTGCTCGATCTGTTGCTGACACACTTGAATCGGACAGCTTTTGATAGACCGCAGCCCGATCTCTTTCGCCATATTTTAGCCAATTCTCTGCGTTCAAAGTTAGACATTCCACTAAGAATTTGAAAGACATAAGCTTCCCGGCGGGGCTTTGACCTCTTTTCACCCCAACCGAAGCGCACCCCACCGTAAGTATCATAGAACCATTCAAGGTTGTTCTAGGATACTTTGTATATACATTCCGAAGTACTCCGAGATAACAGGCCTCAGGAGTTTTCCCTTTGCAAAATTTTTCTACTTCTAACGGGGACCTAAAAATTGACACTGCCGACCCAAAACGGTCAGCTTGCTGTTTGGTCCGGGTCACATATTCGTAGATGAAGGGGTCACGAACACTTATTTTAGGGTCCGACTTTTGTGCGTGTGCGGCTGAAAAAACGAATAATGAGAGAAGCAGGAATTTCTTTCGGCTGCACATAGTTTTCATTGATTCTACAAGACTTAGCCAAATTTTGAAGCGGAGGAGGTGAGTCTCCCAGGGCGGATAAGCGAAATAAGCCATCCTAATCGAATCATTCATTAAGAATGGGTTAATTTCACACGCTGGGTCTTTGTTGAATCTTCTCGGAGATTGAGATCAAGGGTACCGTCAATATTCCGATAGGTAATGAAATGGACGCTGTGAAATTCGATGAATTTGTAGCCCAAATCGGAGAATGCGTTCGAACAGCCCGTCAAATGATGACGGAAATTAGTCTCGATGAAATGAGAGCTATCGACGAGAAAATCCAACGGGCATTTAACGTAATCGAGACTCAATTCCGCAAGGAGCTTGAGTCCTACCTAGATGATCGCGGGGTCACGGAAAAGATGAGGCAGATCTCACTTTCCGTTATTCAAGCCATCAACCACATTGATGGCTATTCGATCGAGCCCGAGTCAGGGAGTCTTTTCATTTATCGAAAGAGTCTTGCTGAAACGCAACCTCTGACGCCTCTTCCTTCGGTGGCAGCAATCTACTTTAATCTTAGTCCGAATGATCCAGATTTTGATTTTTTGTTGGCATGTTTAAGCCAAAAAGAATTCTTCGATACGATTCAGCTCTTTCATTACTTCCGCCTGCACCCCAGCCAAAATGCCATGGGCGCCAAGGCTCCGAAGAAGCGAAAAGCTAGTTAATCAGCTCTGATCCAAAGCAGTAATAAAAAGCTCCCAAGTGACAATCCATACATTCGTATGGTACTGTCTTTTCATGCTCAAAGACGGAGCCCAGCGAAAAATCATCCACATCGACATGGATTGTTTTTATGCGGCTGTCGAGATGAAGCATAATCCTCGGCTATGTGGAAAGGCCATTGGAGTCGGCGGACCGCCCAACACGCGCAGTGTGCTGTGTACGGCGAGTTACGAGGCGCGCAAATTCGGAGTTCGCTCCGCTATGTCCTCGAACCTTGCTGTTAAACTTTGTCCCCATCTCATTCTCGTCCCGCCCAATTTTACTCTTTATAAAGAAGAGAGCCGAGTCATCCACGAAATCTTTCGAAAATACACTGACTCAGTGGAACCCCTATCGCTGGATGAAGCTTATTTAGATGTGAGTCAGTCGCAAAAGTTTGGAGGAAGTGCCACGCTAATCGCCGAAGCTATACGTGCAGAAATTTTCAAAGCGACCGGCCTCAAAGCATCCGCGGGGGTCGCGCCCAATAAGTTTCTGGCAAAAATAGCCAGCGACTGGCGAAAACCAAACGGAATCTTTATTATTCCACCGAAAATTGTTGCAGCCTTTGTAAAGGAACTTCCGCTTGCGCGCATTCCGGGCGTTGGAAAGGTGAGCGAGCAACGGATGCGCGAAAGAGGATTCCTGCACTGCTCTGATTTGGCTGCCGCCGGATTGGATAAATTAATAGAGGTTTTTGGGTCACGCGGCAGGGAATTATGGAACTTTTCCCAAGGGCACGATCCCCGCCCGGTCATTAGCCACTGGGAGCGCAAATCATTAACCGTGGAAGAAACCTTTAACCGCGATATAGAGTGCATTGACGAGTGTCTCTTTAAAGTTCTGCCGGATCTCTACCAGGACTGGGAACGGCGGATGCAGAAATCGAATTATCGTGAACGGATTCGCGGCTTTGTTGTCAAAGCGAAATACTTTGATTTTCAATCTATGACTCATGAAAGGGCGATGGCCGCCTATCCAAGTCTTCAGAACTTTCAAGATTTATTTCGGGAAATTTGGCGACGTCGCTCGGATCCTTTGCGCCTGATAGGTTTAGGCGTACGCCTCGAGACCAGCAAGGTGGATCAGCTACCCTGCCAGCTTTCATTTTCATTCTCATGACTAACTGTTTCGAAATTATCGATCGCATTTCACTGCGTTTTATTGATGCCACGAGATTTCCTCGGACCCATCATTGTACCGTCACAATCACTTTTTCGATGCGGCTCTTTCGCTCGGCCCAGCGAATAAGCGCCAGGGCCACGAAGATCATCAGAGCCCCTAGGGCCTGTGGGCCTTGGAGGTGTTCCCCAAAGAAGAGCCAGCCCCAAATGACGACCAGAAGTGGCTGCAATAGAAGTAGCAGGCCCATCGATGCCTTCTTGAAGAGTTGAAGTGCTTTCCCGATCTCCAGCCAACCCCAGACGTGAATCAATCCCGCTAAAATCAAGACCCAGAAAATATCTGGAACTGTGCTGGGTGTAATTTCTGCAAGTGCAGCAGTGATAGAATGAGATTTTTGCAGAGCTAGGCTCCCTTCAAAAATTAAAAGCCCCACCCCTCCCATCAGTGAAACCCAAAAGAGTCGCTGAGACCCGCTGCCTTCATTTTTCCGCCCCACCTCGCTTCGGCCAAAGCAAAGTAAAAAGACCGTGTAAAGAATTCCAGCAAGCACTCCGTAAACTAGACCCTCGATATTTTCAAAAACATTCTGTGATTTCGGACTTGCGACAATCTTTTCTAAGAATAAAAGGCCGATGCCCAGAAAACCCATGAACGCGGCGCTCAAGACCAGTACGCCCGAACGATATTCACGATTCCACAGCGAGATCAAACTCATATAAATGACCTGGGAATTTGCTAAAATCGTAGCAAGACCGGCGCCAACCAAAAGGATGCTCTTGTGCCAAAAATAGATATCAAGTGTTAATCCCAGAGTCGCAAGCAAGGTCCATTTATTCGGACGATGAATCACCTCGCGTTTCCAAACGAGGATGCCTGCAAGAAAAATTGCGCCCAGAAAAAATCGCCAAGCCGCAATGGATCCGGGCCCCAAATTTTCGATGGCTTTAAAAACAAAGGGAGCAAAGGAAATGATGAAAGGACCTAGGAGAGACTGGAAATATGCTGGTTTCTTCAAGCCAAAGTATTTTAGCAGTGCCGGAAGTACTTTAGGCGAAAATTAGCGGGCCCGCTGAAAATCGCACTCACTGAGCAGGGCTCTGTCGGTTTCCCAGCACTATTGGCACTATTGATAGACGTTGAAAATCCGATTTATAGAAGCCCCATTGAAGCTTCGAATGTGCAAATGGTATCGGCCAGCCTGCAAGCCACTCAATTGAACGACCTGTTCAAAAGGCTCGTAGATCGGAAGACAAAGTTCGTCCTTGCTGACCTCGACCTCTGGCAAGATCACGACAATGTCATCATTGGGATTGTCGTCGGGAGCGATCCGAAACTCTTTCACAGGCTTCATGCAAGTATTGGTCAATGCAGCTTGTACGACGACGCGAACTGGGGATCCGGCATAAGAACGAATCGGAACATAGGCGTTTTCCACTCGGGCGTAATTCATGGAATCGATTGTGTCCGTTGGGGCCGCCTTCACTGAGAAAGTTCGCGAGCGATAATTCGCGGTCGTTTGATAAAAGAGCTTGTAGTCACCTTTTTGAAGCTGACCCAGCTTTACGACATCGTCAAAAGGAACTGGGATTGCGTGAATCCCTTTTAGTGCTCCGTCGGGAGCGGCACACGGCCCCTCGGTTTTTCGATACGCGTATTGGCGAACATGAAAGTTTCCGAAACTCACCTCGAGTCGGGGTTTTTCTGTGATTCCATAACAGGCATTTGGAAGTATGCCTTCGATCACAAATTCGATGTTGTCGTTATCATCAAAACCCGTATGCGGAATGTAGAGATGATTGATGTGGACCTCAGCCGTTTGCATTTCGTGCGCTCCCAACATGGAATTGGAAAGTCGGTTTGAACGCTGCTGGGCGGAAACCCAAGATGCCGAAGTAAATAGAAAGAAGAAGGCCATCCGGCCAAAGCATTTAGTCATTTTCGAATCTCCCTCTCTGAAGATTAATGATGCTTCAAGTCCAACTCAGAGCGTTGATCAACAAGAGCTTGCGGGAACTATCTGATTGTAAGGACTTTTTAGGCTCAAAGGCTTCTTAAAAGCTGGATGCGCCAAAACTTAGAAAAATTTTATGCGGTGCGTTTAGAGGAGAGCGGCACAAATTACATATGAAGCGCGCGTTTATCGACTGCAAGTGCAGCCTCTTTCACGACTTCCGAAAGTGACGGGTGTGCGTGACTGGTGCGTGCGATATCTTCAGCGCTACCACCATATTCCATCACAGCCACCGCTTCTGCGATCAGATCGCCAGCGCGTGCTGAAATGATGTGAACCCCAAGCACGCGATCAGTTTTTGCATCCGCAATGATTTTTACAAATCCGTCCATTTCATCCATGGCTTTTGCACGTCCATTTGCCATCATGGGGAATTGTCCGATTCGAAAATCCAATCCGCGTGATCTAGCTTCTTCTTCTGTAAGCCCGACGGATGCCACTTCTGGATGCGTATAAATGACGCTAGGAATTGCGGCATAGTTTACATGCCCAGCTTGGCCCGCGATCAGTTCCGCGCAAGCTACACCCTCTTCTTCAGCCTTGTGAGCGAGCATTGCGCCTTCGATCAAATCACCTATAGCGTAAACACCGGGCACATTGCTTTGATAATGCTCGTCGACGGCGACCCTTCCCCGCTCGGTCATTTTAATTCCAAGCTTTTCGAGTCCCAATTTTTCCGTGTAAGGAATGCGCCCCGTGGAAACAAGAACGCGGTCGCCACTCAATTCATGTTCTTCGCCGCTTTGGCGATCTTTGACTTTAAGTGTGACTTTATCTCCGGCAACTGCGGCTGATAAACACTGGGTATTTAGCTTGAACTCTAGGCCCTGCTTCTGGAGAAGTTTTAGAAGTTCCTTGCTCAAAGCGCTGTCAATTGTGGGGCATAGACGGTCAGCATACTCAACGACTGTGACCTGACTTCCAAGCCGTTTCCAAACGGATCCCAACTCTAAACCAATTACGCCACCTCCGACCACAACAAGATGCTTCGGAACGGATTCGAATGACAGAGCCTCAGTCGAAGAAACGATCGTCTTGCCGTTGAATTCGATACCCTTCAAGGGAGCAGGCACGGATCCACTGGCGAGAATAACGTTTTTGGCTGTGTAGCTTTTCACACCATCTGCACCGGCGACCTCAACAGAAATTCCGTCGGCTGATTTGCCCGCCAACGAGCCATGTCCGAGTAGATGTGTAATTTTGTGCTTCTTAAAAAGGCCCGCAATGCCGTTCGTCAGTTGCCGCACGACGGCCTCTTTACGTTTAAGCATCGCTTGCAGATCTATTTTCAAATCAGAAGCGACGATGCCATGCTTTTGAAATTTTTCTTTAGCCATTTGAAAATGTTCGCTGGAATCAAGGAGCGCCTTAGAAGGAATACAGCCAATATTGAGGCAAGTCCCCCCGAGAACATTCCATTTTTCAACACAGCCGACTTTCATTCCCAATTGTGCTGCACGAATAGCCGCAACATAACCGCCTGGACCGGCACCAATGATCAGAAGATCAAACTTTTCAGAGCTCATTTTTGAAATCCAAAACAAGTTTTTCGGGATTCTCGAGACATTCGCGAAGACGAACAAGGAAGGTCACAGCCCCCTTGCCATCGACGATACGATGGTCATAAGAGAGCGCCAGATACATCATCGGGCGTATCTCAATTTTTCCATCGATCACGACAGGTCGTTGCATGATGTTATGCATTCCAAGAATCCCACTTTGAGGGGGATTCAAAATCGGCGTGGAAAGCATCGAACCGTATACGCCGCCATTTGAAATAGTAAAAGTCCCATTGCTCATATCCGCAATCGACAATTTCCCATCACGCGCTTTCACCGCTAAATCGGTGATGCCTTGCTCGATTCCCGCAAAGCTTAATTGATCCGCATTGCGAAGTACCGGGACCACTAGCCCGCGATCTGTGCCCACGGCCACGCCCACGTGGTAATAATCGTGGTAGAGAATATCTTTGCCTTCGATGTAGGCATTTATCTCTGGGATTTCCTTCAAGGCAATACAGCAGCCCTTAGTAAAAAATGACATGAAGCCCAGACCCACGCCGTATTTCTTTTTGAAGGCGTCTTTGTACTTAGAGCGCACTTCCATGACAGCCGTAAGATCCACTTCGTTGAAGGTCGTTAATATTGCGGCAGTCTGCTGAGCCTGCACCAAACGCTCGGCGATTTTGGCCCGCAGAAGAGACATCGGAACGCGCCGCTCTCCGGGAGCTAAGGCGCGTTCTTGTGAAGTTGTTGGAGTGATCGCTGACGGAGCGGATGATTGCGCAGTGCCAGCATTTTGTGCCAACACATCACCCTTCGTGAGTCGCCCGTCTTTGCCAGTTCCCGCGATCTCAGCGGGATTAAGTTTTTTCTCGATGACGATTTTACGCACTGCCGGGCTAAGGTGTCCCTCGCCGTTTGTGCTTGAAGGAGAAGTTGCCACATTTGACTTGGCGCCCACAGTAGATGTTTTCGGCGTCGGAGGCAGAGCCTTGCCGACCGCAACAGAATCATCAATTTGACCGATCACTTTACCGATGGGAATCATGTCTTGCGTCGCCTCAAGGATCTTCAAACGACCCGAAGACTCTGCGACTACCTCGACTGAGGCTTTGTCTGACTCGATTTCCAACAAAACGTCTCCCGTGCGAACGAGATCACCGTCCTGCTTTTTCCAGGAGGCAATGCGCACCTCGGAAATCGATTCGCCAACACTCGGGGTCACTATTTCATGAATCATCCACGGCTCCACTTCAGGTCCAGGGCCTCATCAACAATCAGTCCCTGTTCCATATTATGCTTCTTATATGATCCTACCGCGGGAGCGGCCCCTGTGCCACGCCCGACGTAACGAATTTCGCGCCCATTTAATTTCTCGCGCAAATAACGATAGCCACCGCTGAAAAAGGAATGAACAAAAGTCCATGCTCCCATATTACGCGGCTCCTCTTGGGCCCAAACTAAATCGGCGTCTTTGGGATAGCTTTGAATCAAATTGAGGATTTTTTCTTCCGGCCAAGGGTAAAGCTGCTCAAGGCGAATCAATGCCACATTCGAAATCATTTTTTCTTCCAATGAAGCCAGAAGATCGTAATAAATTTTGCCTGTCGAAAAAACGAGTCGCTTAACGTCTTTTTTCGACGTAGGTGATCCCTGGAATCTTGCATCGTCAAGAATTTCTTCGAAGACTTGTTTAGAAAAGTCGTCAGCACTTGATACCACGCGGGGATGTCGCAAGAGACTTTTCGGAGACATGATCACAAGAGGTTTGCGAAAGTCCCTTTTCAATTGCCGTCGAAAAGCATGGAAAAGTTGAGCGGGCGTTGTCAAATTGCAAACGATCATATTGGATTTGCCACAAAGTTGCAGAAAGCGTTCCAAGCGAGCACTTGAATGTTCAGGCCCCTGTCCTTCATATCCATGAGGTAGCAGCAACACTAAGCCACAAGCGCGTCGCCATTTTGATTCGCCGCTCGATATGAATTGATCGATGACCACCTGCGCACCATTGGCAAAATCACCGAACTGCGCCTCCCAAATGACCAAAGCATTGGGGTCTCCTAGAGACCATCCATATTCAAAACCCAGAATGGCTTGTTCTGAGAGCGAGCTATTCTGAATGATGAATTCGCCCTGGCCTGCCTGAATATTATTAAGAGGAACGTAGGCTTGTCCATTTCGCGAATCAAAAACAACTCCATGGCGATGTGTGAAGGTGCCTCGCTCAACATCCTGGCCGGAAAGTCGCACATTGTGTCCTTCCGACAGAAGTGTCCCATAGGCTAAAAGTTCGGCATTACCCCAGTCAATCCCAGTGCCGCTGCTAATTTGTGTTCGCCGGCTCTCAAATAGACGATGAAGTTTGGGATGCAAGGAAAAGGTAGCAGGAAAATTATTGATCGATTCCGAGATTTTTTGCAGGCGAGTGGCATCAACCTTGGTATCAATCGGTGTGAATAAATCGGCGTCTTTGGGTGCGCGAAATTTTCCCCAAGCGCCCTTGTAGGAAGAAACAAAAGGTCGTGGTTTTTCTTCTCGGGTTTTTTTCTGCGAGCCGATCAAGTTTTCAGTGAAGGTGTCGATTGCAGCTTGCGCCTCTTCCTGAGTCAAAACATTTTCAGCGATCAGGCGACTTTGGTAAATTTCCCGAGTGCTAGAGTGAGCCTTGATTGTTTCATACATCAAAGGCTGCGTGAAGGAAGGCTCATCCGATTCATTGTGACCGTATTTTCGATAACAAACTAAGTCAACGAAAACGTCTTTGTGAAATTTTTGCCGATACTCGACCGCCAGACGCATCACATAACAGAGAGCTTCAGGATCATCTCCGTTGACGTGGAAAACTGGCGTCTCCAGCATGCGCGCAACGTCTGTCGCATAGGTCGTAGATCGCGCGTCACTGGTGTTCGTCGTAAAACCGATTTGATTGTTGATAATGATATGAAGAGTTCCGCCAGTTTCATAACCTTTCAGGCGCGATATATTCAGGGTTTCGTAAATAACGCCTTGGCCAGCAAATGCTGCATCGCCGTGAATCACAACTGGAATCACTTGGCTTCGTTCTAAGTCTTTATTGAGACGCTGTTTGGCTCGCGCGATTCCTTCCACCACAGGGTGAATAAAAGCCAGATGTGAGGGATTATTCGCTAGCGAGAGGTGCACTGATTTTCCGCTGCGTGTTTTTACGTCGGCTGAAAAACCCATATGGTATTTCACATCGCCCTCACCCATATCGTCGTCGAACTGGTATTCTTGTTCGAATTCCGTAAAAATGAACTCTGGTTTTTTATCGAAAATATTCGTGAGCACGTTCAGTCGCCCACGGTGGGCCATGCCCATCACGATGTTGTCGGCTCCAAATTCAGCGCTGGATTCAATCAAGGTGTGAAGACCGGGAATGAGAGAATCGCCGCCCTCAAGTGAGAAACGCTTTTGTGCGACATAGCGTGTGTGAAGAAAACGCTCGAATGTTTCGGCGGCTACTAAATGTTTCAGGATCCATTTTTTTTCGGGTTGCGCAAAATTTCGAAGCGACGAATCACCTTCGAAATGTTTCATGATCCAATCCCGCTCTTGAGGATCATGCATGTGATTGAACTGCAGTCCTATTGTCGAGCAATAGATGAATCGAAGTCGGGCAACAATCTCTCGCAAACTTGCGGCTTGATGAAATCCGATTAATTTTGCAGCTGTGAATTTTTTATCGAGATCCTCGGCGTTTAATCCCACAGTCGATAGATCGAGAAGCGGGTGACTTTCGCCAGCGGGAGCCAGCGGATTGATGTTTGCGATCAGGTGACCCTTTTGTCGATATGCATGAATGAGATCCGTAACCTTGGCCTCGGCATTGACGTCGATAGAAAAGGCCGGACTCGCGCTACTGCTGGTTTGTAGATGAGCACCGTTCTGCGCATAGCCATTAGCGTGACCATTTTTGTGGCCGTTGGTCGGCGAAGCTTTTCCACTATCGATTCCACTATCGATCCCGAGATTCAAACCATCAAAAAAGTACTGCCAGCTGGAGTCGACCGATGTCGGATCCTTCAAGTACCTCGCATAAATTTCTTCGATGTATTCGGGATTAGCGCCATTCAAATAACTAAAACGTTCCATCTACCTGCTGTCCTGCATTCCGCCTGTTTTGGAGGGAAAAAAGCTTCCTCATGGATGGCTCTTCAGAATGTCCTTTCTATAGTCAAAATCGGAACTTAGAAAGAGAAAGTTAAGGCCGGGCGGGTGCCAAAGTGCAGCCATGCTCAATGCAGTGCGGCATCGCACTGAAATCCTCCCATTTGATCAGGCGACTCTTTTCCACTTAGCTCAGCGTCCATGTTAGAAGCCGCAATTGGAATCCTGGCCCTTCTTCTTGGTCTCGCCATTGGAATTTATTTAGGACGTAGCGGGCGCAAGGAAGATCCTCAGGTACTCGATTTGAGCAAACGATTGGCTGTTGCAGAAAGCGAAGCTGCTACAAATAAGCAACGCTTGGATGAAGAAAAAGCCACCTTCCTACAAATGAAGGATCAAATGACCCATGAGTTTCAGAATCTAGCACAAAGCATTTTAGAGCTTAAATCCAAGAAGATGAACGAAGAAAATGAAGTGCGACTTAAAGTATTACTGGACCCTCTTCAGCATCGGCTCAAAGAATTTCAGGACAAAGTTGACCGAGTTTACACGGATGAAACCAAAGAACGGATCGCGCTGAAGACCGAGGTTCAAAAACTGATGGAACTCAATCAGCAAATGAGCCAGGAGACCCGGAATCTAACAAAAGCTCTCAAAGGCGACTCTAAGATCCAGGGTGATTGGGGCGAATTGGTGCTTGAGAAAATTCTAGAGGCTTCAGGTCTGAGACGCGACGTCGAGTATGTTTTGCAGGAAGAACACAAAGATGCGGACGGTCAACGTAAACGTCCCGATGTGCTTGTGCGCCTGCCGGATGACAAACACATTATTGTTGATTCTAAAGTCTCACTGCGCGCTTTCGAGCTCTATTGCCAAACGGAAGATCCCAAATTGAAGGCTCAACATCTTGCGGCCCATCTTAAGGCGGTGATGGAACACGTGCAGGAACTAAGCTCGAAGCACTACGCCCGCGTGCCCGGGATTCGAAGTCCCGACTTTTGTTTCATGTTTCTTCCGATCGAGGCCGCTTACCTTTTAGCAATGCAGGCAGATACAGAACTCTCGCAAAAAGCTTGGAGTCGAAACGTCGCGATTGTTACGGCCACCACACTTTTTACCAATTTGAAAACGGTCGCATCGATTTGGAAACTTGAGAAACAAAACCGCAATTCGCAGGAAATCGCCCGCGAAGGTGGAAAACTCTATGATAAGTTTGTGGGTTTTGTGAGTGATTTTGAACAAGTCGGAAAGGCCTTGGAACGTGGCCTTCAGATTCACGGCGAAGCCCTTGGAAAATTACGCAATGGTCCCGGAAATGTTTTCAGAAAAATAGAACAGCTCCGGGAGCTTGGTGCTACGCCCACTAAAGAAATTCGTCGCGAATATCTCGATCAGGACTAGGAGTCGCCCGAGAGCTCTATGCATTGATTCAATGCTTCGAAGTCTTTCCCTCGATAGAACAAGTGTCACAACTACGCACGGCTTGTAGACGTACAGTTAATGCAAAACCATAGGCGCCCTCAACGCAGTCAGCTCTGAAACTTGACGTGGGCCATGACTTAAACGAACCATCTTCGCCACAAACAGCATCTGTGATTCCCACCGTGTATTTGCCTTCGCCCTTTTTACAACGTGCACTATTGTCGTTCCAGTCTTTGAAATCCGGATCCTCCTTGGCGGCTTCGCCAAAGGCCTTCATCCAACTAGCCTTGCGTGCTTCGAAGTCAGATTTCATTGCCGAACAACCTTTTGCCAAGAGAGCTTCGCGCGCTGGGCACGATTTTGCACCCGGAGTCGTACAGGGATAAGAAGTCGGAGCTGCCTCAAAGGTGAGGGAGCCCGTTCCGATGCCTTTCTTTTGATTACCCTTGAAAAGCCCAGGCAAGCGAGCATCAATGTCTGCGACACGTCCACCGGATTGTTCCACGGCCTTTTCCTGCCCTCGCACGATCACTGTTTTGCAACTTCTTACAGCCCCAGAATCACAGCAGCCCGAAGGACAAGTTTTTTCACCGCAATCGAGAGGCGGCAGCGGTGCGTTTAGACAAGTCAAAAAGCCCGACGACAAAATTTCATCCGAATCACTGGTGAGTCCTAGCCCCACAACCTTGGAAATATTGTTGGGTTTCTTGGGATTAGGTGCAAATTCCACCAAATTCTGAGGACTGCTGCAAAGAGTTCCCGTGCAAGTCGCACTTGCCACAAAAGGGATAACTCCGGTCAGAAACAAAAATAAAAATTTGATTCCCTTCAAAGCTCTCATGATTAAAACCCCTCCGCATTGGCCGAGGGTTGCTTAAATCGTAGCGTAAACTCACCGCGTACGAATTTCGGAGTTTTAAGTTTAGGAAAACATCGACCTCCTGCGGTCACGGTTCCGCTGGCCTCGAAGTTGGAGGTTCCCGGAATTGCGCGGGCAACCTCCGGCGTTTTTGATTCCACTTCGTCCACGTCGGGTGCACCGTCGAGGCCCACACAGGAATCATGAAAGGCCATGGTTTGTTGAACGAAGCGGTCTCTAATTTTTGCCGCATCGTTTTTCATATCCTGCAAAGCCTCTTCGGCATTCCGTCCCTGACCAAATGCTCGTTCACTGCTTTGAAACGGCCTAGGGTTACGCATGGGTATGTTTCCATTGCGCCAGTCTACTTCTGCACGCGATTGGCAGGTCTTACCGATGTAATCTTCGGGTATTCCTAAATTGCATTGCTTTACCATCTCAGTCAGCAGGCTCTGACAGGTGGAACTCTTCCATTCGTCGATCTGCGCATCAGTGGGAATTTTTCCGTCCAATTCCCAAATGCGGGTTTCCACAAAGGCACAAGCTGAGCTGGGTTTTCGGTTTGGCTTTGACTTCTTTTTTGCTTCAGCTTCGATCGTCAGGAAGGCCAGGAAGAAGATGGAAAACGTCAAAAAGTGCCAAGATTGCTTCATTGAACTCATTCTAAGGAGCGATTGGCTCTGAGAATAGCCAGAAGTGTGGCGCTTTTTCAGCGCCAATCTGGATTTTTACTGTGGAAGCTTAGGTCAAGGCTAAAAGTTTTGCTCTAAATAGCTAAAACCGCATGGATTTCGAGAATCGAAGACGGGCCGCTTCTTGCAACGAAATCTTAACGCAATGCCTGCAACATTTTCTGTAAAATAGTGAGATGGCACGATGGTCGAGAGTAACACCTTTCGTTTTTTCGCTCTTCTTATCACTGGGAGGTGCACTGGCTCAGCAAAACTCGCTGTCGGCCGAAGACCAGGATGCCTTGCAGAAAACTCAAGACCTGCTGAAAAACAAAAAGCAGCGGATGGAGTACATCGAAGCCAATCCCGACGCAATGAAGACGATGGACCAGGTGAAAAAACTTGGTGGCTCTGAACAAGGCCAAGAAGCAATGTTTGATTTAAGCAGCGAAATTTTACAGAGCCTGGTTCAAGAAGCAAACGGTGACGTCAACAAGCTGCAGGATCTTCTTGTCGAAGCCCAGAAAAATCCTACAAAATTTTATGAGCGTTTGAATGCCCAACAAAAGTCACGCATCCGCCAAATTGCAAGCGATATTGAAAGCAATAAGACGATAGCTAAATAGTTTATTTGTAAATAAAGTGCTCCCCAACCCTTCGCAGGGAGCACCCCTACCGACAGAAGACCAACCCCAATCTGTCGGACTTAAAACGCTTGGCCTTGTGAAGACCCCTCTCTCAGAAGCTCCGAACCTAGCGTTTCGCCTTTCAACCCACCTTAGGTAATTTGAAATTACCTTTGATCTATCGCTGAAGTTGATCTGCGACTCCCTAAAAGCTCTTAAATCAAGAATGAGATTTTCCAGCTACTGAAAGCGGTCGCCCTAGAAACCTTAGCGCCACAAAACATAGTACGGCTCCCAGAGCCAAACTCAGCCAAGCCGAGACCCCAAGACCCGTCATCACATAACAGAGTCCAGCAATCACAGCGACCGTCAGCGCATAGGGAATCTGCGTATTCACATGCAAGAGATGATCGCATTCACTAGCTGTGGAACTCATGATTGTCGTGTCCGAGATCGGACTGCAATGGTCACCAAAAATAGCTCCGTCCAAAATTGCGGCGAAGGCTAACAAAGTCAGTACGCCCAACTGTCCACCATCCAAGGTGTAGGCCATCGGTACAAGTGTAGGAATCAGTATCGACATCGTTCCCCAGCTGGTGCCGGTAGAAAATGCAATGAAAGCGGCGAGTGTGAAAACAAAAACGGGGAAAACAAGAACCGGAACAACATTCGAGAAAGTATCCACTAAAAACTGATCTGCATGAAGCGTGTCGCAAACCTTTTTCAATGACCAAGCGAGAATGAGAATTCCGAGTGGCATTAGACTTGTCTTCAGTCCCCCTAAAAAGGCCTTGTAACAGCGTTCGATACTGGCGCCAGCCAAGACTGTCGATGCCAGTACCGTGAGAGCAAAGAAAACCAAGCCCGAGAAAAAGAGAACTTTTGGGCTATTAGCGTTCGAAAGAATTTCTCGCAGTTGGCTTAGACTTAAAGCATGACCTAGTCCGCTCGATTGAGCGAGACGCAAACCTCCTCCATCGGCCCAGAGTCCAACAAGAATAGAAAGAAACAGAACAATAATAGGTCCTGCTCCCGCCCAAAAAAGGCGATGGAGAAAAAGTGAAGCCGAGGTGACCGGTGTGCTGTTTGTCGCTGCTACAGGTTGCGCAGCTGCAATCGCTGCGGACTCTTCACGATGCATGGGCCCGTAATCCCGGTCCATCCAAATCTGGAGCGCGATAAATACAAGCATCAAAATGCAATAAAAACGCATTCCGATGATTTGGAAGAAGATACCGTAGCCATCCATACCCAAATTAAGAGTCTTTGCGACTTCGCCGAAAAGACCGACTTCATATCCGATCCAGGTGCTGATGACCGCCAATCCAGCAACCGGAGCACTTGTCGAATCGACAAGAAATGCGAGTTTTGCTCGGCTCACTTTAAAGCGATCACAAACCGGCTTCATCGTCGGGCCCACCATCATCGTGTTTGCATAGTCATCGATAAACACCAAGAGTCCCAAGAAATAAGTTGTTCCCATGGCCGAGCGCCTGTTGGTCGCAAGTGCTGTCAAACGTTTCAATAGGAAGGCAAGTGAACCTGACTCGACGAGAATGCCTAGACTAGGCAGGATCAATGTTATGAAACCTAAAATTCTAAGATTGGTGAAATCCAGGAGCCCTTCCCCGTCTCGCGTAAAAACCGAATTCCAAACAAGTCCCAAAGCCTCTGGAACGCCATTGAGTAGACCTGAAGTTAAAATTCCACCGAGTAAAACCGCTAATCCAAGACTCAAAAAAACTTTTCCAGAAATAAAGGCACCGGCAATGGCAAGGAGTGGCGGTAAAAGACTCCACCAATGCGCCCGTCCAGCGCTGTTCCATCTTTGATCGGCCCAGTAGAAGAAAAGTGAGACAATAATAAAGAAAAAGGCGCCCGAAAAAAACTTTGTTTTGTTTGGCATTTGGACGGATTCTTTAAAGCTTTGCAGCAGGGCTCGCAAGCTCCAATTGATTATGTGCATTGAGCGCCGCGACTTTATAGGCCTCGGCCAACGTCGGATAATTGAAAATGTTTTTCAGAAAGACCTCTAATCCCCCATCTAAGGCCATCGCTAACTGCCCTAGATGCACCAATTCACATGCATTGGTACCTAGAATCTGTACACCCAAGATCTTTCGACTTCCGCGACAGACCATCAGCTTCAAATAGCCATTTTCATCGCCTAAAATTTTACCGCGGGCCAATTCCTTAAAGCGAGCGCGTCCCACGACAAAATCTGCCTTAGCCGCTTTCAACTCCTCTTCCCCCGTTCCAACCACTGATACCTCCGGAATCGTGTAAATTCCTGTCGGGAAAAATTTGGAAAATTGTGGGTTTTCTCCGGTACAAACGTGAAGTGCGGCTAATCGTCCCTGTTCGGCGGCGCTGGCGGCCAAGCCCGGCGGGCCTACGACATCTCCTACCGCATAAATATGCTCGACCGAACTTTGATAGTGTTCGTTGACAGAAATTAGGCCTCGATCTGTAGTTGCCAAACCAATTTCAGCAATTCCCAGATCACGGCTAAGACTCTCGCGGCCCAGGCACACGAGAACTGCATCAACTTTGCGCGTTTCATCTGCGAAATTCAAAAGCAGGTGATCCGACCTAGCTTCTAATCGCGGCTCAGCGGCCCCCAATACGATCTCCATGCCTTGAGCTCGAAAGTCACACAAAAGTGCCTCTTGAATATCTGTGTCCAAGCCTCGCAAAAGCTTTTCGCGGCGGTCGAAAAGAATGACCGCGATTCCCATTGATGCAAAGATAGAAGCATATTCGCAGCCAATCACTCCGGCCCCCATGACAAGGAGTCGTTTAGGCATCTCCATCAAATTGAGAATTGTGTCTGAATCCCGAATGCGATCATCACGCGGAATCCAATCAGGGAACACATTCGGCCGTGAGCCCGTCGCCACAATGGCGTTTTGAAATTCAATTCCTGAGAGAGTTCCCGTGGGCGTGAGCACCTTAACCGTGTGGCTACTTTCGAAGACCGCGCGACCCTGTAAAAAACTAACCTGATTGCGCGCAAGCTGATCTTCCAAAACACGACATTCCTCGACTAGCACGCGATCCTTTGTATCCATCGCATAGCGAAAAATTTCTTGCGGACTTTGACCAGTGCGAGCTTTTCGGATTACAGCTTCGCGAAGCGTTTTGCTGGGAAGGGTGCCAGAATGAAAACAGGCTCCGCCAATTGAGTCTTTTTCGATGACAAGAACTTGACGCCCAAGCTTCGCGGCCTGAATGGCGGCCCTTTGACCGGCAGGACCCGATCCAATCACGACAACGTCGAACTTTTGTCTCATCTTTTCTTAAATTATCCGTAGGTAATCAGATAAAATCAATGATGTTGGGAGATAAATCATGAGTGGGACTAAATCTCGAATTATAGCGGCCGCAGTCATCGCTTTGCTTTCAGCAAAAGCGGAGGCCCGTCTTCGTCTCACGGCTCAAGCGAGTTACGTTCCAAGCGTGCGGCATATCAGCGAAAATGATCAGACGGATTACTATGATGGGATCGGTTACGGTGGTACTTTGTCTTATGTAAAAAACGTGAACGAGTTTATCTTGGGCGGTCTCGTTGTACCTCAGACCGCCAATTATGAAGACATCGACCCAGGCCCTGTTGCTAGTGATGAAATCCACATGACATTAGCTTTTCGACGTTGGCTTCAAGGACAACGGGCATTCCTCCAACTAGGTGCTGTAGGTATCAAATCGAACACCTTTG
Source organism: uncultured Bacteriovoracaceae bacterium (assembly GCA_964636255.1). Classification (GTDB taxonomy): domain Bacteria; phylum Bdellovibrionota; class UBA2428; order UBA2428; family UBA2428; genus CAXNGS01. The sequence continues at coordinate 141,728 of CAZWNW010000001.1, read as the reverse complement.
ATAAATCTCTCGCGTTTGGCGCAACGATGGGCGGCGGACTCAGCTGGAAACTGGGCCGCAGGGCCAATATCGGCATAACAAATCTTTTCAGTTTAGTGCCTTACACCGGCTATCATCGGCGCTTTCTGAACGTGAATCTCGAGCTCGGCGTCTTATTTTGATTTAGTTCGAAACTAGACGGTATTTTTGCTGCAGCACAAACTCAACCGCCTGGCGCTCTTCATTGGTTAAGACGTGATCGAAGATCAAAAAGTCACCCAATTTTCCCTTGAAAAAATCACTGGGCCGGCTCCGATCATATTCCTGTCCGATACTACAACGACCGACACGCGCAAGGAAAACCGGATCCTGCTTACCCCCACCTGCCCACTTCCCGTTTTGGAAAAGACTTACGTCTGATCCCCCAACCGTGAAGGTCATTAAAATGGGCGGACCAAGTTCTACAATTGGATCGCGCTCATGAAAGACCCAATTTCCCCGCATGCGCATTTTTCCGTCACCGTTGGTTCCCAATCGAAGAACATCTGACTCCTCGTCAACTTCGTGACAGGAGAGGAGATACTGAACTCTATCGGCCCGGAATGTAGAAACCGACACAAAACTAAAACCGGGTGCTTTAGAGATGTACGGAACCAACTCATTCATCGGATACCATGCGTCACGCGAAGAGAAATCAAGAAAATGAAGTCCCTGAATACTTGTCACCTCGGCCGTGGCCCCTTGGATTGCTTGGTTTAGCTGGCTCTTCAGTGCGGGAACATCGCTTGTCAGACTGTGCTGATTCCCAGCCTCAAGATTTTCTGCTCTAAACCAGAATAGTAGCCCGGGAATCTCAAAGGGCGATTGAATGGCCGCTACTTTTCGTGACATTTCAAATTCGGCAAGCTCTACGACTGTGCCTTTCTCAACTCGAATTTTTCCGTGGCGAGCCGGATCCTGCGAGCGGCCATAGACAGAAACTTCATAACTTCCAGCTGGCATTTCAAAGGACTCCGAAAGTCGATCAACTGAACGTACGATCAACCCGTCTCGTCGAAAAACAATGTGACCAGGCCCCCTCCAAGTGTTGCGAACCACCCCGCTTTTTCCGGCATTTTCTTGCTGCTGACTTTGATTCCAAATAAAAGCTCCCAAAACAACAAGCGAAAAAATGGCGACTCCCATTAGGAGGAGTTTCTGAAAACTGCGACGTTGTCGTTCGCTTTCTGCAATAAAGAGCGATTTCACTTCAGCAACGGAAAGTGAAACTCCGCTTCCGTTGCTTTGCGCGGTATCTGCATTTGGATTGATCATAATAGCCTTCGAGGGAAAGGTACCACTCTTAGAATGTGCCCATTCAGCGCCCGAAAACTTGCCGCCCTTTAGTCCCTCACGCAAAAATTCCACTTGTTTCACCAGCGATTCAGACTCACGCCGTCGTTCCTCGCGATAGTCGGTCACCATAAATTTTTTCAAACTATTTTCATCGACTTGCGGAAATTCTGAATGAAGCACTCGGACCACTGCTTCGTTCAATTCGGCTCCACTCTGAAAACGCTTGTCGGCGTCACGTTCAAGACAACGTAAAACGACAGCATCAAGTTCCGGGCTCACATTGGCATTGAGTTTGCTCGGCGGCCGAACCGTGTCCTGACAGTTGGCAATAGCATGGAGAACAGAGTAGTCGTTGACTCCATCACCCACAAAGAGCTTTTTCCCAGTGAGCAATTCCCAGAACAATGTGCCTAGCGCAAATAGATCGCTTCGGGGCGAGTAGTGACCACCCGCAATTAACTCGGGCGCCAAGTAGGGAAGCTTTCCTTTGATCACTCCGGTTTTAGTCAAATCACGATTGGAACGGCCCTTGGCCATACCAAAATCAATCAGTTTGGGAGTGCCGTCATAGGCTAAAATTACATTATGTGGGCTTACATCGCGGTGGATGATGTGAGCTGCCTCGCCTGAAATTGGATCTTCGAAATGATGGATGTAGTTGAGGCCTCGAGCTAACTGCTGAACAATTTGCAGACTCAGGGCCCGCGGTAGAATTTTTCCATCACGCCCGACCCGCTTAAACACTCTCGAGAGCGTCTGCCCCTGAATATATTCCATCGCGATGTAGGATTTTCCTTCAACCTGGCCATAGTCAAAAACCTGAACCAAATTAGGGTGTGAGAGTTGAATCATGATCTTGATTTCGGAACGAAACATTTCCTGAAACTCAGCATCATCTCCGTGGTCTGAAAGAATCATCTTCAAGGCCACTACGCGAAAGACGCCATCAAAATGGGTTACGGCTCGGTAAATCTCGGCCATTCCTCCTTGGTCGATTTTCCCCATGAGAATGTAGCGACCAAAGGGCCTTGGGAATTCAGTGAAACTCACACATACTTTTCGGTCAAAACTTTGCTTTTGTTCAGTACTTTTCCACTAAGAAGATCTAGGTCTTCGTTAATTTTCAGTTTGCGTTAGGTTAAGCTTGCGTGAAGAAATGCAGAGGTTTTTCACTACGAAAATTTAACAAATCTTTTGCATCATCCCATGTAAAATTGAGGCGTGAGCCGACCCATACATCGAAGATTCCTCTCTTTTGCTGCTCTCCTATTGACGTCTTGTGGCGGCTATCAGTTAGCCGAAGTTGCTCCACTTCAAATCACCGTCGAGAGAGAAGTTCTATTTGATCCAGATGCTGAAGAGTTTAGACCGACCGCAAAACTGATCTTTGTCGTAGACAACTCCGCGAGCATGGAAGACGAACAGGAACTACTGAGTCGAGGAATCGCCAGCACCTTCAATCAATTGAAAGGTTACAATTTAGACATCCTGATTCTGACAACCAGCTCAAGCAATGGCGCGGAAAACGCCAACGCTACTGCCGTGAAAGTTGAACGATCCCTTAAAATCGCAGGCGGAGAAACAAGCCCATTAGAGTCTGAATCCGCTGTTCCCCGAGCCATCGACCAATTGGGCGACTACGAATTAATCAGAAAATATAAAATCAAGAGCCTCCTACCAGGTGATCAACCCCTTCAACTACGAAGATCGATGAGTGACGATGAAGTGAATGCTGTTCGCGACCAGCTCGTGGCTACGATTGCTCAGGTGGGAGCTACCGGCAGCAACGACGAGACCGGACTCTGCACCATTTTGCGCTTGTTGAATGAACGTAATGGTGACGATTATCTAATTAAAAAAGGTGACCGCGTCGCGCTCGTGGTCATCTCTGACGACAATGACTACAGTTCCAGCGCCAGCTGCACACAGGAAGAAAATCAATTTTATACCTGGGTTGCTCCGGTAAGCGGCACCAGTGTTATTGACGTGATGCCTGACCGCGCAGAATGGTTCAAGTATTCGACAACTTGGGGGGCCCCAGAGCGTTACGAACTGCGAACGACTTATTACGATCAAAACAATCCCCGCCCCTATCACTATGTTACGAATAAATGGGCCGAAAATGAATACATCGAGCTAAGCTATAAATATGATGCAGAGCTCAACAACGACGGCCAAATCAGCACGATTCGACAAACGGAAAATGGTCAGGTTTTCTATTTTAATCCGGCCGACGTTGGCAACCCTCCCCTCTCATCTAGTTCGCAAGAGTGTACTGAAGATCTCCTAGAATGGGCCAAAACGAGAACTCTCAAGGGGCCGAATGTCACAGACATTTCGTGTGTCTACAAACATTCATCTGCGAATCGTCCGCAGACTCTTTATTCACCGTTGAATGGATTCACCAACTCGACCTCGAGTCAAAGCTGTCCTGCTGCGGCAGTGAGCCAGATCAATGCGAATCCTGACACATACTCAAGTCTGATTTACAGCGGACGACGATGGCTGAGCTGCAGTTATTATTATCGAGCTACAACAAATGCTACCCAGGTGAATTATTTTGAGAATTTAGGAAGTGGAGTTGTCTACAGTTCTGGTACAAAAAATTGCACGAGCCAATCCGAGTTGAGATCCTGGGCAGAGTCGACATTGGCGAATGGAAGAGTTTACGTGGGCTGTGAATTGAAAACTCGCGCCCATTCAAAGAGCTGCAGTTTTGATGATCTGGAATCTAAGGTGAATGAAAATCAATGCATCAATGGCGACCTGAAAGCCCACACGGTGACTCGTTCTTCGTGTACCGCCGCTCAGTTACAAAATCTAATTCAATACGGTTGTGGCCGTGATGGAAAGGCTCGCCACACTGGGATTCAAACTGCTGCGCACTATGTGCTCAACAATGCTTCATCGAAAAAAACGTCCGCACTTGACGCCTTGGCAAAGAGACTCAATCCCGATGCAGCCTCTGTGAACGATAACAAAATATTGGAAGTTCTAGGAAATGCCAAAACTGAACTTTTCGGAAGCGGTTTCTTTTTCTCGGCTGTTGTGAAACCGCAGGACACTTCCGCTTGCACCAGCAACATGCCCGGCGGCGGCGATCGCTATCGCGATTTTGCCGATGCTTTGAAGAATCAGGGCTACGTTCATTCCATTTGCAGTGAAACTTATGCCCCCGCGATGGATAATATATCGAGTTTCATCGTGCGAATCCTGAACAACTCTTATTCCGTTAAAACCAAAGAAACCGAAGAGGTGATTGGTGTTTCAATCATTCGTGGCGATCGAATCATGCAACTTCAAAAAGACGAAGACTATTCGGCGGTGGGTGGGACAATTCAGTTCAAAGACGAAATATTAGAATTGGGCGACAAAGTTCAGGTACGGGTGCTCGATTCCTTTCACCGCCAACGTAAAATTGAATAGCTAGCTTTTATTTCAAGTATTCCTTCCCTACTCGCGACTCCACTAACAACCTTTTCCGCTTGGTCTTCCTATCCCTGTCCCGCGACTTACTCAGGCGTTCGTACTTTAAACTCTGGCTTGGCCCGATTTTTCGCGCGCAATTGACATCGCTGAATCACCGGTGTTTAATGGCTTCATGTTTCCCCACCAATCGTGGTTGCCCCCTCTTAAACTGCCGCGTTTTCAGGCTTTTGGCGGTCCTTTGCTGAAAGGAAATGCTCGGAGTGCGCGCCCCTTCAGCCGTAGAAGTCCCCTTCTTCTGGTGATGAAATCTGCTCCCCAAGCCCGGGGCCGTTATGATTTGCTGCGCTATCAAAGGCACATTCAGAGGGTTTTTTCTCGCCTTGCTCGTCGTTTTCGGGTGGATGTGATGGCCTTTGGACAACGTGATGGCCGACATATTCATTTCATTGTCAGGGCCCCCAGCCGAAAGGTGCTTTCTGATCTTCTGAGAGCATTTGCGGGTTTGGTAGCTCGTCGGGTCTGGTGCGCTGAACGCGGTCGTCCGGCTCAAAACCTGCGCAGCCTTTGGATTCAACGTCCCTATTCCCAAATTTTAAATTGGAGCTCTGAGATCAAAGATTGGCGTCGTTATATCGGTCGAAAGTCTGAATCAAATCTTAGTTTCAGCGATCATTCCCTTAGTCCAACCTCAAATAGCTCTTAATTCACCACCTTCGAACTCGACCTTTTGCGTTAGTTGTCACGTTGCCCTTTTCTCTGACAAGTTTTAGAAAGTCATCATGGCACCTACCGAAAAGACTCTAGACTATGCAAGTTACCTTAAAATCGACGAAGTCCTCCAATGTCAGGTGCCGCAAAGTCGTCTGAAGGGCCGAGAAGCCCACGACGAGATGCTCTTCATCATCGTGCACCAAGTTTATGAGCTTTGGTTTCGGCAAATTTTGCACGAGCTCAATTCAATCCATCATTTGTTTAAAAAGCCACAAGTAACGGATGAAGGCATGGGTTCCTGCGTGGCCCGCCTGGAACGCATAACAAAAATTCAAAAAATTCTGATGGATCAGGTAGCCATTCTGGAGACCATGACACCGATGGATTTCCTGGATTTTCGAGATCTTCTCTATCCCGCCTCCGGCTTCCAGAGTTTTCAGTTTCGAATGATCGAAAATCGCCTGGGATTAAAAAGTGATCATCGCGTAAAAATCGACCAAAACAGTTATCTCAACCGGCTGGATGAAAAGCATCGTGAAACAGTTCGATCAATTGAAAAGGATGCCTCTCTTTTTGATTTGGTAGAGGACTGGCTGGAACGAACCCCTTTTGTCCAGATGAACGACTTTTCATTCTGGCAAAGCTACCGGGAAAGTGTGGACAAGATGCTCTCGGAAGACGAAGCCAGTATTCGCAGCAATCCTTTTTTAAATGAATCCTCCCGAAGTCATGAATTGGAGCAGCTCAAGAAAACCCGCGCCAGTTTTGAAATCGTCCACAACGAAGAACTCATGAATGAGGCCATCAAAGAGCAGCGCTGGCGTCTCTCACATAAAGCGACATTAGCCGCCCTTTTTATTCATCTTTATCGCGAGGAACCCGCTCTTCAGATGCCATTTAAAGTTCTGTCGCTTTTTTCTGAAATTGACGAGAGCTTTACCGCCTGGCGATCGAGACACGCTCAACTTGCTTTACGCATGCTGGGTTCTAAAATCGGGACGGGGGGATCTTCCGGCGCTGAATACTTGCAACGAGCAGCGAATTCCCACCGCATCTTTTTTGATATCACCCGATTGGCGACCTTTTTGATTCCACGCGGCCGACTTCCGCGACTTCCGAAAGACGTGAAAATGAAATTGGCATTTCGCTATAGTGAACTGACTTAGAATTGGCGCTATCGAACGCGGCAGAATGCGCGCGGATACACAGCTGCTGTTAACGAATACACATCGCCAGGCTTTAATTCCAACGCAGGAGCGGCCGATCCTGCCAAAACAATTTCACCTGCATTGAGCCTCTCGCCGTAGTGCCCGACCATTGCGCTCAATTCGCAAAGAGACTGTAGTGGATGTCCCGAAATTTCTGAGCTTAAGGCTTCGGCCACGATTTCACCCTTGTTTTCGAGTCGCATCGGAATCTTTTCCAATGCAGCGATTGATTCAACTTTCCACGGCGCGCCCAATACAAAACGGCCCGAGGAACAATTATCTGCCACAACATCCGGCAACGAAAAATATTTAAATCCCCGGTAACGGGAATCAATGACTTCAAGCGCCAGATAGCATGACTCGATTGCCTGAAAGGCTTCATCGATAGAAATTTTTCCCGCTAGAGGACTTTTCAATCGGAAGGCGATTTCCATTTCAATTTTAGGATGAATGAGCCCACTTAAAGACAGATTCTCGCTGACTTCTGTTTCTTCTAAAATATAACCGAAAATAGCCTGCTCTAATCCCATTTGCTTTCGCTTCGCGGCCGAGGTGAGCCCCATTTTCCAGCCCACTTGCTGCGCCCCGAATTTTTTTCGAAGAGCGCGACCCGCAAACTGAATCTGATAGCCCTCCTCGAGGCTAATTGTTGGATAGTCCTCTGCAAGTGGGGCGCGGGCCGTTACGGCCTTTGACGCATGGAAGAGTGCTTCGGCGGCTTGTTGTATCTCGGTATTTGTCACCCCTATGCTTTTAGTCGCGCTCTGATATAAGATTCAAGTCGCGTGAAATACTTTGATATCAGCCCGCCGCTTAGCCCGGCGACCGCCGTTTTTCCGGGTGATAAGGCCTTTGAACGGCCTCAGACTCTTGATTTTGCACTTGGGAATCACTTGCGACTGTCGAAGATTCATAGCACTTTGCACATTGGTGCCCATGTAGATGCTCCCAATCACTATCATGCCGATGGCGGTGATCTGAGCTCCGCACCTATTTCTACATATCTCGGCCGGGCCCAGGTTATCGAAGTTCAGATTCGTCCCGGTACTCGGATTCTGCCTTCGGATCTAGGGAACAGACCGATTGAAGCTCCACGAATTCTTTTCAAGACAAGCTCCTTCCCCGATCCCAATCACTGGACGGATCAATTTAATGCCCTTAGCCCTGAGCTCGTTGATTATTTGGCCGATCGCAGAGTGAAACTGCTCGGCATCGATACACCCTCCGTAGATCTCGCCACTGATCAGGAACTTCTCAGTCACAAAGCGATATTTCGTCGCGACCTTCGGATACTAGAGGGAATCGACCTACAAGAAGTGAAAGAGGGACTTTACACACTCATCGCAGTCCCCTTGAATATACCGGGAGCGGATGCATCGCCCGTTCGAGCTATATTGGCTCCGCTTGAACTAGGAATTCCCTAACGGCACATAGAATTGAGGACATGCCCTAATGGAGAAAATCGAAAATTTTATAGACGGTAAATTTGAAGAGTCCTCATCCCGCGAACGTTTAACAATCGAAAATCCAGCACGAGGCGAAGTCATCGCCGATGCCCCAAATTCTAGTGCGAAAGACATCGACCGGGCCGTCAGTGCGGCTCAGAAAGCTTTCCCCGGCTGGTCTAGCCTTCCCGCGCGGGAGCGCGCAAAAATCCTTCGTCGCATTGGCGAAGGCATCGAAAAACATGCCGAGGAATTATCCCGCGCGGAAAGCCTCAATACAGGAAAACCCTACAAGCTATCGAGCCAACTCGACATCCCGCGCAGTGCTTACAACTTCGAATTTTTTGCCGACGCAATCACTCAGTGGAATTCGGAATCTTACTCCCATGAGCAGAAAGCTCTCAATTACACCCTGAGGCAAGCGCTTGGCGTCGTCGCCTGCATTTCACCCTGGAATTTGCCGCTTTATTTACTCAGCTGGAAAGTCGCTCCCGCCTTGGCCACCGGCAACTGCGTGGTCGCAAAACCCAGTGAAGTGACGCCTCTGACCGCCTTTATGCTAGGTAAAATTGTAAAGGAAGCCGGTCTGCCTGATGGAGTTTTGAATATTCTTCATGGCGATGGGGCTTCGGCTGGAGCTACCCTCTGTGCACATCCCTCAGTCAAAGCGATTTCTTTCACCGGAAGCACACGAACGGGTTCTGAAATTTCTCGGATAGCTGCGCCGGGATTTAAAAAACTGTCTCTTGAACTTGGAGGCAAAAATGCGACCATTGTTTTTGCAGACGCGGATTTTGAAGTTGCCGTTCAGGAAAGTCTTCGAGCTGCCTTCACAAATCAAGGCCAGATCTGCCTGTGTGGTTCGCGTATCCTGGTAGAAAAGTCGATTTATGCTCGCTTTCGCGAAGCCTTTGTTGCGGGCGCAAAACAATTGCGCGTGGGTGATCCCTTCGATCCTGCTACGGATCAGGGGGCACTCGTATCACGCGCACATTTCGAGAAAGTCATGGCCGCAGTAGACCGTGCGCGCAGTGAGGGTGCTAAAATATTAGTGGGCGGAAAGCGAATTGATATGTCGGCGCCCTTTGATCGTGGATATTTTTACGCCCCGACAATTATCGAGGATTCACCAGCATCCAGCGCTCTTAACCAAGAGGAAGTTTTTGGGCCCGTTGTGAGTTTGCTCCCCTTTGAGAGCGATGAGCAAGCCGTCGAACTCAACAACTGCACTCGCTATGGACTGTCGGCATCCGTGTGGACGCAAAACATCGACCGCGCGCATCGCGTTGCGGCCAATCTTCAAAACGGAATCGTTTGGATCAATACTTGGATGATGCGGGATCTGCGCACACCCTTTGGCGGGGTGAAGGATTCGGGTGTCGGACGCGAAGGAGGCCTTGAGGCTATGCGTTTTTTTACGGAAACTAAAAATGTCTGCCTAGGACTGAAGAGCGGAGGAATTTCAAAATGAGCCAGGATATTCATTCAAAACGTGCAGCCGAGCCCGTTGGTCTTTTCCCCCATGCTCGTCGCGTCGGTAACTTGTTATTTCTTTCCGGCATCGGCCCTCGAGTCCGAGGTTCCAAGGAAATCCCCGGAGTTACTCGAGACAAAGATGGGCAGGTTCTGAAACACGACATCGAAGTCCAATGCCGATCAGTTTTCGAGAATGTCCGTTTTATTCTGGAGGACGCCGGAGCACGTTGGGAAGATCTCGTGGATGTGACGGTCTTCCTTACGCATATGGAGGACGATTTTCCCCGTTATAACGCACTTTGGTCAGAATATTTTGCTACGAACCCACCCTGCCGCACTACGGTCGAAGTCTTGAGTCTCCCGACACCTATCGCAATTGAAGTTAAATGCATTGCAGTCCTTCGCGACCACTGAGATTTTCAATGTCTAGTGTTGAGCAGCCCGTCTGAAAGGACTAAAAACGTGCCATGCTTCCCGAAATTCTTCAACCCATCAATTTTCAAAAATGGATCGAAGAACGCCGACATTTGTTTAAACCACCCGTAGGCAATCAGCAGGTCTGGATAGACCGAGAATTCATGATCACAGTCGTTGGTGGACCCAATTCCCGGACAGATTTTCACATCAACCAGGGTGAAGAGTTTTTCTATCAGCTTGAAGGAGACATCAACTTGAAGATTCTCCAGGCGGGAGCCCCCGTCGATCTGCCGATTCGTCAGGGCGAGATTTTTTTACTTCCCAAAAATGTTCCCCATTCGCCACAACGTCCCGCGGGAACCTTGGGCTTAGTCATCGAACGCAAACGGCGCGAGGGAGAAGAAGACGCATTACTCTGGATCTGCAAGGATTGTCACACGGAGCTCTACCGTGAAAGCTTTCATTGTGGAGACATTGTGAAAGATCTACTGCCCGTGATCGATCGCTTTTACAAAAGTGAAAAAATTCACTGTAGCAAATGTGGAAGCTTCAATGGAAAAAATTGATATTCACACACACATTCTGCCCAAAGACCTGCCGCGTTTTAAAGAACGCTTTGGCTACGGCGGTTTTATCCAGCTGGATCATCATAAATCTTGCTGTGCGCGCATGATTCGCGATGATGGAGTTTTTTTTCGCGAAATCGAAAGCAACTGCTGGGACGCAGAAACACGCCTAGAAGAGTGCAAAGTGACCGGGGTCACAAAGCAGGTGCTGTCGACAGTTCCCGTGCTTTTTTCCTATTGGACCAAGCCTCACGATGGTTTGGAAATTGCTCGCTTTTTAAATGATCACATCGCGGGAATTCTAGATCAACACTCGGATCGTTTTTATGGACTGGCGACACTTCCGATGCAGGACCCCAAACTTGCCGTTCAAGAGCTCGAGCGCTGTATGCGCGATCTTCGTTTCTCTGGCATCCAAATTGGAAGCCACGTCAATAATTGGAACCTGGATGCGCCGGAAGTCTGCGAAGTTTTTGCGGCGGCTGAAAGCTTGGGTGCGGCCGTATTTGTGCATCCGTGGGACATGATGGGTGAAAAAGAGATGCCGAAATACTGGCTTCCGTGGCTAGTGGGTATGCCGGCAGAGGTCTCGCGTGCAATTTGCTCGATGATCTTTGGCGGGGTTTTCGAGCGCTTTCCAAAACTGCGCGTTGCCTTCGCACACGGAGGCGGTGCTTTTCCTGGAACTCTCGGTCGTATTCAACACGGCTTCGAAGTTCGCCCCGACCTCTGTGCCGTAGCCACAAAAACTTCACCGCGTGAACAGATTGGAAAGTTTTATGTCGACACTCTTGTTCACGATCAAAAAACTTTGGAACAGTTGATTGATCTTTACGGAGTCGAGCGCATGGCTCTTGGAAGTGACTATCCATTTCCTCTGGGAGAAGAAAAGCCCGGAGCACTTATTGAATCAATGAATCTATCGATCGAAGACAAAGCCCGGCTTTTAAGTGGAAGCGCGCGAGAATGGTTAGGAGTCAAGTAATGAAGACTTTCTTTGATCGCGCCAAAAGCCTAGATGCATCAGATGATTTGGCGAATTTTCGTGGAGATTTTCTTTTCCCTCAACATAACGGAAAGGACGTCCTTTACTTCGCCGGCAATTCTTTGGGTTTGCAGCCACGAAAAACACGCGACTACATCTGTGATGAACTCGAGGATTGGGCGCGTCTCGGGGTCGAAGGCCACTTAAACGCCCGCCATCCCTGGCTTCCCTATCACGAGTTTCTAACGGAGTCGGTGGCTCGCCTTGTTGGAGCACTTCCGCATGAAGTCGTCACCATGAATTCCGTGAGCGTAAATCTTCACTTGATGATGGTCAGCTTTTACCGGCCCACCAAAGCCCGACACAAGATCGTGATCGAAGGCGGCGCGTTTCCCTCAGATCAATATGCCGTCGAATCCCAACTTAAATTTCATGGGTTTTCCCGCGAGTCCTCGCTCATTGAATTGAAGCCACGACCTGGAGAAGACCTACTACGCGCAGAAGATATTTTAGACACGATCCATCGTGAAGGTGATACCATCGCGCTTGTGTTGCTGGGGAACGTGAATTATCTCACCGGCCAGTACTACGATATTCCGGCGATTACCGAAGCCTCTCACAAGGTTGGCGCCTTTGTCGGATTCGACCTCGCACATGGCATTGGTAATTTGCGACTACAATTGCATGATGACGGCCCCGATTTTGCTGTCTGGTGCAATTACAAATATCTCAATGGAGGCCCAGGTGCGATCGGAGGAGCCTTTGTTCACGATCGGCATGCCCAGAGTCGAGACCTTCCGCGTTTTGCGGGATGGTGGGGCCACAACAAAAAAACGCGCTTTCAAATGGGCCCGAATTTCGATCCTCTTCCGGGCGCCGAAGGTTGGCAACTCTCGAATCCTCCGATCTTTCAGTTGGCGGCACTGCGCGCATCGCTCGAAGTCTTCGACCGGGCGACTATGCCTCGGCTGGCGAAAAAATCCGAAAGTTTGACGCTCTTTTTAGAGGAAATGCTTCGAGATTTCCCCAGCATTTCCATTGTCACACCGGGAAATCCAAAGGAACGAGGAACGCAATTGTCATTGCGTATATCTGACCAAGCTAAAAATTTTGTTACCGCCCTAGCCGATCAAGGCATCGTTTGCGATTTTCGGGAACCCGACATCCTGCGCATAGCACCCGTAGCGCTCTACACGCGCTTCGAGGACTTAGTGAGTTTTGTTGAGAAATTAAAGGGTGTGCTGGGTGTCCGCTGATAGCTCAACGATAGCCATTGTCGGAGGGGGACCTGTGGGTGCCTTGCTTTCGCTGCAATTGGCAAGACGAGGATTTCGCGTTCAGCTGATCGAGCGCCGACCTGATATTCGCACCGCTAAAATTCCAGCCGGACGATCCATTAATTTAGCCCTCTCGCTTCGTGGCATTCACGCATTGGAATCCTGCCATTTAGCCAAGGACGTGTTGGCCCGTGCCATCCCGATGTATGGGCGCGCATTGCATTCACTGGATGGAAAGGAAAATTTCCAGCGCTACGGCATCGATGACAGCCAATACATCAATTCCATTTCACGAGCTGAACTCAATCGTGGGCTTTTGACGAGTGCTGAAAAAGAAGCAAAAGTCGAAATCCTTTTTCAAACACGCGTCACTGCTTTTGATCCTATAAAAAAAGAACTGAAACTGTTGAACGAAAATACACGCGAAGAAAAACTAATGAACGTCGCTTTTGTCATCGCGTGCGATGGCTCTGGCTCCGTAATTCGCGAAGCGATTCAAAAACGGGGTGGCCTGGAATCGACCGAAGAAAATTTAGACTACGGATATAAGGAACTCACAATTCCTCCTCTCGAAGGCAAGTACCAACTAACTAAAAATGCACTTCACATTTGGCCACGCGGTAGCCACATGTTGATCGCCCTGCCGAATTTCGATGGCAGTTTCACATGCACACTTTTTCTGGCGATGAAGGGATCAGATCCGAGTTTTGAATCGCTCGACAATAAATCCTCGGTGCGTGCTTATTTCGAGACTTTCTATCCCGGATCACTAACGATGATTGAGCGATTGGAAGATTCCTTTTTTGAGAATCCTACTGGCCACTTAACCACAGTACGTTGCCGTCCGTGGACCGATGGAAAGTCCTACCTTTTGATGGGCGATGCGGCCCATGCGATAGTTCCTTTCTTCGGTCAGGGGCTCAATGCAGGTTTCGAGGACTGCAGCATCTTTGGTGAGATTCTTGATTCAGGATTGAGCCTTGAAGATGCCGCTCACGTTTTTTCCGAGAATCGTCGTGAAGACGCTAATGCGATTGCAGATCTGGCCCTAGAAAATTTCATTGAAATGCGCGACAAGGTAGGCCAATCGCAGTTTCTTTTGGAAAAGGAAATCGAACGAATCTTGATGCAAAAGTTTCCCGCAGATTATGTTTCAAAATATGCCTTGGTGACCTTTTCGCGGGAAGCTTATCGCAAGGCGCTCCGGGCCGGGAAAGTCCAAGACGAGATACTCGCCCAGCTTTCGAAAGGCTTAACACGAGCTGAAGATGTGAATCTCGAGTTGGCGCGTCGTCTTATTGAGGAAAAACTGTCTCCTATTTTTAACACGGAAGGATCACTATCATGGACTTAGGAATTCGCGGAAAAAGGGCCCTCGTCATGGGGGCCTCTATGGGCCTGGGTTATGCCGTCGCAGAATCTTTGAAAGCCGAAGGGGTCGAAGTAATCCTAAGCGCGCGGGACACAGAACGACTTGGGACAGCAGCAGATCGACTGCAGGCGATTGGCACCGTTGCCGGTGATCTGCAGCAACCGAAAGAAGGCGAGCGCATCGTTCAAGAAGCCATCAAAAAATTCGGAACAATTGACATCCTGGTTACCAATGCAGGTGGACCGCCTAAAACAACTTTCGAGGAAGCTAGTTCCGAGATGTGGACCGAAGCCTTCCAAAGTTTGTGGCTTTCTGCCACGGATTCTATGCGTACAGTTCTTCCTTCGATGAAAGAAAATAAATGGGGACGAATTCTCTTGATCACTTCAGTTGCCGCGCGAGAACCTATGGCAGGACTTACGCTCTCGAATGGCTTTCGCGCAGGTTTATTGGGACTGACGAAATCCATTTCGAATGAAGTTGCCCCCTATGGGATTACGATCAATGCCTTACTGCCCGGTTTCACTGATACCGAACGTCTGCAGGAACTGAAAATTCCCCGCGATAAAATTAGCGGTCAAATTCCCGCAGGACGCATTGGGCGCCCCGAAGAATTCGCATCACTTGCGGCGTTTTTAGCCTCGGAACGCGCTGCCTATATTAGCGGGCAAATGATTGCTTGCGATGGCGGCTTCTTGCGCGGAATTTAGTCGAAGAGGGGCGCCGAAATCTTGAACCGCTGCCCGGCGGTTTTCCTGTTTTGTTTTGAATGGCACGCCAAACGGCCTCATCCTCACGTTCCAGAAGTGACAAAGCTTCGCCACTGCGTCCGGCACGGCCGGTGCGGCCGATGCGATGAGTGTAATCTTCAGGATCACTGGGAAGATCAAAATTGATCACATGCTCGACGTGATCAATATCCAGTCCACGCGCGGCAACATCCGTTGCTACCAGGATCTTAAAGCGCCCATCACGGAAAGCCGAGAGTGCGGACTTTCGCTGTCCCTGACTGCGCCCACCGTGAATCACGCCAACGGTGAAACCAAATGACTCGAGCGATCCGGCGACGCGCTCTGTACGACGCTGCGTTCGCGTAAAAACGAGCATGGAACCATTGCGAGTTTTAATCGCATCGCGCAAGACATTGATCTTCGTGCCTTCCTCTACGCGAATCATCGATTCGGCAATATTCGGGAGACTTGCCTCAGAATCCTTGATCGTCACACGCACAGGATTTTTCATGTATCTTTTAGAGAGTTCCTGAATGTTGGGCGGAAAGGTCGCCGAGAAGAGCAAGGATTGCCGATCCGCAGGCAGAAAATTCAGGATTGTGCGAAGCTGTGGCTCGAAGCCCATATCCAGCATGCGATCCGCCTCATCAAGAACAAGATAGCGAACTGAATCGAGCTTCACGCTTCTCTGGCGCAAATGATCGTTCAATCGCCCCGGAGTTGCGACAATGATCTGAGGATTCTTTTGCAGAGTACGCCGCTGAGGCATCATTGAAGTTCCACCGATCAAAAGCGACGTGCGAAGATGGGGGAAAAATTTAGCTAGCTCGCGTATCACCCGATGAATTTGCTCGGCTAGTTCCCGCGTTGGCGACAGAACGAGAGCTTTATAATTTGGATCCTGAGTGAGCCGCTGTAACCATGGCAAAGTGTAAGCAGCCGTTTTACCGCTACCCGTTTGTGCAGAGGCAATGACATCAAGTCCCCGCAACAGCAAGGGCATCGCTTCGGCTTGGACTGCCGTTGGTTTTTCGAATTTCAAAGCCTCGATGGCCCTGAGAATCTCCGGGCAAAAATTAAAAGATTGAAAGTTTTCAGACATGCGGCGGCTCTAGCACAAAGGTCGACCGCGGCCTAAAGCAATCGTGCCGACAACGGATGCAGCTCAGCTGCTTTAAATGAAGCTTGTTTGTAGTCGAGTATTTTGGACAAATTGCTCCTGCTATTGACTAGGTCTTGACAGGCAACGCCGCGGCGCGTTAGATAACCACCTCCCATGCCATTTCTTCCACGTTTTCAGCTAGTTATTCTTCTATGTGGCAGCTACTTTCTGCCGGCTCTAGCCACCACAGTAAAAGGCAGTCAAAATCAGTGTGGGGAGACTCTTATTTTGGAAAAGAAGCCAGAGGCTCAATATCAGCAGCAGGATCGTGGAGATCTTAGTTCCTACCTTAACTACTTTGCTGGAATGGAGAAAACCACGCGCCAGAAATTGGGGCTTACGACCTCGATTTTTCCGACGGGCGGCAAGGTAGCAGATATGGGCAGTGGCTCTGGCCAGGCGAGCTACGATTTGGCCCGAGTTTACCCTCATCTTCAAATCATTGGAGTCGACATCAACCCGACCTCGGTAAAGATCGCCGAAGATCGTTTTCCTCTCGCCAACCTAAAATTTGAAGTGGGAGACATCGCCGCAGCGGTATTTCCCGCTAACTCTTTGGACGGTATTTTGAACTCTTCGGTTCTTCACCACGTGAGTACTTTCACAGGCTACTCGAACGCAAAAATTTTTGAAGCTCTCGATCACCAAGTATCTGCTCTGCGCGAGCGCGGCGTGCTGGTCATTCGCGATTTTGTCGTTCCCCACGGACCAGACAAAGTTCTTCTCTCTCTCCCCACAAACGACGGAAAAAAAGGCGAGATTGATTTAGAAATGCTTTCATCGGCTGATCTTTTCTTAACTTTCGCCCGCGACTTTAAAAGCAGCATTCACCCGCAGGGGGTGAAGTACGAGGAGAAAGCACCCAATGCCGAGAACAGACGGCGCTTCTTGCTAGATCTGCGTACGGCGGCCGAATTTGTTCTGAAAAAAGATTATCGACGCGATTGGGAACAAGAAATCCTTGAAGAATACACCTACTTTAATCAAAAACAGTTCGAAGATGAGTTTCGAAAGCGTGGCATGCGGATCGTTG
The DNA here is from genome assembly GCA_964636255.1 of uncultured Bacteriovoracaceae bacterium. Taxonomy (GTDB): domain Bacteria; phylum Bdellovibrionota; class UBA2428; order UBA2428; family UBA2428; genus CAXNGS01. The sequence goes on along the minus strand of CAZWNW010000001.1, from coordinate 124,602 downwards.
TTTCCAAGCCAATTTGGAATCCGTGGATTGTAAAAAATCGATTTGAAAATCACTTCGAGTTGTTGGATCCGAAAAGCAATCAACCCTTGCCATGGGTGCCCACGAATTACTTGATCATAGGCGAAAAAGTACCGGAAAAAACGGGCGTCCAGTTTCGCGAGACAAATTCACTCGATCAAGAAAATTTGCGGCCTCGTTTTTTGAAGCAACATAGCTTTCGGCACAAAACCACCGGTGAAATTTGGAATTTGGTAGAAAGACCGCAAAGCACTGTCGATTTACTTCCTTGGTATAGAAAAGATGGCACAGTTTTCATCCAAGTGCGCCAAGCCTACCCCCGACCCATCATCACGGCGGGCCATCAACCCGCCCTCAATCAGGCCCACTATTCAGGCCACATGACCGAACCTTTGAGCGCCATCGTCCCCGCCTTACCAGCTGATCCGAAGCAAATCGAAGCAATTTACCGGGACAATTTGGGGGCCCAGGCCTCGCCTTTACGCAGTGTCGAACGTACGGCTTCCTTTCTTCCCTCTCCCGGTGGATTGCTCGAGGAAGTCGAGACGCATTTTCTTGAAATCGAAGCCCCCAGCGATCCAAGCCAGCGACTTCCCAATTTACGAAACCTGGGTTATTCGGACGCGGGGTTTATCGCAAATCTCGACGCGCGCCAGGTTCAACAAGCCTTTGCTGTCGGCGGGATGTTCGATGCGCGATTAGAGATTGCTCTTTATCAACTTTTACTGAAAACTAAGGAGGAACCGCACCCATGGATTGGCGCCGAGATCCTTCCAAATCCTCTTGATTCTCTAGCTGGCTTTACGGCCACCAAAGCCGCCAAGAACGCGGGAGAATCGCGAATGCTCTTTGAAAAAACTGAGGCTGATCAAAGGCCCTGGAGCTATCTATCCCTGCGCCGAAGTCGTTTTGAGGAAGAAAATGCTCGCGGTGAGGTGATCGCCGCACGCGAGCTAGAATACGTCACACCCAAGAGCGTCAGTCGCAATACGATCGCTGTACTTCCGTACTTTTCAAAGGAAGGTGAAATATTTGTTGGCATGGAAGACGAAGATCTACCCTCGATTCAAGTTTTCTACGGATCATCTCGCTACACAACTTTCCCCGCCTATCGAATTCCACTGGATATTAATAATCTTCAGGATGCCGAGAGATGGGTTGCCGCTGATGCTCTCCCGAAGGTCCTCGGCAGCAAAGGAAATGGACTGACTCCATTAGGCGGAGAATTTTTCTGCAGCCCCGGGGTTACCAATGAAATAATTTTTGCTTACGCCCTTCCCGTTGATTCCAATCAAGTCCGTCTATCAAAACTTAAGTGGTATTCGCTGAAAGAAGTTATGGCGACTCCTGATTTTCTGCGTGGACTGACAAGCCGAACGATGGCTTATCGACTAGCCCACGCACTGAATGCTTTATAATTATATGAAAAGGCATTTTATCTTACTCAGTAGCATTCTGATCGCAGCAGCGCTGATCTATTTTAGCGTTGGACGAGAACGAATGAGCGAGTGGGATCGCTTCTGCGAGATCGCAACCGAAGCTGGACGAGGCATTGCAGAGTCGGCCTTTCGTGCCGAAGCAATTTCAAATGCGATCCGCGATTCAGGCGATTGGAGCGAAGAGCTTCAATCGGCCTTTTCTGCATACTCGTTTGTTCCTCAGGAATTTAAGTATGAAATGCTTCGAAGCGCCGCCACAGATGCTGGTTTTCCTGATTGGCAGTATCCTATTTTCGATAGTGCATTATAGTAAAGTGATTCGATGAAAGCCGTGAATCTACTAAGTTTGTTAATTCTCCTGGGGACAAACACGGCCTGGTCTGGAGAGGCAATGAATCCATTGAAGAATCTTTCTTTAGAGGTATCTGCAAAACTAAACTCGGCCAGTGATGCGACCGTGACCTACAGTTACCACTTTCGAAATCACGGCCCACAAACACTCTATCTTCCCTACTACGGCGAGGTTTTCACCTTGCGTGCTGTTGAACCCAAGAAAAAGTTTTTGATCGAAAAACTCACCCACCATCCGAGAACACGCGCAGGAATGCTAGCGGCTCCAAAAGCTGAAAACATACTGCAGATCCCTGGGGGTGAGTCCAAGACACTGCTGGTCGAGGAGACATTCGGACCGCTGCTTTTGGAAGACAAAAAGGGCCAAGCTTATTTTTATCGCCCTAAAGAAAAAGGCATCTATCGATTGAAGATTTGTTATTCCACTCACAGAGTATCAATGGATTCGCTAAAATCATTAATCCCCGAAGGTGCCTCTTTTTGGGAAGGTGAAATTTGTGCAGACTCGATTGAACTCAATGTGGAGAATTTACCGGAAGATTAAGTTCTTCCCAGCTTTTGATTTAAAGAATTGTAGAGTAGCGCCATCGTGACTTTCAGGACTCTGCCAGTTCCCCTCGCCCATTCTTTTCAGGAACCAACTGCTGGCATCAGCTTTGGTGACCACCGTCATAGAGGCGCTCCAGCTCAGTTTATTAAGTTGGGCTAAGACTTTCTCGAAAGTTTCGGGGGAAAATGGATCATAAAGATAGTAGGCGTCCGCCAATGGAATCTGAAATTCGGAATTTCCAAGATCTTGCGCATAAAATCGAACACGGTCCGAAACTCCCGCACGTTCGGCGCAGTCCGTGGCATTCGCCACTCGTTGTGGCACATATTCGAATCCTGTAAACTGCAGATCCGACCGCAAAAGCCCAGCAATCAATCCCAAACGCCCAAAACCGGAGCCTAGGTCGATCAGATGGGCGCCAGTTCCGAGCTTTAAATGCTTCAACACAGCAAGAATCGATGCATAAGAAGTTTGCACACCCCTTCCACCCCCTTCATAGAGACGTTCACCTCTATCTGACTGAGCGATTTGGGCGTCACGGTAATCGAAGGCAAAGACTTTATCCAAATCATCGAAAGCGCGATAGGTGACCGGCGCTAGCAATCGACGATTGCCATCCTTCGCACGAAGATGCAGTTCCTCTTCATTGTCGCAGAGCTCATTCATCAGCTCTACTGCATGAAGCAAAAACTCGGGGTATTCTTCCGCGGATAGATTCCGTGCCAAAGTCTCCCATTCCTGGGCACTTCGTAGCAAAATTTTTTGGCTATTCTCCAGCCCCTCTTTTGATCCGTCCTTCCAAAGCATCGACAAAAACTCTATCGAGTGCAATTCCATCTCTATCGCCGTGTGCAGAAAGTCAGAGAATCTCGTCTGCGCGGTCAGAGCTTCGCGGCTCAAAAGCCAGAGTTCTTCGATCAAAGCTTGTAAAACACGCTCGGCATAAAGCACATGTATGTACATTCGGCCGAAATCCTCTGCGGACACGGCCAATGGCAAAGAATTTTGAGTGGGAAATTCTACGCGCTGACGCAGATAGTCCTGCAAAGCGCGATCAGCGGAATTCATTTTCCCATTCTATCCACGGATGGATCTTTCGCCAATGCGACTGAAAACTTCAATCAGCGTTGAAATCTAGGAGCGCTTGCCCGTGACTAGGGAAATAGGCCCTTTCCCCAAGAATTTCCGCAAGCGTTGCTCCAACGTCGCGACTCAATTTGGGATCCGAAAAGTGGCGCAGCGGTCGCCGACTCTTTCCTAAACCGGAAACTACAAATGTTATTTTAGCTTCGTCTCGTCCAAAAGCCCCGTGATCACCTTCCGTAAGTCGTGAACTGTTGAAATTGAAACCTCGGGCCGCCATCAGCACAAAGTCCGGAAGCTCGGCTTCGCGGTCCACATTCGTGGAATGCCTCGGCGCATTGGTTAAGGCTCGTACTAGGCCAAACACAATCGTGGGATAAGCATGGTCTTCGGCGAGCCTCAGCCATTCGCGATCACTTCGCCACTGAGCAATCGACTGAGTGTTCAAGACCGAACCTAAGTAGTCGAGCGGATCATCTTCTGCCGAGGTGCTGAGACTCCCTGATACGATACCAGCTTCATCTTGTTGGAAGTTTCTGACGATGGAATAACGCATTTGTTCCAGCCCACCTCGATGCCGAGTTTGGATGACGCCGCATTTCCACTCATGGGCACAGATCACAATAGGTGCGCGATCCGATCGATCCGATCCGGCATTTTGCGTTAACAAGCGGTCTACCGACTCACGCGCCATCTCGCCCGCTAGTGCCATCGCGAAAAACTTCACTGGTCGGCTTCCGCTTTCATTTTTTATCTTAGCCGCAAAGGCTGGATCAGAAATCTCCAGATTTTCTAAAGTCTGTGAAAGCAAACGATCCGGCAGATCAACTCGGAAAGGCTCGCTCGCTCCCCAACGAGTTGAGTCGAAATTGCGCAAGTCGTGGAGTGACATGCGGGCTGCCGGACTCTCTTTTGGACCACGCCCTAGAAAGATTTGCGCGAGCCTATCGCCCGAATAGTCCACGAGCAGATTTTTTTTGCCTCGATTTTTCTGTGCACCCCGATAGGTATAGGAGATTGGGTGAATCATAAATTCTCGGATAAATTTAAAATCCATAAGAGGTTCTGGTGATTCTGCGGCAGCTACGACGAATCGCAAATCACGCTGAGCGTGATAGTCACCAGCAAAATACTTGGTCAAATTGAATGCAGTGTTGTTGAGATAGGATTCCCCCCCGGCAAAGGGACGATGCAGATGGCTCGCCTTCAATCCACCTTCAAAACCATGGTCAGAAAGAAGTACAACAACTGCGTTTGATAGCAAGGGATCTCTACGAGCCGCATCCAAGACCTGTCCAATTGCAGAATCCAGAACTTTAAAGGAACGAAATTTTGTGGCGTTCGAACTATGCGTGTGGGTGTCCAAGGAGGCATACCAATTCATCACCAATCGGTGTTTCCCTGGATTTTTACGAATCATATCAGCAGTAGCTGCGGCCGACGCGGCATCCAAAGCATTGACTGCCTCGAAGGTACCAAACAAAACTTCTTTGTAATCTGCAGAAAACTTTCTCAATAGGGAGGCCACGGGCGGATAGCTACCGTCCGTTATGGGCATAAAATTTACAAGAACTTCCTCCCGTGGCAGCAGACGAGGAAACCATGAAATTCCCGATTCCATAAGCTTGCGGTGACTACGGCCCTCGGCAATATACTTCGGAACCAACAATTCAAGCCTAGCATCCGTCAACAATTCCGGTTTCAATTTTTTTCGCGAGACCAAAGCATTACTTCTCAAACCATGTTCGTCAGCCTCAAAACCGGTGAGCAAAGTTCCCCAAGATGGCATACTCAAAGTCCGTGACGCATAGACATTGAAGTGACTACCGGAATCTACAAAAAGGCTTTTCAAATTCGGCAGTTTCATATTGCGGGCAACTGTCTCCAATTCACCAGCGGCCAGCCCATCAATCATAAAAAGAATTAGTGATGGTTGCCGCGTGGATTCATCACTTGCGGTATGTGCGCTTGATGCCGCTTTCTGTTTGCGCGCACTTTCAGCTACCGCCTCTTTCAGCGCCCGCTTTTTCTCAGCATTCAATCGTTTCAGATCTCGATTGGAAACTTTCTTAGCAAGCCGACGGATCTGGCGCTCGGACTGCAACCAATTCATGAACTGCATCGTTGAGAGCAATCGCTCGGACTCCGGTTTCGATGGTGAGGCAAAGAGCCATCTGCCTTTTCGTTTTTCCGAGGAGGAGATTTCTCGCACCGCACCCTGAACAAAGGTCTTAAGATTATCGGGATCGGCACGCGACTGACGAAGCTCCTGACACAACTGGAGGCTTCGCTCCTCGGAAACGCCGAAAGATTCCAGATCCGAGCAGAAGCTTTCTACAACGACCTCTTCGGGATCAAAGCTCACCATACCCGTGTCCAAGAGAATCTCTAGCTCCGCATAATTTGCGTATTCAAAATCAAACCAGGCTTTGCCATTTTTTCGGAAAGCCCACCTTACCCCCGCTTCCGTAAAACGAAAACTCGTGGATAAAACGCTCGGTAGAAAAAATGAATAACCCAGATCTCGGCCTAATCGATAAGTTTGAAAAACGCGGGATGTCAGCCCAACTTTCAGAGGATCATGGATATCCGCCAATTGCACTGTGCCATAGGAACTGGTCAAAACATAAATACCTAAGGGAACTAGATTTCCACGTTCAACACTAGTCTTCTTACGTAAAGCTTCGGCCTCTTCAGGCGACTGAGTATGGATGCTGAGTGCGCGCCAATGCTCTTTGGGCTTCAAGTTTGTTTTGTCATAGAAAAGAAAGGCGATGTTCGGACCAAAAGGTATCAAGATAAGTCCCTGCTCGTTCGCTACTTTCACAAGTTGCCCCATATTGCGTTCTGTCGTGTTCTTCTTGAGTCCGCGATAAACATGGAAGAGATCAATTTTGTCCGAGTGGTCTTCGGACATCAATATGCCTTCCCACCGTTCAGAACCAAAAAGATTCAAACTCGTTGCACGGTTGAAGCGAACTGCCAAAGCAAAGCCAATATTGATCAAATCATTTCGGGAAAAATGGCGTTCGAAATCGGGCATAGTTCCCGGCCGATCCAAGGCCTCGTTGATGATTCTTTCCCAGTAGGTGGAATGATATTTTCCCCAGTCGAGCACTTCGCGATGTTTGTGGCGCCAAAGAACATTGAGTGGAATGAGTGGGGGAAAACTGAGGGAAGACAGAGCCAATTCTTTCAAGGCGCCGCGAAAGAGCTGTCCTCGAGCGTCGCCGACCTCGACCAGCTCTCTGGGGAGCGAGCTGTGTTTGAAGGTGTCGACCTTCATCTCACGCTTATTTCCAAAGACGCTGTATTGCATCCGCTCACGTCTGCCTTCGAAGACATAAACTTTCTGTGGGCCCAGACGAGCTCCCTTCGAGACAAGATATTTCGGCACGATCCAAGTGCCCGGCGGAGCGTCGAATCCAAAATCCGCCGGACGCAGAGCTACGGGTAGTTCTGCCTTGTTTTTAGATTGCAGCAGCCTTTGCTTTTCTTCTGGACCGACTTCCAGTCGCCGACCCTGTGGAGGCGCGTCGATCCCCACCATGACCAATTCTGCACCATCATCCAAGCTTCGCGAAAATGCTCGCACTGATTCAAAATTCCCGGAGGGCTCCCGTTCTGTGTGGGCACAGGCAATCAAGAGTGCCAGAAGACCCGGGAAAACTCGCGAAAATGAAAACTCCATCTCTCGAAATTTATCGGCAAAAATTCGGCAGAACCGTAGGCATTTTCAGGTATTTTTCATTTCTTAAATTGGAGCCGACGTGCGCAACGCAGACTCTGACGCACTGCTGCCAGCTCTAATTTATAAAGAGATCTCAATTCATTGCGCCTAAGTGCCGAAAGAAAGGCATGGGATCGAATCAAGTTGCCGATATCGTTCGATCGATCATTGGCCATGTAGAACAAGTCATCATTGGTCGCAGCGAAGCCGTACGGCAAATTCTTTGCTGTTGGGTAGCTGGGGGCCATGTTTTGATCGAAGACATTCCGGGAACGGGTAAGACGATGATGGCCCGCGCCATTGCGCGCACCTTCAATTCCACATTTAAACGCATTCAATTTACTCCTGATCTCCTCCCCAATGACGTACTGGGCTTTTCTATCTTTGAGCAGAAAACTAGCACCTTCCGTTTTGTGGAAGGACCAGTATTCACTTCGATACTTCTCGCCGATGAAATTAACCGTGCCACACCACGAACACAATCTTCGCTGTTGGAAGCGATGGCAGAACGACAGGTCAGCATCGAAGGAAAAACTCATAAGCTCAGCCCAACATTTTTTGTTATGGCAACCCAGAACCCTCTCGAAAACCAAGGTACATTTCCCCTACCCGAGGCGCAACTTGATCGTTTCACAATGAAAATTACTTTGGGCTACATTGCTCCCGAACTAGAAATAAACCTGCTCAAGAGTCATAACCATCAACACCCGATTGATGCCTTGCAACCGCTTCAAGACGAATCGATCATTCTGCAACTGCGCGATCTCCTTCCTCAGGTCAAGGTTACCGACGAAGTGTACCAGTATGCGATGCGCCTCGTTCATCAAACACGTAGTCACCCCGACTTGCGTTGGGGAGCAAGCCCGCGAGCTCTGCTCTCTTTGATGAAGTGCGCTCAAGCCATGGCTCTATTAGAGGGCAAGAACTTTGTCAGTCCATCACAAATTTACAATCTTGCGATTCCTGTGCTTCATCACCGCTTGACCCTAAGCGGTGAGGCAAAAATCCAAGGAAAAAATACGGTCGATGTCCTCAAAGTACTGTTGGAGAAAAACAAGGTTCCCGTCCGATTTGCATCATGACAACGATTAAGGCGAAGGGCTTTCGAGAATATTTCCGATGGGACGATACGATCCGCTCCGCTGGAATCAAAATTCCGGCCCGCGTTCGTTTCCGGCGCTGGTTTCACCCCTTTAGCTTTAGCCTTGCTATTCTAATTCTTTGCGGCGCCTTAGGGTTTGCGAAGAGTTTTTTCTGGTTTCCCATGCTGACCCTGATGACCTATTTGTTCTTCCTTTACTTCAGCACAAAAATTACGGCTAAGAATTTACAGGCCGAAAGAAATTTTCCGACTCGCGTCTTGCACCGATCAAAGGTGATCGTCGAAATCAAGTTGATGAATCTCAGTCGTTTCGCGTTAAAGAATTTGATCGTCAAGGATTTCTTCAGTCTCTCTACTGATGGTAATCGAAGCCTCTGGGTCCCGGAAAGTATCCCAGGCGGCGAAAGCCTTTCGCTCAACTATCAAGTTATGGCCGATGCCTCACTGGGAAGTCATAACTTCGGCCCCTTGCAAATCATTGTCTCCGATCCATTAGGAATATTTGAATTTCGTGTCATTGATTCGACCGAGCGAAAAATTGAAGTCATACCCGACCCCAAAAAAATTATACCACTCGACCCTCCCTCATCACTCTTTAGTCAGCCTGTGGCCAATGATGTTTCACCACGTGCTGGTGATTCGACCTCTTTCTTTGAGTTGAGAAACTACACTAGCGGTGACTCTCTTCGAAAAATTTCTTGGAAACTCAGCACAAAATTCCAAAAATTACTCGTGAAAGAGTTCGAAGACTCCTCGTCTGACGACTTTACTCTTTTTCTGGATCTAGATGCTAAAAGACATTTTGGCTCAAAAGATCTGAGTACCTGGCAGTACATGAAAGAGGTTTCACTGGCTTTTCTCTTTGGCCAGGCTCGCAGACGCCGCTTTCAAGTCTTGAGCGAGAGTTTCCAACTTCCCTTTGGTGGCGGGGACTTTCAACTCGATATGGCGACGAAGGGCATACTTGGAATGGAGCCCATCCCTGAACCGAAACAATCGCTCTACGCGTTGGCCGTTAGCGGTCGTTTGCCCTATGGATCCTCACTGCTTTACGTCGGGCCAACACCCCTAGATAATCCTCAATCTCTTCTAAGCCAGTTGCGCGCTCTTCAAAACCAGGGAGTCCGAACTTCGCTTCTATTGGTCGATACATCTTCATTCATAGAACATGAACGATTCGATGGAATACGTGCCTCACTGGTGGAAGCGACGGATCGTTCTCAGCGTGCACTAAAACATCTGCAGTCTTCTTTCAGACAGGCCGGAGTCTCCTGTACAATCTTAAAACGTGGAGATCTAGCCGCGTGAAAAAAACTAAGTCAAAACGAAGCAAAGAAAGTCCGCAGGCGGCTGTAGACCATCGTCGTCCATCACGTGCTCTGAATTTGATGATCCTGTGGGGTGCATTTTTAAGCCTCGCTCCGATTTCTCTTGGGAATGCGGTCTATGTTTTGACCGTTCTTGCATTAACTTTTATTTTTCTCGCCGTCTATGCTCCGCAACTGCCCAAGGACCTGCGTACCCTGGGTGATTACTCACATGAAAAACGTGCTGAAAATAAAACACTCGTTTTTGGTGAATGGGTCCAAGACAATCGCCGTGCTTCGAATGGCCAAACGGCCATCAAAATGCTTTCCAAAATACCCTTTCAAACGATCACCCTCACATCACAGCTTCTGGCTTTCGGGGGCTATCTCTTTTTAACTTTGGGCATGGGCGCCTTGAGCCTGCATCTTCTGAGCTTTTTGCATCTGTCTGCGGCGACTCATATTCTTCTGGCTTCTCACCGCGGACTGATGCTGATTCCCTCTTTCGTCAATCTCACAGCTGTTATTGTTTCGCTTTCGATGGATCCGCCACTATGGGCAAAACTCGCAGTCCTGCCTTATAGCTTTTTACTCATTCACGTCCTTGTCCTGCACCACCGAGATACGCTGGAAGAAGAAGATAAAAGTGGGCGGCTAAGCAGACCAATCATAAAATCAAATTCATTCCGCGGTTTAAAAACCACTTTTCGTTCAGCCATCCCATTATGGCTCTTCATCGCCTTGACGGTCTGGGTCTCCGAGGGATTCGATCCCCATCCTCGTAAGAATTCATTGCGCGCGCGCTATGAAGAGTTCCTCATCCAACTCGACTTTGCAAATCGATGGGCCGGAAATTGGCTTACGAAATCCCTAAAACTAGACAATCCACCGAATACCTCAGACTTCTTGCCCGTGGGTCTCGCCGATGGACTTCCGGCCGATCCTGAGCTTCAAAAAGATCTACTGCAGATCAAAAAGGATCTAGCGGAACTTGATAAAGAGCTTGAACCAGCCGGAAAGTCTTTGAGTCCAGAGGAAACGAAAAAGCGCGCCGAGAAAACCATGGGCGCAGTTGCGGAAAACCTTCAAAAACTTCGCGAGGAAAATTCTGATTCCAGTCCCAATGAGGAAGAGCTTCCTACTGTCGAACGACAAATGGCCGAAGGCGAAGATCTTCGCATGGATCAAAAGGTGGATATGTCGCGATGGGAAGAAGTAATCTATACACTGCGATTTGCAGATTACAACTTAGTCAAAAGTCATCTGAAGGATCTTAGCTATTTCAAAACTCAGACTTATGATGAGTTTCATTCCCGGGGCTGGTCGTCGAAAGAGAGTTCACAACTGACAGATTACCGTCCTCCGAACGCTAGGCTTTCCGAAACGATTGAAGTCGATCGTGCCGCGACAGAACTTCCATATCTCGGCCACTTTTATGGAAGTTATTTGTATGGCATAGGCGAAAAAAGCAGCGTCCGCATTCAACTCACTGGCGGAGATGTGTTTCGTTTAAAGCGGTCAAAGGAGGCCCTAACCTACTATTTGCGACTTTATCCAAAAGAGCAGTGGTCAATCGAACGACCTCCTCAAGCACTGCACCGAAGTCTGGTCCAAGGACAGGATGACTTTAATGTTTATCTAGGCCAAAAGGCCCAAGCGATTTTTGGAACATCCCGGGATGTCGAAAAGCGTATTTCACTTTTACGTGCGCACTTTCAGAGAGAAAATTTTCGCTATGACATAGAAACTCTTACCAAACGGCAACAGAAAGATGCGGTATCACAAATTCGTGACTTTCTTGAAACTGAGCGTCGCGGACATTGCGAATTATATGCGGGGGCAACCGTTTTACTTTTTCGCGCACATGGAACTCCCGCCCGCCTTGTCACCGGTTATCGAATCACGGAGGATCCTTTCCTGGGTTCACTGCAAATTCGAAAGAAAAACGCCCATGCCTGGGTTGAAATCTGGAACGATTTCAAACAGAGCTGGACCTACTTTGACACGACGGTCGGAGACGACAACTCGCCTCTCGTAGCAACAGGGGCACCCTTGAATCCGATTTCGAGTCCCGAACGAAAAGACCAAGTAAAGGATCGTCTCAAGCAAACTGCTGAGGCGATCGATAAACTCAAGAGCGCGGTTGAACAGGCTCCCCTCGATCCACAAAAGCTTAAAGAAGGTTTGGCAGAAGTTCGCGAGAAACTTACAGAAGCGCAATCGGCCAATAAGAAACGTCGGCAGGAAGATCTTGTTGAAAAAACCCTCGAAAAAATGGCGGAGCAAAAAAAAGATCTAGCTGAAACAACGCCCCAGGAACTTCAAGAAAAATTCAGCGCTGCAGAAAAAGCCACGGAAGAACTTCTGCAACACGAACGCCAGATCACATCTATGGAAATTGAACGCAATCAAAGTGCGCGCAATATCGCAAAAAATTTGCGATCCATTAAAAATTTAGCGAAGGAAAACCCCACGGTTTCAGTACCAGCAGAAGATCTAGAATCAGTGCTTGGGAGAGATCCCGAACTGAAACAGGAAAGCAGCCGAGAACAGCTAAAAAATGGCCTGGGAAAACTAAATGAAGCACTAAAAAAGACTGATCTTCATCCCATTCAAAAACAAGAGGTCGAAGATCTGATGACAAAAACTGCGAGGGCTGCCGCAAAGAACGATCAACTCAACGCCATGGAAGCACCCCTCAAAAAAATGCGTGAAGAAAAGTTAGAAAAGGCCCAGCTTGCGGCACAAGCTGCCGAACGCAATTTGAAAGATGAAAATCAAAAATCTGCCACAAACGAAAACGTCGCATCCTCTTCGAACCCAAAGGATGAGGAAGGAGTGTCTGCGGCACTTCAATCACTTAATGATTTATCCAATAACGAAGAGCCAGCGCCACGGCCTGAAGTTCCTACTGAGAAAACTGCAGAAGATGAAAGCACTCCACGAATCCTGACAAAGGATGAAATGAGCAGTCTGCAAAGTTTCCTGCGGCATTTACCTCTTTTAGGAATTCTTCTTCTGCTGAGTATCGGTGGCTACCGATTTCTTCGAGCGCGTATGGGACTCAAGTCACATATTCTCGAAACTCGAATCTCGCGAGAGGACTATGAGCGATTAAAAGGCGAACTTTCCCGACTGGAGAAAACTCCCATGAAGGCGGAGCAAGAAATAGTTTTGCGATTCAATGTGTCCCTCGAGTTGTTGCAGCGTCTGCAGTACCAACGTGACGATGGATTACCTATTGAAGATTACAACCGACAATTGCCTCGAGAAATGCATGAAAAACTTCGTAGCCCCTTCGAGAACATGCTCCCCCTATTCTGCAGAACCATCTACGGGCGTGAGACTATTTCTGAGAGTGAACTCACCAGTTTACGCCGCGAATCCCGCGCACTATTTCGGCAGGCCAAAAAATACGTGACGAAGAATATGGAAGCTGTTTGAGACCTAATGATCGCTTGAGCTACAAACCTTGAATCCAAAACAATCGACTCTTCAAGCGCTCGTCAGTCTGATCGCGAAGTAAAAGAAGTTGAATCAGTCCGGATTCTTTGAGGTTCGATCTAATGAAACGTCCGACCAAAGCCTCCTGAACGGGATCGATGATTCGAGTTTCATCTGAAAATGCCCCATGAAGGGCTGCATCTAGCAACTTTTCACAAAGAGCAACGTAGCGAACGATAGGCTGTAATCGAGCCCAAGCCGCTCGACTAGTTTCGTCAGTTTTAAAATTTTCGGACCGTGTCCACATCCACGCAAAACCCATTAAAAATTGTGCTCGATTTTGAATGGTATCGCGAATGGGATGATCCGCTGAAATTTCGTCACCCTGCTCGGCGATATAAGCTTCCAGATCTGCTTTTAGAAATCGCGCGTAGCGATTCATGATCATCGCTGCAATGGAGAGTGTCCGCAACAATGGCGATTGCCAAGGATTCTGATTTCCCTTGATCACTTCAAAGAGATCTTCGGGGAGATCGAGACCTCCCGTCCGCCAGTCTTCCTCGGACGGGAACAAGGTGTGCCTCAATAATCCGATGACTTCATCGTCGGCTTCTTCGCTGACTGCTCGAAATTCGTTTGCGATCGTCGGATAAAGGGCATCTCGCAGAATTTCATTCACATCGCTTTTCTCACGTTTCAAGACTTTTCCCCATTTATTTTCGTCGTCGGGCGACCAGATCTCGTCAGCTTCGGCATCTGCTGACCAAGTCCTTTCATCATCCTCATCTGGCTGAGGCAGAAAGGGATTATTTTCAATTTTTTCTATGGGTGCAACCCATTTCACAAGCGCAGCGCCAAACTGCCATTGGTGTAGAAGTGAATGAAGTTCCGCAAGATTTGCCGGAGAGCATCGCTCTGAAACTTCGCCCCGGCACTTTTCCTGGAGAAGTTTTAATGATTGGAGATCTTCGCTTCGCTTTTCATTTAGAAGCAATCTACGTGCACGGGCTCGTAAATGCCGCGGGATATCCATATAAGCATCCGAAAGATAGGCGAGTATTTCGTCCTTAAAAGAAAAGCTTCCCTCAGAGACTAGCTTCATCAAGAACTGAAAATCACTCCAAGCATGGTCCAATGATTGTTCTGAGGCATTTTTATCTTCGAGTGCTGCAAGAGCCCGCGCGTATCGCTGGCCGGGATTGGGTGCCAAGGCATCAGCACATGCGGATTCCTCGGCAGCGACTTCATCTTTTGCTTGAACAACGGAAAAAGAGGTGAAGAAAAGGCAGATAATCAGCAAACGTGAACGCATTATTGAATACTTGTAGGAGCCATTAACGCATGTGGTCAAATGAGCTATTCTTAATAGATCTTTACAGAAAAGCTGGGATCTCAGCTGTAAAAATTCAGAACCATGGCGTAGTGGAATGCAAATCCCATGCTGACCATAACGTGCCAAATCTCATGGCTGCCAAAGGCTCGATTTTTGAGTGCAGGACGTTCAAGAGAGTAAACCACTGCCCCCAAAGTGTAAGCGCCCGCACCCAGGAGAAGAAAGACTAGGCTTGTCTCTGAGAGGCTATCCCAAATCTCACCGATTCGTAGAAGCAGCGTCCATCCCATCATTACGAAAAGCCCCGTATAAACGGCCCGACTCTGGGCCCAGGTGGGCAGGCGGTGTTTTAGCGCCGTATAGAGAATCCCCATAAGCGCCATCGACCAGACGGTCAACATCAAGGCGCTTTTCCAAGGTTCCTGAACGGCGTTCACGAGAAACGGGGTGTAGGTACCCGCAATGAACAGATAGATCGCACAGTGGTCTAAAGTCTCCATGAGTTCGATCAAACGGGGACTGATCGTGTAGCCGTCATGGAGAAAGTGATAGAGGGAGCTGATGAAAAAGACGCCGATCGCCGAGACTCCAAAAGCAAAACTTCCCCAATAGTGAAGCGGACCTAGCTCTTCGGCTTTAGGCAGCAAGTAAATCAGTCCTATCAATGCCATCATCAGAGTCACAAGATGCGTTTGGGCAGCGATGGTTCGGCGAAAAAAGAGCGGCCAGCTATGATCTGGCCGCTTTTCAATTTTAATCATGCACTGAGTTTAACACCACCGTGCTCGAATCGAGGGCAGGCCCGGATTTAGTTTTTGAAATGCTCAAATTGGCGCCAATTCTCAGTGTTGCAGAGCCGGAAAAACAATGACCGGGTGGGTCGAAATTCAAATTCAATCTCTCGCCTTTTTTATCCGATAACTAAGCGAAGTCAGGACCGCGCAGTCCCCAGAGGAGAGTCTCGATCATGAGTCAGGAAAAACCCGTAAAATTGGAAATCAATGGCCAAAGTTTTGAATTCCC
Organism: uncultured Bacteriovoracaceae bacterium; assembly: GCA_964636255.1. Classification (GTDB taxonomy): domain Bacteria; phylum Bdellovibrionota; class UBA2428; order UBA2428; family UBA2428; genus CAXNGS01. The sequence goes on along the minus strand of CAZWNW010000001.1, from coordinate 109,222 downwards.
CGTCATCAAAGGAAGCGAAAACGAAAAAGCCTTTGACGTCTCTTCTTTACGAGCCAAAACGGGTTACGTCACCATGGACAATGGTTACGCGAACACCTCGGCTTGCACGAGCGCGATCACCTTTCTGGATGGCGAAGAAGGCATTCTCCGCTACCGAGGGATTCCGATCGAAGAGCTTGCTGAAAAGTCCAATTTCTTAGAAGTCAGTTTTCTTTTGATCTATGGCCACCTACCCACGGCTACGGAATTCGATGCTTTCAAATCGGAAATCACACGCCACACTCTTCTTCGAGAAGATCTTGTAAAACTCTATGATGGATTTCCGCGCAACGCTCATCCGATGGCCGTCCTTAGCTCCATCGTATGTGCGATGAGCACCTTTTACCAAGACTCGCTGGATCCTACAGACCCGGCGCAAGTTCAAATCAGCATCACCCGCCTTATGGCGAAACTGCCGACCATTGCAGCCTATGCTTACAAGACATCTATCGGCCAACCACGCATTTATCCTCGTAACGATATCGACTACTGCTCGAATTTTATGCGGATGATGTTCGCGGTTCCAAGCGAAGATTACCCCTTGCCCGCCGAGGCGGTTGAAGCGTTGAACCTCCTTCTTATTCTTCACGCCGACCACGAACAAAATTGCAGCACCTCGACCGTGCGCCTGATCGGAAGTGCGGCGGCTAATCTCTTCGCTTCAGTTTCGGGCGGCATCTGTGCACTCTGGGGACCCCTTCATGGCGGAGCAAACCAAGCCGTCATGGAAATGCTAGAGGAAATTCACCGCGGAGGCGGTGATGTGAAAAAATATGTTGCCTTGGCCAAAGACAAAAATTCCAGCTTCAAACTGATGGGTTTTGGTCATCGCGTTTACAAGAATTTTGATCCACGCGCCTCGATCATCAAAAAAGCTTGTGACAAGGTTTTGAAAAAAATGGGCATCAACAATCCACTTCTGGCAATTGCGCAGCAGTTGGAAGAAGCGGCTCTGAAGGATTCCTATTTTATCGAAAAGAAACTTTACCCCAATGTGGATTTCTATAGCGGGATCATCTACAGCGCTTTGAACATTCCCGTAAACATGTTCACCGCAATGTTTGCTCTGGGCCGATTGCCCGGTTGGATCGCACACTGGAAGGAAATGAATGAAGCTGGCGTCACTAAAATTGGTCGACCCCGCCAAATCTACACCGGACCAACCCAACACAGCTATGTTCCCATGCACGAGCGTTCGAAAACAAAACGTGCGGCCTAGCAGGGCGTATCAGGCTTTAAAGAAAACTTCGACTCGGCTTTTGTCTGAAGGTCAGAGGAATTAAGTCTTAGTCCCCCGTTCTCTCATTTACCGGCGATAGGCTTAGGAGTAAGTCGTTGCAATGGGCGGGATGAGATTGCGATTTTCTACTTGGACATTATTAATCCTTGGACTGCTGCCCCTGCATTCGCAGGCGGACTTTTACGAGCGCTTCGAAAGGCTCTCTCGCGACTTCTCATTCAGCGAAACTGATCCCTATCTTGCAAGTGTTTTATCTCTTCGATTTCCTCCGCCAACGCTGAAGTTTTTCCCTCTCGTCGTCGGATCAGAAGTGAAATTGAGTTGTGCCCTTCAAGATCTTCCCGCAGACCTGGTTTTTTTCTTCCCCGGTTTGGGTGGATCACGCTTTTCCGCATCGACGCAATCGTTGGCGCAAAGTATTTTCGAGAGCGGAAAATCTGTTTGTCTTTTTTCAAATTCCTTCCATCAAGAGATTTATTGGCTGAAGGCCTTTGCTCCGGGAGATCAAAGAGCGGAACTTGAGTTCTATTGGTCTGCAATGCGGTCTGCTGTCTACCAACTGCGAAATCAGGTATTGCGCGTTCACGGAATTGCGTGGAGTTACGGGACTCATGTTCTAAAACGTATCTTGTCCGAAAAGCGGCGCGAATGGGAAATCTTTCAGGCAAAATCTTTGCGAAAACAAAAGATTGATCTGGGAAGCTTTATTTTTCTATCGCCCCCACAAGAGTTGCTGCATTCAATGTCCCTGCTCGACCAACAATGGGAGCGATTTCGGCCGGCTCTGGCGGGTCAAGGGACTCTTGGATACTTGTTTCTCAGTATGTCGCTCCTAAGTTATCTCAATGACCCATCCCTGGAAATTTCGTCAGAACGTGATGAAGACCGTTTACGGGCCTTCATCCTGCGCGGTGCTTTTTATTCGAACCTTCAAGGAATGAAAGAATTTCTCTATGGAGATTCATCCCAAGAAGCTTCCCTGTGGGAGGATGATCGCGGAAATTTTCAAAGTTATTTGCACAACTATCTTCAGCCCCGCCTAGGCGAAGGTGAGTTGCCACGCCTCAGCTTCGGTGAGTCTTGGCCGCTCAACCGTCGCTCGTTGGTGATCTATGCGGCTGACGACTTCATTTTGGATGCTAGCGATGACCAAAATCTTAGAGAACTGGAGTCTGTCCCCAATCTAAGTCTCCTGCGATTGGAGAGAGGAAGCCACCTAGGATACCTATCGCATCCCGAAATTCGCCAGCTGCTTGCCGAATTCTTGAATGACGAAATTTACGCGCGATAGCGTCTTAGGTAGGGATCCAGGCCAAAACGTCCACCCCCCAAGAAGTAAAGAGCGACATAGACGCAGAGATAGGAAATCGCGAGTTCTTTTCGGGACCACGGATCCGCCGCGTGCACAATGAAGGCAGCAACGGCCATAGTCGCCGCCAGCGGAATCGAGGCCCATCGGGTCAATAGTCCTAGAGTTACGAAAAGTGCACAAACAACTTCCGCAAAAACTGCAAAATACAGCGAGAGCGCCGGTCCCAGACCCAGGGGATCGGCAAACTGAATGGGGTCAGCAGAAAGTCGAGAAATCTTAGGAAGTCCATGCCCCAGCAACATGTAGAGGCCACCGTAAATTCTGAGTGCAAGAAGCGCGATATCGGTTTTCATAGTGCGGTAGACTATAGTCCGGACGATGGCTTTTTAGGAGAAGTTTGATCCTGTTTCGAACGAAAACTTTTGCTCCTTCTCGTCCGAATGGTGACAAAGTGGCTGCTGATCAAATTGAAAAATGACGCAATGTTTCTCCGCTGCGGCAGTGATCGATGAGTCTTCTGTAGTAAACTTTCAATCATGTATGTAGACACACTTCACCTGAAGGACGAGCGATCGCTTGTCTCGGTTGCCAACGAAATTTTTCCTATTTTTCAAATTACTAAGTTCGACAAGCATTCGAGTACATTTTATCCCACGGGTCAGTTCTATCTGGGCCGTTGCCCTGCCTTTGACCTGCGGGTCATGGTCGAGGACGAGATCGGCTACGAGGAATACAATTTTTGCCTCGTATTCGGGCACCACGACAGAGCCTCAGATGGCCGCCGAGAAGTTTTGCGTACGTTGTTAAAATTAAGTTATCAACTGTGCAGCCCTCGGGGAGACGAACGGAATCCAACTCGGGACGTATTTTCCCTCGGTCCCGACGATCAGATCGTAGCCAAGAATGAGCCGGTTAAAACGAAATAATGCGGACAGGATTCGAGAAATCTTTTCTGTGGTTATAAAGTGAAGCGAATATGATTTGGGTCTTAAAATTATTAAGCTGGTCGATTTTCATACTCGCAGATGCTCCGTCATGGGGCCGAGATGATTCACTGACAGAGCATGAAAAAATGAAAACCTACAACAAAATATCCAAAGAAAAAGCTTTTGAAATTCTCCAAAATTTTTACCAAGCAAAAAAGAAAGAAACTCTTGATGCTCCCATGGTTAAAGATTTTGGGGCACTGAAATTTCTGGAAAAACATTCGAGCTTGCCAGAAGAATCTCGATCGTTAACTGCTTCCTCGCTAAGTGGAAACGATATCCTTGCCGCCAGCATTGCCAGACGACACAATCCGAAACAATCAACGGTGGACCTCTTTGCCTCTTTGCAATCAGTAAATCCTTCAACTTCCTATTGGGCTTTTTATTGGAGCGATGGATTGAACAGTGGGACCATGATTTATGTTGATAAGGACAACGGGACGGTCGCGTACATTTATAAGTTAAATATTGAAAAATGAACTGGTGAGAACGCCCGCTATACAGTGCCCCAAAGCTATCTCGACTTCAATTTCGTCCAACGTTGCCAATGGCTTTTCGCAAAATGGCGCGCCCGGCAGGGCTCGAACCTGCGGCCGCCTGATTAGAAATCAGGTGCTCTATCCAACTGAGCTACGAGCGCTTTTTACAGTAGCTACTTCATTAAAATATCTGAAGTTCTAGGGCTTTCTAGCATCCGACTGGGAAAACTTCAGCCTGCAATTTGCTAAGATTGAATAACGGGAAAAATAATCTCGCCATCATCACGACGGCGGCTCTCTTCGGAAAGCACCTTTTCCATCAGGTCCGCGCGATTGATCTTCTGCAGCCAGGCACAAAGAATATCGGAAATGTAGCCGCTGATCGTCTCATCAACTTTTCGGTCCCAAGATACACCGTCTTCTGCTTTCGAAGCTCCCAATACGGCTTCGCTTCCATCTTTCAGGCGTCCTGTGCGAGCCCCAATCTTTGGTGCCCAACTTAAAACCATATCTCGCGAAACGGCCATGAGCTGCAAAACCTCGCGCTTTTTTCCAAGCCAAATAAAGACGCCGGTTTGGTTGGCGCCGACAAAGGCCTCGTAAGCAAAAGAGCCCTCGACCATTCCCAATGCTTCCGGCAAATTCCAGTGTTCTTTTTGGGCGCGCAGTCCCGCGCCTAAAAACTTCGGCCCGAGAAATTCCTTCAAAGAGGCCATGAAGGCGCTCGCCGGCTCTTCGAAACTGCAACTAATGCGTGCTCCTTTGATCGAACGCACATGGATATTCACGGGAAAGGCCCGTTCGCGAATGGAAACCGAAACGTCGACCCGATCCCCAACCTGCCAACCTAATTCATCAACACCTGCGATCAGGGCCATTCCACCCTGCGAAATATTATGAACTTCAATGGTCTTGTTGCCCCAATAGGCTTCGACGGCCGCCATGGGTGTAACCTTTGCCGCTTCTTCTTGAACGGTATATCGGTAAGTATCATTTCGAGGGGGATTGAAGAGGGGCAAAGCTCCGCCGTCTTTTACTGAGGGCGAATCACCGCCGGAGCCGGCTCCCGATTCTGACGCCATATGACAACAGAATACGGCCTTCTTGGGCAGGGCACAATACGTCGCCAGATTTCTCGCACTCACAAAACGCAATGCGGACCCCAGACTCGGCAAAGTCCGGGGCCCTCTAGATAGGAGATTAATGCTTTAACTCTGCAACTCGGCACATGGGAAGGCCTTAGAGTCGCAAAGAATCAGCCAAATTTATAGGACCTAAGAGGCTTTAGGCGCTCTTGGCCAAGGACTTCTTGTAAGCGGCGAACTTTTGGTCGTAATCCAGCGGTTTTTTTCCGTCTCCGCGCAAGACACCCGCCATATAGAGCTCATAGTGCTCTTGGCAAAAAGCGAATTTTTGGGGCTTGTGTTTGCAGCCCTCTGCTTTGCAAATTTTCGGTCCTTCAACCTGTTGGTGGTTGTTTGTTTCGACTACTTTTTGCTTCTCGATTTTGTCAGCCATTTTGTTCTCCCGATATGTCTGACGCACCCGGCTGGCGCGCCGCACAGTATACTCTTCGGCGCAGCGCGCTAAAGCTTGAGTTCCAAAATCGGCCCGTTGCGAAAATATTGAAATTTTTACCCTATCCTAACCGAAGCCTAACAATCCTGTGTCATAATGAATACATGGCCGAGACCTTCAGTATTCAGAAATTTATCGAGGAAAACCAAGATCTCGAAACATACAAAAAGGCTCTTTGGGAAGGGTCTTTTCAGGATTACTGCGACCTAGTTGTCGCAAATCCGGATGTTTCTAGAAACGCTTACAAGCGTCTCTACGACATGATCCTATCTTACGGCTTCGACGAGACCGTAGACTTTAAGAAACAGATCACCCACTACAACTTCTTCGACGATCCGATCGAAAATGGCCTGGACGCCGTCTTCGGACTGGAAGTTCCGTTGATGAAGCTTGTTAACGTCTTCAAGAGTGCGGCAAAGGGCTATGGAGCCCAAAACCGCATCATTCTACTTCACGGCCCGGTGGGTTCTTCGAAATCCACCATTGTCCGCATGTTGAAGAAGGGTCTGGAGCGATATGCAAAAACAGACGCTGGTGCGCTTTACACCTTTTCTTGGGTGAACAATGCACAAAAAGACATCCCCGCATTCCGTCATTTGAAGGAAATGGGATTGGACGAAATGCGCGATCCAATGAACGAGGATCCGCTGAAACTTATCCCCGAAGAACTACGCGCCCGTTTCGAAGAAACTGTTAATAAAGGCCGCAAAGCCGACGATTTTAAAATTCGCATTACCGGAGACCTAAACCCCGCAAGCCGCTTCATGTACCAGGAACTCATGCGGCACTACAACGGGGATTGGAATCGTGTGATCGAGCACGTGCGCGTGCGGCGACTGATTTTCAGTGAAAAAGATCGCATCGGCATCGGCACTTTCCAACCCAAAGACGAGAAAAACCAAGATTCGACGGAACTCACCGGCGATATCAATTATCGCAAAATTGCGATTTTGGGTTCAGATTCCGATCCGCGGGCTTTTAATTTCGATGGCGAATTCAACATCGCCAATCGTGGACTTATTGAATTCGTCGAGATTTTGAAGCTTGACGTTGCCTTCCTCTATGATCTCTTGGGTGCCTCGCAAGAGCACAAGATCAAACCGAAAAAATTCGCTCAAACCGACATTGATGAGGTCATCATCGGTCACACGAATGAACCGGAGTATAGGAAGCTTCAAAACAACGAATTCATGGAAGCTCTTCGCGACCGAACGATCAAGGTGGATATCCCGTACATCACAAAGTGGAAGTTCGAAACCAAGATCTACAAGAAGGGCTTCTCTCGGGAACGCGTTCGAGGCGTGCACATTGCACCCCACACATTGGAAATGGCTGCCATGTGGGGGGTGCTAACGCGCCTCGATCCTCCTAAGAACGCTAATCTTTCTGTGTTGCAGAAGCTGAAGCTCTACGACGGCAAGACCCTACCCGGATTCACCGAAGACAACGTGAAGGAGCTTCGTAAGGAAGCGACCCGCGAAGGATTCGATGGAATTAGTCCGCGCTACATCCAAGACAAAATTTCAAATGCTCTGGTGCTGCACGGTGAACCCAACGGTTGCTTGAACCCCTTTATGGTTTTGAATGAGTTAGAAGGTGGTTTAAAGAGCCACTCACTTTTGAATTCGGAAGAGAAGAAAAAGTACTTCACCGAACTCCTCTCGCTCGTCAAACAAGAGTACGAAGACATCGTGAAAAACGAAGTTCAACGAGCCATCAGTGCAGACGAAGAAGCAATCGCAAAGCTTTGCTCGAACTACATTGATAACGTCAAAGCCTACACGCAAAAAGAAAAGGTGCAGAATAAGTACACCGGCCAGTACGAGGAGCCGGACGAGCGCCTGATGCGATCCATCGAAGAAAAGATCGATATCCCTGAAAACCGAAAAGATGATTTCCGCCGCGAAATCATGAACTACATTGGGGCGTTGGCGATCGAGGGAAAAACTTTCGATTACCGCACGAACGAGCGTCTACACAAAGCGCTTGAACTCAAACTTTTCGAAGATCAAAAGGATTCGATCAAGCTAACGACTCTCGTCTCGAACGTGGTCGACAAAGCGACCCAAGAAAAGATCGATATTGTAAAATCTCGTCTGATCAAAAATTTCGGTTACGATGAAGTTTCCGCAACAGACGTGCTGCAATACGTAGCTTCGATCTTTGCGCGCGGTGATACCAAGGGCAAAGCCGATTAATCGGACTTAGATAGTTAAGAAGTGGGCGTCCGCTTTTCTAGTGGGCGTCCGCTTTTCTAGCGGGCGCCCTTTTTCATTTTTTCACAACTCACTTTGTGATCTTTGCTGCTATCAATCGCGATTAACCATTCCTCAATGTAGGCTCGGCCACCACAGCTGACTTTAGCGCCATGCCCCTTCCAGGGATTTCCAACAAAGGCCCCGACACAATCCGAATCAGGACTTTCACAGTCCACCCGGGCACTTCGTGTCTCCAAACTGGTGGCCGTAAACCTAAAACTGCAAACACACTCGTGAGTCGCCGGAGCCTTGGCTTGGGGCGTGAAGGCCCCGCGAGTTTTAGTTATCAATTCACCCAAGCGAGCCGAAAATCCTGGTTTTTGAGTAGCGACCTCACTCTGATCTGGATCAGATATCATTAACAAACAACGGTTAGCGACTCTCCTTGTGGTATTGCTCGCACTCAGTCTCAGTTCGACAGAAATTGTTGTTTCATCCGGCAGTCGCAGATCACTTTCCCGTGCATCCATGTGAACGATGTGCATAGAGGGCTCTCGACCTTCTAAAATAAAGGTCATTTTCTTCACTCTGGCTTTATGAAAAGCATCTTGAAATTCTGGCACAGCCTTTTGCAATTCTGATACTGACATCGACTTTCCACTTTGTAACTTGTGCCTCGGAGCATTGATCAGTAGCTGCCTCATCTGCCGAAGAATCGTACCATCACACGCAAAATAAGGATTCGTTTCCGCACTGGGTGTCGAGGGCACCACGCCTGAAATCGCAGCCTTTTGATGTTTTGCATCTTCTGCTCGGCCAACGCTGCCGAGTCCGACGATAAAAATGGCAATTAGTTTTGGGGCGAACATCATAGCCTCATGCAAAGTTTAGCATTTTTATATATGCTAACTTAAGGGATTCAATGCAGCACTAACGTCAAAACGCCGACCCCCAGCCCACATCCGTTCCTGGCATAATGAATGCATGCGCCTGAATCTAAAAACGGCTTTCTTTTGCTGCATAAGTGTCCTTTGCCTCCGCGATGCCGAGGCAATTGAGCCGGCGGGCCATCCGGAAATGGCGCGCATGCATGACTGCATACGCGGACTGAAAACCGCGTTGATTCCCTTTGCGGATCGGCGTCTCTATGAAAACGACAAAAGGAACTTCGACGCTCAAAATCAAGCCATCCTTCTCGCGATCCAATCCGGTCAAGAAATTCCTGAAAAAACATCGCTCTCGTACTGGGAATATAAGCAACTGGATTCACGCGCAGATTTTTTCCCGGCTAAATCAAACGACCGACCGGGTTTTATAGGGATACGAGGTGGAAAGAGTTATTTTTTTTCCCTTCCCGCGGCGCCAACGCTAACTGCGAAAGGCAAGCCTAAATATTATTTGCAACTTCGCATTGAACCACGTTCTTCGCTCGTTGGTGACACGCGTTTTCATATTCTCAATCCTGACTCGATAAAGGACCGTAGGAATCGCAAACGACTAGAAAAGTATCGCGAAGTAGTGACGAAAGCCTATACCTATTCAGGAATCGCTTACGTCTATTTTGAAAGAAACGAAAACGGTGAAATTATCCAGGAAACGCTCAATATACATTCCGATCCTAATCAAAAGGGCGATCTGGATCGCCTGCTCGATGGCAAGGATCCAAATGAGCGTACGAAACTGGCTAATAAACGCGATCCGCGAGTAGATATTTCTGTCTTCGCCGAACTAAACATGGCCCCCGAAACGGTGGATAGCATCGCAAGCCATATCCAAGAGTTGATGCTTGCCGAGAAAAAACCTTACTATCGCGATTTTCTCCGTGGCCATGAAGAGGATCGAAAATCCTTCCTCTCACTCGATCGGGAAGACATTGTCACGATCGTTCCCACTCACAATGTCTACTTTCGGCTTGAACGAGATTTTGTTTTAATGAAAAGAAAGCCCTCTGCACTTTTCCTACAGGATACCGAAAAACTTTTTCAATCAGCGCTCAATCACACCAATGCCTGTCAGGAAGTAGAGCATCCGAAAGTCCGAGCGGCCTACGACGAACTCTTTGAAAAGATGCAATCGTTCGCGACAAAAAATGGTCTGGCTAGACTTTTTCGTGAACCCGCATCGCTCCGAAAAAAGGCAAAGGAATCTAAGAAACAAAAAAGCTAGTTAGCACGGCACTGTGCCGTCGGGGACATCTATCCTTTCAACGCATGGGCGGAGATTTCAGTGAAGGAACGTGCAAGAGCGCGAATCAAGATGTCGTCTTTGTTTTGTCTGTGGCAGGCAATCCATACACGATACTTCCAGTATCCTTGACTGGGACCAATGACCCGAATGGACTTCGCGCGGATCTCACGGGCAACATAAAGTAGCGGTAGAAAAGCGACTCCCAGACCATCCACCACGGAACGTACAAGTGAGGCGATGACATCGCTTTCTAAAATAACGCGTCCCTTGAGGTCATTGGCCTCAAAAAATCGATCAATCTCTGAGCGCAATTTGAAACGCGATGACGGCATCAACCACTCCGCATCAGTGCCGCCCTGAATAGCTTCCAGGGCTGCGCGCACTTTTTTATCTTTCTTAGCAATACGTACTTTCCATGAACTCGAACACGTGAGTGCAACCGGCACCTCGGCGCGCTCCAAATTGACGAGCTCGTTATCGATCATCGCAATTTCTGTGACGACCGCATCCAACTCTCGAAATCGCAAACGCTCTGCAAGCTGAGCGTGACTTCCAGAAACTACAGAGACTCGCGGACGTTGTGATAGACCATGTTTTGTCAGAAACTGACTTACGATGTCCGCTACAAAGGGGCGATCGACTTCATCTGATACCCCAATGTGAATGCGTCGGGAGACCGAAGGTACACCTTTGGAAACTACCTCGTGCATTTCCTCAGAGACCTCGAACATCTGCCGGCAAATGCCAAAAATAGCCGAACCCGCGTCGGTCAACTGCTTCGTTCGTCCAACACGCTGAAAAAGACGTACATCAAGGGCGGATTCAAGAACTTTAAGTTGGCTGCTTAGGGAGGGTTGACTGATACGTAGATGCTTGGCGGCCACACTCACATTGCCGGCTTTTGCGGTGATGTAAAAATAGTAAAGGTGGTTGTAGTTATACATAATGTAAACCTATATGTTCCATAATATTTATATAGTTTATTTATACCTTGGATGCGACTAAGTTAAGCATTACCTAAGAGAACAGAGCTCATTCAGCCCTTAATCCTCTCGTCCCCACCGTTCCGTTGCGGAACTTCCAACCTTAACAACTGATACCTAAAGGAATTCATGAAATTGAAAAATAGCATCACCATCAAACTTTTTATCACCGCAGCATTCGTACTAACTGCGGCTTGTAGCACAACTCCAAGTGTTCAAAATTTTCCCACTACGGCCGACCCGAATCTCGAAGTCTCCCGTTTGAACGATGACATCGCTTCAGCCTTGGAAAATCAGAGCCACTTGCTTTCGCCAGTAAATTTTGCAGAAGCACAGGAATCATTGGTCGAGGCCAAAGAAAATCTTCAGAAAAAAGGTAAAGAAAAAGAAACCCTTGAGCAGGTTGCCCTGGGACGCGCATATTTAAAGAAATCCCAAGAGTTCGCCCGGCTGTCGGAAAACAATCTCGGTGATGTTTTCATCGCGCGCAAGCAAGCCCTGGTCGCGGGTGCATCAAAATACCGCAATCAAGAATTGAAGGAAGCCGACAAAAATCTTCGCGAGGCCACCTCAGATATCGAAGACAATGATCTGGATAAAGCGATGAAAAACCGCAAAGAACTTCAGTCGCGATACCTGGCATTGGAACTGGACTCGATCAAAATCGCCCGTCTAGGGCCCGCCCGAGTATCGATCGCCAAAGCTATCAAGGCAGGCGCAAAGGACTTTGCTCCTCGTAGTCTGGCCCTAGCTGAAAAAAGTGTTCTCGACACCGAGGCTTACATCACCGCCAATCGACATGATACGAAACAAATTGCGGCGCGCTCCGATGAAAGTTACAGAACGGCCGAACACCTAATGAAGATCACTTTATCTTCAAAGAAGGGCGAGAAATCGTCGGCTGAGGATCAAGCCTTGCGTTTAGATGCCGAGCAACAAAATGTGGCTAGGAAGGAAAGTCAGATCCTGCACGGAGCAAACGCCAATGTGGCCTTGGTCGCAGCCAACAGCAATCTGCAATCCGAGCAGACCCTGAATCGAATTTTCGAGCAGGCCCGCAAAGAATTTACTGCCCAAGAAGCCGAAGTGTATAAGCAGGGCAATACGCTTACAATCCGACTGCGTGGACTGCAGTTTCCATCCTCCAAAGCCTCTCTTGAGGGATCCAACTTTCCGCTTTTGGCTAAGGTTCAAAGAGTCATCAAGGAATTCGGAAAAACTTCAGTTATTATTGAAGGACATACGGACTCTATAGGCGGGGAAAGCCTTAATGAAGAGCTTTCAACGGCACGGGCTGAAGCAGTGCGCGACTATCTCGTTTCGAATGTGAACGAAAGTGACGCCGAAATCAAAGCGGTGGGTTACGGCTTTCAAAAGCCCTTGGCGACCAACAAGACCGCTGACGGTCGAGCTCAAAATCGTCGAGTGGATGTTTTGATTCAGCCCGATGATGGTATAGATCGCAGTTCTAACTAAGAGCTACAGATTAAAAAACTGCTTCTGATTCAATTCGCGGCGGATTCGAAAAGAAATTTTTGAATCCGCCGATTTTTATTGTCTTTCAGAGTCGCCGCTAGATCATATTCCGAATTTTGCAGCTTCTTCTTGGATTTTTCGGGCAACAAGTCGATATTCGCCGTGTCTCTCAAGGCGCTGCCCACTTCCAGATTCCTCAAGCACTTCGTAGCCAAGGCGAATAAGATGATTCTTAATTTCTTCGTTCGACTTAGGTCGACCCGGGTGGAGCTCGTCAGGGGAGCCCAAGTCAATGGTGTTTCCGATGAAAATATGATCACCATGGCGCTGATACTTCGCAATGAAGGGCAGAAAACTAGCGGCATCGACAAAATTCAAAACGTCCGAGACCACCACTGTGTTGAAGATAGGCGAGGCACCCAGTCCGACTTCGCGGTACTTCATATAAACCTGGCGCGCGAAATCTTCGGCGACCTCCTCGTTGGCCAGCTCAGGCAGACTCACCTGCTGAATGGTCAGTTGCGTACTCCGCATCCGTGGAAGCTGTCGCAAAGCTTCTAGGGACGCAGAATCCGTGCCCCAATAAAAAATGTGTGTGTCCAAATTCTTCGCGGGAACCACCAAGGGCCGACCGTGGAGAGCACACTCCAAAAGTACGGCACCCAAACGGTCTCGATATTTTCGGAGGTATCTAGTGAGAGCAGCAGAGCTGGAGCCCTGCCCATTGGCAGCATCTTTTGATGAAGTCGCGGCCACAAAACTGCCACAATTGCCGCCCCTCCCTAAAGCTGCGAGAGAAGAGCTGCTCAGAGCAGCGAATGCTGCTGCCGCACAAAGTCTGCGAATCTTTACCGGAAATACTCGTTGAAAGCTGAGCAGACAGTAAAAAATTTTGGACACGTCAGAGCTTGTAACTGAGTCGACGCAGAGAGTCAATCTGACCAAAACTTATAAATATGATCGGCTGAAGACATTTTGATCGGCCCCACTTTAAGCAGCGCTGTCTCGGTACCAACGGCAGAGAGTTTCCGCTCCCAGTCGTTCATGAATGTAATTGAGCAGCTTACGTAAGTTCCCCTCAGGATCAAAGCGTTCGCTAATTTCCCATGCGGGGACAACATCGGGCAAGTGATGAAGATATTCACCAAAATTGTCTTCACAAAAATCTGTGTAGTCCGAGGTGTAGAGCAAAAATACGTGCCACATCAAATCGATCGGCTTCATTTCTTCGTCCATAATGAAAACAAAATCCAATGTCGGATTCTTTGGGTCTAAGACGCGCTCGCGCTCATGAGCCTTTGACGCCCAAAAGAAAATCATCAGATCCTCGAAAATTTCCACGGCTCGATGTGCATGTTCAGGGTGTTCTTTTTGGAAACGGCGAATAACAGCCGGATGTCGGTAATTTTTTACTAAATCTAACGATTCCATCTCTCTCTCCTTCAAATTGAACTCGGGCACCAAAGTGCCTTGGGTGCCCAAGTCCATAGGTAAAGTTTTTACTTACGAATAACGAGACAACACTTCCACTTACATCCGCCATCACGCAATTTTGCATTTAGAATTCTATTTACGAGATCTGTTTTCATTTTGTTCTCCTCTCTATAGAGGGAAACTAGGTTTTTTTTTAATATTAATAAAATTGATTCATATACATTTTGTAATAGGCCTACACCTATAATGCTGACGCCGACTGAAATCGAACAATTCCTGGAAATATTTGAATGTCGACATTTGTCGAATGCAGCCTTGAAGCTTCGCCTCAGCCAACCGACGCTGACACAAAGTCTGGCACGCGTGGAATCGAAAATTGGTTTGAAGCTATTTGTTCGCAGCCGTCAGGGACTTCGTCCCACGCCGGCTGCGAAAGAACTTTATAACCGAGCCAAAGGCCTTCGTGATCACTGGGATGCACTGCGTACGGACCTCAAGGCAATTCAGCTGGAAGTCAGGGGCAATTTTCGCATCGGGGCCCACCCGGCGGTCGCTTCCTATTGCCTCCCTCCCTTTCTTCGAAATCTCGAAAAAATTGCTCCTGGGATTGAGCTTCAAATGCATCACGAGAGCTCGGCAAAAACCCTGGAGCGCTTACTGGCATTTGAAGTGGATCTTGCCTTTGTTGTGAATCCTGTACGCCATCCGGATCTCGTACTCAGGAAATTGGGCGAAGACACTATTGGGTTTTTCTCCGCTGGACGGCGACTTTCAAAAGAAATTCTAATCGCCGATACCGGATTGATGCAAAGCCGGGAACTTCTACGGCAGTGCCAGGTTAAATTTTTTCCGAGCTGGAAGGTGCTGCACAGCTCCAGTCTTGAGCTGATTCGTAGCCTGGTTAAAAACTCTCTGGGCGTGGGCATCTTGCCAGAGCGCATCGCACGCGTGGACGGAGCCTCACTCAAAGTCTACGATAAAAAACTTCCAACTTTTCCGGATGAAATTTTCCTAGCCTTTCGACCAGATCTTCTGGAGAGTCGATCGGGCCAAGCATTGGCCCAGGCGGCTCGCATCAGTCTTGAATAGTGATAAACTGCGAAGACAGATGGTGATCGTAGATCCAGTGCTCCGCTCAAGCTCTCCGCTTTGTGTGGCCTATTGCATTGACCGGCAGTTTCTGCGGCCCCTCCTAGCCTCTCTCACATCCCTCGTGGCCAATCGCAACAAAGAGCGAGATGTCGAAATTTTTATTCTCTCGAATGGCTTGAAAGCTCGCCACCAAAAAATGATTCAAGAGCAAATCAAAGGCTTCGATCGAGTGCGATGTACCATTCTCGAGGCTTCGGCATTTCTTCATAGCGATCTACCCTGGGTTACGT
This sequence comes from uncultured Bacteriovoracaceae bacterium, assembly GCA_964636255.1. Lineage (GTDB taxonomy): Bacteria > Bdellovibrionota > UBA2428 > UBA2428 > UBA2428 > CAXNGS01. The sequence continues at coordinate 93,928 of CAZWNW010000001.1, read as the reverse complement.
CGGCAAATGTTACTAAATCCTGTTACCTACGATTGGCTCTGGCAGACTTTCTTCCGAAGGAAATTGATCGCGTAGTTTATCTCGATGCCGATACAATTGTAGTCGATTCCCTCGATGAACTTTGGGAAACCGATTTGAGAGGGAAATTATTGGCTGCGGTTGACGCTTGGCTCAGCTCCGAGTGTGAACGATTGGGAATCGATTTGCGTTTTGCTTATTTCAATTCAGGAGTTCTGTTGATGGATCTAAAGCGCTGGCGAAAAATGGATACTTGGACACTCCTCAGGGATTTCATTATCCAGTCGCCGCAAAAAATCAAATACTGGGATCAAGATGTTTTGAACGCAGTTTTACATAAAGAACGCCTGCGGCTTCATCCGCGGTGGAACTGCACCCTGCCAATGTTTACAAGCTCCGCAGAAAACACCTTTTTTACCGACGAGGAACTCCTGGAAGCGACCTCGAAACCGGCTATCGTCCATTACATTACGCCACAAAAACCGTGGAAGGCTTGGCAAAATCCACCTCAACGCGAGCTCTATCTCCACTATGATCGCCAAACACCTTACCGCGGCAAACTGCAAAGATTACCGCCGCTCCCCCTGCGCCGAGTTATTCAGAAGCTGGGACTGAACGAGTGGTGGAGATAAGACAGTGGCGACAATAATGATTCCTGATAAATTTCAGTAATGCATCAGCTTGTATTCATAGCCGCAATCATCATTTTCACTGCGGCCCGGGCTGCGACAAATTCATTTATTTCAGTCGACGGCAAAGATCATGATTGGAAAAGTCATTTCAAGATGAAATCTCTGACTGCAAAGCATCCGATCAAAGAAGCATCAATTCATTTAGACACGGATTCACTTTGCCTACTCTTTCGAGGAAGAATTCCACAAAGTTTCCAGATCGAAATTGATCACATCGGATCTCAGGACTTCGATTTAAGACTTCGAAGTGATGAAATTGCAAAGGAGTCGAAGGCCTCAACTTCGTCCCTATTTGAAACCTGCTTAGATGCAAAAGTTTTGGATCAGAGAAAAATTCGATACGAGCCTAAAAATCGGAATTGGCTGAGACTGCGTCCGATCGATCGCGATGGAAAAGCCCTGGGTCCTGCCGTTGCCGCTCTTTGGCCTCAAGCTAAAGGTGAGCGCCCCTACACCTATCCATTTCAACGCCCTGAATTTAATTCTTCGAAAGCACTAAGAATTGATTGGCCTTTGAAGGGCCGAGCTTACGTGGTCCAAGGCGCTTATGGTGCCTGGACTCATAAAAATAGCTGGGGTTATGATATCCACCAGGCTAGCGAATCCATTGAATTTACACATCACTCGATTGAAGCGAAGGAAAATAAGACTACTTTAGAGAGCTATTTGTCCTGGGGCGAAGTTGTCACAAGTCCTGCTGACGGAGAGCTTATCCGCATTGAGCGAAGCGCTCCTGACCTTCCTCCGCTCCAATTCACAAAAGATGCTCCCATGAACCAAGTGTTAATTAAAGTTTCAGAGCTACATGCTTTGTGGCTTGTGCACTTTCAACAAAACTCACTGCCAGATTTCAACCGAGGCCAGCGCATCAATCGCGCACAACCTCTAGGAAAAATCGGAAATTCTGGCCCGTCTGGATGGCCTCATCTTCATCTCGGAGCCTGGGACTCGAAAAATCTGCAAAAAGTGCTGCCGCTACAGTTTAGGAATGTCCGCGTATACCTCAATCCTCAGTCCGATGATCCCTATCAATTTAGCGCGGATGAAGTGCACCCCGAGGAAGGACTTTTTATCGAAGCTCGTTAGTTTCAGATACGACGAGCCGCAAGTCGGGTAATCGATGCGGCCGCAACGTTCTTGATAAAATCACCCGGTAAAAAAGGCAGTAGTCCCAGTGCGACAACGCGATCCCAGCCTACAAATTGCGCTAGGACTGGAAGTCCAACAAGAAAAACGCAAAAGGATCCGATGTATGCAAGACCTAAGCTCTGCCAAAATCCACGGGCATAGCCTCGATCGACAAGGAAACCCACAACCGTTGACGCAAGGAGCATCCCAAATAGATAGCCAAGAGTTGGTCCCATCACTAAGCCCGAAATCGCTGAAGCAAACACGGGCGCACCCAACGCGCCTACCAGTAAATAAGACGCGACGGTCAGCGGGGCCAGTCGTCCCCAGGTCAGAGCAATCAATGTGACTCCAAAAGTTTGTCCGGTTATTCGCACCGGAGTGAAGGGCAGCGGAATTTGAAGCTGCGCCAAAGCAGAAAGCAGCAAAACTCCTGCGATCACGAAAAGCGTGGAATAGGCCCACACATTTTCACTGCGGCTTCGGAGAAATTGGTTAAGGAGACTGGTGTTTCGGATCTTCAGACCAACTGACATAGACTGCTTTATAGCAAGAGCCTGGACAGAGAGCGAAGCATTTAACTCAATTTTTTAGCCTTCGATTCCTCGGCAATGGCTTTCTTATATTCCTGTACACGGACACGAACAGTGCCGTTTTGAGCGCCAAGGATTTGCGCCGCCAGTAGTCCTGCGTTGAATGCACCATTAATTGCAACTGTCGCCACCGGCACCCCTTTGGGCATTTGCACGATCGACAACAGTGCGTCTTGACCCTTGAGAGATCCCACTTCGACCGGCACACCGATGACTGGCAAGGGAGTGACCGAGGCGAGCATGCCCGGTAAATGAGCCGCCCCACCCGCACCCGCGATCAAAACCTTATAGCCATTTTGTTCCGCCGTCTGTCCAAACTTCAGCATCTCCTCGGCAGTTCGGTGCGCCGAGAGGACCTGCGCGCGGTAGGGAATTTGTAATTTCTCAAGTGCTTCCGCCGCTGCCTGCATCACGGGCCAATCCGAATCACTTCCCATAAGGAGAGCGACCTCTGGAAGAGCGGCACCAAAAAGATTTTCCGGTTTAGGCATTTTTAACTCCTAGCGAATTCCAAATCTTTTTTTCATAACTTTGCATTTCGCGTTCTAATTTCTTCAGAGTGCGATCTTTTGTACCGCGCGCACTGAGGTGTCCCATTTTGCGGCCCGATCGCAGCTCTTTTTTTCCATACCAAAAGACATCAATACCCTTGGGAGCATCTGGAAGCTTCAATGTATCAAGTCTCTTGGGAAGAATTCCCTCGGGACCAAGCAAATTCCACATAATGAAATGATCATCGATGTGGCAAGGCATCAACTCCATTCCCATGACGGCCCTGACATGATTCTCAAACTGGCTGGGTGCATTTACGGACAGCGTGTAATGACCACTGTTATGAACCCGAGGAGCCATTTCATTTACGATCAGTTGGTCGTTCGCATCTAAAAACAATTCGATCGCAAAGAGCCCCGTAATCTCAAGATGTTTCGCGATCTGAAAGGCGATCTGATTAGCCTTTTTTGCGAGGCTTTCAGAAAAGCCCATCTTTAGAACGGGCCCGACCACTTTTTTGCAAACACCTTTTTCTTGAACGGATTCAACCAAGGGATAGGCCACGAATTCCTGCCGATCCGAACAATGGGCGGCGATGATCGCAAGCTCTTTCACAAAGCGAATTTTCTTTTCGGCAAAAATACGTGTCCCTTTGCGAAGCCCCTCGTTCATGAATTGTTCTGCCCGTTGAATCGACGCCCGTTTATCAAAAAAGTAATTCCCTTTGCCGTCATAACCCCAACGCGCCCATTTCAAAACACAGCCACCCTCAAGCTCTGTTCGTAAACGGTTTAAAAAATCGACTGGTTTTTCCATCTTCGGGTCATAAATAATGTAAGCAGGGTTTGCGATGCCCAAATGATCCAGAATTTCTTTCTGAGCAATCTTATCCTGGAGGTGTCCCATAATTTCCAGTGATGGTCCGATGTGAAGTTCGGGATAAATTTCCTGCAGTATTTCCAACTCTGTTGCGGGAATGAACTCATTTTCAAAAGTCAGCGCATCCAGACCGTCAAAAAAAGCCAAGGAATCTTTCGGCAAGCGGGAATTTCCGACTACCACTTCAACGCCCTTGATCTGGGTGGCAGGCTCCTCGGGTGATTCCGCCAAAACTCGCACTTTGAGCCCGAGATTCAACGCTGCTTCGCTGAGCAAAGCAGAGAGCTGGCCGCCCCCTAAAATTCCCATCCGTCTGGGTGGAATTTCATCCGAGGACTTCTTCTCAGAAATTTCAGCAGATGCAATCTTCTTTCGTGTGCTCATGAAGTTGCCTGAAGCTTCCCATAGCCACCCCAAAAAAACAACGGGACCCCTTCAAAAGAAGGGGTCCCGCAATTAGGAAAATTGCAATCTACTAGGACTATGCGTTGCTTTCGTACTCATCCTCGGCATGAGTGACAGGGGCATCACCCATTAATCCACGCAGTGTATTTTTCAGTTTCATGCTTTGAATAAAGATGTCGTGTTCTACGACTTCACCTTCATCAACTTGGGGTGCTTTGAAATAGAAGCTCAACCACTCCTGCACGCCCTTCATTCCCGAACGTTGGCTCAAATCTAAGAAGAGCGCCAAATCCAAAACGATGGGAGCAGCCAAAATCGAATCGCGGCAGAGGAAGTTGATCTTGATCTGCATGGGGTATCCCATCCAACCAAAGATATCAATATTGTCCCAACCTTCTTTGTTATCGCCGCGGGGTTTGTAATAGGAGATGTTCACTTTGTGATGAATGTCCGCATACAACTCGGGGTAGAGATCCGGTTGAAAGATCGTATCCAAAACACCGAGTTTTGATTCCTCTTTTGTTTTGAAACTAGCAGGATCGTCCAAAACCTCGCCATCGCGATTACCCAAGATATTTGTCGAAAACCATCCCGAGACACCTAGCATACGGCTCTTCAATCCCGGAGCAATGATCGTTTTCATCAAAGTTTGACCGGTCTTGAAATCACGTCCCGCAATCGCGACTCCCGCTTCATTCGCGAATTCAACGAAGGCCGGAATATCGAGTGTTAGGTTCGGAGCTCCGTTGGCAAAGGGCACGCCTTCTTTTAACGCCGCATAAGCATAAATCTGTGAAGGTGCGATGTCTTCGGAATCCGCCTTGAGTCCGGCTTCAAAGGCCGTCATGGTCGCATGCACCGAGGCAGGCTTACAATAGGCTTCAGTCGATCCACACCAGACCATCACGAGCCGATCGCATTTTTGAGTCTTTTTGAAATTGCGAATGTCTTGGCGAAGAGCTTCCGCTTTTTCCCAGAGACTACCTGTTTTTACATTCTCGCCCTGAAGGTTCTTGATGTATTTCGGGCTGAATACCGCTGACATCGGCTTGATCGCTGACAGCTCTTCCCGAAGTGCTTCGACATGCTCCTTCGAAAGAACGCCGGCCTTCAACGAGGCCTGATACATGTCATCGCTAAAGAGGTCCCAACCACCAAAAGCAATATTTTCGAGATTCGATAGAGGCACGTAATCCTTGATCAAAGGAAAACGTCCTTCTTTACGTGGTCCGATTCGGATGGTTCCCATCTGAGTGAGAGATCCAATGGGCTTGGTGAAGCCCTTTCGAGTTCCAAAAACACCGGCGATGAAGGTCGAAGCCACGGCTCCCATGCCTGGCAAGAGAATACCTAAGCGCCCTTTAGCATCTTGAACCTGAGTCGTTGATTTCTTGTCCATATTATTAAAACTCCTTTAGTGCTTCCTGCAGAGTCCTGAGTTCCGATGTAACCTCATTCAGAAGCTCTTCCCGAACTGCGTCTTCCGTGGCGTTAGCCTTAGTAGCATTTTTTGATTTAGATTCCTTTAAGACCTTACGGGCACCCGCGATCGAATAACCATCGTTATAAAGTAGATGCTTGATGCGCAAAAAATTTTCCAAGTCTTCGTCACTAAAAAGGCGTTGTCCGCGGCTTGTTTTTGCGGGCCTTAAAAAAGGGAACTGACTCTCCCAAAAACGAAGAACATGAGGCACGACACCAATCTTCTCGGCCGCCTCTTTAATTCGGTAAAAAGCCATGGCGCTAAGAAAACCACACAATTGTGGGATCGTCGAGGCACCTGCTCAAATTTTGCCTTCGCGTCCGACCCAATATTATCAAATAATTTTCATACTTTAGCAAAAAGTCTTAAAGCACCGTTCCAAGCCCCAGCTTGCCCCATTAGGCACGAAGTTCGGCGGAAAATCTGCTCTTCAATTCGCTCACCACCCGGGTCACGATGCCTTGAATAGTTTCGTCGCTCAAAGTCTCTGCACCCTGCAAAAACAAGCGGTAGGCGAGACTCTTACGTCCGTTCTCTAGCGGAAAGAGATCTAGGCACTGCAAGTCCAGGAGTTCGGATCCTGCGGATTTTCGAATCGCTTTTTCGATGTCGCTTGCAAGCACTTCTGTCTCGAAAACGAGAGAAAGATCGCGCTCCACCATGGGCACGCGACGAGAGAGCACGATTTTTCCATAACTGGCCGCAGTCGGGCTCGACTTGGACCGCGCAGCATTCATCTCGGCTAAGAGATCTTCGCTGATTTGAATTTCTGCGACAACCGCAGATAGTTCTAGCCCCTTCGGCAAATTCAATAAATCACGTTTACGTTGCGGATGAAGCTCGCCGATATAGCCAACGACCTTTCCACCACCCTTGCCGGGCCACAACAAAATAGCCGTGCGAAAGGGATGAAGTCTTGATAGCGGAATCCAGCTAGCTGAACTCATCAAATCCGATTTTCCTCGAGCCGTTTCCAAATCCAGAAACTGCGTGCTCGCCCAACGTCCATCAAGCGATGCCATTTCCGGAATCAGACTTTCGACAATACCTTTGGCATCAAAAAAATCATGCGGTCGTTTTCTATCTTGGTTCTTTTTATCTGAGGACCAATGTTCCATTTGCGCGCGTCCCATCAAGACAAATCCCAAGTGGAGCGATTCCCGAACACCCTTGAGCCGCTCAGTATCCTGACTGATAGCTTCTTTTTCTGATACCTTCGCAAAACAGTTTCCGACGTCGAAAAATTGAGCGTGTGATTGTCCGAGAGCCACGTGATCGGCCGCAATTTTCAATAGGCCGAAGTTAAGCGAAGGTCGCATCAGGGCCCAGTGAGCTGTGAGCGGATTGTCGAGTGCAAGAAGCGGATGCTGAGGGACTTCGCTGCCTTCCGTTTCTGAGATGAAAGAATAGGGCATCATTTCAGACAAGCCGCGCACAACAAGCATATTGCGGAGGCGATCTGTGCGTTCAGATAGAAGAGCCGTTTTAGAGGCAGAACTGTGATTGAGTGCCGGAAAACGCTCGGGAATCCGTGCGTACCCCACCAAGCGGGCAGCTTCCTCGACCAAATCAATCTCTCGCTGCAGATCCAATCGATGACTTGGAACTTCGATACGAAGAACGTTCGGACTTTTCAGGGTGGCCGAGATTCCTACCTTGGAGAATTCGCGAATCACCTCATCAGAAGAAACTTCAAGACCAATGACTTCCTGGAAACCGCGCATATCGAGATTCACGGAATGAGCAGTTTTTAGAAGCGGGCTCTTTGAATTTTCGACAACGGCAAAGGCCCCGCGCCGCTTCATGCCACAAATTTCGCGAAACATCAGCGCGGCGCGGGCTGCAGATCGACGCGCACCCGCAGGATCAACACCGCGTTCGAATCGATGACTCGCATCCGAGTGAATTTTGTGGCGCTCGGCAGCTTTTCGAATCACAAGCGGATCGAAAAGTGCGGATTCCAAAAATACGCGACGGGTTTTTTCACTCACCGCGCTGTGAAGACCACCCATCACACCGGCAAGCGCGACCGGTTTTTCGGAATCAGCAATTACCAAATCTTCCGCAGTTAGACTTAACTCAACTTCATCAAGTGTCAGAAGTTTTTCGCCAGGTCGGGCGAAACGAACGATCACCTTGGATCCCGCAAGTTGATCTGCATCAAAGGCATGAAGAGGGTGACCCAATTCATGCAGGACGAAATTCGTGATATCGACCACGGCGCTGTGACTGCGATGACCAAGAAATTCCAAACGGCGTTTTAACCAATCTGGACTTTTGTTGTTTTCCAAGGAATCAAATAAAAGTCCAGCGTAGATCGGACAAGCATCTGCGGCCTGCACTTCCACGTTCAGGAGTGGAACTTCGTTTTTCGCATTGGCCTCAAAAGATTCGCCTTTAGCCAACACGGGACTGGCTGCCAGCAAACGCCCAACTTCACGCGCTACTCCCAAATGCGACAGGCAGTCGGCGCGATCCGGAGTCAGTTCAAGCTCCCAAATCTCATCGTTAAGTCCCAAGGCATTCACAAGCGAAGATCCTACGGGAACAGAAGACGGCAACACCATGATTCCTTCGGATTCATCCGAGAGATGAAGTTCCCGCTCGGAACAAATCATACCGTTAGACTCGACTCCGCGAATTTTTGATTTCTGGATTTTAAAGTTCCCTGGCAAAACACAGCCAGGTACGGCGACAGGGACTTTCATTCCGGCGGCCACGTTCGGGGCACCGCAAACTATTTGCGTAGGAGCATCGCCTTCTTTCAAAATGACTTGGCAAATGCGCAATCGATCTGCATCGGGGTGTTTTTCAGCTTTTTCGACAAAACCGACTAAGACACCATCAAGTCCTTCGGAAAGTTTGCGGTGCGAAGCTACCTCAAGCCCCAGAAAAGGAAGCTCAGTTCGAAGACGGGTGCTTTCATTCACTAAGCGTTTTGCGATTGCCTCATCAAAGAATTCCGCTAGCCATTTCAAAGAGATTTTCATCGTGACCACCTTGCAAATTGCTCGATGAAGCGTTGATCGGATTCATAAAATGCGCGCAAATCGCTGATGCCGAATTTCAGCATCGCCATGCGCTCCAGCCCCATCCCAAAAGCGAAGCCGCGATATTCTTCCGGGTTGATGTTTACAGCTTTGAAAACTTCCGGATCGACCATTCCACAACCGCCGATCTCGACCCAGCCTGTTCCCTTACAAGTTTTGCAGCCTTCACCACGACAGAATCGACATTCCATATCGACCTCCGCACTGGGCTCGGTGAAGGGGAAAAACGACGGGCGAAGGCGTACGCGCAATTCGGCTCCGAAAAATTCGCGCACCATGTGGCTCAAAATCCCCTTGAGATCAGCCATCGAGACATCGCGATCTACCAGAAGCCCCTCGATCTGATGGAACATCGGCGAATGGGTCGCATCGTAATCTGCGCGATACACGCGGCCCGGGCAAATCATGCGGATCGGCGGCTTCTCGCTGAGCATTGTGCGAATTTGAACGGGCGAAGTATGGGTACGTAGGACCATATCCTTCTGCTCTTTCAAATAAAAAGTATCTTGAAGAGCGCGCGCTGGATGGTGGGGAGGAATATTCAGAGCATCAAAGTTGTAAAATTCGTGTTCCGCCTCGGGTCCAATTTCGACCATAAAACCGCAAGCTTCAAAAATCTTGGAGAGCTCGCGACGAACAATTGTGACGGGGTGCAAACTTGGTGTCGGCTGTAAACGACCCGGCAACGTAACATCAACACGTTCTGATCGTAGGCGCTCGTTCCATTCATCCGACGCCAATGAGTCCTGTTTAGCGCTCAACAAAGCAGTGATTTTTTGCCGAACCTCATTGCCCTTCTGTCCAGCCTGCGGGCGATCTTCGCCGGATAGTTTTCCGAACTGCGCAAAAATTTCCGTCATCTCGCTTTTTTTCCCGAGGAAACGCACTCGAAGTTCCTCGACTTCTTTCACATTGCTGGCAGCTGAAATTTCGGAAGCGGCTTGTTGAGAAATCTTCTCGAGCTTTTCGAGCAAAGTTGCGAGACTCATTAGGGTTTTTTAGGTCTCTCTCTCGGCTTATTCAAGCCCCCATGAGCAGCTTATTCGGCAGGCGGTCTAACGCTCTGCATTTTAAGGGAAGTGAGCTTCACGCCGAGGCCCGTGTAGAATAAACGCATGCCAAGCAGCAGTCTCTGGAAGTCTATCGAAGAAAGACTCCTTTACGAAGGACTGGAAATCTCCTGCGCCCTGCTCTACGGGTCTAGGGCGGAGGGAATTGCCCGGCCGCGCTCGGATTGGGACATTTTTGCTGTGGCTTCGGTGGATCGTGCGGAAAGTCGGGCATTTTTCTTAGGTGAAGAGCTCATAGAACTGAATCTCTTTCCCAGAGCGCGCATTGAAGATTCCAAAGATCTTTTGCTAAATCATCCAAATGACTCTTTTTATACCCGACTGGAAAAATGCCAAGTCCTCCAAGAGAATTTAGCCGGCTATTGCCAGAAGCTTCGCACGCAATGCGCAGCTTTATTAACGACTGGCCCCTCTCATTTGAGTCCATCTAGCCTTGACTACGTCCGCATTGGACTTGCAAAAGATTTTGATCGGCTCTCTCAAAGCGATCCAAAATCTCTTGAATTCCAAATACTCTTGGCCCGATTCCGCGCGGAAATTCCTCAGAAAATACTGTTGCTGAAAAAACGATGGTATCGAGGAATACAGAAAGCTCTTCTTGAATTAACGGCAGGTGAAAGGACGAAGTTGCAGTCTTGGAAGCTCAACGATCTCGAAAAGATTCTGCAGCCCTATCTATGATCTACCGGGCTCTGTATCACCACCCTCTAAGTGGGAGACACGATCAATCAAAGTTGCCCGGGAGGAGTCCGCTTGATTCTTCTGCCCAATAAAAAAACCGAAGACTGTTGAAAACAAGAATGCAAAAATAACGTGCAAATGCATAGCGCTGGAATATAACGCATCGCGTTATATTGGGCAAGGATAATATAGCGCTCATCTCCGAAAATGCCCCTAGTTGGGAATGGTGGCTTAAATGGGATTCCGAAATAGCCTCAAAAGATCCCGGATGGCTTCGGGGGGCTTACGATAGCTTAATGTATTCACATAGAGGCTACGATGCGAGTTCGGCAATGCTTTGGTCACCAAGCCCTTCAAATTCTGCGATTTCCCAAGTGGAATAATGGATATGCCAAAACCGCGCTTAACCATCTCCAAACAACCATTAAAAGAATTCACTTCAATGATCTGCTTCTCGCTACGAGGGAAACGCGACCAATAGGACTTCGACCAGTTGTAGTGGATGTGGGGATGCTCATGAATCCGCCGGAGATCAATTGGCGCTCGACTGACCAAACACTGTTGCTCCTCAAAAGCCTTAAAGGAACTCACCAGGCTTGAGTTGAGATTCTGGTCGGTGAAAACGATGTCGATTTCATTGTCTTCCAAATATTTCAAGAGCTTCTGATGGTCGTGAATGATGCTGATATCTAAATCAATCTTAGCAATTTTTTTTCTGTGCCGTTCAAATGCTGGCAAAACAAAACTTTCTAACACGGTTTGGCTACAGCCGATCCAGGTCGCCTGGCGCCGATAGTGAATCTCCTTTTCATACCAATCATCAATGAGGGAAAAGCGGGAGAAGAGTTTTTCTCCAAGATCCGTCAAAGTGAGTTTGCCCGTAGAGCGCAGCATCAGTTCCGAGCCTACAGACTCCTCCAGCAGTTTGATTTGGCGGGAAACCGCAGACGGGGCAATCTTTAACGTCCGAGCCGCCTTTCGAAAACTCTTCTCCCGAGCCACAGTCAGAAAGGCCTCAATGTAGCGATAATTCACTGGCATAAGTTTTAGTATCGGCGCACTTGCTCTTCTGCTCAAGTGCCCTGTTCTAATTATTAGAACAATAGGTTCATTTATTATGAATATTAGAATTATCAGAAAATCGTTACAATGGCTGCGCTAGCGAAATTCCCGTCCAGTAAAAGGAGAAAATCATGTCATATATTTTTAGGAGGCTCTGCCTCTGGCTATTCTTTTGTCTAGCGCTATCCAGCAATGCCGCGGACCTAATCCTCCTACACACCAATGATCATCACGGCCAATATTGGTGCCAGCGAACGAAAGCAGATGCACCCTGCGAGGGTGGACTGGCGGCACAGTATACGCTCGTGCAGGAGATTCGACGCGAGGCCCGCACTAATGGTGAGCACGTTCTTTTATTATCGGCAGGCGACGTTAACACAGGCGCACCGGAATCGAATCTCTTCCAAGCCGAAGCCGATTTTCGTGGAATGAATTTGCTGGGTTATGATGCGATGGCAATTGGCAATCACGAATTCGACATTCCCTTTCCGGTTTTGAAAAAACAAGAAATCTGGGCCGGCTTTCCCTTTCTTGCTGCAAATATCTACGACCGGAAGACCGGCAGGAGACTCTTTAGACCCTATGTCAAAAAGAATCTGGGTGGGCTGCGCGTTCTGCTCGTCGGCCTCACCACGGAAGACAGTGTTTTTGAGGCCAATCCGGAAATCACGCGCAACTTCGATTTTCGTAATCCTGCCACTGAGTTACGAAAAATTCTTGAAGAAGAGAAAAAACGATATGACATTTTGATCGTTCTCAGTCATTTGGGTAACCATGGCGAGGCGGTTCATAATTTCCAATCAATGGGCGATCAAGCGCTGGCACGGCTTGTTCCTGAAATCGATGTCATTATCGGCGGCCACAGCCACGAAGAAATGCGAAAGCCTCTAAAGGTCGGAAAGACCTTGATCGTTCAGGCTCATGAGCGCGGTCGTTTTCTGGGAAAGCTACGTCTAGAAGTGAACAAGCAGAAAACTGTAACGAACTCTCAGTACGAGCTTCTGCCGGTCAATGTCGGCGAGCAGGCCCTGCTGGCACCCATTCCGGAAGATCCGCGAATGCTAGACTTACTCCGTCCGTTTTATGAACGAGCGCAGCAGCTCTTGGACAATAAAATCCTCGGATTCACCCCTGAAAATTTGGACGGTGAACGCGATCATGTTCGAAATCACCCCACAAACCTTTCGCAATTGATCACGAAATCGATTCAAAATTACACGCAAGCTGACGTCGCAATCATGAATGGAGGCGGTATACGGGCTAGTATTCCAGCGGGCTCGATCAGTGCCCGACAAGTGATGGCAGTGAATCCCTTCAATGATGCTTTTGTCGTGATTCGCCTCAACGGTGAAGAGGTCCAATCCTACTTGGAGGCTTCCTGGCAGAAGCAAGTGGGGAGCGGAGCTTATTTACACTTCGCCGGTGTAACCGAGACTGAAGGCGAACTGAGGATCAATTCCACAAAAATAGAGCTGAACGCATATTACAAAATTGCCCTACCCTACTTTCTGGCCGTCGGAGGCAACGGATATCAAGATCTCATCGCACGTTTTAATGATGCACCCGGCCGTATTCGCTATACCGGCGTGCGTTTTCTGGAAATCATGGAGGCCAGCCTCCCAAAAGCCTTAAAGGAAAGATATGGAGAAGACAGAAGAACGGGAACGGAATTTTGAGCACCTGACGGGAGGATATCGACCGAATAACGATGTGCATGTGAGGCTTGCGATCTTGGGGTCACCGGGTTCCGGCAAATCTACCCTAAGCGCAGGCCTTCTCTATTTTTCAAAGCTTTTTCTCTTCCGGGTCGACGCGGTTCCTGAAGTAGCGAAATGGCATGTCTACAAGGGTAGCGATTTTTCAGATCCAGAATTTGAGATTAGCAAATACGAAGAGCAAAAAAGCTTAGAAGCACTCTATCCAGATAAGCTACAGATCCTCATCTGCGAAGCGCCCTTGGTGATCAGTGCTGTTTATGCGGCCGTTTATTTAGGCGACGAGCATCCCGTAAGCCAAAAGTTGTTTGCTCGGGCCGTCGAAGACAAGAGTCGTTATACGCATTTTTTCGTTTCCCGAAAGCTCCTTCGCTTTGAGAGCTTTGGACGCAATGAAGACGAAAAACAGGCCGAACTCTTGCATTTTAAGAATATCGAGATTCTAGAGCGTTTAGGCATCAACTACACGGTGATCAACCGCTATGACGAACACATCCCTCTCCAGGTACTTGCAATGATTGGTGCCATCCGCGCGAGCAGTCTTTGATTTTGAAGTCTAGCCGCCGTTGATTGCTCGAGAATTAAGACCCAAAGGAATTCTCAAATCCGATTCTTAATCGCAAGCCCTCGTATTGATCGAATGATTTCCTGATGAATGCCAGGTTTGAAATACATATCCGATTTTGGACTGCTGCTCTCATCGAGATCGAGATAACAGGCCTGGCTAATTTGCATTCCAAGTTTTCCCACCAACTGGTGCCATTCTTGACCATTCATTAATCCGAAATGGGCTAGATAGTGAAATTCGAAATCATCCTTGCGGGGAAAAATCAGTCGCGATGGAACTCGCCACAGTCCGTATTGGGAACATAAACTATTTGAAAGATAACTTACAAACAATAAACGTTTAGGAAGCTCTAATGCCATAGCCGGTATTTGTTCGGGCTGCGCTCGTGGTAACTTGCCCAAATCGAGAGACTGAACTCTTGTATTCAAAGGTCGCGTGAAACTTTTATCCCATCCATATTGAATTCCCGTGGTGATGTCTTCAAGGACTAATTGCACAATGAGTGGGTGAATATAGGGAAGCTGCCAACGCGATCGATCATCTGCTTGAGCTCTGGATTGGAGAAGCTGCCGTAGGAATTCTGATTCTGCCCAAACTCCAAAGGGAGCCTCAGAGGCATTCACCTCAGCCTGCCAACTGCCACGAAAAAAACTATCGATGTCTGCCCGAAGTTTTTTTATTCCCGTTGAAAGCGCCACCGCTTGCCTGTCCGCGTGCAGCTCTTGGCGCAAGTCTATGCCGTTTCCCTTTTCATCCGATTCCATCTGAGGAACGCTGGCTCCATTACCTTTGTCGTTGGAATCTCGGAGCTGCCGATCATTTTCAGGATTGTGGGGATCATGATCCATCAAACGTCCGCCGTTACCCTTGTCGTTGGATTTTAAATCAACCGACCCAGCGTCAAGCGAATGCTTCGTTTTGCAATAATGACCATTGGCATACTGAAAACGCATCTCAGCAAAATTTGAGTCCGTGCATTCCTGCCAAATTTCCCAGAGATCAATCGCCTGTTGATTCAGTCGCTCTAGTTTTTCCCAATCGAAGTTCGGAGTGCCATCGACACCCTGAGACTGAGTGAATTGAGCCTTGGACCAATCGATTTCAATTAGATTTCTATCCAAAGGCAAAGCATTGTCCGGCAAATCGCTAAAGTAATGGAGAACCTCTTTTCCGCTGAAAAAAGTGGGATATTGCTTCGCAGATTGAATTAAACCTAAGGGGCTTTCTATTTTCTGCTGATCAAAAGCCATTAGAAGAATCAGCAGTGGCAGGGCTTTAAAGTATTTTAGTTTGGCTCCCCAATGAGAAAACATCGTGAGAAGAAAATAGTTGTTGCGCTGTGTCATGTCAAAGACTCAGAACTTGCTATCTACCTATTTTTATTTGTTTTATTTGTGATTTTTTCGGCATAATTTCGACGCCAAGCTCAGGCGTGGGAAATACCGCTCTTTCTCAAAAAAGAAAAGCCCTCAGATTTTTGGTCTGAGGGCTTTCGCTAAAATAATAAAGTTTATTAATTTACTGACGAGCAACTTGAGCGACGGATTCAAAAGCGCGGGGATCTGTCATTGCCAAATCCGCAAGAATCTTGCGATCAAGATCTACGTTTTTCGCTTTCAATCCGCTCATCAATTTTGCGTAGGTCATATCAAGATTGCGAGCCGCGCCATTGATTCGTTGGATCCAAAGGCCGCGAAAATCACGCTTCTTTGTTTTGCGATCGCGGAAAGCATATTTCAATGCTCGGGTCAGTGCTTCATAAGCTTTCGAATAGGAACGGCTTCCAGAATTGCGGAATCCTTCCGTCATTTTCAAAACTTTTTTGTGTCTTCGTCGGGTCTTAAACCCACCTCTTGCGCGTGGCATAGTCTCTTCCTTTCAGTCCTGTTGGATTATCTGCCCGGCAAGAGCCGGTTAATTTTCTTTTCCATGCCCTGATCGATGTAGGCATTTTGCTTTAACTTACGAACACGTTTCTCGGACTTCGAAACCAGAAGGTGGCGAGCTCCAGAACGCGCGAATTTGATTTTACCTTTAGCCGTTTTTTTAAAGCGCTTTTTAGCGCCGGAATGCGTCTTCGCTTTTGGCATGAGAAATTCTCCTTGTTAAGGGCCCTGTATCTTGCATGATTTTCGAGGAGAGACAAGGAAGAAATGTAAAGATTCCCATACTTTTCCGGCCCAAGCAGGGAAAGACTCCGAGCTACTTCCTTCCCAGTCAGGATGCCCTCGCCCACCCATTGACACGACGCGTTATAAATGCTAGAAAGCCACTCGTGTGCTTTCACCGGATCCACATAGCAGCATTCTTCAAGATTTTGCTGCTTTTTCTCAGCGGCGCTGAGCCACGGGCCTCCCAAGACCTCATTCCCTTTGGGCTGGCGAGAATCGAGTATGGAGCCGATTGGGGCCACGGCTTCATTGTTGAAGACCACCTCTTCACGGCAGCCCATGTCCTCTCTTCTAGGGCAAGCCCCACAAAGGTATGGCTACTATCGCAAGATGGAAGTGAGGTGGACATAACAAATAGTCTTGGTCGCGAGAGTGTTATCCATCCAAAATATTTAAATCCGATCTTGCCTCCCTCCGTCATCGATAAAGAGCCTGAAAGGCGCGCCAGAATTCTCCACACTGCAAGAACCCCTTTCGATTGGGCCTTTATCAAACTGGATAAAAAATTTCCCAGCCTCTTTGTAATCGATCGAGCCATAAGTATGGAGCAGGTTTTCGATAACTTCGACCGCATTGGCCTTCTTGGTTTGGGACGGGCCGCGCGCATGCCGAAGGCCGGAAGATTTCAGGTCATTGAATCGTCCATTGGCGCTAGAGCGGCAAATTTCAATTTTCATTCTCTAGAACAGGGCTTTCAAGCTCAGTCACAAGGCAACGCCGACATCTGGGTTGAACCCACGATTCCACTTTCCTTTGGTGACAGCGGCACACCACTCTTCGTTAGAACAGCAAGCGGTGGGCTTCTAGTTATGGGAGTGACCAGCGGTCAAGCGCCGGGGGGACTCGATCCCTGGAGACCATTTTTTCGGGGCCAATCTATTCATGCGGCGAGTGTCTTCAGCGGCACATCGACTCTAGCTAGCTGGCTCGCCGACCAAGCCGATAAAAAGCATCTCTTTCTTCGTCGAGAAGACCTACGCTCGTCTGATGAAGCTTCATTTCGTTGCTCTGATCCTCTTTGAAACAATAAAACCAAAAAAGCCCGCGGGAGACCTAATCCCGCCCGGGCTGCTTTATTTGCGAAGAGTCGCCTTGCAAGAAAATCATTCCTTATCGCTGCTCACAGCGGGGCTGGCCGCCGGAGCGGATGTAGTCGGTGCAGCTGCTGCCGCAGTCGGCGCTGGTGCCTGAGGAGCAGGCGTAGGCGCGTTCTGCGCTGGAGCATTTGGGTGTCCACGGTAGAAGGGAGTAGGACCTGTTTTCGGCATTGATGCGGCCAAGTGACCCGGAGGCAACTTCTTACCTACAGGGACCGGTGAGAACTGGCAGGAAAGGCGTCGGCCTTCCATTTTGGGCATGACTTCAATAACGGCCTTGTCTTGAAGGCGCACTGTAAATTCATTCAATGTGTCCCAGCCACCCTGGATGTGCTGCAATTCCCGACCACGGTAGAAAACCGTGACCTTAACTTTGTCGCCGTCTTCCAAGAATTTCAAAGCCGATTTGGCCTTGTGATCGAGGTCGTGGGTATCAGTTTTGGGCCGAAGCTGGATTTCCTTGATCTCGATGTGGACCTGCTTCTTTTTTGCAACCTTTTGCTTTTTCTTCTCTTCATATTTGAATTTGCCATAATCGAGAATTTTGCAAACGGGCGGATCTGTGTTCGCCGCAACTTGGACCAGGTCGAGCCCCTGACTCTCGGCCATCGAACGCGCTTCGCGGGTATCCAAGATACCAAGCTGCTCGCCCTCTGAACCGATCACGCGCACAAAAGGTGCACGAATTTGTCGATTGATGAGATGGGCGTTTTTGTCGCCAAACTCTCTTCTATTGGGGAAACGACCGCTGCTACTATTTTCTTTGATAAGAATACCCTCCTGTTAGATGACTTCGAAACGACGAGTCTCAGTTTGAAATTCCGTGAGGAGCTCGTCAATGGAAACACCGTTACGTTGTTTGCCGTGGGAATCGCGAACGCTCACCGTGCGCGCCTCGGCTTCTTTGGCTCCGATGATCAGCATATAGGGCGGACGATCGGAGTGATGGTTTTTGATTTTTGCGGCAAGCTTATCCGGTCCATCATCCAAAAGGCTTCGATAGCCTTTCGATTTTAGGAGCGATTGCATTTCGCCAGCAAAGGATTTGGATTCTTCGGCAATACTGAGAATCACCACCTGCCGAGGTGCCAGAGCAAAGGGAAAATGTCCCGCAACATGTTCAATGAATATGCCCATGAAGCGTTCGAAACTCCCAATGATCGCCCGGTGAATCATGACGGGCGTATGGCTTTTGTTGTCTTGACCTACATAGTTCAAATCAAAACGTCCGGGCATCGAGAAATCCAGCTGAACCGTTCCGCATTGATGCGTGCGTCCGATGGAGTCTTTGAGGTGGAAGTCGATTTTGGGTCCGTAAAAAGCACCGTCGCCAGGATTGAGCTTATATTCCATCCCGCGCGCCTTTAGAGCCGCTTCCAAAGCTGCTTCTGCTTTGTCCCAAATTTCTTCGCTGCCAAGGCGCTTTTCGGGGCGAGTCGACAATTCCACTCGGTATTCAAAATCAAACGCCTTGTAGGTGCGGTCGATCATTTCAAGAATTGCGATGATCTCGCTTTCGATTTGCCCTTCCGCACAGAAAACGTGAGCGTCGTCTTGCACAAAGCTCCGCACCCGAAAAAGTCCTGCGGTCACACCGCTTCGCTCGTGCCGATGCACGCGGCCGAACTCTGCGTAACGCAGTGGCAATTCGCGATAGGAATGATGTTGCGTGCGAAAGATCAAACAATGGCCGGGGCAATTCATGGGCTTGATGGCGAAATCGCGCTCGTCGACTTTGGTGAAATACATGTTCTCGCGATAGTTGTCGTAGTGACCGCTCGTCTTCCAAAGCTCTTGGCTCATCACCAAAGGCGAAATCACTGTTTCATAACCATAGGCTTCATTCAGGCGGCGCACGAAATCTTGGATGCGGCCATACACGAAAGATCCATTGGGATGAAAAAATGGCGAAGCCGGCGCCTCGGCATGAAAGGAAAAAAGCCTTTGCTCTAAACCGAGTTTGCGGTGATCGCGTTTTTTCGCTTCTTCCAACATGTGGAGATAGGCCTTCAGGTGATCGCGGCTGGCGAAAGCTGTTCCATAAATGCGCGTGAGCATCTCGTTCTTCTCGTCACCGCGCCAATAGGCACCGGCGACATGCGTGAGCTTAAAGGCTGGGATGTCAGAAGTTTTTACAACATGGGGGCCGCGGCAGAGATCTACAAAGGGCCCCTGCCAGTAAACGCTGACTGTAGTGACGCCCTCGTTCTTGGCGAGATCCTGGATGATTTCAACTTTGTAGTTTTCGCCTTGTCCTCGGAAAAATTCAACAGCCTTATTGATCGGCCAAACTTCGCGCTTCAGTTCGTATTTGGCTTCGATGATTTCCTTCATCTTGGCTTCGATGGCCGGAAGGTCTTCTTCTTTGAAGGCTTCTTTTTTCGAGAAATCGTAAAAGAATCCGTTTTCGATTACAGGTCCGATCGTGACCTGCACCTCAGGATAAAGCGCCTTTACGGCCTGAGCCAAAATATGTGCCGTAGTATGCCGGATGATCTCGGTCGCCTCAGGTGAATCTTCGCGAATGAGTTCAATGCGTTTAGCGTCGGCCGGCACATCCATGTGCAGGTCCAATAAACGGCCGTCGACCTTCATTCCAAAAACGCGTTGATTGGGAAAAGCCGTTTTCGCAAGTTCTAGTCCGCTTTTAACCGTGGCGGGGTCCAGAGCCTGGGTCTTCTTTCCTAAAGAAACCTCAAGCATGAAAAAGGGATTCCTGGACAATTGAGATTAATCTCATAGCTCTCTTTGTTTTTGCCCGATTTTTTTCAGTCCGTCTAGGGGGGCCTCGTAGCTCTCGTCATGGCCACTTTCTAGGTAGGTGTATCCATTAAGGCCATTTTCGTAATATTTCATCAAAAGGCGGCTCTCACCCAGGGATATGGTCTTTCGGCTCAGGGAGTCCTCGACGGCCGTCCGAATGCGACGAATCAAACTCGGTTTGTCATATTCGACATAGCCCAAAACATCAGCCACCGAGTCACCCTCGATAATGTGGTCAATCGTGTAGCCGGAATCATGCACGCTGACGTGAACTGCGTCCGTATCACCTAGTAGGTTGTGGAAATCACCCAGAATCTCCTGATAGGCGCCGAGGAGGAAAAATCCGATGTAGTAGGATTCGCCCTCATTCAGGGCGTGAAGTTCCAGGGCGTCCTTCGTGTCTTTCGGGTCGATGAAACTATCGATTTTCCCGTCCGAGTCACAGGTCAGATCCAAGAGCACCGCCCGTCGAGTCGGCTCTTCCTTTAAACGATGAATCGGCATGATGGGGAAAAGCTGGTGTACGGCCCACATGTCGGGAGCCGATTGGAAAAGCGAAAAGTTGCAATAATAGGAATCCGACATGAATTTCTTCAATTCTTCGAATTCCTCGGGGGCGCGTTTCAAGGTCTTTTCTAAGGAAAGCGCCTTGGAACAAAAGGACCAATAGACATCCTCCAGTGCTGCTCGCTGCCGAAGATTTAAATAGCCCAAGTTAAAGAGCGACAATCCGTCCTCGCGGATTTTGAAGGCGTCCTGCAAATGTTCGTTGATATTGCGCGCGGTAAGGCTGTCGCGAAGCGCAATCAAATCGCTGATGACTTTGCTTTCTTCGCACTCAACTTTGGGGCTTTGATCTTTGATGAAAATTTTGTGCGATCCCAATATATCGACCACCAAGACACTATTATGGGCCACAAGAGCACGACCAGCTTCGGTGACAATGTCTGGGTGCGGGATGTTCCGCTCGTCACAGGCAGCCTTAATCTGGCCTACGACGTCGTTGGCGTATTCTTGCAGATTATAGTTAACGGAGTTTTCCCAGTTCGTTTGCGAACCGTCGTAGTCAACGCCCAGGCCTCCGCCCACGTCCATGATTTTAAGACCCGCGCCCAATGCTGCAAGTTCCACGTAAATGCGGCTGGCTTCAATCAGGGAGTCCTTGATGGCACGCAATGCAGTGATTTGCGAGCCGATGTGAAAATGAAGCATTTCCAGACAATCCAACATCTCTTCTTTTTTCAGAAGATCGATGCCGTGGATCATCTCGGAAGCGGTCAATCCGAATTTTGATTTGGCACCGGAACTTTCGATCCATTTACCAGCACCTTTGGAATCAAGTTTTGCGCGAAATCCGATGTGCGGGCGAATTCCGAGATTCTTCGATGATTCGATGATCATCGGAAGTTCCGAGAGGCGATCAACCACGATGACTGTGTGTCGACCTAATCGCTGGGCCAATAGTGCAGTTTCAATGTATTCGGCGTCTTTGAAGCCGTTACAAATCAATAGTGCTTCGGGAGTGTCCATGAAGGCCAGCGCGATCAGGAGTTCCGGCTTGGAACCGGCTTCAAGTCCCAAGCGGTGTTTTTTTCCGAAACTCACCATCTCTTCGACCAGATAGCGTTGCTGGTTCACTTTGATGGGAAAAACGCCTCGGTACTGACCTTTGTATTCAAAAGTTGCAAAGGCTTGTTCAAAAGAATTCGAAAGCGCCTCGATACGAGAATTCACGATGTCTGGAAAGCGCACCAAAACCGGCGAACGAATACCGCGTTCTGTAAGGTCATCGACCAATTCCTTTAGGTCCACACGACGATTTGATTGCGGGCCAAAGGGGATGACTTCCACATTGCCTTGGGGATTGATGGTGAAAAAATTCGAGCCCCAGTTATGAATGCCGTAGAGATCAAGACTTTTTTGAACGTTCCAAAGTTCCAATTCTTTTGCTTCCTAGAAACAGCATATAAATTTTTTGGAGCCTCCACACAAGGGAAAGGAGCGCCTTCGATAAGAAATCTTGGGGCTCGGAGTCGTCAGCCCTTATTCAGACGCTGATGGATTTCCGCAACGGCACTTCGATAGCGTCGGTGGAGCTCAAATGAGTCCACTCCCAGCACCTTCCCTTGCCATGCTCGCCAGCGTCCATCGACCATGGTGCCCTGGAGCTGCTGTGAGTTGAGGCTAAAGACGAAAGTTTCATAAAGTCGAGCGTTCGGCTCTGCCTGAATCCCAAGTTCATAAAAGCCCAAATCAGCAAGAAGACCCTTTTCCAGACGTCCGCACTTCAGTCCAAAACACTCGGCCGGCGTCAGGGTCGCAGCCCGAAAAATTTGCCGAGCCAAAGCTTCCTGCGGCACGCCGCGATCAATGGCAAAAAGCGTGGCCACTTTCATCTCCGCGTGGAGATCCGCCAAATCATTTGAAGCCGCCGCATCCGTTCCTAAAACAAGGGCCAATTCAGAATTGATAAAGCGTTGAATCGGAGCCAGACGTTCATAGAAAACTTGTGAGCTTGCGCAGAAAGCTACTGCAGTTCCCGTATCGTGCAAAATTTGCAGGTCTTCATCCGAGACGTGCAAAAGATGCACAGCCAAGGTCGAGGGACCCAAAGCTCCCACACTTTCAACCTGAGCTACGGGACTTTTACCAAAGTTTTTCTGAGCGTAATCCCACTCGCGCTGTGTTTGCGCCAGGTGAAAATGGAGAGGCAGTGATTCAGCATTTGCGAATTCAACCAGTTTTCGGAAAAAGCCTGGCGAAGTCGTATTGCTAGCGTGTGGTCCCACGCAAGGCCGGATGCGAGAGGAATATTTCCAGTTTTTGAGGGACTTTTTAAAGTCTTCGAAAGGTTTCATTCCCGCAAAGGGTCCTTCGACATCAAGGAAAGTATCCGATACGACTCCTCTCAGGCCGAAATGATCTATCGCCCGAGCTGTGCCGCGGTGAAAATAATAGTGATCCACAAAACAGCTTACCCCAGAGAGAAGTCCGGTCGTGAGATCCGAGTAACAAAGCGCTTCCACAAGATCTTCTGTCAGATGCGGCTCAGTCTTAAAAAAAAGTGACTCGATCATTTGGGATTGCCCGTGTCCCATCGAGCGGAGGTAGGAAAGCGCTGAATGAGTGTGGGCATTGATAAGGCCCGGCGTAATGAGATAGCCCTCGGCATTGATCTGCAAAGTGTCGGCTGTGATTTTCGAGCTACATTCGTTGCGACTGCCGCAGGCGACAATTTCATTTCCGTTCAGGATCAAAACACCGTCACGGATTTCTTGATTGGCATCAAGCAGTGTGGCGCCCAGGAATGCGATGGGCCCTGACGGAACTGCCGTCGGATCCAAATCGCGTAGTTTCAACATGCAGCTAGTTTCCCCATCTGAGCGGGAAAATGCAAGGGCCTCGAGCTTTGCGTCCCGAGGCCCCTAGTCGCAAGTCCACATTTTGAGTTGTGTTCTTTTGATTTTTAAAAGTGACTGCGGTCAACCAGTGACGGCGACTTCAAATGAGTTTTTTCCTCATCCGTCGAAGCTGTATCACGGTCAACACTGGCACATCCCGAAAGTCCTACGGCTCCGAGCATGAGGCCAAAAAACAGGTATTTAATCATTGTGTTCATCTTGCTGCCCTCCTTTTCCCTCTTGTTTAGGGTCTCTATTTTGTAGACCCTCCGCCCGGGTTCCACGGTTAGTACAAAGTACTTATCGGCAGCACTTTTTAGAACCTTTAACCATGTGCATCATAGACTTGGTAAAGATTGGATTTAGAAGACTTTCTGGAGACCGGGCTGAGACAAATTGAGTAGTTTAGAGCCTGTTATACACGTCGCCTTGTTTTCTACAGAGCCTTCTCTTAATTTATAATTCACAATGATGACGATCGACTTAGTACAAACATTTCTTGGCTGGTGCCTTGTCTTCAATATGGGCATTCTTCTTCTGTGGATTTCAATGCTGAGCTTCGGTCGCCAGTGGATCTTTCGTCTACATGGAAATTGGTGGCCCATGACTGAGGCAGATTTTTCCCGCGTTCACTATCAACTCTACGGTGGCTATAAACTTCTCATTTTGCTCTTCAATGCAGTTCCCTACATTGTTTTGCAATTAATAGAGCGCTGATTACTACTTCGAAACTACAATTATTCGCTGTCGTGCGATGAAATCACTTCCACGGAATTCGTGGAGGCAAAGATCTGCTGAATGCGTTTTTCAAAACTACTACGCCCATGCTGACTAATGAATGTGGCGACCGATACACCCCGATAAATATTGAAATGGGGGGAATCAAAGGGACGCCCCGGAACATGCGCTCGGTTCCAAGTTTGCAATCGCTCGATGTCCTCGGCTCGGGGCTCGTCGCTATTTTCCGCCCAAACGAAGACGACATTGCTCCTGAGTTTGTGTTCGGCGAGTTTTTTAATCTCTGAGTAAGTAGGCAGCGGCTCACCTTTAGCAAGAAAGTAAACTCCAACGCGCGGCTGCTGTTTTCGTGTCATATTCTCGAGCACTGTCCGGAGATTCTCGCGGGATCCGAGTTGGTAATTCGAATTTCTACCATCGACAATCAAATCCTTTTTCTTTCCTTCGTTCAAAGGATCGGGTCGAATCTTATAGTTTTTTCCGCGCTCATTTCTTTCTGGTGGTCGCAGCGGAAACCAGAAGTTCGCGGCTATGAAATCTGCGCCGAAACTCGGAATCAAATGTGGGCGACTTGGAAAATCGGCATCCGTCGGCCGACTCCCATTCACATATATCTTCAATTCCTCTGCCGGGACATCGCTGACCCTTTCCCGGCCTGCCAACAACTGGGCCAAAAAACGGTGATGTCCCTCCCACAAATCGACACTCAGAACACGGCCAGAAGGATCGGTTACAATGTTGATTGCGGGGCCACGCTCACTCAGATCCAATCGATAGCTTCCATCCCGTATACTCTGGGCAATGGCTTCGACCAGTTCCCGATCACGCAAAACTCTGTGTCCAGGATTTGCGACAATTTCTGCCACGGGAAACTGAGCAATCGCCGCTAGGCGTTCCGCCTTTGTTGACTGCTCAGCAATCGGTTTTGATAACGCAGTATGGGCGAATCCGGAAAAGAAACTTTGGCTAGGTCGCTCAGGAAGCGAAAAGAGCAACTCGTTTTCCAAAGGAGAGCGATCTTCGAGACTCAGTGAACATAGACTTGCGGCCGTGAACTTGAGCTGAGATACCTGGGCACTGGAATTCAGGGCCAAGATGCAGAACGGCCCCATGAGCCACATCTTCAGAAAAGGTCGAATCTCTCTCATGCGAAGGCCGGAAAGATAGCATGGTTAACGCGGTGAGTCAATTAAATGGGTCTCTGGATTGCGGGGCTAATGCTTCGGAGCCAGAAAATGCGTTCCCAGTGATTGTCGATTACGAATTGCCGAATACAGGAGAAGCGTCGAGACGTGAACTGCGTGGCGAAGGGATATCAGCGATTCCGAGAGCTCAGCGGCACGGTAAAATGATTCAACGTCCTTTCTTAAATCCAAAAGAATACGTTCCGCTCTTTGCAGTCGTTCCGGCGTTCGAATGAGGCCTACATAATTCCACAACGTGCGCTTGAGTACGCTCCAATCTAATTTAAGCAAGGCGGGATCCACCGCCTCGTTGGAGGGGAGCCATTCGCGAGGTTCAAAATCAAAATTGAGATTTCTTAAAGATGAAAGCGCATTTTCCGCTGCGCGATAACCGAAGACCACTGCCTCCAGTAGTGAAGTTGAGGCCAGGCGGTTTGCTCCGTGAAGCCCCGTGCAGGCCACCTCCCCGGCTGCCCATAGACCATCCAAACTTGTGCGCCCATCGAGGTCTGTCCAGATTCCGCCGATCGTATAATGGGCCGCGGGAACAACGGGTATGAGCTCAGTTTTTGGATTGAAATTAAAATTTTTCAACAACGCCGTCATTGCAGGAAAGCGGTTCTCGAGATCTGCTACGGGGCCAAGGTCAAGCCAAACATGTTCGCCGTTTTCTCTCAGCATCTCGCTATGAATGGCGCGCGAGACGATGTCACGAGGCGCTAGTTCATCCACAAAACTTTCCTTCGAAAGGTTCAATAAGCGAGCACCCGCGCCACGCAGGGCTTCTGTCAACAAGTGACGACGTTCATTTGGAAGATAGAGTGCCGTCGGATGAAACTGCACATATTCAAGATGCATGACTTTTGCGCCTGCGCGGTGAGCCGCTGAAATTCCATCTCCATTGGCCGTCTGCGGACCTGTGGAATGGTAAAAGAGCTGCGAAAATCCTCCCGTCGCAAGAATGCTTGCTTTCGCAACGATCGCCGAAACTTCGCCGGTCTTCGGATCCAATACATAGGCACCCGCGCAGGAGCTCCGTCGGTAAATACTCTCGGCACGACGGTCTTGCCGATCAGACATCAGAAGGTCAATTAATATTCCAGACTGTTCCGTGATGGACGCCTTGGCGCGCGCACTTCGTAAACTTTCCATAATTCCCGAACCACTTCGGTCCTTAAGGTGGAGTATCCGTTCACGCGAATGGGCAGCCTCACGAACGAAATCCAATTCTCCGTCCGATTTTCGATCAAACGGTACTTGGTGTTTTTCTAAAAGAAAATCCCGCACGATGCGCTCGCCTTCCGTGATCACAAGATCGACCGTACGTGGATTGTTCAAGTCGCAACCGGCCCGAAGTATATCTGCCTTCAATAGTTCGCGATCATTCGCGCTTGGCATAACGATGCCGCCCTGAGCCCATGAACTCGAAGACTCTTCGGAAGCAGAGAGCAATACGACCGAGGCGCCGCCTTCTGCAGCCCGAAGCGCCGCAGTTGATCCAGCTAGGCCCCCGCCCACAACTAAGATATCAGTCTCAATAATGCGAAAACTCACAGAGAAATCTCCAGTGAAATGTCCAATGCGCGAACGCTATGAGTAAGCGCGCCGAAACTCAGGCGCTGCACACGGGGATGCACTAAATAAGCGGCCACATTTTCCACAGTCAGCGAACCCGAAATTTCAATACTCACCAATGATGATGCCGGGATCGATTCACAAAATTTGCGCACCTGGTCCGGACTAAAATTATCGAGCATGAGATGAGCCACTCCGGACTTGAGGCAAAGATGGCCTTCCTCTTCATTTTCTACTTCGATCAACGCATTCGTGAGTAGATTTCGTTCCTGCAAAAATTTTAGGTAGTCAGAGAAACTCAACCCCGCAGTTTTCAACAAATTTTTATGATTGTCTTTGAAGAGGATGCGATCTGCGAGATCAACGCGATGACGAGCCCCTCCCCCGTGCAAACAGGCTTCGAGCTGCAGACTTCGCAAAAAGGGTAGGAATTTGCGGGTATGAAAAACCTGCGGGGGTCTGGACTCAAAGTTCCAATGCTTCTCAATTTCGCGACAAAGATTATTTGTAGCCGTCGCGATCCCCGACAGATGCTGCAAAAGATTGAGAATCATCCGTTCTCGGCCCAACAATTCCCCCAAAGGCGCCTCGCCCCTCAAGAGACATTCCTGCTTTTCAAACTGGGCGCCATTCTGGGGCAGCTGGGAGAATTTCCAATTGGGATTTGCGGTCGCAATCCAGTCCAGGACAGAGCGACCCGAAAAAATTCCCGGCTTCTTCACCTGCATTTCAAAAGACACACTGCCGGATGGATCACGCTTCGAATATTCCGTTGTTGTTTTTGTCGTAAGGTCGGAATCAATTTGATCAAGCTCGCCCTCGATCTGCCACCAGGTAGCCAATATGGATTGCGGAGAAAAAGCAGCGGCAGAAATCTCGGATTTCATGGCAGGGCTAGCATTCTCTCCAACGCTTTTCGGGCAGGAATGCGAATCTCGTCTGGCATCGGTACGCGTTTATCTTCACTGAAAGTTTCCAGTGTGGAACACAATTTTTCGAGATCGACCATATACATTGTCGGACACAATGATCGGCTGAGCATCTCGACACGAATCGTTGGATTCTCAAGTCGGATGCGATCGACCAGGTGAATTTCTGTGGCGACAAAAACCCGCGTTCCCGCCTTTAAAGACTTTGCGTAGTGGAGAAGATATTCAGTGCTGCCAACCGCGTCTGCAAGATCCACTACTTCTTGCTCACATTCCGGGTGAACAGCGACAAGCGCGCCCGGAAAATTCTTTTTTACAAAACTTACGTCTCGCGCTTTGAATTTCATGTGGATCGGACAGTTGCCATTCCACAAAATCATTTTTGTTTGACCCAGCTGCGAGATACCGCCGTCCGCTTTTGACGGATACCAAACAGGCATCTCTTCCGGAATCATGCCCATCGCCTTCCCTGTATTTCGACCCAAATGTTGATCAGGAAAGAAAAAAACGATCTCTCCTTCTTTCAATGCCCATTCCACGGCGCGCTGCGCGTTGCTGGACGTGCAAACCAGACCACCATGGGCACCCGTAAATGCCTTTAGCGGTGCATGTGAATTCATGTAGGTGACCGGAATGATTTTTCGCCCTCTTAAATCCGCCAGTCGGTTAAGTTTTTCCCACGCCTCTTCGACTGCTTCCATGGGCGCCATATCCGCCATCGGACAACCCGCTTCGGGCTCGGGATGGAAAACGCGTTGATCCGGACGACAAAGAATCGCCGCCGATTCCGCCATGAAACGCACACCACAGAAAACAATATCGCGCACATCGTGAGCTTCAGCCGCAGCCTTCGCCAATCCAAAGGAGTCACCGATGCGATCGGCAACTTCCACAATCCCATGCCGCTGGTAGTGATGCCCCAAAATCATCACCTTTGAGCCCAGCTCCTTTTTCAGCTGGAGTATTCGCGCCTTCAGTACCGCGTTGTATTCCTCTGAAGGGTCCAGAGCTTTGGCCGTCGAATTATCTTGATTTAAATGGCCCATCTAGCCCTGAAAACTAGCGATCTGGCTCGCCTTTGTCTTGGAAAAAACGAGTCGTTCAAGAGACGGGCGGGCCAATTAAGACTGCAGCCCGTCGGAGCCATGGCCCATACGGCGCGCTGTGCGTCGCAGAGCCGCCAAAAGGCTCTCACGATCCACGGGTTTAGAAATGTGTTCCGTAAAGCCGAAATCGCTGGTTGCACGCCTTTCTTCAGCCAGTGCATGTGCCGTGAGCGCCAGAATCGGGCCCTGAAAATCCAAGCGTCGCATTTCCTTGAAAGTCTGATATCCGTTGATCTCCGGCATCTGCAAATCCATGAGTACAATTTGAATGCCTTCACCATTTTTCTTATGGGCCTTTAAGATTTCGATTGCTTCCGCTCCGCCCGTTGCGGTGAGCAATTCAACGCCGGAATTTTTCAAATAATGTTCCATTAAAAAAAGATTATCGGCGCTATCGTCCACGGCCAATACTCGGAGTCCCTCCAGGGGAACTTCGTGCGCCCCCGATATCGAAATTTCTGAATCTTCGAAACTCCTCATTCCACTACCAAGTGCGGGATGATCGACGCTGATGATGAAGACACTCCCAGCACCCACTTCGCTTTTCTCGATGCGCACATCACCACCTAAGAGTTGGGCCAAACGACGCGAGATTGCAAGACCCAGTCCCGCACCACGCGTGGAACCACCCCAAGATTCAGTTTTTTCATGGGCCTGATGGAAGGGTTGGAATAATTTTGCAATTTCTGTGGGATCAATTCCCGATCCTGAATCTTGAACCCGAATGAGAAGCTTTCGATCAGGAGGCTCTCCTTCCTGGGTCACAAATACCTTCACATATCCGGATTTTGTAAACTTTATCGCATTCCCGATGATGTTCAAAAGTATTTGCCGAAGTCGTAAGGGATCAGTTTCAATTACATGACTGCAACTACTTGCTAAGTCGATGTGAAACTCTAAGCCCTTCCGTCGAGCTTGAGTACCCAGAGTGAATTCAAGGTCTGAAAAAATATCGGCCAACGAAACTCGACTCCGAGAAATCTCAATATCTGTATTTTCTGAGCGCGAATATTCTAAGAGATCACCAATAATTGAGGTAAGAAATTCTCCGTTTTTCCGAATCGTGTTGTAATAACGTCGCCGATCATCTTCAGAAATCTCGCCATCAACCAGCAGTTCAGCAAATCCTAAAACTGCGCCCAAGGGAGTGCGAATCTCGTGACTCATATTTGCGAGAAAAGTACTTTTCGCTCGACTGGCGGCTTCTGCAGCTTCTTTTGCATTAGAAAGGGCCCTCTCCGCTTCTTTCTGAGTTGTCAGATCCCAGACAACGCCCAAGAGACGATTGTAAGGCTTGCCATCACCCAGCGGGCGGGCACGCAGTGAAAGCCAACGTTCCTGACCATTCGGGTGCACCACCCGATATTCATGACTCAACGGAGCTCCTGTATCAAAGCTGCGGCCCACAGCGCTGTCCAAATCTACAATATCGTCGGGATGAACGCGCGACTTGACCTCATCAATACTCTTGGGAACTCGGCCTTCCTCGAATCCGTAGAGTTTTGCCATGTTCTTTGTCCACTCGTGGGTATCGCGATCTAAACCCCAATCAAAAACTCCCATTTCAGCGCCATCCAATGCCAACTCTAAACTCTCTTCCAGTTTTCGTAGGTGCCGTCGTTCACGTTGACGTTCACGAAGCAAAAGAAGAGCCGCCATGATGGCCAGCAAAGCAGGTGCCCAATGCACAACAGGATGGAGAAGCATGCCATCGGGTAGAATATCGTGGAGAAAATGCAGACCCAATCCCAGAAGTACACCCCAAAGCAAGGAACTCAAGCTAATGGATCGAATCCACTTGTGAAGGGCTCTGAACATTCACCACATCTTATCAAAGGAATGATGAAGCGGAAAAGCATCAACAATATCTATTTGACGACAGCTGACTTTTTGAGGGAATTTCTTACGCGCTCTGTAACTTCATCACGAACGATTAAAAACTTGGTTAAGGCTTCGTCTCCCAAAAGCTTGCGAAGGCGCTCGTACTCTTCCCTATCCAATAGACTCAACTTTTCAACCGAGCGAATGTATTCATTCAAAACCGGTGATGCGGCCTTACTGTTACCCATTTTCTCTAATTTGCGGAGATTTACCAAAGACAGCTCTCGCTCGCTCAGCGCTAAACTTCGACGCTTTTGTACATCTTCTAAGATGAGAACCATTTCCTTTTCTTGTTCAGGAGATATTTTGAGTTCATCGGCAAGATGCCAATAGAAAATCTGATTGAGTCGGCTTTGGACCTCTGTCGAAGCCTGAGCTTGAAAAGTCCCGAGGAAGAAGAAAACGACAAAAACTAAGAATATCTTCGCTGAAAGGAGTTTCTGTCGAGTCATGCCCATTGTTATCCTCCCCTGATGATAAAGCCCTTGATGAAGATCGACAAGCCGAAGGGGGTACTAGATTTCGTGCACAGAGCCGACAAAATTATTGATAACATTTTCCTGCTCCGACGCTTCAAGCCCCTGAAGTTCTTGGGCAAGACTAGCCAAGTTACGGTTGGCAGCAGATCGCGCAGAATCTGAAACCGTATCAAGCCATGAATTGACGGATTCTGAATCCGCGTTTCCCGCGGTGGTCAAGAGCATGGATTCTCCGATGGAGCGGGGTTTTTCGACCGAGGGACCATTAACAGAAATTCCCACCACAATCGCGATAGCTGCAAATGTTCCGGCGGCCATCCACTGCTGGAGCGGCAGCTCGGGAATATGAAGCCAGGAAGCCACGCGCGTCCAGAGGCTGGAGGATGCGACGACTTGCTGCTGCGGGAGTTTCTGACGAAGAGCCAAGACCAAACGTTCTTCATAACCATCAGGGATATCTACTTCAGAGAGACGTTCAGATTCCGATGTCACCAATTGCAGTGCGCGCACGAGATCCTGGTCGCGCTTTGGCTCCCAATCCATTTCCTTTGCTATTTTTTGCCACTTCATTTTCGATGCCATATCAATCTTCCTCTTGGTAGCTTTCAAGTGACATCCGCATCAACTCAAGCCCCTGATTGTTTTCCATCGTGGAAAGTATTTTCTTCAAATTCATGAGTGCGTGGCGAAAATTCGCCTTCGCCGTATCAAAGGGACTGCCCATGATTTCAGCGACCTCAAGAAAACTCAAATCATCATAAATGCGAAGCTCCAGAGCCACTCGTTGTTTCTCCGGTAGTTGTTCAATTGCCGCTTTCAACATGGCAGCCGTTTGATTTTTTTCCAGCGTTTTAAATCCTGTGTGATGAGAAACAACATCAGACTCGTCGATCTCGACGAAGTGCCGGCGCCCCGAACCCGCCGAACGCAAAGCGTTCCGAGCCGTGTTGCCCGCGATGCGCAGAAGCCAGCCCCGAAAGGAACTTTCTCCGCGAAATGAATCTAGTGCTGCATGTGCCTTCATAAATGTGTCCTGTGTCACGTCGTCTGCGCCTCCGTGATCGTTCATGAAACGATAACTGAGACTGTAGACGGCCCGGAAATGAAGTCGCACGAGAGCTTCGAACGCGCGGGCATCACCCGCACGCGCCTTCTCGATCAGCAACCCTTCATCGGCGCTCATCGGAAGTTCCCTACAACACACACCAGGGCTTCATGGCTATGACACGGCCCCGAAAGATTTCGGTTAGCGTCGCACAAAAAAAAATGACGCTTTGCCATAACTACTTGATATCTTTAGAATCTATAGAGAACCCCAAGGTTCAATCCTTGCTGAGGTATATAACTGAGGGTTGGTATCAGGTTGATTTCTGCGTCTGCGCCCAAATTGATAGGATCGTCCGGATTAACCGGCGGCAGCCTCTGCTGCTGTTGTCCGGGGTCATTTGGACCGGGTTCAGAGGGCCCCATAAGGCCCGGGCCATAAACAATGTAGGCGCCCAAAAGTATTCCTGTATAAAGTCCGAGACTGGCTCCGATGGCGATATTTCGGGTGTGCTGTGAAGCACTTTCATAAAAGGCAAGTGAGGCAAGTCCGGTCAAGCCACCGGCAATGACCCCATAGGTTGCCGTCAACACGAATGCTTTAATTGTCCCTTGAAGTGGCGCACCTTGAGCTTCCTGAGATTGAGCTCTCTTGGGCATTGCCAGAACTGCCCATAAAAACAATAGAGCAACAGTCTTTGCGCGAAGCCGGTTTCGAAAGTCCTCTCTAAGACGCATCTATCTTTAAAGTATCAGGGATTCTCGAGAAAATGAACAAGACCCCTCTCATCAACCCAAAGAATGAGAAGAGAAGGACTGAGTTCTGGAAATTTTGCTGCGGCGTAGTATAGGGCCGACTTTAATCGTCGAAGCTGCCGTTCGCTGACCCAATCCCAGGATGAGCGAAACGCGTCGCTACTCTGACGAAACTTCACCTCTACCAATAGGAGCCGAGAACCCTTTTGGGCAAGTAGATCAATCTCAACTCCTCGAGACGAAAAAAGCGGAACTTTAAAATTCCGGCCGCAGATCCTCCAGCCTCTTTGTTCAAGATAGCGGGCTGCCTGCGTTTCTGCCCAACGACCACGTTCTTTTTTCGAGGGATTCACGATGCGGTGTCCCTGCAAGGATTGAACCATGGGCCAGACTCTACTGCCGCTAGCGGCAGTGAAATAGGAAACTTCTCAACTGCCAGCGGTGCTCGTCATCCTAAAAAATCGAAACTTATGGATCAGAGGGGATCTCTGTCATAGTAACGATCTTATATGCGGCACAGTTCTCACAAGGCGGCGGCGCATCCTCAACTTTGGTAATTTTAAATGAGATATTTCTTCGAAAAAGCACTTCATTTTCAGAATAAGCATCACTCCATTTCCAAATTCTTTTTCCCGTTTTGCTAATGATTCTGAATTCTACAAAGGTCATTACGCTCGGGTCGTAACCTTTTTGAAAATCAACTGGGGAGCGCATAGTAAAGTCGAGTGTGGCCGAAACAAATCCTTTATCTTTGAAATTTTTATCTTCTCTCAATCCAGAAACAATATAATTTTCTAACCATACTCTTCTTAAAACCGGTCCTTCATAATTAGGTAGAATAGCCAAAATTTTTTCTAAGCGCTCTGCCTTCGCAAGGGAGTCAGCATCTGGAAATCCCCCCCTTAGTTCGTCGTTTAACTTAAAGTAATCTCGTCGAGTATAGCCCCCGATCACATGTGCTTTTATAGGGTGGAAAATTTTAGACAAAAAAGCATTGCATCGATTTTGTACGCCACCAATTTCTTCTTGATTTTCAATCCAGCCGCTGTCTTCAGAAGGGTTTTTAGCGAAGGTGATCGGAGTATGCCAAGTCAGCAGGACCCACAAGAATGTAGCGATTAATTTAATGAGCGAACGAAGATGCCTCACCTGAACTCAATCGGAGATTTGAGCGATTTTATCAAGCGCCGACCTTAGAGCCCCTTTATAAGCCTACTTTACTGCCGCTAGCGGCAGTAGAATTTGGCCCATGCAGTTCTCCGAGCAATTGATAATTGGCTTGTATTGAATTTCGGCAACCATCGCTAAGCCCTTAAGCACTCGCCCCGAAGCACCGATAAGAGAAGGGATGTTATCGGGAAACTGGGAACACCAGCGACGTTATCCTAGATACAAAGTGGCTGGATGGGAAAATCTGCTGGCTGAAATCGACCGTAACCGAACGGGAGAACGCATCATAACGTTGAGTCACGGCGGCTGCGGATTTTACGGATTTGATGCTCGCTGGCCTTTGCGCCCGAATCAACGTGTCTTCACCACATTACGCGTCATCGGCAATGACCATCGCCCACCGCTGGTACTCCAGGGAAATCTCATCTACACCCGACCCATCGAACTGAAAAATTCCATCGTCTATTTCCATGGCGTGGAATTTCTTCCCACTGAACGCCTGAAGTTACGCGGGATCATTGAAACTCTCGAGAAACTCCATCAAGAAAAGAAAATTCAAATTTCCGAGTGAATTTCTTCGGCGAGTGACTGATCTTCAGTTTTCTCGGCTGGCGGCTGCCACTTGAAGGATTTTCGATGCCAAACACAATCGCCAACTTTCACGAGGGCTCTGCGATGATCCGGAGTCCCGTAGCCAACATTTTGCTCCCAAGCATAAGCGGGATAAAGAGCTGCGAGTTTTTTCATAAAGCGATCGCGAGCCTCTTTAGCAACGATTGATGATGCTGCAATCGCGAAACTTTTCGAATCACCCTTAACCACCGAGTGCGAAGCCCAATTTTGTCTGGCCGCACGACAACGTTCCAAAACACCTTTGGGAATAAAACTTCCGTCCACCAGAATGAGTATTCGGCTGCTACAGGAATTCTCGCCGATAAAACTAAGCGCCTCTTCAAAGGCCCGCGTCATCGCCAGCAGTGAAGCATGATGAATATTCAATGTGTCGATTTCCTCGACGGAAGCTTCCGCGACAAAAGCTCGGTAATCATCGTCCTTCGCGAGAAGCTGCCTTTCGCTCGCAGCCCGCTCCTCGGCCTTGAGGATTTTACTGTCACAAATTTTGAAGGGTGAGAATGCCGTGTTCAGTTTTGTGGCCGCTGCCACTCGATAGCAAAAAGCTCCCGAGAAAACTGGACCAGCCAAACACCCTCGCCCCACCTCATCAAGACCAATGACGAAGTCGACCTCCGGAAACGCAAAAACGTTGGCTAATTCACGGTCATTTTCCGGATTTAGCCAACGTTTCTTAAGAGTCTTAGGACTGGGCACTTTCTGCGCTGGCTGCGTCGGCCTTGCCGCGAGCCTCAGAAAGCTTAATGGATTTATCTTGAATACGTGCTGCACGACCAGAACGTTCGCGCAGATAGTAAAGTTTCGATCGACGGACAAATCCGCTCATCTTGACTTCAATGGAAGCAACCGCAGGAGAGTGAATCGGGAAAACCTTTTCAACACCTACACCGGCCGAAATTTTTCGAACGGTGATTGCTTCTCGGATGCCATTACCATTGATCGCAACAACCACGCCTTCAAAAGCCTGAATACGTTCTTTGTCGCCTTCTTTGATCTTAGCGTTCACTACAATCTTGTCGCCGGTCTTAAATGCGGGAAGATTGTCTTTTAATTTTACGCTGGAAAGCGTGTCCAAGATCGAAGCTGGACCTTTGAGCTTTTTCAAGAGCTTGGGACGCGTAGTTTTTACTGCATTTTTCTTGCTGGCCATAACGGGGAGCTTCTAGCCCTAGTCCTAAAGCCCGGTCAAGAGCTAATAACAGCCCGAAATTTCAGGCTTAAGTCGGGGCTTTCAAAAAGGCATCCAGCTCGTCCAGAGACCACAGGGGGCCGACCCAGGGACCGAGCTGCCGCCCGCAGAAGCTATCTCTTCGACCCTTCGCCATAAAAATAGCCAAATGGAAGTTCAGCCACCGAGGAGTGATAACTGAGAGTCCCCTGAGTCCCCTCCAATTTATTCAGGAAAAAAACCCCCGAAGTTCTCTCCGGGAGATCGCGGTCGAATCCTTTGAGTCCGCCGATATCAAGATCGACAGAGAAAAGCTTCGGTCCATCGCCCCTGAGATAGCTGACCGCTTTTATTTGAATGCGCTTTTCTTCCAAGCCTTTAATTGGGGTGTCAGTCCTTCGGTCTTCGGATTTAACTACGAAACCCACGACGATATGAGAACTTCTGTTTAAGAGATCTTCGATAGTGAGCGGATTCAATTGCGACACATAGGCCTCCTTCGAAAGCAAAACACCAACGGCCAAAACAAAAAGTCTAAAGAGTTTGTGATCCATGACTGGGGCAGTATAGCTCGTTTTTCATTTTCTGGACCGCTTGCCAAACTTAGCGCGCCTACAAATGAGAATCACACACCGAGGCGTCTGACCTCAACGAGCTAGCATGACCAAGCAAAACTTGAATGCGTTTTTGAGCTTCTTGCGCTCCCATGAAAAGCGCGACGTTATGGTCATCAGCCTCCACAGCTTGATTCACGACATCTTGCATCGAAATTGCGCTGCCGTACAAAATTCCCCGCGACCGAGATCCATAGAAATTGTATCTTCGTTCTGCAGGACCCATGAAATTTTGGGGACGAGGAATAAAACCCGCAGTCAGCCTCACACCTTCGATCAAGATCAATAAACTGATGCGTTGACCATATTTTTTTTCAAACCATTGAGCCAGCTCGTTGGCCTGAATGGAACCGCGACTACTTCCCACAATCACAAGCTGCCGGCGGAGTGGACCTCGCTGCAATTTAGAGTGCAACATCCACTGTTCCACTAGTTTTTCGGCCTCTTTCAAATCGCTATACCCGAGCACATAGGAGCGCAAGTTAGACAATTGAGGCCATTCATTCATTCCGCCACCACTTTGGCCGGTAAAGCTGATGCCCAGATACTCCGGAGAGAAATCAGCATCGAAGAGTTGCGCGTATCGAGTCTCCAATAAATCACGAATGTCATCCGGAGTTTTCATGCGCAAAGAATAGGCGCTAATCAGATCGCGATCGCTCGCCAAAACATTCACCCGAGTGTCGCCCAGCAGTAGTCGACACTGAGGCCAATTAGCTTGATGGATCGCCATCAGCAAAGCACTTTGCCCGAGAACGTTAGCTACATTGGGATCGGCGCAGTGATCCAGTAGAATTTTGAACACCTCTGCATCGGGATTTGTTAGCGCTTGATGGAGCGCCGTCTGTCCTAGAAAATCTCGATTCGACCAGCATGCCTGGGCACCATCGACCAAAACGGCTTCGATTTGCGAACGACCGCCACTGGCTGCTAAACTAAAAAGCTTTAAATTCACTTCCTGCGAGGCCTGTGCAGATGTGAACAGAAAGATTGAAAAAACAAAGACTCTCGGCACAGCGGAGGACTACCAAATAGCCCAACCCGCGTCAACGCATCGCGTTAACGCCTTTCGGGGCCATGAGCTCAGGCGCCTTGACTCGGTGCGTTATCGTGAGTATCAGCTACCGATGCCCTTCCGTTTCTGGCAAAAAATCCTCATCTTGCTGATATTTTCAGCCTTTTCCAGCGGGGCCCTGGCGAGCGAAATCTCTCCCAAGAAAGCTGCCCAGCTACTAGGCCAGCTTCTACAGCGAACTCAGGATTTTGCGCCCCTTCACCAGATTCTAATGGAAGGCGATGAATTTTATGCCTATGGCTCGACCGCCCGACAAGGCCTGCTCTTTTTACAACGCAAACAAAAAGCTATGGGTTCATGGGTCGAAGTCGAAAAATGGCTAAATTCCACGGAAACGATTATTCCCCTGTCGGAATGGCTCAACCCATGGAGCGATTTGGATTTCATCGTCATAGATTCCGCTTTACCCATTGCGCGCATGCGAGCGGTGATTCCCGGCGCTGCTATCCTTTTCGAGGCGGCTGACGTCGCGCCGGTGGACAGCTTTCTCGGCCCGGCCGCGCCTGGCCGTTATCACATCAATCCGCTTGCCAACATTGCAGTTTCAAGTCAAGGCGTGATTCTCGAACATCCGGCGCTCCACGTGATGATTGACGGTGTTTCAGTTTCCGTCGTCGAAGAAGGAATCCAAGCATTGCTCGATCAAAGGATTCCAGTTCATTACAACGCCCAAGCCGAGCAAGATCCTGTCATGTTGTTTGACTCGTACCTTCGAATTCTAAGGGTTGTCAGCGAAGAGCCCACATTCACGATTAACGAGACGTCTCGAACGGCGCTCCTAAGAATCTCGGCTGATTTACGCACTCTAAAACCCGAAGCCTTTGCAGGCATTCAGCAAGCGCTGCGGGCAGAATTCCACAAAGATACCGCCCTTAAGGCTGCGCTATCGGACTCTCAAAAAAGAGTCGCAGAACTGCTAGCCGAGCGCCTTCTAAAAATTTTTTACACCAGTCGCGATGCAGAACACACTACGAAAACGCTTCAGAATTTCGGCTTTTTTGACCTACTGGAACGCGCCCAAATTTCCCGTGATCATTTCCCCAGACCGCTGCCCGCCGCCGCGCCACCGGAAAGAGTACAATCCCTCCCAAAACAAAATCGTGAAGAAAACCAGTTCTGGGTCGAGATGCCGCTTCTGCACGCACGAGCTTTTCAGCAAGGCGCATTCTGGTTAGAGCCCGGAATGGATTGGATTCTCGGCCAACAAGAATCTAAAATTAACAGCTTTGGATTTCTAAGCATTCCAGTCACCCTCGATAGCGCGGCCCGAGAGGGAGTCGACTATTCAATTCAAAACGGCGAACTGCGCATTCGGACCGCAAAGGCACTTCGGCGTAACGAAGTAGAAGAGTCCGTTTCTTCCCGATATTCACTCCCAGAAACTCTTGAGCAGTTGATCCGAGGATTATCCACACTGGTTCCGGGTGCGAAAATTTCGAACAATCAAACAGATCTCCTCTACGCAATCTGCGTGCAAATTCTTCGGTCACTTCCACAATCCCAGACACAACTCCACAAAGTTTTGGAGCAGTTGCTGCGTATAGAAAATCACAATTGGAATCTTGAAATCTTAACCAAGCACGCATCCGGAAAATGGATAAAACTCTTTGATGCGCCTTCGCTGGAATTGCTGAGCCAACTGAAATGGCAAAGCCTGGTGAATTTGAGCCCAGCCTCTTTCGCCACGACGGGATTGTACCGCCCGACGAAGGATTTCACGATGCCCTTTGATCCCCATCTGCACTGGGGCACAATCCAGAATCACAATTTGATCTCGTTTATTCTTAAGACATTGGGCGAACTGAAACAGTGGGATCTCGAGCGAATGAGCAGTGCTATAGCCCAGCTGCGGGAACTGGAAGAAAAGCTTTTGCTGGAAGGAATTATTGAGGAAAGTTTTTTGGGTGACTTCAAAACAAACAGCACGCAAGAATCGCGCTGTTCCCTTCCCCTCGAGGTGCGCACGATTTAGACGTGTTCTTCGGGAGCTTCGTAGGGATCTCCCAAAGGATCATC
Organism: uncultured Bacteriovoracaceae bacterium; assembly: GCA_964636255.1. GTDB lineage: Bacteria > Bdellovibrionota > UBA2428 > UBA2428 > UBA2428 > CAXNGS01. The sequence goes on along the minus strand of CAZWNW010000001.1, from coordinate 54,292 downwards.
CATCGCAAATGCAGCGTGAATCAGTCCGACATGGGAATAGGTTTGCGGAAAATTCCCCCACAATTGAAAACTACGCGGGTCGATATCCTCTGAATAAAGTCCCAAGGGGTTAGCTAAGGCCAGAAGCTTCTCCATGGCCTTTCGAGATTCGCCACCGCGACCCATGCGTGCCAAAGCCTCCACATACCAAAAACTACAAACGGTGAAGGTACTTTCCGGAAAGCCAAAATCATCTGGGTTTGTGTATCGAAAAACTAAACCGTCCAAAGTCAGAAGTCGTTCCTCGATGGCCGCCATGTGGCGACGCGCGATTTCGCTCTTCGGATCCAGATAACCCATATTGATGAGGCCGAGCATTGCTGCATCAAGAGCTTTCGATCCTTCTGATTGAACATAGGCGCCAATGCTTTCATTCCACAATCGTGTTTCCATCAAATCGCGAGCTGCATCCATCAGCCGCTCCGTGCGCAGAAGAAGTTCACTGTCTTCTAATTTCTTGGCGATTAAGTGGGCTCGTCTGGCACCCAGCCAATGCATAAGAACCGTGAAACCGTGAAGTGCCTGCGTGTTCCTCAATTCCCAGAGTCCCGCGTCGGGCTCTTCCAGGCGCTCTTCGATATTTCCAATGAGTCGTCTCAACACAGGGGCCAAACGCTCGCGCACAAATAATCCGTCGTTATTGAGGCGTTCATCCAGAAAAAGAGGTGAAATCGCCAATATCATCTCGCCATAGATATCGTTTTGAATATGGGTGTAGGCCGCATTCCCAATGCGAACAGGTTTTTCCCCCAGGTATCCGGCCAAATCCTCTCGAATGCTTTCCGTCAGATCCGCCCGTCCATCCACAGCATAGACCGGCTGCAATCGTTCGAGGTCGCGCCCCGATAAAGCACTTAGATACAACGCGAATTTTTCCATCTCTTCGAAATGCCCGATCTTGAAGAGAGCAGAAATAGAGAAGTAGGCATCACGCAACCAACAAAATCGATAGTCCCAATTGCGTCCTGATCCAGGTGATTCAGGCAAACTTGTTGTGGTTGCCGCAGTGATGGCACCGCTTTCTTCGAATTGATGAAGCTTCAAAACCAAGGCACTTCGAATGACCTGCGCTTGAAAGTGAATCGGTAGGCGCAAATGCTTCACCCAGGTCGTCCAATAATTTGCAGTGCGCTCTAACGAGGATTCCACATCAGATGGCTGAGGCAGAGCACTCGACTCAGACTCGTCCCACCAGAAAGATAGATACAGCGGTTCTCCATTTAACTGGATGAATTCATCGGCCAATAGCGCATCGGCAAACGCTGAGATTTTCAGCAGACTACTTTTCCCGCTTTTCCATCGAAACTGAAGTCCCTTCTTAAGGAGTTTCACCTTAGGACTTTCGCGTCCATAGTCATAGCGGGGCTGAACAACGAGCCGAAAGGAAGGATTGCCACGCAGAGGACGCACAATTCGATGAAAGACATTGCGGCTCATGATGACATCATCTTTTCGATAGCGGGGAGCAAAATCCACAACCTCGAACTCCGCATTCTTGGAAATGAAAAGTGTTTTCAGAATATTAGTATTTCTTATGTAAACTTGTTCAGTTCTCCATTCTTCTTCATTTTTTGGCAGAATCTCAAAGGATCCCGCTGCGGGATCCAATAATTTTCCAAAGACAGAAGATGAATCAAATTGCGGCCAACAGAGCCATAAAAGTGCAGCTCGTTCATCTATGAGTGCGTTGTATCTACAATTCCCAACAATTCCGAATTTCACTAGTATAAAAAGTTACCACATTACGGCAGCTTTTGATAAGGTGGCCGCTATGAATCGGCGTTGGCTCATCGTGAGTAACCGCCTCCCCTTCACTGTTGATTCAGAAACTGGCAATTTGCAGAGAGGTTCCGGAGGTCTTGTAACGGCGCTGAGCTCCACGCAGGCCGATGCCGAGAAAATTTGGCTAGGTCTCGGCTCGAAAGAAATTGCCGAGTCCAAGAATCCTGAAATGCTTGGCGAGTGCGGAATTCGCCAACTCATTCCCATCGAGGTCGATGCGGAACTCTATGACAAATATTACACAGGATTTGCGAATGATGTTTTATGGCCGCTTTTCCACTATCAGACTGCGATGGTGAATTTCCAGGGCGATGCCTGGCTAGCGTACCAAAAAGTGAATCAAATTTTTGCTGAAAAAATTCTTGATGAAATTCAAGAAGGTGATCTGGTCTGGATTCACGACTATCATCTCTTTTTACTCCCTCAATATTTGCGCGCCGGACTGCAGCAACGAAAACTAAAAAATGTACGGATTGGATTCTTTCTTCATATCCCCTGGCCCAGCTCTGAGGTTTTTCGACAATTACCTGTTCGCGAGGAAGTGATTCGCGGAGTTCTGGGCGCTGATCTTGTAGGCTTTCACGATTACAATTACCTGAGGCACTTTGCTACGGCGCTTGAAGTGCTGCTCGGCCTTGAATGCGATCTGTATCATGTACGTTATGACCGAAGCATTCAGCTAGGCGTTTTTCCGGTGAGCATTGATCCCGAAAAACACTATGCAGCTCTTCGCGAACCCGATGTCATCGCACGCGTGGCCGAACTTAAAAAAGCGGCAGTCGGAAAAATCATTCTGGGTGTCGATCGGCTTGATTATTCAAAGGGCCTAGATCTGAAGTTAGAAATATTTCGACGCTTTCTGCGACGCTATCCCGAATGGGTAGGACACGTGCAACTGATTCAAGTCGCAGTGCCGACGCGTCAATCATCACCCGAATACCAAAAACTGAAAGAGAAAATTGATCGGCTCGTAGGCGAAATCAACGGGGAGTTCTCGACGGCTGGCTACACACCCATAAATTATATTTTTTCCTCCATTAACTTTTCGGAACTCACCGCCCTCTACCACGTATCGGACCTTCTCCTGGTCAGCAGTACTCGAGATGGAATGAATTTAGTTGCGTTGGAGTATCTTGCTTCTCAGAATCCAGAAAATCCAGGAGTGCTACTTCTTAGCGAGTTTGCTGGTGTTAGTGCTTTTTTGGCATTTTGCGATTTAATCAATCCTTGGGATATCGAAAATTCTTCGCAAAAAATTCAAGAAGGACTCAAACTTCCTCTTGAACGACGAAAACTCCAGTTCGATGGAATGCGCTCCTTTTTGGAGGCCTACACTGCGGCACAATGGGGCAGAAGCTTCATGCACGCTCTCTCCAAACAGAGCGACCGCATCGGAAACACGGTTGACATCAACCTCGACGCTGAGGACTTAAATATCGGGCCACACGCCCTGACTTCACTACAAAAAAATTCCACTTACCTTTTACTTGATTACGATGGGACACTTGCCCCCATTACCGAACACCATAGCCAAGCTCAGATCGCTCAAGACGTTTTTAATGTCGTTCAGGATCTGTCGAATTGTCCGGGTGTATTTGTCACGATCGTCAGTGGCCGCAATCGGAATTTTCTCAAGGAACAGTTTGCAGGTCTTCACGTCGGGTTGGTTGCAGAACATGGCGCCCAAATCTTTTTCCCGAAAGAGGCTAAGTGGAGGGTGAATCGTAGGGTCTCTTTGAAACCGTGGTATCCGATGGCTGAAAAAATCATGAACGATTATTGCCTGCGTGTCCCCAAGAGTTTTGTAGAGCGAAAGGCGCGTTCGGTCGTCTGGCACTATCGTCAATCGCCCTCACCCTTTGCAGACTATCAAGCCCATCGCTTGGCTAGCGATCTGCGACATGGATTGTCAGAGTTTCCTGCAAATATTCTCATCGGGAAAAAAATAATCGAAGTGCGTTCAATCGAATCTAATAAGGGACGCTTTTTTGCAAACTTCCGCCAGGAAAATACCGATGAGAAAAGCCCTCGACTAGATCCGCTATTCATTGTCGTTGGTGATGATCAAACAGATGAAGACATGTTCCGAGCCGCCTCGCGCGATGATCTCACCATCAAAGTCGGTGTCGAAAGAACCGAGGCTCGATTCCGTCTCTCCCGTCAGCCCCAGGTATTGCCCTTTCTTCGCCGGCTCCTGGAGCTGCGCCGTGGCGTCTCAACTCAAACAAGCACTGAGTCGAAAGCAAAAGTTTAACGCTGTCTGTGGCCCGCTGCCGGCATTCTAAACGGATTCGATCTCTGACCTGGAATTCTGTCCGAAGCCGATTGATGCAACGATTTTAGGATTTCAGAATTCAAACCATAAAGTCGAACGATGTCTTCGTCTTTGTAGGAACCGAGCAAGCGAATACCGAGACGCTGCTCTTCATGGCTTAGATATCTGCCATAGTCGGGATAACGTTTTACAAGCTCCTCTGTCAGAGCCGTTTCTACATCAAAGGCCTTTCTCTCTGTGCGAAAAAGCATCAGCTCCTGAGCCATTCGCCATTGCTCACCGGCCGCCTCGGCCCCGGTCCGTCGTTCTTTTCGTTGGGATCTTGAGATTCCCCGCTCTTTCGCAAGGCTCTCAAGACGTAGTTTCTCGTCGTACAACTCATCACAATGTCGGTGAGAAGCGTGAAGTTCTTCGTCCAGAGCATGCGTGACTTCATGCAAGAGCGTCGGCGCCAAAATTCCCAGCGGGCTCTCAAGGTCGATATAGATTCGTCTAAGACGAACATCGTATTTGGCTGAGATCGAGTCGGGAATATCGTAGAGCCGACGATTCTCCGCTGTCATCGGGACAATTTGAACCGCATTGGACTCGATCAGCTGATTGAAAGCGAGCATCATTTCCCGTCCGGTATTGGTCGTTCGAAGGAATTTGAATGCGGACTGAAGCGAAGGGGCTTTCCTACCCAGATTCACAACTTCAGCTTGTGATTGATGACTCAGCAGAAGAAGTAGAATTACGACGAAAATCTGCGTTCTATTTTTACGCATGCCTGCTTATCGACCAAAACTCAGCAACTCTGAACCTACAAGGCGTCAATTGCTTGGCTTTCGCTAGAAAATCTGATTTTAAGTTCCAGTTCCATCTGGCGTTCCTGCAGTCGCAAAAACTCAAGTTGTCGGGATCGTTGGTGGTCGGCGTCTTCCTCGGCCTCCATGATGATGCGAAGAGTATCGAGCGCTCGATTTATCCACGCATGGGCCATAGTGTGAAGACGATTGCTTTCAAAAATTTCGAAGAGTCTCTGCTGGGTCTCGAATAGTGCAACATAGGCTTTGGCCTCGGCCTGAAGCTTTTCAGCTTTTTCCAAATTCTTAATTTTGCTTTTGTCTTTTAAGCCCTCCAGCTTCGCAGTTTCGGCCAGCACAAATGCGAGATCCAGTTTTCGAAAGAGCTGACGACTCAAATCAATTCCATGCTGCAGATAAAATCGCGCTAATTTTTGGTCGTTTTTCTCGAGGTAACTTCGCCCAAGCTCCAGCTCTGACTCTCCTCGTATTTCGCTATTCATGCGATAGAGAATTTCACGGGCCTCAGTCAAAAGTTTAATTTTTTCTGCAATTTTTTCCTGGGGGAGCAGGCGGCTTTGGAGCATTTTTGATTCCGCAACAAAGCGTTTGTTGCGGAACTTCTCAGCACTTTTTGCGGCCTCCTCTATGGTATCACGGGCGCGTCGCCGGTGGAATTCTTTCCGGCGTGTTGCCAAATCGGCGATCTCGAGCTGCACACGCGCATAGATCACCTTCGTCCATGTGCTGACGTATTCACTACAAGCACAACTTTGCGCAGCTTTCATCGCTTCCTCTGCAAAGTTTTCGGCCCGCCCTAAGTTTGCGCGCAAGAGATTCAACTGCGCCAGATGGGCACCGCCCTCAGAAATTCCCGGCAGAATTTCGTTCTTCTTGGCAAAATCAAAAGTTTGCTGCAGCAAGTTTTCCGCGGTCTCTAGATCCCCCATTGCCATATAGAGGGCTCCCAGTTCCTGCGTCGCCTGTCCCCAAACTCCGGGATGAAGTATCTGCCCCTCGACTGCGCCAATTTCGATCGCCTTTCGGTAAAAGCGCTGAGCGATCTCGTAATAACCCATGCGTGCATAGGTCCAGCCAATCGCCGCAAAAGTTTTACCCTCGCGCGCGCGGTCTTTGAATTTCTTCGAAAGACTCAGCGAGCGATTAAAAAACTCGACAGCTTGGCGCAGTTGATCGACTTCTTGGTAGAAAAACGCATTGCGTATCAACGCATTCCAAATGGCTTCTTTCGATTTCGAGGCCTCTGCATTTGCTAGTTCGCGTTTGAGCAGTGCCCGTGCCTTGGCATGGTCACCCTGACGATAATAATGAAATGGGTCCTCGCCCTTTTCAGCCATCAAAAGGGTTGGGGATAAAAAAACGCAGGCAAATATCGCCAAGGCTCTTAATTTCCAAAAAAAAGATACCGATAGAGAATTCATGGCTTTCATTACGCGAACCTATCGACCCTTTCTTCTCCTGAGCTTAGTTTCTTGGATCGCACTTTCGACTTCCTGGGCCAAGGTTCCAGAGACCCATACAATTTCAGTAGATGATGCCTATCGCGCCATTCCCCACAAGCGAACACAATTTTCGGTCTCAACGGCAAAAATTCCCACAGCTGTCGCAAAAGATCTCGAAAATTATTTCAATCTCGTGGACCGCGCGATAGTGATTAAGGTCTCGGCGACTCAGAAAATCGCAGCAAGCAAATCACCGTCCCAAGAACTCGATCTCTATGCCACCTTACTTGGCGAACTTGCTCTGCTTCAAAAGAAACTCAACAAAGACTTTGTCAAACTCACTCATCAGGCCATTAGTGAGCATCGAGAATTTTTTAAATCATGGATCCGTGATCTCGAAGAAAGTCGAAAACCTGCCGCGACGCGAATACTCAAGGATCGACTTTCGCATCCTCTAATAAGAGCATCGAGCCAAAAACTCATCCAATCCTACCAACAGCTCTTAACTCTCTATCCTGATCAACCGGCCAAAACGAAAGAAGCTTTTTTCGACCATCTCTGTGCCTTGGATTTTATATAGAGCGTATCCTCAGCGACTGAATTCCACCGATCCCTCAGCAAATTCTCGAATTTCAAGTCGCTGCTGAAGTCGTGTTAACAGTTCCCGAGCCCACAGTGGCAATCCCTGACCACGATGCTCACGGATCAAATCTGGACGAAAGGCAAAAGTCAGCAGCAAGGATTCGCGCAATTTCCAACTTTCGATGTCCGTATGGACGCCGCTAAGTAAAACTTCGGGAACCATCTGCTTTTGAAAACTTCGCGGCTTTGTATATTGCGGGTGTTCAAGGAGTCCGCCTTTGAAACTATCGTTTCGAGAGCTCTCTTCGTTACCTAAGACTCCGGGCAAAAGTCGAGTCACGGCATCCGCCAAAACTAGCGCCGGAAGCTCGCCTCCCGTTAAAACATAGTCTCCCATGCTAAATTCGAAATCTACCCATCGGTCCACGATGCGCTCGTCAATACCTTCATAGCGACCACAAATTACACTTAAACGTCTGGGTGCTGTATCTTCGCCGCCACTTAGCCATTCGGCCATTGCATCCATAACTCCCTGATCGAGCGTTAACCCGCGTGGGGAAGGATAAAGCACCCGCAGATTCTCCCGTCGTCCGCCGACAGCTTTCAATTCTTCATTCAAAGCCCGATCCAGAACCTCTGTTTTGAAAAGCATGCCGGCCTTGCCGCCGTATAAGGTATCGTCCACACTGCGGTGACGATCATCTGTGAAAGCACGTAAATCTACAGCCTCAAGGGCAACGATCCCCTTTTTTTGCGCCCGACCAAGTATGGATTGATCGAGATTTTGTTGTACGTAATCCGGAAAAATTGTGAGCAAGGAAAATGAAGCCTTCGCATCCGTCTTGGCGGGTGCCTCAGCTTTATTCTTCGACTTCGTTTTCTTCGTCACTTTTTTCGCTTTCTTCATCATCAGCTAACGCCATCCAATTCTTTAGTTCGTCCGCTATCAAGAAGGTTTGAAGATCCTCCCAACGTGAATCGTTACGCGTATCCTTCAGCATCAGCTCCAAAGGCATTTCAAATACTTTTGCCATCTGCGGATCTTCCATGACCACAATCCAACTTGAGAGCCCGCCAACCTTAGAGGCGTCATAAATCGATTTGATCAGCGCGAAACTTTCCGCAGCTTCGTCTGTAGAGACTCTTCTTCCGAGCAAATCACAAAGATAAAATTCTGATTTGCCCTGAAGCGGGGGAAAATCTTCGCGGCGAATACCGACATGCGCATCTTTGGGAAAACTTTCCTTTTCATCGACACTCAGGATCACGGCGGGACTGCGGGACCATTCCGCACCCAAAGCTTCCGCCGGTGCACGCAGTTCTAATTTTCGACATTCATTTGGGTGAAGAAGATCCTTATTCTCGGCACTGACATAGACATGTTGAATGTGACGAAAAGCGTCCGTCCCGGGAGAATAAAGCTGGACCTTCCAGCGTTGCAGACCATTTTTTGGGTAACCATGAATACGGGCTAACTGCCCGAGAAGAATCACATTGTCTTTAGAAAACACAGATCCAGAAGAAAAAATTAAGCGTCCGAGACGACTTCAGTAGAAGCAGCTGCTTTGGGCTTAGTTTTCTTTTGCTTGGGCAGTTTGTTTGCGCCCAATGTCTTCACAAGAAGCTTCATACGAGGCGTGGGTTGAGCACCCTGGGACAGCCAATGATCGTAGCGTTCTTTTTTCAAATCAAAAACTGCTTTTTCATCAGCCGTTTTTCCCGGCTTGTAGAGTCCAATTTTTTCGAGGAAGCGGCCCTTCACTGGATCGCGCGCGTTTGCGACCATAATCTTGAAAACAGGAGTTCCTTTGCGTCCGGCACGAGCCAAGCGGATAATAACCATAAAACCTTTCAATCCTCCAAAAAGTCCTTCGCACGGCACAAAGCCAAAAGCCAGGGCTGCCACGAAGACCCCTCGCTTATGCCTTCAAATTCTTGATCTATCAAGAGATTTTGATGTTCGGGCTAAAACTTACGACCAAAGCCTTTGCCGGGTTTTCGGCCCCCGAAAGGATTTGCCGAGGCTCCCCCTAGCATATTGCCAGCGCCTCCCAATCCCTTCATCAATCCGGACATTTTTCCAAGTTGTTTCATCATCTTACGCGCATCAAAAAAGCGCTTCAAAAAGCTGTTTAGGTCTGCAACTGCCACGCCGGAGCCCCCAGCAATACGCTTCCTACGGGAGCCATCGATGACATCCGGGTTTCGGCGCTCTTGGGGGGTCATCGAACTCATCATGGCCTCGATGCGCTTCATTTCTTTTTCGGTGTCGACTTGATCGAGCTGCTCCTTGAACTGCCCCAGTCCTGGCATCATTTTGAATACAGAAGAAATGGAACCCATTCGGTTCACTAGCTTCATTTGCTCACGGAAATCTTCGAGAGAGAAATCTCCCTTACCCATTTTTTCGGCGGCTTTTTTGGCCTCGTCTTCGGAAATCACTTGTTCCGCTTTTTCCAAAAGGCTCAGAAGATCACCCATATCCAACAGCCGTGAAGCCATGCGGTCTGGGTGAAAGACTTCAAAGTCCGTTGGACGCTCGCCGGTTCCTACAAACTTAATGGGTTTACCGGTTACGGCAACAAGTGAGAGAGCCGCCCCACCCCGAGCATCACCATCGAGTTTCGATAAAATTGCGCCACTGATTTGTGCCGCCGCCTCGAAACTTTCGGCCACTTCCACGGCCTGCTGGCCCATCATGGCATCAATAACGAGAAGCGTTTCCTGCGGGCGAATTTCTTCGGTGACGGCTTTGAGTTCCTGCATCAAATCCTGATCGACTTGCAATCGTCCGGCAGTGTCGACGATGAGCACCTGCAGATTTTGATCATAGGCCTCGCGCTTGGCGCGTTTGGCGATCTCTACGGGTTTTTCCGTCGGACTCGATTGCATGACCGCGAGATTTGCTTTCTCGGCCAAAGTGCGAAGCTGTTCCATTGCCGCCGGACGCTGAACGTCAACACTGACAACGCCTACGCGACGGCCTTGTTTGGCCAAAAAGGATCCTAACTTCACCGTGCTAGTTGTTTTTCCCGATCCCTGCAGACCACACATGAGGATCACAACAGGTGGGGCTGCCCCCAAGTCCAAATCCCGCATCTTTCCGCCAAAAAGTGTCGTCAATTCCTCGGAAAGAACTTTTACAATCTGCTGCTCCGGCGAAAGCGAACCGATAATCTCCTGGCGAAGGCAACGTTCTTTCACGCGCGCAAGAAAGTCTTTGGTTACACGGAAGTGAACATCAGCCTCCAGGAAACCAGTTCGGACTTCTGACAATACAGCATCAACTTCAGCTTCCCCGATACGCGTTTTCCCACGCAGAGTTTTCAAAGCCGAGGAGAGGCGTTTTTGAAGAAGATCAAACATGACTTGACGCTAGAGCTGCGGCGGAAAAAGAGCAAGCCGGGAATTCGGGCATTTTATTGGACTCAGGATAAAAGAGTCCTTCGGATTGCCTATTTTCGCAACCAGCCCTAAACTTTTACCTTGGGGGGATCGACTTTGGAAAAAACGGGCAAACTCGACCTCGAGAAGCGCAGCGATGCGCTTGAAAGTCCATCCCGAAAAGAGGCCTTCTTAAAAAAATCCAAAGTCTTTTGCATTCTCCCTTGGACCCATCTCTACGTCCATGTTGATGGCAACGTGTTTCCGTGTTGCTTGCGCCAAAACGGTGCAGCATTTGGAAAAATTGGCGAGTCTTCCTTGACTGAACTTTGGAACGTATCCGAACGACGCGAAATGCGTCTTGCTATGTTGAGTGAACGTCAATCTAGCTATTGCCAAGTTTGTTATAAACTTGAAGAGGCCGGAGTTTTTTCTTACCGACAGAGTAGTAACGACACCTACGCGGAACACTGGTCCATCGTGGATTCGACTAGGCCAGACGGCAGCGTCGATGGGATCAACCTCCCTTATCTAGATCTACGTTTTTCGAACGTTTGCAACTTCAAGTGTCGCACCTGCGGACCTGACTATAGTTCCGCATGGCAGCTGGAAGAAAATCAGTCCGCCAATGTCCCCACCGCCTCAGTCGTTACTCGTTTACCTTTAAAATTTGCGAAATTTTTGGAGGAAGTGGAAACGCATTTTGAAAATCTGGAGGAAATTTATTTTGCGGGCGGCGAACCTTTAATCCAAACGGAGCATTATTTAATTCTCAGCCGCTTGGCCCAGGAAAAACCGAAAAACTTACGGCTGCGATACAACACCAATCTCTCGCAACTGCGTTTTCAAGGTTATGATGTCCTAGAATTGTGGAAAAATTTCGAAGACGTTAATGTCGGCGTCAGCCTCGATGGCTGGGGTAGCCGAGGCGAGTACATTCGACACGGTCAGAACTGGGAACGAACTGTTGAAAATCTCAAAAGAATTCATAGGGAAAGTTCCCACGTTAAAATCGAGTTTACTGTTACGGTGAACGTACTCAATGTTTTGCATCTACCCGATTTCCACAGAAAAGCTGTCGAAGAGGGTTTGGTGGAGGTGGATCGTTTCAGCATCAATACATTAGTGGACCCCCGACGACTAAGGATTCAGGTCTTGCCGAAAGCTCTAAAGGAAAGAGTGCGATCTCTCTATCGTGATCACATTGAGAATTTTCTTCCACGCTTTGGAGCGGATGCCAATCTGGCAATTACACGATTTCAGGAAGTTCTCCAGTACATGGAGCAAGAAGATCTTTCTAACGAAATTCCGGATTTATTGAAAGTAATGAAAATGCTCGACGAACGTCGCGGAGAGAATATTGAAGATAGCCTTCCGGAACTTAGCCCGCTCTGGTCGGATTCGCTTAGCTCTTACACACAATCTTCATAATTTAAGCATTCCGCATGAGTTAGTCTCAGTTAGATGCAAAGGTTTGTCTTTGGCTTCGCGTATTATTTCTCACTTACGCTAGCATCAGAGGCCGCGTGTCTAATGATCGACATTCATGGGCGGCAAAAATCTTGGGGCAACGAAATTCGATCCGAAGCTGCCTGCTTTTCTAACTGCCAAGATTACGTAGAACAGATATCACATACCGAAGGTAAATGTTATTTCAATCGTCGACTCATCCACAATTGGTCGAACGACCGATACACCTGCGGCGAATTTAGAACTGCAAAACGCACTATGGAAATGTTCCGACGTAACCACCTGCCCGTGGAAATGTGTCATGCGGTCAATCCCGGCGGCGGCCTTTTCCCTGGTCGAAATCCAGGAAACGAAAACGAGGAAGCTTGTAAGGCGTTTTGCCTTCAAACCCTCCGGGTGAATCCACATTTTGCAAAATGCTTTCGTTGTACCTATGGGGAGCAGGAAATTTGCGGTCAGAACTTCCCGTGCCTGACTCGGATCAAACCCTGCGGTGAGGATCATCCACTCTTAGACGTCGAAGTAGATCAGCAGCAGCCCGGAGCGGATCAAAAGGCGCAAGAGGCACAGATATACAATGACTCAAAAACTATGAGGTCTGACAACACAGAGATCGCTCCACGAAAGTTAATTCCGTCCTTCGAACTAATCATTCATGGAACTCCGCAATCCATTCCTCATTCAACGCCCAATACTCAAAATCTGCAAAAAAGTCCTGCATCTCCGGAGAAGCCAAAGGACGTTGAAAGTCCTACGATAGACTTAGGTTTCCATTAAAATTAAAGAAGGAATCCCAAGGAGAGGCCCATTTGCAAATCGCTTTTTCGGCTGGATTTGCCGAAATCCTTTGAGTTGTAAATGAAATTACGCAAATCGAAACGCGTGACAAAACGACTTCCAAAAAGAAATCGCATACCCGCATTGACGGAGACCACGGGTCCCCACGACTTTTTGCCTTTATCCTTTTCCAAGTTCACAGCCAGTCGCTGCAAGACACCGGCTCCGAGCCCCATGTAGACGTCAAAATGCAAAACCGAGTGCATCGTGAGGTGAAGCTTGTTGTGATAGGGGGAAAAATAATAACTCGCAGTCGCCACTTGTTTTGGAACTTCGACGGAAAGCGAAGCGTTCGTTGCGCCACTGGGTTTAGCCTTATCCGCGATCTGACTATCAACAAAATCTGAAACGCCGCCCTGATGATAGGAATAGAATATAGGTTCAACAAAGTGCCGTCTGTTGATGTTGTAAACCAATGAGCCCGTGAAGGCCGTATAATTCACAAGACTAGAAAGCGGCGCATAGGCAGCACCGAGATTAAACTCTAGACGGCTATTTCGATCATAAAGCGGCGACAAGAGGGCATCGTAGGGCCCGTATTGGGATTCCAATCGATAATTATCAATTGCGCTGGGCGGGAGTTCAACAGACGAAGCGATGGAAGTGAAGAAAATTCCAGCCAAGACCAGATAGTGCTGGAGAATGTTCCGCTGCATACAATTATTGTAACAGGGCTTCAGAAAATGGCCAGCCACCTAGAAGCTCGGAGTAGACCTATTAGCCACCGCACTACAGCGTCAAAAGCTCGACAGCCTAGAGGGGGCCTTTGATTGCTTTTGACCATCATTGCAGGTTTTTTCAGATGCTATCTCTTAAAAAAAATTTGAATCTAACTGTTCAATCCCAAGGTGCAGAATATTTAGAAGCGTTTGCGAGCCGTGATGGAACGCTCGATCTCGGATGCTGTTTCTTCCAGAGCTTTGTTCGTAACATCAAAGACCGGCCATCGACGATTGCGTGAATAGAGTTGGCGGATCCATTCGATTTCATCACGAATGGTTGTGAGGCTGGCGTAATTTCCGCTGGCATCGCGGCCCATGCGGATCAGACGTTCTTTGCGAATTTTTGCCAGAGCCTCGGCTTCAATGATGAGGCCCACGATTTTGCTTTGATCCACTTCAAAAAGTGCTTTTGGCGGTTCAATGCCCTTCACCAAAGGTACATTGGCAACCTTCCAACCTTTGTGCGAAAGAAAAATCGACAAGGGCGTTTTCGACGAACGCGAAACGCCCACTAAAACAATATCGGCTTGCTCAAGATTATCTGGATTCGAACCATCATCGTGTTTGACGGTGAATTCAATGGCCTCGATTCTACGAAAGTAATCTTCGTTCACCTGATGCAATAGTCCCGGCTCGAGTGCGGGTTCCCGGCGCAAAAGTTCACTCAGTCCAATCAGCAAGGGGCCCAGAAGATCCAAACAACGCACGCCTTTTGTGCGGCCATTTTTTGCGATACTGGCGCGCAGATCCTCTTGCACTACGGTGTAAACGACCAACGCCTTTCGCTCTTTTGCTTCCTCGAGTATTGCAGTTGCTTGGCTGATGTTTTTCAGTGACTTGAAACGCGTGACATGCGCTAAGCTTTCGCCAAATTGAATGAGTGTAGCCTGTACAAGTTTCTCCGCAGTTTCGCCCGTACCGTCACTCAATACAAAGATTTCCGGAATCGCTAATTCCCCGTTACTATTCGTGTCGTCCCCGAAAGCCATATGAAGGCCGAGCTGAACACACTTCGAGGCTTCGATCAATGGTCGTTGCTCTTGGGAAAAGACTATTTAGCGCGCGGCAACCACTCAGGCAGCCGGACAGCACAGATCTCATGAATCCGATCCACAAGTTCTGAAATTCCCTGGCCATTAAGGGCGGAAATGTAAAAAACGCCGAGATAGTTTTTATGATCCATCATCAAATGGCGGAGCGGTCCGGAACGCAATAAATGCGCCGACGGCATCTCGTCATGTTTATTAAAAACCAAGAGTCGTGGAAGATCGCTGCAACCCACCTCTGCTAGAACCGATTCAGTCGTATCGAAGTGTTCCTGCCACAAGGGGTGGGAAACATCGATTACATGCAAAAGCAATCGACTCTCGCGAGCTTCGGCCAAGGTGCTGCGAAAACTAGCGACAAGATTATGAGGGAGTTTACGAAGAAATCCTACGGTATCGCTTACAAGTATGCGAGGTTCAGTCGGAGGACTCAAAGGCCGAACCGTTGTGTCCAAGGTGCAAAAAAGCTTATTCTCGATTTGCACCGGAACCTTCGTCAGGCGTTTCATCAGCGAGGATTTTCCAGCGTTCGTGTAGCCGACCAATGCAACGCGCGGAAGACTACGGCGGCGAGCGGCCTGTACTTCGAAAACTTTGTCGAAACTCTGGATGCGCTCTGCAAGAAACTGAATACGCTTTTTTACGATCCGTCGGTCTAACTCCAAGCGCGTTTCGCCCAAACCTCTTCCCTTTAAACCACCGCGCGCTCCGCGCGTTCTCGATAATCCCATCCACATATGCGACAAGCGGGCCAAGAGATATTTGAACTGGGCCAGCTCGACCTGCAACTGCGATTGACGGGTTCGCGCATGTGCTTGGAAAATGGATAATATTAAAGCCTCGCGGTCCACCACGGGGAGCTTGATCGCTTCTTCAATGTTTTTCATTTGCGAGGGAGTGAGCGGAGCATCGATCACGACGGCTCCCGCAGACTTTTGTTTTGCAGCAGCGCGGACTTTGCCTAAAAATCCACTACCTAAATAGGTGCTGTGGTCGGGCTCGATCACACGATATGCAAGATCCTGACAAACTTCCAGCTTAAGAGTTTCACAGAGCATACGGATTTCTTCGCCGTAATCACGATCAGAACTGGAATAGGCCACTAAAACTCGATTACCTATAGAGCGAACAAACTGACTCCAATAAGAAAGATCTCCGATCGACTCGACCGATTTCAATTCCTCGGATTCAGCTTGGGAGCTTTCGACTTCCTCGGCGATTTCCGCATCATCGCCCACGGTCGTACCAAAGGAGCGAAGGGGAATTGAGGGTGAGGATCCATTTTCCTCAAGTTTTTTTTGTCGTTCGCGAGCCAAAGCTCGAATGGCGGCTGGGGACCAATATTTGGTCAAACTTCATCTCCTCGTTTTGGCCAAAGTTTAACTCGGCCTTCGGGAAAAATCTTCTCGACACGCTCTTGTTCGGCTTTATCGATGGATCGTGAGTCCAAAACGATCTCACTGGTGGGATGAAGTTCCAAAAGGGCGTCCCAGTCTATTTTTCCGCTCTTGCTCCAAATCATCAAAGAACTGAATTTTTGATAACGGGGTTTGAAATAGATCCAAGGTCCTGGATTTTTCTGCTGCGTCGCTGGGTTTTCAAAAAAAACTCCGTGATAAAGTGCACGGCTCATCAGTCCGTTCGTCAAAGTGTCTAAACGAGACAGCTCCGCGGATAGATCCCGATTGCCTTCTTTAACTTGAGCCAAATCTAAACGACCTACGAGTACCCTCATCCCTTCCCTACCAGGCTTATTTTATCCAGAACTCCGTTGATAAAGGAAGGGCTTTGTTGAGTTCCGAATTTTTTTGCTATTTCCACGGCTTCATTGATAACCACCGCGCGGTCTGCGGGGTCTTTACCTTTGTAAAAAAGCATTTCAAAAACTGCGACCCGTAAGAGCGCCAAGTCAATACGTTCCAAACGCTCCAATTTCCACTGTTGATGAAGGGTGTCTTTGATTTTTTGATCAATTTCAGGAAGATAACTTACAACACCGCGCACCAAACTTTCAAAAAAAGCTCGGTTTTCTTCGGAACTCAGTGCCTGTTCAGTCCAAAAACGTTCGATAGCTTGCGCATCTTCTAAAGCCCGCGGATCCAATACCCATTGATAACTCATTTGTACGGCCAATTCGCGGCCTCGGTGACGACTTGCGGACATTTAGGAATCTCTCCTCATGGTTGATAATCGCATAAACAAAGCTGCTTGAGCTGCTTCCTGCCCCTTATTAATCCGAGCGCGCGCTTCTTCGAGATTATTGACAGTCAGAAGCCCAATGCCCATGGCTACCTTGCGCCTCAATTGGATCTCCATCAGAGCTTGAAAGGCAGTCTGGCAGACAAAATCAAAGTGTGGAGTTTCGCCTTTTTGCACGCAACCTAAAACAACGATGCAATCCGGCTTTGTCCTTTGACCACTCAAGCGACCAGCTGCACCCATTCTGGCTGCATAGGGAAGTTCCAAAGCGCCAGGCACGTCAACGAATATGAGCTTGTCTTCGGATAAGTCCAAAGTCTGGAAAAAGTTACGAGCCGATTTCTTGAGCCCCTCAATGATTTCTGGATACCAGAAAGTGCTTAGGATCAAGACCGATTCAATACGCGAAATCTCGCGTCGCGCCGCAGGCGTTTTCAGAGCTCCGTCAATATTTTTCAAAACAGTTTGTGATTCACTTATGGTCATAATGTAGCTGCCTGATGAGTGAGATTGGGTTTTGGCTCTGTTTGTAACTCTTCAAACGCCACGACCCGCGTCACCGTCAATCCGAAGGCTCCCAATCCGACCATTTTTTTGGTGCTGTTTGTGAGTAGGCACATATCGCGCACACCAATCGCACGCAAAATCTGCGCACCAATGCCGAAACGCTTCATCGCTATGCCGTTAGGTTCATCCGCGTTCGTAACGCTTTGAAAAGCAGACGAGAGCGGATGTTGTTGGCGTAGAAGTACCAGTGCACCCACTCCGTGAGCGGCGATGCGTTCCAACGCGACATGCAGCGCGGAAGTGCTACCACGGCTCACCATTGCATCATAAAAATCTGTCAGCAGATCTTCCGAATGAACACGCACTAAAGATTCTGAAGAGCGAATTTCTTCTGCGCTTCCCAGAACCCAAGCCAAATGTTCAGTCCCTTCGATCTCAGATCGAAAAAGGCGCAATTCAAAGCTCTTTCCCTGAATCTCTGCTCGACGGAGTGGACCCAAATCCTGGATCAATGATTGATCCTTTTGGAGCCGGTAAAAAATCAAATCTTCCATGTTGAGTATTGGTATGTCGTGCTGCAAACCGAATTCGTGAAGCTCATCCCGACGAGCCATGGATCCGTCGGCCTTTAAGATTTCACAAATAACGCCTGCAGCCTTCAATCCCGAAAGACGCGCAAGATCCACTGCGCCTTCTGTATGACCGGCCCGCACCAAGACTCCTCCGGCGCGCGCGCGCAAAGGAAAAACATGGCCCGGAACGACGAGATCCCCGCGGCTGACGTTGTCTCGAATAGCAGTTTGAACGGTGTGCGCGCGATCAAAGGCCGAAATGCCTGTTGTGATCCCTGATTTTGCGCCAATCGAAACCGTGAAGGCGGTTCCCAGCGAGGATTCGTTGTTCTGCACCATGGGAGGCAAATTCAAGCGATCGATCAAATCAGGCGCCATCGCAAGGCAGATTAAACCTCGTGCATGGGTCGCCATAAAGTTGATCGCCTCGGGCGTGGCAAACTGCGCGGCCAATATCAAATCACCTTCGTTTTCCCGCGATTCATGGTCACTTAAAATTACGAAACGCCCGGATCGAACGGCATCGATGGCGCGTTCAACGCGGTCGAGACTAAAACCTTCATGAGGCTGATTCATCGGACACTCCCCTCGAGACTTTTCATCGCTCCTTGACGCCTAGAAAACTTCGCTAAAATATCACCCTCAAGATTCACGCGCTGACCTTCGCGGGCCTCGCTAAAATGCGTGACCTTCAGAGTGTGGGGAATCAACATGACAGAAAATTCTGTCGTATCTGCCGAATCACGAAGCGAGTTAATGGTAAGACTCACTCCGTCAATGGCAATCGATCCCTTTTCCACTAAACAAGGAGCAATGAGTGATCGTTGAGCACCGCTGAGATTCACATGCAATACGCGACAGTCTTGATGATCTTCGATCTTTGAGATGGCTCCAATTCCGTCAACGTGCCCCAGAACCCAATGACCGCCTAATTCATCGCCCACTCGCAAGGAGGGCTCCAAATGGATCTTCATACCACTTTTGAGATCTAAAAAGTTACTACGATTGATGGTCTCGGAAGAGACCTCGAAAGCGAGTTCTTGGCCCAAATCGGGACTTAGCCGAGAATCGACCAAGGTTAAACAAACTCCATTGAAAGCAATCGAAGCCCCAATAGGCCAAGAAGATGCTTCAGGTAATTTTGATAAAACACTGAATTTCCAAAGATTTTCAGAGATTCGCTCAAAGGCCAAAATCTCTGCGGCTTCCTTCACAAGACCTGTAAACATGTGGGCCCGTCTATATCAAAACAGGTGCCCCACTGTCACGGTCGGAATCCGATCAAAAGGCTTGTCCCGTACCGGGCGCTACGGCTCGAGCCAAGACATGGTACTCACAGTTCGGCTGCCAGCTCATCACAGTTTGTGGGTCTGCAACTGATCGAAGTACGATGTTTTTCGGTCGGTGGACTTCCTGGACGAGGCTGATGCGAAAGGTCCACAGTTTTAGAAAGGCCATATGCTGGTCCTGAGATTTAAGCTTTGAAAGCGCGGAGAGATTCGCATGGATTTCATCCCAAGACGGGGCCGATGAAATGTAGAGAATGCTCAGGTATTCCACTGTGCCATTTCCCTCTTCCAGTTCATTGACGAGTTTGATGTAATCGGCGATTTGCCGATAATTCGGGCCCAGCGCGTCCGAGACCGCAAAGAATGCCACAGCCAATTGGGCAAATCGTGCCGAAGTGATCTCTTGTAACACTGCCATCCGCCCATCTTCCTTCGTTTCAACTGCAGCACTAAGAGGCGAAAGGCCGCGCCTCAAACTGTGGGCGCCGAGCGAGCGATCACTGAGAATCATCTCTAAAATATGATTTGTGATTTCCGTCAGGTAGGGCTCGCGAGAGTCTTCTTCGATTTCTGCGACAAACTTAGGGTCCAAACAAGGATGCGAAACTAATTCATAGGCTTTCTCTAATAGTGATTTCAGCTCGGTCAGTACGAGAACCTGGGCCTGCGGACCCTCCCGGTAGCGACAGCGGGGAGTGCTTTTCGAACCACTCGCATCTGCAGATCTGGGAACGACTAAGCAAAGCCATCCAATTAGTCCGCAAAACAAGAATGAAAGATACTGAGTCATGCACATAAACGATGGGTCAAGTCGCCTGATTGACGTGGATCGAAGGTTAGTGCTGGCCCGAGAGTTTTCCAAATCGATGAAAGCTAAGTCTTAGAAATTTTTATTCTGGCACTGGCATTACCTGTAAATATGATCCCCTCCATTTTAAAAAAGAGCGAGGAGCCGTCATAAATCATTAAACTTTATTGATTTTTATTGGTGTCTAAAATTCTGAACGAATTCAAAAAACTAATCTGCCTGCACACAATCTAAAACTCAAATTGCCATGACCTCGGTGACTTCGGGGATAGCTTCGCGCAAACGATTTTCGATTCCCATCTTAAGAGTCGCCGTCGATGACGGACAACCCGCACAACTGCCTTTCATCTGTAAAAAAACAATTCCGTCTTCGAATTTTTCGAAAGTAATGTCGCCGCCATCCATGGCGACGGCTGGACGAATATCCTTTTCCAAAATCTCAACAATTTTGGCTTCGATATCGGAGAGTTTGCGCTCAGAGCGTGGTGCCTCGACTGCCTCCATGAAAACTGCCTTTTCACCTGAGGCGAGGAAATTCTTAACAGTATCCAGAATACGATCATTCAATTCAGCTAGGTCATCTTGATTGGTAAGCGTCACGGTCACAAAAGTTTTTCCAACCATCACTGCATTTACGCCGTTCAATGCAAATAGTTTTTCCGCAAGCGGGGACTTTCCCGTAGCATCTTCAGCCTTTATGAAGTTCACAGCGCCGGCCAAAAGAAGCGGCACACTTGTTGTGTACTTCAAGGTATTGGGATTGGGCGTAAATTCCAACTCTACGTGAAAGTCTTCGGGCTTCATAATCTCTAGCATCCCTATTTCTACCTCATCTCGCAAGCCTAACCTACGTCAAGGCCTCAGTGCATTGCTTCGCTCTAGAACGAGGAATAGCGAGCTATTCCCCACCTTCTCCATTTCTCGAATTTGAAAGCCCAAACCAGGAAGCCCACCCCCGTTAAAGGCCTCCGAAAAACTTTTAGCTTTTCGACCACCAAGAAACTGCGTCTCCAGGTAACAATGCACCTCGTCCACGAGGCCATTCTTTAAAAAAACTGACGACAAGCCCGGGCCCGCCTCCAGCAAGCAATCGAAGTGGCCTTCTTTAAGTCGCTCGACCAAAAAACCCTCTAAGTGCCGATCCGGTCGATGAATTTGTGCGCCCCTTGGATGTTTCTCCAGTGCCCGGCCTTCTAGATTGAAATCTGGGCGCGTAGTCAATACATGCACTGCGGGCTGGCGACCCAGCAACTGGCCGTCTCCGTCTCGTGCGGTGAATCGAGGATCATCTCGGCGCACAGTCTCGCCACTGGTGATGATTGCATCAAAAGTTTCACGTTGCAGATGCGCATGGGCCCGCGCAGCTTCTGAAGTGATCCATTGCGAGGCTCCGCTATCGGAAGTCCATTTTCCGTCAATGGAGGTCGCCAATTTCAGCGTTAAAAATGCGCGGCCTCTTTCATGTGCAGATAGCCACTTTCGATTCAGTGCGCGACACTGCTCGGCGAGAACTCCGACTTTGACTGTGAAAGCTTTCTCGCGCAGTTTTTCGATTCCACGACCACGAACTTCCGCATAGGAATCTTCACCGCCGATCAGAATTTCGTTCCATTTATGTTTGAGAAGCAATTCAACACAAGGCACTGATTTTCGAGGACTGACATGCACACAGGGCTCAAGGGTGATTGCAATGCGCGCATTTTCTAATTCGGCACCCGATCTCTCGGCATGAGACAAGGCATCGCATTCGGCATGTGGCGCACCATAACGTGCGTGATGACCTAAAATCACTTCACCATTTGCAAGCTCAATGGCGCAACCCACCTGGGGATTTGGGCGAACAGCAAGACCACCCTTTTGGGCTTCCTGAATCGCCAGAAGCATCAGCTGCTCGTCAGTTCGTGGCATTTTCTTCGGATTTTCGCCCGTCGTTAAGAAGATCTTTCATCCCCGACAGCATTTCGCCCGCGTCTTTGAAGCGTTTGTAAACGCTTGCAAAACGAATGTAGGCGATTTCGTCGATGTTTTTCAGCGAATCCATCACGGACTCGCCAATTTCTTTTGACGTCAGAGACTCTGCACCTGACTGCAATATCTTCCACTCGATCGAGGCGATCAATTCGTCAATTTGATTCAGGGTCACGGGACGTTTGCCACAGGAAACTGCAATCGAAGATCTCAATTTGTCGCGGTCAAAAGGTTCGTAGGTTTGATTGCGCTTCATCACCAAAGGTAACTCAGCATCGATGCGTTCAATCGTTTTCCAGCGTTTGGAACATTGCGAACACTCGCGGCGTCTGCGGATGCTTTGTCCGTCAGATCCCGGCCGTGAATCTAAAACGCGAACGTCTTCATGGTCACAAAATGGGCAGCGCATATAGCTCTCCTATCACCCTCTCGAAGCTGGATAAATAGGATAGGCACGACAGAATTCCTTGATTTCACCCTTAATGCGGGAAAGAGCGCTCTCATCCGAGCGATTTTTAAGGGCCTGATCGATCCACTGGGCAATGCGCTTCATATCAGCCTCTAACATCCCCCGAGTGGTAACAGCCGCAGTGCCAAGTCGCACACCGCTGGTGATGAAAGGCGATGTTTTATCGAAGGGGATCGTATTGCGGTTGGAATTGATGCCTGCTTTGTCCAGGACCTCCTGGGCCTCTTTCCCGGTCACTCCCTTGGCCGTCAAATCCACCATCATCAAGTGATTCTCGGTGCCGCCAGATACAATGCGGAATCCCAACTCTTCTAAGGTCGCCGCCATCGCCTTTGCGTTGCTAACGATTTGCCGGGCGTAGGACTTGAATGCGGGATCCAAAGCTTCCTTAAACATGACCGCTTTAGCCGCAATCACATGCATCAATGGGCCACCCTGAAGTCCCGGGAATACTGCAGAATCAATTTTTTTCGCAAAATCCGGATGACAGAGAATCATTCCCGAGCGCGGACCACGTAAAGTTTTGTGCGTCGTGCTTGTCACGATTTGTGCATGAGGGAACGGCGACGGGTGTTGGCCACCGGCCACAAGACCTGAGATATGAGCCATATCAACCATCAAAATTGCTCCGACCTCGTCGGCAATACTACGGAATGCGGCAAAATCAATGATGCGTGAATAGGCGGAGTAACCTGCGATTAACAATTTTGGTTTATGCTCGCGAGCCTGCTGGCGAATGGCTTCCATGTCGAAAACTTCGCTTTTTTCCGCGACATTGTAGGAAATCGCCTTGAACCATTTTCCCGAGAGGTTCACCGGTGATCCATGCGTGAGATGCCCGCCCTGATCCAATGATGCAGCCATAATCGTATCACCGGGATTGAGAAGAGCTAGAAAGACGGCCTGGTTTGCCTGAGCGCCGCTATGCGACTGTACGTTAACGTGCGGAATAAAATCGCCAACTCGAAAAAGTTCTTGCGCACGTTTACGCGCTAAATCTTCGACCTGATCCACGAACTCGCAACCACCATAGTAACGTTTTCCGGGATAACCTTCGGCGTACTTATTGGTAAGAATGGATCCCATCGCCTGGATCACAGCGCGGCTCGTGTAATTCTCGCTAGCGATCAACTCCAGGTGATCGGCCTGCCGGTGATATTCGCGCTCGAAAGCAGCGCAAAGTTCGGGGTCTACAGTCTCAAGGCTTGCGGTAAAGAGTTCTTTCATCTTTCCGATTTGTAGCTCTTAAAGCCTGGTTTTAACAGTGAAAAGGCGAGTTTAATCTCACGCAGAGCGCAGGCTAAGATTCGACGGGATCAACTTCCTTCAGGATACCCACCCGGCTCAAGAGCGTTCTTTGGACCATCAGGTCAAAGAGCCTCTCCATAGCACTTTGTACGGCCTTTCCTTCGAAAAATCCTAGCGTACGAGCGATGGCCTCGAATGTTGCAAGTCCCCCAGCCTTCGGCTCACGACGCAGAAGGTAGCGGGAGGGGCCAAGATCCGGAAGCCTGATGCATTGCACATTTTCCAAGGCCTTTTCCCGTTTTGGCACTTTCGAGGCTTGTCGCCAGCTTCCATCCGGCACAATCAGAGTTAGGCCCTCGGGGCATGCGACCTTCTTTTTCTCTGCCCAGTCAGAGCTTAGTTCAATGGCATCAACCGTCGGATAGAGGAGCAGCGTGGTCTCGGGTTTTGCGGTGGGAAGCTCTTCATAGCTGCCAAGCCGTGGATCACTGCCACGGTAAAAAATTTTTCCTTCAGGCAATGTCAATGCAGCTAAACGCCCTGTATTGGTGGTTGAAAGCCGCTCGCGGTGATGCATCAGCACCCATACGCGGATTTTCACATCACGCAGACGATCCCGACAGAGGGAGATCTCGCGACAAAGGCAGATTTCGCGACGCATCCGACAGTCAGGACAACGAGCATCGAATTTCTTGCGCCGACTCACGATATTTTAAGCGTAGCGTCTCCGTCAGGAATTTGCCACCGGCATCAAGAATCAATCAGGCTGACCGAAGAGTAATGAAGGAGAATCCTATGAAGACATCGAATTTCTCAGAGCGCAGTTTTCTGATCAACATGATCGATGAATTTGCAAAATGCGAAGCCCTACGAGCCGAGCAAGGCCTCCTTTTGAAAATGGCGGAGCGCTTTCGAAATCGCCTAGTGCGCGAGGAAATCGCGGAAACACTCGCTCTTTATCGCCGCACGGAAAGCTCCCTAAAGGTAAGCTTACTTCAGGCCATCAAAAATGATCATTGGAATGACTCACAACGACTGAGTGCAGAAATCTCTGAAGTCGTCGAAAAACGCCAGGCCATGGAAACTCAGCTGAAAGCTTTGGCAAACGAAGGTCTTTAAATTCGCCTCCAATAAATTTTTTTGGGTCGGGATGCGAAGTGCGGCCCAATGATGATAAATCTTCACCGTGTCCTCATTTCTTGCAATCGATTTTGAAACCGGCGATCACTCCCCTGACAGCGCCATTTCAGTAGGATTGGTTCGCGTGGAATTCGGAAGAATTGTTTCCGAGTGCGTTCGATTGATTCGACCACCACGTTCACGCATTGTCTTTACGGCAATTCACGGACTTCGCTGGGAGGACGTTAAAGATGCCCCGAGCTTCGGTCAGTTATGGCCCGAGATTCGCAGCTACTTCGAGGGAGTTGATTTTTTAGTTGCCCACAACGCTCCCTTTGATCGCAAGGTATTGCATGCCTGTTGCACGGCCCATGGTGTGACGATCCCTCCTCAACCTTTCCAATGCACAGTGCAAATTGCACGCCGCAGTCTTGAAATCACTCCGGCTAAACTCTCCAATGTCTGCAGTGTCTTGGGGATCGAACTAAATCATCACGAGGCACTGTCGGATGCACGAGCAGCCGCAAAAATTTATTTGCATGCACTGTCACGCCAAGAAGAAATGAAAGCTCGCAGTCAAGTCTCCTAAGATTCATTTATCAATTATGCATTGATAAAGAACTAATGAAGACGAACTTCAGGAATCCATAAGTTCAATACGTGTTAGATGCCGTCCGCCTTCAAATTTCGCCGCCAGCCACGCTTTGGTGATCGAAAGAGCTTCCTCTGCACTGGTGAGACGCGCACCCAAACAAAGAACATTAGAAGCATTGTGTTGGCGTGAAAGTGTGGCCTGATCTTCGCGAAGCGCATTAACGGCGCGGATTCCTTTCATCCGATTGGCTGCAATCGAAACCCCCACTCCGGAGCCACAGACCAGGATGCCACACGGTTCCAGAAGCTCGGCGCCCTTCTTGGTGGCCAGAATGCCTTCGCAAACTTTGCGCGCGAAATCAGGGTAGTGAACCGAGTCTTCGCTGTGGGTTCCTTGATCATCAAATTCCACGCCGAATTTCCGAGCCTCTTTTTTCAAAACTTCTTTCAAAGCAAATCCTGCATGATCGGAACCGATAAAAATTTTCATAGCTCTGATTTATCCAAAGCACGCCATTTTGTCTTTATTCTTCGCCCCACAATCCATGCACTGGACTGACCGGGCGCTAGAAAAAAACAAGAAGCTTCTGACTTGCTGCGCCGTGCTTGTTATTTCGCTCGGCTACTCTGACAATGAGTTTATGACGAAAAAACTCTTCGCACTTACCTTCTTACCCCTTCTGGCCCTCGCCACGGAAATGCCCGTAAATGATCGACCGGGAAGCTGGGTCGTCCGATTTCAGGAGTATCGCGATCAAAACCGCGGGGCCGAGGCCTGCGAAGGCCTGGCTGAAATGCTTAGAGAAACATCATTAGTCCGCTATAAATTTAAAGGTCAGAATTTTGCGCGCGTGGGAGCCACCCACTTTTGTAATTTCGACCTGATTGAATATCACCCCACTTACGAGGACTATCTGCCTAATCTACGCTGGGGTGATGACTTCGATGCAAATCGTGCTGATGATTTCGAATACGTCCAAAACTATTTTCGGAGCGCTATCGAAGAACTACGCGCCCGCTTTTCGCCCCACCCCATTGAAATTCGCCGCCACGGCTCTTCCACAAATACGCGCACGAGCTATTTTCGCTACCGAGCCCGTTTTCCGGAAACTTTTATTCCGACTCTAGTCGAAGATAAAATTTTCACGGCTGAGTCCGTAAATGATCAAGCCGGCTCTGTCGAAGAAGCCATGGTGCGCCGAGATTTTTTGGAATCTATACTCGTGAAGCTTTATCCGGAAAACAGTCTGCAGATTCTGGACCGCGGCATCGATCGCCAGCGTCACTCGAATGGTAGCGGTTTTTATTGGGGCTATCGCGGATGGATTCAGTACCACGCGGATTTCGCCAATAGACAAAATCATTGAGAATCAAAGTTCTCTGAAAAACTATTCATCCTTCACAAGAACAAAAACCCGACCGGGCCGACTTGGACTTTGCCAATGACCGGTCTTCTCGGTCTCAATCAACTGCGTTCGTGTGAAGACTCCGATTGTTTCAAGTGCGCTGATTAACTTCTCCATGCCATCTTTTCCTAAATTGAGGCAACCGTGGGTGGCGTTGAATTCTTCGTCAGTTTTTCGAAACAACGGCGTGTCTTCCGCGGGCGAAAGATTTGCAGCGTGGAGACGAATGCCGCATCTACCCATGGCGTGAGCTAATGCGAATTCCTGAACCCAATAATCTTCATGATGACTCAGCGGTAAAAAAGATTTCAGCAACTGGGCATCTCTCCCCAAATGGCTGCCAAAATTGATCGGATCCTCGCAGAAATCGATACTCAACCGAGCTTGCGCACCCATGCGCGGATCACGATTGTCCTGAAGACCCAACAAGGGGTAAATTCCTTGGGGCGTATCACTTCCCGAAGTAATGCGGGCATAAGGCTTTTCTTTAATCTCGCTTACCTTGGATCGTCCAAAAAGTGGGAGCTGAAATTTTCTACCCGCTGTCTGCATCCATTGCCCACGATCGAAAATCTCCAAGCTACATGATTCTGAGCGATTTCTTGGACAGCTGACCAGTAGGACCGTCAGATCATTCGCGTTTTTTTCAAGGTGCCGGCGTAAATCACCCATGCCCAATTCTCGATTATCAATCATGGTCGTCTTCGAAAATGCATCGACCGGGAAGAGTCCGTAGTGACGTCGTTTTGAGGTCAGGCGATAGAGAACGGCCGGGACATATTCTCGACTCTTAAGATCCACCCGTTCGGATAGATTCACTTTCATCCGAGAGAGTGGCAAAAATAATTTTCGCCACCATGAAAGCTCACTGGATTGCCAGGATCGGATGGTCCAAGAGCCTCTTTCCACGCGTTCAAAGAGAACACAATCACCAGACTCGAGCTGGATTTTTTTAAAGAAAAAGTGCTGTCCAAAATCAGAGTCGCCCTCGTCGATGATTCGTGTTTGCACCAATTCGTCCAGATCATTCGCCGAACCCGGATACTGTGTTGAAGTGCGCGCAATAAATTCGATCTTTTCAACTCGACCTCGTGCATCTGGAATGAGGCATCGCTTTTCAGCTGCCGTTGCCGTAAGCTGCAGAGATAAAAAGTAGGCTAATATAAGCGCTGCCGATCTACGGGAAATCATCTACTTAGCATTCTAAAGACTTCGGGGATCAAGGGCAATCTAGGCGATATAATTTGATTTTCCTCAAGCTCACGCAAACTTAACCCAGACGATCGACGCAGCTTGCTATACTTCACTTGAGGTATGTACATGAGCGTTTTTAATTTCTTCAGAAGCCACAAATCGTCATTTCGATTCGTTAACATTCTGGCTTTCAGCCTTTTCATAGCCTCTTGTTCGGCGATCGTCTCGGCAGACAAGGCGACCCTCCCGAGCAAAATAAAACGAACCGACGGGGAAGCCCTCAGCAAAGCTGAAATCAACCAGCTCTTAGAAGATCTTTTCGTATACAACTACGAACAGAGCAGTGGAGCTCAATTTGTAATTGCGAACTTTGATAATCTGGAACAATTGCTTGAAGATGATCAAGTAGATTTTTCCTTAGTCGTCGGTCGAAACCTTTCAGCGGAGAGTTTGACTTTTCCGACAACGAATTCTGCTAATCGTTTTTCAAGTTTCCTGACACATAATCAGTTGAGCACGCGCGGCTTCATCATGATCGAAGACTCCGTTTACAAAGCCTCGTTGAATGAAATGATTTCAGAGCTTGCCCCCTCTTTCGGAGGACTGGGAAATCTTTATTCCGTGAAGCTTTTTGCCACTCACCGAGAGTCCGGAGAAGTCCTTGCGCAATATTCAGGGACCGTCGAAATTCTGGGATCGAAGAAGTAATAATCTTTGCAGATTCCATCCGGCCTTTAGATCCCAGTGAATCCATTCCTCATTATTTAATTCAGAAAATTTTATTTTCGCGGCTTTGATCGATTCAACCGCTGCAGGCGATCGAAGGCCGAAATCTTGTCTTTGAAGCTCCAATCCCACTGTAGCCAAAAGATTCCGCCAAAAAAAATAGTCGGTAAGTGTAATTCCATAGTCACAGTAGTGAGTGAGATGGCCTTCTCGGTTCCATCTAGCGAAATAGCCCATCAAGGGTTCAAAGACTTCAAAGATCACTTCAGGCTGAAGAGATACGGGTCTCACCACCAAAAGGTCTCCGACTTTAATTCCCTCTGTGCTTACTCCCGCAGACAACCATCCCACTCGGGTACCTACTTTGAGTTGCACACCCTTTTTTGCACGTCCGCCCACAAGAGCGAGGTAAAATCGAGATTTACTAAGGGGAGTCGCCTGGCGGAGCCAATCCGCGACGATCGGCTCTAAGTGATAATCCCCATCGGTCTGATTCAACAGCAGGGCTCGATGCGTGGCCAGGAGTAATCTAGATTCTTCCCAAGAATTCGAAAGATGAAAGAGAGGCTTAACACCACCCCTTCCCCGTCTCCGGCAAACCTCATCTGAATTCTTTTCAAGTGCAGTTTCGATCTGGAAATTCCCGTGAATGACACGCGCGCGCAGTCCCAAATCCATTTCTCGCAGAAATCGCTGGCTGAATGTTGGATAGCGATCTTTATAAAAGCGAGAGGCTTTTGATAGCAGCAGGGACTGCGATCTTGCATTTTGATAGTCTTCTCTGTTGATGATTTTTTCATCCAGCAACCTCTTCAATACGTAAAGTTGCCGGCTTTTAGCGTGAGATGGATTCAAGAAAGGGCTGTAACGCGTCGGCGCGCTGGCAAGCCCGGCGATCATCGCTACTTCTGCAATGCTCAGTTCATCGACGGTCTTCGCAAAAAAAACTTTGGCCGCAGCACCCACGCCAAAGGCCAATTCTCCTAAATATACGTTATTTAGATAATACTCCAAGATTGCGTCTTTAGAGAAAGTTCGTTCAAATCCTCGGGCCAGAAACCATTCTTGAATTTTTCGATCAAAGTTTCGGCGCGAATCTAGGTAAAAAAGGCGTGTGGCTTGCTGGGTGATCGTCGAAGCCCCTTCCACGATTCTCATTTGTAAAAAATTCCGCGCCGCGGCCCTTAAAATGGCACGGTAGTTGATGCCGGAGTGCTCGTAAAATTGCTGATCTTCGGCAACCAGAAAGGCTTTTCGCAAAATCTGGGGTATTTCTTCGATGCGTAGTAAATGCTTTCTCTGAGCGCTGAGCAGAGAAATTCTTTCCCTTTTTTTGTCGTAGATCTCCGAAACTATGGGGTTCACTTTCAATGAATCCGTATCCAGCAGCGCCAATTTCCGATCTGCATTGCGCTTGATCGCGAGTAGACTTGAGAATGCCCAAATGCTTCCGACTAAAAAAAGAATTAAAAACGCCCAACCAAGTCGCTTAGGCTTGATCATGGTGCTTTCTTTTCCGCCTCTCGCAAATGGCGCATTATGATTGCAGCGCTTTTACGGGACCAATCGTTGAGATATTTCTGATACTCTGCAGTCTCATGGATCAGAGGCTCCTGCAGATTAAGCACTTCCAGTAAAAGTGCCGGCGTAGAAACTGCTTGGGTTACCATCAAATAGCGACGCGTGGGCGCCGCGACAGGCTTCGAAATCAGAAACTCTGCGGCGGATGCGTCGTGACCTGCGGTGGCGATTTGCCGAGCTTTCCTAGGGCGACGCAGCTCCCGCCCTGTTTCTGTCACAGCCTCACAAAGTGCTCGGGCTAGAGAAAAGAGATCCTGGCGGCCATAGTGACATGTTGGTCGATCTTCGTAATCAGTGAGTGGCGTGACATCATGATGAATCGAAAGGAATAGATCGAAATCGTCATTCTGAGCCGCCACAAATCTGCGGGCAATCGATAGGCTCTGATCCACTTCGCGTAGAAGTGTGGATTCGATGCCGATTTTTTTAAGCTCAGCTGCGAGCAAAAACGAAGCCTTTAAATTTAGGTCACTTTCGCGATGCGAGCCTAAGATGGCCCCGGGATCTACGCCTCCGTGACCTGGATCTATTTGAACACGAAAGGGAAATTTGGGACGACGAAACTGAATTCTCAGCGAGTCATCATGAAGCCAGGTGAGCTGAATTTTTCTAAGGGCGGAAAAGTCCTTTTCGGAAAACTCGATTCGGAGTGTTTTGTTACCTTGAGGCAGCATGCGCGGTGCCTCCACACTATAAGTCGCCTGTGTTTGACTAATGCTAGCCTCGACCGGCCACAGAACTAGCGAGCGTGGATGATTCGGATCAACCCACACCAAGGGTCGCTCTTGGTCGGAGTGCAGCGACAGAGTCCACTGATCCGCATTATTCTGGATGAGCTTACGTAGCCGAGCCGGTGGCGAGCGTCGCTCGCCCCAGTCGGCGCGTAGACGCAAGTAGCGCGATCGTGCCATCTTCAGAGCTTCAGGTGCCGTGCAAAAACTCACGCTTTCCTGATCCCCACCACAGGGCATCGGCAGGGGTGCCTGAGTCAGCACCACATCTTGATCCAAAGCTGGCAGGGAATAGCTTGCAATTGGAAGCCGTGAAAGTTCGAGGTTTTTTGCAGAAACTTTCGAAGCTTTTTCAGCACAGCCTGCCAACAAAAGAAGAAGAAAAATTCGCGACACTTCCATTCAATTGCTTATCGGTAAAAATGGGGGTAATTCTTAGCAGTTCTTGGCTGCCGAAAAGCCTAGAACTTCATCGACTTGTTGCGGCGCAGCGGTCACATCTAAAAGCGTTTGAAAATCAAAGTCGCATTGGTTCCGCCAAAGCCAAAACTATTCGACATGGCGTATTCAATTTTGCGATCAACAGCGCGATGAGGCGTATAGTTCAAGGGGCAACGCTCGTCTTGATTGTCGAGATTGATCGTTGGAGAAACTTTCTGATGTTGCAGATAAAGAATCGAAAAGAGTCCCTCAACTGCACCGGCTCCACCGAGCAAGTGGCCCGTCATCGATTTCGATGAAGTGCAATTGAGTTTCGATGCGTGATCTTTGAAGACACTTTGGATGCCGCGCGATTCGGCGACATCCCCTAGAGGCGTCGATGTTCCATGCATGTTCACCACGTCGATCATATCGGGCGCAATTCCTGCATCTGCCAAGGCAAGCCGCATACACTGAGCAGCTCCCTCGCCACCTTCGGATGGGCTTGTCATATGATAGGCGTCGGAATTCGCTGCATAGCCCACGAGTTCCGCGAGAATGGGCGCACCACGCTTTTCCGCACTTTCTAAAGTTTCCAAAACAAGAGCGGCTGCACCCTCGGCCAGCACAAAACCGTCGCGATCTTTGTCAAAAGGTCGCGAAGCTTTTTCTGGGGCATCATTTCTAGCCGACAGAGCACGCATATTAGAAAAACCGGATACGCCCAAAAGGCTGATCGCGGATTCCGCGCCACCCACGACCACTGCATCACAATCTCCACGCTCGACCCAGCGGGCCGCTTCGCCGATGGCGTGCGCCGAGCTGGAACATGCAGAGGCGATGGAAAAGTTAGGACCTTTGAAACCGTAGTTAATGCTAACGTGACCGGCCAGCATGTTTGGAATCACCTGTGGAATAAAAAACGGAGAAACGCGACCCGGCTTTTGCAGAGCCACTTTATGCTGTTCTTCGATCCCCGGCAGTCCGCCCATACCTGATGCAAGCAAAATGCCTACGCGGTCGCCAGGAAGTTCTTTCACTTTAGATGCTTCGATGGCCTGACTAGCAGCACCCAAACCTAATTGGATGAAGCGATCCATGCGTCGAAGGTCTTTCTTGGGAATGTAAACGGTCGGGTCGAAATTTTTCACTTCACAGGCGAAGTGAACATCCAAACCTGTCGTATCGAATAACGAAATTTTTCCGGCCCCAGATCGCCCCTCGATGAGGGCAGTCCATGCCTCAGAAACACTATTACCGATGGGGGTTACACACCCCGCACCGGTAACAACAATTCTTCGACCAGAATTTGCAAGCGTTCGTTTCATGAACGATTCAGCTTAAACAAAGCCGCTTTACGCCTTGGCTTTGGCTTGCACATAGGCGATGACGTCGCCTACGCTTTTAATTTTTTCTGCATCTTCGTCAGGAATCTCGAGATCGAATTCTTCTTCCATGGTCATGACGAGCTCGACGATGTCGAGACTATCGGCACCCAGGTCATCGATAAAAGACGCCTCCGGGGAAACGCTCTCGGCCGGAACGTTGAGTTGCTCAACTATAATGTCTTTCACCTTTTCTTCGATATTCATATTCATATTAATCCTTTTCTCCAGGTAGTTGTTTTTACATATACAAACCGCCGTTGATACTCAAGACCTGCCCGGTCACATATCGTGATAAGGGGCTTAAAAGGTAGAGAGCGCCAAAGGCGATGTCATCAGCTTGACCAAGCGTGCCGAGGGGCGTTTGCGATAAAAGAGCCTTTTTTTGCTCTTCTGGGAGGGCATCGGTCATCTCAGTTTCAATA
Source organism: uncultured Bacteriovoracaceae bacterium (assembly GCA_964636255.1). Lineage (GTDB taxonomy): Bacteria > Bdellovibrionota > UBA2428 > UBA2428 > UBA2428 > CAXNGS01. The sequence goes on along the minus strand of CAZWNW010000001.1, from coordinate 21,266 downwards.
AAACCGGGGGCAATGGCATTCACCCGGACCTGACGGCTGGCCACTTCGCGGGCCAAAGACTTTGTAAATCCAATAAGTCCGGCCTTCGAGGCAGCATAAACGCTTTGCCCTGCGTTACCCATAAGCCCCACTACGGAACTCATATTGACGATAGAAGCACCGCCCTCATGTCTCATAAGGGGTTTCATGGCGGCCTTGGTCAACAAAAACGCGCCCTTCAAGTTGATATCCATCAATTTATCCCAGTCCTCGCTTTTATAACGCATCAGGAGCTGGTCAATCGCCACACCCGCATTATTCACCAAACCATAAAGCCCGCCGAAGTGTTCCGTCATGCGCTGAATGGCGGCCTTGCACTGTTCCTCATTGGAAACATCCAAAGGAACAATCAGAGCTTTTCCACCTTTGGCTTCGATGGAACTAACAACTTCTCTTGCAAGACCTTCGCTCTTTTCAGAGCCGCCCGAATAAGTCACCCCCACTGAAGCGCCCGCTTCGGCAAGTCGTTCGGCGATGGCACGTCCGAGGCCACGGTTTGAGCCAGTCACTAAAATTGCTTTAGCTTCGAGATTAAAACCCAAGCTTTTCATTTTTAAAGACCTCCAATCGATCGATCGATCGACTTTCCATGTTTTGTCCGTTCAGACCAATACGTTTCAAAAGTCCCGACAGGACTGCGCCGGGCCCGATTTCTACTGCACGTCCAAGCCCAAGCTCCAAAGCTTTCCGCACGCTTTGAGTCCACAATACTGATCCGGAAATTTGCTGGCCGAGTCGTTCAGGGACTGACTTCAAGGAATCATTCTTCAGCAAATGCACATCGGCATCCACGTTTGCAATGTATCGATGTTCCGTGGACTTCCAATTCACCGCTCGGAGCTCGGGCCCTAGTTTCTCGGCCGCCGGACGCATCAGTTCACAGTGAAACGGTGCGCTCACCGGCAAGGGCACAGCTTTCCGCGCACTGAAGGCATCAGACAGTGCGATCTCGGATGCTTTCGCGACAGCAAGCGCGTCGCCTGAAATCACAATTTGTTCTGGCGAATTGTAATTGGCGACACCGACGAAGCCTTTAGTTGCTTTTGTGGCTTCCGCACAAATCACCGGAACAATCGGCGTGGCATCCGACTTCGGTCGAAAAATTAATGCAGCCATCGCACCACGACCGGCAGGGACAGCTTCCTGCATATACTTGCCGCGATGATGCACCAATCGTGCCGCCGCACCAAGCTCGAGTGCCCCGGCTGCGACCAGTGCGGAGTATTCGCCTAGAGAATGACCTGCAAAAATTGCGGCAGCTAATCGCGGCTCTAGGCCAAATTCAGATTTGAGCACGCGAAACATAGCGATGCTGGTCGTAAGAATTGCAGGTTGCGTGATCTCAGTCGCCTTAAGGTCCGCGTCCGTTCCATCAAAACACAATTTTCGTAGATTCAAGCCGCAATGGTCGGAGGCTTCTTCAAAAGACTCGCGGGCCATTTGAAAGTTTTGAAACCAATCGGCGCCCATTCCGGCATATTGTGATCCTTGCCCAGGAAAAATCAAAAAAAGCTTTTCGCTCATTAAATAGAACTCCTTTATTAACTTTTTACCAACGAATTAGACTGCAACCATAGTTGTAGCCGCCACCAAAGGCATCGATCAAAACAAGTTGACCTCGCTTGACGAGGCCTTTTTCTTCCATTTCCGCCAGACAAATCGGAATTGTTGCCGCCGAGGTGTTACCCCAGCGATCCAAATTGACATAGATTTGCTCGGGCTTGATGCCCGCAAGTTCAGCGACCTTTTCCAAGATCCGAACATTCGCCTGGTGTGGCACAAACCAATCGATGTCACTGCCTTTGAGATTATGTTTTTCCAACATCGCGCGCGCCGCTTCGGCCATCGCACGCGAACCTGATTTAAAAACTTCCTTGCCGTTCATCTGAATGCGAACCGGCTCTTTCGGCGCAGGGCTCTGGACCAAGGGCTCGCCTCCCTCGGGCGGAACAGTGAGATAACCTGCATGATCGAATTCGCAATAGAGCTGCGTGTCTATGATCATCGAGTCTTTGTCGTTCGCGGCCTCGGGAACGGCCTCTAAAACAATTCCGGCTACACCATCTCCGAAAAGCACGCAGGTCGAGCGATCCGACCAATCCAAAACGGTGGTCATGATGTCACCACCGATCAAGAGTACACGTTTGTGAATTCCGGATCGGATCAGCGAATCTGCAAGTTGCACGCCGGTCACAAAACCGCAGCAGGCAGCATTCACATCTACGGCGCCGACTTCGGGCCGAAGTCCCAACGCACCTGTGATACGGGCGGCTTCAATAGGCATGCGAGTTTCTGGCGTGGTCGTAGCGCAAATAACAAAATCGATATCTGAGGTTTCTAGTCCCGCGCGCTTCAAGGCCATCTCTGCGGCATCTTTTCCGAGACTGGAAAAACTTTGGCCGGCGCTGCGGTCGAGCATGCGACGCTCTGAAATTCCTGAACGCGTGCGAATCCACTCGTCCGTAGTGTTAACAATTTTTGCGAGATCGTCGTTTGTCAGACGCTTGAGCGGATAGCCCAAGCCTGTTCCAGCAATCCGAGAAGCGCGACGAATCATGTCTTCGAGGCGGTCGACTCGGCTTTCTTTTCCTCTTTCGTCACGAAGATTTTGCGGCCGTTATACCAGCCACTCGGAGACACGCGGTGCGGAGGAACAACTTCACCGGTTTCCTTGATGACTGTCCAACCCTTGGGAACGATGGCGAAATGAGCGCGACCGGCTCCTCGACGCATTCTGGATCGTTTACTCTTCTGGGTAGCCATGTCTAAAATCTCCTTATCGTTGAAGGGTGAATAGTTAATCTTGCCCTGGCACGCTGTCCAGCAATATTTCAGTCCAATTTCAAGCCTTTGAGTCCCGCAAATGGGCCCGCGGGCCGCGCGATCTCAGCTTGAGAAAGCGCCTCGTCAGAAGGCTCAGATTCCAGCTTTACAGCTTCGCAGCTTCCTTCCGGGTGTTGCTCGACCATGGGTTCTGCGACCACCAACTGCTCTGCTAGGACGTTTTTTACATCCATCTCGCCAGAATCCGTCATAATCAAATCCGGATCGCCCGAATCTTCCACTGCCTTTTCATCGTCAACCAACTGGAAATACACGTGAAAATTACCCTGACGGGGCGAACGAAAGGCCTCGCCACAGCGACCGCAAATCGCGGGCACTTCGGCTTCAAAAGTACCATTCAATTGATATTCGCTTTGCGCCACCAGGCGCGAGCCCATGATTGTAGCCTGGTAGCGGGCACTTTTTGCCCAATCCTCGGCGCTCATGCCGCTTAAATCGGGATTAGGAGCGGCCTGTCTCAAGACAGTCTGAACCCAAGTGTCGCCTTGGTCACAGCTGACTTCGACATCCTGCTTTTCAAGGACTTTGAAGGCGAGTTTTCCATCTTTTGAAATCACGCAGCTTTTCTAGTGATTCCGTAGCCACGCGTCAACGAGAAGCGGAGGCGCGAGCTCATCGCACAGCGAGAGCCAATGAATTTTGGTGACGTGAAGGGAAGAACTAAACTTGTTTTGCCTAGCGCGCCTGACTCGAGGGAAGCGTCGATTCTCCGCGGACTACGAGATTAATGCCCGTGTAACCCTCGCCCACCAGCGCGTATAAAACGCGTTTAATGTAGACAAAGTCCAGGCCGCGATCCGCTTGGATAATCACGTTGCCGGGGAAGGGAATACCGGGCTGGGCATTTTCAAAAGTCTGACGATACTGGCGAAGCTTCGAAATTAGTCGCGGCATTTCCCAATCGCTTTCCTCGATGCGCTCGCTGATGTTTGCGTTGGAACCCATGTCGGCACCCTCAAGAGCGACGCCTTTTTCGGTGATGGTCACAATCGGCGATCGTTGCAAGAGACGCGCATGTTTTGCTTTCGGCAATTGCAGATCTTTTTGCGCCACGATGATTTCACCGGTTGCGGAAAATGTGGTCACCAAAAAGAGAATGATGGCCGAGAAAACGTCAATCAGCGAAGTTAAATTCAGATCCGCTGCGAGTTTTCGTCCACCAATCGGTCCCTGCATACGGTGACGAAAGCTGGGTAAATCGAATTCACTTTTCAAACGATAGCGGGGAATCTTGATCGCCATGCTATTGCCCGTCCCCCGTCACAACGAGTTGATCGAAATCGACAGCGAGTGCCTCGTCCATTACAGCGACCATCGCACCGTATTTAGCCTTGTCCGTGACATTCACGATCAACTCGCGCAAGTCACGGTGGCGTGCGCGCGCGGCACTCATGAACTCGGCGACTCCCTGGTATTCATTTTCTATTTCACTTGCAATCGTGAGGCGTCGGCTGGAGCCAGAGTCGGAAACTATGATGGTGTCCGTTGTGACGGTCACAGTCACCGTGCCCACAATTTTTTTCGTGCTGGATCCGCCGTCCGGAACTTTGATCGAAGATTGATCGTTGCTTCCCATGTTTACGGGAACGCTGGCGAGTTTATCGAATACGGCTGTTGCCATTAAGAAGATGATGAGTGTGGAGAAAAGATCAATAAAGGGAACGAGATTGAGGTTATTAATAACCTCTTTAGCCTTGCCCCTTCTTTTCAGATCCAACATCTTTTCAACTCAACTTTCCGTGGCCGTTGCCTAGCGAGTTGGGAATTTTTCGCGATTCTGAATAATCAGATTTAAAACTGCGACTGAACTTTCGTGAATATCGTCCAAGATCTTCTGCGTTTTCGCTGACAACATCGCGTAAGCCAAGAGTGCAGGAATCGCTACCAAAAGCCCCATCGCAGTTCCGTTCATAGCCTGAGCCACACCGTCCGCAAGAATAGCTGCTTTTACCGTGGGATCTTCGCTGGACACGGATTTGAAGGCGATGATCAAACCAACAATCGTCGAAAGAAGACCGATCAAAGTCGAAACGTTTCCGAAAAGCGCCAGGAAGGGCGTTCGGCGTTCGAGCACCGGAACTTCGCGCAGTGCCGCCACGTCCATGGAAGTTTGAATTTCTTCGTCTTTACCCTTGTTCATGACCGATACGATTCCGGCTTTGACGATGTTGTTGAGGGGCGTGCTGCGATCATTGCAGTAGTTCACCGCAGCGTTTAGATCCCCCGCGAGAATTGCACGCTGAACTTGGGCTAAGAAACGCTCTTTGGAAACGCTGGCTTGAAAATACAAAACCCAACAACGCTCGATGAAAATCACCAAACAAAAACATCCGATGATGAGAATGCCCCAGGTCCACGGCGCGCCTTGATTGAAAGCTTCAATCAAAGTCCCCATGTTCCAAAAATCAAAACGTTCTGCGACTTCTGTTCCTTTGGCTAGCTCGTCCATGACTTGCTTCCCTTCCCCAAGTTAAAAGAAAATTACCTATATTCAGTTTAACGAAGCGCAGAAAAAATGAAAGGTCCCATCAAAAATCCAATGCCACGCGTTAGACAAATTCCAATGAAATATTCAAAGGATGTGGCCCGTATTGCCAGAGATCGCGGCTTTCTTGACGCTTTCGACTGCCCCTAAACTAGGAGACTTAAGATAAAGCCCAAAAGTGCTGGAAGAGCCTGCAAGAGAGCAGCAGGATATTTTTTCGGAGCCGAGATCAAAAGCACCACTCCGGCTCCGGTTATCATCAGCAGAATAAATTGAGCCAAGTGCAATCCCGATCTCATTTGATCACCGTGAACTAGATACAGGGAGTAGATAAGTCCCAGCGCCAGAAAAAGATTATAAAAGCCCTGATTGAGGGCCCATATTCTCACAATCGCACCTTGCTCGTGAGTGAGTCCAAATCTTTTCAAAATTCTCTCTTGCATGAAATCGATGCTCTCCAACTTAAAAAACATCAAGTGCAAAAAAGCCGTCAAAGCTACGAAGATACTAAACAAAATCAACATGAACTGGCTCTAGCACACAACAATCTATCCCGTCTAAACACTTGACATAAACTGGTCGTTTTTATACCTTCGTACACACAGTGAAAGCCAAACAGACCTCTTTTTTTAAATCCAGAGAGAGATCCTACGGCGGGGAACTCATGAAACGACGCAGAGGTCGTCTTCGAGGTGGCAGGCCGATCAGTGCGCAGGAAAGTATGCACCTTGTTTTGCGATCTTCTTTGGCAAAAGGCACTTTTTCTTTTAAAACTGCAAAAAATGAGACGGCCATTCGTAATATTTTAAAAAAATTCTGTAGGAAATATTCCGTACAAATCTATTCATTAGCCAACGTGGGGAATCATCTTCATTTTCACCTGAAACTTGCTCGTCGCCGGAACTATTATCCCTTTATTCGGGCCATTTGCTCGGCTATTGCGATGTCTGTTACGGGGGCGAATCGGTGGCGGGGTTCCCTTGAAAAACTCGGGATCAAAAAGTTTTGGGACTATCGACCCTTCACCCGAGTCATCGCAGGCGGATTCAAGAGTTTTCGAGGCATCAAAGACTACGTGGCCCTCAATGTCTTGGAAGGAAGGGGAATCCCGAGAGCCAAGGCTTATATTTTTATTCGTAGCCAGGGACCGCCCCGGCTTCCGAGCTAAACCGAAACTCATGATCGCTCCGAAAACGCGAAGCCGTCTAGCGGTGCTCGACATGAGCATATTTTCAGTTCACAGTTAACGAACACCCAAACTGCGACCGTCAAGTGCTATTCGGCTAACGAACACCTAAACTGCGGCCATCCAGAGCGCTCTGGCTCAAGCGTTGTTTGGTGATTTCCATGTGATTTTCGCTGGCGTCCAAGGCGGCGATGACGGCCATGTTGACGATGTCGCGCACACTGGAATTGAGTTGTAGTACATGCACCGGTAAATTCATGCCGATCAAAATTGGGCCGACGAGTTCTACGCCGCCGATTTTCCCGAGCAATTTATAGGCGACGTTTGCCGACGATAGATCGGGACAAATCAATACGTTGGCCCCCTTCTCTTTCAGCCGACAGAACGGAAACTTTTCCTGCATGATCTCGGGACTCACCGCAGTGTCAGCCTGCATTTCGCCATCGACCATCAGATCAGGGCGACGCCTCTGAATAATGCGCGTCGCTTGGCGCACTTTCTGAGCCTGCGGATGTGTGTTGCCGCCAAAGTTCGAGAAGCTAATCATCGCAATGCGTGGCTCAAATCCCATCGAGCTCACAACGGTCGAAGTGTTGATCGCAATTTCCGCAAGGTCTTCAGCACACGGATCGATGTTCACCGTTGTGTCGGCAATAAAATAAACTCGTTCGGGATTAAGGAGCATGTAAACGCCGGCCACTTTCTGTCCGGCCTTTGAACCGACCACCTGAAGTGCGGGACGAATGGTCTCGGGATAACTGCGTGTTGCGCCCGAGAGCCAAGCATCCGCCTTGCCTTCGCGAACCATCATGGCCCCGTAATAAAGCGGATCTTTCAAAAGCTGCTGAGCAAGTTCTGGAGTGGTTCCTTTTCGTTTACGAATAAGCCAAAGCTTATGCGCGAGATCATCGAAATCCGGAGCTTTGGACGGACGAATGATTTCGACAGATTCCAATTCCTGCAATCCGAGTTCGCGAATAATTGGGCGTACGACATCGGGATCACCCAATAGTATGGGTTCCACAATTTTTTCTTCGCGCATTTGAGCAGCCGCTTGAAGAACGCGCTCATTGCTTCCCTCGGGTAAAACCAAGCGAATGCGTTTGGCATCAGCACTGCGCTGCACTTTGCCCATGCGATCTTTCAGTGATCGAATCACGGAACTCTTGCGATTTTGCAGTTTTTCAAGCCGCGAACGATAGGCTTCGATCGAGCCACCGGGAAGTTCTTGTTTGGCGACTCCTGATTCGATTGCAGCCTGGGCCACGGCCGGCGCCACCCACAACAAAACGCGAGGATCAAAAGGTTTCGGGATGATGTATTCCATTCCGAAACTTAGAGGTTTTCCACCGTAGGCTTGGACCACGGATTCCGGCACGGGTTGGTGCGCGAGTTCCGCGATGGCACGCGCAGCGGCGATTTTCATTTCTTCCGTGATCGAGGTCGCACGCACATCCAGAGCCCCTCGGAAAATAAAAGGATAACCCAAAACATTGTTCACTTGATTGGGATAGTCCGAGCGTCCCGTTGCGAAAATCATAGGCACACCTGCAGACTTCGCTTCCTCATAAGAAATTTCGGGATCCGGATTGGCCATCGCAAAAACCAAGGGATTGGGACGCAGAGATTGAATCATTTTGGGGGTAACAACATTTCCGACACTACAACCCAAAAAGGCATCGGCGCCGACCATGGCTTCTTCCAAAGTTTTCGGCAATTTTTTGTGCCAAGCAGTTCCCTTTAATGAGAACTCTTCTTTATAAGGATTCATTTCCTCTTTGCGACCCTCGTAAATCACACCATTTCGGTCGGTCATGATCAGGTTTTCTTTGCGAACTCCCAGGCGAAGCCAGAAACGTGCACACGAAATCGACGCCGCACCACCGCCGCAAAAAACTACTCTTAGGTCTTCGATTTTTCGTTTGGTGACTTCGAGTGCATTTAAAAGTGCCGCGCCACTAATGATCGCCGTGCCATGTTGATCATCATGGAAGACGGGAATCTTCATCCGCTCCTTTAAACGACGTTCAATTTCAAAACATTCCGGAGCGCGGATATCTTCCAAATTGATTCCGCCAAAGGTGGGCTCCAACGCAGCGACAACATCACAAAAGCGATCGATCTCCAACGCGTCGACTTCGATGTCAAAACAGTCAATGTCAGCAAACTTTTTAAAGAGCGCGGATTTTCCCTCCATCACGGGCTTTGCGGCCAACGGCCCGATATTTCCCAAGCCCAAAACCGCCGTACCGTTACTTACAACGCCCACAAGATTTCCTTTTGTGGTGTAGCGGTAAACATCATCTGGATTTTTAGCGATCGCTTTGCAGGGTTCTGCAACACCTGGCGAATAGGCCAGGCTTAGATCACGCTGCGAAAGCATAGATTTAGTCGGCGTCACCTCTAGTTTACCGAATCGCTTTGATCCAATGCCTGCAGGAATTTCCGATCCTTCATGATATTCCAGCGCCTGTTTAATGCGCAATTCCTTGGATGCTGCGTTCTTGTCGCCTTTGCTTTCGCTCATGGGGGCCTAATCTATCGCTGTCCGGAACTTATTTGCAACTTGACCGGCTGAAAGATTCTGAGCATTTTTCACAGCATGGGCCTTGTTTTCCCCTTACAGCCGGTCCGCCGTCGGTCAACACCTCAGCGTCTGCAACTCCAGACGACCTCAAAACGTTTTACCGTGGGTGGAACACTGATCTTCATCGCTCTCATTCTTTTTTCCATGTATCTAGCGGCGGGCCCGCTTTTTCAAAGCATGATGGAGCAAGGAGCGTGGCTCGATAAGTTGATCGCCCTTTCCTTTTATTCAACGCTCTTCGTCTTTCCTCTCATCGCTCTGCTTTGCTGGTTTTACCAGGAGCGACTCCTTATTGAAGCAGAAGATGCGGGCGCCTTTCGCTTCCAGTATCGCCGCTCCTTTGGCCCCTTCACGATTCAAAAAGCGTCGACTGAAATTCCCAGTCTCGAGCAACTCCAAGTTCATAACTGGATCGGTTCCCGCAATATGGCCTCGATCGCGCCGGACCCCAATGCGCCGGAACAAAAACGTTATGCGACCCGAGGTCACTGGATGCTTTCAGTGCCCAATAACGGTGGCGTCTTGACCGTGGAACGACGAGCAAAACGTGAGGAAATCGATTGGCTTGCGGCCGTGATTCGGCACTATTTCGAAGTCCCTGCTTCAAAGGGCAGCAATACCTAGTTGACGCGTCGAGTCTCGCGCTTCACTCCGCCCCACAGTGGACTACTGAGAGTCACGACCTTCTTGATTGCGTAAAATGTGCACCAATTGAAAGAGTTCGAGGGCATACCAGCGCGAGAAACTATCCGGATCCGTCAGAGACGACATCAAGTTTTGCAGCTCTATTGCAAGTTCCTTCAGTGGTTTTTCCGCTCCAACACTCAGTGCTTCGCGAATAGCAAACATGCGAACGCTGGGGGACTGAGGGTTACAATTTTCTAAAAAATTTCGCGCTTCAGCAACAAAACGACCGATTTGAAGCAAGCGAAAGGCGCGATCTTGATTCCGCAATGAACACGCTTCCGCGCGTGTTGAACCGAAGTTCAAAACTTTCTGAAAACTTTTTTCATTTTCCACACCCTCTAAGAGAATTTTCTCCAAAGCAGATTGATGATCCGCGTTCGCAAGCACAGACCATTGGCGTAGTTCCATGATTTCAAAAGTTGTTAGTTCAGGTCCGCGCGTGCTTTTCAAAAGTCTATTGTAGAGAAACGGAATCGAGGTCGGAGCGGGCGGATTTTTCGCGTTGAATTCCGCGGGCCACAAATCTTTTTTTGTATCGAGCACGTATTCTTCCGTAGGAGAAAACTGAAAAAAGCGCTCGCGCTCGCGCGTCGGTTGCGGTTCATAAAAATGCTCATGCTCGGGCTCAAAACTTTTCAGATTGAGTCGAAGGGAAATGAATCCCAAAACAATGCAAAGCGCGATCATCGAGATCAACAAAATTGATTCACGCTTCATCGCGCCAATCCCTCGGAAATGTTAACGAAACACAGCGTCAACCGACAGGTAAATTTAGGTTTAATTCCCACTTGCATCGTATAGATCTTAAAACACGAGGACGGTTCCCCAGACAAGGGGAGTCGGGACAAAGCGGGAAGGAGAGAGCCCGTTAGTCCGGCCGAAGGAGAGAGCGGTTTCCACGTGAGAGAGGCTGGCATCACTGCCAGAGAACGGAGGGATCGCCTATGCGCGTTCCGCAAATTGGGGGCCTGAATCTATCATCATTTCGAAAATCATCATTGATCGCATTCTTGGGTACCTATCTTGCGTGGACGCCCGTGGCCGATGCTACGCGCTATCTGGTGCAGATGCATTCGCCAGCCATGGCACAAAGGATCGCCCTTCAAGTAAGAGAGGCCAAAGAGCCGCAATTAGGAATGCGCAATGCATTTCTCAATCTGCCTAGAAAGCCGGCTGATAAATCAGTTCTGGTCTCTGACCTGGGCTTAAAAGTACAAGATGTGCAAAGAGCGGGACGCCTGCTGACGGTTGAAGTCAATTCAGACGTGGAGCTAAGCCAATTGGCCAACAATCCCCACTTCGCATTTTATGAAGCTGAAGAGTTTTTCAAGGCACCGGATCCCGTAGTCGAATACAAGGGGCCACAGGCGTGGAGAAACGTTTATTCCGAATTCAAAGAAATTCCCTGGGGCTTGAAGGCCGCTAAAGTCATCGAAGCCTGGAATGTGAATCCGACGCAACCCATTATGGGTAATGGCGCCCGAGTATTGGTGCTCGACACTGGCATCGACCGCAATCATGAAGACTTGGCCGAACGTTTCGAAAAGGGCCAAAATTTTATGGAAAAGGGTCCCTTCGAAGCCCAAGAAATCGGCGATGGACATTATGAATTGCTCCAAGGCCAACAACAAATGGACTTTTGGGAAACTGATTTTTTCCAAAACGACTACGATTATTTCGATACCAACGGTCACGGGACACATGTCGCCGGCACCATTGCGGCGACTTACAACGGAAGTGGAGTCGTAGGCGTGGCTCCACAGTCGCGAATTTTAGCGGGACGTGTTTGCGGAAACCAAGGCTGTTCGTCATTGGGGATCGTCAAAGGAATTTACTGGGGCATCGAGGAACGTGTTGACGTGATCAACATGTCACTTGGGGGCAAAAATGCAAGTCGTGCGACCGCAGAGGCCGTGGCCGCCGCAGAAAATGCCGGAGTAGTAGTTGTGGCCGCATCCGGAAACGATGGAGAAGAACGTGTTTCTTTCCCTGCCGCGCATCCCGAAGCCATCGCAGTGGGAGCAATCAGCCCCTTCCTGCAACGGGCAAGTTTTTCAAATTACGGACCCGAGCTCGATATTGTTGCGCCGGGTGTGGATGTTTTGTCGAGCGTGCCTCGCAAAATGGGTCGCATCTCGCAAGTCTTTATCTATGTTCAGGGACTACCGGACCAGATTCAAAGTTCCATCTTTACGGGATCACTTGATAACCCCAATCCCATTCAAGGACCACTCGTCCATGTCGGATTGGGTCGACCCGAGGATTTGATGAACATCGATGTGAACGGAAAAATTGCACTTGTCGGACGCGGCGAAATTGCTTTCGGCGATAAAGTCACCAATGTGCTGGCACGTGGAGCTCGTGGCGTATTGATCTACAATAATAATGGTGAAGGACCTGCGGCAGGAACACTCGGCAACGAGACGCGAGCCCCAATCCCGGTTGCTGGCATCACACAATTTGCGGGGCAAAAATTGGCGGAATCCTTGAACCAAGGTTTGCGCATTGAAGCATCGATTGCGGCACAAGCAAGTAGCTACCAGGCATTTTCAGGCACTTCGATGGCCGCTCCGCATGTTGCGGGCATCGCAGCCCTTATCAAAGGAATCCGAAAGGACCTACGAGGTGCTGATGTCAAAGCGATTTTGAAAAGCACGGCCCAAGCCATGGAAAATCGTTTGCCGAATGAATCTGGATCCGGACTGGTGAATGCGGAAATAGCTGTCCGTACTGCCTTGGGTTTCAGCGGAGCTCCCCTTCCTGCAGATCCCGGAATGGGCCAGCGACACGAACAAATGGAATTTGATTTTGGTCGGCCCTGATAGTTTTCAGTTCTGACCTAAAATAAGAGAAAGCGGAGAATTCCCTAGGGAGCTCTCCGCTTTTTCACTTTTCAGCTTTCAAGAAATTCCGAATCTCTCTTTCGAAGGCAGGGTAGCGAGCCAGTAGCTCGTCTTGGCGGGCTAATTCGAAATCTGCATCGTCAAAGCCCGGATGAACTGTTGTGCCCAAGAGAGCCCACTGGCCGCCGTTAATGAGGCGCGTTCCTTGCCATGTGCCGGAGGGGACGATCACCTGTGCTTCGTGGTTTAAGGCGAAATTGGAGCCCATCACGATGCGCAGTCCCTCACCAACTTCCGTCAGTTGAAGCATCTCGACGGGATCCCCTGCATAGAAGTGGAAAATTTCGTCTGATTTCAATCGATGAAGTGCGGAAAAAGAACTTTTCGTCACCAGATAATAAATCGAAGTCGCCAGCGGCCGACGGCGTCCATCAATCGTGATTGTCTGCGGATGCGTGTAGAGACGTCGAAAATAGCCGCCTTCAATATTTAGGGGCTCCAGTTGAAATTTCTCTATGATTTCTTCGGCAGTCACGAGTACTAAGTGCGCACCAATTTTTGCAGAGCCAGGCCGACGTTGGCGGCAATTGCTACGTCTCCTTTGACTTTAATTTTTCGCATCATGAAGGCAAAGGGAACATTTACTTTGCCTTGAAGCAATCCATCAAAAGTCTCATCTTTCATGGAAATTTCACAGTCCGCTGAAGGCGCCGTACCTTTTTTGAATTCCAATTTGCCATCGGCATCAAAGGTGAAGGTCCACTGGCCTCCCGAAGTACCGTCTAAATTGAGGACTACAGTCTTTCCGCGCACCCCAGCCTTTTGCATACAAGCAGGATCCTCGGTCGCGCGCTTTTGAAAATCAATGTCGAAAAAATCTCGTGCTTTTTGACTCATCGCCAACACTCTAACTGCCTGTATACATCTGTTCAACGAGATCTGAGTATTTTTGCGAACAATACTTGCGTTTAATCTTCAGACTCGGAGTCAATTCACCGGCCTCGACTGTTAACTCGCGCGGTAAAATGCGAAAGCGTTTCACGCTCTCGAAACTCGACAAAGTTTTGTTCACGCTTTGAATGGACTGATGAATCAGATACTGAAACTTTTCATCGGTGTAGAGTTCGCTGAGCCCACTAAAAGAGATGCCTTTTTGCTCGGCTAAGGCCCGTGAAATTTTTGGATCTAGGGCCACCAAAACGCTTAGGTATTTTCGCTGATCGCCTAAGACAATTGCCTGAGTAAAGAGAGGATTTTGAAGGAGCAGTTTTTCTATTTTTTGAGGCGCCACGTTCTTGCCGCCCGCTGTGATAATCAAATCTTTTTTTCTGTCCGTGATCTTTAGAAATCCGCGCGCATCCACTTCGCCCACATCACCGGTGCGGAAAAAACCGTCAGCAAAGGATTCCGCATTGGCTTCGGGTAAATGATGATATCCCGAAGTGATGGGACCACCTCGGAATAGAAATTCTCCGTCGCCTTCCAACTTCATTTCGACGGATTTTAAGACCTTTCCTACCGTACCGAACTGGTAATCGTTCATACGATTGACCGCAACGGGGCCGGTCGTTTCTGTAAGTCCGTAGCCTTCCAGCACAAGAATCCCACAAGCATGAAAAAAGCGCGCCAAGTCTTCGCTCAGGGGCGCTCCGCCAGAAATGCAAAATCGTAGCCTGCCGCCAAAACGCTCGCGCACTTTTCCATAAAGAAGCCGGTCAAAGACTTTATGGGCCGATCGATCTATTAAATCGACATTGTCACCGCGCTCTTTCAGTCGACTGTAGTGGCGGGCAAATCGAAAGGATTCTTCCATCAAACGCCGAACTGGGCCGGGATAACTTTTCAATTTTCCACTGATGCCCGCAAAAACTTTCTCGAAAATACGTGGCACGGAAACCAAAATCGTCGGACGAACCTCCAAGAGGTCCTCCATCATCGTCTTAAGACTTTGCGCATAGGCATTGGTCCACGAAACGCCCAGTGTCAGCATGTGTTCCACCCTTCCTAAAATATGCGCGAGTGGCAAAAAGAGGAGAGTCACATCGCGATCTGTGATGGGAAGTGCCTCTTTCACGTCCTCAATGACTGCAACGAAATTTCCGTGCGTTAAGAGCGCACCCTTTGGCACCCCGCTCGTGCCCGAAGTGTAAACGATCGAAGCCAGATCCTGAGGCAAAATGTTCTGCCCACGTGTCTGCCAAACTTTGCGCTCGTTCTCACTCAGAGGGGATTCCGGAATCTGGGTCCAAGCTTGAAATGAGGTGATCAGATTATCGGGCTCGACGCGCTCCAAACTCACGATGCGCCGAAGGCCGGGAAGATGCTCTCGAATTTTTTCGATTTTCGCCCGTTGAACGCCGTCTTCGCAAAGGAGAAATCCGGCCCCACAGTCCTTTAAAATATATTCTATTTCAGAAGGCAAAAGCGATGGATATACAGGCACCACAACAAGCCCCATCGACAGAGCTGCCCAATCCAAAAGAGCCCACTCTGGGCGACTGTTGGAGAGGATTGCGATGCGATCGCCCTTTTTAAAGCCGTCGGCTTCTAGGGAACGAGTGATACCGTAGATCCAGCGCTCGACATCCAACCAACTGAGGCTTTCCCAGTGGGCCGATCTTTTCCAGAGGATGGGAGTTTTTTGGGGGTCTTTTTCAACGCGTTCATGAAGCAACTGGATGAGCGTCATCGACACACTTGTAACAAAAAAATCTCTGTGCGCCTAGGCTCTTCAAGATATTGGATTTAAGAGGCTATTCCAGATCGACATCAATGGGCGTGATGACATTTGAGCGAACCTGAACACGACCCTGCCAGCTCTTGTCGAAGGGCGTGCTGATGATTTTAATCAGGTGGTTTCCGGGTCCCACGTGGACAGTTTTTACGGGACCTGAAATTTTTCTTCCCGCTTTGTCGGCCAGAACTTCGCCGTTGATGTAAATCTCTTTGACCGTAAGTGGCAGCGTGGAATTAAAAGTCACCTGGCCGGAACTTTCGGGTGGAATGTAAAATTTCTTCTGAACAGCTGCAGGTCGACGATCCACACACTGACCGCCAACAAGCTGCTGATTCTCGGCACATACGGGTTGTGTAGGATTATTAATCGCCACACAGACTCCGGAAGCATTTTTCGTCTGCCCAGCAGCACAGCTTTGCTCGGTTTTAAACATCGTATCCTTCAAGAGCCAGAAACCGCCCCCCCCCAGGATGACGACAAGAATAATTGTAAGAAAACTTCCTGCAAAACTTGAACTCTCTCGGCGAACCGCGCGTGCTGCAGGCGTTCCACCTACACTTGGAGCTGAGCGATAACCACTACCTGTGCCCGATGAAGAAGATGAACCCGTGGGAGCCGGCCGATAGCTATTGTTGCTACCGCTGTTATTAGAACTTTGTGGAGATAAGGTCACAGATACAGATCCAGTTCCGCCTCGGCGGGGAGCGGGATTCTCGGAAGCGGTAGGATCGGCTTTTGCGCCCGTTGCTAGATTTGTTTTTCCCAGCTGTAGTGAGTTGTGCGATTTAAACGCAAGGCTAGAAGCGGCGGTCGGTTTATTTGCCTGTGCGTGTGCTGAATTTGACGGGTTGCTACTGGTCAAGCCACTCGGCAATGTTAAGGAGAGATGAGAAGCATTTCCAGGCGCGCTTTTGACTTTGGGTCGAGCGCCCTCTTGCGGAGGTGGAAGGGAACTTTCCTTTTCGGATTCTGATTCTGCATTTACTAGCGGATCAACATTTGACTGCTGGACCGCACCTTTAAGTGACAAGCCACCGCCCACAGCCTCGAGCCCGTCCAAATCACTACCCGTTAAACCCGTGCCGCTATCATCGAACTCTTCGAGATTCGTGGAATCTTCGTCGCGGATGCGGATGCCTTTGTCGTTTTTTCCGTTATTAGCGGCCACATCCGAACCCAAACGAGCGGGCATTTCAGCTGCAATTTTTTCGCGCTTTTTCTTTTCGTCAGCGATATCACTTTCGAAAATTTTTCGCAGAAATTTCGAAAAATCTGTGGGAATGAACTCCGGATAGCGCGAATTCATAAATCGAATCAAGTCCGCGTAGAGATCACCCGCCGTGGCGTAGCGATCAGCTTTGTTTTTAGCAAGTGCCTTCAGAACGATGCGATCCAAAGTCGGGCCAACGTCAGGATTGTATTTCGAAGGTCGTGGCACATTGCAATCACGCACTAACTGCAATGTCCGCATGTCGTCATCATGCGAGAAAAGACGCCGCTGCGTCAGCAATTCGAAAATAATGATGCCCATCGCAAATACATCCGTGCGATTATCCAGCGGCATACCCTGCGCCTGTTCAGGCGACATATATCCGAACTTGCCTTTAAGAATTCCGGCGCGCGTATTTTCCGATCGAGCCGCTGCTTTCGCAATTCCAAAGTCGACGATCTTCACCGCACCATCGTAACTGAGCATGATGTTTTGAGGACTCATGTCGCGATGAACGATGTTCAATTTTTCGCTCGTTTTAGGATCAGAAAAATGATGGGCATACTCCAGGCCCTTACAGGCCTCGGCCACCATGTAGCAGGAAAATTGAATGGGAATCTTGATGCGCTTTTTATCCGCGCGGGCCAAAAGTTGGCGAACGTTTTTTCCGTCCACGAACTCCATCAAAAGATAGAGATAACCTTCGCTTTCGCCATTGGTAAAAATTTGCACGATGTTCGGATGCTGGAGAAGACCCGAGAGGTTGGCCTCCATTTGAAACATGTGTTTGAATTCGTCGTCAGCCGCGTAATGGGGAAGAATGCGTTTCAGCGCGATGATCTTTTCGAATCCGCCATGACCGAACTGGACGGCGCGATACACTTCGGCCATCCCGCCTGCGGCGAGTTTTTCAGCAAGTACAAGATCTGAACCAAACCTTTCAGCACTCATGATTCTTAGCTCTTATCGGTAAACCCTTGAAAAACCTGACCTTTCTAAAGGAATCAAGAGCGTCATTTTCGGTCGATCCCTCAAAAGAGCCTAGAATCATTATATATTTTCAAAAGAGAAAAATTTTAAAGATTTCGTTAACCTTTTTTTGGCGCATGAGGGTCATGCTCCTGTAAGGCCGAAAACCCAGGGACGGGGGAGCCAAGCGGAAACGCAAAAGCCCGAGAGAGGGCCTGGGAATTCGGTCCGCAACGAGTGCGGAAGGAGAAGAACCTATGAGAGACTTATTTGATACGATAATCGAGAACGAAGAGATGATCGCCCGCAAGAAGCGTTCCGCTCCGAAAAAGAAAATTGACCGCCTCAGCCTAGTAGAAACGTTGGGTGGTCGAAGTGATGATGAATCATTTTTTGATCTTGATCACGCCGTCGCCAGTCGAAGCCTTAGCGAGGAACTCGAATGGACAACCGGTTGGTCAGGTGAAGATGAAGTCAGCAGCGAAAGCGACGACTTTTAATAAGAGAATCTAAACCACAAACTAAAACCATTTACGCAGCAGCAGCATCCTCCTAATTAGCAGGGATCGTGCCCAATTCGGGTACGTTCCCTGCGCCTTTTTCAAAAGTGCAGTCGTAAAATTAAGGCCGGCGAACTTCCACGCTGGCGGCCGCAGAATCCGAAGTCGCATTGCGCACTTCGAGCCAAACTTCGTTTTGAGTTTTCACCCGCGCTTCCCTCTGGGCTTTAAAGGGCGGGCCATCTTTCAAGCGACTTTCAGATTGATCATCACCGTAACAAGCTTCTTTTCCACAGTTACAAAGATTAAATTCCGCATCACCTAGCCCCGGTCCGGGGGCATCCAGGAGACCCCCGTTTTTGAAACGACAGAGAATTTCCTGACCTTTTGGCACACCGTAAAGTGTGAGCAGCAGATTCTCCAATCGCGCCGTTCCTAGTGAGCCCTCTAATTTTGCACCGGAAAAGCGTCCAGTTTTTGCATCAATTTCCATCACGCAGGCGGCATCATTCTGCGGGATGCTGACGATGATCGAACATTCGTTTTCACCTAGGGTATGCAAGACGCCACTCGAGCGTCCTCCTTTTGATCCAAATTCAGTCGGACCAAACTGATGTCGTGCACAACCCTTGGCATCGATCTTTAAGAGGGTGACTTTTTCATGGGGGCTTTCACATCGGACCAAAGCGCTGACTTCCGCGGCTCCGTCCGTCGTGAAACTGTAAACCAGAGGTCGATTCGTCTCGACTCGTCCACGAGCCAAAAAGCGTTTGAAAGCAAAAACTCGAGGTTGTTCGGTCTCAACTTCCCATTGTTTTTCGGGAATTTGAATGGCGGCCTTTTTCTTTCCCTGAGGTAGGTGTTTCAATGTCATGTGATAGTGAATCATGCGATCGCGGCTGGCGAAGGCACGAACGAGCAATTGCCACTGACAGGAGCTATTGTCGGGTGCCAGCCCCGCAGAATCTCCGCAGGCTTTCATATCATCATTGATACGAAAGAGGCCGTCCTTTGAAGAGAGTTGTTGATTTGAAGCGTCGCGCAGTTCAATCGTCTCGACAGACATAAAACTAGCGGGATCTTTGGATTCCGGCATTGGTGGGCAGGAAGCCCGGTCGGAAAAGCACTCGGTGTCCAAGCGTTTACAGGCGTTGTGACAAAAGAAAAGTTTGGGATTCATATTCAAGGTGTGCGTATAGGATTTTTCACTCACGGCTACGCGATTCAAACGATTCACCAACAGACGTTGAGTCTCCAAATTGGAAATCGCAGTGATTTGTTTAGAACTTCCACGCACAAAGAGTTTTGTGATCGCGCCCACCAAAAAGACGCCGGCGATCACAAAAAAAACGAGACCATAAATAAGGTTTTTGCTTCCCGCTGACATCTGCTTTGCAAAAAAGTTTATTGTTAATTGCAGGGAGCCGCAAGTCAGAGTGCGTGGAAAGCTCTAAAAGAGCCATTTGAGGTGGAATGAAGAGATCTTGACCCTTCCCTGCCCAAGACTTCAGCTGCTATACTCCAGCAGGCCAAGGTCACATTTGGGGGCGCCGGGTTTCGACGGGTGCTTCTGGGGTGCGGGCAGCATGTCGAGTGAGCTCGGGACACTCGTTAAACTCCATAACGGGCAAACTTTAAGTGCTAACTCTGAAGTTGCACTCGCTGCTTAATTAAAAACTAAGTAGCCGATCGCCCACAGTCCCGCCGTTGCTTGTGGGGTCGATCGTTATAATGACGGCTGGACCTTGTGTGTGTCTCTTTCGCAAGGTCGAGATTTAATGAGGGGCTCGTTCGTAGGCTTGGTGGTTTCTTGCTTGGCACACGAATTAAACTACTCAAGAAACTAAACATGTAGCGGCTTTCACTGCAGACATTTCGGACGTGAGTTCAACTCTCACCGCCTCCACCATCCCAATGGATAGGCGAACTCTTGGACACAAAAAATCCAAGGGTTTGGCTTGTTCTAAAATTTGAAATGGAATCGCCATCGGAGGTTTTCTCCGATGGCTTTTTTGTTTTAGCAATAGTGGTAATCAAATTCTTAGACTCTGCCAAATGATAAAAGACCTTAATGCCAGTATCGGTCACCACTAAGTTTTGAAAAAGAGCACTCAGAAGTTTCTTTTGCAAATGTGGTTTTGCCTTTTTAAGCGATTGCTTAATGGCCTTCGTATTGGCCTCAATGTGGCTTTTTGCCGTTTCAACTTGGCCAGCAGTTTCTTCGGCTTGGATCACAAATCTTAGCTCATGCTCTAGCGTCTTCTTTTTCTCGGCCAGTTTCTGGAGCCTGTCTTGGATAAGATCGGCTCCGGCTGTGCCGGAACCCATATTTGTAATGAGCTTAAAGATAGAATCAATTTCCCTTTCAGTTTTTTCGATCGTCTTTTTAAGTGATTCTTTCTTGTGCTGGGTGGCTTTCTTATCAACCCCAACACTTTTCTCGATATTCCGTTCAATCTGATCAAGGTAGCCAGATTCACTTAAAATAGTATCCAAGTGACGCAGGACTGCGCTTTCAATCTCAACGGCAGGGAATCGCTTAATCGGGCAAGCTATTTTCTCTCCAACAACTTGTCTATGGCCATAATAGCGATGAACTTGCGTTTTTCCGTGAGCGGATTGGCCAATAAGGGCCATTCCACAATGGCCACATCTAATGCTTCCTGAAACAAGAAATGCTCGTCTTTCGCCATCATCAAAACGCTTTCTCTCCTTTTGATGAGCCTCTGCCATTCGTTCTTGAATGCGAGAAAAAAGTTTTTCGCTAATAATTGCATCCCATGCAGCCGGAACAATTTGGTACTGTTGCCATGCCTTGAGGTACTCTTGCTTTTCATTTTTATTGCCAACATTCACTTCACGTTTTCCAACGTAGGCATAGTTCTTAAGGATGTTCTGAACTGCATTGAGTGTCCATCGACCATCTTTGATGTGACGGTACTTTTTGCTTCCCAAGTCTTTTCGTTTTTCACACTCTTGTGTGAGCTGATCGGCAATAGCATTTTGGCTTTGTCCTTCATTATACATACGGAAAATCTTTTTAACCAACTCAGCTTCATCCTCGTTTACAATTCGCTTTCCGGGGTTTGATGGGTCACGGTCGTAGCCAAGCAAAGGACTTCCGCCATTCACGAGACCGCGCATGGCCCGTGAATGGAAGTTCATCGAAATTCTTTCGG